>CAJIYN010000001.1 GCA_905181645.1 uncultured SAR86 cluster bacterium
AAGAACACTTCCAATTTTAACCATGCAAAGGTTGGGATCTAAGCTGTCTAGGATTCTATTAAATGAAGCTTTATCCTGCTCATCAATAGCTACTATGATTGATTTAGTCATAATATTAGAATATTAAACCAAAAGTTACTTTTCTAGTAATGATTTAGAGGGTTTAAAGTGCATAGTTGCGGTTTCCCCTAGATAAGAAACTTCTTTAGTTTTTGGATTTATAAACTTTCTAGGTCTAATATATTTTTTTGAGAATGTTCCAAAGCCTCTTATTTCAACTTTTTCATCTTTGCAACAGCTTCAACTATTGAATCGATGATCACATCAACTGATTTAGAAATTTGAGCTTTTGTAAGATATGGAAACTCTTTTATTAAGCTAGACTCTATGTCAGAACGATTTAAGCTATCTTTAGAGTTACTCACTTAACCTTAAAGAAATTCTTTCTCTTTCTGCATCTACACCAAAGACAACGCAACTAAGCTTATCGCCTTTTTTATAATCTTCTAAGGCTTCTTTTGGATCTTCTGCATCTGAAATATCTGAAAGATGGATCAATCCATCAATATCGCCTTCAAGGCCTACAAAGATACCAAAATCAGTAATTGATTTAATTTGGCCTTCTACTTTATCGCCTAAAGTATATTTATTTGAGAATTCAGTCCAAGGATTAGCTTTAGTTTGTTTTAAACCAAGAGATATTCTTCTTTTATCGTAATCAATTTCAAGAATCATCACTTTAATTTTTTGTTCCATTTCAACTACTTTAGAAGGATGAATATTTTTGCTTGTCCAATCTAATTCTGATAAGTGAATAAGTCCTTCTATGCCTTCTTCTAGCTGAGCAAAACAACCATAGTCTGTAATATTTGAAACATTAGCTTCGTATATTCCACCTACAGCATAATTACCATCTACATTTTCCCAAGGATCATTTTGAATCTGTTTTAATCCTAAGGAAACTCTTAACTTTTCTTTATCAAAACTTAAGATTTTTACTTCAATTTCTTCACCTAGATTAAGAACTTCGGCTGGATTAGTTACTCTGGACCATGAAATGTCTGTAATATGCAATAACCCATCTAGACCACCAAGATCTACAAAAGCTCCATAATCAGTTATATTTTTAACGACACCTTTGACTATTTGCCCTTCTTCTAAATTCTTTAACAACTCAACTTTTACAGCTGAATTATTTTTTTCAAGAACAGCTTTTCTTGATAAAACAACATTATTTCTTTTGTAATCAAGTTTAATAACTTTAAATTCTTGAACTGTATTCTCTATATCAGGTGCCTCCTTAAGAGGTCTTACATCAACAAGTGATCCTGGTAAGAAAGCTTTAACAACTTCAACTTCGACAGCAAATCCACCTTTAACCCTGTTGTGAATTTTTCCTGTTACAAATTCTCCTGATTCAAGAGCATCTTCAAGCATCTTCCAAGTTGTAATTTTTCTAGCTTTCTCTCTAGAGATTCTAGTTTGCACCAAAGCCATCTTCAACAGCTTCAAGTGCTACCTCAACTTCATCTCCAACTGAGATATCAAGCTCTCCTTCATTATTTCTGAATTCATCAAGAGAAACTACTCCCTCTGATTTTAAACCTACGTGAACTGTTACCCAGTCCTTATCTACATCTAAAACAACCCCAGATACGATTGATCCTGGTTGCATGTCTAGTGTGCTTAAACTTTCGTCTAGTAAAGCAGCGAATGATTCTGTCATTTATTCAATTCCTTTTTTGCGAGTTTTTTAGTAAAACTCAGTACTTCATCAAGAGACATATTAGAGGAATCAATTACTATTGAATCTTCAGCAGGTATTAATGGGGATAAAGTTCTTGTTTTATCCTTCATATCTCTTTGCTCAATATCTGCAATCAGATCGCGCATATTAACTTCTTGACCACGATTCTGCAACTCTAAATATCTTCTTTTCGCCCTTACCTCAGCTGAGGCAACTAAGAATATTTTTAATTCAGCTTCTGGAAAAACTACGGTACCCATATCTCTTCCATCAGCAACTAAATTATTGCTTGGCATAAAGTTTCTTTGAATATCTATTAAGGACTTTCTTGTATCACTTAAAGCGCTTAATTTAGAAGCCGCTTTTGCAATTTCTTCGTTTCGTATAGAAGAGGTAATATCAGTATCTTCATAAAAGATCTTTGTATCATCTTTTTCTGGAATAAACATTAGCTTCTCAATACTGCTTTCTATTTCTTTATTATTTAGACCTTGATTATGAAAATATGCGAAGGCTCTATATAAAGCGCCGCTATCTAAAATTGAAAAATCTAAAAATAATGCCAAATTTCTTGCTAAAGAGCCCTTTCCTGCAGCTGATGGCCCATCAATAGTTATGACTAATCTATTGCTCATTAATTTGCATCCCTAGACTATTCATTGTTTCAAGAAAATTTGGATATGAAGTATAGATATTTTTACAATTATCAACGTTTACGCCATTTTTAAGCTTAAGACTTGAGATTAGAAAACTCATGGCTATTCTATGATCTCCATGCGAATCTATTTCAATAGTTTCGTTATGTTCTGGGATGCCTCCGGTTATAGATATGCCATCTTCAAATAGCTCATGCTTAACTTTTAGTCTAGATAATCCACTACCTATAGCTTCGAGCCTATCAGACTCTTTAACCCTAAGCTCTTTGGCATCGGATATTCTAGTTGTTCCATTAGCACATGCTGCAGCTATGCTTAAAATAGGAATCTCATCAATTATATTTGCGATCACTCCTCCCCTAATATCCACTCCTTTTAACGAGCCTTGAGGAATAAGATCTACTTCTAATTCTCCAGAAAGCATTTTTTTATTTTTAATTTCAATATTACCGCCCATTTCTATAAGAATATCAATAAGCCCAGATCTTGTAGGATTGAGTCCAACATTTTTTATGAATATTTCTGAGTCATCAGCAATTAAACCTGCAATTATTAAAAATGCAGCTGAGGAAAAATCACCCACTACATCATAATCTTTCAACTAAAAATTTATTACCTGGAATGAAGGTAATTCTTTTACCATCATTTTCTTCTTCTGATTTAATATTTAATCCAAAATGTTTTAGCATTATTTCAGTATGATCTCTTGTAATGGATGGCTCAAATATAGAGACTTTCTTATTTGAAGCAACTCCTGCAAGCAAAATTGAAGATTTAACTTGAGCGCTCGCAATAGGCATATCATAAGCATAGTCATCTCTTATTTCTCTTGACTCAATTTCAATTGGTGGCAAACCTTTTGAATCTGCTACATTGGCACCCATTTCATTTAAAGGAATAGAAACTCTGCTCATAGGTCTTTTCATTAAAGATTCATCGCCAATAAGTTTAGCATCCAAGCCAAGTCCTGAGACTAAGCCCATCATTAACCTCATTCCTGTTCCTGAATTACCAAGATCAATTGAATTAGAGGGATTATTAAAAGGATTTTCACGCTTATTTATATTGACTATATTATTAGTCATAGAAATATCAGCACCTATTTGATTTAGAGCACTTAAAGTTGATAAAGGATCCTCTCCCTTTAAAAATCCAGATATAGATATATCTTGATTTGCAAGAGCGCCAATAATAATTGCTCTTTGAGAAATTGATTTATCACCAGGGCAAATGGCTTGTCCATTTATTGAGGATTTATTCTTGGCAAAGAGTCTCAAAACTTAGAATTCTTATATTCTTTTATTGCGTTTAAAAGTTCATCTCTATTATTTAGCACCTCTAAAAGTTCACTGAGCTCATCTAGGCTATCTTTATAGGCATCAATAGCCTTTAATATACTTTCTTTGTTACTTAAAAATATATCTGTCCACATCTTGGGATCTACCTCTTTTTCCTGTTCCTATAACTGAACACAAAATTGGATCAGCGCCAAGAGCTTTTAAATTAAGTGCAACATTTGCAGCTCCTCCTAATCTGTTTTCGTGTTTTTTAACTTCTACAACAGGTACAGGAGCTTCTGGAGACATGCGGTTAATTTTTCCCCACATGTATGCGTCAATCATTGCATCTCCTACAACGAGAACTTTTTTGTTATTAAAATTGCCTCATCTGCATAACCTACTCCAGTATTATGAGAGCCTGCCATTGGGTGAGATAAGATAATATTTGTAGGTGAAGAGTAATTTTCTTCCAAATGATTACTTATTAATGACTTGGCGCTTGCGGTATCTGTAATTGTTACATCTGAATTAAACAAACCATTAATGGCATCAAATACTTTAAGGCTTTCTATAACAGGAACTGCGATAATTATTATGTCTACGTCTTTAGAATTAAGCTTATTAATTTCTTCCAAGGTAGAAATCTTTTTATCGATTATTCCAACGTCTAAAGCTAAATCAAGCGCTGAGTCATTGTGATCAAATGCGCTAATTAAAATCTCAGGATTTTTATTTTTAAGAGCTTTTGCAACAGAGCCGCCCATTAATCCAAGTCCAATAATTACAATAGAATTCATAATAATTTTGATAAATGATACATAGTAGTTCCGTTTTTTAGCTGTAACTCTAATAAACTCTGGCATATCATATAGACCTATTGGTCTTACAATAACGCCTTCTTTCATAAGATTAATAAACAACTCTTCAGCATTAAAATTACCCTTAAATGAGATGAAGTTTCCTACAGACGGAATGCATTCCAGCCCAAGCTGAGTGAGCTCTGCAAAAAGAAAAGCTCCTTCTGCAAGATTTAAATCTATGCTTTTTTTGATATGCTCTTTGTCATTAATCGCCTCACACGCCAGCTCTTGAGCAAATGAATTTACATTAAAGGGTTGACGTATTTTATTAAGAATATTACAAAGCTCTAAAAAATATAGGTAGCGCCAAGCTGAGGCTTGCAAGTCCTTGTATTTTTGAAAAGGTTTTAGTAATAAGAATATTATCAAACTGATCTAGTAGATCTTTGATTTTAATATAGTCATCAGCTTCTACATATTCATAATACGCAAGATCTAAAACAACAAGAACTGATGGGGGAATGTTTTGCATCATATCTTTAAAATCTTTATGAGAATTGTATGTACCAGTTGGATTATTTGGATTAGCTATAAAAACTATTCTTGTATCACCAGTAATATAGTTTTTAAAATTCTCTAGATCATGTCTCCAATCAATCATAGGCACTTCTATTATTTTTGATCCGCAGACTTGTGCAATAATTTTATATACTGCAAAAGCGTGTTTTGACATTAAGGCGCTGGACTTATTATTTAAAAATGCTCTGCCTGCAAGCTCCAAAATTTCATTAGACCCATTGCCTATAACAATTTGCTTAGTAGAAACTGCTTCTAGTTTTGCAATTTTTTCTTTAAGCTCCTTCACTTTAAAAGATACTGTTATAAAAGACGTTCTAACCATGTATCAGCAATGTATGCTTTAGGTGATGGTCCTAATGGATTTTCATTGCTTGCTAACTTTACAACCTTAGCTGGATTATATTTTGCTATAACTTCATCTATAGATCGTCCGGGCTCATAAGGGTGAAGTTCAGCAATGCCGTCATTTATAAATGATAGAACTGAATCACTCATGAATCTTCAGGGTATGATCCTAAAATTCTTAGAGATGCTCCTGCGGATTGAATTTCTTTAATTGCTAGCTTTAGCTTAGCGTCATCTTGATGACCTTCAGTGTCTATAAAGAAATCATGAGAATTAGAAAGAGTTCTTGAGGGTCTAGTTTCTATTTTATTTAAATTAATATTTTTCTTTTCAAAGGGTTTTAAGATTTTTAATAATGAGCCTGGCATATTTTTTGTTTGGACTAAAAAAGAGGTTTTATCTTTAGATGTTCTTCCAATAGATTCATTTCCAATAATTAAAAAACGAGTTTGATTATTTAAAGCATCTTCAATATTTTTTTCCTGACAAAAGAGTTTATATTTCTTAATTGCAAGATTATTAACAATGCACAAAGTATTCTTATTTTTTTTTGCGAATTGAGCTGCTTCCGCAGAGCTATTCATAATCTTCCTTTCAATATTTCCTAGGTTAGCTTCAATCCATTTGGAGCATTGGCCAATTGCCTGAGGATGTGATGCTATAAGAGTAGCTTTATTTAAATTAATCTTACTAGCGGAGGCAAGTTGATGATGGACATCAAGGTAGGTCTCTCCACATATCTTAAGATTATGATCAGCTAAACTATTGAGTGTAGAGTTAATAACTCCCTCTGAAGAGTTTTCAACAGGAACTATTCCTAGAGAAACTTCATTGCTTTCTATCTTTCTAAAAACATCTTCGATTGAGAAGTCGCTTCAACTCGAACAGCTGATGAGCCGAATTTATTAATCAATGCAGCCTCAGAATGAGTTCCTTCTGGACCAAGGTAAGCAATTTTTAAGGCTTCCTCTAAGGACTTGCAAATTCTTCAAGTTTAGAAAAATAGTTTTTATTTTCTTGAAGAATGGGTTCTACTGCTTTTGTTTAAGATATTTCTAAGTATAGATGCCTCTCTATCAGGCTTATAAAATGAGGTATTTGGACTAGTTTTTGATTTAACTTTCCCTATAGCAACAGCAAGAGTAGCTCTAGTTTGCATCAACTTAAGCAGCTTACTATCGATGACATCTATTTTATCTCGATATTTTTTTAAATTTTCTTTGCTCAATTTATTAACCATTTTTTGCTTCAAACTCTTTCATAAATTCTATTAAATCATGCACTCCTTCAATAGGTGTGGCGTTATATATACTTGCTCGCATTCCACCAATAGATCTATGCCCTTTTAGGTTTAGTAAACCTGCATTCTTAGAATCATCAAGAAGACTGAATCAAGATCTTTGTTATCTAATATGAATGGTACATTCATAATAGATCTATTATCAATTTTTACAGGATTAGAAAAAAAGCTAGAATTATCTATATAACTGTATAACGTCTCTGCCTTGAGATAGTTCTTTTTTCTCATAGCTTCAAGACCACCTTCTTTCTTCAACCATTTAAATACTTTACCAGCCAAATACCATGCGAATGTTGGAGGAGTGTTAAGCATTGAATTACTCTCAGAGTGTTTACTGTATTTAAAAAAATTTGAGTTATCACTATTTTCTTTTTCAAACATCTCTTTATGAATTATGACTATTGTTAGTCCAGCAGGACCAATATTTTTTTGGGCACCAGCATAAATTAAGCTAAATTTTGATACATCAATAGGCTCACTTAAAATAACAGATGACATATCAGCAACTAAAGGAGAATTTACTTCAAGTGGATTATGAATTGCCACTCCTTGAATGGTTTCATTAGGCACATAGTGAACATATTTTGTATTAGTATCTAAATTCCAAGACTCTTTTTTAGGTGCGTAGGTAAAGTTATCCTCTTCAGAGGAGGCTATTACATTAATATTTGAATATTTAGATGCTTCAGAAATAGCTTTTTTAGACCAAGTCCCAGAGAGTAAGTAGTCTGCAGAATCATCTTTAGATGAAAAATTCATAGGAATCATAGAAAATTGATGTGTTGCTCCACCCTGAAGAAATAAAACATCATAATCATCTGAAATAGACATTAGATCGATGAAATCTTTTTTAGCAGTCATTGCAACTTCATTAAAGATTGATGATCTATGGCTCATTTCCATAATTGACATACCTGAGTCACCCCAATCAAGTAGTTCAGATTTAACTTCTGCTAATACTGCCTCAGGTATTACTGCTGGTCCAGCGCAGAAATTTCTGACTCTCATTATTCAGATGCCTCTTCCTCGACCTCGTCCTCACCTTCATCAGGAATAGTTACGCATTCAATTAATTTCTCGCCATCTTTGGGAGTAATAACTTTAACTCCTGGGATTTCCAAGTGGTTTTGATATTCTTAAGCCTACTAAAAGCCAGTAAGAGTAGTTCCTAGGGTAGTTGATAAGCTCTGATTTACAGGCCATAACCATTTCTTTCGCTAGTTTTCTATAGCTCCAGGCCCCTCTTTAATAAATGACTAGAGAGCACGGACTAAATTTTCTGCCATAACCGCATTCAGAAGACGGACATTACATTATCAGAAGTTTCTCAGCTATCATTAATGAAATAATTTTTTCACCTTTCTTTAATTTCATACCGCGGACGCCTCTTGCAGTTCTTCCCATATGTCTAACCTGATCTTCCTCAAAACGTATAAGTTTTCCAGAAGATGATGCAAGAAGTATTTCTTGGCTTCCATTCGTTATAGCAGTTCCGATAAGGCGGTCATCATCGTCTAAATTAATAGCTTTAATACCAGATTTATATTTCTTACTAAATAGACTTAAGTTAGTTTTCTTAGTAGTGCCGTTTCTTGTTGCCATAAAGATAAATTTATCTTCAGAGAATTCAGTAACTGGCAAAATATCACTTACAGATTCATCATCATCTAGATTCAACATATTCACCAAAGGTCTTCCTTTAGAAGTTCTGGATGCAACAGGAATTTCATAAACCTTCAACCAAAATAAACCTTACCTTTAGTTGTGAAGCAAAGTATCTGCGTATGGCTACTTAAAACATATAAATTCTGAATTAAGTCCTCTTCTTTGACTGCTGCTGCGGCTTTGCCTTGACCGCCTCTTCTTTGTTCTCGATATTCATCTAAGGGTTGAGTTTTTGCATAACCACTTCTTGAAATTGTTAAGACTCTAGTTTCCTCAGGAATAAGATCTTCATTAGTAATACCTCTCCTAGTATCATTAATTAAGGTTCTTCTTTCATCCCCAAAATTATCTTTTATTTCATTTAATTCACCAACTAATATTCAAAAATTCTATTTTGTCATCAAGAATTTTTTGTAAGTTTGGACTATTTTTTATCACTAAATTCAGAATTAAGATTGTCCTGCTCTAGACCTGTTAATCTTCCAAGCCTTAATTCAAGAATTGCTTTAGCCTGATCAGGTGAAAGTTTGTACTTTTTGCCATTAAGGCCATATTCAGCTTTGATATCAAGTGGCTTACATGCGTCTTTGCCTACTTTTTTAAGTATCGCTTCGACTGGGCCAGCATTCCATTGTTTTTTAACAAGAGCTTCTGCCGCAACTTTAGGGTCTTTAGATTTTTTAATAATAGTTATTACTTCATCAATATTAGCTATAGCAACCATTAAATCCTTCTACTATATGCCCTCTTTCTTTTGCTTTTTTAAGATCAAATATTGTTCTTTTTGTAATAATATTTTTTCTAAGAATATTGACTACTTCATTATTTCTTTAAGGTTTACTTCCTTAGGTTGGCCATCCACAAGAACAGTCAAATTAATACCAAATGATTGCTCTAGTTGAGTTTGAGCGAATAAATTATTTTCAAGAACCTCTACTGATTCACCTTTTCTAACTTCTATAACGACCCTCAAGCCATCTTTATCAGACTCATCTCTTATTTCGGTAATGCCTTCAATTTTTTTATCTTTTACTAATTCAGCTATCTTTTCTAACATCCTAGCCTTGTTTACCATATAAGGTATTTCATTAATTATTAGAGATTGTTTTCCTGATTTCTCATCCTCTTCATAGCAGGCATTTCTGAATGAATAATTCCTCTACCTGTTTTCATCCACTGAACATTCCATCATATCCATATATAGTTCCACCTGTTGGAAAATCTGGTCCAGATATTTCTTGAATAAGATCATCAATAGAGGAATCAGGATTGTCTACAAGCCTCAGGCAGCCATTAATAACTTCAGTAAGGTTATGTGGTGGAACATTTGTTGCCATGCCTACAGCAATACCAGAGGAGCCATTAATTATTCCAGCTGTAGGGTAATACAGTGGGTTCCTTTTCAGAGCCATCATAGTTTGGTGAAAAATAAACTGTATCTTTTTCTAAATCTCCCAACATTTGATCTGTGATTTTAGCCATCCTGACTTCTGTATACCTCATGGCAGCAGGTGGATCTCCATCAATAGAACCAAAATTACCTTGACCATCTACAACCATGTATCTCATGGAGAAATCTTGAGCCATTCTTACCATAGCATCATAAACAGCACTATCGCCATGTGGATGGTATTTACCTATAACATCACCAACAATTCTTGCAGACTTTTTATATGGTCGATTGAGCTATATCCACCTTTGTACATAGCAAATAAAATTCTTCTATGAACTGGTTTTAAGCCATCTCTTATATCTGGCAAAGCTCTTCCATGAATAACACTTAAAGCATAACTAAGATAAGATTGTTTTAATTCATCTTCAATATTGACGGATATGATTTCTTTAGCAAATTCACTCATTTTACGGCCTAAATAATTTATTAAAAAAGCTCAAAATTAGAGCTAGATTTAGGCTTTATTTTAACATAAAATAAGGTAGAAATTAGTCTTTAAATTCAGATACTAGCCCACTAATTGATTCTTTAGCATCTCCAAAAAGCATTCTTGTATTTGATTTAAAAAATAGGGGATTTTGAACTCCTGCAAAACCAGAAGACATTGATCTTTTAAGAACAAAAACCGTTTTAGCATTATGCACTTCTATAATAGGCATTCCATAAATCGGACTTCCCTCTTCTTCGGTAGCAGATGGATTAACAACGTCATTGGCACCAATAACTATAGCGACATCAACAACATCCATTGTTGGATTAACGTCATCAGGCTCAGCCAATACATCATAAGAGACGTTAGCTTCTGCTAATAATACATTCATATGACCTGGCATTCTTCCAGCAACCGGATGTATACCATATTTTACCTCAGTACCATTACCCTCCCAATAACTCTCCAAGCTCTCTAACAACATGCTGAGCTTGAGCTACAGCCATTCCATAACCTGGAACAATTAAGACAGAACTAGCATTTTCAAGTATTAAATATGCATCAGATACAGAAATTGGATTAATTTCTCCCTGCTCTTCAGATGAACATGCTGGTTGATGAACTTGCATAACCAACAAATAGAATATTAGTAATTGATCTATTCATTGCCTTAGCCATAATAATAGTCAAAATTAAGCCACTTGCTCCGACTAAAGAACCAGCAACTATCAGCACATTATTAAGGAGAAGAAGTCCTGCGAAAAGCTGCAGCTATTCCTGAAAAAGAATTAAGCAAAGATATAACTACCGGCATATCTCCACCACCAATTGGTAAGACGAAACCTATGCCACCAAGCAATACCAAAACCAACAACACAGTAAAAAATTCAAAAGTTGGAATCAAGAAAGGAGTTATAAATATTGAATATAGTAAAAAAGCTAAAGAGATATAAAAAATAGTAGTAAATATTTTAGTTATGATTGATGTTTTAGCTATATTAATCTTTTCAGAAAGTTTTCCGTATGCGATTAAACTTCCAGTAAAGGTAATTCCGCCTATTGCAAGGGTAAACATCACCAAAGCTGCTTGAAAAAAACTGTCTGGGATTGAGTTAAATTCAGACCAAGCAATCAAAAATGTAGCCAAACCGCCAAAGCCATTGAACAAGGCAACCATCTCAGGTATTGATGTCATTTTTACTTTAAGAGCAATAAAGGACCCGATGATGGCGCCTAGTAATATTCCAATAAATAAAACAATGGGATTAACTAATCCTATACAAGTAATACCCACAGCTATAAACATCGCAATTGCTGAAAGGAAATTACCCTTAACAGCTGTAGATTCTTTACCTAGCATCTTTATACCAGTGATAAACAACACTGATGAAATTATGTAAATAATATTCTGAACAGCTGATATTTCACTAAAAAATTCCATAATTATTTCTTCTTAAACATTTTTAACATTCTGTTTGTTACTAAATACCCACCAAATACATTTATAGACGCAAAAGTTACTGCAAAAAAGGCAATCGTACTTTGCAAGATCTGAATCTCTTGAAAGTATCTAGATGCTCCAACTAATGCAATACCTGAGATAGCATTAGCACCTGACATTAAAGGAGTATGCAGTGTACTGGGAACCTTTGATATAAGCTCCAAGCCTAGATAAATAGAAAGTATTAAAACAAAACCTAAAAGCATATAAGTTTCCATTATTGGAACCTCTCATTCATTATTTTACCTTTGTAAACTAGAACACTGCTTTTAATAATATCATCCTCAAAATCGAAATTTATCTCATTATTTTCTTTATTATAAAAATCACATATCCAATGATTAAAATTATTAGATAAAGCTAAGGAAGCATGACCGGATACTCTTGAGGCTAAATTAGATACCCCTAAGATTTTTACCCCATTATTAATGACTACTTCATCTTGAATGGAGCCTTCTACATTTCCACCAGTTTCAACAGCCATATCAAAAATAACACTACCCGGTTTCATTTTTTCAATAGTTTTATTATCTATAATTCTTGGAGCCGGTCTACAGATACTCCGCCGGTTGTTATAACAATATCTGATACTTTTGCAAACTAGTGATTGAAGTTCTTTTTGTTTTTCAATTTGTTCTGGAGTTAGTTCTTTTGCGTATCCTTGGTCAGTTTGTCCAGTTTCACCTAAATCTATTTTGACAAATTTAGCACCCAGAGACTTAACTTGCTCTTCAACAACATCCCTGGTATCAAAAGCTTCTACTCTTGCTCCAAGCCTCTTAGCTGTTGCTATTGCTTGCAAACCTGCAACTCCAACACCAATAACAAAAACTCTAGCAGGTTTTAATGTTCCAGCAGCTGTCATCATCATAGGGAGCGCAGTTGAAAGTAGACTAGCGGACTCTAAAACAGCAGCATAGCCAGCAAGATTTGCTTGAGAGCTAAGGACATCCATTTTTTGAGCTCTGGTAATTCTTGGTATAAATTCCATGCTCACAAGGTTAATATTTTTTTCAGCACATAATGTTAAAAGAGATAAATTAGAGAATGGATTCATTAACCCAAGAAGCGTTGATCCATTTTTCATCATACCAATCTCTTCATTTGATAAAGGTTGTAGTGAAATAATTAAATCAGATTTTTCAATGCAGTCTTGTCTAGAAGCTATCTTAATACCCTTAGTATACGCTTTCATAAAGAAGAGGAAGAAAATGATGATTCTTTCTCAAAAAAAATTTCAAGCTTAGGAGATATATAGCAGAAATTGTGTCAATATGAATAGGAGATCTTGAATCTCTTGAGTCATTTGACTTTAAAGCAGATATAATCACTTATTGGTTTTTTATATTTAGTTTGTAGTGAAGTAAATCTTAATAGGATTTAAAAGTCAATTAGTTTTTTTTGTCATCTAAAACATAGCTTTTATATCAAAAAAAAATGTAGCTCTACTACAAAACTAAGAAAATTTACCAAAAAATATTGAAATCACACTTGAGGCGAACCCTGGAACATTTGAAGTAGAAAAATTTGCTGACCTGGCACAAAGATGGTGGGATCCAAAGGGAGAATTTAAACCTCTTCATATTATTAATCCTCTTAGAGCAGATTTTATAGCTTCAAAACTAGAATTGGATGGTTTAGAGATTTTAGATGTTGGCTGTGGTGGTGGACTTTTATGTGAAGCTTTATTTGATTTTAAAGGAAAGATTTCTGGAATAGATGCAGCAGGTCCAGGGATAGAGATCGCAAAAGAACATGCAAAACTAAATAATAGGGAAATATTTTATCGTGATATCACTGCTGAAGAGTTAGTTGCTGATGAATCAGAAAAATATGATGTAGTTACCTGTCTCGAGGTTATCGAGCATGTTCCAGACCCTCAATCACTGGTATCTGCTTGTTCCAAATTATTAAAACCTGGTGGGAGTCTTTTTCTTTCAACGATAAATAGAAATCCTAGATCATGGATTACAGCAATTGTAGGTGCTGAATATATATTCAATATACTGCCCAAAGGCACTCATGAATTTTCAAAATTTATAAAGCCATCTGAGCTTGCATCCTACATGAGAGCAGCTGATATTAATTTATCTGAAAGTAAAGGCATGTTTTACAATCCAATCTTTCATAAAGCTCAATTAAACAATGATCTATGCGCTCGAAAGCCGCTCTAACCGATGATAAATTTTAAAGCGCTACTCTTTGATCTTGACGGCACGCTGCTAGACACAGCACCAGACTTTATTACCGCGCTTAACCGACAGTTATGGAAGAAAAAAGCTTAATAAAAATATTATAAGATCTCACGTCTCTGATGGCTCTGCAAAGCTTGTAGAGATAGGTTTTAAAATTAATGAAAATGATGCCCAGATTTTGATAAACTTAGAAAAGAATTTTTAGATGAATATAAAATTAATCTTTTAAAAAATTCCTACTTATTTAATAGATAAACTTATTAAATTTCTTTTAAGCAATAATATTAAATTTGGAATTGTTACAAATAAACCAAGAGAATATGCAGAACCTCTAGTAAAAAATTTTCAAGAATTAGAAAAGTCAGAAATATTAATTTGTTCTGATGATATTTTAGAACCAAAACCAAGCCCTCTACTTTTTACTTGAGGCTCTTGATATAAATAACTCAGAATGTTTATATATTGGAGATCATATTAATGATCTTGATGCGGGAGCTAATGCTGGAGCAAAAATAATTGCTTGTTATTACGGATATTCTCTTTGTGCTAAAAATAACCCATACTCTTGCGACTCAGCTAATAATCCAGAAGATTTAATGGAAATTATTAATAGCTACATATAATTTAAAGCTATGAAAGATAAAGTAATTTTAATTACAGGTGCTAATAAAGGCATTGGAAAAACACTATCGTTAGAGTTTAGTAAAATGGGAGTAAATATTGTTCTTCTTGTGTGAATCAACACTCTACTCTCCTTAAATAGTACACCTCTTCTGCAAACCTCTTATAGTTAAATGTGATTTAAATGATCTAGACTATTAGAATTAATGCAATTAAAGATGAAATTATGAATACAGAAAAAGCTATATTTAAATCAAAACTATAGGCTATACTTGGAAAAATGTCTACGATTGAGGATTATGAGGAAGATATTTGGAAAGAAGTATTTAATATAAACCTTCATAGTGCATTTATTATTTCCAAGGAAATTTTATGAGTTAGATGTCAATGATGATATTGTCCATTATAGCCCTTATAATGGTGAGGTGGGTAAGGCTTATTGGGGCGCATATGCTGCTTCTAAATTTGCTGTAAAAGGTTTAGCTGAAATAATGAGAGATGAATTAGACTCTACAACAAATATAAAAGTTTTTAATTTTGATCCAGGGTTGGCTGCTCTATGAAAGATGCGCGTGCTGAAAACCCAAATGATTTAGGTTTAATTCTAACCGAAGCGAATATTTATATCGAGTTTCTTTTCCGAAGATAGTCAGTTATCAGTTCAGCATTATTTTAAATTTAAAAATTAAATTAAAGAACAAATTACTTTCCTCTAAAGATGTCCATGTGGGTTCTGTAATACTTGTTTCCCATGTTTCCCATTTATCAATATCTGGAATAAAAATATTAGCTGCTTTATTTATCCCAAGATCACCATCAAGCCAAACATCCTCATCACATATATAAAACATCCTTGTGATTCCTAACGTCCATGGCCCAATACCTTTGATTTGTAGAAGCATTTCGGATAACTCATTAAAAGAATAATCTTTCAATGTCTTTTTTGAATGAGATTTAATCAATTGATTATCAAGAATGCCTAAAATATATTCAGATTTTGTTCTAGAGAGTCCTGCAGATTTTAATAGTTCTATAGTTATATCTTTTTCTATATTTGAATTAATAACCATTTTAACTCTACCCCATATTGTTCGCGCTGCACTTGTTGAAACCTGCTGACTAACAATGGTTTTAATCAAAAATAAATATAATCTATTTTCCTTATTATTATTTATTGAAATTTTTTCTGCTGTACTTAAAAAATTATAAAATTTTAAATGCCCATATTTTTTTGACTGCTTTAATAAAAAGCTATATGCATTTTCAGCTTTGCTGGCCATATTTTTTCAAAGCTAGGATCAATTTCAGTTAAGTTATGAACTTCGAATAAGTCAAGTTCAACAATCATATCTGACTCTTTTAAGCCTACTAACTGTTAACCCTACTGCTTCAAAAATTTTTCTTACTTCTTTATTTTTACCTGAAACTAGACATACTGAAAACCATTGATTTGTTCCATTTTTTTCACCTTCAACAACATCAGTAAATTTATGAAGCTCATCTTCGATGGTTATTCCTTTTAACATAAGGTTTCTTTTTTCTATATTGAATTCGCCTCGAGCTCTTACTAAATACTCTCTATCAATTGTATTAGAGGGATGCATACAATAATTTGCAAATACACCATCATTAGTAAATAACATTAAGCCTGAAGTATTGATATCTAATCTACCTATAGAAATCCATTCTCTTTGATTTGAAGATCGAGGTAAATAATCAAAAACTATTGGAAGATTTTTTTCTCTAGCATTTGAAGATAGAACTCCTGGGGGCTTGTTAAGCATTACAACCTTTAAATCAACATCTCTGGATTTAATTATCTTATTTGTATTCTTAAGAGTGAAGTAGAGGTTATTGTCAAATGATATAGGGAAGTCATTAATTTTAATTAAACCTTGTTGAATTTTAGAGTTATCAGGCACTCCTAGAGCCAACACCTGCTGCTGCAAGAAATTTTTGCAATCTTATTGACACTTTTTATTATCTATATTGCTTGAAGAGTAAAACTTTCATCTACTTCTTGTATTTCTGGAAGGCTTGGAAGTTCTGTAACTTTCTTTAAATTGAAATCATTTAAAAAGTTAGGAGTTGTTGCATATAGTGCGGGTCTTCCTGGAACATCTCTATATCCAGAAACTTTAATCCAATCTCTTTCTAAAAGAGTTCTAACTGTTTGAGTGCTTACATTAACTCCCCTAATGTCTTCAATATCTCCTCTAGTTACAGGCTGCTTGTAGGCAATAATTGAGATAGTTTCCATGAGTGATTTAGATATTTTTTGTGATTTATCATTCCATAATGATGACAGGCATGGGCTAAATTCTTCTTTAACTTGGAGTCTGTAGCCTGAAGCCACCTCCTTTAACTCAATTGAAGATTTTTCATATCTTTCTTCAAGAGCATTAAGAGCCATTTTAATAGATGATAGCTCTAGTTGGCCCAAATCCATCTCTAATAAACTTTTGATTTCTGATAATCTAAGAGGTCTGCCTGCACCAAAAAGTAAAGCTTCAACAGTATTAATTATTTTATTATTTATCAATTCGGGCTCCTGGCTTTAGATTTAATATAAATCTCATTATTTTCATTCTGTATTAATTCAACGTGACCATCTTTTGCTAATTCTAATGAGGCCAACAAAGAAACTGCAACGCCTTGTTTTCCTTCTGCCTTTTGGATGGTTTTGTAAAAACCAATAATATTTCTTTTACCAAGGATCTGTAAAATAAGATTGATTCGATCTTGTGTTGAGAGCTCTTCAAAAGCAATTTGATGACTTAATGTTAGGTCAGGCCTTTCAAGAATCTCTTGGAAAATATCCCTAAGATCATTTGCGTTTAAATTAAGCGGTTCCTGCTTTTCCTCAAACTTTGGGAGAGATGTTGATGCAACAAAATAATCCCTATCAACTCTGGGTAAAATAGCCATATTCTCTGAAGCAACTTTAAATCTTTGGTACTCTTGAAGTCTCTTAATTAATTCTGTTCTTGGATCGAATTCATCATCTTCAGATTCAGGCTTTGGAAGTAGCATTCTTGATTTAATTTCGGCAAGAGTAGCAGCCATAACCAAATACTCTGCAGCCAACTCAAACTGCCAAGCTTCCATGAGATCGACATAGTTCAATATATTGATTTGTAATTTCTGCAACATTGAGCTCAAGTATGTCTATATTTTCTTTTTTAATAAGATATAGAAGTAAATCCATAGGGCCAGAAAAAGTTTCTAGGCATAATTCGAATGCATTTGGAGGTATAAAAAGGTCATCGGGCAGGTTTTCTAACGGTTGACCCATCACAAGCGGAATTTCTAATTGCGTTTGTTGTATGTTATCCATGATAAACACTACATAGTGTAAGGTTAGAAGACTACTAATACAACATATAGTATTTTAAATTTTATGTCACTTTCTATAGATTTTTTGATTGCATAAAAATTATTAAAAAAAAGAATTTAATTAAAAAAAAATGGACTAGCGCTCTCAAAATCCTATACTCTAATTTAATATAATTATTCTTTACAATTTAGAATGTTGTTCCATGAACTCTGCCGCCACAAAGCAAGTTTAGTACAAGTTCCAACTCCTGCTGAGATTATTAATGAAAATCCGATAACAGATGATATTTCTAGGCTTGTTTATGGAACACGAAATGAAATAAGCCAAATCCTTCATGGAAAAGATCATAGGGTTTTAGTTGTGGCTGGGCCTTGTTCCATTCATGATACAAAATCTGCACTTGAATATGCAGCTTGGCTAAAAGATGGAAGAGTTATCCGAAGATTTATTTATTGTTATGCGTGTATATTTTGAAAAACCTAGAACTACTGTTGGTTGGAAAGGTTTAATTAATGATCCATATCTAGATAATAGCTTTGATATAAATAAAGGTATTAAAATTGCCAGAAAATTACTAATTAATTTAGCAGAATCTGGAGTTCAATGGAACATTTGGATACAATCGGTCCACAGTTCTTCGATGATTTGTTAAGTTGGGCAGCTATAGGTGCTAGAACTACCGAAAGTCAAATTCATAGAGAGTTGGCTTCCGGAATATCCACACCTGTTGGATTCAAAAAATGGAACAAATGGAGATTTAAAGTTAGCAATTGATGGTATTCAGGCAGCAAATCATCCTCATGTTTTTTTATCAGCAACAAAAGAAGGTGAAGTTGCAGTATTTAAAACCTCTGGGAATATAGATAGCCATATTATTTTACGAGGTGGTAAAAATCCTAATTACTACCCTGAATCTATTGCTGAAACTTTATCAGCTCTAACTGAAGCTGAAGTAAATGAATCAATTATGGTTGATGCAAGCCACGGTAATAGTCAAAAAATATTTAAAAATCAAATACCAGTTGTTTCTTCAGTCTGTGAACAAATAATTAATGGAAATAAAAATCTAAATGGGGTCATGATAGAAAGCCATCTAGTAGAATCAAAGTATTACTGATAATTTAACCTATGGTCAAAGTATTACTGATGCTTGTATTGGCTGGGAAGATACAGTGAAGTGCTTAGAAACTTTAAGTGCGGCTGTTCAAACAAGGAGAGGAAGATAATAGGTTGAAGGATTTAGGTACGTTATCTTTCTCAAAGGAAGTCGCTGAAACTCTTGGTCTTGAATCAGCGATTATTCTAGAGCTATATAAAACAAATAAAATTTTTAACTCAAGGTCCATTGAGGATTTAATTGAATCTGTAAAAATTGAAGCACCTTTTCTTTCTAATGTTGCAATTGAAGAAAACCTGCATAAATTAAGAAGAGTTAAACTTATTGAATTTAAGTCTCAAAAGAGTAAAAAAAATTCTGCAAATAACTTTGATTTAAAGATTCCAAATAAAAATAATACTGAATCAAAAACTAAAATATCAACCAACTGGATCCCTTCAAAAGAAACAGTAGAAGTTCTTGAATTAGGCGGCATTTCAACAGATTTTGCAAAATCAAAACTTAAAGAGTTCAAAATATATTGGACAGAAAGAAATCAAGCAAGGGATAATTGGAACTTCTTATATAGATTATATTAGAAGGGAGTGGGCTAAAGAAAAAAGCTCTAATAGAGGCCTGCCGTTCACATTAGACTCAAGCTGGACACCAAGTGAAGATGTTTTTGATATTTTAAATCTCTCTCAGATTACAAAAGAATCAGCCTTAAATTACCTTAAGGAGTTTATAATTTATTGGGAAGAAAATGGGACAGCTCTAAAGTCATGGAATTCAAAATTTATTGAGTACGTAAAAAGAAAAGAATTAGCTATAACAACGAAAAATGGCAAAGAAGATATTCGAAATAATGAACCTGGAAAATTCACGAAAGGTTTTACAGAGAGGAAAAGTGACCAATCCTGGGCAAAAGAATTTAAATTCTGATAACTTGCAAGAGTATATAGAATCTATAGATGCATTGTTTTTAAAGCTTGAGCTTGCCTATCACTATCAATTTTATAAAGTTTTTGGGACTGATGAGAGGTTAAATGAAGGCAAGAAACTATGGGCAGTGAGCTTGAAAGATTTTTCATCTGAAATTATCAATAAAGCTTCTGAAGAAATTATTCATACACAACCCTATTTTCCAACTCTAACCGATATAGTAAAACTCTGCGAACAACTAAGAAAAAGTTCATCATTGCCTAGTGCTGATGAGGCATTTATAGAAGCACGCAAATCATTTTCACCAAGAAAAAAATATAATTGGAGTCATCCAATTATTTACTTTGCTGGAAAGAAAACTGGTTGGAATTTTTTAAATGAAAAGGATGGAAGAGACATTTTTTATGAATTTAAAAAAAATTACAACAATCTTATTCATGCTGCAAACAATGGAAAAGTCTTTCAAATACCTAATGAAGAAGTCACTGAAAAGCTTCAACCTCTTGATCAAAAACTTTTTGAAAGCCTAAGAAAAAAATACAATATATAGATTAAAATAATATTTCTTTTAAAAAATTAGGTTTAATTATAGTTGATGAATAATATGCCAAATTAATTGGAACACTTATGTCAAAAAATTTACGTATATCTTTATATATACTTTTACCATTAACTTTCTGGATGCTGTCTGGTTTATTTGTTGAAGAAAAAGTGATTGAGGAGAATGAACCCTCAGGATTTGCAATGGTTGGTATTATGCAAAGCCAAGCTGAATTTTATAATCCAGAAATTTTATTAAAAGCTACAGCTTTATCAGAGAGACGGGTAAATGTTCGTGCAAAAACGTCAGGAGAAGTTGTAAAAATTGGTGCGACACAGGGTCAATTCGTAGAAAAAGATTCAATATTATGTAGTTTAGGAGTGGTTGAATTAAATAGAACTGAGGTTAAGGCTCCGTTTTCTGGCTACCTAGAGCAAATTGTAAAACCAGGAAATTATCTAGAAAGAGGTCAAGTTTGTGCAACTATTATTCAGCTAAATCCTATTATTTTTATTGCCGAAGTTCCTGAGATAAGTATTGCAAAAGTTAAGGTTGGTCAGAGTGTTGATATTGATCTAATAACAGGTCAAAAGGTTTCAGGTATTTTAAGTTTTGTTTCAAAAAGCGCCTCACCAGCTACAAAAACATTTAGGGTTGAGGTTGAAATACAAAACAAAGATGGATTAATTAAGGATGGTCTTACTGCTGATCTTATTATCAAGACGGATAAGGTAAAAGCGCACAAAATATCACCATCTATATTAATTCTTGATGATGACGGAAAGCTTGGGGTGAGAATAACTAATACAGAAAATATTGTTGAATTTTATGAAATAGAAATTGTTCAAGATTCTCCTGAAGGCCTCAGAGCAACTGGAATACCTGAAGGAGCAAATATTATTGTTCAAGGACAAGGGTTTGTTGAAGAAGGTCAGTACGTAGAGACTACAAATGCAGGAGAATTATGACAGGCATAATTGATTTTGCTTTATCCAAAGCAAAAACTACTTTAATGATTGCTGTATTAATAATTGTAGCTGGGTCATATGCTCGTCAAAATATACCCATAGCTGCATCTCCCAATATTCAGCTTCCATTTGTAAGTGTTGGTGTTTTTTTAGATGGAGCATCCCCATCTGATGGCTCAAGATTAGTTGCTAAACCATTAGAAAACAGACTGAGAACGGTTCCAGGAGTAAAAACTATTAGAGCAACTAGTAGTCTATCCAACATAAGAATTTTTCTTGAATTTGAAGTTGGGTATGATATGGATAAGGCTTTAGTTGATACTAAGCAAGCTGTAGAAGAGGTTAAATTTAATTTACCTCAAGAAGCTGAAGATCCTCAGATTAATGAATATAGTAATGCTAATTTTCCTGTAATGAACCTTAGTGTAATTGGTGCAAGCTCACTAAGACAAAAAGTGTTTTATGCAAGGGAGCTTAAAGATAGATTAGAAAAGATTGAGGAAGTCCTTGAAACAGAAGTCATAGGTTCTCCTGATGAAGTTCTTGAGGGTATTATTAATAAATCCAAAATGGAAACATATGGAATTACTCTCAGGCAGCTTTATACCGCAATTAGCAATAATAATGTAATTATTCCTGGAGGCTCACAAGATACTGGGCTTGGCAGTTTTATGATTGAAGTTCCAAGTGTCATTGAGACTGCTGAGGATGTTTATAGCATTCCAATTAAGGTAACAAAAGAAGCTGTTGTAACTCTTAGCGATATTGCTAGTATCAGAAGAACATTTAAAGATTTTAATTCATACGCAAGGGTGAATGGTGAAGATGCAGTTGCTATTGAGGTTATGCTCAGAGAAGGCGCGAATGCAATAGATGCAGCCAATAAAATTGCAATTGAATTAGACGAATTTAGAAAAATATTACCTGAGAATCTAACAATAGTTAAAACAAATGACGATACTGTTTGGGCTAACATGATGGTATCAGAATTAAATGGCAATATTATTTCTGCTGTTGTCTTGATCATGATTCTTGTGGTTGCAAGTATGGGATTTAGAGTTTCTATGTTGGTGGGTCTTTCTATACCATTTTGTTTTCTAATGACTTATCTAACCTTATTTCTCCTTGGGTATGAGGTAAATTTTCTAGTAATGATGGGATTATTGCTTGGAATGGGCATGTTAATTGATGGATCAATTGTAGTTACCGAGTATGCAGACAGAAAGATAAGTGAAGGTCTTTCAAGACTTGAAGCCTACAGACTTGCTTCAAAAAGAATGTTCACACCCGTTTTAGCCTCAACAGGAACCACTATAGCTGCGTTTATTCCTTTAATTTTTTGGCCAGGCTTTACAGGCCAATTTATGAGATACCTTCCTATAACAGTAAGTATAGTTCTTGCTTCTTCTTTGTTCTATTCTCTTGTTTTAATACCGGTGCTAGGCTCATATTTTGGTCAAAGCTCATCTACCTTAAAATTAGGTAAAGATAGCGATCAAACGGGTGAACCATTATTTGATAAGATAGCTGAATATTATGGAAAATTAACTAAGATTTTTGTAAAGAATCCTGGTGAAACTATTATTCTTACTCTTGCGGTCTTATTTACTATCGTAACTACTTATAATTTTTATGGAAAAGGTACTGTCTATTTTGCAATAGTTGATCCCGTAAAGGCAGAGATTACAGTTAGAGGAAGAGGTAATTTTTCTGCATTAGAGTCAAAACAAATAATCGAAGATGTTGAGGAAAGACTTCTACAGATTGATGAACTGCAAAGTGTTTTCTTAAGATCTGGATCACCTTGGTGGGAGCGTGGCGGAGATAAAATTGGAAGTGGTTATGTTGAAGTAGTTGAGCCTTCTGAAAGAGATATAAGCGGTTTAGAGATAATGCAGCTTGTAACAAAAGTAACACAGGGAATACCAGGAATTATTGTTGAAGCCGAAGCTGATCTAGGAGGACCAAGTTTTGATTCCCCTATTGAGTTAAATATAACTGGTGACATTGAAACCGAAGTCGTTTCAGCTGCCTTAAATGATAGAGCAGTACATGAAGAATGATGTCATTGGTTTGGCTAATATTAGATCTACCCTTCCCTATTCGTTAATTGAGTGGAGGGTTGATGTTGATAAGCAAAAAGCTGCACAGCTTGGGGTCAGCATCTCTGATATAGGTGCCTTGGTTCAAATGCTTACTAATGGTTTTAAGGTCGGAGAATATAGGCCTGATGATTCAAAGGACGAAATTGAAATTAGGGCAAGGTTTCCAAGCTCTGATAGAACCATTACTGGTATTAAAAATTTAAATGTAACAACTGCAAAAGGGTTAATTCCTGTTAGCTCATTTATAGATGTTGTCCCAAAAGAAAATAGGCAGACTGTAAGTAGAGAAAATGGTCAGTATTTTCAACAAATAGCTGCAGGCACCGTCAATGAATCTGAGGTAACTGCGAAAGTTAAGGAGCTTGATAATTGGCTTAAAAATAAAGATTTAGGAGCTGGAGTATCTTATGCATTCAGTGGAATGGCAGAAGAGACGGAAGATGTAAATCAATTTATGATTATTGCAGGAATTTCAGCTATTTTTATAATGATGATAATGCTGTTGACTCAATTTAATAGTTTTTATCAGTCATTTATTATACTTTCTTCAGTAACAATCTCCTTTATAGGAGTACTTCTCGGTCTTTTAATTACAGGCAAACCATTTAGTACAACAATGACAGGTCTATCAATTATTACATTAGCCGGAATTGTTGTTAATAATAACATTGTCTTAATTGATACTTTTAATAAGCTTAAAGAGGAATCCCCTCATCTTGAAAAATCAATACATATCATTAACGCATGTAAGCAGAGGCTACGTCCAATACTGCTTACATCACTTACAACTATTTTTGGACTTCTACCGCTAGCAATGGGTTTAAGTCTTGATCTTATAGGCAGAGAATTAACGGTTGGAAGTCGAGTAGTAGATTGGTGGCAAAATCTGGCGTTATCAATTGTATTTGGACTAGGCTTTAGTACTTTTTTAACTCTGATATTTACTCCTGCGGCACTAGCATTCCCGTATAAAATTAGAGAAAAGTTTTATGAAAGATTTCCTGAAAAAGTCCAAGTCTAGATAAATTTATAATAATACTAAGTTACAATAGGTTATGGCAAATCCAAAAGATCAAATAGATTTCGAGTCTTCTTTAAAGAAATTAGAAGATATTGTTTCAAAACTTGAAAATAATGATATAAATTTAGAAGATTCAGTCCAGTCTTTTGAAGAAGGAATCAAGTTAGTTAAAGAGTGTCAAAAGCAATTAAGTGATGCCGAATTGAAGGTAAAAAAATTACTTGAAAACGGAAATACTGCTGATTTAGAAGATAAATAAAGTGCCTATTAAGTTCTTAACTCGAACACGAGAGCTTATACATCATAAACTATCAACCGTAATACCCTCTTCATCTTTAATAGATGAAGCTATGAGATATTCAGTTCTCAGTGATAGTAAGGTCATCAGACCTGGTTTGGTTATGGCCTCAGGAATTTTAAACAATAATTTAACTGAAGATAGTCTAATCACTTTGGCATGTTCAGTAGAATTAATTCATACCTATTCATTAATTCATGATGACTTACCCAGTATGGATGACGATAAAATGCGCAGAGGGAAAGCATCTAATCACATAAAATTTGGAGAAGCTAACGCAATTCTTGCAGGAGATGCCCTGCATGATCTAGCTTTTGAACTCATTACATCTGATGAAGATATGAATGATTCTGCTAAAGTTAAAGCAGTAAATATTCTTGCAAAAGCTTCAGGCTCTTCTGGGATGGCGCTTGGTCAGCATTTAGATATTGCATCTGAAAAACTAGCTTCGAATATTAGTCTAGAGCAGGTAGAAAAAATTCATTCTCTAAAAACTGGAAAATTGATTCAGGCATCTGTTCTTATGGGTCAATTAGAGACATCTATAAGCCAAGAGAAGCAAGAAATGCTTTCTGATTTTGGAAGCAAGATTGGCTTAGCCTTCCAGATTTATGATGATATTTTGGATGAAACTGGTGAATCTTTAGTCTTAGGTAAATCTGCTAAATCTGATTTAAAAAATCATAAACAAACCTATGTTAATGTTATAGGCTTGAATCAATCTTCATTGATAGCAAATAAATTAGCCACAGAATCAATAAATATTTTAGAAAATATCGGACTTGATCATAAGGTTAAAACGCTTAAATCCCTTTGTGGATATATGGTGAACAGGAAAAGATAAATTGAAAATTTATAATCAAATACCCGAATCAAAACCTATCACTCCCCTATTGGATAAAGTTGATTTTCCGAGCGATCTTAGGTCTTTTTCTGCACATGAATTAAAACAATTAGCAGATGAATTGAGAGAATTTTTATTATATTCAGTAGGTATTTCAGGCGGCCATTTAGGAAGTGGGCTTGGCGTTGTTGAGCTTACAGTAGTTTTGCACTACCTCTTCAATACTCCTGAAGATAATCTTATTTGGGAGAGGCTTTAGTTATTATCAAAATTCATTTTATGTAAGAAAAATATAGATAATTCTGCGGATAAATAATTTTAATTCCACTCAGAAATGGCAAAGGTTTAAGCTATTTGCTATTGGACATTAACCTTTCTTTATTTCCTTTCCCTGTAACTTTGATTAAAGATTCCTTAAAAAATAAATCAGACTATTGCGGTAATTGGTGATGGAGCAATGACTGCTGGAATGGCTTTTGAAGCTCTGAGTCATGCTGGTCATGAAAAACCAAATTTACTCTTTATTCTTAATGATAATGACATGTCAATAGCAAGACCTGTAGGCGGGCTATCAAATTATTTTTCAAGAATTTGGGCATCAAAATTATACAAAGGTATTAGAAAAAGTGGTTCAAGCTTTCTTAAAAACCTTACCTCAGGCATACCATCTTGCAAGAAAAGTTGAAACACAAATGAAGGCAATGGTTGCTCCTGGAATGATATTTGAGGAACTTGGATTAAATTATATTGGTCCAATTGATGGACATAATTTAGACCATTTACTCCCTGTAATTTAAAAAATATCGAAAATCCTCGAATTCTCCATATTATTACTAAAAAAGGTGCAGGACTTAATGCTGCAGAAGACGACAGGATTGGTTTTCATGCAATTAGTAAAATAAAACCCAAGGATTCCAATAAAAGCAAAACACCTAAATATCAAGATATTTTTAGTGATTGGATTGTTGATAAAGCGAGGCTTGATAAAAAATTAATAGCTATAACTCCAGCTATGAGAGAAGGTTCTGGTTTGGTTAATTTTAGTAAAGAATTTCCTGATAGATATTATGATGTAGCTATCGCTGAGCAACATGCTGTTACTCTTGCTGCTGGCTTCGCCGATTCCGTACTGCCTTATGTTGCAATCTATTCAACTTTTCTACAAAGAGCTTATGATCAATTAATTCATGATGTAGCTTTACAAAATTTAAATGTTGTTTTTTGTTCTCATGACAGCATTGGTTTAGGTGAAGATGGTCCAACTCATTCTGGAAATTATGATATAGCCTATCTAAGATGTATTCCAAATATTCTTATAATGACTCCAGCTAATGAGTGTGAGACAAGATTGATGCTATCTTCAGCATATGAGTATAAAGGCCCAGCATCAGTAAGATATCCTCGAGGGTCTGGGCCTAATGTTCTAGTGATTCAGGCTTACCAAGTCTTGAAATTGGTAAAGCAAATTTAGTTAGGGAAGGTTCTAGCGATGTAATTTTTTTAAATTTTGGATCATTGCTTCATGAAGCTATTGAGGTTTCTGAAAACTTAGATCTTACTTTGATTGATATGAGATTCGTAAAACCAATAGATAAAGATATTTTAAGAAAGTTCTTACCGTATCTCTTGAGGATGGCTCTATAGCCGGAGGTGCGGGAAGTGCTGTTCAAGAGTTCTGCTCTGAAGAAAATATTTTAATTCAATCCAAATTATTTGGTATACCAGATAAATTCATAGATCATGCATCCAGAGAAGAGATGATTGAAGAGGTTGGATTAACTGCTAAACAAATAGAAGAGACATTGAAGCAATTGATATAAGTCCTGCAAAAACACAAGCACATCTCTCCCAGGTATTTTTGCAGCAGGAGATGTTGCTGATTCAATATATAGACAAGCAATAACTGCAGCCGGTACGGGTTGCCAAGCAGCTATATAAATTATGTAAATCCTTTTATTGGCACTGGAGGTCATGGCCAGGATATAGTGCTAGCCACATTCCAGCTAGCTCATCTATTACTATGGATTTATGATCTTTCTCAATTAATTCAGATGAAGCTTTTTCACATATCCAAATTGAAAAAAATATAGTTACTACAATAAGTATTTCGATATGAATTACAAAGTGAGTAAGAGCAATAAATAAAACGCAAGCAAATAAGGAGCCCCATGTTCCTGGTGCAAAAGGTAACTTACCAACGCCTGCCAAAGTAGCAATAAAATGAATAGGATTTTTAAGATCTGGAAAATTTTTCATTATTATTTAAATATATTGTTTAATATTAAAGCTTGGTCAATTTTAGAAATTAACTTAATTTGTCTATTAATAGCTTTCATTTCAACATAATTTATTATTGAATTTATCCTTGGGCATCGTAAAACATAAGTCATAGTCATCTCCGGAATTGATGTCATCTATGTCGGTTGTTATAGGGATATCATCTAGATATATTAGTGCTCCACATTCTGATAATTTAAGTATTTTACCAAGGTCAGCCAAGAGACCATCTGATGTATCTATGCATGCTGAAGCAAAATTAACTATTGTTTTTCCTAGTTCAATTTTAGCAAGAGGCCTTAAGTAATCTGTTAAATACTCAGAGTTATTATTGGTATTCTTCCAATCATTTAAACCCCTTCTTGCTCTTCCGGTAGGGCTACTTATACAAATATAATCTCCTGGCTGAGCAGTATTTCTCATCAATATTTTTCCTGAATATGGAGTTCCATAAACAATTGCATTTGGCCTCCCATAATCGCTTTTTGGGGATATTTGAAATTCTTTTGCTATATCCTCAACACCATCAGCTAATTTTTTATACCAACTTTCATCTGTAATTGGTGAGGAGACAGAAAGACTGAAAGCAATTGGTTTGCAGCCGAATTAAATGCATTAACATTGCCAGATGGAAAACCAGTTTATCCTTGGAAAGGAGAAGCATTAGATGGAAAACCTTTGCCACAAGGAACTACAGATGTAACTATGGGAGTTTTTAAATCAAAAATGGCACAATCATCACCTGGGCCAGTGATTATGCCATTCTGTTTATAATACTCAGCACCTATGTGCTGAAAAATTTCAATCAGTTCAAATTCTGAGGACAAAAACTAACTAGGGTATCTTTCGAATAACCCAGAAGCTCCCATACCGCCGCCAACACACATTGTGACAACGCCAAATTGTTTATTAATCTATTGGAGGCAGTAGTAAGTAAACGAGAGCCTGTGGCTCCAAAAGGATGACCAATAGAGAGCGAGCCTCCCCATTTATTTAATTTAGATGGATCTAGCTCACCAACTGCTTTAGTTCTTCCCAGCTTATTTAACTCCCACAGACCAATGTCTTCCATTTTTAAGCCATTGCGCTTGAGAAGCTTAGGTATAGCAAATACAGGGCCAATACCCATCTCATCTGGCTCACAGCCCATAGTTGTAAATCCTCTAAAGTAAGCAACTGGCTTTAAACCAAGTTCTAATGCTTTTTCTTCAGACATTATTAAGTTTACCGATGCTCCATCAGATAGCTGAGATGAATTACCTGCTGTTACAGTTCCATTTTCAGGATCAAAAACAGGCTTAAGGCTTCCTAGTGCTTCCATGGTAGTTCCAGGTCTATTACACTCATCCTTATCTACAGTTACATAGATATTTCTTTTGTTTCTTTATCCATAATACCCATTGAAGTTGTAACTGAAATAATTTCATCTTCAAACTTTCCATCCTCTTGACCTTTAGCTGTTTTTATTTGACTTTCTAAAGCATACTGATCTTGATCTTCTCTGGAAATTTTATATCTTTTAGCTACTACTTCAGCTGTAATACCCATTGGATGATAAATTCCAGGATATTCTGCAGCCAGCCTTGGATTTACAAAATTATCCATATTTTGTGCGCCCATCATAGAAATTGTTTCTGCGCCACCAGCAATTATGGTGTCGTAACAACCTGCCATGATCTGACTTGCTGCCATAGAAATAGTCTGAAGACCTGAAGAGCAATATCTATTTATAGTGGTTCCACCTACTGACATAGGAAGATTTGATAGAACTGCTGCATTTCTTGCGATGTTATGCCCTTGAGCTCCTTCAGGATTTCCACAACCCATAATTATGTCCTCAACAGCATCAGCTGGGAGGTTAGGGTTCCTCTCTAAAAGAGAATTAATAATATGTGAAAGCATGTCATCGGGTCTGGTCATATTAAAACCACCCCTATGAGACTTTGCTAAACCGGTTCTTACGCTATCTACTATTACTGCGTTTTTCATGGTTATCTCCAAGAATTAAAAATTTTCATGCTATTTTAGACTATCCTCATCACTACTTAAAGCTTTATACCAATTAGGAATAATATCGATATTGAATTCTTTAGTTTTTTTAAGAATATAAGGGATTGTGATCGGACTAAATGGCAGAATCACTAAGATTCCAAGCCCCAAGCTTTTAAGATTTTGTTTAAGTTGGCTATTTGCATAATTAATATCATCTTCAGATGCTTTACCCTCTGCATATTTAAGATAAGTATCAAGCATTTTTCTATTTTCTTCATTTTCTTCAAGAAAACTTTCTTGCAATTTTTGCAAATAGATTTGTATTTTTTTTGAATTTAAAAACATTCTAGAAGTATTGTATTACACGAACAATTCAATATGATAGATTTTGATATGGTCAAAAGCTGATAGAGCAAAATTAGTCTCAAATATCTTAAACGAGCACTACCCTGAAACCCCTGTTCCTTTGGACCATGAATCTGTATATACATTACTCATTGCAGTTTTGCTATCAGCTCAATGCACTGATGAGAGAGTAAATAAAGTAACTCCTGTTTTATTTTCAAAAGCAGACAACCCCTATGATATGGTTAAACTAAGTGTAGATCAAATAAGACAAATTATTAAACCAGTAGGTCTTGGTCCAAAAAAATCGAGTGCTATTCTTGAACTTTCAAAAATATTAGTAAAACAATTTTCTGGACAAGTTCCTAGAGATATAAATGAATTAGAAAAATTACCAGGTGTAGGTCATAAAACTGCTTCTGTAGTTATCTCTCAAGGCTTTGGCATACCTGCTTTTCCAGTAGATACTCATATCCACAGACTAGCTCAAAGATGGGGGCTAACCAAAGGTAAAAATGTAGTCCATACAGAAAAAGATCCTAAAAAAATTATTTCCTAAAAAATCATGGAGCAAATTACATCTACAAATAATTTATTATGGTAGAGAATTTTGTCAGGCTAGAGAGTGTTTTGGTATTAAATGTAAAATATGTAAATCATGTTTTCCAAAAAGAACTAAACCTTTTGCCCACAAGAGACCTTAGTTCATTTAAAATACCCATTCAAAATTTCTATTTGGAGAAAAAATGTCATCGAGAGGAGACTAAAAAATTGCATAATGATTCTATTGAACAATATAAAATAGAAGAGCGCTCTTTTATGAATCACAGCGTCAAGAGGAGCATATTGAGTTAATTGCATCAGAAAATTATGCAAGTAAAAGAATTCTCGAAGCTCAGGGTTCCGTCCTTACCAACAAATATGCTGAAGGGTATCCATCTAAAAGATATTATGGTGGTTGTGAATATGTTGATATAGCAGAAGATTTAGCAATGATAGACTAAAAGAAATATATGGTGCAGATTATGCAAATGTTCAGCCTCACTCAGGATCATCAGCAAATGCGGCTGCTTTTTTAGCTATGCTTCAACCAAATGACAAAATATTGGGAATGAGTTTAGATCATGGTGGACACTTAACCCATGGCGCTAAAGTTAATTTTTCAGGAAGAAATTATGAAGGTATTCAATATGGGCTTCATCCTGAAACTCATGATATTGATTACGATCAAGTTAGATCTTTGGCTCATGAGCATAAGCCTAAATTAATAATAGCTGGATTTTCTGCATTTTCTGGAATAATCGACTGGTCTATTTTTAGGGAAATTGCAGATGAGATTGGAGCTTATTTTCTTGCAGATATGGCGCATGTTTCTGGCTTAGTGGCAGCAGGCTTATACCCCTCTCCAGTTCCTTTTGCTGATGTTGTAACATCAACAACCCATAAAACGCTGAGAGGTCCAAGATCAGGAATAATTTTAGCAAAAAGTAATCCTGACCTAGAAAAAAGCTAAATTCAGCAGTATTTCCTGGCTCTCAAGGTGGTCCATTGATGCATGTCATAGCTGCCAAGGCTTTATGTTTTAAAGAGGCATTGGAGCCTGAATTTAAGGTATATAGTCAACAAGTTTTAAATAATGCAAAAATTATGTGTGAAACGATCTTATCAAGAGACATAGATATAGTGTCTGGTAAAACAGAGAATCATATAATCGTTTTTTCGATTTAGTTAGAACTGGAAAAGCAGCAGATGCTGCGCTTCATAAAGCTAATATTACTGTTAATAAGAATTCTGTACCAAATGACCCTCAATCTCCATTTGTAACTAGTGGAATTAGACTTGGAACTCCTGCTATTACTACCAGGGGATTTAAAGAAGAAGAAGTTTCTATAATAAGTAACTGGGTTTGTGATGCTGTCTTGAATAATGATAATGAAAAAATTCTTAATGAAATTAAAAATAATGTAACAATGATGTGTAAAGATTTTCCCGTATATAATATTTAGATATGTATTGTCCATTTTGCCAAGCTGAAGACACAAAAGTTGTAGATTCAAGATTGGTTGCTGATGGCTCTCAAACTAGAAGACGTAGATCGTGTGAGGTGTGCCAATCTAGGTTTACAAAACTGCTGACTTGGCTCTGCCTAGAGTTATTAAAAATAATGGTGAAAGACAACCCTTCAATGGCTCAAAGCTTAAAAGAGGTATGTTAAGAGCTCTTGAAAAGAGACCTCTATCATCTGAGGAGATTGATACTCTTTTTGGAAAAATATTAAATCAAATTAGAACAAGTGGCGTTCGTGAAATTAAATCTATTGAAGTTGGCGAAATAATGATGAACGCCCTAAAAACTGTTGATTCAGTTGCTTACGTAAGATTTGCTTCTGTTTATAGAGAGGTGATATCAAAGACTTTTCTGAGGAAATAAATTCATTGAGTAAATCATCTAACTGAAGAAAAGAAATCCAAGAAAGCAAAGACTGAAAAAAAATGAATTTTGAAAAGTATATGCTAAGAGCTATATCTCTAGCGGATACTTACAAATATACTGCAAAACCAAATCCAGTAGTTGGTGCCCTCCTCGTTAAGGATGACCTGATAATTTCTGAAGGAGCTCATGAGAGATTTGGTGGAAATCATGCAGAAGTAAATGCGATTGCTTTGGCAAACAAAAAACTAGGAAGTGCTTTTAATTCTTTTGCTGATTTAATATTAATTTGCACTCTAGAGCCATGTAATCATTCTGGCAAGACGGGTCCATGCACTAAAGCTATTATTGATTCAGGTATTAAGAAAGTTATTATTGGTAGTGAAGATCCTAATCCAATAGTTGCTGGAACAGCTATAAAAACTTTACTTTGAAAATGGTATTAATGTTGAAGTTGGCCTTTGTAAGAATTTAGTTGAAAGACAAAATAAATTCTTTTTTTTCAAGCATAAAAATAAAAGACCTTATTTAACTGCAAAAATAGCTAGTTCTGCTGATGGAAAATCTCATAAAAAAGATGGAAGGAGCACCTGGATAACTTGTGAAGAATCAAGACAGGACGTTCAAAGAGTAAGAGCTAAGTATGACGCCATTCTGACTGGAGGAAATACAGTTAGAGACGATAACCCGAGAATGAATGCAAGAGTTAATTTTGAAGTAAACCAACCAAAAAAAATATTACTTTCAAATAAGCATGATCTAAAAGAAACAGGGAATAATTTTTTTAGAGATGCTGAGGTACAAGTTATAACCGAAATAAATCTTAAAAAGATAATATCAAGTTTTCAAGACTTAGAATATTGCTCAATTCTTATTGAGGCAGGACCAAAATTAGTAAATGCTTTTTTATTAAATGATCTTATTGATGAGCTAATCATTTATCAATCCCAAGATTTACTTGGTTTAAATGGAGTAGATTGGTTTAAAAAAGATAATGCTATAGAAAATCTAGGTTTTAAACTAGAATCCTCATATAAAATTAAGACTGATACAAAATATATATATAAAAAAAATGTTAAAAGATAATATTTCTGAAATCATCGAAGATGTAAAAAATGGAAAGATGGTAATCATTCTTGATGATGAAAAAAGAGAGAATGAGGGTGATTTAGTATCATATCGATCTTGTGACTCCAGAAATAATTAATTTTATGGCTTCTAATGGCAAAGGATTAATTTGTTTACCAATGAGTGCTAATTTATGTAATAAGTATGACCTTCAGATGATGACTCATAAAAATAGAGCTGCAAATAGAACTGCATTTACTGTTTCAATTGAAGCTGCAGAAGGTATAACAACTGGAATATCAGCAGCTGACAGGGCTCATACTATAAAAACTGCAATAAACAAAAATTCAAAAGCGACTGATATAGTTCAGCCAGGTCACATCTTTCCATTAAAGGCTATGGATGGAGGTGTTTTAAGCAGAGCAGGACATACCGAGGCTGCTTGTGATCTTGCTAAGCTTGCAGGACTTCAATCTGCAGGCGTAATATGCGAAATTATGAATGAAGATGGCACTATGGCCAGAAGAGATGATCTTATAAAATTTGGTAAAGAGCATGAAATAAAAGTTGGAACAATAGCAGATCTGATTGATTATAGGCTTTCATCAGACTCAACTGTTGAAGCTGTAAATGAGAGAGATATATCGAATGAATTTGGTAAATTTAATCTTATAGTTTGGCGAGATATGATAAATGATGAGTATCATTTCTCATTAAGTAAAGGTGATTTAACAAAAGCAAAATCTCCTCTTGTAAGAGTTCAAACTCAAAGTATTCTTCAAGATACTCTTGGAATTGAGGAGCTTGGAAAAAACTGGTCTATTCGTAAATCACTAGAAAGAATTGCTAAAGAAGATACTGGTCTTTTTGTGCTTATTAATCACAGAGATGCAAAGAGTTATTGGCTAAATATTCTTGAAGACAAAGAAGTAGAACCCAAAAGAAATAGAAGAGTTATTGGGGTTGGTTCTCAAATATTAAGAGCGCTAGGATTAAAAGAAATTACTGTTCTGGGAACACCAACAAAATATAATGCTGTTTCAGGTTTTAATATAGATATTACGGGTTTTATAAATGAGTAAAATTCTAATAGCTTATACGTCCTGGTATAAAGAATATATTGATATGATGGTTGATACTGCCTCACATATATTAAATGAATCAAATTTTTCTATTAATTTTTCGTGTGCTCCAGGAGCTATAGAGTTAGCTGCGCTGGCTAAAAATAAAATATTAGTGAAGAAACAAGTTCCAGAACAAGCAAATGACTATGTTGGAGTTTTATTTTTAGGCATTGTAATTAGAGGTGGCACTTCACATTACGAATTGGTAACTAATGAGGCATTTAGATCTATTGGCAGTTTGGCGATGGATTTTCCTGAAATTTCTATTATTAATAATATTATATGTGTAGAGAATCAGGGTCAGTTAGAAGAAAGAATAGAGAAGAATACTCAAAATAATACCAGAGCCTTGGTGGACTTAATTAATGAAAAATCTAGCTAAATTTAAAGTTGCGGTAAGAACTAGGGAATACCTAATTCAAGCTATATTTCAACTACTTTTTAATAATGAAGATAAGGATAATATTCTGCAACAGTTTGAAGATGAACATGCGACTAAAAAAGTAGACTTTGAAAATTTTAATAAAGTTTTAACAAATATAGATAAAACCAAAGAATCTCTTGCTTCAATATTACAAGATGATCTGGGATTAAAGAATTCTGAATTAGAGTTAATCGACAGAGCTATTCTTTATTATGGTATTTATGAAATTAAAACCAAAGAGCTTCCTAAAGAGGTTGTTATTGATGAATGTATTCGTCTGTCTAAAAAGTTCTCAAGTCCTGACTCTTACAAATTTATAAATGTGTATTTAGATAAATATCTTAAATTAAATGAAGTTAAGAAAGATAAATAGTCTGTTCTCGAGAAGGTCCAGTTGATATTATAGATGCTGAACACTCTATGAATGATTCGATAAATTTTATATAGCTTTTAGCATTATCTGGTAAATCATCAAACTTATTAATACCTTCAGTTTCTGACATCCAGCCTGGAAAAGTTTTAAAAACTGGTTCTCCTTTTTCATCATAAGCTACGCAAACTTCTATAGCTTCAAAAGCATCAAGAACATCTAACTTGGTTAAACATAGATCGGTTACTGAGTTTAAGAAAACTGCTTTTTTTAGAGCAACTAAGTCCAACCATCCACATCTTCTAGGTCTTCCTGTTGTTGCGCCAAATTCATGCCCTCTTTCAGCGAGCATTTTTGCATTATCATCAAATAGCTCTGTTAAAAAAGGTCCCTCACCGACTCTTGTTGCATATGCTTTTGAAATTCCAACTATTTTATCAATAAATTTTGGTCCAACTCCAATACCGGTTGAAACTCCACCTGCAGTAGTGCTTGATGAGGTAACGTATGGATAAGTTCCATGATCGATATCAAGTAAAGTATCCTTGGGCACCCTCAAATAATATAGATTTATCCTGCTGTTTCCATTGGTATACAGTTTCCTGAACATCGCTAGAATAGTTATCATATAAATATTTATAGCTATTAAGCTCCGCTAAAATGTCATCAACATTAAAAGTATCAGCTTCGTATAAATTTTGAAGAATTTTATTATGGTAATTAACTAAATTGTACTTAATTCTTCATTATCCTCTACAATATTTATGATATCTGCAAATCGTATTCCAACTCTTTCAATACGGTCACGGTATGCAGGACCTATTCCTCTACCCGTGGTTCCAACAATCTTATCTGCCCTTACTTTATCAATGCTAATATGACTTGGAAGAATTAATGCGCAACCGGAACTGACAAAAAATCTATTTGTAAAAGTAACTCCTAGCTCTTCCAAACCCTTAAGTTCTTTATCTAATGCCTCTAAAGAAAGAACTACTCCATTCCCAATAACACACTGAACATTTGGATGGAGTGCGCCAGATGACATGTAATACTGTAGTTTCACCGTCGATTACCAGCGTATGTCCGGCATTGTGGCCACCCTGAAATCGCACAACCGCGCTGACCTCGTTCGGAAAGCCAGTCGACAATCTTGCCTTTGCCCTCATCACCCCATTGCGCACCTAAAATAGCTATTCCCTTACATTATTTAGGCCTTATTTTGTCTTAGATTGATTTAAATATTTAAAGAAATCTGAGTCTGTGTCAATTAACATAACGTCTGATTTATTTTCAAAAGTTTCAACATAAGCTCTCATGCTTCTTGTAAATTCATAAAATTCTGGATCTCTAGAAAATGATCTAGCATAAATTCCTGTAGCTTCAGCATCGCCATCACCTCTAATTTGTTCAGCAGTTTTATATGCCTCAGCTAAAATAACAACCTTATCTTTATCTGCTATAGCTCTTATTTCTCTAGAGATTTCTTTACCTTGAGATCTTAACTCTTCAGCTAAACGATTTCTTTGAGTTCTCATTCTTTCATAAACAGAATTACTTAGGTTAGATGGAAGATCAATACGCTTGACTCTAAAGTCAATAATTTCAATTCCTAAGTCAGCAACTACATCGTTAAGGCCTGATCGCATAGTATCCATTAATTCATCCCTTTCACCAGAAACAAGCTCTGTTACGGTTCTTTTACCAAACTGATTCTTTAATTCAAACTCTGTTCGTTGAGCTAGTAAGCTATTTAAACTATTAAAACTACCATTATTTGCCTGATAAAATTTTAGAACATCTGTAATTTTATATTTTACAAAAGAGTCTACTAATAGATATTTACTCTCAACAGTAAGAATTCTATCAGGCTCTTCATCTAAAGTTTGAAGTCTAGAGTCAAACTTCTTAACATTTTGGATTATTGGAATTTTAAAGTTTAAGCCTTTATCAACATTTGGTCTAATAGCTTCACCGAACTGAAAGACGATGGCATGCTCTTTATCATTAACAACAAAAACACTATTAATGGTAATTCCTAGAATTAAAGCTGCTAGTACGGTTATGGTTGTAGATCTATTCATTAGTCTTCCTCACTCTTTTTATTTTGTTCCATAATTTTATCTAAAGGTAAATATAGAAGATTATTTCCACCCTCTACATCGATCATGATTTTTGTTGAATTTGATAGTACTGACTGCCTTGTATCTATGAATAAACGATCCCTAGTAACTTTTGGAGCTTTTTTATATTCTTCAAGAAGTTTATCAAATCTTGCAACTTCACCCTCTGCATTTGATACCACTTCTTTTTTGTAACCCTCTGCTTCTTGAATTGTAGCTTGAGCTTGACCTCTTGCTTCAGGAACAATTGTTAAAGCATATCTTTCAGCTACGTTTTGGAGTTTTTCTTTATCCTCTCTAGCTGCAACAACATCATCAAATGCATCTTTAACAGCAGCTGGCGGATCAGTTTTTTCAATATTTATTTGCTGTACGATTAATCCTGTTTGGTATATATCAAGGTAGCTTTGCAATCTTTCTCCAACTCGTATTGCTATATTCTCTCTTTCAACTGTAAGCGTTTGATCAAGGGTATTATCGCCAACAACGTGTCTTAGAGCGCTTTCTGTAGCCTGTCTTAAACTAGCTTCTGGATCCTTAACATTTAAAACAAAGTCTTTAAGGTTTGCAATTCTATACTGTGCTGAAACCGTTACATCTACAATATTTTCATCTTTTGTAAGCATATTTGCAGACTGAGAATATCTTCTAGTAAGTGTTACATTTTCTATATATCTTTCATCAACACCTGCAAGCATAAAATTAAGACCCTCTTCAGCAGTTTCATGGTATTGCCCAAATCTTAAGATAACCGCCTGCTCAGATGAATCAAGCTGATAAACAGAAAGCGATCCATAAATAATTGCAAATGCAAAAAACCCATAGCCAAAGATTCTTTTAACAGGCATCTTAAAACCATCACCCGATGATGAGCCGTTTGATTTATTGCTGTTGCCTCCTCCAAATATTGCAGAAAACTTCTTTATTAATTCATCAAAATCCGGAGCATTATTATTGTTATTGCCCCATGGATCTTTATTATTTTTATTATCCCAATTCACTGTTGGAGTTGTTGTTTTTTATATTATAAAGTCTATTTGGGTATTAAATTTAATAATTAAACAAAACTTTTGATTTCTTTTGTATTTTTTATCTTTTTTAATATTTTTTGCTCTTCGTTTATGTCAAATAATTCCAAGTTCTCCCATGATCGCATCCATGTAATCTGTCTCTTAGCAAACTGTCTGGTGGCATATAGAGCTTTTAGATAAAAAGTTTCATGGTCATATTCACCACTTATAAAACTTAAGGCTTGTTTATAATTTATTGCCCTTAAAGCAGGGTGATCATCTTTTATTGCATAAGTATTTATAATGTTTTTTATTTCTTCTACTAAACCATCTCCAATAATCTTCTCTAGCCTCTGCTCAATTCTTTCATGTAATAATTTTCTATTTTTTGGAAAAAAGTATTCCAATACTCTGCAGCGGGTTGCGCTGCGTTAGAAATTCTTCCCAATTGTCGTATTCACTTAGATTGACGTGCTTCCAATAATCAGTGCCTGCGCGGCGCACAGATTTTTCATCCAATGAAAAGCCATAGGGCTTAATAAGGATCAGTTCCAAATTCAACGCCACACAGGTCCGCCCAATCGCCCCCGTGTTGTACGGAATTTCGGGCGTGACCAATACCATTTTCATATGTGGTTCTGACATAGCTGTGGGGCTTTCTTATGCGCGGATTCAATGAGTCTTATTGCATCTTGTACAAAATCTGAAGCTGTATAAATACTTTCAGGTGTTAAGACATCTATTAGATGATGAGGATATTTGTTTAAGATTTCTAGACTAGGTTTTGCAGAACCTAGATTAAAGTCTTTATAAACCATAACCGAATCTACACTAATAATTTCTATGGGAATTTCAGAGTAAAGATTTAATGCCAGATCAGTCTTCCCAGAGGCTGTAGGGCCTAAAAGTAATACGACTGGTTTTTTAAGATTTTTTATCTTGTAACTCTTATGATTAAATTCAAATAGCGTCTTCGTCTTTCTCACCAGTTCTTATTCTAATAGCTTGCTCAAGCTGGCTAACAAAGATCTTTCCATCCCCAATTTTTCCAGAAGACGCTGCTGAGGTTATGGCATCAATAACTTTATCTAAAATGTCATCAGTTACTGCAATCTCTATTTTAATTTTTGGTAAAAAATCAATAACATACTCGGCGCCTCTATATAGCTCAGTATGACCTTTTTGCCTTCCAAAACCTTTTACCTCAGAAATAGTCATTCCGGAAACTCCAATAGAATCTAATGCAGATCTAACTTCTTCTAATTTAAATGGTTTGATAATTGCTGATACTAGCTTCACTTATTCACTCCATTAAGTTCATGAATTATAGCAGAGAGCTGTTGAGCAGATGCACCGCTATTTTTTGAAATAAGCATGGTCGCAGATTGTGTCATAGATAAAGTGCTTTTCTTGTCATCTAATATATTTATAAATTCTTTTGCTAAACTTTTATAGTCATATACTGATCTGCATGATCCGGTCTTTATAAAATCCTCTGCTATAGCTTCAAAATTAAACATAGATGGGCCAATAATAATTGGGCAATTAAAGAATGCGGGCTCGATAATATTGTGCCCACCTCTTTCAACTAGGGTGCCTCCAACAAAAGCTGCTTCTGCATATTCATATAGCAAAGATGTTTTTCCAATAGAATCTATAATCATTATTGATGAATTTATATTTATATCTTTGGATTCTATGCAAGCTGATATATTCTCTGTATTTGAAGATCTTATTAATAATCTAACCGGTGAGCAATTACCAGATGGGGTAGATGACGACTACCAATACGATTATGATGGTGATGGATTGGCTGCATTTAACTACAACTCACAAGCCAATATAAATTTATTATGTGAGCCTATTGTGTATGGTTGTATCTTAAGATTTGGATGGCTTTAAATCATATTTAACTGATCCAGTTATTTTTAATGATTCACTTTTTACTCCAAGGTCCATAAACCTAGATGCATGAGCAGAAGATTGAGCTAGAACAAGTGTTAACTTCTGAAATGTATCTCGCGAGAAAAAGCTAAGTTTTTTGTATGATTGATAAGACTTTTCTGACATTCTTCCGTTTGAGATAATTACAGGTATATCTTTTCTAGAAGCAATGCTTATCATTGAAGGCCAAACTTCAGTTTCAAAAATTATAATTAAATCAGGTTGATTTTTATTAATGAAATTCAACACAAATAAGTAAAAATCCCAAGCAGCGTAACTGATGTAAATATCATGATCTTTATATAACTCTTTAGCTTTTCTTAATCCAGTTGGAGTAGTTACTGTTAGGATGATATTAGCTTCATTTGTTAAATTTTTAATTATATTTTGAGAACCTATAACTTCTCCAAGACTTACAGCATGAAACCATATAATTTTTTTATCTGATGCAAAGTTATACGTTTGCTTTGAAATGCCAAATCTTTGAAGGAGGTTAGACCTATAATCTTTATCATATAAGCTTTTATAAAATATCCTAAAACCAAATATTGGTGTCAGTATGAGCAGTATTAGATTGTATAAAAAAAGTTTCATAAATTAATACATGTAATAATACATGGAAGAAATTGGCTATGAAGAAAAAAATATTAATAATAATAATTAATCTATGGAAGATGCTTGTCGGTCTTCCCAGATTTTTACACAAACCTCTTGGTTATTTAATTGGTATGATTTTTTACATACTCCCTCTAAACCGCAATTTGTATAGCAAAAAAAATATTGACCTTTGTTTTGCAGAATTAGATTCTGATCAAAGAAGAAATGATGATAGAAAAAATATATTACTTTCTGGAAGAATTCCTTTTGATTCTGGTATTTCTTGGTTTTGGTCTGACAAAAGAATAAATAGCTCAATTGATTATGATATTAGAGGTTTGGATATGCTCCTTGATGAGCAAAAGCATAAGAAAGGTGTTTTGCTATTTTTTAAACATTCACTTCATCTTGAGCTGGATGCTCGTTTAATTGCAATGAATGCTGAAATGTATGGAGTAGAGAGAGTTCATAACTCTGATTATTTTGATTCAGTCCAGTCCAGAGGAAGATTGAAAGGTTTACAGGGTTCTGCTGATAAAAATCAGCCCATTAAATTTATTCGGTGGTTAAAAACAGGTAAAACTGTACTTTATGCAATTGATCAGGATTACGGAATTAAATCATCAGAAATAATAAAATTCTTTGGAAATGATGCTGCCACCATAACAGCCCCGCATAAAATAGTTGAAAGTTCAAAATGTAAAACATATTTTTTAAATAGTTATATAGAAGATAACACTTTGATTCTTTCGCTAGAGAGTTTTGTTGGTGACAAGAGTTCGCCAATAAATTTTTCACAATCAATAAATGATTTTATAGAGAGTAAAGTAAAACTTCATCCTGATGAATATTTATGGCAACATCGCAGATTCAAGTCAACTCTTGGAAAGGATAATTTTTATAAATGATTAATTTAAATGGAATTGAAAATATAAAAGGTTTTATGCTTCAACCAGTAGGCCCAGAAGCTTTAGGTTGGTTTAAAATATAACGCAAATCCCAGCAGTATGAAAGCTGCTTTAGAATCCTTTTTTAGTTCTAAAAAAGAAGATCAAGTTGTTTTTACTATTGATCATCATAAAGGCTCTGAAGAGCATCAGCTTAATGAAGAGTATTTTGACTCTGAGATTTTTGACTACAGCTTAAATGCAGTAAATACTTTCCCACTCTTTATAAAAAATATAAGAGCATTTGATCTAGAGGATACGGTAATACCTATAGTTAGCTCATCAGCTAGCGTTGCTAAGGGTTGGAATAAGAATCTTGGGATGGTATTTATAGATGGAAGCCATTCATTGGAGTCTGCTACTCTTGATTATGAAAGCTGGGAATCTCATATTAAAAATGGAGGTGCTCTTGTGATCCATGATATTTTTGAAGATCCTGAGCTTGGCGGACAAGCCCCATATGAGATATATAAAAGAGCTCTAGGTGAAGGCTATAAATTGCCTCAAATAGTACCTAAATTTATCATAGGTCATTCTGATATGGCCCCGGGGCGTAAATCAGATCCAGGAATGAATTTTCCATGGAAAAGGTTTTCGGAAAAAGGATTATCAATCTGGCCAAAAAATATTTTAAATGTTCAAGTGGATTGGGATATATTTAAATATAATGCAGAGCGATTTGGATATCGTGCGCCGACTGACAATACTGATGGGTGGACTAAAGTGCTGGATGTATTTCGGCTTAGGTTTCAGCAACCGTTACCCAAGGCTCTTCTTTTACACATTTAATTCCTAAGCCTTCAATATAAAAATTAGCAAGTGTATTTACTATAATGTCTTTACTCTCATCTCTATTAAAAGCACCTGAAATTATTGGATAATACCAGTCCATGGAAAACCTTTTTCTGTCTATTTTTATATCAAATAAGCCTTCAGGATTTCTTATAGCTTTTTTTAATTTAAGATAAGAGCTCTGCCAGTTCTTTAGCTTTAATTCATCTGCGTCTTGGGTAATATTAAATAAGGCAATTGCGCATTCTAGACTTTTATATATTGAGCAACAGCCTGTAAGCAATGCGTCATCATCAGGCGCGGAATCATCTTGTGCTGCCCACCTTACTTCACCATTCTTAGACTGATAGCTAAGAACAAATGTTATTGCCATTTCAATGGTTGGGCCAAATTGATTTAACGTATTCTAAGTCTTTAGTTATTAAGTAATAATGAAGTAATCCGGTGCTCATATAGCATGAAAAATGAGTCTGTTTATTTGTTTGAGTTGCCTTGTCATTAACAAACTCGCTATACCAACTTCCATCTTTATTTTGATTATTAACTAGCCAATCGAATCCTAGCCTTGCTGCCTCTAAATGTCCCAAAGTTGCTAGGCCCATTATTGATTCGATATGGTCCCATGGATCAAGTTTTCCTCCTTTAAGAGATGGAATTGCACCTGAAGGAGACTGGCAGGATTTTATATAATCTGCTGATGATTTATAAAAATCTAGATGAGTATGATCAAGACCCTCAAATGTCTTCTTTATTGGCATATGCATTATTTTTTTTGATAATACATAGCAATACTTTTTCCAAGTATTGGATTAAGAATCTTATCAAGAATCTCTAGATATAATGGTTTTTCAAGGATTTGTTTTTCAAGAACCTTTTTATAAGCTCTAACTAATATATTTGTTTCTTGTGTTTTCCAAAACATACATCTTAACCACCAATATGGAGCATGCAACGAATGAAATTTTTCAGAAGAAATATAATTAAAACCATGGCGTGAAATTGTATTAATTGCGTCTTTCTTCTTAAAAATTCTTACATGACCACCTGGCATATTGTGATAATCTTCTGATAGCATCCAGCATACTCTTTCAGGCCAATATGCAGGAAAGCTGGGTAAGAAATAACCATCTGGTTTTAATACCCTCTGAATTTCATTTAAAGCATCTTCGTAATTAATTAAGTGTTCTAGCACTTCAGAACAAACTACCATATCAAATGAAGAGTCAGCAAAAGGCATTTGATAACCAGAAGCCAAAGTAAAACCTGCTCCTTCATTAGATATAGATTCAAAATATTCTGCACCCTCTTGAGCAATTTTCAAAGATTCAGTGTGAAGATCTAAGCCCACACAATAAGCATTAGGATATTTATCCATTATTCCAAATATATGTATTTGCTCCAGAGCCTAAGATCTAGAACCTTTGCACCATCTGGAATATTAATTTTGTTGAAATCAAAAGTTAGCATTATTGCCTTTAATAATTGGTTTATGATTTTTTATAACTTTATTCATTAGATCTTCGTATTGTTTACCTATAAAAAGCCAATTAAATTTGGTCTTTATATGCTGCCTGCCTTTAACTGCTATTTTATTATACAGATTAGGCTCAAGAAATATTTTTCTGACTGGTATCTTAGTTGGAACAGTTCTTGGATTGTTATTAGCTCTTAATATTGAATCTGTTATTTCTGGAATTGAGACTATTATTAACACCACAACTCATAGCCTCAATGACAGGATATCCAAAGCCTTCATATAAAGAACTTACAATAGATATTGAGCTCTTTGCATACTCTTTTGCTATATCTTCTTTAGTAAGACCAGTCTTGAAATGAACTTTTTCTTGAATATTTAATCTTTTTATTAATCGCGCAGTATGGCCTTCTTCTTTTAGTTTTCCTATTACTATTAATTCTATTTCAGGAAGATTTTTTAGATAACTCAGATAAAGCGTACAAGGAAAAATCTAAACCTTTTAAGGGGACATCTGCACTAGCAGTTGTGATTAGTCTATGAGGTATCCTTTCTATCTCAGGATAAGGCCTAAATATATTAGAATCTATAGCATTATGTATAACAGAAATATTTTTAGATTTAACTTTAAAATCGGTAATAATATCTCGCTTAGAGCTTTTTGATGGTGTGATAATTCTTTTGATTTGAGGAGCAACTTTTTTTTGCATTCTTAAAAAGGAATACCATCTATGCCTTGAAAATCTATAAATTAGGTTTTTGTTTGTTGCTAATTCATGTTTTAAATCCATAGTAATCGGATGATGAATTACCTCAATAAGTGGTGTCAAAATTTGAATATATTCCATGCCATAACTTACTGATTGATTATCAATAACTAAATCATATTGATTTTTTAAAATATATTTTTTAGCTCTTGCACCAAAAGTTCTCATTTCTGGAAATCCTCCAAAAAGTACAGATAGAAATTCATATAAATCAGTAATTGTTTTATTTTTATAATTTATGAATTTAAAAAATCTATCTTTAAAGTTAAAAGTTTCAAATAAATTTAAGCCAGGAGATTGTATTAATTTTATTTTATTATCTAGTTGTGGATATGGTGGTCCTGAAAATACAGTTACATCGTGACCTAAGTCCATTAAAGACTTTTGATAACTCATAAACATAGATACCTTGACCGCCACCAAATGGAGCACTTCTGTAACTTAAGATAAGTATCTTTAAAGAATCCAATTCTCTAGGAGTTAGTATAGGTTAGCCAAGATTTATACTGCTCGCTTTGACCAGTAACGATAAGGCTATAAGTTTCTTGAAGTTTTTTAGTGGCGGCATTTGCGGCATTTGCGGCAGCATTTGCGGCTTTGGCAGTCACTATAGTTGCAACTTCAGCCCGAGCCACACGGGCTTGCAAATTAGCTATTTGAGCCAACAAATTAGATCTATTATTTGGCTTGTTAGCATTGTTATTACAGACTGTCTGGTTATTCCATTTAAACAATGTTCAATTTTGGGTGTATATATCTCATCATTTTTTATGATAAATATATTTTCTCCACTACCTTCTGAAATAAAACCATTTTTATCCAATAGCAAGGCTTCATCTGCCCCTTTATTAATTGCATCCTGAAGTGCCATTATAGAATTAATGTAACTCCCCATAATCTTATTGCCTTGCACATGGTGATATTCACATGGTGCCGAGTATACGAAGACGTGCGTACTTTAATACCTGCTTCCAGCGCTTCGGGAGACATATAAGACGGCCATTCCCACGCCGCTATACCCACATGTACCTTCAAATCTTTTGCTCGCAAGCCCATACCTTCTGAGCCTAAAAAAACTAGCGGGCGAATATACGCTTCTTTAAGATTGTTAGCGCTCACTACTTCTCTATGAGCAGCATTGATTTCATCTTGGCTAAAAGGGACTTCTAAATGAAGGATCTTTGCGGAAATATAGCTGGTCCATTTTTAGTCTCATAGGCTCTAACTCCCTCAAATACACCAGTTCCATAATGCAAAGTATGAGTAAGAATATGAATACTTGAATCATTCCATGCATGAAAAGATCCATTTTTCCATATAAATTTTGTTTCAGTATTTACAAACATTTCTTGCGAGTTAATTTAGGTAAAGTATTATGACAAACTAGAAGTAAATACTAAAGGATGAATATGAAACTTATTGAATCTATATTTCGAGAATATGATATTAGAGGTACTTATCCAGAAGAAATAAATGAAGAAATTATATCAATAATTGGTCAAGCAATAGCATTAAAGTGCAAAGAGGAAGGTGTTACCGAAATTTCAGTTGGAAGAGATGGGAGGTTATCTGGAGAGACGTTATTGGATTCTATGTGCAGCTCTTTAGCCAGATCAGGTATTTCAGTTACAAATATTGGATTAGTTACAAGCCCTATTTTGTATTATGCAGCTAAGAACAGTGATTCTAAGAGCGGTATTATGATTACTGGTAGTCATAACCCCAAAGATGATAATGGGATTAAGAAGGAATGAATGTAAGGGTGTGTTCATTTCCGGAAGGAGAAGATCCCGATAGTTTTGCTAAAAGTCATACTAAAGAAGAAATAATTAAATTAGATATCATTGAAGATTATATAAATGATGTTTTACAAAAAATAACATTAGATAAACCGGAAAATTTAAAAGTTATAATTGATTGCGGCAATGGCGCTGCTGGATGTGTTGCTCCTGAATTATTTAAAAGACTGGGTTGTAATGTAATTAATCTTTTTACAGAAATTGATGGAAATTTTCCTAATCATCATCCAGATCCAGGAAAACTTGAAAACCTAAAAGATCTAATAGAATCTGTTAAGAAAGAAAATGCAGATCTTGGTCTTGCATTTGATGGTGATGGCGACAGAGTTGGATTAGTTACCGAAAAAGGTAATGTAGTTTTTCCAGATAAAATTATGATGCTTTTTGCTAAAGATATATTAGCAAGAAACAATGGCGGTCAAATTATATTTGATGTGAAGTGCTCAAACTTACTTGCAGAAATTATTAAAACAAATGGTGGAGAGCCAATTATGTCACCCACCGGACATTTCCATATAAAAAATAAGCTTAGAGAAACAAATGCTTTGCTTGCAGGAGAAATGAGTGGTCATATATTTTTTAATGATGATTGGTATGGATTTGATGATGGTCATTATTCTGCTTTTAGACTAATAGTTGAAGTTCAACTGGACTTTCATTTTCAATAGATGAAATGATTTCTAAATTACCAAAATCATTTTCTACACCCGAACTTAATATCTATGCGAGTGATGATAGTAAGTTTGATATTGTTAAAAAGTTTGCAGAGGAGTGCTCTTTGGATGGAAACAAAATAACAATTGATGGTTTGCGGATTGAATTTAGTAACGGATGGGGTTTGTTAAGAGCATCGAATACAACACCTAAACTAGTATTAAGATTTGAAGGAAATAGTGAGGATGACCTCAAAAAAATTCAGGAAAACTTTATAAATGAATTTAAAAGAATATGTCCTGAAATTGATCCAACTATGCATTAGAATGAATAAAAACTATTATTAAAAATTGAAAGGCGATAGAAAACAAATAATACTTCAATCACTAGCTGGACTTCTAGAAGAAAGAAATTTATCAAAAGTTACTACAGCTGTTTTAGCAGAAAAATCAGGAATAACTGAAGCTGCGCTTTATAGACATTTTCCTAGTAAAAGATCGATATTTTCTGAACTTTTTGGATTTTGTGATGATGCTATTTTTTCTAAATGTGCTGAGATTAAAAAATCAGATTTAAATTCTGAAGAGAAGATAAAAAATATATTTCTATTTTTTATTATATTTCTTGAAAAAAATAAAGGTTTTGCAAGAATTTTATCAAGGGAAGCGCTTAGTTCTGATGAGCAAAACGTAACTGATGCGGTGAATCAATTTTTTGAAAGATTAGGAATTAAATATTAAACAAATACTTGCTGCAGATGCTAATAAGCTTATTGCTCAACCTGGAATATCTGCTCAACTAATAGTTACTTTGTTAGAGGGAACTGTCTCTAGATATATTCGATCTAAATTTAAAGAGGCTCCTTCAAGTTATTCTGAAAATATATGGACCTTAGCAGTCTTAGCCACTTTTAAAGATTAATTAGGAATATTTTCGTTTAGAAATAATTCAAAATATGTATTTTTATCACTTGGATTTGCTATCTCCCCAGTTGATTTATTGACCTTTACATAAGATATGCCACTAGGAATTGTTATCTTTGATTCAGGAAGAGAATCTAAGGCTAAACTCATATAATCGACCCAAATTGGAAGAGCGATACTTGAGCCATATTCATTATCACCAAGAGAAGTAAAATCATCAGTACCAACCCAAACAGTTGTAACAAGATCATCATGAAAGCCTGAAAACCAAGTGCTTTTTGCATCATTGGTTGTTCCTGTTTTTCCTGCAATATCTGATCTTTTTAAGATGCTAGTTTTACGACCAGTAGACCCTCTTCGAGTATGTTCCCTTAAAATATCTTTAACAATATCTATGATTTGCTATACAATGATTTAGAAGATTAAGCTTTTAATGCCTCTACAATTTTAGCCTCTAGCTCTGTAGTATTCAACCAAGGAAATGCTGTCATATTGGAAGTTATATCTGTTGCTTTATTCTCATCAAGATTTTTATGCAAAAAAACTTGATTTCCATTCCTATCTAGAATTTTTGATACATAGTGTAAATCTACCAAGTAACCATTATTGGCTATCACGCCATAAGATCTTGCTACTTCAGCTGGTGAAAAATTGCCTGATCCTAGCGCTAAAGATAAGTCATTAGGAAGCCTATTTCTTTCAAAACCAAATTTTGAAATATAATTATTGGCTTTGGAAATACCCAATTCCCTTAAAAGTTTTATTGATACAATATTCAGTGACTGGACTAGTCCTTCTCTGAGTCTAGTGGGTCCATAAAACTTACCAGTATAATTTTCTGGTCTCCAAAAACTTTCAAGATTCTCATCATTAAAAATAATGGGTGCATCATTAATAAGAGATGATGGATTGTAATTATTTGCAAAGGCAGATGCATACACAAATGGTTTGAAGCTTGAGCCAGTTTGAGGAAACGACAGTCTAACTCGGTCAAAAAGACCATCATTAAAAGATGAACCTCCAACATAACTTGAGATACTTCCTGTTTTTGGATCTATTGATATAAGCGCAGCTTCAGCCAGAGGAATTTGATCAAGAATAATGGCATCATTAATTGATTTTAGATAAATAAAGTCGCCCGGTTTAATTAAATCATAAAAATTCTGCGGTGCTGATCCTCTTGAATTAATAGATATATACCTTCTCGCCCATTTATAAATTTCATCATTCCATTCAAGAATTACAATTTTAAGATCTTCATTTAGGTATTTAAAATTATCTTCATTTACATCAATAACTATCCCTCTTTGATGAGAATGCATAAAAATATTAGAATCAAAAGTATTTCTTACTCTAATAATTAGAGTGTCTTTTATATCTAAAAAATCAAAACTTTCTTCGAGTCCTTCTGTAAGAGGAGAGTAATTAAGATTTGATAAAGCATCTAAATCCTCTATAGAAAATATCTCTAAATAATTATTTTTTGAACGCCATCCGTGCCTTTTATCATATTCTGATAATCTTTCCGATATACTTTCTATTGCTTTACTCTGAAGTTTTGAGTCTATTGTTGAATAGACTTTCCAGCCCTCACTATAGGCTCTTAAGCCATATCTATTTATGACCTCTTGTCGAATTAATTCAGCTAAGTGTCGTGAATCTAGATCATAAGACTTGATATTCTTTGAAATATTTACAGGCTCAGATACGGCCACTAAATAATCCTCATGACTTATATACTTTAGTTTTAGCATTCTTCCAAGAATCCAATTTCGTCTTGATTTTGTTCTTTCTGGAGCTCTTATAGGATTTACTCTTGATGGAAGCTGCGCTAATGAAGCAATCAAGGCGCTTTCTGCAAGAGTCAACTCTTTAGAGGTTTTACCAAAATAAGTATCAGCAGCTGACTCAATTCCATAAGATCTATTGCCTAAAAAAATACTATTAACATAAAGTTCAAAAATTTCATTTTTACTGGCTGAACTTTCTAACTGATAGGCAAGCAAGATTTCTTTTTTCTTATTACTGTTTGATCTCTTGTTAAGACATAGCCCCTTACAACTTGCATCGAAATAGTTCCACCTCCACCAAAACAACCATTGGGGCCAATACATCTTACAAAAGATCTAATAATTCCTGTGTAACTAATACCCTGATGATTAAAAAAACCATCATCTTCTGCAGCTAAAAAAGCATTTTTAATATCAATAGGTATATCTTGAAAATCTAAAGGCCTTCTTTTAATCTCTCCAAACTCACCAATTAACACTCCATCTTCTGTATATACCTTTAAAGGCATTTGTAGTTGAGATTGATCAACTAGTGATATCTCTGGAAGATTTGGTTTTAAATAAAGAAAAATGATTAATGTTGTTAATATTCCAAGGCTTGTCACAGCCATGCTAGACCAGAATAAAAACTTAATTACTTTTGCCATAACTTTAAAAATTGATTGTGCATATTTTAATCTAAGATTTAATGAATATATCTTTTATTGCACTAAAAGACTATTTTATAGAGTTCAATGTTAAAATCTTGCCCATAAATTAGTAATATTATGAATATCTTTATAGTTGGTCCTATGGGATCAGGAAAATCCACCGTTGGCAACAAGAAACTAGTGAATTATTTTTGTCTTTTTTAGATACAGATGATGAAATCGAAAAAGGTACAGGTGCTTCTATAGATTGGATATTTGATCTAGAGGGTGAAGAGGGTTTTAGAAAAAGAGAAAGTTCTGTGTTAAATGATTTAGCTGGAATGAATTCTATTGTTCTTTCGACTGGTGGAGGTATCATTTTATCTGATGTAAATAGAGATCTTTTGTCAGCAAGAGGAACGGTTTTTTATTTAGATACGCCAATTGATGTTCAGCTAGATAGGACTTCTAAAGATAAAGATAGACCTCTTCTTAAGAATGGAGATCCTGGAGAAATTCTTAAAAATTTACATCTAGCTAGAGAAAGTCTTTATAAAGAAGTTGCTGACTATTCTGTCAATACTGAGGGTAAATCGAGTCAAGAAGTATCTTCTGAAATTATTAAGTTAGTTAAGAACTATGGCTAAAATTATCAAGGTTGGTAAAAAAAATTCACAATATGATGTTGTTATAGCAAGAAATGCTATTACAAAAACTATATCATCTGCAATAAAATCTTATAATAAAATTCTTATAGTCACTGATGATGGTCTCCCTAAAAAATACTTAGCAGAAATAAAGAAACTTATTCCAAAATCTAAAAAAGTTTATATATATATTCTTCCTGCTGGAGAGAAATCTAAATCAATAAAATCTTTCAATTTAATTCTTGAAAACCTAGCATCTCTTAAGTTTGACAGAACAGACTGTTTGATTGCTCTTGGAGGAGGAATGGTTGGAGACATTACTGGTTTTGTTGCCTCTACATATCTTCGAGGCATAGATTTTATTCAAATTCCTACAACACTTTTATCACAAGTTGACTCGTCTATTGGAGGAAAAACTGGAATCAATATAAGCCAAGGTAAAAATCTAGTTGGAGCTTTTTATAATCCTAAAAAAGTTTTTATTTCATTGAGTTATTTACAAACTTTGTCAGACAAAGAATATAAATCTGGTTTAGGTGAAGTTATAAAATATGCATTTATTTTAAATAAAAAACTTCATAAAATTTTAAAATCTAATACAGGGTTAGTTCTTTCTAGAGATCTCAAAATCCTTGAAGAGATTGTCTACGCTCATGTAAAGATAAGTCGATCATCGTTTCTCAGGATGAATTTGAGCATGGAAAGAGGGCGCTATTAAATTTTGGGCATACTTTTGGGCATGCTATAGAGAATACTTTTGGTTATGGGGTCTACTTGCATGGGGAGGCTGTTTCTATTGGTATGTGTATGGCTTCAATGCTATCGCAGTTCGAAGGAGAATTGTCCCAAACTGACTTTGAGCGAATTCAGAGTTTCTGAGACTTTTTAACAGTTCCTAAGTCAACAGCATCGTCATTAAGACTCATATCAACTTCGTCTAGAGTTACACCAGCAGTGTCTAAAGTTTCTTTAGATAAACCTTTGCCGCTAATAACATCTTTATTAAAAGCCTTTAAAAAATCTAAAACTTGATTTCCATCTTTAAAGCTTTGCTTCCAGCCTACTGTTTCTAGTAGCCAAAAAAGTTGTTCATATTTATCGAAATCGTCATACATTTCTTTGGATCTTAAGCTTTTAGTCTCTTGATAGTGATTTAATATTGAGCACTGGAGGAGTGTTCGATGAGATTCCATATCTTCATTAATAATTCTATCTATATTTACTAGACCTCTATTACATTTATCAAAGAAGGACTTATCTTCATCCAAAATAAAAGCCATTCCTCCCGTCATACCAGCACCAAAATTATCTCCTACTTCTCCTAAGAACTGTTACATGACCACCTGTCATGTATTCGCAACAATGATCTCCAGCTCCCTCTATTATAAATGTTTGCTCCTGAATTTCTAACTGCAAATCTTTCACCAGCTGAGCCAGCAACATATATTTCCCCACCTGTCGCACCATATAAACAAGTATTACCAACTAAAGTTGTCTCACTACTTTGTGCGTAATGACTTGTATTTTTAATGACTATTTTCCCACCATTCATTCCCTTTCCAACATAGTCATTAGCATCACCTTTTAAAATAGATTAATGCCATTTGCATTCCAACAACCAAAACTTTGACCTGCAGAACCTTTAAAGTTAAGAGTTATTGGTTTCTCTAATCCAGATTCACCAAATGTATTAGCTATAAATCCAGATGCCGAAGCTCCTATAGATCTATCTGTATTCATTATTTTGTAATCAAATGATTCTGTCTTGCCTTCTTTTATACATGGCTTTATATCTTTTAATATTTTCTTAGCAAGAGTACCTTTGTCCCATGGATCATTTTGTTTTACTTGGCAATAATAAGGCTCTTTAATAGTTTTATTTTGATACAGTAGATCTTCAAGATTTACTTTTTTAAGAACTTCTATAATTCTAGAATTTATTTTATCTGAATCGTTCCACTCAGTTTTCTAGTTTAGAAACTCCCATTTCGCTTAGGTGTCGTCTCACATCATCAGCTATAAATTTAAAATAATTTACAACTTTTTCTTTCTCACCAATAAAATGATGATTAATAATGTCTTTTCTTTGAGTTGCTACACCTGTTGCGCAATTATTCAAATGGCATATTCTTAAATATTTGCATCCCATAGCTATCATTGGGCCTGTTCCAAAACCAAATGATTCTGCTCCAAGAACAGCAGCTTTAATTACATCTAATCCAGTTTTCATTCCGCCGTCTGTTTGGAGTCTAATATTTCCTCTTAAGCCACTTTCACGGAGAGCTTGATGAGCTTCTGCTAAACCAAGCTCCCATGGTGAACCGGCATATCTGATTGAAGATAAGGGGCTTGCCCCCGTTCCTCCATCATGTCCTGATATCGTAATTAAATCTGCATAAGCTTTAGCTACTCCTGCAGCGATAGTCCCTACTCCGGGTTCTGATACTAGTTTTACCGAAACTAAGGCTTTTGGATTTACTTGTTTAAGATCATAAATTAGTTGGGCCAAGTCTTCAATTGAGTAAATATCATGATGAGGTGGGGGAGATATTAAAGTTATACCAGGGGTTGAATATCTTAATTTAGCAATTAATTTATTTACCTTACCACCAGGTAATTGACCACCCTCTCCAGGTTTAGCTCCTTGTGCAATTTTAATTTGTAATACTTCTGCATTTACTAAATAATGAGGTGTTACACCAAATCTGCCAGATGCTATCTGTTTTATCTTAGACATCTTTGATGTGCCATATCGCTCAACAGCTTCGCCACCTTCACCTGAATTAGATCTTCCTCCAAGAGCATTCATGGCTTCCGCTAGAGTCTCATGAGCGTCAGGTGATAAAGCACCCAGGCTCATTCCAGCTGAATCAAATCTTGTTAAGATTGATTTTTGATCTTCTACACTTTTTATAGAAATTGGGTTTTCTTTTTTTACTTCCAATAAATCTCTAAGCATTGCTGGCGGCCTTGTATCAACAAGTTTTGCATACTCTTCATACAAATCAATTGAATTTGAAGAAACTGCCTCTTGTAGTTTTTTAACTATCTCAGGATTATATGTATGGTATTCGCCGCCATGAATGTATTTTAATAAGCCACCAACATTCATATCAGATAAATTAGACCTAGCATAATCATCTAGAGCTCTTAAAGACTTATCTAAATCTTTAAAACTTTTACCTTCTATTCTACTAGTAGTATTTGTGAAACAAGTTTCTACAATTTGAGTATTTAAGCCAACTATTTCAAAAAGTTGTGAGCCTCTATAACTAGATATAGTAGAAATTCCCATTTTTGAAATTATTTTTAACAATCCTTTATTAATTCCTTTTCTATATCTTGCGCAATTCTCGTTTGCATCGCCCTTCAACTCATTTTTATGAGTTAAATCTAAGATACTTTGATAAGCAAGCCATGGAAATACTGCCGTGGCTCCGAAACCAATCAAGCATGCGATATGATGAGTATCTCGAGCAGATGCTGAACTAACAATCAGATTTGTATCTGCTCTTAACCCAAGCCTAACAAGCTCTTGGTGAACAGCCCCTAAGCCCAATAAAGCATTAAGAGGGAGTTGCCCCTTCTTTGGAAGATGCTCATCTAGATGAATAATTGATGCGCCAGACTTAACAGCATTTACAACATCAGTCTTCAGTAATTTTATTGCTTTCTTGAGACTTATTGATTTATCAAAAGATAAAGAAAATTCAGCAAATTTAAAATATTTATTTTCTAATATATTATTTAAGGTATCTCGTTTTACATTATTATCTATGAAGTTATTAATCTCTTTGCATGCTCAGGAGTTTCTTCATATACATTTAATTCAGGACCAAAACATGTCTCAAGACTCATAACCTTGTTTTCTCTTAAAGAGTCAATTGGGGGATTGGTTACTTGAGCAAATTGTTGTCTGAAAAAGTCATATAACTGTCTATGCATTTTTGACATGACTGCTAAGGCAGTATCATCGCCCATTGAGCCAGTGCCTTCTTGAGAATCAACTGCCAAAGGTTTTATAACCGAGCTTCGCTCCTCTTTAAATAAAAGAAATAATTTTGATGCAGTTAAAAAATCTTTTTGTGATATTTTTTTTAAGCCAGGACCACCAAAATCATTTAAAGAAGATTCAATATACACAGCATGTTTCTTTAACCACTTTCTGTAAGGGTTCTGAGTTTTGAGATGATTGTCTATATATTCTTCATCATGAAGTTCACCAGTTTCAGTATTAATAGCTAATATTCCACCTGGCTTGACTCTTCCTTTTGTAAGGATAGATAAATCATCAGTTGGATTAACCCCAGTCTCTGAAGCAACGGTAATTAAACCTTCTTCATCTATTTGATATCTAGCAGGTCTCAATCCATTTCTGTCTAAAACACAGATAGCCCACTTTCCATCAGTCATTACTATTCCTGCAGGGCCATCCCATGCTTCCATGTGCATGGAGTTATATTCATGAAATGATTTTATTTCTGCATCAAGAATTTGTCCATTCTGCCAAGCAGGCGGAAGAACCATTCTTATAGCTCTAAATATATTAATTCCACCTTTTTCTAGCAATTCAATCATATTATCTCATGACTAGTGGAAAATGCTGATTCATTAATTAAATGTTTAAATTTAGATAATTTCATATCTAATAATTCTCCGGGTTTTCGTGCTTTTGCCCAGTTTCTATTACCTCTAATAGCATTAATTTCACCATTATGTGCCATGAATCTGCATGGCTGCGCAAGATCCCAACTTGGAGCTGTATTAGTAGAAAATCTTTGATGAAAAACACAAATTGAAGCTGTGAAATTATTTTTTCGTAAATCTTTGTAAAATCACTAATAGCATTTGGGAGCATTAAGCCCTTATAAACAATTGTTTGGCTAGACATGCTACAAACGTAAAAACATTTCATCATTATCAAATATAACTTCAATAAATTTTCTTGCTTGCAAGAGAGCTGATTCAAATAATTCTTTTTGTAAATTATTATTTGGTGATATAAAAAGTTGGTAGATATTAGGTAAGCAATCTAAAGCAATGACTCCTAGTATTTTCTTATCAACTGGAACAAGTCTTGTTGCATCTAATTGCAAGCCTTCTTTTTTTAAAATATTATTTAACTTGGGGGGAAGCTCTTTTAGTGAAGAGTCTAGAAATAGTTGGGCTACAGCAAAATATTTTGGCAATACAAGGTTTTGCTCTTTAAGAATTGAATCTCTAAAAAAGTCATGATCTAAATTAAAAAGCAGTCCGCAACCATCACCAGTTTTACCATCTGAGCCTATGCCTCCTCTATGCTTCATGCTCTTAAGAGCGCTAATAGATTTAGTAATTACAGAGTGAGATTTAGTACCATTTCGATTAGTAATTAAACCGAAACCGCAGTTATCTTTGAAATTATTATCTCTGTAAAGTCCAGGCATTTAGATGATTGATGTGAGTTAGTTGTTGATAATAGCACAAAAGTGTCATACTGTGTCATACCTAAATGACTCAAAAAAACAAACAATATAAGCTAGAGAAAGGTTTAATGCTTTCTGGGCGAAAAGCTGTACTAACTTTTATGGAAAAATTAGATTTAATAAAAAATATTTAACAAAGTCATTTGCGCCTATTATTTCTCGTGCTGATGCAGAAATAGAACTCTATGCTTGGAGGGATAGTCTGTATCAGACTGAATACGGTTCTGCTTATCCAATGGGAGCTAGAATGATGTCTGGGCAAACTCAAGAGCATGAAAAGCTTGAAAATGACTTTCAATTTCTTGAAGTTGGAAGATTTGATCCAGTAAAAAAATCTGCTCAAGAAAGAAAAATTAGTTTTGTAGAAATTTATAGTGAATATAATCAGACCCAGGCTTCCAATCAAGCCCATAGATGTTTAGATTGTGGAAACCCTTACTGTGAATGGAAATGCCCTGTTCATAACTATATTCCAGACTGGTTAAAACTTGTAAATGAAGGGAATATCATTGAAGCAGCTGAGTTATGTCATTCAACAAATAGTCTGCCTGAGGTGTGCGGTAGAGTTTGCCCTCAAGATAGACTGTGCGAAGGTGCTTGAACAATCTGGACATGGAGCGGTAACTATTGGTTCTGTAGAAAAATATATAACTGATACCGCATTTGAAAATGATTGGATTAAACCAATTCAATTATTACCTCATCAAGTTAAAAAAGAGTCTATTGGAATTATTGGAGCAGGCCCAGCTGGCTTAGCTGCAGCAGAGCAATTAAGAAAACAAGGATATGAGTCATGTTTTTGATAAAAATGAGGAGATAGGTGGATTATTAACTTTTGGAATACCTGAATTTAAATTAGAAAAATCTGTTGTAAAAAAAGAAGAGATATTTTAGAAGGAATGGGTGTTGAATTCTTTTTAGGTAAAGAAATTGGTAAAGATATCCAATTTAAAGAACTTTATGAAAACTATGATGCCGTATTTCTTGGGATGGGAACATATACATCTTTGGAAGGCGGCTTTAAGGGTGAAAAGCTACCCAATGTATTTAAAGCTCTAGATTATTTAATTTCTAGTACTAATAGATTATTAAAAATAGAAAAAGATAAAGAGAATTTTATTAATCTAAAAGGTTTGATGTTGTTGTAATAGGTGGTGGAGACACAGCAATGGATTGTAATAGAACAGCAAAAAGACAAAAAGCAAAATCAGTTAAATGCTTATATAGAAGAGATGAAAAAAATATGCCAGGCTCTAAAAGAGAAGTTACTAATGCAAAAGAAGAGGGAGTTGAATTTCAATTTAATATCCAGCCAATAGAAATAATTGGAGATGATGAAGTTCAAGGAGTGAAAATAGTTAAAACTCAACTTGGTGAACCTGATCAAAATGGAAGAAGAGTTCCTATTCCTATCCCTGGATCTGAATTAATTATAGAAGCTGATGCTGTTATAATAGCATTTGGTTTTAGAGCAAGTCCTTCTGATTGGTTTAAAGATTTCAATATTAATACTCAAAATAACGGACTTGTATTGGCAGCAGAAGATCAAGAATATAAATTTCAAACCTCTAATAACAAGATATTTTCTGGTGGTGATATGGTTAGAGGTTCAGACCTTGTGGTTACTGCAATATGGGAAGGTCGCGAAGCAGCTAAAAGCATCATAGAATACGTATCATAATGATAGACCAATCAATATTTTTAAGAGCTTTAAGAAAAGAGAATAATGAAGTTCCTCCTATTTGGTATATGCGTCAAGCTGGAAGATATCTTCCTGAATACAGAGCTGTAAGATCAAAATTTAAGAACTTTCTCGATATGTGTAAAGATCCAGATGTATGTTGTGAATTAGCTTTGCAGCCTATTGATAGATTTAATCTTGATGCGAGTATTTTATTTTCTGATATTCTTACAATTCCTGATGCTTTTAATTTAGGTGTTGAGTTTAAAGAGGGAGAAGGTCCTGTTTTTAATAACCCGATAAGAGATACTCAAGCCATCGATAATTTGCCATCATTTGATCCCCAAGATCTGTATTGTTAATTACATTAGCAGCAACTACACTAGTGTTTTTATAAAGAAGTCTTCCTTTAATAGGTTTTCGCTGTTGACCAAAAACTAAAACAGTGATTAGTAACGAAAAACATAATCAAAAGACTTTGCGATTACTAAAAATTTTATAATAGACAATCCAGTTCAAGCCCAATATCTTTTAAAGGTCTATACAGATGCATGTTTTGAATATCTTAAAGAGCAGGTTTTGGCAGGTATTAATGCAATCCAAATCTTTGATTCTTGGGCTGGTTTATTGAATAAAGATGACTATAAAATATTTTCACTTACTTATATTAATGATCTTGTTAATCAGCTAAAGGATGATCCAGTTACAACAGATATTCCTGTAATAGTGTTTGCCAGACAGCCGCAAGGCGGCATTAAGCAACTAAGCGCCTGCAAGCCTGAGTGTATTAGTTTGTATTGGGATGAATCTATTGAAGATTCAATTCATATTCTAAAAGGTAATACTGCTATACAGGGCAACCTTAATCCTTTAATTTTAAAGGAAGAAAATTCCATTATTTATAACGAACTTAAAATCATGCTGGATAAGTTTAAAGACTATCCTGGTTATATCTTTAACCTAGGGCATGGCATTACGCCTGATATTAATCCAGATAAGATTAAGTTTGTAACCGATACCGTTAGAGAGTTATAAGTCTACTTTTTTGATTTAGGCTTATCCCATAAACGCATAAGGCCCTCTTGGACACAAGAAGCAACGAGTTGACCTTTTTTATTGTATATAGAACCTCTTGAAAACCCTCTAGCATTCCCTGAAACAGGGCTATCAATGTGATATAAAAGCCAATCGCTAAAATCTAACTTACCATGGAACCATGTCGCATGATCCAAACTAGCGCTTTGAAGAAGTGGTGACATAAAATTTAGTCCATGTGGATTATTGGCTGTCCCTAATAAGCCCATATCAGATGCATATAATAATAGTGCTTGATGAATCTTCTCATCCTTTGGCAGTGGCGCCATCGGGTTTCATCCATGTATTTTTATAAGGAGGAGCTTTTTTAGGGTTTAAGAAATCTTGATCCTCAACTGGCCTCATTTCAATTTCTCTTTCTCGAAGAAACATAGGTAAGTATTTTTTATCAATCTTATGGCTGATTTTCTTTCTATGCTGCCATTCATTTAAAAGTCCTTCGGGGCCTGGAACATCAGGCATATCAATTTGATGAGTTAGACCTTTTTCTCTTTTTTGAAAAGATATTGATGAGTTAAATATGGATGGCTTTTACAGTTCTTGTAGTAAAGCTTTTGCCGTCTCTAATCCTATCGACGGTAAAAATAATAGGCTTATCCATCTGCCCTGGTCTCAAAAAATAAGAATGGAAAGAATGTGCATAATGATCTTTCTCTATAGTTTCATATGCAGCAATAAGAGTTTGTGCCATGACCTGTCCTCCGAAAACTCTCGCCCAGCCAACATTTTTTCCTGTCCAAGTAAAAATATCTCTATCTATCTTTAAATTTTGTAACTTAATCTATCTTCTAACAGTGGGAGTGAATTATCTGATTTCTTACTCATTTTTAGATGTGCTGTTTTATAATATTACTAATCTTACAATGATTAACAAAAAACTAGAACTTTACATTCTCAAAAGGTAGGATACATATCTTCAAAACAGAAAAAATTATGTATATAACAAAAAATAGAATTACCAAAAAAAGCTGATATTAAAGTCAAAGTTTCAGATGTCTTTGGTTTTCCTTCTGAGCTTATCGTAGCTGCATATAAAGAAAAAACACAATGGGTTCCTGAGATAGATAAATCCTACAAATTTGATCCTGAAACCACATTAGCAATTCTTGCAGGCTTTGAACATAACAGAAGAGTTATGATTCAAGGTTTTCATGGAACAGGTAAATCAACTCATATAGAACAAGTTGCAGCTAGATTAAATTGGCCTTGTCTAAGAATTAATTTAGATAGTCATATTTCTAGAATAGACTTATTAGGTAAAGATGTTATCAAGCTTCAAGAAGGCAAACAGGTAACGGATTTTAAAGAGGGCTTGCTTCCATGGTCTATTCAAAATCCAGTAGCTTTAGTTTTTGATGAATATGATGCTGGAAGACCTGATGTGATGTTTGTAATCCAAAGAATACTTGAAGTGGAAGGTAAACTTACACTACTAGATCAAAACAAAGTAATTACACCACATCCTTATTTTAGGCTTTTTGCTACTACTAATACAGTTGGGCTTGGCGACGTTACTGGCCTCTATCACGGAACCCAACAAATCAATCAGGGTCAAATGGATAGATGGCATATCCTTTCAACATTGAATTATCTAGATCCTAAGCAAGAATTTAATGTTGTGAGCTCTAAGTTAAAAAGCTTTAAATCTGCAAAAAATAAAAAGTGGGAAAAAGTTTAATTTTCTAAAATATGGATTATTTATCAATCAAGAGCTTGCAGATAAGCTGACCAATAAATTACTTCATAAATCTTTTCAAGATATTAAAAAATCTAAAAGCAATAAACTAGAACCTTCAAAAATGTGATGATACTGAGAAACCAATTATTGCTGAGTATTTTCAACGCTGTTTTGGTGAAGACCTTGAGGAAAGTCACAACCCTCATACAAAATAAGTATGGCGTGGGTAAAGGATAGAGAAAACCTTCATATTGCAGCAATATCATCTGCAAAAGCTATTTCAAAAAATAAAGAATTAGCCTCAAAAAATACATCTTCCAATAGATCTCCTAATCTAGGAGAAATATCTTTAACAGCAGCACCACGATCTTCAGCAAAGATAGGCGCATGGCGCGGTGAAGCAGATTTTCAGGCATTTTGGAATCTTTATCATAAAAACTTAGAAGAATTACCTTTAAAAAAAGATGCAAGAGAAATCTTTCAAGAACTAGAGCTATCCAGGGTAGAGATACTTGGTGGAAATAAATATAAAGGCGCTAAGCAGAATATTATTGCTCATATTGAGCAAAAGAGTTCTGAATTAATAAACGAAAAAATTCAAAACCAAATACCTTTTGCTGTAAACCTGTGGCTTAAACATGTAAGTGGTTATAAATTCTCAGGTGCGGCTAAAGAAATTGTTACTAACTTTAAAACTGTATTTTTACCAGAAGATAATTTAACTCTTCATGATAATTTTATTAAAAGTCTTAATGATCAGTATGCTTTTGAAAAGGAGTCATTAAGGCTATTGCGACAACTCAATCTTTTAAAAGAGCATTCTAATGATTCAATGGAGGAAGATGATGATGTCAATGCAGTTTATCATAATCTTGAAATTACAGAAGAACTAATAAACTCGGAGATTGAATCAGAAAATGTAACCGAAACCTCTGATGAAATTAACGAAGTGGATGATGATCTTTTACAAGAAGCATCTATAGATATAGACGCTAAGTCTATCGAAGAAGAAATAGAGCTCTCTGGAAGTTATACAGATATATATGAGGGCAAAATTATAAGTCTGCGAGTACAAAATTTGATGAAATTATAGAAGCTAATAAACTATGCGATCTAGGATGAGGCTATAAGATTAAGAGTTCAATTAGATAATCTTATAAAACCTTATCAAACTACAATTGGAAAACTAGCAAATAGACTCCAAAGACTTTTGCTGGCAAAACAAAATACTAGTTGGAACTTTAATCTTGAAGAAGGCATGTTAGATACTGCAAGGCTTCATAGAGTAATTGCAGAACCGGGTCACCCCTCTTAGTTTTAAAGAAGAAACTGAAAAAGATTTTAAAAATACTGTTGTGAGTCTTTTAATAGACAGTTCCGGATCTATGAGAGGTAGACCTATAACAATAGCTGCTATCTGTGCAGATATAATGGCAAGGACTCTTGAACGATGCTCTATAAAAACTGAAGTATTGGGATTTACTACTAAAAACTGGAAAGGTGGTGAATCAAAGAAACTATGGTTAGAAAATGATAAGCCAGTTCACCTGGCAGATTAAATGACATTAGACATATTATTTTTAAAAATGCTGATAATTCATGGAGAAGAGCAAGAAAATACTTTGGGGTAATGCTAAGAGAAGGTTTGCTTAAAGAGAATATTGATGGAGAAGCGCTTTCTTGGAGCTTTCAAAGATTATTAAAGAGACCAGAAGAAAGAAAAATACTTATGGTTATTTCTGATGGTGCTCCAGTCGACGACTCTACTCTTTCAACTAATCATCCTCTATTTTTAGATGATCATTTACGAACTATTATTAACTCAATTGAGGAAGACAATAAAATAGAGTTGTTGGCCATAGGTATAGGTCATGATGTTTCAAAGTACTATAAAAGAGCGATAACTATTCATAGAGCAGAAGAGTTAGGTGAAGTTTTACTTGAAGAACTCACTGAGCTTTTTAAAAATTAGAAATTCCTATAGAATATAGACCAAGGTAGTATAGATACCTGCAGATTTAAGAACAATTAAGGGAAAATTATGAAAATAACTCACACAGATGGACCGCCTAAAGATTTACTATATTTTGATGAAGAAATGGATCTCCAACAAAAAGATGTTGAAGATGTAGCTGAAATTTTTAAAACCCCTTTAACAGGATCATATAACTGGGACTATACGGTCTCTGATAATAGGATTAAAAGACTCTATGAGCTTGGAAAAGAGCTTAACTGGAATGGTTCCCTTGATTTAAATTGGGACTACACTCATCCTGCAAATGAAAAATTAGTTGAAGCTGATGAGGATTTACCTCATGAAACTTTAGAAGCTTATGAAAATCTTACGGAAGAAGAGAAAATTGAGTTTGATAGACATGACACTGCTGAACTTTTAAGCCAATTTTTACACGGAGAGCAAGGCGCTCTGTTGGTTGCTTCTCAGTTGGTTTCTTGTGCGCCAACATATAATGCAAAACTTTATGCAGCATCTCAAACATTTGATGAAGCTCGACATGTTGAAGTCTTTAATAGATATCTTCAAGAAAAAATTGGAGTTCATTATCCAATCAATCCAAATTTAAAAGCACTTTTAGATAAAATCTTAACTGATGAAAGATGGGATCTAAAATTTATAGGAATGCAAATTATCATTGAAGGTCTAGCATTGGCTGCTTTCCAAATGTTAAAAATGTTAACTAAAGATCCTTTATTAAAACAACTTCTTCACTATGTGGTTAGAGATGAAGCAAGGCACGTAACCTTCGGTATTAATTACTTAGAAGATTTTATTAAAACTTTAACTCCTGAAGAAATTGAGGAGAGAGCAGAGTTTGCTTATGAAGCATGTGTTATTTCAAGAGAAAGATTAATAAATACAAAGGCCGAACAAAGATTTCAGAAGCTGAAGCAAGAGAGTTCTCTCTAAGCACCAGTGCTAATGCTACTTTTAGAAACTTCTTATTTTCAAGAGTGATTCCAAATCTTTCGAGAATTGGCTTACTAACTGACTCAGTAAGGCCTAAATTTGAAGCTTTAGGGTTATTAGAATATGAAAATGCACCTGATGAATATTCTGATTGGGTTGAACTAGAGAAGCCTCTTGAAGAATTCGATAAAATACCTACAGCAATCTAAGTTAATTTTCTTTAGTTTCCTTATCAGTATTAACTGTTATGGAGCTATTACTATTATTAATCCGTCTGATGATCCTTACGCAGATATTCAAGAAGCTTTAATTCTGCTTGGTATGTATAACCGCCAAGCATTTGGTAAGTTTCTTGATTAGAAGATAGTTTATCAATTAGATCCAATATTAGGCTTGAAGGTGAAGGTATTGATAAAACTATTTTATCTTTTAAAAATCAAAAATCTGGGGCTGAGGGCCTAATGATTACTTCTAACAACGTTGTACTGCAAGACTTTGCTATAGAAGATGCCAAAGGTGATGCAATTAAAGTAAAAGGTGTAGATGGTATTAGTTTTATTAGAGTCAGAACAGAATGGACTGGTGGCGTTAGCTCAGATAATGGAGCTTATGGACTTTATCCAGTTGAATCTAAAAACGTATTGATAGATTCTTGTGTTGCTATAGGCGCCTCTGATGCTGGCATTTATGTTGGTCAATCAGAAAATATTATTGTAAAAAATTCTCGAGCTGAATTTAATGTTGCTGGTAATTGAAATTGAAAATTCATATTATGCTGACGTATTTGATAATCATGCAGAAAATAATACAGGAGGTATTTTAGTCTTTGACCTTCCAGATATTCCTCAACAAGGCGGCCATCATATAAGAGTCTATAGAAATAAATCTATTAATAATAATACTGATAACTTCGCCTCCAGAAGGTAATATTGTTGGAGAGGTTCCGAGAGGAACTGGAATTATTATTCAAGCTAATTCACATGTAGAAATCTTTGATAATGATATTGGAGATAACGAAACGATTAACATATCGCCATTGTGACCTATGGCTACGAAACAGAAGATAAAAATTACTACCCTCATCCAAGAGCAATACAAATTCATGGCAATCGATTTGGTAAATCTGGTTACAATCCCGATCTTGAGACAGGCGATCTTGCAAAGTTCTTATTTGAAATAACCAATGGAGATATGCCAGATATATTTTGGGATGGCATTGTCCCGACACATCAAATAATCTTTGGTCAACCTGATGAGGATAAGATTGTATTAGGTGATAATGGTGATGCTTCTTTTCTAACAATAAATCCCATTAAATATATGCTACCTTTTTTTGATCCAGTTGAAAGAAGCTATGAAAAATTTACAGGAAAAATAATACCTCTATCTCCAGTAGAATTTAGTGAAACACTCTAAATATCTATTTATAGCTCTTCTTTTTAATCTTTCTAGTTTTCAACCAGCTATTGCCGCTGTAAATGACGCTGTTATTCAAAATAATAAAGTTGCTTCTAAACTTTCAGACTATGGTTTTTTTCAGGAACTCAATTCTCAATCTCCTGCCGAAGGAGTACTACCCTACGAATTAATCACCCCTCTTTTTTCAGATTATGCAGACAAGTTAAGGTTTGTATATATGCCTGCTGAGAGTTTCGCTGAATATAGGCCTAATAAAGTCTTTGATTTTCCTAATGGAACAGTTCTTATTAAAACATTTGCCTATTTGAATGCGCATGAAACTTCAAACTTAGATCCTCAGCTGTTAGAAACGAGGCTTTTGATTAAAAAGCAGGATAAATGGAAAAACGTAAGTTATGTATGGAATGAAGAGCAAAATGATGCATATTTAAGCATTGCAGGAAAAACTATATCTACTCAATTTATTAAATAATGAAGGTGATATTCAAAATGTAAGGTATAGAGTACCTAATATCAATCAATGCAAAGAATGTCATCAATCAGGAAAAACTATCAAACCTATTGGGCCTAAGGCTAGAAACTTAGATAAGGATGTTGCCTATGAAGACGGGGTAATGAATCAACTAAAAAAATGGCATAAACAAGGTTGGATTAAAGGATATGCAATTTAAAACTATGGCAGATTGGGAAGATAAATCAGCTTCACTGGATGACAGGGCTAGATCTTATTTAGATCTAAACTTAAGCTTTCAGTAACGATTAGTGATCTAACAAATCCTTTATATTTAGATTTTAAAGAAAATAGGGAAATACATTTAGGTTACTTTAAGAAACCCAGTGGCGGCAGGAAGAGCTAGTGGGAATCTCAAATATTCTATTGTTCCTGGGAAAGCAAATAAATCTATCATGATCTATCGCATGGATTCTCTTGATCCAGGAATTATGATGCCAGAATCTGGAAGAGCGCTTGCTGACGACAAAGGAATAAAACTTATCTCCGATTGGATTAATCAGTTATAGCCTTTAAATTTGTCTATCAGGCCTTAACCTCTTATTATGGAGAAAAAATAACATGTCTAAACATTCAGCATTAAATACTTTTGGCAGATCAGCCAATCCAGCTTTCACTAGAGGTTTTGAAGGTAACTCAGAGAGCCTCCCTTTAAGCGAAAGAATGACACTTGATGGAACTGTTAATAAAACGGGCATTTTACTTGCTCTTTGTTTTAGTGGTGCCTTTGTAGGCTGGAATAATCCGGTATTAGCGATTCCATGCGCCATATTAGGATTTATCCTTGCTATGGTGACAATTTTTAGAAGTCCTGAAAAGGTTGCATCAACAGCTCCCTTTTACGCTTTATCGCAAGGTGTATTTTTAGGTGGAGTAACAATGTATGCTGAAAGCGTCTATCCAGGTATAGCTGTTCAAGCTTTGGGGTTAACTTTTGGTATTATGGCATCTTTATTGTTCTGTTATAAAAGTGGAATTATTAAGCCAACTGAAAATTTTAGACTGATGCTTTTCTCAGCGACTGCTGGAATAGCTATTTTATATCTTGTAAGTTTTGTTATGTCTATGTTTGGCTCTCCTATTGGATTTATTCATTCTAATGGTCTTATGGGAATAGGATTTTCTGTATTTGTTGTTGGTATTGCTGCGCTTAACTTAGTACTAGATTTTGATTTTATTGAAGAAGGTGCTGAAAAGGGACTCCCTAAATATATGGAATGGTATGGAGCTTTCTCTCTTATGGTTACTTTAGTCTGGTTGTATCTTGAAATACTTAGATTATTAATGAAGATAAGAAGTAGATAATATGAGTACATTTTTTTGGGTATTAGTTATTGTGGGGTCTTTGTTTCTTATAAGTAATTTAGGAAAAGTTAAAGCATCTAAGAAACAAACAAATCGTGATAATAGAATAAATCGTTTTGGTAAACGTCAAAAGCAACCCAAGGTCAACCAACAATCATAAAATATTATTGAAGGACAATCAAAAGAAGTGGATGAAGATGAAAAACATGACACATAAATATATTTTCTTATCTATATTTGCTTTATTTTCTATACAAGTTGTTATCGCAGATAACAATTCTAATGTTGCTCCAATTATTCAACCAGGTGCTCCAGGAGAAATGTCTAAAATACTTGACCCAAATATTGCAGCTAATATAGCTGGTGCAAAATATGTTGAAGCAGATGTTGATTTTCTTCAAGGTATGATCGTTCATCATGACCAAGCTATTGTTATGGCTGCAATGGCTGGAAAGAGAACAAACAATAAAACTATTGTAGATTTAGCTAAAAGAATTGATGTATCGCAAGAAGATGAAATAAATTTTATGGAAAGCTGGCTTCAATCTCGTGAAGAAATAAAACCTAATATGTCTCATGATCATCATATGCATATGGAAATGGCAGGTATGGCTACTCCTAAGCAACTCAATGATCTTGAAAATTCAGAAAGTACTGATTTTGACAGATTATTCCTTCAATTAATGATATCCTCATCATGATGGAGCTTTGAAAATGGTAAAAGAGTTAAGAGAATTTTCTGGTTCTGCTTATGATCCAATATTAAGCGAGTTTGTATCGGATTTAGTTAATGATCAAGGTGTAGAAATTGAGAGAATGAACACCATTGCTGTAAACCTCTCAGATGACCCTAGATCTGGACTAACTCCAGGCTTATATATTGCAGATGAAGCTATTATGAATATGGAATTTTGGCTCTCAAAGAGTTTGGAAGTCAGACGACAGAGGAGACAGTTGGACTCCAATTTCTAAAGATTTAACAAAAAATGAGGAAAGGTTATCATTGCCTATTATGGGAAGACAACAGAGCTGGGATTCTGCTTGGGACGTTTATGCCATGTCAACTTATAACACAATAACCTCATTAAGTGAATCTATATTAGACCAAAATATTTTATATGCAGGAACTGACGATGGATTAATTCATAGTACTAAAGATGGAGGTGGTCTTGGAGACGTTTCTATAGTTGGTGATTTATTAATCATGTCAGTCGAACAGGTTCGCGGCCGCGTTGATTGTGGTAGAGAGGGTGTTGGGAAAGACGCAAGCCCAGAACGTTTTCGTGGAATTAGAATATTTGATATTTCTGATCAAAGTCGTCCAAAACAAGTAGGAATAGTTCAAACTTGTCGAGGATCTCATACTCATTCTGTGGTTTCTGGTCCATCAGCTGATGGAAAGATTATTATCTATAATTCAGGTACTTCTAGTGTAAGAGATGAAGAAGAACTAGAGCAATGTGTTGGTAATATACCTGGTGATGAAAGAACAGCTCTTTTTAGAATAGATATAATTGAAATACCGATATCAGATCCATCAAAATCAAGAATAGTGAGCAGTCCTGCAGTATTTGCAGATCTTGAAACAGGTTCTCTTGCTGGACTTTGGAGAGGTGGTGATCATGGCGATGAAACTCAAGAAACTAAACCGTACAGATCAATGTCATGATATTACGGTATTCCCTTCCGCTAACCTGGCTGCTGGGGCATGTTCAGGAAATGGAATTCTTTTTGATATAACTGATCCATATAATCCAAAAAGACTAGACGTCGTTACAGATGAAGGTTTTGCTTACTGGCATTCTGCGACATTTAATAATGATGGAACAAAAGTAATATTCACTGATGAATGGGGCGGCGGCGGTCGAGCGCGTTGTCGGGCATGGGATCCTCTTAACTGGGGTGCAGATGCTATTTATGACATTGTTGATAACAAACTTGAATTTAGAAGCCACTACAAGATGCCTGCTCCTCAATTAGAAACAGAAAACTGTGTTGCTCATAATGGTTCTATTATTCCTGTACCAGGTCGTGATATTTTTGTTCAAGCCTGGTATCAAGGTGGCATATCAGTAATGGACTTTACGGATTCTACAAACCCCAAGAAATAGGTTATTTTGATAGAGGGCCTATTAACAAAGATATGTTAATTACTGGTGGTTATTGGTCTGCTTATTTTTATAAAGGCTACGTTTATGGAACAGAGATTATTCGTGGTCTCGATGTTTTTAAACTAGTGCCTAGTGAATATCTAAGTGAAGACGAAATTAGTTTAGCTTCAGAAGCATTACCAGAATCAGGCCCGGAAGTATTTAATCCTCAACAACAAGTGCCTTTGGTTTGGCCGAATAATTCTGCAGATGCTTCTCTTTGAATGTGTTTATCAAAACTAAAAGATGATCGTAGCATTTGATTTTGGTATAACTAATACAGATTTAGTTATAAAGGATCAAGCGATAAAATATTTAAGTGTGCCCTCTCCTTTTGATAAAAAAAATAGGGACTTTAATCTTACTGAAAAGCATGTAATAGAAATATTAGAAAGCTTAGATATTAATATTAAAGCAATTGATTCTATAGGGGTTACAGGCGGAAAATCAGCAGATCTACCAGATAGTATTTGTGATATACCTATTACTAAAATTAATGAAATTGATGCAATTGGTAAGGGTGCGAGGTCTTTATATAAAATGTCAGAAGATTCTGCGCTTGTGGTTAGTTCTGGAACTGGAACCGCTTGTGTGCATATTCAGAATACCGTAACAAATCACCTAGGAGGAATATCTGTAGGTGGAGGAATGTTAGAAGGTTTATCTAATTTATTAGTCAATAATCCTCATGGTACAGAAATTAATACCCTTGCAATTAAGGGAGATAGAAAGATTTTAGATATCATGATAGGTGAGGCTGTAAATGAGATTGGAAAACTTAATGCTGAAATTACAGCAGCTAATTTTGCAAAAGCACGAAGTGCATCTGATCATTCAATTGAAAATATATCTGCATCATTATGCAATATGGTTGGTGAGGTAATAGGAACTGTTGCTTATCTAAATGCCCTACTCATTGGCTCTAATAAAGCTTATTTTTTAGGAAGAACAAGTATGCTGAGTGAAGTTAAAAAAGGTATTGATGCTAGATTAGCTTTGGCAGGTGTTGAGGGCATTTATCATGAAAATAGAGGATTTGGAAATGCTATAGGTGTTTTAGAAACTATAGATGTTTAGATGTTTTTTCCTCTATAATATCCGGCAGGAAACTAAAAATGATCATAACTGATAAATCTATAATAATTACACTAGCTGTACCGGTATTTCTTTTGCTGATAGTAATTGAGTATTTATATGGTTTAAAGGTAGGTAAGAATAATTATAAACTTAGTGATACCTTTACCAGCCTTGGTTTGGGACTGATGAGCAGATTTCCTCCAATGTTAAATATTGGTCTTCAAGGAGCTGCATTTGTATATGTAGGGTCTTATTTAAATCTTAAGTTACTCCCACTCGATAGTCCTATTACATGGATTGTAGGATTTTTATTATATGATCTTTCATATTATTGGATGCATAGAATGCATCATGAAATTAAAATTTTATGGGCAACTCATAGTGTTCATCATCATGGTGAAGATTATAATCTCTCAACTGCATTAAGACAAACTAGTACTGGTTGGCTTTGGAAATGGATATTTTATATCAGATGATAATGGTTGGTGTTCCAGGAGAGGTATTCGTGACAGTTGCAGGAATTAATCTTGTCTATCAATTTTGGGTACATACGAAACATATTGGCCATCTTGGAATATTAGAAAAAATATTTATAACTCCAATGAATCACGGAGTGCATCATGCAAAAAATGCTGAATATATTGATAAGAACTATGGCGGGGTATTTATTATATGGGACAGAATGTTTGGAACTTATATTTCAGAAAGATCGGATATAAAACCTATTTATGGAACTGTAAAGCCTCTAAATAGTTGGAACCCAATTTGGGCAAACTTCCAAGTTTTTTATCAAATGGTTCAAGATACTATTCATACAAAAAGAGTTAGAGATAAAATTAAGATATGGTACGGATCAACAAGCTGGCGCCCTGATGATGTTATTGACAATAAACTAAACCCAAATCAAGCAACGGTATCACTAACTAAAAAATACAATCCTCCACTGACTAATGAGCAAAAGATATTTGGCGTCTTTCAAATTTTTTCTATTGTAATTTTAGCGGCCACCGTTATTCTTACAGTAAGCAGTCAAACCTATCAAGAAACTTCAATCTTTGGATTAATATTTGTATTAACTGTTATATTAATATCTTCGATTCTTCAAAATAAAGAAAATAGCTTTAACATTCAGCTATTTGTTTCCTCTGGCTTGATTCTCCTAATTTTTTCAGGAAGCGCTGTAAGTAGTAGTTTGCTAGCCTCACAAGTCATAATGGTTCATGCGTTAATAAACGTCTTATATATAGGAATTGGCATCCCTATTCAAAGATATTCATTAAAAGAATCAGTTAATTAGAGTTTGTTAATTCTTTTGCCGGAATTCCCGCTACTGTAATTCCTGGTTTCACACTTTTTAAAACCAAGCTTCCTGCAGCAATTGTAGAACCTTCTCCAATCTCTATATTTCCTAATATTGTGCTTGAAGCATATATAGTGGCTCCTTTTTTGACATCAGGATGTCTTTTACCAGAATCACTGCCTGTTCCACCAAGCGTTACTCCTTGAAATATAGAAACCTCAGATTCAATATTGCATGTTTGGCCGATAACAATGCCTGTAGCATGGTCCATCATTACTGCTCCGGCTATTGTTGGCTGCTGGGTGAATATCAACACCAAAAACTTCTGAGGCCCTATTTTGAAGAAATAATGCCATTGTGTGCCTCTCACCATTCCATAAACAATGAGCAGCTCTATAGGTTGCTAATCCTAAAAAGCCTTTATAAAAAAGCAAGGGGGTAGATAAGTAGTCGCAAGCTGGATCATTAGCTTTAAAAAATATTAAATCTTGCTCAAGAGCTGACTCTATATGTCGTAATCTGTCTATCAGATAAATTTTTTAATATCAGTTGCTGAAAGTGCGTCTGAATGGAGTTTTGAAGATAATATGGAGGCGACAGCAGCTAATAAATCTGCTTGTGAGGATATTAAAGAATGTAAAAATGGTCCAAGACTAGGCTCGGCATCTATACGAAGATCTATTTCTTCTTTTATTGTTTTCCAAAGTTCTCTATCCATAATCAGCGATTATAGACTAGATTAGAAAGCATTATTTATATACAAGACTTGCAAGATCTTTAACTTTAAGAGTAGGACTTTCAGTCTTTCTTTTTATTTTATTATTAACACCAATCGATTCTCTTTTTGCAGATGAAGGAATGTGGGAACCGTCTCAACTTCCAAATATTGAAAAAGATATTAGAGCAGCTGGATTTAAAGGTAATATCAAGAAATTTAGTGACTTATTTGAACATCCTTTAAGCGCTATGGTTAGTCTCGGCGGTTGTTCAGCTGCATTTATATCTGATTCAGGCCTTATAGCTACAAACTACCATTGTGTTGAAGGCTCTTATCTACAATTTAATGCTAAGAGAATGGAAGAAGATTTATTTAAAACAGGATTTCTTGCAAGAAGTTTAGATGAAGAAGCGCCATCTGCACCAGGTGCTAGAGTTTATATCACCAAAGAGAGTACTAATGTAACTGCAGCAGTCTTGGAGGGAGCTAGCCAAGCTAAATCTGAAAATGATAGATATAAAATTATTCAATCCAATAGAAAAGAATTAATTAAGGGCTGTGAAACTAGTGAAGAATTTCAGTGTGAGGTGAGGAGCTTTTATTCTGGTGAAACCTATCAATTAATTAAAAAAATGATCATCAAAGATGTGAGATTAGTATATGCGCCACCTCAATCAATTGGTGAATATGGTGGTGAAGTAGATAACTGGATGTATCCAAGGCATACCGGTGACTTTGCTCTATTAAGAGCTTATGTAAGCCCTGAGAATGAAAGTAAAGAATATACAGAGAACAATGTTCCATACAAATCAGAGGACTTTCTAAAGGTCTCTAAAAAAGGTGTAAAAGAAGGTGATTTTGTAATGATAGCCGGCTATCCAGGAAGAAATAATATTTATACCCAGAAATAAGATTTGATGTCCAGTTTGGATTTGAAAATTATGTTGAGTATTTGAAATCAGGAATTGATTTAATGAGAGACCTAACCAAGGATGATGAAGAGAAGGCGCTAAAGTACAGAGGCAGTATTAGTGGATTTGAAAATTATTATAAAAAAATAAGTGGGCAAATAGATCCAGCATTCTTTTAAATTACTTAAACAAGAAAGACAGAATTGGAATAAATTCCTTGATTTTATAGAGATGAATGGCAGTTCTGCTGAGCAAGATGTTTGAACCATCTGGAAAAGTTAAAATTACAATTAATGGAGATAAAACTATTGAAGTTGATGGCGGATCAACTCTTTTAAATACCGCTGCAAGTTTATACAGACATGCTTATGAAAAAACTAAGCCTAATAACGAAAGAGAACCTGGTTATCAAGAAAGAGACTACGAAAGGTTAGTTAATAGAATGCGTGGTATGGAATACAGATTTGATGCAGAGGTAGATAAAGGTATCTTTCTTTTTAGATTAAATCGATATAGAGATGTTGATAGTAAAGATAGGCGAGTAATTTTTAGTAGTGCACTAAAATTAGATGAGCCATATAACGTTACTATTGCCGAGGTTGATGGTATGTATTCATATCCATCAGATCTATTAGATATGACTAAAAGAATTGCTTTATTGGATGCATCACTTGAAGAGCTAAATAGTTCATCAGATCCATTTATTATGCTTGCAAGAGATATGTTTGATGAAGGAATGGAACGTGAAAAGAAAAATAAAGCTAGATCTAGTTTGCAACAAAAAAATAAATCTATATATATAAGAGCATTGAGAGAATTTTATAAATCACAAAATAAAGATATATATGCTGATGCAAATGGAACTCTTAGAGTTACTTTTGGAAATGTAATGGGCGTAGAGCTCAATGACGGAGTTTATTACAAACCTTTCACCACACTTGAAGGCATAGCTGAAAAAAATACTGGAGTTTCACCATTTGAAGTTGATGTAAAGCAACTAAAATTAATCAATGATAAAAACTATGGCAGCTACAAGTCTAAAGCTATTGGAAGTGTTCCAGTTAATTATATTTCTAATTTAGATATATATTACGAAACTAGCACAACAACAATCAATGCACGAGGTGAATTTGTTGGATTAGCTTTTGATGGAATGCTAGAAACTATTATTTCTGATTATAAATTTATACCAGAGACAAGAACTATTCATGTAGATTCTAGATATCTTTTATGGACATTAGAGGTCTTCGAAGAGGATACAAGACTTATAAAAGAAATGAAGATTGTTAAATAATTGTAGAAAATAAGAAAGGGCTCGAAGATTACATTTTAGAGAAACTTTGCTTTGATTTCTTATAGGAGATTATCAAAACACACTTTTAAGGTTCTATGTAGATAAGGGAAACTCAACACCTTAAACTATAACCTTCGAGTGCGTAAATGATAATCATTCTCATCTAATATTTAAGAAATTATGTTATTTCTTATTGAACTACTGGGGGTAGTATAGGTCGTTACCCATTACTTTATTCCATGCTGATATAAAATCAGACATGAATTTTTCATTTGCATCATTACTTGCATAGACTTCACAAATAGCTCGAAGCTGCGAATTAGATCCAAAAACAAGATCTGCTCGTTGTTGCAGTTCTAATTTTCTCACCAGAAGATCTATCTGATGCTTCAAATGAATTTCCAGTTCCATTGAGGACCAACTTACCTCCATCGATAAAAGGGTTTTGAACCAACTGTTATCCAGTTTTCCTTCTGTCCAAACACCATCTCCAGATTGTGAGACTCCCATGGCTCTCATCCCCCCGACTAAAAGGGTTAATTCTACCGGTGTTAAACCTAATAATTGCGCTTTATCCAAAAGAATCTCTTCGGCAGCTATATCAATTCCTGATTTATGGAAATTTCTAAAAGCATCAGAGAATGGTTCAAGCGCAGCAAAAGATTCAATGTCAGTTTGCTCTTGAGATGCATCCCCTCTTCCAGCAGTAAATGGAACATTTACTCCAGAAGCTTTTTCAATTCCAACATTGCCAGCTAGAACAATTACATCTGCAATTGATGCGCCAGTAGCGTTAGAAATTGTTTCATATACATTCAAAACTTTTTGAAGTGACTCTGGTTTATTAACTTCCCAATCCTTTTGAGGAGCTAGTCTAATTCGTGATCCATTTGCCCCTCCTCTCATATCTGAACCTCTATAAGTTGAAGCGCTTGCCCATGCTGTCTCAACCATTTCTTGAATGGTCAATTCACTAGATAATAATTGTGTTTTAACTGCATCAACATCGTAATCAGTTGAACCTTCAGGGACAGGATCTTGCCAAATTAGTTCTTCTTGAGGAACTTCTGGGCCCATATATCTTGTTTTAGGTCCCATATCTCTATGAAGTAATTTAAACCAAGCTCTAGCAAAAGCATCTGCAAACTCTTCAGGGTTTTCATGAAAACGTTTAGAAATTTTCTTATAGATAGGATCTTCACGAAGTGATATATCAGCAGTAGTCATCATTGTAGGAACTCTCACTGATGAGTCTTCAGCATCTGGAGCTAAATCTTCATCTTTTACATCAATAGCGTGCCATACAATAGCGCCTGCTGGTGTTTCAACTTTTTCCCATTCATAGCCAAATAATAAATCAAAATACCCGTTATCCCATTTAATAGGATTAGCAGTCCAAGCACCTTCAAATCCACTTGTAATAGTGTCACTGCCTTTACCTGATGCGTATGAGCTCATCCATCCAAGACCCATTTCTTGAATAGGAGCGCCTTCTGGTTCTGTACTGACATTATCATCTGGACCTGCGCCATGACCTTTTCCAAATGTGTGTCCACCGGCGACCAAAGCAACTGTTTCTTCATCATTCATTGCCATTCGGCCAAATGTTTCACGAACATCTTTTGCACTAGCAAGAGGATCAGGGTCTCCATCTGGACCTTGTGGATTCACATAAATAAGTCCCATTTGAACTGCTCCAAGAGGATTAGCTAAATCTCTTTCACCACTATATCTTTCATTTGCTAACCATTCCTTTTCAGCACCCCAATGAATATCTTCTTCAGGAGCCCAGATATCTGGACGTCCACCACTAAAACCAAAGGTTTCTCCACCCATTGATTCAATAGCTACGTTCCCAGCCAGAATTAAAAGATCAGCCCAACTAATTTGTTTGCCATATTTCTGTTTAATTGGCCAAAGATATTCTTCTGGCTTTATCTAAATTTCCATTATCTGGCCAACTATTAAGAGGAGCAAAACGTTGATCACCTGTTCCACCGCCACCTCTTCCATCTGTACTTCTATAAGTTCCAGCTGCATGCCAAGTCATTCTAATAAAGAAAGGTCCATAATGGCCGTAATCTGCAGGCCACCAGTCTTGTGAATCTGTCATTAAATCATTGAGATCTTTTTTAAGAGCTTGGTAGTCTAATTTTTTGAATTCTTCGCGATAATTAAAATTCTCATCCATAGGATCACTTTTATGATCATGCTGATGAAGAATATTAAGATTTAAATTATTTGGCCACCAGTCTTTATTTGATGTGCCAGTTGAGCTATTGCTAGTTAGGCTTCCATGCATTACTGGACATTTTCCTTCTGTTTCATTATTCATATGAACTTTGCTCCTATTCAAAATTAATTATGAGAAAATATATAGACATGATTTTACAGTAAAATAAAATTATTTTTATGAAAAATTTATAAAAACTTTATTGCTAATAAATATAAACTAAATGATAATTATTTTACACATAAAAAATAGGAAAATATCTTGAAAAAACTAACATCAATAATATTTTGCGCTCTCGCATCATTTAATTTAAGTGCTCATGGGGAAGGAATAGTTGGTCTACATATTCATGGTGAGTCTACTTTAGTACTAGGACTAATCTTGGCTATGTTGATAGTAATGCCAATGTACTTTTCAAAGAAATTGCTATTAATTAAGAAGGAGAAATAATATGTTTAAAATTGAAGAAGTAAGTGCTCATTGTGATATACCTTGTGGTGTATACGATCCAGGTGAAGCCCAGTATGCAGTATTAAGTGTTATTAGATTTATTGATTTAATAAATGAAATGCCTGAAGCGGTAACTAGTAAAGATGATTTAGCTAAATTCACGCGTTTAGTTCAGCAAAAAGAAGAACATGCTGTAATTGCTAAAAATGCAGTAACAGTAATTTGGGGTGATTACTTTAAGGCACCACAAATTGAAAAGCATCCTGGAGTTCATGATTTAGTTCATTCAATCATGATGGATGGATCTAAATGTAAACAAGGACTGCATAGAGAAGATGGTTTAAGTCTTCTTTCAAAAATTAATGAGTTTGCTGAAATGTTTTGGGCAACTAAAGAGGTAGAGACTGAAAAGAAAATCTCTCCTTACGCACCAAACTTGGAAGTAGTAGTCCCAGTTCTGAAGTCTGCTTAAAATCTTTAAAGTGTCGGGAGTAAGTATGCTCCCGCCTATAAACCAAATGATTACGTTGTTTGTTTAAAAACAAAAAATATTAATGTGGATGATGTAATCATTATGCAAACTAATGATCTTGGAAAAGTAGTCAAAAGAGTCAAACAATTTAGATTCTTTAAAAATATTAGGCAACTCATTCATCATTCAAAAAGATTCTATATGACGCATAAACTAGATACAGTTATTGGAAGAGTTATATTTAAATTATTTTAAAAATTTTTTCATCGCTGCGAGAGTTTTTGAGCCTACATGATGCTCAATACCCTCACTGTCTATATCGGCATTAACCTTATCAACACCAAGCTTGATTAAAAAAGCTAAAACAATTAAATGACGTTCTTTAACTCGTTTAGCAAGTTTAGAGCCTTTAGCTGTAAGTTCTACTGGTTTATAAGGTTTAGAGTATAAAAGATCTTCCTCTTGCAGTCGTTTCACTATGCGAGAAACGGTAACATGGCTAACATTAAAATATCTTGCTAGATCGAGTACCCTGCACTCACCCTGCTCCTCAATCAACTCCATAACAGCTTCAACATAATCTTCAGCGGTCTCACTAGCATGACGTGAACGGGTCTGTGAAAAAGGAACCGAACGTGCTTTAATTTTATCTTTCACTGGTTTCCTCCCCCTTTTTTTTAAATTAGCTTTTAATATTAATTATACCCTTGACATCATCCGTAGCCATTGCTACATTTACATCGTGAAAGATTACTTAAAATATGATGATATAAAAATTTTCAAATATGAAAATCTTTATCTATCTATAATTTATACCATCGGCCATATCCTTGTTGCTATGGCATGTAATAGAATTATTACCGGTGCATCTCTTGATATGGCTGTAGCAGATGCATTTATTGAGCCAATCATTAATGGTTTCTGGTTCTACTTCCTTTTGGTTTATTTAAAGAAAACATTGGTTAAAAAAATTGAATCAAGTAATCTAACATTTATAAGTGTTAATCAGATTGGTTTTTTATTAGCATTTCTCTATACGATTGGTCATATTCTTATTGCTATGACTTGCAATAGATTGCTTACAGGAGCTCCATTAAATCTTGCAGTTATTGATGCATTTGTAGAGCCGTATAGTAAATGGTTTTTGGTTTTATCTACTATTTGAAGTTTTTAATAAATATAAGAAGAAGAAAAAATAGACTAAACATTTAGTCGTTAATATTTCTCCATCAAGCTGAGTTACAAGACTCGCATCAATAAATAATAAAACTATACAGGATTTAAAAATGTTCAACTATTAATAGATATTTTTTCCTCATCTCTTAAGGCAAATACTAAGGGCTTCTAAAAGAAATAAACTGGTTGAGCTGAAGGCCCGAGGTTGAAGCCAATTAGCCGCCTTCAAACTCCTCCTACAAAAATTGTTTCCGTAGCTTGTTCTTGTTTTGGTTATTTGGAATGAAGTCTAGATGTAATATGATTAAAAGCCTCATCCACACTGCTGGTAACAAAAAATAGATCTAAGTCTTTTCTGTCTATTGTCCCAAATTCAACTAAGGTTTCAAAATTAATTAACTTACTCCAGAACTCTTTTCCAAAAAGAACTATGGGTAGATTTTTTGTAATTTTTTTAGTCTGAATGAGTGTAAGAATTTCAAAAAACTCGTCCATGGTTCCAAAGCCTCCAGGCATAATTACCAAGGCTTTTGCTGGATAGGTAAACCAAAATTTTCTTGTAAAAAAATAATGGAATTCAAAATCTAACTCTGGAGTCACATATGGATTTGGAATATTTTCAAAGGGTAGAGAAATTCTAAGTGCCATACTTTTACCTCCAGCATCACTTGCTCCTCTGTTGGCTGCAATCATGATACCAGGGCCTCCGCCTGAACAAACAACATATTTTTGATACTGACCTTCTAAATCAAGGGACCATTCTGTCAATTTTTTTGAGAGCTCTCTTGTGGCATCATAGTACTCAGCTAATTTGGTATTTTTACTGAGTCTTTCTTCTCCACTTAGATCTTCAGGAGATGGCGCTCTTGCTGATCCAAAAATCACTATGGTATCTTTGACCTTTTGTTCTTCAAGTTGTAATTTTGGATAAAGATATTCAGATAAAATTCTTAGAGGGCGAGCATCCTTGCTGGTCAAAAAATCTAAATTTTTATAAGCTTTTTCTATTACTGGAGTTTTAGTATCTTTAGGTTTTGTCATATATTTACTATAACAAACTTATCTTACTGTAAGGATTATAGATTTGATAAGTGGTGGAGCTACGCGGGATCGAACCGCGGACCCCCTGCTTGCAAAGCAGGTGCTCTCCCAGCTGAGCTATAGCCCCATTATTGAGTCGACAATTGTACTTTATTAAAGATTAATTGTAACCCTGTGTAATCGACAAAATAATCAACTGATAAGAGATCTATTTCTTGTATGCATAAAAAAAGAGAGCTGCTTAGTTAAAAACAGCTCTCTCTTAAATTATTGACTAGAAGTTGAAAGTAAAACCAACTTTTATAGATTTAGGTTTTTGCGATCTTGCTCCATTTTTTGGTGCTCTCGACACTATATCTACATCATCAGTTATATTTTCAACAACAGTATAAATAGACATATTCTCACTTAATTTTTGTCTAAGACTTAAATCAATAAAGGTATATGACTCTATATTTTCAAATGCGCCACATTGTGCAGTAGAACAAGTACTCCCGTACTTAACTAGTCTCATGTCTCCACTTAAACCAGTTAGGTTTACAAAACCAGCAACTAAAGCTAATTGTGAATCAGGAAGGTAAGGAACGTCGTCGCCTGCGGCAACTGTTCCAAAGTAATCTGAATCAAAACTTGATTGGAATTCAGACGAAGTTGTTGCCCATGTGAAGGCCATTGGATATGAAATGCTGTCAGGGCCATCGATAACAGTCGAAGCTGTTACTTCAAAACCTGATACATCAACTTCTCCAGCGCTAAAAGTATCACCAGCTTCACAGTCTCCCCCGCTAGAATTTTTACATTCTCCAACTAAATTTGCATAATCACTAGCAAAATACATTACTTCTAAAGCTGTAACATCTTTGTTGTATCTAAAACCAAGCTCCATATTATCAGCTTGCTCTGCATCTCCACCGAATACAGGTGACATACCTTGATGGAAACCTGCAACTAATTTTAGGTTTTCATTCATATCATACGTAGCACCAAATCCAGTAGTTGTATAATCTCCAGAAGAGTTTTTAGGATAGCTTGAATTTAGCATAGTTCTTGTTGGAACACCGTCATCCCATCTAATTTCAACTTTATCAAATTCTTCAGATCTATGTCCAATAGTAACTGCTAATGCACCCATAGTAATGGTATCTTGGATAAACCATGATGTTGCTGTTGTAGTTCTTAGTCTGTTGTTGCTTCCTGTAAAACCAGTTGAACATGAAACTAAAGCGGAAAGACTTCCGCCTGCTGCTTGGTCAGTACACTCATAACTTTGAAGTCTGCTTTCAGAATCTTCCATATCTCTATAACCAAAAGTTATAGCATTGTTACCAATTTCTTTTGAAAGATTAAATTGCATGCCTTCATTTGTATAAAATCTATTGTTATGCTTTAACTTAATAGTAACAGCTAAATCACCATCAAGAATAGCTTGAGCATTTGCGTCTCCAGCATTTGCAGCAGCGATAACTTCATCAATGCCATCTTCTACGCCATGGGCTTTAGTGTTGTTAGCTTTGTCAACTTTAAACCAATCTCTATGGTAGTCATTGCTCCACATAGTTGCAGTTAATGTAAATGCTTCATAGTCTCCAACATAAGCAAAAGAAGTTTGCTCTCCGTCATTATTCATAACGTCATAAAAACTCATCCCATATCTTTTTCTAGGATTGTTTTCAAAACTTGCTTGGGTTAAACCAACATAAGTTTGATTAGATGTTTCATCTATATCAAGCATTTTAAAAGTAAGCTCATGAACACCTGATGTATAACTTAATTTTGCAAGGAAATCAGATTTATCAAAACCTGTATCGCCACCCATATTCATAATTGAATCAAATCCATCAACTGAATTTTCATGAATTTCTACTAAACCTGAAAGGGTTCCATTATTAACTCCATAAGTAGCATGAGTTCTTGATAGTCCGTCACTTCCTAGCTCTTGAGTAACAAAACCGCCATTAGCTTCAGGAATAGGAGTACTAATCATATTAATAGCTCCACCGATTGTAGATGGTCCTTGAGTAATTGCTGCTGGTCCTTTTAGAACCTCAACAGCGTGAATTCTTCCAGTAGTTGGGAAGTAATATGCTGATGCAGATGTATATGGAGCTGGAGCAATAAGCACTCCGTCTTCCATTAGTGTAACTTTACCAGATCTATCAGGAGCAGTACCTCTAATGGATATATTTGGTCTAAGACCGTATCCATCTTCAGTTCTTACGTATACTCCAGGTACAGCTGATAAGATTTTATGTATATCAGTGTCAACCATTTTAGCTAGATCTTCATTAGATAGAACTGTTGCAGAACCTGCGACATCTTCCTGAGACCCTACTATAGTAACGGTTTCAACTGTATTCATTTCCATTTCAGCATAAGCGCTTAAGCTAAATAATGCTAAGAAAGCAAATGAATTTAAGACTTTAATATTAATGCTCATGAACAAGATTCCATGTATGTTCGATTTTATTCGGGAATGATAATCATTATCATTTAGATTTACAAGTGTTTATATGTATTTATTTAAGAGATATATTAAGAGAATATATAACCTAAAAGACCTTTTAAGCTTTAGAGTTTCCTCTTATTGCAAAATATAGACCTAAGGTAAATAAGAAAATTTGTTCTGATTTAAATAATTTAGGAGTTATAAACCATTCAGGATGTCCTAAATAAAAAGCACCTATCATAATTACAACCACTGCCCCGCCCGAAAGCCTGGTAATTAGATTGCCTAGATTATTAGCGAAGAAGCCACCTAAGATAATTCCTAGTCCAGCTGACATTTCACCTATTGAAACAGCTGAAGCTACGACATCAGGAGCTGGCATTCCTCCACTCTCAAACCACTTAACGAGATTTTGTGGAGGCAAAGGCAATTTACCGTACCCATGGAGAAAGAAACTAACTCCTAGAGAGAGTCTTAATAACCAAGGGGTTATACCAAGAAAAGGTTTTGCTATTGCGTCTAAAGATTTATTTAAGGCAAAATAATTAGTTTATTTAAAAAATGAGAAGTAGGCAATTTGTTTATTGTATAAATGGATCATCTTCATCTATTAGATTAAAGCCTTCCATGTCAGTAAACCTTTTTAATTCAACAGATTCAATGTTATTTTCATTATCATTTTCAAACATCGTATTGTAATCTGTTAATAATTTACGCACAAAATTAATATTTCCTAATTTTGCATCAAGAGAAATCCAGCCTCTATATATTCCTTCAAATAATGTATTGCTTATGGACTCTCTTAATTGATCTAATCCTTTATTTTTTTCTGCAGAAATCCATACCTGTCTTGATTCAATATCTGATCTTGATTCATAATCATCATAATTCTTGATATCACTTTTATTATTGATGCGAATTTGAGGGATTTTAGAAATACCAAGCTCATCTAACAAGATATCAACCTGGGAAACTTTAAATCTGTAATCAGGGTCTGAAATATCTACTACATGAAGCAATAAATCTGCAGATTTAAGCTCATCAAGAGTAGCCTTAAAAAGACTCTATTAAATGAGTTGGCAGGTCTGAAATAAAACCAACTGTATCTGAAAATAATATAGAGCTCAGTTCTGGATCAATGTTCTTTCTAGTTACTGAGTCTAGAGTTGCAAATAATTTATTTTCAGCAAATACATCCCGGCAATAACATTGAATAATGTTGTCTTGCCAGCATTGGTATATCCAACTAAGGCAACTAGCTTATTGCGACTCTTCATTCTTGAGTACTGATTAATCTTCTTTTGTTTATGACTTTTATCTAATCTAGCTTTAATAGTTTTGATTCTATTATTTATTAATCTTTTATCAGTTTCTAGCTGAGTTTCTCCTGGTCCGCGAAGTCCAATGCCGCCTTTTTGTCTCTCTAAGTGAGTCCATCCTCTAATCAATCTAGTTGATAGATGGGTTAGCTGAGCTAATTCAACTTGTAGTTTACCTATATGAGTTGATGCTCTTGATGCAAAAATATCTAAAATAAGTCCAGTCCTATCAACTACTCTGACATTAAATGCATTCTCAAGATTTCTTTCTTGTGAAGGAGAAAGTGTATGGTTAAAAATTACTATTTCGGCGCAAGTTTCCTCAACAGATCTCTTAATTTCTTCTATTTTGCCTTTTTTTAAGAAAATAAGGGCAGATTCTTCATAATCTTCCAGCTCTGGATCATAGATTTCGACCGGCATCCAATCATACATCAGATATTCAGCAAAAGCATTAATAGTGCCCGGGAGCCCTGCAAACAGAGATGGAAATCTCCAAAACACATTTGTGGAGTGGATACTGGAACTTCAATCATATATTGATTCCATTGTAGAACCTTTATTGAATTTTTTGCTATTATATTTAGGTAGGCATTAATTATTAATGCTTAGGGAGTTATTAATTAATAAAGCAGAACGTTTAGCAAACTCAGAACAAGCTAGCAAAAAGCGAAGATCAATTAAAAAAATTGTTTCAGAACAGAAACAGAATCTATATAGAAAAGTAAGAAAAGCAAAAAAGAGTAGAGATTTAGATGTAAGGTTTCAAGGCAAAAACTTAGACACATTAAAATTAGCTTCAAATGAATTAATTGAAATTGCTAGAACAATACCAGGTGTAACTTCGTTAGATGATTTTTTATACCATTTGTGATTAGCAATAGCCCTTGGAAACAGGTTGGCAAAAGTCCATAAGAAAAATATAAATCCTGATAGGCTGAAAGTAAGAATGGCCCAACCCATCCACTCTAATAACTCACCAAAATAATTAGGCGATGAAAGTTGCTTAAATAAAAAGCTATTTGCAATATGGTAACCAGGGCCTTTTTCTTTTCTTAGATTAATCAAAATATAATCTGAGCGTATATTTATATAAAGCCCAGAAATAAAAATACATATTCCAATAATAAATGCTGGGGAACTTAACCAATCCAAAGAATAGCTAGCAAAGTAAAAAATCCAATAACCTTGAATTGAAACATTAATAATATTAAAAAAGAAAGCTGATAAAGCAATGGTTAAGAGGCATCTCTTTACCTGACATATTTACTCTATAAGGCCAAATAAAGGTTCTATGCACGTAATGAGTGAGCCAAAGAGCTAAAAAGATACCTTGAACTAGATTTAATGATTCCCAGGTGCCTGCAGCCAATATAAGCATTAAAACTACACATGGTGATTCCATAAAGACCCACCCAAATCTTGCTGATACATTGGGCCCCCAGCCTTCTTTAAGATGTCTACCATATGGAGCTACTACATAAAAAAGAGAAAAGAATATAACTACAGCGATGGCAATCCAGGTTATTGAAAAAATATTAAATGAACTCATTAAGTCTATATTCCTCCAGTAAGAGAAGATGAGTAAATAACAATAAACCCAATTATAGCTAAGGTTGGTATTGATATAAGATCAAGAATGTTATCTTGTGATGTCATAGCTTTAATTTCTTCAAGCGAAGAGTAAAACTCTTTTGGATTAAATAATAAAGTGTAGGCTCCATATGCATGGCCCAGCATTACAATTCCTATAATCCAATTAAGTGGCGAGCTATTTAATAATACAAAACCATTAATAAAAACGAAGAAAAGCTCAGATTGAAGATATGTATTTTTATTCTTAGGTAACGCAATCCAATTTGAAAAACTGTAATTAAAAGTTAAGAGGAGGAGTTGCAGAATAGCTAGAGAGAAATAGATATAGCCTAAAATTATAGTCACGTGCAAAATTTTACATCTTTGTTGATATATTATCTAATAGTTGTCTTAATGCGTTAGGAGTAATATATGAAAGTTTTGTATGGCTTGGTTATATCCATATCCCGGGAACTGAAATCATGAGTAAGAAGATGCAAAATATTTCTCTAATTGGTATGCCTGGATCTGGTAAAACTTCTGTCGGCGCTAAACTGGCCTCAAAACTAAATCTGATCTTTATTGATAGTGATCATCTTATCGAAAGCATAACAAGTAAATCTATTCAGTCGATCTTGGATAATGAAGGTTATTTATCTTTAAGGGCTAAAGAAGAAGAAGTTATTTTAGGATGTGGTCTTGATGGTGCAGTTTTAGCAACAGGCGGTAGTGCTGTATATAGCGATAAAGCAATGGAATATCTAAATAAAAATTCTATTGTTATATATCTAGATATTCCTATAAATATAGTTATGCAAAGAGTGGGTGATTATTCTAATAGAGGATTTGCTGAAGCTAGTGGAAAATCACCTGAAGAAATTGCTCTGTTCATGGAGAGCTCTAGATAAAATACTTCATGTTAAAATAGATGCATTAAAAGACCATCTTAAATTAAAGATAACTAGAAACAATGATAAGTTAAATGAAATGTATACTGAAAGTGTAGATAGTTATAGCTATAACCCAAAGCAGTGTTGCTAAAGTAAATGAACGAGAATCAATACTTTTTAAAGATTTCAGATCAATTTGTGTGCCTATACAAAATAAACCTGCTATCAATAAAGACTGACTTAATAATTTAAGATTCATAGTATATTGTTCAGCTAGATTTATATATGAGCCGATAAATATTGCTAGTACAAACATAATTACAAAAAATGGCGGCTTAGATTTACTAGTATGAGAATCTTGATATTTAAGTGACATAAATATAACTAAAGGAATTAACCAAAGGGTTCTTCCTAATTTTAGAGTCGCTGCAGTCTCCACTGACTCTTGCCCAAAGACCATGGCAGCTCCTATTACAGAGCTAGTGTCATGAATGGACATAGCTGCCCATGCGCCAAACTGATCCTGAGACATGCCTAAATAGGTTCCTATAAAAGGAAAAGTAATGATCGCTAAGGCGTTTAGTAAAAAGATTATTGTAATGGCTGTTAATAAATCTTTAGGTCTGGCTTTTATAATTGGGGCAATCGCTACCATTGCAGTTCCTCCACAAATAGCTGCTCCTGAGGCAATAAGTAAAGTCAATTTTTTATCAAGACCAATAAGCTTGCCAATATAAATTCCTAGAAAAAAAGTAATTAAAGCTAATAAGGAAATATAAGGCAGGTAAGTACCACTTAATGAAAAAGCTTTGGTTAAAGATATTGATAACCCTAAAATAACTATACCTATTTGTAATAATCTTGGCCCTATTGACTTAGTAATAAAATCATCTGAAAGGTCTAGTGTTAAAGAGTAAATAATTCCAATTAAGATTGATGCTGCTGCAGAGCCTGACCATATAGCGAGAGCTGCTAACAGAATACCTATAAGAAGTTTCATTTTTTTATTCTACCCTAAAAAAAAGCCCCGCAAGAGCGAGGCTTTTTAAATATTTACTTAATATTAAAAGTCATAAGAAAGTCTTATGCCATAAGTAGCTTGAGGTCTTGCCCAAATACTTTTACTCATACCAAGTGGCGCAGTAGCATCACCAACATTCATAACATTAAGTTCATCAGTAATATTCTGACCATAAATATCTACACGCCAGTTAGCATCTTCATCATTTGGCGTTATAGCTATTAAAGCATTAAGCTCAGTCCATGGATCAACCTTGTCCCATGCAAGATTAAATAATGAAGTAGATCTTTCACCTTGATGATATGCATCTAATCTGAAATCAACATTATATGCAGATGTGCTTAAAGTATATTGCACTCCAATATTAGCCATTAATTCTGGATGTGTAAGACTGTTACCACCAATATCTGATAATCTTCCATCCATAACAACATCAGATGCGCTACAACCTAATGAAGCACAAACGATACTAGCCATAATTTCATAATACTGTCTTACAGCAAGTGATGGTAAATGGCCTGCTGCTACTCCTGTCTGAAGGAAACTTACTGGTGTAGGAACCCCAGATTGTCTATCTCCGTGGAATTCAGCAGGAATAAGAACACCATTTTGAAGACCAAAAGGTGCCCATCCGCCGGCTAACCATGTTTGCCAGATTGCAGTTGCAACATCTTTTCTTACAACAAAGACTTCAGCATCAGCTGCGCCTTTCATCATATGCCAATCACCACAACCGGATGTTAAACAAAGATCAGCATTCACAGGATTTAGAATCATGGTTCCATCTGCAATTTCTGATGTTTCATAACTCATGTTCGCATTAATCATCCATTCAGGAGCCATAGGCGGAATCCATAAGAATTCAGCTTCTACTCCACTCATAACCACATCAATACCCTCATTAACTCTCGTTTTATTTTTGATTTTAGTAACCTGGTAATCTGATGCGTCATATAAATAAGCTGCTGCATTCCATCTCATCCCCTGAGCTGGGAAATCAGCTTTAAAACCAACTTCAAATGAGGTTAGCTCAGTAGAAGGGAAAACTTGAGGAGTATCAGGATATTTTGCAGGATCAAGAGCACCATTAAAACCACCACCTTTAAATCCTTGAGAAATACTTGCATAGACCATAGTGTTGTCATCAAGTTTATGATCAACTACAAATCTACCTGTAGTATTTTCAAAACTTACTTCTGGATCTCCAACAGCGCCAGCTCCATACCAAGAATCACCAAATTCAGGAATAACATTGCCGGGTATTACCGACGTTGGTAATGCTGTAAAGCCACCACCTGCGCTACCCATTCCAACTACACTTAAGAAAGGAGAACGTCCATACTGCTCTTTATAATCCTGAGTATGTCTCAAACCTAAAGTGTAACTAGTTTGTTCAGAAGCTTGATAATAAACTTCTCCAAATATTGCTGTACTTCTTGTAGCTGAAATACTGCTTGATCTATATAAAGGAGCATATAACTGCACAGCACCTTGAGGAAGTCCACCAGTTAGAACAGGAGGAGGAGCTAATGCTAAAGCATCTAGCCCGTTAGCAGCAATATCATAAACACTTAAATTACTACCTGATGTATGAATAGCTCCGAGAAGATAATTCATATCTCCATCTAGGTTAGATTGAATTCGTGCTTCAAATACTTCACGCTCTATTTTTGGATTGTATTGTCTATCAAATCCATCTGGATAATTCATGGTATCTGTAATACAACCACCATAAACTCCAAAAGTTCCATCTTCAAGTTTACAATCAGGTCCATAACCACTCATTGGGACAAAGCCACCTGGGAAGTATGGATTATCTTTAAAACGTAATTTATCCATCTCCTCTGAAACGTAAGTACCCGTTCTGTCATACATTCTATCTTTTCTCAACATCCATAATTCCACCAGCACTATTTTCATCATAGTTCATTAACATAGAAATATCTGAAGAATGTTCTTTGGCATACCTCTGATATTAGTCTCCCAAAAACCTTTAGGAGCTCCAGACATATCAGTGGATGTAGTGAAATCTAGTATTCCAGTTAAAACAGCTAAGTTCTCAACATAAGTAGCCATTGGATGAGTTAGTTCATGAACTAATTCACCACCAGGGGTACAACCAACTACTAATGAAGGATCTCTTTGACAGTAAGCATTATTAACATAATGACGCATTGAATCTTCATCGTATGCTTCATGGACAAAAGTTATATCAGTTTTATCATTAACATCCCATGCAAGAGAAAATCTCCATGCTGAACTATCTCTATTATTGATATGACTTACTTTTGATTTGGAATAGATATTTTTAATATCACCATCTCTTGTAACACTTGAGGTAGCTAATCTGACCGCTACTTTTTCGCCAAGAGGGAGATTGAACGTAGTTTTCATTTTTCTAAGATTAAAACTACCGTTTTCAATTTTAACACTTCCTGACATTTCGCCCATTACAGGTCGGGCAGTAATTAGATTTATAGCTCCACCTACAGAGTTTTTACCATATAGAGTTCCTTGCGGTCCTCTAAGCACTTCAACACGCTCAAGATCAAAGAAATCTCCATCTTGCATAGTGTATGAGCCAACAGGTAAATCATTAACGTGAGTTTCCACACCACTTTCAGCGGTTGCAGATACTGCTAAGTTGGTGATACCTCTAATATTAAAGGAACCTCCAGATGAGTCTCCACCTTGAAAGCTTAAACTAGGTGTTACCAACTGAAGATCTGAACCGCCTTCAATTTGTTGGTCTTCTAGCATTTGAGCACTTATAGCTGTTACAGCAATAGGCACATCTTGCAGACTTTCTTCAGTTCTTTGTGATGTAACCACAATTTCCTCAAGAACAGCGCCTTCTGCTTCTGCTGCCATTAAAGCTGGCGCATAACTAAATACTCCAATAATTAAAAAAGAAAAACCTAATAGTTTGTTATGAAAATACGAACTCATAATATCCCCCGATAATGAATTGTTAATTGTTATTATCCTTAGTTGTAGTAAAACCAGTAACTATATGGATAACTTATATACAGAATTTAGCGTTTAATCCGCGATAATGCAAATTTTGAGACCATTTAAAAAAGTAAGTTTTTGGTTCTTAAAAAGACTAAATCTTCTAAGGTTTTAAGGTGCACGAAATACTTTGCCTTCAACAATAGTACCTTTAACTTGGATATCCTTTATTTCTAATGGATCGACTTCTAACGGGCTATCAGATAAAACGGTAAAATTTGCATATTTTCCAACACTTATAGACCCATAATCCTCTTCAAGGTTAATAGTATAAGCTGCATTTAAGGTTACCCCCATTAATGCAGTAAGTGCTGAAATTCTTTGATTTGGACCTGCGACCTTATTGGCATAATTCACTCGATTTACTGCAGCATGCATAAGCGCTAAAGGCGAAGCAGGTGCCATAGGCATGTCTGAATGAAGTGATAAAGGAATATTTGCTCTAGCAACATCTCCTAAACGAACCATTTCCTGCGACCTTTCGTAACCCACTCCTACTTTGCTATATAAGTCAGATAAAGCAGTTACATAGTAAGGGTTGGCGCTAACTATAAGTCCCAATTGTTTAATTCTATCTATTTGATCAATAGCAGAGTAACCAAAATGAACAATAGTTGTTCTATGATCTTCTCTGGGATTTCTTAGATTATTTTTGTCTACAATATCTAAAATTCTATCTAGGCCTGCGTCTCCATTTTGATGAATATGAATTTGATAACCAGCATCCCAGTAAATTTTAAAAACATCTTCGAAGATCTTCTCTTCCATCAACCAAGTTCCTTTATGGCCGTCAATATATCCATCTCTTAAAACCATATTTTGAGAATACATAGCTCCATCAGTAAAAAGCTTTATTTGTTTTGGAAGATACTGAACCTTGCCACTACCCCATGAGAGAAGCGCTTCGGTTTCATTTAAAAGCTCAGAGATTTCAAAATGCTCAAGCATATACAAAGCACTTGGGATAAATAAAGATCTAAATGGCGTATCTATATCTCCCAAAACATAATTCTTAACATTCTGTATATCTTTGTTATACATAGCTCCAGGATTAGCAATTAAAGTAACGCCCTGCTCTTGAATATATTTTTCAGTTATTTCCAAACCTTGCATAATTCTTTGAGGTGCAGCCAGATATTGCATAATTTTAGGCATTACCATTATTAAACCCCTTTCAGAAAAATGACCTTGGTCATAATCAGCTAACTCTCTTTCTGGAGGTGTTAAATTAAATCTTCTTTTTTAATACCAAATAACTCGAGCGCTTTCGAATTCATAATAAATTCATGAAATGAACGATGAATAATTAAAATAGGTCTTTCTGAGGAAATATTATCTAAATCATCTTTGGTTAACTTTCCATGAAAATAATGATGGAAGCCCCAGCTAACTAGAGGAGTTTCTTTATCTTCCAAACTATCTTCTAGGGCTCTTATTCGTTTAATGTAGCCATCTCTATCGCGGACGCCGATACTGCTTTTACCTGGAAGGACCCAGTCATCTATGGCTACTATTTCAGAATTCATAGTAATAGCTGCTAATAATGGATGAATGTGGTGCTCAATAAAGCCAGGAATGATTACATCGTCTATAAATGAGTAATCTAATAGAGGAAAGAAAAGTTTATCCTTGGATTTGAAAGAACCAAATAGCTTAAAAATTTTAGAACCTCTTATTATTACAGCATCAGAATTAGCATTAGCGGCATCTAAGGTAATTAAAGTTTTAGGAATAATGATTCTATCTAGCTCTTCTGCAGCTAATGAGAATATTGAAAGAGTAATTAAAAAAGTTATCAGAGATTTATTCATCGACAATATGCTAACAGTTATTTTTAAAATTGAATAATTGAAGATATTTAGTAAACGACTTAACATTGATAAATGTCAGATATAAATAAGCTTATTCAAGACCTAACTCTAAGAGAAAAGATCTCTCTTATGAGCGGTTTCAATTCATGGTATACAAATAAAATTGATAGGCTTGGCATTCCCAGCATCAAAATGTCAGATGGCCCTAATGGGGTAAGAGGAGACTCAAACTCAGGTAAATCATCAGCTTGTTTTCCTTGTGCTATATCTATCGGATCTACATGGGATATGGATCTTATCAATCAATTAGGCATTGCATTAGGTGAAGAAGCAAAAGTAAAAGACGTAGATGTTCTTCTAGAGCAGTTATTAAAGAAGTAGAAAAAGAAGTAAAGGAAGCTATAAGAGACGAAAGAGTTTTAGGCAAACCATTACCAGAAAATATTGAAAAGTTAGTTGCCTTTATGGAGGAGACTGGAGGTAACATAAGTGACTACGCTAGGCTTAACGCTGACTATTCAAATATTGATGAAAAAACTTTATTAAGAGAATATTACAAAAAAACAAAGCCTTATTTAGAACACGACGATGTAGACTTACTTATGGAAGACTACCTTTACGACGAAGAGCTAGATGAGGATAGAGATATACGTAAGAAAAAACTTGCGTTTAAAGAGGAGATTAAGATGGCTATGTGGTGAGTGACTGGGGTGCAGCACTAGAAACTGAAGAGAATGCTAATGGTGGATTAGATCTTGAAATGCCTGGACCAGGTCATGTCTGGGGTAATAAATTATTTGCTGCTGTAAGTGAAGGTAAAGTTGAAGAAGAATTAATTAATGACAAGGTGAGAAGAATTTTAAAAATTGCTAGTTTCACAAAGAGATTTGAAAATCCAGATAACAAACCCGAGGAAAGTCATGATACAGAGAAGCATAGAAAACTTCTTAAAAAAGCTGCAGCAGGTGGAATGGTGTTGCTTAAAAATAATAATCTACTGCCCTTAAAATCAAATATTAAAAAACTTGCAATTATTGGTCCAAATGCCAAGGAAGCTCAGATAATTGGTGGAGGAAGTGCGAGCCTTAGACCTCATTATCAAGCTCATCCATTAGAGGCATTTCAAAATAAGTTAGGAGATCATACGAATATCTCTTATGCAAAAGGTTGTCATACTCATAAATTTCTTCCAAGAGTAAATGAAGGATACTTATGGACAATAAAGAAGGTTTTTTAGTTGAGTATTTTGAAGGTTCTAACTTTGATGAAAATTTAGTCATGCAAGAACATCTAGTAGGCAACAAATTCTGGGTATTTGAGGGGTTTGCTAAAGATGTCATTGCAAAATTAGAGAGGCCTGATATTTCTGTAAGATTCTCATGTGCATATACTCCAGATATTTCTGGTCAACATGAATTTGAAATATTTGGTATTGGTAAAGCGCGCCTTTTAATTGATGGTGAGGAGCTTATTGATAACTGGACAGAAACCTCTCCTGGAGAGGCATTCTTTTCATTTAGTTCGGATTCAAAAAAAGCAATAGTTGATCTTATCAAAGGTAAAACCTATCAATTGAGATTAGGTATAAATTTGAGGGTAATTTCCCAGCAATTTATATTGGATGCCAAGCACCAGATAAAGTAAATTTGTTTGATGAAGCTTTAGAAGTTGCAAGCGCAGCTGATCAAGTAATTTTAATTGTTGGTACAAATTCAGATTGGGAAACAGAAGGCAATGACAGGAGTGACTTCAATTTACCGGTTAATCAAAATCACCTCATTGAAGAGGTCTTAAGAGTTAACCCTAATACCTTAGTTGTCCTTAATACAGGTTCGCCAGTAAAAATGCCTTGGGTTGATGATGCAAAAGCAATTATTCAAACTTGGTTTGCAGGCCAAGAGTTTGGCAATGCTTTAGTTGATATTGTAACTGGAGTAATTAACCCTTCCGGGAGATTGCCAACCTCTTTCCCTAAAAATATTGAAGATACGCCTGCCTTCAGCTCATATCCAGGCAAAGACTTGCAGATGAATTATGATGAAAAGCTTTTAGTAGGTTATAGATGGTATGACAAAAAAAATATCCAGACCCTTTTCTCTTTTGGGCATGGTCTTTCTTATACAGAGTTTAAGTATACTGATTTAGAAATCGATGTTCAGGTTGAAAAAAAAGTGTCTTGTAAATTCTCAATTCAAAATATTGGTCAAGTAGCCGGAGTAGAAACTGCGCAGTGTTATGTTGGTTTTAAAACTGATGATGATTCTGAGCCTGTGAAAACTTTGCAAGGTTTTAGTAAGATAATGCTTGATCCTAATGATGAATCTAGTATTGAAATTAATTTGAATTCAAGAAATTTTTCTTCATGGAACGTGGCTAAAAGAAGCTGGGAAGTAAGAGCAGGATCTTATGAAATATTAATTGGCTCCTCAGCAGAGAATATTCTTCTTCAAACAACTATTAATCTATAGATAAATCTTTCATCTCTTGATCGCTTAAATTAATTTGAGAAGCTTCAATCGAGCTATTGGTCTCAAAAATAGTTCTAGGTCCAATTAAAGGAAATATTAAAGAAGATTTTTGCACTACATATGCAAGGGCAACTTGAATAGGTTGAAGGTTTTTTTGTTCAGCTATTTCAAAACATTTAGCTCTTCTTTTTAGATTTTTTTCATTATGCCAAACTCTTATTTCTTCTTCTAAAGAAGGATTTGAAAAATGTTCATTAGATGTAATCTCTTTTTTCTTAATAAAGAAGCCTCTAGCCTGGCTTGACCAAGGAAATAACATGATCTGATTTTCTATAAGGTATTTAATATATTCGTTGTTAACGCCAACGCATCCAGGCCAAACAGGATCGACCATCTCAGCTAAACTAAAATTATTACTTAAAGCTGTGAAAGGCTCTTTGTTATTTGATTTAGCATAGTCTCGTGCCTCTGAGAAACGCTCTAGCTGCCAATTTGAAGCACCTACAAGATTTATTAACCCTTCGCTCTTAACTTCATCTAATGCATCCATAAATTCAGAAACAGGTATGTCTGGATTGTCTCTATGCAGACAAAAAATATCTAAAGTTTGAATATTTAAACGTTCTAATGATTCTATAATTTGCGGCCTGATAAATTGTGGCTCACATTGAGGCGTATGTGCGCCCTTTGCCTATTACAATTACATCTTTCTCTAGATTTCTTGAATTAATCCAATCACCTAAATACTTATCGCCCTTCCCATTATTATAAATATAAGCCGTATCAAATATTCTGCCGCCTGCTCCATAAAAATGATCAAACATAGTAAAAGCGTGCAAGCTTGAAGTTTGATTATCACAACCTAAAGCTAATCTTGATGCAGTTTTTTCAATACCTGTAATATTAGTATTTTTAAATTGAGGCTTCTGCATTAAGTAAAATTTAGAAGTTGGTATCGGTGAGTTATCTAAAGTTTCATATGGGCACTTGATTTGTAGTTCCTGCCTCCACTTATCTAGCCAAAGCATATTACTTTGTGTATCCGCATGAGAGACAAGTTTAGATTCAAGTTTCTTTTCTTGAATGCAATTAGATGCATGATCAATTTCTCTAGTGAATAAACCAACCTCATCAACATATGGAACTTCTTTAACTAGAATTCCTGAATCAAAGATTTTGATAGATGAATTTCCATCTTGAAATTGCCCACAATGCCATGGCTGTTCAACAACTAATTCTATATCTCCATTTTTAATTTTAAGATCATTTGAATACTCCTCATCTATCGCACAACTAATTTTTGCTTCAATTTTATCTGAGAAAACTAAATGCGCTTCTGATTGAAGATCAACACCAGTTTCATCTAGTCTGCCGGTTGCATGAATACTTTCAGGATCAGCAAATGGCATACCTTGAAGGCTACCTGCTATTAATTTAGCCATTGATAATGGGTAGCATCCAACATCTAAAATTGCACCTCCACCTAATAATGGATTTCTTAAACGATGCTCTTTGGGACAGTTCTGCAGAGAAGCCAAAAGAACTTTCGATAAAAATCTTCTCTTGAGTATTTTTAAAAAGATCTAGATGATCTAAGATATTAAAAGTTTGTGGATGAGTGCGATACATATATGCCTCCATCAAGAAAACTTTAGCTTCTTTTGCTAAATTTAATAAAGTCATGCTTTCTAAATAATTCATCGTCAAAGGTTTTTCACAAAGTATGTGTTTGCTATTTTTTATTGCCTCTAATGAATATGTAAAATGAGAGCTGTGAGGAGTTGCTATATAGACAGCATCTATTTGATCTGAAGAAAAAAAGGTATCAAGATTTGTATATGGCTTTATAGCAAACTTAGTTGAGAATTGTTTAACTGCTTCTTCATTTCTTCCAAAGATACTAACCAATTCAGAGTCTTGACAGTATTTAACTGAATGAGCAAAAGCATTAGCTATATTTCCAGAACCAATAATTCCCCATTTAACTTTATTCATTTAGAAGCCTCTTCTCTTGTATGTCTTGTATTAGTTTTTCATGGAAAGCTTTATCAATTGGATAGAAATATACCAATACAAAACTCAAACAAACCCCAGTAAGAGGTATCCATGACATTAAAAACTTCAATCCAGCTAACGTCTCTTCAGTTTGAACTTGGTTTGGTTCAAAGCCAATCTTTGTAAGTGCTATACCCAATATAAGAGCAGCTATAGCTATGGCACCTTTTTGAGCAAAGGTCATAAAGCCATACAGAGAAGACTCTGTTCTTATGCCTGACTTCCATTCTCCGTATTCAATTGTATCCGGCAGCATTGACCAAAATAAAATACCCGTTGCGCCGTTACCAATACCGATAAAAGCTAAGATATATAAGAGTTCATTTAATTTTGTTATAGATAAAAATAAAATATTAGAAAACCCTGGTTACTTCATCCATGATCTCTTCTTGCCAATCTTTAAAGCAGCATATGCCCAAAAAGGAATTGATAAGAAAGAGCTTGCACTGCTAACGCCTAAAATTAAACCTTGGTATGCATGGAGATCTAAGGAGTATTTAACAAAATAAATTAAATTATTGTTAAACATAAGTGAGGTTGAAATTAAAATTAAAATTGAACTAAACACTATCCAAAAAGGATAATTATTAGCTACTGATTTAGAGACCTTAATAAAACTAGGTAGCTCAGCTGCTGAAAATTCAAAACTTCTTTCTTTAACAAAAAATACTGTGATACTTAAAATTAATACCGCTATTGAGCCCGCTATTATTCCAAGGAATATAAATCCAAGTGACTCAACTCCTCCTCCAAACCATAAGACAATTGGGAAACCTAAGGCTGAAATAGTTAAGGTTCCAAATGAAGCAGCTAGCATTCTAGCTGTAGTAAGTTTGGTTCTCTCGTCACTATCATCTGTTATGCGCGCAGTAAGAGATGAATAAGGAACACTAACAACAGTAAAGCAAGTTCTATGAACTAAATTTACGGCTAATAAAAATATGAATAAATATGTTCCTTCAAATGGCGGCACCCAAAATAAAAGTACAAAAGATAAAGCCAAGGGGATAGAGCCATAAAATATATAAGGACGATAGCTTCCCATCTTAGTTCTAGTTCTCTCTGCCATATAACCCATAAAAGGATCAGTTACAGCGTCCCATGCTATTCCTAAGGCATAAATCCAACCAGCCATTAAGGGTGAAATGCCAACAATATCTGTATAAAAATATAGAAGGTAAAGTCCAACTCCACTCCAATAAAGACAAATTGCATAATCACCTATTCCATAAGCTGCTCTAATTTTGTTGCTGACGATATTAGTATTCATATTCCACTCAGTTTTTATATTTATACTTAATGTATATCAAAAACATATACGTTGCATATGAAAAATATGTAAGACTGTAGCTATGAATTATCAAGAAGATTATGCAGAAGAAAATGGAGTTAAAATTGCCTATCGCGATTATGGTCCTGAAGGTGCTGAACCAATTCTTTTAGTTCATGGCCTTGGTGCTCAACTTGTTCATTGGCCTGCTCATTTAATTGATTTTTTAATCGAAAATAACTATAGGCCCATTACTTACGATAATAGAGATGCTGGTTTGTCTTCAAGATTTTTTGGGAAGCCTGCTTTTATTTTAGATTACCTTCGTTATTACTTTCGTTTACCTATGAAATCTGAATACAACCTTGATGATATGTCTAAAGATGGTATTAGTGTGATGAATAAATTAAGTATAGATAAGGCGCATATCTTAGGAACCTCAATGGGAGGTATGATTGGGCAAATTATTTGTTCTATGTTTGCCGATAGAGTTAAATCATTCACTCTTATTGCATCAACTGCATCAGTGCCTGGGCCACTAAATGGCCCTACAAGAGAAGTTCAGGATGTAATGCTGCAAAGATCAAAAATGAATAATCCAACTCTAGATGATGTTTATCAAAGAGAAATTAAATGGGTTTCCTTAATTGGTATGGAAGGCAGAGATTTAGATACTGATGAATTTCGTGAAGATGTAATAGCTAATTATAATCGAGCAAAAGATAAGGCTGATGGATTTGGTTATGCTAGGCAACTTCTTGCAATTCTTGCTTCAAAAAATAGAATCAAAAGAGTGAAGGCTATTAAAGTTCCTACTCTGATCATTCATGGAGAAAGAGATCCTGTTATTGATGTAAAAAATGCTTATAGAATGGAGAAATTAATTCCAAACAGTAAATTAATAGTGATACCTAATATGAGGCACTTAATAGAAGAAGAAATATTGGATCAATTTAAGCAAGACTTGCTCATACATTTAAAGAATTAAACTAAACCAGTTCAGCAACATATTGTCCTATTGCAAGACAACTTGTAACGCCAGGGCTTTCAATTCCTTGAAGATTAATTAAACCATCTACTCCATGATCTTGTGCCCCAAGAATAGAGAAATCTTTCATTTTTTCATTTGAGTTTTGTAATTTAGGTCTTATTCCAACATAGTCAGGTTGTAATTTATCTGGATCCATATCTGGCCAATAATTATGTATAGAATTTATAAAATAATCCTTTAAGGACTCATCAAATGAAAAATCTATAACATTAACCCATGTAACATCGGGACCAAATCTTATCTGACCACCCATATCAAAACCAACATGTAACCCGGAACTAAATTCTGAAGCTAAAGGATATACAAGCGAGTGAAATGGATGGGGCCCAGAGTATTTGAAATAATGTCCTTTTGCATAATAAATAGGCGAATTATATTTTTGATCAAGTGGTTGTATTTTTTTTGAAGTGATATCTGAATAAAGCCCTGAGGAATTAACTAAGACTTTGGCATTAATACTAAAATTATTTCCATCATTACAAATAATCTCAAAATTATTTTCAGATTTTTTAGCAGAGATAAATGAGGTATTTAAGGAAACAACTCCTTGGTTATGCTGGATATCTCCCTCTAAAGCAGTAATCAATTCGGGAACATCGATAATTCCTGTCTCTGGAGAATGAACTGCTCCTTCTACCTTTAAATCAGGATATATAGACTGTATTTTATCTTTTGAGCAAAGCTTTTAAACTTACACCATTAGTTATACCTTGATCATAGATATTTTTTAACTTACCTAATTCATGCTCTTCGGTGGCAATAATATATTTCCCAATCTTTCTATGGTTAATATTCTTAAGTTCTGCATATTTATAAAGCAGAGCATTACCAGATATACAAAATTGTGTTTTTAACGATTTGTTTGGATAGTACATTCCTGCATGAATGACACCAGAGTTTCGAGATGAGACCCCTTCTCCAGCTCTTGATTCTTTTTCGATAACTACAACGGACATGGCCTAGTTCGCTGCAATATTTAGCAATAGATAAGCCAACAACACCAGCTCCAATAACAGCTAGGTCAAAGATGATAGATCTCCTTTATAACAAATAAATTTTAAAGAATTTTATGTTTCCCTTTTAGGATCTCAAAGTACATAACATGATCGCCTAGCAAACTATAAAAGGGATATGTGAAAGTAGCTGGCTTGTTATGCTCAACAAAAAAATGAGCTACCCAAGCAAAACCATATCCAGACAAGTAAAGAGTAAAGTAAGAACATAAAGTCAAAAGTCACAAAAAATCTTACGTAGAAAAATATAGCTATTGATGTGCCTATAAAATGTAAAAGCTTTGTATGTTTATTATCATGCTCACTTAGATAGTAAGGATAAAAGTCCTTAAAATTATCATATCGTTCCATATTTCGTCTCCCTATTTAATAACAATAATGCCATATGACTTAGTATAAATAAAATATATTGATAGACTATGCTGCTTTGTTAAGATGAAGTAATGATAGAAAATTTTTTACAATACGGGCAGTGGGTAATTTTAGTATTAAGTATTTATAGCTTATATCTAGTTAGTTCTGTTAAACACGAAAAGCGTTTAAATGGTTATATTTTTACCGCTATTAGCAGATTTGGTGGTGCACTTGTCTTTCTAGTGGTTGATTTACCAGCATTTGTTATCGCCAATTTAATTCAAACCTATAATGATAATTGAAGTTGATAATAAAAAAGCAGGTAAAAGTAAGGCTATTGGTATGCCAATTAAGTTTTCAAAAAGTAAAACTGAAAAATCAAAAGGTGCACCTAATTTAGGTGAGCACACAAGAGAAATTACTTAAGTTTTTTAGTCAGCGAAGTCTAACCCTTTGGCTGATTGAACCTCACGCTTATTAGGAGTAACAGACTCTCTAAAAGGCACATCAACAATTTCGCCCGCAACTGGAACTCCAGGAGATTCAGAATATTCATCAGGCAATCTAACTAATAATTTAGTTCCAACCTCTGACGAAGTACATGGCACCCATGCAAGAGCAATATTTGTGCCTAATTCTGGAGACCACCAAGGAGAAGTAACATAACCCATATCATTTCCATCAGGATCTGCTACCAACCAAAAATCAGGTGCATAGTCTGTTATTTCTTTTCCGCCTAAAGTGATTCCAACCATTTTCATTTTAAATGGAGGATTCTCCAGCATCAAGAACTGAGCGTTGTCTTTCAAGCTCCTCTTTGCCGATGTAATCGGCTGCTTTGTTTCGAGGCACTTGATAACTCAGATTAACTTGGAAAGGAGAAGTCTCATGATCTAAATCTTGACCCCAAGATAAAATACCAGCTGCTATTCGACGATGATGAGCAGGAGCTATGACCATTAAGCCAAACTCTTCTCCTCCCTCAAGAACTGCATTCCATACTTTTTCAGCATTTTCATGAGCATCACGAACATAAATTTCATAACCCTTCTCTCCAGTAAAACCAGTTTGACTGATTACAACATCTGCACCACCAATTTGAGTTTCCATAATTCCATAATAAGGAACATCTCTAAGCTCTTCACCAGCTAATTTAGCCATAAGATCTTCTGAAAGAGGCCCTTGAATCTGGACAGGGCATACATCAATCTCATCAATAATTACATCATATTTTTTAGTAACATTGACGCCTTGCAACCATAGCAATAAATCACTATCTGAAATTGAAAACCAAAATTCATCATCTGTTAATCTTAATAACAGGATCATTAAGAACTCCTCCTTTGTCGTTACATAGAATTGCATATTTACCATTACCTGGTTTTATTTTAGTAGCATCACGCGTGATTACGTAATCAGTAAAAGCCTCTGCATCTGGTCCTTTAACTCTTATCTGCCTTTCAACAGCAACGTTCCACATAGTGACTCGATTAACCAAAGCTTCATACTCCACCATCGCCCCGCCATCTTCAGGTTTAATGTAGCCTCTTGGGTGATAGATACGATTATAGACAGTTGCTCTCCAGCAACCTGCTTCGTGAGATAGATGCCAAAAAGGTGACTTTCTGACTCGGGTTGAAATCAACATCTGAACAGGCGTGCGACCGCTTTGTCTCAGATTAATTGGTACCACTCTATCACTTTGATCAACACTAGGATGATTTGGATTTGTCATATTTACTCCCCCGTAATTTATAACTTTTAACTGCTTTTTATATATATTAATAAGAAGCTTTCAATAAATTTACGCCTTTTTTTTGATTTTGTAAATCAAAATTTATTGTTGTTAAATATGGTTTTTTATTGATTTGTAAAAATAAAATTGATTGTTTAGTAACTGCACCAATTGATAAAAATACAATTCAAAGCAAAAATTTCGAGTTTAATGGACATACCGAGTATTTAACTAAAATTTCTAATAAAAATAACTCTTTAATGCTTATGGTTCATCAAAACCTCAAGATAGTAGTTCATAAAACTGCAACATGTGGTTGCTGTAAAGCATGGGTAAAGCATATTGAAAGTAATGGATTTATGGCTGATGTTCAAAATCATAAAAATCTAGCAGAATTAAAAGAGACGTTAGGAATTAAACCTGAATATAGATCTTGTCATACTGGTGTATCTTCCAATGGTTATATTTTTGAAGGTCATGTACCAAGCAAGTATGTAACTCAATTTCTTTCAGAGGACCATCCCAATGCAATTGGCCTTTCAGTCCCTGGAATGCCTTTAGGCTCTCCAGGCATGGAAGTTGGTGATCGCTTTATGCCTTATGAAGTTCTTCTTCTCAACAAAGATGGAAGTAGTGAAGTCTACGCTGAAGTAAACAAAAAATAAGTAAATCACTGTTTTTTTAATAAAATCTTTAATTTTTTGACTTGCATAAGTTATGCATTATTATTTATATATTTGATTAATTATAAAAGTAGAGGACTAAATTTTTAAATTATTTGCAATAACCTTCCAAATTAATTGCTTTTTTCAACTTATGAGAATCAAGTAACAACTGCAATATTTACTACATTTTTACCTGGCGCTAAAGGGGATTATTGCCTAGGTGCCTATTATGGTTATGCCGGAGGTGGGGTAAATGATGGAGGTTTTTTTAGTATTGATTTTGAAAATTCAGTACATAAACATATTGATTTTAATGAATTGGATGAAATGTATGAGGATAATAAAGACCATTACGGTGTATTAGAGTCCTTGATGCAAAAAATATGGCATTTCGTTGACGAAGATGAGGGTATTATGGAATTGACAAATAATGGTCTTATGTTTAGAAAATATCGATGGGGTTTGGATTTCAGATAATTTTGATGGAGATATATTAGCTGAAATCTCAGAATTGTGGTCAATATCATTGAGATTTTCCAACTAAAAATTGTACGTTATTTATAGAAAAATTAACCTTTGGAGCTATAAAGCCTCCGATATCTCGTCAAGAATATAGCAAACTAACACATGAAGTAGCAGATGCAAAAGCACATCAAACTATTAATTATTCCAATAAGATATCTATTCTTGAGGTTTTAGAAGAGCTCAAGAAGCTCTGAAGAAATAAAATGGTGGGCCCGGGAGGACTCGAACCTCCGACCAATGGATTATGAGTCCACTGCTCTAACCAACTGAGCTACAGGCCCTTGTTGTGTAAAGTGCATTCCAGCACTATTTCTACAAAATTTAGTGTGTTAAAAACTGTAGCACACCTTAACACACTGCTTTTATTATCATGCTATGTATAAAAGCTGAATGATTATAAGCGAATAATACTTTTATTTGTATGAATTTATATATGATAAGAGAAAGTATTTGGCTATATTATTTTAACCAGCCATCATCTTTTGCCCCCAAAGATCATCATAATATTCAATAATTTTATCTGCTTGATCTTCGCTGAAATCTTCCCAATTTAAATCAACTTTTTGTTTTACATTTATTAGGTCTTTTCTGTAGCCCCAAAGCTTCCATTGTCATCTTTTGGAAATATAGCTTAGATCATAATCCCAATTATCTGTTGCTGAATCACAACAATCTTGCCAAGTATCGTCCAGTATAAACTTCTTCAATCTCTTGTTCTAAATTCTAGTTACTGTTTCCGAAGGGCCAACATCGCTTGCGCATAAATATTAGATTCTGTAATACTCGACCCCACTCGTCTGTAACCTGCTCCGTGGACACAATCAGCATGTATATGAACTAAGTGTGTAGCAAAAAAACTGACACACCTAAATATAGCATGGCTATAAACACTGTAGGAATGGGGGTTTAGAGTTGTAGCAAGGAATTATGAGTCCACTGCTCTAACCAACTGAGCTACAGGCCCTAAGATTAGTCGTCTAAGAAACTCTTAAGATGACTTGATCGACTAGGATGACGTAATTTTCTTAACGCTTTAGCTTCGATCTGCCTAATACGTTCTCTGGTTACATCAAATTGTTTTCCAACTTCTTCTAAGGTGTGATCAGTATTCATTCCAATACCAAATCTCATTCTTAAAACTTTTGCCTCTCTTGCTGTAAGAGAAGATAAGACGTCATCAGTAGCAAAGTGCAAACTATCCTCAGTTGCATTTTGTAATGGTGACTCAATAACAGTATCTTCAATAAAATCTCCTAGACTGCGAATCTTCATCATCGCCAATTGGAGTTTCTGTTGAAATAGGCTCTTTAGCTATTTTTAATACCTTTCTAACTTTATCCTCAGGCATATCTAGCTCTTTGCTTAACTCATCAGGTGTAGGCTCTCTTCCTATATCCTGCATCATCTGTCTTGATACTCTATTAAGCTTATTAATAGTCTCAATCATATGCACAGGTATTCTAATCGTTCTTGCTTGGTCAGCAATTGATCTTGTAATAGCCTGTCTAATCCACCAAGTAGCATAAGTAGAAAACTTATAACCTCTTCTATATTCGAATTTATCAACAGCCTTCATTAAACCAATATTTCCTTCTTGGATTAAATCTAAGAACTGAAGTCCTCTGTTTGTATATTTTTTAGCAATAGATATAACAAGTCTTAAGTTAGCCTCAACCATATCCTTCTTAGCTCTTCGCATTTTGGTTTCACCCATAGACATGCTTCTATTAATTTCTTTAATCTCTTTAACGCTTAAGCCAACTGCTTTCTCTAAAGCTATAACTTCTTTTTGAGCAATGACAACATCCTGTTTCACTACCTGTAAAAATCTTTTTTATACTTTTTCTCTTTCATTAAAGAATCTACCCATCTAACTTTTGTTAAGTTATCTGTATAAGTAGCTAAGAAATCTTTTCTTGGCATTCTTGCCTTTCTAACAACTAACATTTGAATAGCTTTTTCTCTTTCTCTAATTTCATTCAAACCAGATCTAGCGATTGAAGCTAATTCTTCAAACATTTTTGGACTAAATTTTAGAAATTGGAAAATCTCTCCAACTTTCTTGAATTCTGCGTTTGCTTCTTTTGAGTGTCGTCCTTTTGATTCAATAACTTTAAGAGTTTTATTATATTGACGTTTCAGATTGGTCATTCTTCTTTGGACTTCTTCCATGTCAGGACCAGTAGGTTTTTCATCATCATCCTCTTCGGCTTTAGCTCTTTCACTTCCAGGACCAGCTGAAGGAACTTCTTCCATCTCTTCTAAAAAGCCTGTTAAAAGATCATTAATCTTTTTCTCACCATCTTTTACCATCTGATGGTAATCGATTACAAATTCGACTGTCTTTGGATATGGAACACTGGCGTTAAGAAGATCTCTCATGCCTTCTTCAATTCTTTTAGCAATTTCGATTTCGCCTTCACGAGTAAGAAGATCAACAGTTCCCATTTCACGCATATACATTCTTACAGGATCAGTTGTTCTTCCTGTTTCATTCTCTACAGCTGCTAATGCCTGCAGCAGCTTGTTCTAAAGCAACGTCATCTGAATCTTCAGATTCAGCTAGTAATAGGTCATCGGCATCAGGAGCTGTTTCATGAACTTGAAGACCAAGATCATTGATCATTCCAATAATTTCTTCTACTTGATCTGGATCGGAAATATCATCAGGCAAGTGATCATTAACATCTGCATATGTTAAATAACCTTGCTCTCTGCCCTTTTCAATCAGTTCAGATATCTTTGAGCCTTTCTTGCTAAGTTTGTCCACTGAATCTCCGTATATTTAGTCTTATCTATGTTGGGATAAATTACTAATTTTCAATCTCTTTTTGAGCTTAAATTTTTCAATAAAGCTGTGTCTTCTTCACTTAATTCAGCTTTCTTTAAAATGAACTGTTGAAGCTCTCTTCTTTCGGCTGATGAAATGTGCTGCATATTATACTTTTCTTTTAAGATTTCCTCTCTATCTTTTTGTTTTTTTACAAAACTATGTAAACAGTCCTGCAACATGCTTAAAGCATTTTCTTCTGTTAAAGCTATTTCAACGTAATCCCAAATACCCGATAATTCAGAAAAGACCTTATCGTCTTCAAAAACAATAGAGGCATTACTAATATTTCCACTTTTATTTTGTACCTCTAAAAGAAACAAAAACTTTTCATTATTATGAATAGATTCAAACGCTCTATCTTTTGCAAGATGCGGATACTGAATTAGTGCTGTAAAAATTCCTACAATAGCCTTTCTTGCTAAAAGCGAACCACTGTTCTCCTCCTTGGAACCTGCCTCACTTGGAGCTGGGATATTTCTGGGTTTTTGAGTATTCGAAGAGATTAAACTCGCAAAGTCTAATCTACATATTGAAGCAATTTCTTCAATATAAGCCTGTTTCAGGGTTTCATTATTAATGCTATTAATTAAAGGTATAGCAAATTTAGCAGCCTTAGATCTTCCTTCGATAGTTTCAAGGTCATCAACTTTTTTAATTCTTGATAAAAAGAATTTAGAAAAAGAAATATTGTTATCTAGAAGTTTAAGAAAAGCTTCTTTGCCTTTTTCGTTGATATAGCTATCTGGGTCATAGCCTTCTTCTAAAAAGATAAAACCTATTTTTACATCTTCTCTTAAGATAGGTAATGCGTTCTCAACAGCTTTCCATGCTGCTTTTCGGCCAGCAAGGTCTCCATCAAATGCTACATATATATTCTTTGCATACCGCATAAGTTTTGAGACATGCTTTGCAGTTATTGCAGTCCCAAGTGATGCGACAGCATTTTTAACTCCATTTTGATGCAAATGCTATTACGTCCATATAACCTTCAACAATATATAGAATGTTTTTTGATTCCTTATATTTTTTTGCTTGATGTAAATTATATAAAACTCTTTTGTGATATATATCACTTTCTGGAGAATTTAAATACTTAGCAGCCTTTTTGTCGTTGGTTAAAATTCTGCCTCCAAAACCCAAAGTACGACCACTCATACTTAAAATAGGAAATATAACTCGTCCCTTAAAACGATCAAATTGTTTTTCGCCTTTTACACTAAAAAGTCCTGACTCTAAAATATCTGGTTTCGGATATTTTGCTGAAACTTTGTCATACAAATTTGTCCATCCGTCTTTTGCATAACCAAGATTAAAAAATGCAGCTGTCTCTCCTGAAATCCCTCTATTCTTTAAATATTTAACAGCCTCAGCTCCATCAGAAGATTTCAATGTGCTCTTGTAAATCGTATTAGCTTCATCGTTAATTTCTTTAGCCTTAGTTTCTTTAGCTTTTGTTTCTTTAGCTTTTGCTGCTGCTCTTGAAGCAATAGTCTCAACAGCATCTACAAAATCAAGATTTTCATAACGTCTTAAAAAATGTATGGAATTTCCAGAAGCGTTACAGACAAAACAATAAAAAAATTGCTTGTCTTGATTAACAGCCATTGAGGGCTTCTTATCGTCATGAAATGGACATAAGCACCAAAAATTTTGACCTTTTTGATTTAACTGTATTCTTCTGCCAACAATGTCGACTATATCGGATTGATCAAGAATTTGATCTATAAAACTAGAGGGTATCGACACTTTTATTGAACCAGTTATCTAATATAATTTTAGCTGCATGGGCATCTACTAATGTAGAGCCTATATCTGCTACCTTTTCTCTTGCTTCAAAACTAGTAAGTCGTTCATCCACATATTCACACTTTATTTTTGATATTTTTGTGAGTTTTTTCACAAAACTTTCTACAGTTTTCATAATATCACTTTCTGTTCCATCCATATTAAGAGGTTTGCCTACTAAAATTAATTCTGGCTTCCACTCATTTAGCACCTCTTCAATCTCAGGCCAATTTATTTTATTTCTATAATTAAAAATCCATTTTAAATTTTAATGGTATGTGTGTTAATCCATCAGGATTATCAGAATCGGATTTTCTTGGTACCAAAATCGAAAGCTAGTATTTGCATATTCTTCTAACCACCAAAGTTCCAATCTCTAACTATTTCTAGAATCTTATAGCCTTTTTGCATGTCATCATTAAAAGGTTTAAAGGGTGCGGACTCTTTTAAGATTTGCAATGCGAGCTTATCAGTTTCCTTGCTACCAGAGGAAATAAGAATCTCTGATTTTAATAAATTACCAAATGAGTCTACCGTGGCCATTAATCTGACTGTTTGATTAGATACAGCATAATCAGAGGCAGTAATAACACTCTCCCCTATAGTTTCTACTTTTCTTTGCCAAGCATTTAAATAAAAGGCTTCTGAGGAATTTACGTCTGAATTTGCTTCCAATCTTTTAACTTTATAACTTTCAGCTCGCATATCTTTTCTTTTAGCAATACTATCTGCTGTTTCTGGAGAAAATCCACTAGAGCTTCTTCATTCATACTTAAAAAGCCATCTTGCTCAACAGAAGAATTGGCAAGTCTAATATTAATAATGGGCGAATCTTCAAAAGTTGGAAGATCATATATATTAGAAAATGTAATTCCAAAAATTACTAGAAGATGAACTCCAATAGATATATACGTTGATTTACCAATATCTAATCGTCTTCTAACTTTTTTATTGCTAAGAATTGCATAACTCATAAATCAGCAAACAATTCCTTAATAGGATCCTCTCCAGTCTGTTCAAATATTTCTCTTGCGCAAGTTGGGCTTGTTACATTAATCTCAGTTACCTTGCTGCCGATCATATCCAAACCAGCAAATAGAATTCCATTTTTAACTAAGACTTCGCCTATTTCAGTTGCTACTGCTTCTTGATGTGGCTTTAAATCTTGCGCAACCCCTTTCCCGCCTGCTGCTAGATTGCCTTTAAAACTTCCACCCTGGGGGATTCTTGCTAAAGTTTTTTGAAATGGTTTTCCGTTAATAATAAGTATTCTAAAGTCACCATCATAAATTTCAGGAAGAAATTCTTGTCCTACAATTGAGGTTGAACCTTGATTTGTTAAGTCCTCAATAATGGCTTCTTCTTCAGAGCCTATCTCGTTTAATTTATAAATTGATTCTCCGCCCATGCCATTTAAGGGCTTGATAACTATTTCATTAAAATCTTGTGCGAAAGATCTAAGGCCAAAGGAGATTTATTGTTTTTTCTAACAATATATTTAGCAAAATATAGAGCAAATATCTTCTCATTAAATTTCTTTACTGCACTTGGATCATTGATGATATTTGCACCCTCTGAACTTGCTAAATCAAGTAAATGCAGTGTATTCATATAGTCTTGATCAACTGGGGGATCTTTACGCATAAATACACATTTAAAGTCCTTAAGATTAATATCCTCACTAGCTTCTTGTAAAAGAATTTCTTTATCTTTTAACTCAATTGCATATGCGCATGCCTTTACAGAGGCGTTTTGAAAAGAAATATCACTTGTCTCGCATTGGAAGGATGAAATACCTAATCTTTGAGCATGTTCAACCATAAATAATGATGTGTCTTTACTAACATTAAGTGTAGATACCGGATCTGTTATAAATAAAATTTTATTGCTCATGAAACTCAAATATTTCCTAAAAAGGATTGGATTAGAGTAGCGCTAATTATCGGCGCTGTCTCTGCTCTAAGAATATTTTTTCCCAATGATTTAACAGAGATATTCTTTTCTAACATGGTAAACCTTTCTTCATCAGAAAAACCAGACTCTGGGCCGGTAATAAAAATATATTCGTCTTTATCAGCTAAGTCATTTGAAGATAAATGATTGGTAGCTTCTAGATCAAAAAAACATGCGAAATTATTTGATGCTGCTATGGATGGTTTATTAAAAACCTCTGTCAAGTCATCGCAATGCTCTAGCTTTGGTAAAAAATTTATTCCAGATTGTTTGCATGCTCCTATCGCTACCTCTTGAAGTTTGTCTTTTAATTTAGATAAGTCTTTTTTTAAAACCTCTAAAGATTCATCTAAAGCAAAAAATTTGACTTCCATATAACTTAATTTTTGAACCATAAAAGACATATTATCTTTCTTAATATATGGAAGGACTCCAACTAGCTGATTACTTAAATTTTGTGTTTCTTTTGATGACGGTATGAGTTCTAGTTGAGCATTTCTTTTAGAACTAACAGTAATGTTAGCCTTCACAAGACAAACCTTCTCCATCAAATAATTCGATAATATCGCCTTCTTTTAATCTAAGCACTGTTGCTATGTGCGAGGACTGAGCAGGATCAAGCTTAAAAGCTGAACTGATATTAGCTAAATTTTTAAAATACATTCTATGAGTTTTCACAATACCATTATAATAACTATTAAAATTCTATAAATGGCTATTCATACTTTACTTTTAATAAGACACGGCGAAGCAAGTGCATCATTTGGTGAGCACACCGACCCTGGTTTAAGTAATGATGGCAAAAAACAAGCTGAAAAGTTAATGGAGACTCTTTCAAAAGAAAATTTTGATAATTTTAAATTTATCTCTAGTCCAAAACTAAGAGCCATTGAAACAGCACAGCCTCTCAGATTGGAATACAACAAAGATCTTGTTATACGAAATGAGTTTTCTGAAATACCTTCTAATAATATTCCTGGCCATGAAAAGCAAGAATGGTTGAGAGGCGTTATGTCACAAGAAACCACAGCGCTTCCTGAGGCAGTAAAGCTTTGGCAGAATAATATTATGAGCGGCCTTTTAAATATTAATAGTGATGCAATTATCTTTAGTCACTTTATGGTGATAAATGCAATTGCGGCATCAGTCCTTAAAAATAATAAATTACTCTACTTCTATCCAGATTACACTTCATGCACTAGATTATCAGTCGAAGATAATCAAATTATTGAAATTATTCTTGGTGATGATAAAAAAACTTTAATTAATCTTTAATTTGCTATTGAGCATTTTTTAATCAACTGTAAACTTATGGATTCTGTTTTTTAAAAACTAAGTTTGGCAAAAAAAAATACATCTTTCGATGACTATTCAAAAAAACCTTTAAAAGAAGAGGTTCGAAAAGCCATGAATCGCTATTATCAGCAACTTGATACAAACATGCCTATCGATGTGTATAAACTTGTCTTAGATGAGGTAGAGCCGCAATTGCTTATATCGACTATGAAGTTTGTAAATCAAAATCAAAGTAAAGCTTCTCAAATACTTGGTATTAATAGAGCAACTCTTAGAACAAAATTAAAAAAATATGGACTTTTAAAATGAAGCCAATAAAACCAAAAACAGCATTAATAAGCTTATCTGATAAAAATGGTTTAGATACCCTAGTTCATTTTCTTGTTGCCCAAGAGGTAAAGATTCTCTCTACAGGAGGAACTTATAAAGCTATTAAAGCAATAACTGATAATGTTATTGAAGTATCAGATTTTACTGGGTTTGAGGAAATGATGGATGGAAGAGTAAAAACACTTCATCCAAAGATTCATGCTGGCATTCTTGCAAGGCGTGATCAAGATATGGAGGTTCTAACTGAACGCGGTTATGAAACTATAGATTTAGTGGTTGTTAACTTATATCCATTTAAAGAAACTATTGCATCAGGATGCTCTTTTGATGAAGCTATTGAAAAAATTGATATTGGTGGCCCTACTATGATTCGTTCAGCTGCTAAGAATTTTAAAGATGTAGCTGTTGTTTCTGATCCCTCAGATTATTCTAGACTTATTAATGAGTGGGAGAGTCAGGATGGTATTTCTTACGATTTTAGGAAAGAGCTCTCATTAAAAGTTTTTACACTTATGGCAGATTACAATGCTGCGATTTCAAATTATTTAGCTGGTGAAACTCAATCACATTTACCAGACTATTCTTTTAGTAAAGAAAGCTCTCTGCGTTATGGAGAAAATCCTCATCAAGAAGCAGCCTTTTAACATTTGCTAATTTAGAACATAAAAATATTGCTAATGCTGAAATCATCAAGGCAAAGAGCTTTCTTATAATAATTTACTCGATGCAGATGCTGCATGGGAATGTGTTCGAGAATTTAGTGAGCCAGCATGTGTGATTGTTAAGCATGCTAATCCTTGTGGTGTTGCTGAGGCTGATTCGATTTTTAATGCTTATGATTTAGCATTTAAGACAGATCCTACTTCAGCTTTTGGTGGAATTATTGCTTTAAATAAAACTCTGGATACTAAAACAGCTACCGAAATAGATAGTAGGCAGTTTGTTGAAGTGGTCATTGCGCCTGATTACGAGGAAGGTGCTCTTGATATCTTTGCTAAGAAAAAAAATATAAATATTTTAGAGTTGACCTTATTCAAGATGATCCTTATCCAGGAGTTATAAAAAAAGTCTCAGGTGGAATATTAATTCAAAGTGATGATACTTTTATGGTTCCACAAGAAGATTTGAAATGTGTTACTAAAAGACAGCCAAGAAGCAGAAATGCACGACCTACAGTTTGCTTGGAAAGTAGCAAAATATGTTAAATCCAATGCCATTGTCTATTGTAAAGGGGGCATGACGATCGGTGTTGGAGCGGGCCAGATGAGTCGGATTTACAGCACAAGATATGGCTAAAGCAATTAATCTAGAGAAGCCGCTAACGATTGGCTCTGTTGTGGCATCAGATGCATTTTTTCCATTTAGAGATGGAATTGATAAAGCTGCTTCAAGCGGTATAGCAGCTATTATTCAACCAGGTGGATCCATTAGAGATGAAGAAGTTATTGCTGCTGCAGATGAAAATAATATAGCTATGGTATATACAAGTACCAGACACTTTAGGCACTAATGCAAGTATTAGTAATAGGTTCAGGTGGCAGAGAGCATGCTTTGGCATGGAAGTCAGCACAAGATGATTCAGTTACCAAAGTATTTGTATGTCCAGGAAATGCTGGCACAGCCTTGGAGCAAAAATTAAGTAATATCTCAATTAATGCAAATGATTTTCAAGCAATAGAAGATTTTTGTATAAAAGAAAATATTGGGCTCGTAATTATTGGTCCTGAGCAGCCTTTGGTGAATGGCTTAACTGATTATTTGCAAAGTAAGGGCATTAATACTTTTGGGCCTTCTCAAGCTGCAGCTCAATTAGAGGGTTCTAAAACTTTCTCAAAAGACTTCTTCGTTAAGTACGGCATACCAACTGCTGGCTATGCTTCGTTTAATGATTATGATTCTTCAAAAAATCACATTGATGATATTGATTATCCTACAGTTGTTAAAGCTGATGGTCTTGCTGCTGGTAAAGGTGTCATTATTTGCAATAACAAAGGGGATGCTGTTGAGGCATTAGAAAGTATTTTTAAAGATCAGGCTTTTGGTGAAGCTGGGAGTAGAGTTGATTAGAAGAATTTTTAGAGGGTGAAGAAGCTAGTTTTATTGCTGTAGTTAGTAAAGATAAAATAGTTTCACTTGCTACAAGCCAAGATCATAAGGCTGTTGGTCAGAAGGAGATGTGGGTAAAAATACTGGAGGTATGGGTGCTTACTCACCTGCTCCTATCGTTGATGAGCGTATGCATCAAAAAATTCTTAATGAAGTCATGAAACCAACTATGGATGGTTTGATTGCAGAGGGCTCGCCCTACTTAGGATTTCTTTATGCTGGGGTCATGATTAGCAAGGGTGAGTTAAAAGTTCTTGAGTTTAACTGTCGCTTTGGGGATCCTGAAACGCAACCTATTTTACTCAGACTGAAATCTAGCCTCGTTCAATTATGCCTTGCTGCTATTGATGATCAATTGGATTCATATGAAATAAAGTGGACTGACAAACATGCATGTGGAGTTGTTATAGCTAGCGCAGGTTATCCAGAGAGCTACGCATCGAATCATAAAGTTACTATTAAGCCTTCAAGTGATGAAGATATGAAACTCTTTCATGCCGGAACTAAACTTTATGATCAGAAAATACTTACTTCTGGTGGTAGAGTTTTTTGTGCCACAGCTTTAGGTGATGATTTAAAGGCAGCTCAAGAAAAAGCTTATAATTTAGTGGATACAGTTTCTTTTGAAGGAGCTTTTTGCTAGAAAAGATATTGGTTTTAAAGTTATTAAATGAGTTTTATAGATAACATTGTTAATGAATTTGATATTGCACTAAAGACTCTATCAAATAAAAAAACTGGGACAGATAGAAACTATCCTGCTGAGCCTGCTGAAAAGAATTCTGAAGAGCTTACAAAAAAAGAAAAAAAATTATCTATTCAAATGATGCGAGTCAATTTAGCTGGGGAAGTTGCAGCTCAAGCTCTATATAGAGGCCAGGCAATGGTATGCAAGGATCCAGAAATAAAAAAACATTTAATTGAAGCGGGAGAAGAAGAGACAGATCATCTTATTTGGTGTAAAAAGCGCTTAGATGAGTTAGATGGAAAAGGCTCAATCCTAAATCCAATTTGGTATGCAGGCTCTTTTGCCATAGGAGCAGTTTTTGGTAATTTTGGTGAAAAAGTTAGTTTGGGTTTTGTAGAAGAAACAGAAAAGCAAGTGGTAGCACATATAGACAAGCACTTAGATAAAATATCACCTAAAGATAAAGAGACAATTGAAATATTGAAAACGATGCGTGAAGACGAAGACCTTCATGCTCAGCAAGCTGTTGATAATGGTGGAGAAGAACTTAAAATTCCAGCAAAAAAAATAATGTCTGCTACTGCAAAAGTAATGACAACAACAAGCACTTATATTTAAAAGCTTCCCCTCATAAGACTCTCACCAATTAAAAAAACACTAATACCTCTTTCTTTTAAATAGCTCAGATCATCTTTATTTTTAATACCGGATTCAGCAATAAAAATATTATCACCCGAGAAAGAATTTTTTAAATTCACCGAGTTATTAATATCAACTTCAAATGTTTTGAGGTTTCTATTATTAACTCCTATTAATGCATTATTAAAATGCTGCTTTTTCCTTATTATTACTTCAATCAAATCAGCTAAAGCTACAAAATCTGTTATTTCTATATCTGACAGAATGCTAGCGATGAGTAAAATACAGTCAGCTCCTATTAATTTAGCTTCATAGATTTGATATTCATCAACCATAAAATCTTTTCTTAAAATAGGTAGTGATGTTATTGCTTTAACGTCTTCTAAGTATTGATTACTACCTAAAAAGAAGTCTTCTTCTGTAAGAATAGATAAGGCTGCAGCCCCAAAAGCCTCATATTCTTGAGCTTTTTGGATTGGATCAAAGTTCTCGCTAATAATCCCTGCACTTGGTGAAGCTTTCTTTATTTCTGCAATAACAGCCTCTGCTTTTCCAGCAAGACTTGCCTTAAATTTACCCTTTGGAAGATCTAGTCTGCTCAGCTGCAATTTAATTTCATCTAAAGATACTGCTGCCTTTTTCTCAACTAATTTAGCTTTAGTATTTTTTACAATGTCATTTAAAATTGTCATTAGCTATTTGATACTCTTACATAGGCTGCTAGCTTGTCAGCTGCTTTGCCGCTATTCATTAAATCAAAAGCTAGCTCTACTCCATCAGCAATAGACTCGACTTTTCTTGCTATATATAAACCAGCACCGGCATTAAGAGCAATCATATCTTGAACTGCAGATTTCTCACCAGCAAAGGCCTCTCGAACTAAAAGCAAACTTTCTTCAGGAGTTTGAGCAGATATCTCACTAAAGTCTGCAGTTGAAAGCCCAAAATCTTTTGGTGATATTTTGTACTGATTAATTTTATAGTTCTTAAGTTCAGAAATTGTGGTTGAGCCCGTAATAGTTATTTCATCCAGGCCATCATCTCCATGGACAATTAAGACATGCTCCATATGTAAATTTTTTGATACCTCTGAAAAAGTCTCAAGTAATTTTTTATCATAAACACCTAGAACCTGTCTTTTAGCTCCACAAGGATTGGTATGGGGGCCTAACAAGTTAAAAATAGTTTTTTGGCCTATACGTTGTCGTGCTGGCATGACATATTTCATAGATTGATGATGTAAAGGAGCAAATAAGAATACAAATCCAACCTTTGCAAAAACTTTTTCAAGTTTTTCTCTATCATGACCAATATCAGCACCTGCAGCTGTTAAAAAATCTGCACTGCCAGACTTGCTAGAAATAGCCTTATTGCCATGCTTAGTGATTGATGCTCCTCCGGCTGCAGCAACAAACGATGATGCTGTAGAACAGTTGAACGTATGAAGCCCTGTGCCGCCAGTCCCACAAGTATCAATATGACTTCCATCTCCCAAATTAAATCTTAAAGATTTTTCTTTCATAACTTGAGCAGCAGCTGTTATTTCTGCCTCTTTGATGCCCTTTTTATTTAAAGCTAAAAGGAAATTTTCAATATCGCTATCATCTACTTTTCCAGTCATTATGCTTTCCACTGCAAACTGCATCTCTTCAGACTTTAAGTCCTTCTTGGCTTCTAATTTTTTTAGAATAGTTTCAATCATAATGTTAAGAAATTTTGAATGAGTTTTTTACCAAAATCTGTTTCTATGGATTCAGGATGAAATTGTACTCCGTAAATTGGTCTTTGTTTGTGCTGAACTGCCATGATGATGTCAGGATTATCTTTGAGTACCGAGGTTATTTCTAACTCATCTGGTAATGAGCTTTTTTCGATGATTAGGCTGTGATATCTAACCACTGAATAAGGATTATCAATATCTTTAAATAGATCTTTATTGCTATGAGTAATTTCTGAGAGTTTCCCATGAAATATTTCTGGAGCTTTTATAATCTTGCCACCAAATGCTGCTCCTATAGATTGGTGTCCTAGACAAACTCCTAGTATGGGAACCGATGAAGCTTTTATTAAGTCAATTGAGATGCCGGCTTCATTGGGGGTACAAGGTCCTGGAGAAATTACGATCTTATTTGGATTAAGCGAAGCTATATCTTGGAGCGTTACTTCATCATTTCTTTTTACAATAACCTCTTCTCCGAGTTCTCCAATATAGTGAACTAGGTTATAGGTAAAGGAATCATAATTATCTATAACTAAAATCATGAAATCATCTCCATAGCATCAACAAATGCCTTGGATTTTTGTTTACATTCTAGCCACTCATTTTCTGGCACTGAATCAGCAACTATTCCAGCTCCAGCTCCAACATGAATAATATTATCTTTAATAACAGCAGTTCTTATTGCTATAGCTGTATCTATATTGCCATTCCAAGAAATATATCCTATAGCTCCGCCATAAATTCCTCTAGAGCTTGGTTCGAGTTCATGAATAATTTCCATTGCTCTTATTTTTGGGGCCCCAGATAAAGTGCCAGCAGGCAGTGATGCTTTGAGAGCATCGATATAATTTAAATCGCTATTAATACTGCCAACAACATTTGAAACGATATGCATTACGTGTGAGTATTTCTCAATAATCATTTTATCAGTGACTTTTACTGATCCAATTTTTGAAACTTTACCAACATCATTTCTTCCCAAGTCAATTAGCATTAAGTGTTCAGCTATTTCCTTTGGATCATTTAATAAATCTTTTTCATTCAAATTATCCTCTTCAGATGAAGTTCCTGCTATAGGCCTTATAGTTGCAATATTATTGTTATCGACTCGAGTTAATATTTCAGGAGATGAGCCGACTATTGCAAAGTCATTTAAATTGAGAAAATACATATATGGAGATGGATTAAGTTTGCGGATTGCTCTATATAAAACGAATGGATCACCATGGAAATCTGAGCAAAAATCTTGGGCAAGAACTACCTGCATAACATCACCCTCTTTGATATAACTCTTAATTACATCAACAGCATCAAGATATTCTGGCTTGGTGAAGTTTGATTTAAATTCAAGACTTCCTGTGGGCTTTTTAAAATCATCATTAGGATTGCCAGAAGTTATCATCTTTTTTATCAATTTTATCTAACTCAGCCTTATATACATCTTTCTCATTTTCCAATAAACTTTTGAATTAGCAAAGTTGTCATAAACAATTAATTTTTCTGCCTTGATCAGAAATATTTCTGGCATATGATCTTTAAATTTCGAATTCTTCGCAGTTAAATCAGCAATTCTAGCTTCAGCATATTGAGCACTCTCATAAGCAAAAAATCCGACATAACCACCATAAAATCTAGGCATTCCATCTAATTCAGGTGCTGAATCTTGCGAGGTAATATCTTGAATACTGCTTAGTGGATCTCTAGAATAATGATAACTAAAATTACGACAAATTAAACCTGAAATTTTTATAGAATCAGATTCAGCCAAATCCAATAATTGAATATTGAGCCCACTTGTCCCCTCCTTCCACAGATTCTAGTAAGAAGGTATTTTGCTGTCCTGAAATTTTTAAATATAAAGAAATAGGTGAGTCTCCAGCATTATCAATTTCTCTAGTTAAAGGAACTATTGAATAGGCTGAATTAGCATAATTTATATACTCTTCTTTTGTAGTCATGTTAAAAATCTATTATGTGTCCGCTGGAAATATTATGCTCTTTAAACCAGCCTTTATTTACTTCTAAAGCGAAAGCAGCTTTATTTTTAGAGCATGTGCTTGCTTCAGACATGGGAACCATATCATAAATTTCTAAAATTTCTTTTTCTTTGGACATAAAAGCAATGCTTAGAGGAATTTTAGTATTTTTCATCCACATACATCTTGAAGTGTAGTCTTCCCATACAAAAAGCATGCCTGTATTTGATTGAAGTGATGACCTAAACATTAACCCTCTTCTCCTAGAAGAAAAATTATCTGCTACTTCAATATTAGGTAATATTGATTTTAAGTTTACAACTTTGGGTTCTGTGAATAGGAAACAGCAGGTAGGACGAGACTACTGATTAAAAAAAATTTAAGAAATTTGTGCGCGGAGATTTGTGATGGTGTCTTCATAATTATCAGTGCCAAAAATTGCAGAACCAGCAACAAATGTATCAGCACCAGCTTTAGCGACTTCAGCAATAGTGCTTAAGTTAACACCCCCATCAACTTCTAATCGAATATCTTTTCCAGTTTCATCAATCATTTTGCGAACTTTAGCGATTTTATTTAAAGTGCCCTTCAATAAAACTCTGACCTCCAAATCCTGGATTTACACTCATAAGTAATACAAGATCTAAATCTTCAATTACATCCTCAAGTACGTTAAGAGAAGTGCCTGGATTAATTGCTAGTCCAACCTTGCAGCCAGCATCTTTAATGGCATTAATAGATCTATGGACATGCTTTGTGGCTTCAGGATGAAAGCTAACTAGATCAGCGCCAGCTTTAATAAAAGCTGCAGCCAAATCATCTACAGGTTCAATCATAAGATGAACATCAATAAAATTCTTTATGCCGTAGTCTCGAAGAGACTTGCATACCATAGGTCCTATGGTTAAATTTGGAACATAGTGATTATCCATAACATCAAAATGGATCCAGTCAGCTCCAGCCGCTAAAACAGAGACAACCTCTTCTCCAAGAGTTGCAAAATTAGAAGCTAAAATTGAAGGTGCAATTATGTATTTCTTATCGCTCATTGGCTAATTCTCTTCTTTATGGGCACTAATGGCAAGAGAAAGTCTTTCAGGGGACCCAACATCTATCCATAATTCACTAGCTTTATGGCCTGAAATTTTATTTTGGTTAATGAGATCTTTGAGTACGTAATTCCATATATCAAAAGGCGCTTTAGGGAATTGGTTTGTTTTGAAAATAATTGGATTGATAATGGATATTCCCGCAAATGTGAGCTCATTATGAGATTCAGAAATAGTAACTTTATTATTTTTTATAGAGAAATCTCCAAGCTTATTATGATCTGGATTAGGAACACCGACTAAGTAGGCAGATGCAGTCTTAGTTGGAAGTTTATCTATTGGTATCTCATGATAGGTGTCTGCATTAATCAAAAGAAATGGCTCATCACCAAGGTGCTCAAGAGCATTTAAAATACCGCCACCTGTTCCAAGAATACATTGTTCTTTTATAACTGTAATATCAAGATCTGCATAATTTTCAGCTAAATGTTTTTCGATCATATCTCCAAGATAGGAGACATTGATAACGATTTCAGTGATGCCTGTACCTAAAATTTTATTAATATTTCTATCAAGTAGAGTTTCTGTTCCTACTTCGATTAGAGGCTTTGGCATATCTTTAGTAAATGGCAACAGTCTTTTGCCTATACCTGCTGCAAGAACCATTGCTTTCATATTGATGCGAGTTTCTCTATTAATTTAGGTTTAATTGTATCAATTAAATGATTTTTACAGGACAAGTCATTAGGGATAATACTTATCAAATTATCCAAAATTACGGGTAAGTCATTTAATCCTAAAAGACCTATTATTATTTATATATAGTCTTTTAAATCCTTGTTTATCATATTTCTTTGAATACCACCCCACCTAAAACACTCAAATAATGCATCAACATTTAAATCTACTGAAGATTTCGTTTTATAAAATGCCAAAGATTCTTTTATAAAAGCTTCATCAAATGTTAAATAGTGGTCTAGCAATATTCCAGCTAGATCTATTCCAATAGGTCCTATACAAAGGTCTTGAAAATCTATAACACTAATTACATTAGCTTTTGAGGCAATAAGATTCCTTCTTTCAAAATCAAAATGGCAATTGAGTTTAGGGCTATCCCTAAGATTTTTTATATTGAAATTATATTTAAAAATAAAAAATCAGCCTTAGATATTAATTGTTCTGAAATGGAAATATTGTTAGATGGTGATCCAAAATATATAAAGCATATTAAAAAAATAGAATAAAGGAAAAAAATGAAACTATACATGGTTAATTATATTAATTCTTCTTTATTAGCTGTTAGTGAAAATTTCTAAGAGATCATCATCTCCAAGATCTTCTTGAATAGTGATGCCTAGCTCTGGGCTATGAAGTAAAACTTTAGGTACATTTACATCATGTGAAGATAATGCATCTGCTAAGTTACAGAATTCGAGATGATCGCCATTTGATATATCTAAAAAACAGAGTACTAAATGATTCGAGTTATGAATTAATCTCCAGTACTCTCTTCCACTTGCCTCCAACTTAAGAGCTATAGCTCTTTCACACTCATAACCGCACTGAGCTGCTAACTCTATAATCTGTGATTCTTTCAAATTAGCTGTTTTTTACCTCATCTGGCAATGGAGTATTATCTGGAACAAAGAAATCAGGCATTAATTCTGCAAAAGGAACATTTGCATACTTGGTAAAATCTCTGACGCCTGCTTCATAAAGAACTATGTCATCGATACAAAAATTACCACTAAAGCTTTTAGAGTCTTTGGTTAAAATTGTATAAGCAGCATCAGCCATGATGTCTACATTTCTTGATAATCTCATAATTTCATCTCCACCAAGATGATTCTGAACAGCTGCAGTTGCTATTGCAGTTCTAGGCCATAACGCATTTACTGCAACACCTTGATCTTTAAATTCTTCAGCCATTCCTAAAACGCACATACTCATAGTGTATTTAGCCATGGTGTAGCCAACATGAGAACCACTTTGGACTCATATCAAGAGGCGGTGCTAGGTTTAAAATATGAGGATTAGATGCTTTTAGTAAATGCGGTAAACAGTATTTACTTACCATGTAAGTACCTCTTCCGTTAATTTGATGCATAAGATCATATCTTTTCATTTCAGTGTCTGTAACATTTGTTAATTGAATAGCTGAAGCATTATTGATACATATATCTATACCCCCAAAATGCTCAACAGCTTTATTGACTGCATCACGAACATTATCTTCGTCACGGATATCACATACCATTGGTAAGGCATCACCCGCAATTATCTCTTCTGCTGCTGAGTAAATTGTTCCAGCAAGTTTTGGATGAGGTTCTGCAGTTTTAGCAGCCAAAACTACTTTAGCGCCATCTTGCGCAGCTCGTTTTCCTATTTCTAGGCCAATGCCTCTGCTGCCACCTGATATAAAAATAACTTTGTCTTTTAAACTCATAATTTTTTCCTTTAAAATTTTTCTAAATAAGGTCTAAGATCTAATTCTTGTGTCCAAGCCGATCTGTCTTGCGAATGGACGTTCCAATAAGTCTCAGCGATCTTTTCAGGGCTTAGGATACCGTCTTTTTCTTTAAGTGCATATGTGTCTGGAAAATTTTCTTTTATCCATGGCGTATCAATTGCTCCGTCAATAATCATATGTGCAACGTGAATGCCCTCTGGGCCAAGTTCTCTTGCCATGCTTTGAGATAATGCTCTTAATGCAAATTTAGCTCCTGCAAATGCAGAAAAACCTGAACTACCTCTAATAGAAGCTGTAGCACCGGTGAATAGGATTGATCCATGACCTCTTGGTTTCATATATTTTGCAGCCTCCCTTCCAGTTAAGAACCCAGCGAATGCTGCCATTTCCCAGACCTTTCTGTAAACTCGAGCAGTGGTATCTTCTATGGGGAAGAAAACATTAGCCCCTGGATTAAAAATGACTACATCAATGGGTGCAATATTTTCTTCAACTTCTTTAAATAAGCTAACAATTGAATCCTCATCACGAGCATCGAATACCAAACCCTTGAGCCCATCCTCCTTCGCTCTTAATTTGATTGGTTAATGTGTCAAGTTCAGCCATGCTTCTTTCTCTTCGAACTGGGCATACCTTGTATCCTTCTTTAGCAAATTTTTTTGTTAAGGCGCTTCCGGTTGCAACACCTGCACCAATTATGATGGCTGAGTAATCTGAATTATTTTTCATATGAAATTTTATCTTGTAATATTAAACTTTAACAAATTAATTAATAAAAATGAAAGTAGACTTTATATTTGATTTTGCTAGTCCTAACGCTTACTTCTGCCACAGAGTCATTCCAGAAATTGAAAAGAGAACTGGAGCAACTTTTAACTACGTCCCTTGTTTGTTGGGAGGTATCTTTAAAATTACTAACAACCAAGCGCCCATGATGGCCTTTAATGGCATAACAAATAAACTGGAATATCAAAATATAGAAATTCAAAGATTTATAAAAAAACATAATCTTGCACACTTCACTATGAACTCATTTTTTCCAGTTATGACTCTTCAGCTCCAACGAGCTGCTATTGCTGCAATGTCTTTAAATGTCTTTGATGCTTATATAGAAACGATATTTAAAGGAATGTGGGAAGAAAGTTTAAATCTTGCAGATCAAGATGTTCTTGTAAAGCTTCTGACTGACAAGACTGAAATAGATATTAATAACCTCGTTGAACAAATGCAGAGTCAGGAAACTAAAGATCAATTGATTCAAAATACTAGTGATGCCGTTGAAAGAGGTGCTTTTGGAATACCCACTTTTTTTGCAGATGATGAAATATTTTTTGGAAAAGATAGCTTGGGCGATCTTGAAGAGTTTATTACAAAATAGAACTTTCCATAAAATACGCTTTCCAAGCTAACAGGTATAAAATAAACAAAATGAAAAAAACGCAATTAGCTGCTGTGTCAGCAATATTATTGTTAGCATTCAATCTTGGTGCTGAGAATAATAATTCAGAGCTAATAACTGTAGATAAAACATATAGCGCTTCATCTTGCCTTGTTTACAATCCAAATATAGGGATCATAGTTAAAGATAAAAATATTAGTGTTGAGGCTGATTCACTAAAATTTTATGATAATCAGGCTATTAGTCTTAATAACAATGTAAAAATTGATTTTCCTGGCGGTCTGCTAAATTCTTCTAATGCGTTAATTGGAGCTTCTAAAGAATTAGTAGAATTTAAAGAAAATACAACCCTGTCTCTTGAACAAGTGCTCTTAAAAGGTAATGAAGGCTTCTTTAATAGATCAAATGATCAGATTCAAATGGAAGATGGTAGTATTTTTCTTTCTTTAAAAGGTTTAAATATTAGCTTTAAGTCCTTAGAGGGCTCTTTAAGTGATCAGCTTTCAATTAAAGAAGCAGAGATTACCTCTTGCGCAGATCCTAAAATAGGTTGGCTCATTGGAGCTGATGATTTGGTGTTAAATAATAAAACTTCTAGGGGTTATGCTAGAAACCTTACCTTAAAACTTGGTGGAGCTAGCGTAATTAAAGCTCCCTATCTTCCATTTGCAACAACTAGCGAAAGATTATCTGGATTCTTGGAGCCCTCTATTTCATCCTCTTCTGATGGTATTGATTTTTCTATTCCTTACTTTGCAATATTATCAGACCATTCAGATATTACACTGGGCGCAAGAAATATTGCCGAAAGAGGTTCTGTAGCATAATTTATGGTTTCAAGGAATATACAAAATCCAGTTATCTGATCGAAAAACATCTATTTTAACAGTGATAAGGTTGAGTTTTAATTTTCCTGGATTTAAAGATTCAAGATGGGCTTTTAAACTTCAAGATTCCTTAATGCTTAATAAGACTTCAATAATAATTGACTGGGCTGAAGTTTCTGATGCTATGGTTTTAAGAGATATCCCAGGAGAAATTACCGCAATTGTAATGTTTCCATCATTATTTAAATCAAAATATTATTATAAGTTCTCGTTTTAACAATTTAGCAATTGAACTTGAGCATCAAGGCTTTCAATCTTTAAACCCTCTTCTTTCAAATGGTTATAAAAAATCACCTTCGATTGATCTTAATTTTAATAAAAGATTCTAATTTTAGAGGCAATGATAACCCGTTCTTTGTTTGGAAATATTAATGCTAGTAGAAATTCTGCCTAAAAACTTAAGTATTTAAATAATATTGAAAAGCTTTTGAAAAGTACTCTTGTGGTACCTCAATATCAATTTTTGGTATTCCTATAGATTTTAACAATGAAAAGTTAATGCGTCCTGCTTTATTCTTTTTATCGTGACGTAATAAAGCAATTATTTCATTTTGTTCTATTGCTGATATTTTAACTATTCCATAGTGATTTGAAAAGGTAGTTTTAATGTCATTTGCTTCATCTATTTCAAGTCCGCTGCAATGGACTGATCAAATATGGCTTCTAAAACCATGTTTTTTCAAATGATCGCTTTTCAGGAATGGATAGAATTGCTGATGACTCTTCTCATAGTATTGGTTTTACTTATAAAATAAGAAAATCTAGTCGAGATATATTTAAATTTGGTATTGCCAAAAAATATAATCATTCTGAAAATAAAGTTTATCTGACTGCCATGCCTCCTATGATGAATAATAGGAATAAATTTATTATGTCCTCAATGTGGATGCCTAATATGAATAATTCATTCAAGATATATGGTGGCTATGATGCAAAGACAAATAAAGTTGCTTATTGGCGGAATCAATTTTATGAAAAAGTCATCAATAGGAACTTTAGGAATTGCTAAACGATATAGAAGAATGGCCGGTGACTTCAAACAAACTCTTAATTACTCTGAAATATTTACTGCAATTAATTTAAAAAATGGCTTTAAAATCATTAGTAAATTACAACAAGATGATGAGTATGATATTAAGGTAGAGAGCATGCTTGGTATAGAATATGAGAACTGTTGTTTTGCATTAAGATTCATTAGATGGTGATAAAAATCTTTCTAAATATAATGATCTTTATAATTCAAGCTATACATACCTAAATGATGCATGGGACAATATGATAAACATTGAAAACAAAAGTAGAATTAACTTTGAATTTGAACTTAAAGGCTTTAATTCATCGATAAATAAAATAGATAAGTTACTTCAAAATTCAATACTTAATTACTAGGAAATTTTTATGAAAAAACTAACAATATTCTCATTACTGATTGCACTTCTGGCGAGAGTAGAAATATTAGATAGAGTTGCTGTTATTGTTGATGATGGTTTAATCATGGAATCTCAAATTACTAAAAGTATTTTAGATGTAAAGATGAATATACAGGCACAAAATATGCCAATACCTCCGGCAGATGAAATGCGAGAACAGGTCATAGAAAGACTTATTATTGAAGAACTTCAGCTTCAACTTGGAGATTTATATGGAATAAGAATAAGTGATGGAGAACTTAATCAGACATTTAACACCATAGCTGCTAACAATAAACTTTCACTTGAAGAATTTATAGTAACTATTCAAGAAGCAGGACAGTCATATGAGTCGTTAAGAGAAAAAATAAGAAATGACATGATCATTCAAAGAGTTCAAAGAGGCAGAGTTGGAAATGAAATAAATATTACTGAACAAGAATTTGAAAGCTTTATGAAAACTGATCCTTCAGTTAACAAATAAAAATTAATTAGACAAATATTAGTAAAAAATAACTATGAATTGTAAAATGGCTTTAGAAAGATTAGATGCTGATGGCGTTTTGAAGAGATTGCAAAAGAAGTATCGCTTGCAGGTAATGCTGAATCAGGCGGCTTAATGCCCTGGAGAAAAATTGCTGATATGCCAAAAGTATTTGGTGCAGCATTAGAAGAAGAAGTTGTTGGAACAGTAACCGGTCCTATCTCAACAGGATCAGGATTTCATATTCTAAAAATTGAAGAAAAAAGAGGTCCTTTTGTTAAATATGAAGATCAGTGGAATGTAAGACATATTCTTCTTATGCCAACGGCAATAAGAGACTTAGCTGCTACATTAAATGAAATAGAAGATATTCGAAATAGAATAATGACAGGAGAGGATTTTGGTGAGCTGGCAAAAGAATTTTCTGAAGATGAGGGTTCTGCTCTCAATGGTGGAGATCTAGATTGGTTTGGTGCCGGGGTGATGGTTAAGCAATTTGAAGCTGTGATGCTTACTTCTGAAAATAATGTTATATCTGATGTTTTTCAAACTGACTATGGTTATCATTTTCTTGAAGTCCTTGGGACTAGAAATTTTGATAAAACTTCTGAGTTAATTGAGGACAGAGCCTATTCTGGACTTTATTCAAGAAAATTTGATGAAGAATTAGAAAATACTCTCAGATCTATAAGAGCAGAGGCTTTTGTTGAAATAAAAAACTTAGATTGAAAAAGATCTTCTATTCACCCTGGTGAGCCATCTTTAGTTGATATTAATAATACTAAGAAGATTAACGCAGTGATAAAGCAAGGCAACTATTTTGACAGAACTCAATTAGACCTGCTACTAGATCAGTTAAAAACAACTAAATAAAAAGTTTAACCTATTTTAGAGTTATGCTTCTGAACTAGAGCGATAATAATAGTTACAAGTTTGCCAAGCCTTTCTGGAAAATTAAATCCTGCTAATGCCTCATATATTATTGAAAACTTAAATTTTGGAATCATGCAGGCTCAAGCTAGTAAAAAAAATGCTCTGGTCACAGGTCCTATAAGTAAGCAAAATATTATAGATTCTGGAATTAAGTTCTCTGGCCATACAGAATGGATTCAAGAAAAAACTAAAAGTAAAGATGTTTTAATGCTGCTTTCAGCTAAACAATTACGAGTAGCTCTGGTAACAACGCACATACCTTTAATAAAGGTTGCTGAATCAATTACAAAAAAGAAAGTAATTGCTAAAGCAATTATTCTCAACGAAGATTTAAAGTTAAAGTTAAAAGTTAAAGCACCTAGATTGATTATGCTTGGGCTAAATCCTCATGCAGGAGAAGGCGGCACTATAGGATCAGAAGAATCCTTAATTTTAAAACCAGCTGCAGAGTATTTAAGAAAACAACGAATTGTTCTTTCACCAATCGAGTAGGCGTAGGTACTGCATTTACTCAAAATATTGATTGGAGGATGGTTGATGCCTACCTTGCTATGTATCATGATCAAGCGCTTCCAGTTCTCAAGGCTTTAAGTTTTGGAGAAGGTATAAATATTACCTTAGGAGTTCCTATTGTCAGAACCTCTGTAGATCATGGAGTTGCACTAGATATAGCTGGATCAGGCAAAGCTAGCTTCTCATCTCTACAAAACGCTTTAAATACCGCAAAGTCCATGATCTGATGAGTTTTAGAGATAAAAGAAGAAAATTTGGGCAAAACTATCTAATAGATCCAGCAATATTATATGAAATGGAAGAATCTATAAATCCTCAAGCTCATGATAGATTTATAGAAATTGGACCAGGTATGGGAGCGTTAACCAAGATACTTAATAAAGAATCTGTTCACATAACTGCGATTGATATCGATAGAGATAATATCGCCTACTTAGAAAAATCTTTTCATGGCCCAGCGGAATATAATTTTATACAAAGTGATATTTTGAGAAGTGACTTTGCATTTCTTAATTCCAATGATCATAGAGTTGTAGGAAATCTCCCCTACAATATATCTACTCAAATTATAATTAAACTCATTAACTATTTTACTCAAATTAAAGACATGCATTTTTTAATTCAAAGAGAGGTTGCTGAAAAAATTACTGGAAGCCCTGGATCTAAAGACTGGGGTAAACTATCTATTAAATTATCTGCTTTCTTTGATACTCAAATATTATTTGATGTTCCTCCTGAGGCTTTTGATATTAAGCCCAAAGTGACTTCAAGTTTCATAAGAATATCCCCGAAAAGATCTAACCGACTAGATTTATCTTTTAAAAAAGATCTATATAAAGTCGTAGATTGGTCATTTATTTCTAGAAGGAAAAATATTAGAAATAATTTAAAGAAGAGAGATGTTAATTGGGATTTATTAGATATTAATAATAATCTAAGGCCAGAAGAAGTTTGTCTTGAGGACTATATGAAGCTAGCTGAGGCACTAAAAGAATAGTATGGCCCATTATGTGATTGGTGATGTTCAGGGGTGTTATCAAGAACTTATGAAACTGTTAATCAAAATAAAATTTAATCCCATTAAAGATACTCTTATATTTGCAGGCGATCTTGTTAATAGAGGTCCTCAATCCTTGGAAGTGCTGGATTTTTGCCTGCAAAATAAGAAATCTATTAAAGTTGTATTAGGAAACCACGATCTTTATCTTTTAAGCTTAATTATTGATAAGCAAACTAAAGCTAAAACTCTTAGTCCCATTCTAAAATCCAAGAGTGCGTCTAAATACTTTAATTGGCTCGTAAAAAAGCCGATGTTATTAAAAGTTAAAATTAAGGAAACTCATGAAACTTTTTGGATTTCTCATGCAGGCATTCCATATTTTTGGAGCTTAACTAAGGCACAAAAATTAAGCAGAGAGTTATCAAAGAGTTTGCAAAATGATCCATCATTCGTTCTTAACAATATGTGGGGTGATAGACCAAACAAGTGGAATGATAATTTAAAAGGTATAAAAAGATTGAGATTGATAATTAATTGTTTTACTCGAATGCGTTATTTAGATATGCAGGGAGGTCTTAATTTGAATACTAAGGATACTGGGCCTAAGAAAGAATTAGAGCCGTGGTTTATTAAATCAAAGCAGCTTTTAAAAGATTCAAAAGAGTATATTGTTTTTGGTCATTGGGCAGCGCTTAATGGAAAAACTAAAATTAAGAATATAATAGGTTTAGATACTGGTTGCGTTTGGGGTGGAAAACTAACTGCTATTAGATTGGAAGATAAAAAAATATTTGCTGTAAAAGGATGATGAAAATATACCAAGTGGGCGGCTCAATAAGAGATGAGCTCTTAGGAGAAGTTCCTAAAGATAAAGGACTGGGTTGTTGTTGGCTCCTCTCCTGAAGAAATGATTGAGAAAGGTTTTAAGCCTATTGGTAAAGATTTTCCAGTTTTTATTCATCCTATTTCAAAAGAAGAATATGCATTGGCGAGAACTGAAAAGAAAAGCGGTTATGGTTATAAGGGATTTACTTTTTATTTTGGTAAAGACGTTACTCTTGAAGATGATGCTTCTAGAAGAGATTTTACAATGAATGCAATTGCAAAAGATCAAGATGGAAAGCTAATAGATCCGTTTAATGGAACAGAAGATATTAAAAGAGAAATATTTCGCCATGTGTCTGATGCTTTTTTAGAAGATCCTTTAAGAGCGATAAGAATTGCCCGTTTTAAAACCTATACCCATTTAAAACATTTTAAAATAGATGAATCTACACAAGAAATGTTATTAAAAATTAGTGCTTCAGGCGAATTAGAAAAACTTTCTAAAGATAGAGTTTGGATTGAGATAGAGAGGTCTTTGCGATCTCCAAATGCCTCTGAGTTTTTTACATTGCTGCTTAAGTTTAAATTACATAAGCCCTGGCTTAGCTCTATGTCTGATTCTAAGTGTAATGATCAAACTTCAGCAGAAATTAAATGGGCCGAACTTGAATCAAAAAATAATTTTAAGCTTGGAGAAAATCTCCCAGTGCCTAATAATTTTAAAATGCATGTTCAGCTTCTTGAGGCAATGCTTGATTGTCGCCAAGAATCCTCTGAAGAAGATCTAATTCAAAGTATTGAAAGAATTAATTTTCATAGAAATATGACCGAGATAAATGCCCTGCTCAATTTAGAGGGATTGAGTAAAAATAAAGATTTCATTTCTAAGCTTGGTAAGCATATGCTTGAAGAAGACTTCACTACTTTAAAAGAAGCTAGCAAGGATGAGGTTAGAAATGTTAAATTGCATCTTATAAAACAAGCTATAACAAAAACTTATGCATAAAGTTGTTCTTATTACAGGCGCCGCACAAAGAATTGGTAAAGAGACTGCCAAGGTATTTGCTGAAGATAATTGGAATGTAATCATACATTTTAATAGCTCATTTGAAGCAGCCTCAGAGCTTGCTGCAGAACTTAATACAAAGAGATCAGGAAGCGCGTGCATTATCCAAGCTGATCTAGATATTGACGCAGATGTTGAAAGACTTATCCTCGAATCAAAAGAGGCATATGGAAGAATGGATGCTTTGATTAATAATGCATCAAGTTTTTACTCAACTCCTCTTCCTAATATTTCATATGAAGATTGGGATAAATTAATTGGAAGTAACTTAAAAGGTCCATTATTTCTTACCAAAGGATTAGCTCCAATGTTAGAGGAAGCGAAAGGTTCTGTGATAAATATTACAGATATTAATATTGATAAAGGTCTGCCTGGTTTCTCGATTTATCCACTTAAAGAAAGAATTGCAGCAATTACAAAAGTATTAGCAAAAGAATTAGCTCCAAATATTAGAGTTAATGCAGTTTCACCTGGAACTATTAATACGCCAGGCAAATCATGGAGCGAAGAAGAGCTGGCAAAGATTGTTTCTAAAATTCCTTTAACAAAGTCAAAATGAAAGTGATATTGCAAATACTGTAAAATTTATAGTTGATTCAAAATATATTACTGGGCAAACCATAAACGTTGATGGAGGAAGATCTTTAGCATGACCGAAAAAGATGCATTTATAGGAGCTGAATTTACAGGCACCAAAGAGGTATCTGAAAATTTAAAGTTTGATGAGGATAAATTTCAACAATGGATAGATGCGAATATTCAATCTAGCGGAAAAATATTACAGATTGAACAATTTAATGGTGGTCAAAGTAACCCAACTTATAAAATTACCACTGAAAATAAAAAACTTGTACTAAGAAGAAAACCTCCTGGAAAACTTCTTCCTTCTGCACATGCCGTAGACAGAGAATACAAGGTGATTAGTGCATTAGCGGAAACTAACGTTCCAGTTCCTGAAACTTATGGTCTTTGCGATGATTCTGATGTGGTCGGAACACCTTTTTTTGTAATGGATTTTCTTGAGGGTGAGGTTTATTGGGATCACATGCTGCCTTCAGTCTCAAATGAAGAAAGGATAAAAATATATCAGCAGAAAAATAAGGTTTTAGCCATTTGCATCATTAGGGCTAATGTTTTCAGCTTTAGAGAGTTACGGCAAACCGGGTAACTATGTTGCGAGGCAAGTAAGTAGATGGACAACTCAATATCTAGCTTCTGAAACAGAGTCAATTCCTGAGATGGATAAACTTATAGAATGGTTGCCACAAAATATTCCTAATGATGACGAAACATCTATCGTTCATGGTGATTTTAGACTTGATAATATGATTTATAAAAATCATGAAGTTATTGGTGTTCTCGATTGGGAGTTATCAACTCTTGGCCATCCCATTGCTGACTTTAGTTATCACTGTTTAACTTGGAGAACCTTGCCAGCAATGCAAGATCTTAAGCTTTTAAAAGAACTTGGTATTCCATCAGAGGTTGAATACCGAGATATGTACTCAGAGAATACAGGCAAAGATTTGTCTGCAAATTGGGAATTTTATATGGTATTTAATATCTTTAAGGTTGCTGCTATATGTCAAGGAATCTTGGGCAGAGTTAGAGATGGAACTGCATCAAATAAATATGCAGAAGCCAGAGGCATGCAAGTATTTCCTCTATCTGCTGGAGCTTGGAGTATTGTTGAGGCTAACTTTAAATAAAAAGAATTCTATTATCTTTTTTTAACAAAAAATAGCGTAATACCTGAAATAGAAGAGATAAGCGCAAGTATAGAAAATAATCTTAATAAGAAATTATTTATATTATCTCTTTCATCATAATCCATAATATGAAGTGCCCATAAAAGGTCCCACATCCGCCATGAATCCGATCGAATAGCTGAAATATCCCCACTCATTGGATTTATATAAATACTAGTATTGTCATCTGTTTCGGTTAGCACTTTGTATATTGGCAAATCTCTTCCACGATACTCAGAGCCAGAAATTGCTTCAGTAATTAATAAGGCCTCAAGAGGTTTAAGTGTTGTTTTTGTTGTAGCAATTACAATTGCTTGTTGAGGTGAAAGTACTTCTAATTGTCTTCCCTCTGGATAGGTTGTGTAAATAGCATCTCCATCTTTAATAGAAGCTATGACCTGTTGGCCTAATCTATCAAATATTCTATATTCTGCTTGATTTGGCAGACGATATTGCTCTCCTCTAACTAATTCAATTTTATTAAAGGCGAAATAAATTCCTGATACTGTCCAGAGTAAAAGCTGAATGGCGATAAAGATGCTTAAATACCTATGTAAGCTTCTTATAAGTTTCTTGGTTCCCAAATCTACAAAATGTAATTAAAAGTGTTACACAAAAGCATATAACTCTATGTTCAAAGATTCAATTTAAATTATTTCTTTTAAGGGGTCTGAGACAAAAGAGTACTTCTCAATTTCATCACTTTCAAATAAAATTTCGTCATCTTCAATCTGAAGAACTATATCTATATCCAAAGTTCTTGCACTAAATTTTGGAGCATCTCTATTTCTACCAGCCTCATCTTCAATATCTTTTAACTTTTTATTAAGCTCGTCGAAAGATAGTTCACATTCCCCAGACATAACTACAATTTAAGAAATCGTCGCCTTCAAATCCCTCTGCTTTCGTTTGATGAATAGATGAGCATTCAATTGCATCCAAGATCTGTTGCAATTTCTCTATCTCATCACATGAATATTTGCTTGAGCATTAATATTACTTCCAAGGGAAAGGTAGTATTTCATCATCTGTATATTATTAGACCAACGTCCTTGGCGCCTCTAAGCGCACCAGGCTTAGATACTCTGAGCTTTATAGACTTAACTCCATACTCATCTTTAATAAACGTAGCTATGCCTTCTGCAAGTGTTTCTTGAAGTTGAAAGGAGGATTCTTCAACAAACTTGATGACGCCTTTGGCAATAGCTTTATAATCCACAGTATCTTCTATTGAATCGGTAGCAGCAGCTTTTTTACAATCAAAAGGGAATTCTAGATCGATGCTTTGTTTTACTTTTCGCTCCCAATCAAAAATACCAATGATTGTTTCGATTCGTAAGTCTTTAATATAAATTATATCTTCCATCTTTATACCTCGTTTAAGGGCCATCTCGGTCTTGCATTTGAATTGCCTTGAGTAGTCATGTCTGGCGTCTTTAAAGAACCCAGATAGGCAATCATTGCTGCATTATCAGTACAATGCTTCATTGCAGGATATCTTACCTTGATATTAAGTTCGTCTTCCAGCTTACTCATTTCATCTCGAAGCAATCCATTTGCAGCAACACCACCTGCAAGTATAAGAGTATCTCTATTGGTTTGAATAAGAGACTTTTTAATTTTTGAAACTAGAACATCAATAGCTGCTCTTTGAAAAGAAGCTGCTATATCTGGGATATGCTCCTCAAGATTTTCAATATCTCTAATAGAGTATAAAACTGCAGTCTTTAAACCACTAAAACTAAGATTTAAATTATCGCTATGCATCATTGGTCTTGGGTAATTGAACTTCTTAGGATCACCGTCCCTAGCAATTCTTTCTATATGAGGTCCTCCTGGGTAAGGCAGGCTTAAAAGCTTACCAACCTTATCAAAAGCTTCGCCGACAGCATCATCTTGCGATTCTCCTAAAATTGTATAATCGCCAAGACCTTTCACATCAATAATTAAAGAGTGTCCGCCTGAGACCAAGAGAGAAATAAAAGGAAAGGCTATGTCATCAAAATCTAGTGCTGGCGCCATAAGGTGAGCCTCTAAGTGATGAACTGGTATTGTTGGTATTCCAAGTCCTGCTGACAAGCCGTGGGCAAAGCTTTCTCCAACTAGCAAAGCTCCAAGTAATCCTGGTCCTGAGGTATATGCAATTTGATCTATTTCAGAAATATTTATTGTGCCTAGAGCATCCTCTAAAACTGATATTATCTTTAAACAATGGTCTCTTGAGGCTAATTCTGGAACAACTCCACCATACTCTGCATGCATGTCAATCTGGCTAAATACAGATTCGCCAACAATGCCTTCCACGCTATCGTAAACAGCAACAGCTGTTTCATCGCACGAAGTTTCAATTCCTAAAGTTAACATAAAAAAAGTTTTGCAAATTTCCTAATAAAAGCCTAAACTACGCGACTAATTATGCCTTCTATTATAATAAAAGAAACAGAACATTTTGACATTGGTCTTAGAAAGTTCAAGCGCGCCTGTGAAAAAGCAGCCATTGTACCTGAAATAAGAGCAAGAGAGTTCTATGAAAAGCCTACAGCAAAAAGAAAACGCTTAATGGCAGCAGCTGTTAAAAGAGCTCATAAAACAAACAGAAAGTTTTCATTTTCAAGACAGAGATCTTACCGATAAATCTTGGCGCTCCTCGCAGATATTAAATCACACCTTAAGCAATCAATGCTTGATAAGAATGTTCCTGTTAGGGATACATTAAGAATGTTGCTTGCAGAAATACAAAGATTTGAAATTGATAATAAAGTTGAAGTTGATGATACTCAGGTTCTTCAAATCATTAATAAGATGGTCAAGCAAAGAAATGATTCAATAGAGCAATTTACTAAAGGCAATCGTCCTGATCTAGCTGACATAGAAAAAACTGAATTGGATATCCTTTCAAGCCTATAAACCTCAACAACTAGATGAATCTGAGATAACTTTAAAAGTTAAAGCTGCAATTGCAGATTCTGGTTCAAAAACTATGCAAGATATTGGAAAAGTCATGGGAATCCTAAAAACATCTATTGAATCAGGAACAGCTGATATGGGTGTTGTAAGTAATCTGGGACAGAAATATAATTATTATGATTAGTATTTATATTCAAAAATATAAATACTATGAAAATTATAATACAGGAAATAATAGAAGCAGACAGGCTAATCAGGCACGAGAAATCTCTATAGAAACAGATGTAAATATTCATGCTGAAGGTTCAGCATTAGTTAAGTTTGGTTTTTCGACGAAAGCTTTTAACGGCACTGCTTGAACATAATGTTCCAAGATGGATGCGTGGAAGCAATGAGGGTTGGATTACTGCTGAATATGGGATCTGCCGCGCTCTACTAATGAAAGAATGAATAGAGAAGCTGCAAGAGGAAAGCAAAGTGGAAGAACTCAAGAAATTCAAAGGTTATAGGGCGGTCATTACGCGCAGGTGTTGATCGATTGTCTTTAGGCGAAAGACAGATAACTGTAGATTGTGATGTATTGCAGGCAGATGGTGGAACAAGAACTGCATCTATTACAGGTGGTTGTGTTGCATTATTTTTAGCTCTTCAAAATCATCATGATGATCACAGAGCAATTAGATCCCATGTTGCTGCTGTTTCTCTGGGAATACTAGGAGGTCAAGTTGCACTTGATTTAGATTATAAAGAAGATAGTGGTGCTGAAGTTGATCTAAATTTAGTAATGACAGAAGATCTTGATGTTATTGAAATTCAAGGAACTGCAGAGGAAGCCCCCTTTTCTCAAGATGAACTCAATAATATGCTGGATATTGGAAAAGTTGCTATTAATGATATTATTGAGATACAAAAATCTTGCTTAAAATAGGTGAAAGACTACCAACAAAAATTTCTTAATCTAGCTCTTGAAGCTAAAGCATTAGAATTTGGTAATTTTACTTTAAAATCTGGAAGACAAAGTCCCTACTTCTTTAATGCAGCTAAAATGCTTAATGGCTCAAATCTTTATGAGCTTGCTAGTTGTTATGAAGAAGCTATAAAAGATGCTGATATAGAATTTGATTGTATTTATGGTCCTGCATATAAAGGTATTTTTTTAGGGTCTATGGTTGCTGTACTCTTGAGTCAAAATGGTAATAACTACCCTCTTTCAAATAATTACTTTAATTTCAATTTTTTCTTGAAGAAATATTTTTGCAACAAATGGCTGCATCAAGGGCAATGTACTTATTATTGATGATGTTCAGTTCTTATCAGGAAAAACAGGAACTCAAGATGTATTAAAGCATTGGGTGCAAATCCAAACTTAATGCTAGTAGGTCTTGATAGGCAAGAAAAAGGCCAAGGGTCAGTTTCTGCAAGAGCTGAACTTGAGAATATATATGGAATGAGGGTGATTTCTATAATTAATCTTGATGCTTTAATTCAGTTTTCTGAAAAAGATCCAGAATATTCAGAATATTTATCTAACTTAAAAGCTTACAGAGATAGCTGGGGAGCGTAAATTGTTTTCAGGAATTGTTTCAGGATTGGGCTCTATTAAATCTATCAAAGATAAAAATGATATTGTTTCCATTGAAATTAAAGCTCCAAAAAATTTTAGTAAAAAGCTCCAAAAAGGTGCCAGTGTATCTGTGGATGGAGTCTGCTTAACAGCAAAAAAAGCTAATTCAGATAATATTAAATTATTTATAGAAGAAACTTTATCAAGAAGCACTCTTGGAAATTTTGTAAAAGGGCAGAAAGTTAATCTTGAAAGATCTATTACGTCATCGTCTGAAATTGGTGGCCATCTTATGTCAGGCCATATTCATGGTGTTGCAAAGATTTTAGATATCAGTGCAAAAGAATCTTCAATTGATATGAAAATAAGTATTCCTAAAGGAAAGTCTAAATATATTTTAGAAAAAGGTTATATAGGTATTAATGGTTGCAGCTTAACTGTGGGTAAGGTTAATAAATCAAGTTTTAATATTCACCTAATACCTGAAACTCTAGAGGTTACTAATCTAGCAGTTTTAGAAAAGAAGCAGTTTATTAATCTTGAATTAGATCAAAATACTGTAAGTATTGTTGATACTGTAGAAAGGGTTCTTAACCGCTAAGATACTGAGATAAAACTGCCATTCTTATAGCAACTCCATTTTCTACTTGATCAAGTATAATAGCATGTTTAGAATCAGCAACATCTGAACTTAATTCAAGATTGACAGGCCCTGGATGCATCAAAATAGCTTCTTCGTGAGCCATTGCTAATCTCTCAGAATTAATTTGATATTCATACTTATACTGATCAATATCAATAATATCTTCAGCCTCTAGTCTTTCATGTTGAATTCGCAGTGCCACTATTACATCTGCTCCTGCTAGAGCAAGATTTAGATCTGGCTCATATTTACCTTGAGCATGATTTTGAAATGATTTACACATTTCTGGATGCCCTGAAAAAGTTAAAGACTTAAAGTCAAAGTTACTTATTCCTTACGAAAGACGATGTAACGCGTGAGTGATCAAGATCACCAACAATAACTATATTTTGATTATCAATAGTTTCTTTGTGCTGAATAATAGTCATTAAATCTAGCAAGCCTTGGGTCGGATGAGAAATAGAGCCCTCTCCAGCATTAATGAAAGTCATTTCAGGTAAGTATTCTGCTAAATCTCTTATTACAGATTTAGGGTGTCTTAAAACACAAAGATCAACTCCCATTAAACTCAAAGCATCGACTGTCTCAAAGATTGACTCTCCTTTTTCAATTGAAGAATTGGCAACATCAAAATCAATAACTGAACACCCTAAATTTCTAGCTGCTATTTCAAAAGATGATTTTGTTCTAGTGCTTGGTTCGCAAAAAATATTGGCAACTGTTTTATCGGGAAATAAATCTTCTTTCCTAAAAGATCCATCTTCATTTTTAAAGTTACTAGCAAACTCAATTAGATCTAGGGTTTCTTTTTTAGTTAGATCACTAATTGATAATAAATTATTACTCATGGGATATGACTATTGCATCCATTTCTACGTTAACTCCAAGAGGTAAGGCTGATATTTCTACAGTAGCTCTTGCTGGATATGGTTCAGAGAATTTATTTTGCATAACTTGATTAACTTCAGCAAAATTTGATAGATCAGTCAGATAGATATTTAATTTAACAATGTCTGCAAGCGAGGTATTGGCTGCAGAGCATATGCTTTCAAGATTAGATATTACCTGCTCAGCTTGTTCTGAGATTGTCCCGCTGACCAAAGCTTCAGTTTTTGGATTAAGAGGAATTTGCCCTGAAATATACAATGTATTTCCAGCAACAACTCCTTGAGAGTATGGTCCTAGAGCTTTTGGTGCATCTTCAGTAAATATAATTTTCTTGCTCATAATTGTCTCACTATCTAAAAATACAGAAGGCGGTACTAGAAGTATTATATAGAACAGTCAGCATCTAGTTCTCATTTACTGTCTTGGCATCATTAATAATTCTTTTACAACTTTCAACAAATTTCATTGAACGAACTTTTTGCATGATTTTACGTAACTCTTCTACATTATCAATATCTATTTCAAAATTACATTCCGTAAATTTAACATCTAAATCTTTAGTATTAACAGCAATGATATTTATGCCGCGTTTAGTAAAAGTAGAAATAACATCAGCTAAGATACCGATTTTATTTTCTGCAATAATTTTTAGGTGAGCTGCATAAGTTTTATTGACTTTATCTCCACCCCAATTTGTTTCAAGATATCTCGAATCACTTTGTTTGAAAGGTGCTACTTGTTGACATCTGGAATGATGAACCACAATTCCCCTTTCAGTATCTGAATGAGCTGTTATTGGATCACCATGAATTGGCATGCAGCATTTAGCATAAATTACAGATACTCCTTCAATCTGATGATCTGCTAGCACCATAGCGACAACTCTGATCTAGATGCGATTATCGATACATATGCAATCTTTCAGCAACAAGATTTGTCTATGCATGATCTGCACGACTTCCTATGGCCAGCCAAATAACACCAAGCATTTGCAATACAGAATTCAATCTTCCACCACGATAATCCTCTAAGCTATGACCAGCTCTTTTTAGTTCTGATTCAAGCATTACTTTGCCTGCTTTTCTTGCTTGAGAAATTTTTTGATGCCTTAGCTGATTTCTAATACCAGTTCTTGCTTTACTGCTAACAACAAAATTTAGCCATGCAGGGTCAACATGAATAGATTTATCGGTAATAATTTCAACAGTAGAACCATTTTCAAGCTCTATATTTAAGGGTGCTTCTTTTCTATTAACCAAACATCCCACCACAGTATTGCCAAGATCAGTATGAAGTTCATATGCAAAATCTATAGGTGTAGCACCTGTTTTGAGATTAATAATATTCCCCTGTGGGGTGAAAACATAAACCTCATCTGAAAAAAGGTCTGTTTTAACTGATTCTACAAACTCTTCTGAATCTGAAGACTTTTTGTGTAAATCAACAATGCTAGACATCCATCTTCTGGCTCTAAATTCTTTGCCAGACTTAACATCATCTGTTTTATAAGCCCAGTGAGCTGCAATCCCCTTTTCAGCTATAACCTCCATGCTCTTAGTCTGAACCTGAACCTCGACCGGAATAGCATCTAAAGCTAAAAGAGATGTATGGATCGCCTGATATCCATTAGATTTAGGAATAGCTATGTAATCTTTAAATCTTTGTTCAATTGGTTTGTGAACATTATGAATTACTCCAAGAGTTCGATAACAATCATCAGCTGAATTTACAATAACTCTGAAAGCATATACATCCAAAATTTCTGAAAAGGGTTTCTGCTTAACTTTAATTTTTCTGTACAAGTAAAAAAGCATGTTTCTTTTAAATTAAAAACTTTAGGATCTAGCACCGTTTTAAATGATATTGATAATAATTTTATAAATAATTTTTTTTCTGCCACCACTCGCTTTTTTAATGGCTGATTTCAACATTTTTGCTCTTAGTGGATGAAGACATTTAAAGGCTCTGTCTTCAAGTTCTGCCCTGACATCCTCATCCAATTCTGTGAAGCCAGAGGTGCCATAGATCGCAATGTTTCTTTACAGATGCATAAATCTGTTTAGCTGATCTTGGTCACGCATATGCGCCATAGTCCTCATGTTATGTAGCCTATCGCATAACTTTATCAGAATTACACGTACATCATTGGCCATAGTAAGAAGCATCTTTCTGAAGTTTTCTGCCATTTCTTTCAGCCTTGTTCTCAAGATCTATCTTTCCTAACTTACTTACACCATCAACAATATTGGCTATATCTTTATTAAATAATTTTTCTAGATTAATCTTTTGCACATCACAATCTTCCAGAACATCATGCATAAAGCCTGCGCATATTGAATCTGCATCCATTCCTAGTTTAAGTAAGACTTTAGCTACCGCCGTTGGGTGTGAAATATAATCAGATCCATCATTTCTTTTCTGCCCTTGATGGGCATGATGAGCAAATGTATAAGCTTTTCTTATTAAGCGAATCTCATCTTTATTAAGATAAGTTTTTGCTTCTAAATAGAAGTCTTTAGGAAATTTTAATAAAAGATCTTTGGAATTTTTTTCGATTAGACTATTAGGGAGAACCTTGTCATTCAAAATAGTTCTCCTTTAAAAATTACCCAACTATGTCAGAGTCCTTTTGTTCGGGAGCTGCAAACTCATCCAATAAGACATCTTCTTCTAAGGTCTTATTTAAAGTTTCTCTATCTATTAATCCTTCTTCAATCTCTCTTAAAGCAACGATCGTTGGTTTATCATCTTCCCACTCAACCATTGGTTCTCTGCTTGTTGTTGAGAGTTGACGAGCTCGCCCAGCTGCAAGTAGGATTAGTTCAAATCTACTTGGGACCTTTTCGAGACAACCTTCTACTGTAATTCTTGCCATAATTTTCTCCTGGGGGCGTATTCTAAAGGTTTTATGTCTAATTAGACAATAAATCTTCTAAAATCTCTGAAATATGTTTTGCTTCTTTGCCACCCCTATTGACTATTAAATTGTATAACTCATCAGCTGCCATATCAAAGTTATCATTTAATATCTTATGGTCGTAATGATTAGCACCACTTAATTCTGCAATAGCATTCTTTAATCGAGCCTCAATTACTTCTGAAGTATCTGCATTTCTTTTTAATAATCGTGATTTAAGTTCAGTAATGCTTGGGGGAATTATAAAAACTGAGGTGTTGGTTATATCTTTTTGTTTTATTTGTTCAAAGCCTTGGACATCTATATCTAAAATTAAATTAATGCCAGCTTCAAGTTTAGAATTAACATAATCTTTCAAAGTGCCATATTTATTTCCATGCACATTAGCACTTTCAAGAAATGCCTCTTTCTTTTCAAGGTCTTCAAATTTTTCTTTGGTCATAAAGAAATAATCTTGGCCTTCTATATCATTTGGTCTTGGAGGTCTTGTTGTAGCCGATACAGATAACTCAATAGAGGAACCTGATACAGAACCTCTTTTTAAGATTTCATGAATCAAAGACGATTTTCCAGCTCCCGATGGTGCAGAAATAATATATAACTCTCCTTTTTTCATACTACTCAAGATTTTGAGCCTGCTCGCGCATTTCTTCAACAGCTAATTTCATATATTAAGAGCTAATTCTTTTAAAGAAGGCTTGTCTAACTTTACAGACAGGGTGCTAGTTTCCCTGAAGAGCTCTTGAAGTATAAAATCAATTTTCTTACCTTTTGCTTGTTTTGATGAAAGCTCTTTTTGCATCGAATCTAAATGAAATATTATCCTTTCTAATTCTTCAGCAACATCATGTTTTAAAATTAATAATGCAGCCTCTTGATTTAATTTATCGGGATCTAAATTAACATTTAGTTTTCCTATTTTAGAATTTAGCTGTGACAGCCTTGTTTTATTTCCAGGGGAATCACCTCCACTTGTGAGAACAGCTATTTTTTTTATTTTTTTATCAAAAACTTTCTTTATCTTTTCACCCTCAACACTCCTATCTTTCATAAAGCCATGAAAGGCATTGAGAAAAACTTTTTTAAAAACAGCTTCTGGAATTTGGTTTTCTTGCTTGCTTTCAAAAATTCCTGGAAAATTTTTAATATCTGATAATGAAATATTTTTTGGATCACCAATAGAAAGATCACTGAGTAATGTTCTTAAATTCTTTAATGATTTTTTATTTACTGCGTATGAATATACGGATGTTTGATTAAATTTAAATCTTACATCAACAGCGCCTCTATCTAGCTTCTTCTGTAATGTATTTCTAATAAATATATCAAGCTTATTACTTAGATCGTTTGGCTTTGTAGATATCTCTAAAAACCTATGATTTACAGACTTAATTTCGCAAGCTACTTCACAAGAATTGTCTATGTGCTTGGATATTGAATATCCTGTCATACTGTTTGGCATACTGTATTGTATTTTTTCTAATAAAGAAGTGCTATAAAATTTCTTATTTAAATTTAAAACCTAACTCTTTTAACTTTGAATTAGAGATTTCTCTGGCAGCTCGGTCAGGACAATTAAAATAATTGCTAAAATTATCTGTTTGAATCACTTCCTTAAATAATTCTGAATAACTAATAGCCCCTTCTGAGCAATTTATTAAATCATTATTTAAATGTAAATTATTCTCAAGCGCAAAACTTATAATATTTGTACATTCATCTCTATGCAGTCTATTCATGACACTATTGGGTAAAGTTCTTTTATTACCATCAAAGTTTTTTACATAACTACTAAGCCAACTAGTTTTATTATCATAAAGCCCGCTTAACCTTAGTATTAATGACTTGGTACCAAATTTAGACTTAATTAATTTTTCATATTCTAAGACAGTTGAGCCGCGAAAGTCTGTGGGCTCTGGTGAAATAGATTCTGACAGATCGCCGAGCTGGTTAGATCCATAGACGCGTGTAGATGAGATGCCTATAAAAGATTTATATTCTATATTTTTTAAAGACTGATCAATTAATTCCAGTGAATCAATAAAGCCTGCTTGATAACCCTGCTCATTATATTCATTAGGTTTTGGGAAGAAGATAACTGCATCAAAAATACTGACTGGAAGATTCAAACTCAGTCCCTAGATTCCAATCCCAATAAAGCAAATTACTCCCCTTATACTTTTCAGGAGATCTGGTTAAACCAAAGATAGAGTTATCTTTTTGTAATAAATAACTTTCTAGCCTTTCAGCTAGGTCACCAAAGCCTATAATTAAGATATTGTTTTTCATAATTTAATTTAACAAATGTCTATATTAAAAGTAATATCAAGTCGTGGCTAATTTTGATTTAGAAAATATTTCCGGTATTGGCCCTTCTATTAAAAATAAATTAAATAGTATTGGAGTTTTTAATAGCAGGGACTTGTGTTTTCACTTGCCTGTTAATTATCAAGACAGGACTAAAGTCATTGATCTTGGTAAAGCTGAAGTAGGCAAAGAGATATTTATAGAATGTAAAATAACTAGCTGCCAAGTTTTATATAGACCAAGAAAAATGATGATTATTAAAGCATCAGATTCAAGTAGATCAATTCTTATAAGATTTTTTTACTTTAATCCTGGACAGTCTAAGCAGTTTCGAGCTAAAAAAATTATAAGATTCTATGGAACTTTAAGAATTGGAGCTTATGGATTAGAGATGATACATCCTGAGTATCAAATAATTGATGACCCTGATCTACCAACTGAAAATTGTCTAACTGCTGTATACAGAACGACAAAGGGTTTAAGTCAAAATCAACTACGTAAATTTATCAAGAGTTCAATAAGCTCCTATGATGGAAATGATGAGATTGATTTAAAGAAATATGGCTTAGTTTCAGAATTATCTTTAATGGATGCTTTAGAAAATATTCATTTTCCAGACAAGCACATCGTAATAGATGATATTGCACCAGGCGGTCAACACCCAGCAAGACAAAGACTTATAAAAGAAGAAATGATTGCGTTTCAAGTTGGGATGGCTTCTTTAAAAGATAGACAAGAACATCTTCGAGCAGCTGCTCTTAAAAACAAATCTAGTTGGCATAAAAGCGTTTTGAGAAATTTTCCATACGAGCTTACTGGAGCTCAAAAGCGAGTTGTTGATGAGATTGGTATTGATATAGCTAAGACTGCACCTATGATGAGACTTGTTCAGGGCGATGTCGGATCTGGAAAAACAATAGTTGCTGCCATCGGGATCAGGAATTGTGCTTGCAATGACTTGGGACGTTTATGGCGCCAACAACTCTACTAGCTGAACAGCATTACATAAATTTGAAAAATTATTTTCCTGACTATAAAGAATCTATAGCTCTACTAACTGGATCTACTAAAGCGAAAGAGAAAGAAAAAATTAAAAACGGGCTTTCCTCTGGATCTATTAGATTAGTAATAGGTACTCATGCTTTATTTCAAGATGATGTAAGTTTTCTAATCTTGGTTATATTATTATTGATGAGCAACACAGATTTGGTGTTAATCAGAGATTATCCTTACGATCAAAAAATATTGAAACCGCCCTTATACCTCATCAACTTACTTTAACAGCAACACCAATTCCAAGAACTTTAGCAATGACATTTTATGGCGACCTTGATGTTTCTGTAATTGATGAATTGCCTCCAGGTAGAAAACCGATAAAAACAATGCATAAGTATGATGCTAGTCGATTGCTTATTGGCAGAATAAAGGAAGCTTGTTCAAAGGGAAGTCAGGTTTATTGGGTATGTGCGCTCATAGAAGAATCAGAATTAATGAATGCTAATCCAGTTGAAGAGACATATGAGCAAATTATTTAACTGATTATACAACAACTATGTAGTTTTTTACACGGAAAAATGAAAGCAGATGAAAAGCTTAATACCATCAACGATTTTAAACAAGGTAGAAGTAAAATTCTTGTTGCAACAACTGTTATAGAGGTTGGAGTTGATATTCCTGATGCAACATTATGATTATTGAAAAGTGCCGAACGTTTTGGATTATCGCAACTTCATCAGTTAAGAGGACGCGTGGGACGTGGAAGTGAACAGAGTTACTGTATTTTAATGACCAGTCATAAATTAGGGGAAAATAGTAACTCAAAGACTAGATGTATTAGTAGATACACAGGATGGTTTTAAGATTGCTGAAAAGGATCTAGAAATCAGAGGTCCTGGAGAAATTATGGGCGCTCAGCAAACTGGGATTGTGCCAATGAAATATACGAATCTCGTGCGAGATAGCCAATACCTAGAAGAAACAAAAGTGATTGCAGGAAAAATTTATAAAGAAGATAAAATCAATTCTGAAAAATTGATCCAGAGATGGCTCTCTGGATCAATTGAATTTGCTGATGCTTAAAAGAAGAATCCGTTAAGTGGTAATAGTGAAGATATAACAAGACTTACCATAGCCATAACATTAATTAAAATATTCATAGAAGGACCTGAGGTATCCTTAAATGGATCTCCAACAGTATCTCCTACTACTACAGCAGAATGAGTATCAGAACCCTTTCCACCTAGATTACCTTTTTCTACATATTTCTTAGCGTTATCCCATGCTCCACCAGCATTAGCCATAAATAAAGCTAAAGCTACACAACCTAAAAGACCACCAGCTAGCATGCCTCCAAGTGCAATTGCACCTAGACCAAAACCAACTACCGCAGGCATAGCAACAGCTATAACACCAGGTAACATCATTTTCTTAAGCGCCGCTTCAGTAGCAATTTGGACACATTTTTCTGAATCTGGATCAGCAGTACCTTCCATCAATCCTGGAATTTCTCTAAATTGTCTTCTAATCTCATTAATCATTTCAAATGCGGCATCACCAACTGCTGTCATAGTTATTGAAGATATTAAGAAAGGTATACATATACCAATAAACATACCTACAAGAACCATAGGATCTGTAAGAGAAAGAGAGAAAGCATCTCCAAACTTTAGAGAAACTTGAGCTGAATAGGCTGAAATAATTGCAAGAGCTGCTAATGCTGCTGCCCCAATAGCAAAACCTTTTCCAATCGCTGCAGTTGTGTTACCAAGCTCATCTAATGAGTCAGTAATATCTCTAACCTCTTTACCCATTCCAGACATTTCTGCAATTCCGCCTGCATTATCTGCAACTGGACCATATGCATCAATTGCCATAGTAATACCTACAGTAGATAGCATTCCAACAGCTGCTATACCTACGCCATAAACACCTGTTATTCCAGCACTGCTTGCTAATGAAGTAGAGACTAAAATAATAGTAGCTAAAATAAGAATAGGTACTACCACAGATTGCATTCCAACAGAAAGACCAGAAATCATTACTGTTGCAGCCCCTGTTTCTCCTGATTCAGCAATCTTTTTCACAGGATTTCCCCCAGTATAATATTCAGTGATAAGGCCTATCAATACTCCGCCTACAGCACCACATACCACACCATAAAATAGCCATAGGGATATTACCCATAGATTGAATTAAGAAGTAAGCCATGACTATAAATATTGCAGGAGCAAGTAGTGTTGCACTAGCAGGTTCTTTGGCTGATGCGAGTTTAACGATAAAGATTCCCATGATAGATGCTATTAAACCTATAGAGGCAAGCGCTAAAGGCAACATCATTAAGTTAGCAGAATCTGCAGATTGAATAGTGTATGCAATAGCAATAGTAGCAATCATTGATCCACAATATGATTCAAAGATATCTGAACCCATTCCAGCAACATCTCCAACATTGTCTCCAACATTGTCAGCTATAACACCAGGATTTCTGGGATCATCTTCTGGTATCCCAACTTCTATTTTGCCTACAAGATCTGCTCCGACGTCAGCACTCTTTGTAAATATACCTCCGCCAACTCTTGAAAATAAAGCTACTACCGAAGCTCCCATTCCAAAGCCTTCTAACGCATGAACAGGAGAAAACGAATTGGCTGCATAAAAATAATATAAGCCGCCTAATCCGATTAAACCTAGAGAAGCAACACATAAACCCATTACTGAACCGCCATAAAAAGATACTGATAAGGCAGCTGCAGCACCATCTTGTTGAGCTGCTGTTGCAGTTCTAACATTTGCTTTTGTTGCTGCATACATCCCAATAAAGCCTGCTAACGATGAACAAGCAGCGCCGACTACAACTGCAATAGCAGTTTCAGTTCCCAGAAAAATCTGAGATAAAATAACTAGAACAACAATGAAAACAGTTAAGTATTTATATTCGGTTTTCATGAAAGCTAATGCTCCAGCATGAATTTGATCTCCGATTTTCTTAACCTTATCCTCTCCATCTGGATATCTCATAACCAGCATGTAAACAACAAGAGCTGCGATCATGCCAATAAGGCCTAATAGTGGTGGAAATAGTGCTATGTTCATATAAAACCCCATATTTTTAAAGGTGCATTCTATCAAAAAATTCTAGAAAAAGACCTATTTTTTAATCTATTTATCAAAAATCTCTTTATCAAGAAGAGATTCCGAATGAGCAACTATGCAAGCAACAGCTGCATCACCAGTAACATTGACTGATGTTCGTAACATATCAAGTATTCTATCTACAGCAAGGATGATGCCTATAGCTTCAAGTGGAAGGCCAAACTGTTGAAGAATAATAACAAGGGTAATAGTTCCAGCAGAAGGAACAGCTGCTGCGCCAACAGAGGCAACTACTGCAAGAAGAACAACCTGCATATATTGAAATATCGAAAGATCTATCCCTGACATTTGAGCAATAAAGACTGTTGCCATACCCTGCATTATTGCTGTTCCATCCATGTTAATGGTAGCTCCAACAGGTATTACAAAAGAAGCAATATTTTTATTAACCCCTAGATCAGTAGTAACCGTCTTTAAAGTGACAGGAATTGTTGCAGCACTTGATGATGTTGAAAAAGCAAAGATAGCTGTTTCTCTCATTTTCTTAAAGAATACTAGCGGACTTAAGTTTGTAAATATTTTAAGAAAAATTGAATAAGTTACTATTGCATGAAAGATAAGAACCGATATTAGCAAAACAACATACATAAATGCTTCTTGAAAAATATCTAAGCCATCAGTAATTACAAATTTACCTATTAAGCAGAAAACACCTATTGGGGCGTAAGACATTATCATTAAGACAAGCTGCATGAATACAGTATTAAGCTTCTCAAATGATTCACTAAGATTTCCAGTTAGATGGTTTGTTTTATTTAAAGCTAGTCCAAACAAAATACTAAAAAAAACAATGGCAAGCATCTGATTGTTGGCCATTGCTTCGATAATATTAGATGGAAAAATATCTAAAATAGTGGAATATACACTTTGACCTTCTGGTAATTTTTCAGGGGCTGCTATATCCAGATGAATAACCTGCTCCTGGCTTAAATATTGAAGCAACAAAGAGCGATAAACTAACTGCAATTGCTGTTGTACCAAGATACAAGCTGACTGTTTTAAGTGTAATATTGCCAAGACTCTGAAGATTGCTTAAAGAAGATATTCCAGATACTAAAGAGAAATTAAAGGCATCGCAATTAGTTTTAAAAGATTTATAAAAATTGTTCCAAAAGGCTTAATCCAATCTTTAATGAAATCTAAACCAAATGATGTTTGAGACATTAAAAGTCCAAAAATAACACCCGCAACCATTCCGATAATAATTTTCCAATGTAGTTTCATAATTAAATTTTTGACACTCTGTTTTTACCTACACCACATTCTGGGCATAGCCAGTCATCAGAGATATCTTCCCATCTTGTTCCAGGTTCAATACCATCATCTGGCCAGCCTAACTCTTCGTCATAAATCCAGCCACAAACAATGCATTCCCACTTTTTAAATTCCATAAGTTACTCTTCTAAAATATTTATAGCTCATAGTCTAAACATAAAAAAACTTCCGCGTATAATATCAGATTTACCTCTATTAATTAATGAAGCTTGAACAAATATCATCGTGGAATTCTTATGAAGCAATTAAGCATGAATTAAAAAATGCTGAAATAGAATCTTGGTTACTAGAACAGGGACCTATTACTAAAAGAATTAAATCTATGAAAAAGTTTAGGCTTGAATTAATTCAAGATGAACTATCAGAAGTTAAAGAAGATGAAATCTTATTTCTTACTACTGATGATGAATCAATTAGGGTAAGAGAGGTTATTTTATATGGGAATGACACTCCAATGGTTTTTGCTAGAACAATAATACCTAATACCACTATAAAAAAAGGCTTAAAAGAATTAGGAGAGATTGGCAATAAACCGCTTGGAGATATCTTATTTGAAAAAAATATTTTTTCTAAGGAGGATATTGTCTTCGCAACTTTTAAAGATGGTAAAAGTATATTTTGGGGAAGAAAAATAAAATATAGCGTTAAGAATCAACCCTTTTCTGTAATGGAAGTTTTTTTAATAAAATAATTTAATGAATAAAATAAAATCTCTTATTTCAATTACAAGGTTAAATAAACCTATAGGCATCTACTTGTTGCTTTATCCTTCATTGATATCATTCACATTCGCATATCAGGCTTATCTAAAAAATTCGAGTGGATTGTTAGTTGAAGTTCCATCCTATCCATTGATTATTATTCTTTGTGGTTGCATTTTAGTAAGGTCTACGGGCTGTGTTATCAATGATATCTTTGATCAAATGACAAGATGGTAGAGCGAACTAAAGATAGGCCCTTAGCAAATGGGGATTTAAGTCTTAAAGAAGCATGGGTGCTTTTTATAACTCTTGGAATATTATCGATCTTGCTTTTATTACAAACAAATATGCAAACAATAATAATAGGATTTCTTACATCACTATTAATTGTTTTATACCCTCTTACCAAGAGATTTTTGTTAGGCCCTCAGTTTTTCTTAGCTATAACTTTTAGCGCATGCATTCCTATTGTTTTTTCTATGTTCGGACAGCTAGATAATAGCGTTGTAGCACTTTTATATATTGGAAATGCTGCGTGGATAGTTTCTTACGACAGCTATTACGCTATGAGTGATGCTGAAGATGATATAAAAATTGGAGTAAATTCAACTCCACTATGGTGGAAAGATAAAACTATATTTTTAATTAATGTATTTAAAATTATATTTTTAGTTTGCCTGGTTTTAATTGGGCTAACGAAATCTTTTTCTCCTGTCTGGTTTATTGGATTAATATGTATCTCTTTTTTCTTTTGGCATCAAAATAAGTTAAAAGAAAATAAAAAGTTTCTAGAAGCTTTTAAAAATAATAACTATGTGGGTTTATCATTATTTATCCTTCTTCAAATCGAATTAACTCTTAATGGTTTTATTACATGACAACTATTAAAAGAAATTCTATTGAAGAATTTTCTGAGAAACAATTTTTAGAACTGAGTTCAAGTATCGACTCTCCCTTCTTGCAGTATCAATTTTTACATGCGCTGGAAAAAAGTAAATCTGTATCCATAGATACTGGATGGGAGCCTCTCCATTTCACTAGAGAGAGAGAAAATAAAATTACCGGGTTTATTCCTTTGTACAAAAAATATAATAGTAATGGTGAATTTGTATTTGATCACTCATGGTCACATGCATTAGAGCAGGCTAGAAGAAATTATTATCCAAAACTCTTAAGTGCTATTCCTTTTACCCCATGCAGAGGCGAGAGGATTCTAGGTAATGATGAGGCCACTAGAGTTCAATTAGTAAATGATGTGAAAGAATATATGGCAGCTGAAGATATAGAAAGTTGGCATATTCTTTTTCCAGATCAAAAGACCTCTTCTTTTCTTAAAGATCATAACTTTATTGAAAGATTTGGATGTAGGTTTGTATGGAAAAATAGAAACTTTAAGAATTTTGAAGATTTTTTAGGAATATTTACAGCAAGGCAAAGAAAAACAATAAAGGCGGAAAGAAAAAAAGTTTTTGATTCAAAAATTAGCTTTAAGATTATAGAGAGTAAAGATATAACCTTAAATGATTGGGAGGTTTTCTATAAACTTTATTGTCAGACTTACATGGATAGATGGCAAAAGCCTTATCTAGAAAAAGATTTTTTTAAGCTAATAAACCCTGAGTCTTTATCTGTGCAGCCCATTTTATTCTTTGCAATACAGAATAATGAAGTGATTGGTGGCTCACTATGTTTTAAAAATAAAGATACTCTCTTTGGAAGACATTGGGGAAGTATAAAAAATATTGACTGTCTGCATTTTGAAGCTTGCTACTACCAAGGCGTTGAGTACTGCATTAAAAATAATTTGTACTACTTTGATCCAGGTATTCAAGGTGAACATAAAATTAGAAGGGGTTTTGAACCTGAACTGTCGTCTTCTTTTCATTATTTTTTAAGAGATGATTTAAGAGATGCTGTATCTAGGTTTTGTTTAAAGGAAAGAGAAGGTGTTATGCAATACAAGAAATCTTGTGAAGAATATACTCCTATCAAAAAAGAATATAGAATTAAATCATGAGAAACAGGCTCCCAAAAACCTCGCATCATATTGCTATATGCGAAGCTAATTTTATAAGATTATCAAATCTTTTAATAAATTTTATCCATGATAAGTATGAATTTGAGGCTATTGTCAGTGATACAGAATCACAATATATTTCTTTTCTCGTTCTAGAAAGAACAAAACACACACTTAGTATTGAAGCGAAACAAAATAATAAAATTGCACCATTAAGTATTTTTACCTTAAGGATTAACGTTTTTATAGATGCAAGAATGGCTGAAGTATCTTCTTATCAAAGCGAAAAACCATTACCATTTTTTTATAAAAAATCTGCTATCCAGTCTAAAGATGAAAAGAATCAACAAAATAGATTTTTGACTGAGTGGTTAGAAAGTATTTTTATCTCGGGTATGGCTCCCAAATCAATGATTGAAAAAATCTTAAATGAGTAGAACTGTATTTTACTTTCATGGCTTTATGTCATCAGCAGATTCATTCTAAAGCCCAAATTTTTAAAAATTTTTTAGAAACTACTTATCCAGATACGCAATTAATAATCCCCAACATACTAGATAAGTTCAGTGAGGCAATTCCTCAGCTAGATAAACTAGTAAATAATACAGACTCAAAAGACAGAAAATTTATAGGTAGTTCTCTTGGGGGTTTTTTTGCAACTTATTACGCAGAACTAGACAAAACAAAAGCAGCTATTATTAATCCTGCTATTAATCCATCAAAAGGTTTAAAGGCATATCTTGGGCAAAATAAAAATTATGCTAATGGAAGCGAGTTTGAGCTAACAAAAAAAGATATTGAAGCTCTTAAGGCTATTGAAATATTAGATTTACATAATCCTGAAAACTACTTACTTCTGCATGAATCTGGCGATGAAGTTCTTAATTATATAAATGCCATACGTTTTTATAAGGCCGGATATATAGATATCACGTTCGGTGGAGATCACTCATATACCTGTTTTTCAGAAAGAATTAGAAACTATTGCAAAATCAAAAGGATTTTTACTATATGCACAGCATCTGTGCAAATAATAATAAATGCACATAATATACTCATAAAATGCACATATATCAGAATAAGAACTGGTGAAACAGGTTTAGACGCACTTTAATTTTTAAATAAGATAAGGGATAAATAATGACAAATTTTAAGACTTACGAATATATTTGGTTAGATGGTTATAAACCTGAACCTTTCATGAGAAGTAAAGTGAAAGCCACTGAAGAAAAAAATCCACCGGATTGGTCTTTTGATGGCTCATCAACACAACAAGCTGAAGGTGGAAGCTCCGATTGTTTATTAATACCAGTTGAAACTTATGAAAACCCTGAACTGCCTCATAGCTTAGTAATGTGTCAGGTTCAATCTGCAGATCATACAACGCATCACCAAATCAAAGAGCAGCTGCAGAAGCAGTCGTAACTGATGAATGGTGGTTTGGTTTTGAGCAAGAGTATTTCTTTACCAATAAAGATGGAACTATATTGGGATGGGAAGATGGAGAGCCAGCTCCTCAGGGAGATTACTACTGTGGTGTTGGTGCAAACAATGCTGTAGGTAGAGAAATTACTGATATTCATCTTCAAACTTGTCTTGATGCAGGTATTAAGTTAACTGGTACTAATGCAGAGGTTGCATTAGGTCAATGGGAATATCAGTGTTTTGGAAATGGTATAAAAGCTGCAGATGACCTATGGGTGAGCAGGTATTTACTGTATAAAATTGCTGAAGAATTTGGGGTTTGTGTAAATATTCATCCAAAACCAAAAACTGGTGATTGGAATGGATCAGGAATGCATTGTAATTTCTCAAATGAAGAAATGAGAACTAATGGAACTGAAGCATTGTTTTCATCTATGTGTGACAAGCTTGGTGAGGTTCATGCTGAAGGAATAGCAGCTTATGGTTCTGATAATGACATGAGGCTAACTGGTCTTCATGAAACTCAAAGCATTGATGAGTTTTCTTATGGAGTAAGTGATAGAGGGGCTAGTATCCGTATCCCTGTTTATACGGTAGAGCATAACTGGAATGGATATCTAGAAGATAGAAGACCTGCATCTAATGCAGATCCATACAAGATTGTGTCTCATATTGTAGGAACATTAACAAAATAATGCTCAATTAAATCAGCTCCTTGAAAGAGGAGCTGATCTTATCTAATGGCTAATCTCGAACAATTAGATACTTCACTTCTTAATCAATTAACTACCGAAATTATTATCTTGGATGTATCTCTAAATATAATTTGGCTTAATGATTCTGCGCTTGCAAATGGATGGATTAAGGATTCTAAGGATCCTTCTGCATATTCAAATTTTCTTTGTGAAAATACTGAAAAAGAAGTTAAAAGAATTTTTAATATGGCAATTAAAGATCGTAAATCTATTACAAAAAGAGATTTTGAGCTTATATCTAATAATAAATCTTCTCGGAAATGGCTTGATATTAGCTGAACACCAATAGATAATATATTAATATTAGAGCTTCTGTGTGTCGATAATCTAAATAAAATTATTGATTCATCTAAAATGGTTTCTTCTCAGAAAATTGCAGCAGGTTTAGCAAGAACTTTAGCTCATGAAGTTAAAAATCCTTTATCTGGAATAAAGGGCAGCGCTCAATTACTTAGCTCAAAATGGAAGGATGCATTTTCAACTAAATTCTTAAAAATAATTATTGATGAAACAGATCGCTTAAATTCTCTTGTAAGTAAAATATTAACTCCACCCAAGAAACCCAATCTAGAGCCTTTTAATATTCATTCTGCATTGGAAAGAGTTCATTCTCTAGCTTTGGCAGAACAAGATAAAAACTTTAATTTAATAAGAGATTATGACCCAAGTATCCCAGAAATTGAAGGGGATGAAAATCTATTTATTCATGCCATTCTGAATATTGTAAAAAATGCCATGCAGGCTGTTGATGTTGAAAAAGAAGGATCTTCTATAACTCTATCTTCACGAATATCTTATAGCCAACCTATTAATGGAAAAGTTTTCTCCACTATTTGTCAGATAGATATCCTAGATAATGGTCCTGGGATACCTATTGATATTCAAGAACAGGTCTTCTTTCCAATGATGTCGACAAAGGATGATGGCTCTGGACTTGGGTTATCAATTGCTCAAGATATTATTAGAATTCATGGGGGTTCTATTTCTTTTTCTAGCAAGCCTGAGAAAACTGTTTTCTCAATTTTATTGCCTATGTCTGCTGTTCAACTGAAAGGAGTAGTCAATGCATAAAATTTGGGTAGCTGATGATGATGAAGCAATCAGAATGGTGTTAGAAGAAAGCTTGAAAAGCGCTGGTTTTCTAACGAGCATTTTCTCAAATGCTGATAGCTTAATAGAACAGCTTAAAACCGATCAACCTGACTTAATCATTACTGATATAAAAATGCCAGGAACTCATGGATATGACTTGCTGAAACATATTAATGATAATTTTGTACAAATCCCAGTCATAATAATGACTGCTTTTACAGACATGCAAGCAGCTGTAGATTCATATGGAGGTGGAGCATTTGAATATATGCCAAAGCCTTTTGATCTGGATGAAGCAATAGAAATAGTAAATCGTGCTCTAGAAGGAAAGCCAATAACAAAAGGATTAAAAGCTAAACCTTCCTCAGAAATTATTGGCAAAGCTTCATCTATGCAATTAGTTTTTAGGGCCATTGGTAAGTTAGCTAATACTAATGCTACGGTTCTTATTCAGGGTCAGTCAGGAACTGGCAAAGAGCTTATTGCTAAATCATTGCATAAAAATAGTCCTAGATATGACATGCCTTTTGTTGCATTAAATATGGCAGATATACCAAAAGAACTTGTTGAATCTGAGCTATTTGGGCATGAGAAAGGAGCTTTTACTGGAGCTGTAGATAGAAGAATAGGGAGATTTGAGCAAGCTAATGGAGGGACATTATTCTTAGATGAGATTGGGGATATGCCTGCCGAGGGTAGCAAGATTACTTAGAGTTTTGTATGACAGGCAAATGGCATCAATAGGCTTAACTAGATCACAGTGGTGGTTATTGACCTATCTACGTTTTAGATAGTCTTGTAAGTTTGGCTAAATTTCGAGAAGACTTATTTTATAGATTAAATGTTATTAGAATTGAAGTTCCAAAACTTAAAGAGCGTATTGATGATATTAAGCTTCTTGCTACTGCATTTTTAAAAATGCACTCTGATTCTCTTGGAGAGGAGTTAAGAGTTCTTAGCAAGGAAGCGTTAGAGTATTTAGAAAAATATGATTGGCCAGGCAATGTGCGACACTTGAAAATATTTGTTATTGGTTAACTCTCATGTCACCAACTCAAAATATAAAAGTTGAAGATTTACCAAGTGAAGTGAAAGATCATGAAGTTCAAAAAGTTGAAGCATCATTAGATTGGGAGCAAGGCCTTGCTGCATGGTTGAAAGATCTTTCTGAAAGCAAAGATTCTGATCTTCTGGACATTGTTGGTCCAAAACTTGATAAGGTATTAATACAAACAGCTCTTGATAAAACCAATGGTCGTAAAAATGAAGCAGCTATATTACTAGGGTGGGGAAGAAACACCCTAAGTAAGAAAATAAAAGAATTGGGATTATAAATATTTTATTTAGTAACTAATGGCAAGCCTTCTTGTTGCCATGTCATGATACCGCCAGTCAAAATATTTACATTTGTATATTCCATTTTCATTAAAGTCTCGCCAATGGATGCTGACTGTCTGCCCATTGAGCAAATCAAAATGATTGGCTTCTCTAAATCAGATGAAATTTGATGACTGTAGTTATCAAAATCGTCATGAGGCATATTTACTGAATTAGGAATATGGCCGATATCAAATTCATCAGAAGTTCTTAAATCAATAACAGAGGCAGCATTTTTATTAACTAACTGAGTTAAATCTGAGCATGATATTTTATTGCCTCCCCTATTCATTTCATGGCGAGACCATAAGATAATAGTTAAGAATAGTGGAAAAGATAAGTACCAATAATCTATTAAAAATAAATTGAATTCGATCATGTGCGTATTATCTCTTAAAATAAGTCACTTGTGTTTAAAGGAGTTAAGAAATGGGTTTAAAACGAAATTTAATTTTAGTTAGACATGGCCAAAGTGAATGGAATGAAAAAAATCTATTTACAGGATGGAAGAATCCTGGACTTACCTCACTTGGCTATGATGAAGCCAGAAAGGCTGGGCAACTTATTAAAGAACGAGAAATAGATTTTTCTGTTATGCATACATCTGTTTTGAAGAGAGCTCAGATTACAGGTCAATCAATTTTAGAAGTCATTGGTCAAACTAATATTCCCGTAATTAAAGATCAGGCATTAAATGAAAGAGATTATGGAGATCTTGCTGGGCTTAATAAAGATGATGCAAGAAAAAAATGGGGTGAAGATCAAGTACATATATGGAGGAGATCTTTTGATATTCCCCCTCCTGATGGTGAAAGCCTAAAAAATACTGCTGAAAGAGTTCTTCCTTATTTTAATAAAATAATTAGGAGAGTTAGCGCTTGGTCAAAATATTCTTATTGCAGCTCATGGCAATTCATTAAGAGCTTTGATCATGAAATTAGATTCTATTTCTTCTGAAGAAATTGTTAAGCTCGAGATTCCAACAGGAGCTCCAATCCATTATGAGTTTGGACAAGATGGAGAAGTCTTAAGTAAGAATAATTACTAAACTAAGGCCCCGATGACACCAACTGACTTCCAACAGGCCGTCCTGGGCTGGTTTGACCAGCACGGCCGAAGCAACTTGCCGTGGCAACAAGATATCAATGCCTACCGTGTCTGGGTATCTGAGATTATGTTGCAACAAACGCAAGTTAAAACAGTTATTCCATATTACGAAAGGTTTCTTAAAGAATTTCCTACATTACCTTCTTTTATGGACGCAACTGAAGATGAGGTTATAGCATGAGATTACAGGAATAGAGTTTGAAAAAAAATACGAAGAATTAATTTTTTTCCTTGAGACAGAATTTAAAAATAAATTTCCTCAAAAATTTGAAGACCTTAAATTATTGCCTGGTATTGGGGAGTCAACTGCAGGAGCAATTATGTCAATTGCTTATCAAAAATCTTATCCAATTCTTGATGCTAATGTTAAAAGAGTTCTATCACGATACTCAAGTATAAATGAGCAATCAACCAGCAAAAGAGACAAGCAGTTGTGGGAAATTTCAAGAGAAGTGACACCTATGACGGGTATATTTGAATATACGCAAGGAATTATGGATTTAGGATCAATGGTATGTAAGCCTAAAGACCCTAGTTGTAATTTTTGTCCATTGAATCAAATATGTAGTTCTGCATTTAAAACTAAAGAGCCATTAAAAGCAGCTAAGGTTCTTAAAATAAAACCTGTCAAAGATATTAATTTCACTCTTGCCTATACTAAAAATGATTTCCTTTTATTTAAAAGAAATGAAAAAACTTTTTGGGATCATCGTGTGGTTACCTTCTGAATATCCAAGAAATCATAAAATAATTAAATCCAAATCATCTACTCAGAAAAATATTCAAAAAAAACATATTTCAAGTCATTTATTCAAACAATTAAGTCCTGAGAACTCTGAATTTAAACCGAAAACAAATATAGAGCATCGCTGGATAAGAAAATCTGATATTGACAGTTTTGGGATGCCTGCTCCAATTAAAAAAATTATTTTAAGGAGAATAAAAATATATTCTGTAAAAAATTTAAAGAAGATCTGCCAGCTCTTCAAATACCGCCAATGCCTGGAGCTAGAGGGCAAGAGTTAATGGGTTCTATTTCTCAAAAAGCGTGGGATGAATGGAAGTCTCATCAAACCACATTGATCAATGAAAAACGTTTAGATATGTCTAATCCTGAAAGCAGAGAATGGTTGCTAGTTCAAATGTATAAATTTATTAACAATGAAGATTATGAGAAAGCATCTGGTTTTAAAGCTCTAGACTAAGAACTTACCGCATCTTTTATAGGCTCTTTTAAGATTATTTTAGCAATTTTGCAATAAACATTTATATGCCTGTAAACACAGGATTTCATCCTCAAATTCAAAATTATTTCCTAGCCTTATGGGTGTTAAATATTTTGATTTACAAAATAAAAAAAATAGAGTCTAATTTATTAAGATAGTTTAATAATGAGGATTAAATTTGACTAATAAAACGAACTCTAAATTCCCTACTGAAGCCGAAGTGGTTATTGTCGGTGTAGGTGGTATTGTTGGATCAATGCTAGCTTACTGGCTTACAGAGCTTGGTCAAAAAAATATTATAGGTTTAGAAAAATCTACCATAATTCCTTCAGATATAGCATCCACTGCTCATGCTTCAGACTTTGTCTACAATACAACTCATGACAAATTAGGTTGTTGGGCGACTAACTTTAGTAGAAAGTTTTATGAAGACAATGGCTTCTTTCTTAAAAAAGGTGGTCTAGAAATATGTCGTAAAGGTGATGATGCTCGATGGGAGGAGCTTAAAAGAAAGGTTGCATCAGGCAAAGCCTTTGGTACAAACGTTAGGTTAATATCTGCCTCCGAAGCTAAAGAAAAATTTCCTTTATTAGAAGAAAAATCAATCCGCGGTGCAATGTGGGATCCGGATGCTGGTCTAGTAACACCCCGCTCACAAGATGTGGTGAACTTTGCTGTAGAAAGTGCGAAAGAGAAAGGTGCTCTAACTACATACACTGACACACCAGCTACAGGTTTTGAAATTGAGAATGGTCGTATTACTGGTGTAAAAACCGATAAAGGGACAATCAAAACTAGCAAAGTTGTAATTGCATCGGGAATCTGGGGACCTTTAATGGGGAAAATGGCTGGCGTTCCAATCCCACTAATGCCAGTGGAGCATCCTTTATTATTTTTTGGCCCACTTCCAGAAATACAAGGAACAGATGAATTGCTCGTCTATCCACTACTTCGTGATCAAGGTAACTCAGCTTATGTTAGAGATACAGGCAGACTTCATGGAGGTATGCTTGAATGGGGATACTACGAGGACAAAGAGCCTCGATTAGTTGATCCGGAAGATATTGGTAATCCTGATAAAACCATGACATCTGACTCAATGAGATATCTAAGTCTTGAGGAAATTGCTGAACCTTTAGAAAAAGCTTTTGAAACTACACCTATACTTGCTGAATTAGGTTGGGATGAGAGAAGTTCATTTAATGGTCTTCTATCGGTCACTGCTGACGCTGGCTCTTTGATTGGTGAAAGCCCAGAGGTTAGAGGTTTTTGGATGTGTGAAGCAGTTTGGGTTAAAGACGGTCCAGGATGCGCAAGGCTCTGTGCCGAAGCAATGATTAATGGCAAAACTCAGGTAGACATGCATTCTTTTGATATTGCCAGATTTTATCCTGAGCAAAAAGAAAAAGATTTTGTTAAAACTAGATCTTTTGAAAATGCGCAAACTATATATACTCCTGCTGTTCATCCAAGAGAACCTTATATTAGTCAGAGAGAAATGTTTGTAAGTCCCTTTTATGAAAGAGAAAAAGAGCTTGGAGGCTACTTTGATAACGAGGTTGCTGGCTGGGAACGTGCTCTTGCCTATGAGAGCAATCGAGAAAAACTCGACAATTATTTACAAGAAGTTCCGGTCCGAGAAAATGAATGGGACCGACGTCACGTACCTTATGAAATTGCTAACGCAGAACATTTGGCTATGAGTGAGTCAGTCGGGATGATCAATCTATCCCACTTCGCGATCATGGATGTCGAAGGTCCAGATGCAGAAAGTATGTTGGAATATCTTTCTGTGGCGAAGGTTGGTGGCAATACTTCTGAAGGGAGAATTATTTATACAAATTTCTTAGATGAGGATGGTGGTGTCCATGCAGATCTAACTATTTCTCGCTTAAGCACAGATCTTTATAGAGTAGTTACTGGAGGTGCTGATGGTAATCTGGATTGGGTAACTTTGCGTAATTATCGCGATGATATGGGACTTGATGCAGACATTAATATCCGAACTCACGATATAGTAACTTTAGGATTATGGGGGCCTCAAGCAAAAAATGCCTTGGGCCATTTTGATTGATCCTAGTGAAATTAGCATAGAAAATTTTCCCTTTGCTACAGCAAAATATCTGACCCTTAATTTATCTGGTGGAAAAACAATTGATGTCTGGGCAGCACGTATTTCCTATGTCGGAGAAAGTGGCTGGGAAATTTATCTGAATAACGATAGTGAAGAAGGTCTGGCACTTTATGACTCTCTGCTTGAGGTTGGGGTTATACCGGTTGGTATTGAAACTTACGCCAACAGCAGACGTCTTGAAAAAAGCTTTAGACTTCAAGGTGCAGATTTAGAGAGACTGAATATAATGCTCTTGAATCTGCTATCGAAAGGCCTCTAGTCAAAGAAGCAGACTTCCATGGAAAAGCAGCGCACCTTGCTCAGAGAGAAGAGGAGCCTAGTGCAATTCTATGCACCATGACACTAGACAACCTAGATGTATCCGGAACTGGTTCGCGCTATCCTGTCGGTATCTCACCAATCATTGACCCTGCTTCAGGTGAAGTCCCGATAGATAGTAAAGGTCGAAGATCCTACAGCACAAGCATGTCGTACTGCCCGTCAATCAAAAAATTTGTAGTTATGGGTTACCTACCTAAAAATATAGCTGTAGTAGGGTATCAACTATCACTGGAATACTTTAACGAAAATGGTGATGGTGTTTACCCAATGACTGTTCAGATAGTTGGTAAGGGGTCTATATTTGATCCCAATAATGAAAGAGTTCGCGCTTAATTAATTTCAATTACTAATCTTAATGACATTGGGTTAAATCTTTTCTATAATCCAATCTCACTTTAAGGCCTGATAGCTCAGTCGGTAGAGCAAAGGATTGAAAATCCTTGTGTCGGTAGTTCGATTCTACCTCAGGCCACCATTTCATCTTCTTAAGCTTCGTCACCATAATCTTGCATATGTTTTGCAATTCTTTCGTTAGTTCCATACATAAAATGATTTGACATATTTTCTCTATATTTGCTTGCTGGAACAGTTAATCCAGCAGCTTCTGCAACTTCACGAATATGCATTGGCGTAGCTCCACAACAAACACCAAGATAATTAATGCCTAGCTCAAAGGATTCTTTGGCAAAAGCATGCATTTCATATCTATTGCAATACAAAGGATCCAATGCCGTTGGGAATGTTCTTCCGTGCGGCGCAGGACATGAACAGCCGTGATTATCAGGCAAATTAAAAAATGTAGGATTTGCATCTGTTGTTCTATATGGCAATGGGAGAGCTCCCATATGACACTTAAGTACTTTTCTTGCTTCTCTTAAGTAAGGCATCATAGTATCAGGACCCCTAAAACAGTTCATACCGACTACATCAGCACCTCTTTGCTCTAGTTCCTTGCAAACATCCATAATAGAAACGCCATCTCTCATAACATTTTCAGCCATTGGAGCAATGGTAATAACTGATGGTAATCCAGCTTTTTGAATAATATCTAGAGCCATGTATGCTTCTTCAGCATAATAGAAAGTTTCACCAACTAACATGTCTGCGCCCTCATCTACTGACCACTCAACCATTTCATTAAACATTCTTTCAACTTCCGCATGAGCTTCCTTTGTTGCCCTCTTCCCATATATTTGAGTTTGAAATATTTCCTGCCATCAAGTTAGCCTCTCCTCCACCAACTGGATTGTCAGCCACTTTCTTTGCAATCTTTAATGCCGCTCTGTTTAATGGCTCCAAGAAGATCTTCTTTGACCAATCACTCTCATTTTTTCTCTGTGAGCGTTATAAGTAAAAGCTTCAACTACATCAGATCCTGCATGTTGAAAATCTTTATGAAGATTCTCTAATGCTTCAGGATGTTCAAGTGACACCATAGGCACAAACTCGCCAGCAGAGAGATAACCTCTTTTTTCAATTTCAAATAAAAAGCCTTCTGCACAAATCACAGGACCTTCATTCAACCTTTCTATTAATTGTCTTTTCATCAATCTATACCTCCAAAGTTAAGTTCGATTATTGTTTTGATGCACATCAAATCTAATAACGAGCTCACACATATATTTTGTTCTCACAAAACTAATTGTGTTTTAAGTTAAATCCTGGGAATAATTTCCGTTTTAGCGCTTTATTTTGATTCGCGGCAATAAGATCAAATCACGAATAGATCATAATAATATTTTTAACATTACTTCTGTCAATAATCATGAAAAAATTTTGGCATAAATAAAGTATTGGACAGATATATATATGAGGAATATTATCGAATTATAAAATATTTTTGTAATAAAAAACCATAGGGCATGTCTAATCAATTAACTTTATATCCTAAAATTCATCCATATGATTCTGGCTTTCTAGATATTGATAATCATAATATTTATTATGAACAATGCGGAAATCCAAAAGGTAAGCCGGCTGTCTTTCTTCATGGCGGTCCTGGCGGTGGTGGCAGTGAAGATGTAAGACGTTTTTTTAATCCTGCTATTTATAGAATAGTTATTTTTGATCAAAGAGGTTGTGGAAGGAGCACGCCTCATGGATGTTTAGAAAATAATACAACATGGGACCTAGTTTCTGATATAGAAAATTTACGAAAAAAATTAAGTATTGAAAAGTGGTTAGTATTTGGTGGATCCTGGGGAAGCACTCTTTCTCTTGCCTACGCTCAAGCGCATCCTGGATCTGTAAGTGAGATCGTTCTAAGAGGTATATTCCTATTAAGAAAAGAAGAGCTTCATTGGTTCTATCAAGATGGTGCAAGTAGAATTTTTCCAGAAGCATGGAGTGGTTTTTTAGAAATTATTGATGAGGATAAGCGAGATAATTTGATGAGCGCTTATCATAAAATATTTACAAGTGATGATAAGCAAAAGAGGCTCAATGCTGCAATAGCATGGTCAAGATGGGAAGCTGCAACTAGTAGTTTGAGTTACAAGCCTTCATTAGTAGAAGAGTTTTCAGATCCTGAATTTGCATTAGCATTTGCTCTTATTGAAAACCATTATTTTATTAATATTATTATGGTTTAAAACTGAAAATCAATTAATAGAAAATATAGATAAGATTCGCTCAATTCCATCTGTCATTGTTCAGGGAAGATATGATGTAGTTTGTCCAATGAAGACTGCATGGGAGTTATCTGAAGCATGGCCAGAAGCTGATCATTAGTCATAGCTCCGTTTTCAGGTCATACAGCTTTTGAAAAAGAAATCACTACATGCTCTGATATCGGCAACAAATGAATTTGGAAAAAATTAGTATTGCCTTAGAGTAAACTCTAAGGTTTATACTACTTATAGATATTTATATTTAAATTAAGGTGAACACTAATGACAAATGAAACTTCAAGAGAAATAAGATCAGAAATTACCAGTGAAGGTAAGTTACTTCTTTCTATAGCTACTGTAGATAAGCCAACGCCAAAAGATGATGAGGTGCTAATAAAGGTTGAGGCTGCCCCAATCAATCCATCTGACCTCGCTCTTTTATTAAGTTTTGCATCAGATCCATCAACTTTAACGGTTTCAGGCTCTGGAGATGAAACGGTTGCAACTATGGATATTCATAAAGGTCTTATGAAAGCTATGACGCCTAGACTAGATCAGTCAATGCAGGCAGGTAATGAAGGCGGTGGAATTGTTGAGGCAGCCGGTGTCAATGCTCAACATTTAATTGGTAAAACAGTAGGTGTTGCCGGCGGAGCAATGTACTCAGAGTATAGATGTGTCCCAGCAATGAATTGCTTAGTTATGGAGGATGGAACTTCCTCAAGAGAAGCTGCGTCTTCGTTTGTAAACCCTTTAACTGCATTAGCTTTTATTGAAACTATGAAGATGGAAAATCATACAGCTCTTGTTCATACAGCTGCGGCATCTAATCTTGGGCAAATGCTTGTCAAGATATGTAAAGATGATTCAGTTCCATTAGTTAATATTGTTCGTAAAGATGAGCATGTAGATTTATTAAAAAGTCTTGGAGCTGAGTATGTATGCAATACGAGTTCTCCTGATTTTATGGATAGTTTGGTAGATGCTCTTGTGGCAACAGGTGCTACCCTTGGTTTTGACGCAACGGGTGGTGGAAATGAAGGAAAATTAGCAGGCCAAATTTTATCAGCAATGGAAATAGCCGCAAATAAGACAGCTGCAGAGTACAGTAGATATGGGTCAGATACATATAAGCAGGTTTATATATATGGTGGTTTAGATCCATCTCCTACAGTGTTAAATAGAGCTTATGGAATGTGTTGGGGTCTTGGTGGCTGGTTGCTAACTCCTATGATTGGAAGAATAGGCATGGAGAAATTTATGGCTATGCGTGAAAGAGTTGCTAAAGAAATTAATACTACTTTTGCTAGTCATTACACACAAGAAGTTTCATTTGAAGAAATGCTTCAACCTGAAGCTATTCAAAGTTATGGCAAGCAAGCAACGGGAACAAAGTTTTTAGTTACCCCGCTTAATTCGTAAGTATCCAGTATTCTTAATATTTGCGGTGATTGGTTTTGTTGGTACTATTCGTTGGGCAGTATTTACATGCTTGAAAACAAACTTAAAGAAAAGGGAATTCTCGAACAAGAAAATAAATCAGAAAATAATGATGTTTTAAAATTATACGATGATACTGAAAGACAAGACTGATTTAAATCTTTATACCTATGGCATCCCTATTGTCATTAGCATGATTATTGCTGAAACTATTTATTCAAAAATAAATAACCTTTCTTTATATAAGCTCAATGACAGTATGGCTGGATTTGGTCTTTTGGCAGGCAATATTATTGTAAATATAGGCACTAAGGGTTCAATTATATTTTTCTATTTTTATTTATATGAGTTTCGTATATTTACTATTAATGAAATGTTTTCATCAGCAGCTGTCTGGATCCTTACATTCTTAGTTATAGATTTTGTTTTCTATTGGTATCACAGATTTTCTCATAGAGTTAGATTCATGTGGGCTGTACATATGAATCATCATTCCAGTGAAGAAATGAATTTCACTGTAGCTCTGCGTCAAGCTTGGTTTGGTCCTATAACTAAAGTTCCTTTTTTTTTAGTACTTCCTCTAATAGGCTTTGATCCTTTAATTACCGCTTTGGCTGGAGCAGCTGCAACTTTATGGGGCATTACTGGGCATACACAATCAATAAGAACACTTGGGGTTCTAGAATATATATTTGTTACACCCTCCTCCCATAGAGTTCATCACGCCTCAAACCCTGAGTACATTGATAAAAATTATGGAAATATGTTTATAGTATGGGACAGGATTTTTGGCACTTATGCTAAAGAAGAAAGTGCAGTTATTTTTGGAATAACTGAAAATGTAAAAACATTTAATCCAATTAAAATAACATTTATGAATTGGATTAAAATGATTGAAGACTTTAAAAACTCAGCTAATTCAAATGAGCGATTTAATTCTTTTTTTGGCCCTCCTGAGTGGAATTTAAACAAAAGCAAAAATCATAATCTTTAAAGGTTACATTTATATCTCTTCGTGTAGAATTATATAAAGGAGACTAGATATGAGTGATAAAAAAGATCTTTTAAATGATTTAAAGATTGATCGATCAGAAAACAATAAATCTGAAGGCTCTTTAGTAACAAAATTTTTATTAGCTACTGTTGCGCTAGTTATTGCGCTTACTTTTGTCCAATTGGTTTTCTTATCCGAAGATGAGCTTATAGAAGTTAATACTTATACAGCTAAATCAGCTAATCAGTCAGATAATTCTGCTGCAAGTGTATTAGACGCTTCTGGGTATGTAACAGCAAGAATGCAAGCTACGGTTTCATCAAAACTTACAGGCAAGGTATTAGAGGTCTATATAGAAGAAGGAATGTTTGTTGAAAAAGGTCAAATACTTGCGCAATTAGATGACAGCTCTGTTCAAGCAGAACTCAATTTTGCTAAAACTCAATTAAAAGAAGCCCGAAGAATATTTAATAGGACTTTAGAGCTAAGAAAAGATAATCTTGCCAGTCAGGCATCATTAGATGCAGCTGAATCTCAGGTGGACGGATTAAAAGCAAGGTTAGACATTAGTAAGCAGGTGGTTGCAGATATGCAAATACGTGCACCTTTTTCTGGTGTTGTAATAAATAAAGCAGCGCAGCCTGGTGAAATGATTTCTCCAGTATCTGCCGGTGGTGGCTTTACCAGAACTGGTATTGGAACAATTGTAGATATGAGCTCTTTGGAGGTTGAGGTTGATGTGAATGAATCATATATCAATAGAGTTCAGCCAGGCCAACCCGCAATCACTAACCTTAATGCGTACCCAAATTGGGATATAGCCTCTGAAGTTATAGCAATCATTCCTACTGCTGATAGAAATAAAGCCACTGTTAAAGTAAGGATAGGATTATTAGAAAAGGATGAAAGAGTGCTACCTGATATGGGTGCAAAAGTTTCATTTTTAAAAGAACAAGTGACCGAAGCTCCTGAAGAAATCAATGGAGTTATGATTCCATCCTCAGCAATAATAAAAGAGGATGATTTATCTTATGTTTTTGTTATTAAAAATGGTTTGATAATCAAAACTAAAATTGCTATTGGGAGTTCATCTTCAAATTTCAGCAGATTAATAGATGGAGTTGAGGTTGGTGATAATGTAGTTACAGATCCAAATAATGAACTGCAGAATGGTCAGGAAGTATTAATTAAATAGGAAGTAATATGTCAGAAATATTAGTAGATGTTAAAAATCTTTCAAAAGAATATAAACGTGGTGGAGAAACTTTAGTGGTGTTAGATGATCTCAATTTAGAGATCCCGAAACAGGACTACTTGGCCTTAATGGGGCCCTCTGGGTCAGGAAAATCAACACTTCTAAATCTTATAGGAGGATTAGATACTCCTTCAAGTGGCTCTGGTATCTATTAATGGTGAAAGAATCGACCAAATGAATTCAAAACAATTGAGCAATTGGAGAGCAGGTAATGTTGGCTTTATATTCCAATTCTACAATCTGCTTCCAGTCTTGACAGCTCAGAAGAATATAGAGCTCCCCCTCCTTTTAACTAATTTATCTAGCTCTGAAAGAAAAAAACATGTTGAAACAGCTTTAAACATTGTTGGTTTATCAGATAGGTCTGGTCATAAGCCAAGCGAGCTTTCAGGTGGTCAGCAGCAAAGAGTAGCCATTGCCAGGGCATTAGTCTCAGATCCTGATATTTTGGTGTGTGATGAGCCTACGGGCGATTTAGATAGGAATACTGCAACAGATATTCTTAATCTTTTAAAGAGCTTAAATGAGGATCATGGAAAAACTATATTAATGGTTACTCATGACCCTGCTGCTGCAGACTCTGCAAAAAGATCACTTCATTTAGACAAAGGTAAGTTAATAACTTAATTGTGTACTGGGTTCTAGTAAAAGCTGGTGTTATTAGAAAGAAGATAAGAAGTCTTCTAACAATGCTATCTGTGGTTATAGCTTTTTTTCTATATGGTTTACTCCATTCAGCCGATCCATTATTTTCAGGAGCTGCTGGTGAAATTAATGCTGAACGAATGATCATAATGCCTAAGCACGACATGATGTTTGGCAGGCTACCTCAGTCACATATCAATTACTTAGAATCTTTAGACGATGTTACCAATATTGCCTGGATAGATATGCTTTCAATGGATATCAATTCCATGACTGAAAATATTCCTATCTTTGCTATAAGTAAAGATTACTTCAAAGTTATGGATAGGTTCAAATCTTCGCCTGAAGCAAAGGCAGCATTCTTTGCAAACAGAAGAGGTGCCCTTGCAGGCAAAGCGGCCGCTGATATCAAAGGCTGGAAAGTTGGTGATCTTGTATCAATACCAACTTTTTCAAAAAAGAATGATGGATCAAATGTATGGGAATTTGTAATAGAAGGAATTTATACAACAAGCCCTGCTGCAGATGAACTTGGTATTATGGTTCGAAATGAATATGTTCAAGAAGCAAGGGTTGCTAATAAAGGCACTATATCAATGATACTGTTTAATCTTGCGGATCCCTCAAAAGCAGATGAAGTAAGTAATATTATTGATAATAATTATAAGAACTCAGCATATGCAACCTTTACTGGAAACGAAATTACTTTATCTCAAAAAATGTTATCGGATATTGGAAATATTAAATTAATAATTACAGCTATTATTTCTGCTGTATTTTTTACATTACTACTAGTAACTGCAAATACCATGAGTCAATCTGTAAGAGAAAGAACTAGTGATTTAGCGATTTTGAAAAGTTTAGGCTATCAAGATAGACAGATATTTATCTCAATACTTTTAGAAAGCAATTTTATTATTCTGTTAGGAGCATTATTTGGCCTGATATTAACACTCATAACAATTCCATTTATAGACCAAGCAAGTGGCGGTCTTACTGGTGGAATTATTCTCTTTGATTCTTATCAGGTTGTTAGAGGTATTTTAATTGGAGTTCTTATGGCCTCTCTTGCTGGAATCCTTCCTGCTTATCAAGCATACAAATTAAAAGTAGTAGATGCTTTGGCAAAGGGATAATTATGAAATATTGGATTATTATTGTAGACCGGCTTGGAACAGTAAGATTAATTCCTTATTTCCAGCTACCTATGATAATAGCTTTCTTATTATTTGCATTCGGGAACACATTATTCACTGCACTTTTAGGCTTTGTTTTCCTAGGAATTACGTCTATAGTATCGTCTAAATATTCAATTATTGATGTCATGCCTATTGCTTATTTGCAAAGGATAAAGGGTATTGAGGGTGTTGAAATTGTTGCTCACCAAGACTGGTTTGGCGGAACTTATATAGACAGGGCTAATTTTTTTCCAAAATGGCCAGTACCTCCCAAAGAATTCTTAGATATCTATGAAGAATATAAAATTAGCGATCAACACAAAGAAGCCTTTATTTCAACGAGAACAGGCATGATTGCAGGCCAGAAGATAGTAGATAGATTTAATTGGAAAGTTGGAGATAGGATCCCTATCATTGGGGACATATATTTTTTAGATGATGGAACAAACTTATGGGAATTTGATTTAGTTGGTATTTTTACTGATGTTGAAAATCCTGGAAATGAAGATCAGGTATTTTTAAATTATCAATATTTTGATGAAGCAAGAGAAGAGGGATGGAGAGGAGTAGTTGGTAATTTTATAGTTAAATTAGCAGATAAAAATGATGGTCCAAGAGTAGCAAAAGAAATTGATGCTATGTTTGCAAACTCAATGGATGAAACAAAGACATCAACAGAGAAAGCCTATCAACAAATGTTTGCAAGCCAAATTGGGATCATCAGGTTGTATTATGAATTCGCGATTGCAGCTGTGTTTTTTACACATATCTGCAATGTGTTACCATGAGTCAATCAATCAGAGAAAGAACCTCTGAACTTGCTGTCTTTAAGACTATAGGATTTTCTGATATGACAGTTATGACTTTAGTATTAGTTGAATCACTTGTTCTTTGTATTATTGGTGCTCTGTTGGGTCTTGGTATTACAGCGATTATGATGCCAGCTTTATCAGAAATGGTATCAGTATCTCTTGGAGAAATTTCTTTAGATGTATCAGTTATTCTATCAGGACTTGGTATAGCTATTATTACTGCATTTATTTCTGGTTTTCCTCCTGCCTTAGGGGCAATGAGGTTAAAGGTTGTTGATGCTCTTAAAAAGGATTAATTATGAAGTGGTTTAGACAAGTATTGGCGGTAACAAATATGAATTTGTTATCAATAACAATCTCAAATTAGAAATTATTTTTGAAAGATTTGGTTCGGTTGCGGTAATGGTATCTTTATTAGCTATGGCCAGTGGATTGCAATCAACTCCGTTGAGGCGAACTCGGAGATAGAAGCTAGAGCTATGATCTTAAGATCAGGGTCCTCTTTTTAGAAGGAAGTGTAATTTCAATCGAAGAAGCAAATGTTATGGCCTACAGCTCCTCGTTGTAGAGCAATTACGACTTACTACGCCAATGATTGCCTTTGCAGTCTGATACAGTCGTAGATCTTAACTGGAAAGGTGCCGTTGAGGGACTTCGGATCTTCCATTAAGAGGTGTGGATGCAATGAGTTTTGCTGTAAGACCTGAGACTAAAATTATTAAAGGAAGAAACTTTGAGGCAGGCAAAGCAGAAATTATAGTTGGAAGAGGAGCCTATGATCAATATGAAGGTGTTGATATTGGTGAAAAAGTAACATTTAGAAATGCCGCATGGACTGTGGTTGGAGTTTTTAGTACTGATGGAGATGTCCATGAATCTGAAGTCTGGGCTGATGTAAAAGTAGCTCAGTCTGCCTTCCAACGAGGAGCATCTGCATCAAATGCAATAGCAAGATTACAGTCAGTATCAAGTTTTGATGAATTTGCTATCTTTATAGAAAATGATCCAAGACTGGAAGTGAAAGTTGAAAATGAACTAGATTTTTATAAGAATCAAGCATCTGGGGTCTCTGGAATAATTAATAGCTTTGGGTATTTAGTGGCTATTATTATGGCTATTGGTTCCATCTTTGCAGCTTTAAATTCTATGTATAGTGCTGTATCCACAAGGTTAGTTGAAATTGGTACCCTGCGAGCTGTTGGATTCATGGGTAGCTCTATACTAGCGGCCTTGATGATTGAATCTATGGTTCTAGCTCTTTCTGGCGGATTGCTTGGGGCAGGATTACTTTTGTGATGAAGCAATACACAGTCTCAACACTTGCCTTGTTGGACAGCTAGCCAAACATCCTTTGATTTTGCAGTAACTGGTGAAATTATAATGCAGGGTCTTATTCTTGCTCTAGTAGTTGGATTTATTGGAGGTTTTTTACCTGCTCTCAATGCAGCTAGACAAAATATTACTGATGCTTTGAGATCTTTATAAGAAATTTTTTAAAATTTACCTCTTTGGAATCTCATACGAATTGAATATACCCTTAAGAGGGCAACAAAAGTAAGGATTGCTTGGGTAAAGAGTGAGATAGTCACCGTGTTAGTCCAGGACCACTGATCAATAGTTAACCATAATAAGAATGTTTGAAGTGGGAAGTTAATAATACAACCCATCATTACAATTATTATTGCTTCTCTAAAAGCAGTCTTTTCAGTTTTATTCATTTGTTTGTCCCTTTTTTATATCTTTACTGCCGTTCCATAAGCAACAACTTCAGATGCGCCTTTTGTAATTGTTGAGGTTTGAAACCTAAAAGCAATAATCGCATTAGCACCTTTTGATTTTGCATCTTCTATCATTCGATCATAAGCATCATCTCTAGCTCTTTGCAGGAGTCTTGAATATCCTACTAACTCTCCTCCCACTAAACTTTTAAGTGAAGCAAATATATCACTTCCAGCATTTCTAGATTTAACAATGCTGCCTGCAACTATTCCTAAGTATTCTTTAATAGGCCTGCCATCGATGTGATTTGAGGAGACAATCATAATATCTTGATCCATAATATTTCTCTTTTAGTTATAGCAATATATTATATAAATTATGAAAGAATTAATAGAAGCAAAATTCTCAATTGGGGATGTTATCAAGCATAAATTTCTTGATTTTCGAAGAGAGTTAGAATACGAAAAAAACAATACTGATGAATGGTATTCGGCTATTCCTGAAAAAATAAGACCGATAAAAGAGCAGCCTTTTTATCATCTGTATGGCTGAAAATAAAGATATCTTTTATATAGCTTATGTATCTGAACAGAATCTTGTATTAGAAAATCTTAATAAGCCAGCTAACCATCCTAATGTTTCAAGTATTTTCTCTCATTTTGAAAGTGGAAGTCATGTGCCTGCTTCTAGAGCAAGGAATTAAATTTCAATATCAAAGTGAGCTATCTGCACTGCTGCAGAAAATACTTCAATTGCTTTTTGTAGCTTATCTGCTTCAACAAAAGTTGGAGCAAGCCTAATAACACTATCATTAGGATCTATTCCATGAGGAAATGTTGCGCCTGCAGGCGTTATTAGGACTCCAGCGCTTTTACATATATCTATAATCTTTGCAGCTATGGGTTTTACTGTTTTATAAGTTATGAAATAACCGCCAGTTGGACTTGAGAAAGTTCCACATTCATGAGGAATTGTTTTTAGAATAGAGGTAGTTAATTCAAATTTTGGTTCAATAATAGCTGCATGCTTTTGCATATGTATAATTATATTTGCTTTGTTTTTAAAGAATGTTACATGTCGAGATTGATTAACTTTGTCAGGACAAATAATCATTGAGCCTCTTATTCTTTTAAGTAAAGAAAAGGTGCCCTCGCCTCCTGCAAAGAAAGCCAGGCCGCCGCCGCCAAAGGTAACTTTAGAAAAAGATGTAAGAATTGCTGTCTGATTAAGAACTTTAGCTTGCTCTGCTAACAACCAAATTGGTGTCTGACTTGGGGCATTAGATAAATCATGAATTAGGTAAGCATGGTCAAATAAAAAAACTAAATCTTTAGAATATTTTTTACAAAACTCAAATATTTTAAGAATATTATCATCTGAATAGATGTCGCCAGATGGATTTGAGTGTCTTGGAACGCTAATAAGGCCAACAATGTCTGAATGCTCAGCTAAGGTTGTTTGTAAGATATTGGTATCTAATCCATCACTCGTTAAAGGTACTGGTAACATTTCAATACCAAGCTCATCTAGCATCCTAAAATGTCTGTCAAAACCAGGGGTTGGGCAAATAAATTTAGGATTTTTTATATCTTTCCATGGTTTTCCATTTAAACCAAAAAGATGATTAGCAAGCAATAATTGGTAACTTAATAATAAGCTGGATTGCTCAGCGGCAATTGTATTTTCAATTGGGCTATCTAGTAATTCTGACCCCAATTCTCGTGCTTGATAAATACCAAGTGGTTCTCCGTAATTCCTTATATCTGTTCCATCTTCTGTTAATGGCTCTACAGCTATACTTAAGAGCTCATTTGATAAATCTAATTGAGATGGGCTGGGCTTGCCTCGTGTTAAATCTATAGATAACTTTTCGTCTAATAGAGATTTAAATTGTTGAGCTATTGATTCAGGCATAGTATGAGATATATTTTAATGGAATAATGTAACTAATGGTTGAACAAAATATAATTTTAGGACTTTTAATTATATTTGGCTTGGCAATAATCTTATTTGTCTTGGTAAATATGAGAAAAAATAACGCAAAATTAATAGAGATGAGCTTTGTTAATATTGCTAACAAAGTAAGTAGATCATAGTTGGCGCCCCTTCAGAAGAATTTAAAAGATCTTAATCTTACATTGGAGCCTTTTAAAGAACAGATAAAAGATCTAAAAGAGCAAATCCAAAACCAACAAAAAGAACAATCAGCTGCAAAAGAAAGCTTTAAGCTTCAAGTAGATCAACTTCTAAAAGCAACAGACAGTATGAATGATAATACTGAAAATCTTACCAAGGCACTCAGGGGAGACTCAAAGGCTCAGGGTTTATGGGGTGAACAAATACTTGAAAGAACACTTGAAGAGTCTGGATTAGAAAAAGGATTAAACTATGAATTGCAGAAAGGCTATAGAGCGTCAGATGGATCTCTAAAAATACCAGATGCAGTAATATATCTGCCTGGTGAAAGAAATATTGTTATCGACTCAAAAGTCTCACTAACTGCCTATGAGAAATTTATTAAAGAGGATGATCCCAAGACAAAAGAGATATATTTAAAAGATCATATAACCTCATTAAAGAAAAATATGAAGGCGCTAAAGGAGCAAGATTATCATGCTCTCCCAGAAATAAATTCACCAGATTATGTCCTTATGTTTGTACCTATAGAATCAGCACTTTCCTTGGCACTTACAAATGATTGGGATTTACAGAAATATGCTAATGACAATCGAATGGCTTTTGTAACTCCAACAAATTTAATTGCTATTTTAAGAATAGCTGAAAACTTATGGAGACTAGATAAACATAATAAGCATGCTGATTTGATTGCAGAGCGAGCAGGTCATTTAATAGATAAATTCTCAGGACTAACTGAGGATTTAGAAGGATGTTGGTCGCCATTTAAAGAGTGTTGAGAAATCTTTCCTGGGTGCGCAGAATAAATTATATGAAGGACAAGGTAATTTATTTAATCAAATGAAAGATCTTGAGAAATTAGGTGCAAAGAATAAAAAAAATCTTAAGCAGCCTAAAAAAAATCTTTTAGAAGAATAGAATGCAGCATTTAAAAATATGGAAATATCTTTCAGCTCCCTGGGTAGGATTTTCGATAGTTTTTTTTATAGCCTTCTTGGGTTTAGCATTCCTTCAAGATGTATCTGAATCCTTTCTCACATCAGCTCTTATATCAAAATTATTGATTAATACCTGAATCCTATAGTAAATATTAGGTTATGATTTGTATTTACAGTGGAAATAGGGCTAATATAATCTAGTCTCTATAAATTTCCTTGTCATCATTTTTTTAGCTGGTCACTAAGTCTGCCACTTGCTTTCCCCGCATATATTTATGCATTTATTTTTGTTGGCGGTCTTGAATACTCTGGTCCTTTAGCAACATGGTTAAGAGAAATTGGGATCATTATGCCCTCGGTAAGGAATATTCTTGGGGCATCATTAATAATGTCATTGGCTCTGTATCCTTATATTTTTCTTTTAATGAAAGCTCAAATTAAGCATTTAGGTGTCCCGTTATTTAAAGCAGCAAAAACTCTAGGAAAATCAGATCTAACTGTTATAAAAACAGTTCTATTACCAGCCCTGAAGCCCGCTATTATTGCTGGAATGATTCTAGCTATGCTGGAAACCCTTGCAGATTTTGGAGGAGTTTCAACACTTAGAATTGAAACTTTTACTGTAGCAATCTATAACGCATGGTTTGGATATCAAGATTATTTCAGCGGAGCTCGATTAGCAGGTATTTTATTTACATTTGTAGTCCTTCTGCTTTTATTAAGCAGAAAATTAACAGACTCCAAAAAAGTTGGATCTATTTCTAATGACTCTTTTGATAAGATCTCTTTAAATAAAACACTAGGTATTATCAGTACATCAGCATGCTCTTTATTATTTCTAGTTGCCTTCGGTCTTCCGCTTATTCAATTAATAATATGGAGTGATTTAAAAGAAGTTTTCTTATCTAGCTCAAATATTACACTTTTTATAAACTCTGGATTTCTTGGATTTATAACAGCCTTACTTATTATAATTACCGCATTGGTTTTAGGAATCCTTATGCAGGTTCTAATAAAATGAAAAGTATTTTTACGGCTGCAACTATAGGATATGCATTACCTGGATCAGTTATTGCTGTTGGCCTTCTAATTGTTATCAATGAACTGTTTGGGGTCTCTATTACTTCCATGGGAATTTTTGGTTTAGTGCTGTGTCTGTCTATAAGATTTATGACTCCAGCTTTTCAGTACTTAATTTCAGCTTTAGAAAATATACCTGAATCTAGTAAACAGGCTCTATCTACCCTTCCTGTGAACTCACTAAAAGCATTTACCTCGTTATATCTTCCATCAATGAGGCCTGCATTATTGGTAGCATTTCTAGTTGTATTTATTGAAGTAGTAAAAGAGCAACCTGCTACTTTAATTTTAAGGCCTGTAGGCTTTGAAACGCTTTCATCAAAAATTTATAACTTTACAAGTGAGGGCCAATGGGAATTAGCGGCGAATCCAAGCCTTCTATTGGTTATGCTGAGCTTTATATTAGTTTACTTTTTAAATAAGAGACTTGATAAGAATGAATAAAACTACACTATATGACATGCACATCAAGCTTGGTGCAAAGATGGTAGATTTTGGTGGCTGGAGTATGCCTATCAATTACGGCTCTCAGATTAATGAACATAAAATTGTAAGATCTGATGTTGGAATATTTGATGTATCTCATATGTCTATATTTGACTTAGATGGTTCAGAACAAGAAAAATTTCTTAAATATCTTCTGCCAAATGATGTGAGTAAAATTAAGAACTCCGGAAGGGCTTTATATAGTCCTCTTTTAAATAAAGATGGTGGGGTACTTAGATGACTTGATTGTCTATAATCTAGGAGATCATTACAGAATAATCTCAAATTGTGCTACCTGCTCTCAGAACCATGGTTGGTTTACTAAGCAATCTGATAATTATGATGTGAATATAGAATTTATGAATAATTTTTCAATTATTGCTGTTCAGGGGCCCAATTCGGGCAATATTTTAAAGAGTATTGATATGAATGGTCTTGATGAGATGAATGATTTTGACGTCACAAATGTTAATTCAATGATGGTAGCTAAAACTGGGTACACAGGCGAAGAAGGATTTGAGATAGTAATTGATAATGCTAACGTAAAATCTCTATGGGCTAACCTTATTGATGCAGGAGCAGTGCCTATAGGACTTGGGGCTAGAGATACTCTTAGACTAGAAGCTGGATTAAATCTATATGGCACTGATATGGATAAAAAGAATAATCCATATGAATCAAATCTTGCATGGACAATAGATCTAAATGATGAAAATAGAGATTTCATTGGAAAATCTGCTCTTTTGGCAATTAATATAGATACAAGCAAAGAATTAAAGGGAATTATTTTAAGGGACAAAGGAATTTTAAGATCACATCAAGTAATTGACCATAAGGCTGGTAGTGGTGAAATATTAAGTGGTACTTATTCTCCTTCTTTTGGTTTTAGTATTGCATTTGCAAGATTAGATAAAGGCCACGAAGGGGAAGGAAAAGTTAAAATAAGAAATACTGAATTTAAAGTTGAAATAGTGTCGCCACCATTTATGAGAAAAGGTAAAATGCTCATATGAATGAAATTCCTGGCGACCTTAAGTTTAGACCATCACATGAATGGGTAAGAATCGAACAAGATGGAACCGTAACGGTAGGTATTTCTGATCATGCTCAGGATCTACTGGGTGATATTGTATTTGTAGAGCTTCCTGACATAGGTGCTCAAATGAATGCAGAAGATGAAGTAGCAATTGTTGAATCAGTTAAGGCCGCTTCAGATGTTTATTCTCCTGTCTCTGGAAAAATAATTGAAGTAAATGAACTGCTTTTAGATAATCCTGAGACAATTAATGAATCTCCATACTCCGATGGGTGGTTTTATAAAATACAACCCGATAATTTAGATGAGATTAACGAATTACTTTCCCCTCAAGAATACGGCGAAGTCTGCGAAGAATAATATGCCTAAACCTCAAACCGCATTTACTTTAATCGGTTTTTATAATGCCTAAAAAAGAAAACGCTTTAAAAACTATGAACTCAGATTTAAATTCCTTTTCGCGAAGACATATAGGCGTAGATAAAGAAACCTCAATTGAAATGCTTAAAGATATAGGATTTGCATCGATGGATGATTTTATACAGTCTATCGTTCCAGAAAATATATATAGTGCTGAATCCTTGAATATAAATGATGAGCTATCTGAAGCAGAGGCTCTCCGATATTTAGAGGCTATAAGTAAAAAAAATAAAGTTTATAAAACTTATATTGGGCAAGGTTTTTATAACTCTGTAACCCCAGCGCCCATTATTAGAAATATATTTGAGAAACCCAGGATGGTATACCGCTTATACGCCCTATCAAGCAGAAATTTCTCAAGGAAGGCTTGAAGCCCTTATGAATTTTCAAACTATGGTTTTGGATTTAACAGGAATGGAAATTGCAAACGCATCCTTGCTAGACGAATCCACTGCCGCTGCCGAGGCAATGCTTATGCAAAGAGAACAAGTAAATCTAAAGCCAATTTATTTTTAGTTGATGAGCAATGCCTTCCGCAAACTATAAATGTATTGAAAACAAGAGCTAAACCTTTAGGTATAGAAATAAAAATTGGTAACCTTGATAAAATGCTAGATGAAGAGTATTTTGCTGCCCTTGCTCAGTATCCTGGAGCAGATGGAGTTATTCGTGATTTTACTAATGTAGTTGATTCTAGTCATGCAAAAGATGCTCTTGTTATTTTTGCTGCGGATATTCTTGCGCTCACTCTAATAAAAAGTCCTGGGGAACTTGGGGCTGATATTGCTATTGGAAGTTCGCAAAGATTTGGAGTACCTCTTGGATTTGGTGGTCCTCATGCAGCCTTTATGGCAACAAAAGAATCATATAAAAGATCTTTACCTGGAAGAATTGTTGGAGCCTCTGTAGATGTCACATGGCAACATTGCATACAGACTAGCATTACAAACTAGAGAACAACATATAAGAAGAGAAAAAGCGACAAGCAATATATGCACTGCTCAAGCTTTATTGGCAATTATGGCTGGATTCTATGCTGTATATCACGGTCCTGAAGGTTTAAAAGCAATTGGTCAAAGAGTTAATGACTTTACTAAAATACATTCATAAGCTTAAAAAAAATAATTTAAAAATAAAATCTTCAGATTTTTTTGATACTCTTGTAATTCATTCTGGCAAAAAAACTAAAATTTATCTAGATAAAGCCATCGCTAAAAAGATTAATTTAAGACACATTGATAAATCCTCAATCGGGATTTCAATAGACGAATCAGTTTCTTTTGAGGATTTAAAAAATATAGTTAGTGTTTTTTGTGATGAAGACAATTTTGATTTAAAAGATCTGCCAGCCTCTATTCCTGATGATCTTATCCGGACTTCATCCTACCTTACTCATAAGGTCTTTAATAATTATCAAACTGAAACAGAATTGATGCGATATATCAGAAGACTTTTTAATAAGTACAGTATCTAGAGCAATGATCCCTCTAGGCTCATGCACAATGAAACTTAATTCAGCATCAGAAATGATGCCTGTAAGCTGGCCAGAATTCTCCTCTATTCATCCCTTAGTCCCAAAAAATCAAATTAATGGTTATATGCAATTAATTGATGAGCTTGAAAATATGTTAATTGCCATAACGGGTTATTCAGCAATCTCATTACAACCTAATGCTGGCTCACAAGGAGAGTATGCTGGTCTTTTAGCTATAAATGCCTACCACAAAAAAAATGGTGATAACGACAGAGATATATGCCTAATCCCAAGGTCAGCGCATGGAACTAATCCAGCATCAGCAAAAATGGTTGGAATGAAGATCATTCCAATTGAATGTAATGCTGAGGGAAATATTTCTATTAGCTTATTCAAGGTGATGTTTTGATTAGAATATTTTTTCGACTATTATGATTACTTATCCATCAACTCATGGAGTATTTGAATCATCAGTAACTGAGGTTTGTGAAATTGTTCATAATGCTGGAGGCTTAGTTTATATAGATGGAGCTAATTTAATCGCTAATAAAGCGATTGTTACCCCGGAAAGTTTGGTGGTGATGTTTCTCATCTTAATCTTCATAAAACTTTCTGTATCCCTCATGGGGGTGGTGGGCCTGGAGTTGGTCCAATTGGTGTTGTAGAGAAGCTTAAAGAGTTTGTACCAGGCTTTCATGACAATCCTGATAATAATGTTGGTCCAGTCTCAGGATCTGATTGGGGTAGTGCGAGCATTCTTCCTATCAGTTGGATGTACATCAAGATGATGGGCTCAAAAGGTTTAAGAAAAGCAACAGAGATTGCAATATTAAATGCAAACTATATTGCAGCGCGATTGGAGGGTGCTTTTAAGATTTTGTATAAAGGAGAAAGCGGACTTGTTGCTCATGAATGTATTTTGGATGTTCGAGTGATTAAAGATACAGGGGTAACAGAAGAGGATATAGCTAAAAGATTAATTGATTATGGCTTTCATTCCCCAACAATGTCTTGGCCAGTTGCTGGAACAATGATGATTGAGCCCACTGAGTCTGAGCCTAAACGAGAAATTGACCGTTTTTGTGATGCGATGATCAGCATTAGAAAAGAAATTGCAGATATTGAGTCTGGATGTCTTGATGTAGTTGATAACATGCTTAAGAATGCTCCTCATACTGCTGAAGAGGTTTCTAAAGATGAGTGGGGTCATTCTTATTCAAGAACAAGAGCTGCTTATCCTATATCAACATTAAAAAGTAATAAATTTTGGCCCCCTGTTGGAAGGGTTGACAATACCTATGGTGATAGAAACTTGATTTGTAGTTGTCCTTCTATGGACGACTTTTAGTGAATTGGTAATTCTATAATTTCCCAATCAGCTTCCCAGCATGCAGCTCTTAACTCTTCATCCGGGTTAACTGCTATCGGATTTGAAACTTCTAAAAGCAATGGCAAATCATTAATAGAATCTGAATAAAAAATTGAGTCAGAAATTTTGAACCCATTTTTATCCATCCATTTTTTTACTTTATTTAATTTTCCTTTGCCTAAAGCAGATTCTCCCTTCATTTTGCCGGTATATTTACCAGCAATAATTTCAACATCTGTAGCAATAATGTGCTTAAAACCAAGCCTTTCTGCTATCGGCTTAACAATTATTGAATTGGTTGCAGAAGCTAAAAGCATAAAATCATTATCATGAGAGTGTTCATGCAAAAGCCGTAATGCATAAATATTTATCATCGGTTCAATTATTGAATTTAAAAATTCTTTTAATAATCCTTTTAATTGTTCTGGTGTTTTATCTTTAAAAGTTGAAAGAGCAAATTCTGCCCAGGCATCATAATCTAAATTCCCTTGATAATATTGTTCATAGAAATACTCATTTCTTTTTGTATATTCATCATGATCAACTTGGCCAGAATCAATCATAAATTTAATCCATGAATAATCAGAATTCCCATTAAGAATGGTATTATCTAAATCAAATATTATTAATTTATCACTCATATAGTAAAGCCTATTTATGACCAAAGAATCAGGATACAGATTGAACGTTGGCCTTATTGTAGTTAATCATAAAGGCAAATTATTACTTTGCAAAAGAAAAAATTCTAAGAATTGGCAATTTCCACAAGGAGGAATTGACCTTGGTGAAAAGCCAGAGGATGCAGCTCTTAGAGAACTTTATGAAGAAGTTGGTATACATCGTTCCGATGTTCAAAAAGATAGCGACTTCTGAAAGCTGGTACAAATATGACCTGCCTGAAGAAAGTATACAAAAATACTTTTTTAAAAATAAATTTAAAGGTCAAAAACAAAAATGGTTTATAATGAAATTTTAAATGAGGTTTCAATAGATTTTACAAATGATGCTAATCCTGAATTTGATGATTATAAATGGGCTTCATACTGGCACCCTCTTCATGCGATTGTAGATTTTAAGAAAGACGTTTATCGTTCTGTTTTAAAAAAATTCTGTATGCCTTATATAGAGAAAATTTCTTAAATGGGTATAGAGATATTAGTATTCCTCTTGGTAGGAATTTTTGCTGGAACTCTTGCTGGAATGTTTGGTATTGGTGGAGGTGTAATCATTGTTCCAGCATTGATAGCTACTTTTATCTATCTAGGCTTTGATCAGGTTATTACTACTCACCTTGCAATAGGAACTTCTCTAGCTAGTATTTTCTTTACAGGAATAGCTTCAGCATATTCTCACAACCAAAAGAAAGGAGTTATTTGGAAAACTTTTTATCCTCTTTCAGTGGGTATTGCTATGGGAGCTATATTAGGGGCTTTAGTTGCAAGCAGTGTCTCGGGTAATAACCTTAGATATTTAGTTGGAGTATTTTTATTAATCATCGCTATTCAATTAATTTTAAGCTTTGAAATAAAAGATTCTAAAAAACAAAGTAATTTTAGTTTATCTATCTTATCTGGATCTGGAATTGGGATGGCTTCATCTATTATAGGTATAGGTGGTGGTAGTTTCACTGTTCCTTATTTAAGATATTTTGGATATGAAATGAAGCTTTGCATAGGCACTGCGGCTGCTTGTGGAGTTCCTATAGCTTTATTTGGGTCTCTAGGATATTTATATACCGGATGGGGTCTAGAAAATATTCCTTCAATGTCTCTAGGTTACATATATTTACCAGCAGTTATAGGTATTTCAGCTACCAGTATTTTTTCTGCAAAAATTGGAGTTGCTATTGCTCATAGTCTTAGTGATTTAGTTCTAAAAATTTTATTTTCTTTATTCCTAATAATGGGCGCTTTGTATATGCTAGCAATATGATTATTGAACTATCAGATTTTTTTAATAACCCTAGTTTAATCTCATGGGGTCCTTTAAATATTCAATACTATGCTGTCACTTGGGTGCTTTCTGCATACTTTATATATTTGTTTCTTAAAACACATCCTATTACAAAAGAGTTGGGATTATCTATTGATCAAGTAAATGATCTAGTCTTTCTTTATGGTCTCATTTTTGGAGCTATGATTGGGGGCAGGATTGGATATATGTTTTTCTATGGCACTGATCAACTTTTAAATGATCCCTTGTCTCTTTTTTATATATGGCAAGGTGGATTGAGTTTTCATGGTGGCCTTGCTGGGGTAATTGTTAGTACAATTGTTTTTTCTAAAAAATTTAAAGTAGATTTCTTCAGACTTACTGATGCTATAACTTTAGCTATGCCAATTGGTTTGGGCTTAGTAAGAATAGGAAATTTTTTAAATGGTGAGCTCTATGGAAGAGGGACTTCAGGCGAGTGGGGTTTTATCTTTCCTACTGATCCTTTCGGTCTTCCTAGACATCCATCACAATTATATGAGAGTTTTTTTGAAGGCATAGTTCTATTTGTGGTGCTAGCTATTATCAATGCTAAAACATCTAAAAGAGGCATTGTCTCGGCTTCATTTCTAATCTTATATGGCTCAACACGATTTTTTATTGAATTTTTTAGACAGCCTGATGCACATATAGGCTTTGTTGCATTAGAATGGTTAAGCATGGGTCAGTTGCTTTGCTTGCCAATGATCTTTGCTGGATTTGTACTACTAACTTATTTTTTACGGAAAGCATGAAAGCTTATTTAGATCTACTATCGCATATTCTTGAGTCTGGAGAAGAAAGAGAGGATAGAACTAATACAGGAACATTATCATCTTTTGGGCATCAATTAGAGTTTGATCTTAAAAAAGGCTTCCCTGCTGTAACAACAAAGTCGCTTGCTTGGAAGGGTGTTGTTTCTGAATTACTCTGGTTTTTAGAGGGTTCGGATGATGAAAGAAGGCTTGCAGAAATAAGATTTGGAAAAGGTAGAGAGCACTTAACTGACTTAGAAAAATATTCTACTATCTGGACAGATAATGCAGATAAACAAGGCAAAGAGCTAGGCTATACAAATAATGATACTGAAAAAAAATTAGGTCCTGTTTATGGAGTTCAGTGGAGGAACTGGGACGATCTTGATCAAATTAAAATATTACTAGATGGAATTCAAAATAATCCATTTGGAAGAAGACATATTTTAAGTGCCTGGAATGTGGCTGAGCTAGAAAAAATGGTATTGCCTCCTTGTCATGTTATGTCTCAGTATTATGTTACTAAGGATGGGTCTTTGAGTTGTCATATGTACCAAAGAAGTGCTGACATGTTTCTGGGTGTTCCGTTTAATATTGCAAGCTACGCTTTATTACTTTGTATCTTTGGAAAAATTCTTAATCTCAAACCAAAACGCTTTGTTCATTCTTTTGGTGATGCGCATATTTATAAAAATAGTATTGACCAGGTTAAGGAGCAATTATTAAGGGAGCCAAAAAAGTTACCTTCGTTAAAGTTACCAGATATTTCTTCAATTGATGAAATAGCAGCGCTAAGTGTGGATGATTTTATTTTAGAGAATTATGAACATCATCCGGCCATCAAAGCGCAAATGGCTATTTAAAATGGATTTAATTATTTCGCATGTTGTGGCAATGTCTAATAATCGAGTTATTGGAGTTAATAATGAATTGCCCTGGAACTTAAAGGATGATTTGGCGCATTTTAAAAAGTATACAACTAAAAAAATCATAGTTATGGGAAGAAAAACATATGAGTCTATTGGTCGCCCCCTTCCTAATAGAACTAATGTAATCATCTCAAGAACTCTGAAAGATATTCCTGGTGCTTATGTATATTCAGACCTTGAAAGCGCTATTGAGGCAGCTAAAGCCTACAATCTTCATAAAAATATTGATAATGAGGTTGCAATTATTGGAGGCGGATACTTATTCAGAGATTCTATACATTCATTTAATAAACTTGTTTTAACAAGAGTCAATTGTTCAATAGATGGCGATGTTTATTATCCTGAGATAGATTTTAATAATTGGGAATTAGTTTCTTCAGAGAAATTTTTAAAGAATGAAGATAACCAATATGATTTTGCTGTAGAGACCTACAGGAAATTATGACTGCTTAATATAATTTCTTCTTAGCTAGGCTTTTAACTCTAGCTTCTTCATTCTCAGTATATTTAATCCAGGAATTTGCAGTTTTCTTAATCTTTTTATCTTTATCACGTGCTGCCATTCTAAATTGCTTTTTAGCTTCTTCAAAATTTTGTAATTCATAATGTGCTTGACCTAAAGTTAAATGAGCTTGGGAGATTTTTTTAAGTTTTCCTTTTTTGATACCTTTTTGTATAGCATCAACAGCTTTGTTTAACTTATCTTCAGAAAGATATAGATTGCCTAAAAGAACATAAGTTTCTCCATCTTCAGAAATCTTTGCAGCTTTCTCTAAAACAGGTATAGCTTTATCAATTTCTTGTGCCATTCTCCAAGAATCAGCAAGAAGCTTAAGATTTTTCTCAGTATCCTTAACTACTGGCTTTAATTCTTCTTCTTTTGTTTTTTCATTCGTTACTAGAACTTCTTTTTCTTGGCCACTCACAATAACACTTGCAGCCCAGTATGGATTTCCATTCATAAGAAGTAATTGAGCGAGAGTTAAATATTCACCCTCTTTATCAAGATAATCACTTTGGTAAGCTGCATTTAAAGCAATCATGTAATCTTTTTCTCTTTCTAGAACTCCATATGTTTGACCTAGTTGAAGAAAGTAACGTTTTTTTGGATATAAGTTTACTAAAATTTCATATATATCTAATTGCTTTAATAAAGTTTCTTTCTCACCAATATTCTTAAGAATCTTCATAACATGCCGCCATGATTACATACCAATTTTCTTTAGGTGTGTAACCTTCTAGTTCTGCCATATCTATAGCGGTAATAGATGCATCAAGAGATTTTGTATAGTCTTCAATTTGATAATATGCGCTTGCAAGGAATGACCAGGACTGAGCAGTAACTGTTTCTACTTCATCCATCCACATAAGCAGTAATTCAATTCCTTTCGATAGTTCTCTTCAACCATATGCAATGTTGCAAGAGTTAAAAGCGTGCCATTTCTAAGTGGGAGTGTTACCTCCTCCTCATCAATAACTTTTGTATAAGCTTTAATAGCTTGAGGATAATCTTCTTCTGTGTAATAAACATAGCCCCAGTAATTCCACATGATGGATCTGTCATAGCTCTTCATATCTGATGCCTTAGATCTCATCTCTGTTAATATTTTTATTACAGTAGGCATATCAGGATCTGGTTCTTCAGTAGGAATCATTTGATCATAAGTTTCTGATTCTTTATTTGTATCCTTGATTTCTACAATTTTTACTCTTTCTAAGGCTTCTGTAACTTTGGCTATCTTCTTAGCTGTTGCTGTTTGAAGTACTCTAGCTTTTTTGTATACAGTTTGTTTTTTCGGTTTGCTTGATTCATTAGACTGAGCAAATGAATCTACTGGCATGAAGATGCACATAACTAAAAGGGCACTAAAAATTCTAATAAATTTTAATTTCTTCATATTAGTCATCCTCTTCCATTTCATATCTAAATCTATAAGCAACGCCATCTACCTTCACTGGATTGCCATCAACAATTTTTGGTTTATATTTTAATTTTAATGATACTAATATTTTAACCTTCTCTTTCTGATAGGGTTTTAACAATACCTGCAATTGTTCCTCCACTAGATTTGCATTCTCAGCGGTACCTTGTTCAGTAATTGTAAAGCTAATGATAGCAAAGCCTTCTGTGCCTCTTTCCTGGGCTCTTCTTGGATATTGAGGTTGAACAGCAAATAAAGGCATATATTCTCCATCTTTAAAGAATGAGCCTCCAGCTTTTATGTTTGCTTTTGGTTTTGCGATAGCAACATCAACGCCTGTAAGTGGCTGAAGTTCAAGTTCTGGCTGAGCAATATCATCTGGCTGCTCTTCTGGTTCATCTGGTTTATCTACTTCTTGTAAAAGAGTATCTATGTCTCTTTCGGGCATAACAATATCTACAAGTTTGACTGAATTATCATCTTTTATGCCACTATCTCCAAGAGAGATTAATAGAACCATAATTAAGTAATCTAATTCCTACATTAGTTAAAAACGAAATTCATAAAAGATTATCATCTGGTGTGAAAAAAGAATTTATTGAGTTATTTGCTGTTTCTGTCGCCATATTTAATTGATAATTATTTAGGTTCTGATGCTAATGAAATCGCAGATACTCCAGCTTCTCTTGCTCCATCCATAACCTTGATTATTGTATCTGCTACTGCTTTTTCATCAGCTTGAATTACTACAGATCCCTGTGGATTATCAGCAAGCATTTTTACAACATTAGCTTTAACTTGGCGAGCGTCAATTCTTCTTCCGTCCATCCATATTTCACCAGAAGCGCCAATTGCAATTAATATTGCAGCATTTTCTTGAGTTTCAGCTGTGCTTGCATCTGGTCTATTAATTTCTAATCCAGGCTCTTTGATAAAGTTTGCGGTAACAATAAAGAAAATAAGCATGATAAAGACAACATCAAGCATCGGCGTCATATTAATTTCACTTTCTTCTTCTTTTACTGCACTTGTAATTGATCCTCTTCTCACAATACTCTCCTAATATCTTTTAATAACTTTATTTAACATTTGCTCTCTTTTAAGACTAGCACCATTTAAATATATTGTTGCAAATACTCCTGATAATGCGACGACCATTCCTGCCATAGTTGGAAGTGTTGCTTTTGAAACACCTCCTGCCATTGATCTAGCATCACCGCCACCATTAAAGGCCATAACCTGAAAGACTTCTATCATTCCTGTAACTGTTCCAAGCAGACCAAACAAAGGAGCTACTGCAACACAAGTTTGTATAAGTGATAAATTCCTATTAATTTCTACTTTAGCTTGTGACATATACTTTTCACGAATCTGAAGGGCATACCAAGAAGTTTTGTCTTCTCTAGATTCCCATTGCTGAACTAGGCCGGCAATATACTCATTGTAGCCTTGCGCATAGTAGAAGACCCTTTCAAAGATCATAGTCCACATAAATAATACTAAAAAAGCGATGCCCCACAGAACGTCACCGCCCTGCTCCATGAAGTCTCTTATCGAGACAAATGCTTCACTTATTTCATACATATATAAAACTAGCTAGTTTCAGAATGCTCAGCCAATATACCGGTACTCTGTTCTTCTAAAATACTAATAATTCCTTTAGCTGACGATGCAGTAAATGAATGAAGAAGAGTAGTAGGAATAGCAACTAATAGCCCTAAAACTGTTGTTACTAATGCTTGTGAAATACCACCAGCCATTAGCTTAGGATCTCCAGTACCATAAAGTGTGATCTGCTGAAAAGTTACGATCATACCTGTAACAGTTCCTAGCAGACCGGCTAAAGGAGCTACAACTGATATTATTCTTACGACACTAATACCTCTTTCAATTGAAGGCCTTTCTGCCATTATTGCTTCGGCTAAACGAAGCTCTAGTGTATCTATATCTTTCTTAAAGTTATCTTGTCCAACTTTAAGCACTCTTCCTAATGGATTATTAGATGAAGCAGTTTTAGATTTGGTTTGCTTAGTAACAGCTAAACCAACCATATATAAGCTATACAGTTTCCAGAAGGCTATAGCAATACCAATAATACCTACAACAATAATTGCAGCTCCGACTTCTTTACCTTGCTGTGCTCTTTCTACTAAAGAATGGTGTTTGGATAAGGTTGGCAAGTAAACTTCCGCCAGTAGGACCAGTTGGATCAACTCCAAACCTTACCTGTTCTCCGACTTCTGCTTTTCCTAAATTTTGAGCACTTTTTGTATATCTACCAGCTGGTTGTCTTGGAAGAAAAGCATATTGTCCTTTAGATGATGCAAATTCTAAGTATTTGCCATCACAAACAGCATTGAATAAACCTACTCGTGTAACTTCACATTCTGAAGTCTCACCATCAACATCAATAACTGTAGTAGTAAATTTAACAACATCTCCACCTGCAATCATCTCATTTTGCAGCTCATACCATAAACGCTCAATTTCTCTAATAGTTGGAAGCTCAGTAGTTTCTGACATTTTGCCAGTAAGGCCATTTAAAAATGAAACTCTCTCAAGTCCAAATTCAGCAGAAGAAATTGAATCAGCAAACATTGATGAGCCTCTCCAGCTGAACTCTGCAAATGTCCAAAAAGCTCAACCAATGAACCAAGCTCTTTCTTATAAGCAGTCTCTTTAACAACTAATATAGATTCATTTGCTTTGTATTCCTTTTCAAGGGTGTCTGCAATTTTTTCTTGTCTGGCAAGTTCTCTTTTTTCAGCAGCTAAAATGCTAGCTTGTTTATTTTTACTTGCTAGAAAAGTTGCTTCTCTTTTATTATTTTCAGCCTGCTCTTTAACTTTACCTTCTTTAACAAGCGCAAGAAGTGCTTCAACAGTAGTTGGTTCTTGATCAACATTTGCATCATCAGCATCTTGTGAAAAAGATGGAGAAGAAAATGTGACAATTAGTACGAAATAAAATAAATTTAAAAATTTCATTAGCTTTGCTCCTTAATAACAACTGGCATTAATAACATATCTGTTGGAGCTAATTTTTTAGCCATTCTAATACCATCTCTAATAGCTGTTCTATAACCGCTATCAAGCTCTATCCAGTCATTAGCATCTTTGTCCCATATACCGCTGGTCCTTTCATCTTTAGTTTGATAGAACATGCCTATTCTTCCAATAACCAGAACATTTGCAACAATCTCTTGACCATCAATAACAATTGATGACTCAAACGCGTCAATTTTTCTGCCATATTCACTTTCAATGTTGTAGGCTTCTAAAATTTGTCTTACCTGCTCAGAAGCAGTTACTTTAGGGTTAGATAATGAGCTTCTAACTAAATCAAGTCTTTGTCTTCTTTCTTCAAGTAAGAAAGGTACATCAAGCTCAACAAAAGTATCTATAGCCTTCAAGCATTCTTTGGGCTAAAGGTGGTATTTGTCTTTGCATGACTACTACCTGAACTAATGGTTCTAATTTATCCATCAAATCAAGCTGAGCTTGAATTTGGATTCTTTTTTGTTCGTTGTAAATCTTTAGGCCTTCGACTTGCTTTGAGACAACTTTCCATTCATTAATGATTTTGTCTGTTTGCTTTTCTGTACTGTCGATTTTATCTTGCGATACAGCTGATTGGTTTGAATTATCTCTGCCTACTTCTAAGACTGCTTCCATGTCAGTAGCATTTGCTAAAAATGGAATAATCATTGCAAGAGACATTATTATGGCTCGTAATTTCAACATATTAAGTTGCTCCCTATTACTTTGAAGTTAAATGTTTTTTTAACTACTAAAAAAGTTCTGTCATTCTAACAAGTTAATGCAAAAGTTCACAAATTTTTTTATTGAGATTACTCTCAGTTATTTGCATTAATCCTATAACTAGTCTACCAAAATTTAAGCATTACCATGGGTGTATTATTCATGTAAGCAATATAGTCTTCATCGTTACCCCATGTCTTCTGCCCTCTTCCTAACTCCACTAATTTTTACTAATAATAAATAAGTAAATATTGGTGATATTAATGTTAAATATTCAATCCCTGATAATGAAGAAAAAGACATAACAGCAACTCCGGTCCATAAAGTAATTTCACCAAAGTAATTGGGGTGGCGGGACACTCCACAAACCGCTGGTGATAAATTTGTTTCTATTTTCAGGAATGGCTCTAAATGCTGATTTTTGTTGATCTGCAACTATTTCTATAGCAAATCCTCCAATGAACATAATAATCATACCTAAAAATACCATTAACAATAATGTTCCTATCCCTTGCTATGCCTGTAATTGCACATAAAGAACAAAGCGAAACCCACATTCCTTGAAGTGTCCATGTCATAAAGAATTGAGCTATGTCAGGCTTAATGGTTCTAAAGCGCTTATCTTCTCCATCCTTAGCTATTCTTGTAAACAAGAAAGATGTTAAAAATGATAAAATTACTAGAATTGAAATATCAAAATTAGTTGGATTGTCTATAGGTAGAATATAAAGCAAATGAAATAGCTGCTATGTAAGTAAGGCTGCCAGTTAAATCATAAAATTTTTCTGTTTGAAAAACATATGCTGGTATAAAAGCAACCCACTGAATTATATAAACAAGTAAGACTATATTTTGAACTTGCTCATTACCGATAGCTAAGCTAATTCCAAAAGGAATTACAAAACCTAATACTGCAAAAGTTAAATACATTATTGATTGCCTACTCCCTACTCCCATCCACATGAACGGCCTTCATTCTCTTTCTCTAGCCACTCTTGAAGAGGTTTATAATAATTTAAAATTGAAGTTCCACTCAAAGCCCTTTCTCCTGTTAGAGCTTCAAATGCATCTTGCCAAGGCTTACTCTGACCCATTGCTAACATATCTCTTATCTTTACTCCTGCTTCTGGATTATTGTAAATTGAACATTCATGAAGCGGACCAGAAAACCCTATTTCTTTACATAAAGATTCATGGAACTGATACTGCATAATTCTTGCAAGATAATATCTAGTATAAGGAGTGTTAGCAGGCACATGATATTTAGCACCTGGATCAAAATAGTCCTCAGATCTTGGTGAAGTTATGCCTTGATATTTTTCTCTTAATTCCCACCAACTAGAATTAAGATTATCTTTTGTGATCTCACCAGTAAAGACGCCTGATCTCCATTTATCCAACATTAAAGTCCATGGAAGAGAGACAACACCATCTAGAGCTTGTTTCATGAGCAAGCCTATTTCATCTTTTTTTGCAGCTTCTGCTTCTTCTGCTGATATAAAACCAATATCATTAAGATAACCTGGTGTAATTGATAGAGTTAGTAAATCACCGAAAGCTTCATGAAAACCATCATTAGCTCCACCTTGAAACAAAGTAGGTAAATGGTTATAAGCTTGATAATAAAAAATATGTCCTAACTCATGATGAATAGTTATGAAGTCTTCTTCATTTTTTTCAATACACATCTTTATTCTTAAGTCGTTATTATCTGGGTCTAGGTTCCATGCTGATGCATGACACACTACATTTCTATCTTGAGGTTTAGTAAATAAAGATCTTTCCCAGAAGGTTTCTGGTAATGGATCAAATCCTAAAGATAGGAAGAAATCTTCAGCTATCACAACCATCTCACGCTCCGTCAAATCTTTTTCTTCGATAAGTGAAGTTAAATTAATAGAAACTGCATTCGGATCTTCTTCAAAAACTAGATCATATACGTTAGCCCATGATTGGCCCCACATATTTCCCAGAACATGAGCAGGAAGCATTCCTTCGGCAGGAACAATATCATCCCCATAATGTTCATTTAACTTTTCTCGGACGTGACATTGAAGTGCATCATATAGAGGTTTTACTTCTTCCCATACTCTATCTGTATCAGTCTAAAAACTTTTCTGCTGGCATATCATATTTACTAAACCATAAATCAGTTAAGCCGTCATAGCCTAGGTCTCTAGCACCAAGGTCACCTATTTCAACCATGCGCATATACTTATCCTTCATAGGTTTGCCAATTTCTCGCCAACCGGTCCATGCTTTTAAAAGCTCATCTGGATTTCTTGATGAATCTATTATTTCCTCAAAGGCTTCAAGGTCATAACAATCATTTTCACTAAAGCAGTGTTCGCCCAAGCCATACATTGCACCCAATTCAGACTCTATACTTGCTAACTCGCCAGCAAGTGTGTCATCTAAAGGAGCTGGCATAACAAAACCACCTTTTATAAGATCTAATTTCCTTCTCATGTCTTCTGGTAGATCTAAATCATCAAATGTCGCAGCCTCGTTAGCCCTTTCAACAGACATAAGAGAGTAGCGCTTGCCAAAATCAGCAACTATCTTTTGTGAATCGTAAGTTATAAAATTAGAGCTGATCCAATATGCAGAAGAAATAACTGGACCAAGAGTTTTATCCTCTTGCTCTACTTTCTCTAAAAAAGACTCTACATCAGATATAGTTTTAACTTTAGAATCATTAGTAGAACATGAGACAGTGATAAAAATTGTTATGACTAAGATAAATAATTTGTTCATTTGGTAATCGCCCCTTTAAAATAGACTTATAGTATATTATGAAAATTTCAACAAACCAGTTTAAAAACGGAACTAAACTTTTATTAGATGGTGCGCCATGCTCAATTATTGAGCATGAGTTTCACAAGCCTGGTAAAGGTCAGGCAGTAATGAGGGTTAAATACAGAAATCTTTTAACAGGCAATGTTATTGATAAAACATTTAAATCTGGTGAAAGTGCTGAAACAGCTGATGTTAATCATAGAGAAATGGATTTTCTATACTCGGATGGAGAGACATGGAATTTCATGGATCCAGATAACTTTGATCAGCTAGAAGTTGATTCTAAGATTATTGGAAATGCTAAGAAATGGTTAGTTGGTCAAGAGAGATGTGAGATAGTGCTATGGAATGATCAACCAATTATTGTTGACGCTCCTGTATTCGTTAACCTGGCTATTACGGCTTCTGAGCCCGGTGTTAGGGGTGATACAGTATCAGGTGCAACTAAAATAGCTGAACTTGAGACGGGTGTAAGTATTCAAGTTCCATTATTTGTTAATGAAGGTGAAAATAGTAAAAGTTGATACTAGAAATGCAAGCTATGTAGGCAGAGCTAAGTAATGATTGAAAGTATTAATTTAGAGATAGATAACTTCCTATCACTAATACCAAGCATCGGTAGAGAGCAGATTGAGGCTATTAAAACAAAATACTCATCCAATGTAACTGATGATCTATCTAAAGGACATATCACTACAAATGCGTGCATGATTGCCGCCAGTATTCTTAAAACTAACCCAAAAGAACTTGCAGCCAAGTTGGAACAACAGCTAACACTTTTAAATAAATATGAAAAAGTAGAGTCAGCTGGTCCTGGCTTTATTAATATAACTTTGAAAAGGTCTGATTTTTTTTCAGCAGTTCATTCAGCAAATTAAATAATAAGTTTGGTCATTCTGATCATGGGTATAAAAAAAGCATCCAAATAGAATTTGTATCAGCGAACCCAACTGGCCCTCTTCATGTTGGCCATGGACGAGGTGCTGCCTTTGGAGATGCTATTGGAAAGATTCTTCAAGCAAATGGTTATGCAGTTTCTAAAGAGTACTATATTAATGATGCTGGAAGACAGATGGATATCCTTGCTGCTAGCGTTTGGTTGCGCTTACATAATTATTTTGATGATAAATCTTTTCCAGAAAGTGGTTATAAGGGTAAATATATTATTGATATTGCTAATCAAATTGATCCAAATGCAAAGATTGATAGCAGTAAAGTTAAAAATATCACTTCTGGATTACCTGAGGATGCAGAAGAGCAGATTGATGCTCTTATAAAAATCTTTAAAGAAGAAGATATAAGTTTGTGGGAGCAAATAAAAAAAGTATCGCTAGATACAGTATTAAAAAGTATAGAAGAAGATTTAAAGGCTTTTAAAGTAGACTTTGATAATTGGTATTACGAATCTAGTCTTGGATCACTTCAAGATTCAGGATCTAAAATTTCACAGGCTATTGATCAATTAAAAACAAGTGGTCTGGCTTATGAAGAGAAAGGTGCAATCTGGCTCAATACTGAAAAAGCTGGAGACGATAAAAATAGAGTACTTATAAGAGATGACGGCAGACCAACTTATTTTGCAGCAGATCTTGCTTATCATAAAGATAAAGTAGACAGGGGTTTTGATAGGCTAATAAACGTATGGGGTTCAGATCATCATGGCTACATTAAGAGAATAGAGGCCTCTCTTGAAGGTTTGGGTTTTTCAAAAAATAAACTCCATGTACAACTAGTTCAATTTGCTAATCTTTATCAAGGAAAAGAGAAAGTAAAAATGTCTACAAGAAGTGGGAGTTTTTATACACTAAAAGATCTTATAAAAGAAATAGGTGTCGATGCAGCGAGATTTTATTATTTATCAAAACAGGCTGATCAGCATCTGGACTTTGATATTGAATTAGCAAAATCTCAGAATAAAGAAAATCTAATTTTTTATATTCAATATGCTCATGCAAGAATAGCTTCTCTTCAAAGTAAATATCTAGAATCAAATAAATCCCTTCCTGAAAATTTAGATACCATTAAAGATGGTTCATATCTGGCCTGTGATAAATTAATTCATGAAGCTTCAAAATTTCCAGGAGTTGTTGAAAGATCAGGTGAAACGCTTCAACCTCATATTATTGTTTTTTACTTAAGAGATGTAGCTCAACAACTTCATAGTTATTACAACGACAAGCCAATCCTCAAAGAGTCTAAAGAAAATCAAGAATCTATTTTACAAAGTTTAAGCTTGGTGAAGTTAGTGATATCAAATGGCTTAAATCTTTTAGGTATAGAAGCCTTAGAAAAAATGTAGTTATGAAAGATTTTGCTCAAAGAGTCTCTTCAAGCAGAAAGAAGCCAAAAAAAAGTAAAACTATTTTTAGATCAAAGAATAGAGCCAAGCCTGTATTTGCAAAAAGCATAATACTTTCTCTTTTTGCCATCTCGTTACTAACAATTTTTGCTTCTTTTTATTTATTTGATAGTAACCTTGAAATCTTTAAACCAAGTCCCGTATCAGAAAATTCGGTTTCCATTACGTTTCCTGAAAGACTTAAGGGTGAAACTATATTGGTAGAAATAGAAGAAGTTTTAAATAAATCAGATTGTGTTTATTTGCTCCAGGTTGAGGCTTATGGGAAAGAGGAGTTTGCATCAGAAATGTTATATAAACTGAGAAGTATGGATTTAAAGCCTTATATTATGGAGATAGATAAGCTAGATAAGATATTGTTTGGTGTAATGCTAGGCCCCTTCATGAATAAATCAGATATAAACAATGCAAGAGAAGTAGTTATAAGAATTGGTCTAACATCCATTTTACTGGTATTGGATTAGATTCAATAAATAATAATCTAGAGCTCTTTCAAGAGCGTTTCTTAGCGGCATGCTTTAATGCTGATATCAAACCTGCCGATGTGTTAACAATTGCAGTTTCTAAGAAAAAAGATATTTCAATTATTCGAAATGTATATGAGAGTGGTTTTGAGAATTTTGGTGAAAATTTTGCTCAAGAGCTTGCTAAAAAATCAGAGGAGTTAAAAGACCTTCATATCATCTGGCATTTTATTGGGCCTATTCAATCAAATAAAGTTAAGTTAGTTGCTGCTCATGCTGATTGGGTTCATTCAATCGATCGTGAAAAAATAATTTCTAAGCTCAATACTTACTGCAGCGAGGTAGATAAAATAATGAACGTTTGTGTGCAGGTAAACATTGATAATGAGAAATCTAAATCTGGAGTCAGCCCAGATAATCTATTAAGATTCTCTTCTCTTATTAATACGCAGAGCAATTTAAAATTAAGAGGAATGATGGTTCTTCCTAAAATATCTAGCGATATTGTAGAAAATGAGAAAGTGATGAGGAAATGTTTTGCTCTGCACGCTAATTTAAAATCAGCTTACCCAGATGCAAATATATTATCAATGGGAACTACTTCTGACTTTGAGTCTGCAATTCAATGTGGCTCTAATATGATTAGAATTGGTGAATCTATTTTTGGTAAAAGATAATGGGAACTACAGTATTCTTTGGGGCGGGAAATATAAGTCAGTCAATTATTAAGGGCTTAATTAAAAACGGTGTTTCGAAAAAAGATATTTTGTATATAGATAGGAATGCATCCAATAAAAAAATACTATCAAAGATAGGAATCAAACCTATAGATAAAAACCTCTTAAATAATAAAATTGAATCTATTATTCTTGCTGTAAAGCCAAAAGACGCCCTTCAGGCCTGTAAAGAAATTTCAGATATAACAAATGCTCCAAATATTATTAGTGTGGTTGCAGGCATAAAATTAAAAAAAATTGCAAAGTGTTTTGATAAAGCTCAAGTTGTCAGAGCTATGCCTATTACTGCATCTGCTTATGGAAAAGGTATTACAGCAATTTATGGAAAAACTAATTCAAAAAAACTAATTAGCAGATCAAAAAAACTATTTAGCCAAGTCGGGGCTAGTATTATCCTTAAAAAGGAGTCTGAACTTGATAACTTTACAGGCCTTATAGGCAGCGGGCCTGCATATTTCTTCTATCTGCTAAAAGTATATGAAAAACGTGTTCTTAAACTCTGTGATGGTGATAAAAAATTTGCCAATAAGATTATTAGTAATTTTCTAGATGGCATATCATCTTCTATAGATGATGGCGTGGGTTTAGATGAGGCGATTAATATGATTGCATCCAAAAAAGGTACAACTGAAGCTGGAATAAATTCTTTAAAAAAAAATAATGTGCTTCAATTATTTGAAAAAGGCATAATTAGTGCTGTTAAAAGATCAAAAGAGATAAGCAATGAATACTAATCTAATAAACATTATAGCTCTACTAATTGGGTCACTAAGTTATGCTTTTGTGATTTTATTGGTATTTAGAGTATTAAGGGTGAACTACTTCAATCCTGTAGTAAAAAGTTTTGTTAATCTTTTAACACCGTTAACTATTATCTTTACTTCTGTTGCAGGAGGAGTTTTTGGAATACTTTTTGCAGCTTTCTTATTTAAATTTATAAGTTTTTATATTATTACTGGCTCTGCCTATGAAATCTCAGATCTAATAGTTTATGCAATTTTCAATATACTAAGCAGTATTAGTCAGATTCTTTTATTTGCTGTCATTGGTGGAGTTATATTAAGCTGGGTTTCACCAGGAAACCCTCATCCATTGCCTCAGCTTATTGATGAAATATCTAATAAAATATTATCACCTATAAGAAATTACTTGCCTGATATGGGTGGTCTAGATTTTTCACCTTTACTCGTTTTAATAGCGTCTTAATGCTGGCTTTGAATGACCGCCAATAAGAATAGGAACTGGTTTAGTTGGAGCAGGACATAACTTTAATTCAGGAATTAAGCTTGAGTCTGGTGAAGTCCTTTCGACCTTTGATCTTATGGTCGATACATACGGTGAATTAAATTCTGATAAATCAAATGCAATACTTGTGTGTCATGCATTTTCAGGAAGCCATCATGCAGCAGGCAAATTAGATAATGATGCAAAATCAGGTTGGTGGGATGAGTTAATAGGTCCAGATAAAGCAATAGACACAAATAAATTTTTTGTCGTTTCACCTAATAATTTAGGCGGCTGCTTTGGTTCAACTGGGCCAATAAGCATTTGTCCTGAAAATAATGAAGTCTATGGGAAAAACTTTCCCAATATTACTGTTCTTGATTGGGTAAATTCACAAGAGATGCTCCTTAGTAAGTTAGGCATTAGCTCTTGGGCATGTGTCCTTGGAGGGAGTCTTGGGGGTATGCAAGCTCTTCAATGGACAATAACTTTTCCTGGAAAAGTTAAAAGGGCTGCTGTTATAGCTGCAGCTGCAAAAGCTAGCTCGCAAAATATAGCATTAAATGAGGTAGGTCGAGAATCTATAAGACATGATACAAATTTTTATGGTGGAGATTATTTAAAGAATGATACTTTCCCAAAAGACGGTCTTAAGACAGCAAGAATGCTGGCTCACATAACATACCTTTCTGAAGACAATATGAATAAAAGATTTGGAAGAAAGATTCAAGATATTGAATCCAGAGTAGATGAATTAGTTGATTATGAAGTTGAAAATTATCTTCAATATAAAGGGAATAAATTTTCCGAAGCTTTCGATGCGAATACATATATTCTGATGACAAGAGCCATGGATGGTTTTGATCCAGCTAAGGACTTTAATAATGAGTTACAGGAAGCTCTTAAAAATGTCACTGCGAAGCTTCTTATTATTGGCTTTAAGTCTGACTGGTTATTCCCCCCTGAAAGAGGCAAAGAGATGCAGATAGCTGCTATGCAGTCTGGTATAAATTCTTCATATCTGGAATTAGATGGACAACAAGGACATGACAGTTTTTTATTTACTAATGAAAGATACAAAAAAAATCTTGAGGCCTTTTTAGGTAGCTAGATGAATAATCCTATAACAGACATTGTAAAGAATTGGATTCAGCCATCTAGTAATATTATTGATTTTGGTTGTGGTGATGGCTCTTTGCTCAAAGAGCTTAGAGATCAAAAACAAACCGTGGGTTATGGGATTGAGATTGATCCAATCGGAATTGCTTTGTGTTTAAAGAAAAATATTCCTGTAATAGAAAAAAATATTGATGATGGGATAGATGAATTCTCAGAATGCAGTTTTGATGTTGCAATTATGGCAAGTTCAATACAGTGTCTTAAAGAACCTAATGTTGCTCTAGATAAAATTCTTAATTTATCTGATAAATGTATTGTTACTATTCCGAACCTTGGATATTGGAGATGCAGACTTGCTCTATTGCTTGGAAGAATGCCTGTTACACCAAGTCTGCCCTCTAGCTGGTATGGAACAGAAAATATTCATCTGTGCACCATAAAAGATTTTGAGGATCTCTGTGATGCTGAGGGTTTTATTATTGAGGATAGTGTTCACTTAAATAAGGAAAGGGGTAAGAGTGGGTTTGCTGCGATTGCGCCTAATCTTTTATCTTCTGAAGGAGTCTATTTACTTGCTAGAAAATAATAAAATACTTTTAGCAACTTCGAGGAAGAAGTTGGAAGTGTGAATTTAGAAAAATTTTTAATAACTTTGAAATTGAATCTCAATAGCGTGCTAAATTATTGATGGGCCTTACGGTCCTAAGTTCTAACTTTTTTAGAAAATGCATTCATAAAATCTATAACTGACTCGTCTGTTTTTCCAAACCCACCAGGTATTGTAACGCCTAATTTAGCCGCCATTGATCTTATAAATTCTATAATTTTATTCTGTCTAGACAATAGAAATAAAATCATTGAAGAGCTTAATAAACTGAACGTAAAATCTCTTCCGGCATACTATGTTTGTGTTTTAGTGGGAGTGTATTCTGCAGATGACCCCATGCCTATTTTTTCTAGTGGTGAAATTCATGGTGAAATTTCTATAGAAAGTTCTGGTGATGGTGGCTTTGGTTACGATAAGATTTTTTATCCTCATGGGTATAATTTTTCTATGGCAACTATGGACCCAAAAGAAAAAAATAGAATTAGCCATAGGGCTATAGCTACAAAGCTGTTTTTAGAAAAACTTGAAAGCCTTAGAACCAAGTAACGTTCCTATTTCTTTATACATTCATTTTCCTTGGTGTGAAAAGAAATGTCCCTATTGTGATTTTAATTCTCAGGGTGATAAAAAAGATGGTGATGAAGAGCACTCTATTAGCAATATTAAAAGATTTAGATGATTCTCATGAATATATTGGCAATAGAAAATTTAAGTCTCTGTATTTTGGTGGCGGTACCCCTTCTTTAATATCAGTAAAAATAATAGAGAAAATTATCAATAGGCTCAATGAGAAGAAACTCCTTGAGGAAGGTTGCGAAGTAAGTTTTGAGCTCAATCCTAAAGAGGTTAAAGAAGACTATATAAACAATTTAGTAAGCATAGGAATAAATAGAGTTTCTATTGGTATTCAAAGTTTTGATGCAAACACTCTATCTAGTCCTGATACTATTTCATCACCAGATATTAAGGCAATTGAAATTGCATCTGGAGTGGAGACTATTGATACAACTATAGATCTAATTTATGGAGTTATGGGGCAAAGCCTAGAATCTTTACAGAAAGATTCCCTAGAACAATTTGTAGCCTCAAAAGCCAACCATCTCTCCTTGTATCAACTAACCATTGAGCCCAATACAATCTTTTATAAAAAAGAATTACATCTGCCTAGCGATGTATTAATTGAATCTATGGAAGATGAGGCAAAAGAAATATTAAATAAAAATAATCTTTATCAATATGAGGTCTCATCATGGGCAAAAAAAGGAAGGCAAAGTAAGCATAATATGAATTATTGGATGTATGGCGATTACCTGGGTCTTGGGTCCAGGCGCTCATAGCAAGACAAGAGCTAACAGATAGCATTAAAAGAATGATTACGTAGACGGAAGCGATAGAATATTTCATACCAAAAGGGGGTTTTAATAGTTATATTACCTATGTGGTTGATAAATTGGCTACTATTTATGATGTTTCTTTTGAAGAAATTGTAACTATTACTACTAAAAATTCAAAGGAAGTATTTGGAATCTAATAGTACATCTTATAAAACTCCTATTGGGTTTGCTGAAATTATTGGAGAAAAAATGATTGTTAAATCATGAGAACCCTGTAAAACAACAATCACTTTATTAGACTAATTCTAGGATTTTTGATCCCATGTTTCATCCTCAGTACTACGAGCTATTCCTAAATCACTACTTATACCAGTAGTAGGTTCTAAATTTAAAGGAACACCTCCATAAAAAGTTGCTAATTCCATGTAATTAAAAGCCCTCATAAAATGGGCTTCAGCTAAATATCTGTTTATTACCTCTTGGCTAGCATCTATATTTGGCGTAAGGGCGATAACAATATTTGCTCTATTAATAACCTTATGTCACCAGTATTGATTCTGATATTTACAAGACCTAGATCTTGTATTTCACCTATCAAGTAACCTATTCCAGCTAAATATACTTCTGAGCCTATAAATAAAGTATCTGGATTATCTTGAGCAAGTGAAATTATGTTTTCACCATTTCCGAAACCTATTTCAAGAATAAGCTTCGAAAAATTAGTTTTTTCTCTACAAATGTCTTCATAACTTTCAATTAAGAAATTAGGAAGTAGTTTTAGATTGTCTTCTTGGCTTTGAGTGATTCTTCCTCTTCTTTTAACAAAGGAAGGTAAGAATTTGTAACGCATTAAATTTTAGTGAAGCTGATTTAATTAAGCAGCGTCAGACATAAATGCCTTTAATTTCTTTAATGCTCCATTTTCAATCTGCCTAACTCGTTCTGCAGAAATGCTGTATTCAGCTGCAAGGTCATGAAGTGTGACCTTGTCTTCAGACAAGAATCTTCTTTGAATAATATCCTTACTTCTATCATCAAGTATTTTGATTGCTTTACTTAATCCAGATAGATTAAGTTCTTGTATTTGGCTATTTTCAGCAAGAGTTGCTGGATCAGATCTTTTATCCTCTAAATATTGAGAAGGTGACATCATTTCATCTTCAGAATCTCCACCAACCGGACTATCAAAGGCGGCATCACTGGATGATAATCGATTCTCCATATGTAATACGTCTTTGATCTCTACATTAAGATCTTTTGCAATTTTTTCTGCCTTCTTCTTTTGTAAGCCATTCAAGTGTTTTTTTCTTACTTCTTAAGTTAAAGAATAATTTACGTTGAGCTTTAGTTGTTGCTACTTTAACAATTTTCCAGTTTTTAAAGATGTATTCATGAATTTCTGCTTTGATCCAATGAACTGCAAAAGAAACTACTTTTACGCCTCTGCGATATTCAAACTTATCAACAGCTTTCATAAGACCAACATTACCTTCTTGAATAATGTCTGCTAGTGGCAACCCGTAACCTTGATAAGATCTAGCAATGTGAACAACAAAACGAAGGTGATGAATAACAAGCTGCCTAGCTGCATCTAAATCATCAGCCTCATATAATTTTAAGGCAAGCTCTTGCTCCTGTTCTTTTGTAAGAATAGGTATTGAATGAACACATGCTAGGTAAGATTCTATATCCTTACCTGGCGTGGTTAGCTGAATTGGTTGTAACTCTGTTGCCATTTATATAAAATTTTTATAATTAGATATATTAATTATTAATATATTTATAGTAATTATACCAATTTTTTATAAAATTCGCTTATAAGTCCTAAATATTTGTCTTTTAGGTAGGTATTTCTGAAGCATACAAAGGCAGGATTTAGGATAGATTCTTCTTTTGTATAGGCTAAAGGTTCTCCTGAAGACATTTGGCTGTTATTTTTCCACCAGCATGTTCTAATATTGCATGTCCAGCAGCTATATCCCACTCAGATGTAGGCCCAAATCTTGGGTATATATCAGCCTCATTGTACTGGAGAGGTAATGAGAAAAACAAGCAATTAACAAGAGTATATGCAATATCTTTTCCTAAGCAAAAGTTACTAACTGAGTACCTTGAAAACTTAGACATGACCAAGCTATAATGAGAGACCATCTTTAGATAAAAGCTTGGTAACCATCTAGGATCATTTGCATTTTCTCACTGAATGAGGTCCGATAACTCTTATGCTGAATAAACCAGGGAATAATTAAAAATAGCATCAGAAAGCTGCTATGAATGTTAACCAAGAGATATTTGATACAAATAAAGCTAAAGGGCCTATAAAGAAAAAAAGAGCACCAAATCTAAAGCGTCTAAGGGGTCTTTGAAAAAATGATCCTGACCAAATTTTTCCAGTTGCTGGAGCCTCAATAATCCCAAATATAGGCATAGTGTTATCAATCAATGCAATATTAACTGTAAAATTTCCATCTTTATTAATAAACCCTTTAGTCCCATCAAGTGGATCAACTAACCAAAAATAATCATATGGATTTTGATTTTCAGAATGAAAAGTTTCTTCAGAAATAATAGGAATGTCTGGAGTAATTTCTTTAAGTGATCTGATAATAATATCGTTTGCTCTATTGTCTGCTTCTGTTACAGGCGATCCGTCTGCTTTAATTTCTGTATTATAAGATTCAGAGTTATAAACTTCCATGATCGCAACAGAGGCTTCTGCTACAGTGTTTTCTAATGGGCAGATTATAAGGACGATATCGAGTCTAAGTTCCAAGCTTGGCTTGCTAAATAATACACTTAATATTGATATATTTCTTGAAAACAATTTTAGAAACTATTTGCAATTAGATTTCTGAATATTTTTATAGTCTAGAGCTTCTACTATCTTTTGAAAAATTTCAGTATTATCCATTAGACCCGAAAAGGAATCTGCTCCTGGGCCATAAGCATAGATGTTTATTGGTGATAAATCGTGACTTGTCGTTGTCCATTGAGCTCGAATGCTTGAGCCTCTGGGTTTTTGTAAAACCAAACCTCCAGTAGCATGGTCTGCGGTAACTAAAATCAAAGTTTCTTTGTCCTGCTTTGCGAATTCTATTGCGGCTGCAATCGAATCATCAAAGTCAGCAAATTCAGCGAGCATGTACTTCACGTTATTGTCATGGCCAGCCCAATCAATTTGACTTCCCTCCGACATGAGAAAAAATCCTGGGCAATTCGATGTTTTAGAATCAAGAAAATCTAATGCTGTTACTGTCATTTTAAGTTGCGTCGGTGGAGACAATCTTCTGTCCAACCCATCTTCGCCAAATAGCCCAAGCACCCTTGCATGCTGAGCCAGATCATCTTGATCCAAAGAATTTCCATTATCAATAATGTGTATTGCTTGATCTGATAAGGGCAGTTTAAAAAATTCGGAGCCTCCGCCTAAAGCGATGGCAATGTCTGATTCGACTAGCATTTCAGCGATTTTCTTGTGCTTGGAGCGGCTATTAATATGAGCATAAAAAGCGGCTGGGGTCGCATGAGTAATTGAAGAGGTTGCAACTAAGCCAGTTATTAATTTTTTTTCTTAAGTCACCAAATTCTTCTTTATGACTCATTCTTTCATCAAAGTTCAAAACTTGTGATTTAATTTCATCAATAAAATCATTGTCAAATTGATTACTCAAATAGTGAAAAATAGAAGCCGTGTTATGTTCCTCATCAACTAAAATTTTAGAAATGCATGCTTGAGCAAGTTGTTCGTCTAATGATTCTCCCCAAGCAATCTCTTTATCCGACTTTTCTACTAATTTAGGATCCAAAATTAATAATATTACAAATCTTTTTACCACAGAGGTTGTTTGTCTTTTTAATTGCTTTATCGGTTGCTTTTTTAATATTTACAAAACCATTTGACTCGGAATTAGCTACACATAGATAAAGTAAAAATAGAAAAATGATTGAGTTTTAATGATTTCATATGCTACTGAGATTATAATTGTTTAGTATATTTTAACTTAAAAATTATGAACTTAGAATTAATAGAAAATTTAAAACAAATCCAAAATGGCCTTGTTAAACTCAGCATGGATAGAAAAGTCGTACTACCTCATCATAAAACTTTTGAATTAGTTGAAGAAATGCGAGCTGCTGTTAAAAAATCATTGGAGATTGCTGAAAATGGATAATGCTACATGCTTTGAACTAAATATTAAGGATGGTATTGCTCATCTTAAAATGAACAGCCAGATCAATTTAATTCAATGACGCGACTCTTCTGGAAAGAATTGCCAGAGATAATTAAAGAAATAGATAAAGGTGCTAAAGCGAGAGTCATTTTATTAACTGGAGAAGGTAAGCATTTTAGTTCTGGTATGGATCTTGGTAATTTCTCAGCAGGAACTGCAGATAAAAAGAAAGATCCAGCAAGAATGAGAGAGAACTTTTTATCATGAAGTATTAGAGCTTCAAGATGCTTTTACAGCACTTGAGGAATGTAGAATGCCAACAATCGCTGCAATTCAAGGTGCTTGTGTTGGTGGTGGAATTGATATGGTTGCAGCTTGCGACATGAGATATTGCAGTGATGATGCTTTTTTTAAAATAGCAGAAGTTGATATAGGAATTGCTGCTGATGTAGGATAAGCTATCCACTTACTTACCCTAATACCTATTGCTGCAACTTTGTTAATTTGCTTATACTGGTAGAAAATTTGATGCTGTTGAGGCTAAAACGCTAGGAATGGTAAATGAGGTATTTGAATCTTATGAAGAGCTAATGGTTGAAGTTAATAAAATAGCTAAAACTATTGCTAGCAAGTCTCCCTTAGTAACAAGGGTCATTAAGAAACAGATTAATTATGCAAGAGATCATAGCGTGCAAGATTCCTTAGATTATCATGCAGCATGGAATTCAAGTCTATTAAGTGGAAGAGATATGGAGGCCGCCATGACTTCTTATATGAACAAAGAGACTGGTGAATATGATGATCTTGAGGAGCAAAAAAGTTTTTGGGAAAAAGACGGTTTAGTCCCTTAAAAAAACAGGCTCAGTTGGAGTTGATAGTTCCTTTGAAAAATAATAGCCCTCTTCAGCAAATTTATTAATACTTTTTGCATCCTTAATCTTATTTTTAATTAGCCAGTTGGTCATAGTTCCTCGAACTTTTTTAGCATAAAAGCTAATAATTTTATATTGGCCATTTTTATAATCTTTAAATACTGGCGAAACTACATTGATATCCTCTGGCATTTTTCCTAGAACAGAAAAATATTCTTTTGAGGCTAAATTAACTAATAAATTAGATTTTTGTGATTTAAGTTCAGCGGTAATATTTGCTTGAATCTTGTTGCCCCAAAACTCGTAAAGGTTTGAAGCTGAATCAGTTTTTAATTTCGTTCCCATCTCAAGACGGTAAGGCTTGATTACATCAAGAGGTCTTAGTATTCCATAAAGTCCTGATAATATTCTTAAGTGCTTTTGCGCAAATTTAACATCACTCTTGTTAAGCTCGTCTGCTTTTAAGCCTTGATATACATCTCCTTTAAAAACAAATAAAGATGCTTTTGATTCAGCAGATTCAGTTTTACTAGCAGTCCATGATTGATATCTATCAAAGTTGAGAGTTGCCAATTTATCACTAAGCCCCATTAGGCTAGCTATATCCTTAGGCTCTTTTGCTTTTAAAGTTTTAATTAATTTACTCGATTGGCTTAAAAACTGAGGCGCGGTATGATTCTCTGTAGTTGGAACAGAGTAATCTAAAGTTTTTGCAGGTGAAAGAACTATAATCATGCTCGTAATTCTAACGAAATCTTTAAGAGACTTCTAATGAAAATTGTAGAAAAATGCATAAATTTACTTGGAAAGAGCATTTCTTACCTAATTCCCGCAAAACTCATTGCCATTCTGTGATCCTTGTAAGTCGTTATTTCTTTGGAATAGGAAGAACTGATCTTCAGGAATTGGTCATGTATTTTCACTCCCTTATTTTTTTAGGATGCGCTGGCTATGTTTTTAATCAAGATGAGCATGTTCGTGTCGATATTTTTTATCGTGAAGCTTCTTCAAAATACAAGGATGGGATAAATTTAGTTTGTGGCATAATTTTTTTACTGCCTGTAACGATAATTATTTTTATCTACTCAATCGATCTGGTGAGTATGTCTTGGAGTATTGAAGAAACATCAACTGAACCAGGTGGTTTAGCTTATGTATATATTCAAAAATCTTTTATATTTCTTTTTCCTTTAACCCTTATAGGAGCTTTCTTATATAAAGCTTCTAGTATCCTATGGAAATAATCCCGCTATTATTATTAGTATTAGTTTGTGCTGCATTAGTCTTGGGTTATCCCGTTGCCTTAACTCTTGCAGGAGTATCAATCCTCTTTTCTTTACTTTGTATACCTGCTGGAATATTTGATCCTGATATTTTTAAAAGTATCCCCTTGAGAATCTTCGGCATTATGAATAATGTTACTTTGCTTGCTGTGCCTTTATTTATATTTATGGGAACTATATTAGAGAAATCTGGAATAGCAGGGAGAATGCTTGAAAATATGGCATTGGCATTTAAAAATTTTCGTGGCGGTCTTAGTATTTCAATCATTGTAGTAGGCGCTCTTTTAGCGGCAAGTACTGGAATAGTTGGAGCAACAGTTGTGACTATGGGTTTAATGTCGCTGCCAGTTTTAATTCAACAAGGTTATAAAAAAGATTTTTCTACAGAGCTTACATTGGGAATTCTGCAGCACCACCATCAATTGCTCTCGTGCCATCATAGGTTAATTATGTCGAATGCCTATCAAAGAGCTCAAAATAATATGGGTATCTTTTCTCAAAAAACAGTTACGGTTGGAGATTTATTTATTGGGGCGATTGTTCCTGGCATTCTTATTTGTACTTCATATCTGGTATATACCATTTATCAGAACTCAAAAAATTTGAATATCCAGTTTTTACCAGATTCAAATGCTCCACTATCAGAAATCCTTAAAACACTTGCTCTTCCGCTTATTCTAATAATTCTAGTGTTGGGTTCTATTATTGGAGGCATTGCCACTCCTACAGAAGCGGCAGCGATTGGTGCCATGGGCGCCATGATTATTGCATTGGTTAATGGAAAACTAACATTGGGATTCTTGAAAGAAACCAGTGAGAAAACTGCAATTGTTACCACAATGATATTTACTATATTAATAGGCGCCTCTATATTCTCTTTAATCTTTAGAGGTGTGGGCGGCGATGATCTTATTGAGCTTATTTTTAGTGCTATTCCAGGTGGACCTTATGCAGCCTTAATATTTGTATTGCTGATAGTCTTCTTGCTTGGGTTTATATTAGATTTTATTGAAATTTGATCAGTGTATATATCGCTTGTAGCACCACCTCTTTTAATGATGGGCTTTGATCCTGTTTGGCTTGCAGTAATTATAGCTATTAATCTTCAAACATCATTTTTAACTCCTCCATTTGGATTCGCTTTATTCTATCTAAAGGGTGTTGCGATGCAAGCATTAAAACTTCTGAAATATATAAAGGTGTAATACCATTTATCTTGATTCAATTATTAATACTTATACTAGTATTAATGTTTCCGAGTATTGTTTTATGAAGAATCTAAAAATTTTAATTGTATTTTTGATTATTGCATCATGCTCAAATGAGAGTCTGGATAATAAGATTGCATTTGATGTTTTTGAAAAACAAAGCATTCGTTTTCAACCTTCCTCTGAAGAGCAGAATGATCAAACAATTGCTCTTGGCTCTGGACGCTTGATCTTAAAAACAATTCAACTGCCCACAAATAATAATTATCGCCATGCTAATGCAAACATTACATTGGTTTCAACTGGAGACCCGTGGGATAAATCAGGATCATTTTTTATTATCCCAACTTCGTCAGATTATTCTGTTTTAAATTTAGCAAACAATAGTTTTCCTAATAAAGAACCAATGGATTCATATCCAGGTATACAAAAATTCTTACTTGAAGATAATAATTATTATCCGCCCTTGGAGCTTCTAAGGTTTATTACTCCATTTGGAGTTGGTTACTTTAATACTCAAGATTGCTGTGAAAAGTTAAAGCCTGTTTATATAGCTAAGTGGGAAGATAATATTTCCTGGAATGAAGATATATCCCACTTATTGCCAATTTTAAAAGGCGAAGTTTTGGTTGGTGTATATATCGATACTTGGTCAGATAAGGGTTGGGATATCGATGTGGCATTAGAGTTTTCAGGGCCGACTTCTAAAAATCAAACACGACATCAAACTATTGTTTCATTGGTGAATACAACTCCCTTTTCAGCAGGTCAAAATGGGTATGACCAGTTTGGTATAGAGCCATTAGTAACTAGTTTTGAGTTAGAAGCAGATGCTGATGAAGTATTTCTTTACTATCTAACCACTGGCCATGGAGGCCATGGAACAGGCGATGAGTTTGTAAAAAAAACAAATATCGTAAGCCTTAATAACCAAGTTATTGCTGAGTTTATTCCTTGGAGAGATGATTGTGCTTCCTTTAGAAGATTTAATCCAAGCTCAGGTGTATGGACAGAGACAACTGAGTGGAAGGGTGAAGAAATCGAAGAGCGAATTGCATCATCTGATTACTCAAGATCTGGTTGGTGCCCAGGCAGTAAAGTCTCACCAAAGAAAATTAGCTTAGGTAACTTAGAAAAAGGTAGGCACGAGGTAAGTATTTTTATTCCAGATGCTCAGATCACAACAGAAACAGAATTTAACTTCTGGAATGTTGCTGCTTATATAGCTTATTAAAAACTCTTAATCGTTTTGGGGTTCAGCCAAAGGATCAGGTCCAAATCTATTGTCTGCTTCATCCCCCTTCAGTAGCCATCCAAATTACCAATGGAATTATTCCAATTAATGTAAATACAAGTAATTGCCACCAACCAGATTTATTAACATCATGAAGTCTTCTAGCAATTAAAGATAATACGGCAAATAGCATAAATAAAAGTATTCCGAGTTTTAATAAAGCAAGTAAGAATAAACCAGTTGAATCACTCGGCTCAAGATTTGGTAAAAGAACATTTAAAACTATGTTTACTATGTTGGTAAATAAAATTGCCCACCAATATTCTGATCTGGAACTTCTACCTTTAAAATCATTCCATCTTACAAAATAACTCTTAACCGCCTCTAGAAAGTTCATAATTTACCTATTAAAAAATATATCTACAAAGACGATAACATTAATATGAATTTATTTAAAACATATAAAAGAGTTACTACTTTAAATAAGAGAAAACTTGGTTTAAAGCTTTTATAGCCTGGAGATGTTTTAAGAGCTAGAGCTATTAGCTCAGTAGTTAACTAACTTCTTTTACCCAGTCAGTAGTCTGTTTAATGCCACCAATTGGGAAAAAGTGAACTTGTTCAATATTTAGATCTGGATCTTTTAATTTATATTCAGCCAACCCTTCTAAAATCTCAGTAGGCTTGTATGGCAATAAAAGCTTTGTAATATCTTTAGCTCTTTTAGTGAGTATTCTCATTGATGGTCCTATGCCACATTGAATAGAAAACCTTAAAACAGTTTGAAGTTTTGCTGGGCCAGCAATGCCAATATGAATTGGAATATCTATCCCATTAGATGCCATTCGGTTGGCCCAATCAATCACTGGACCAGCCTCAAAGCAAAATTGTGTAGTAATAGCCATATTAGCATCTGTTTTTTGTGAAAATTCTTGTTTCCATGAAATTGCAGAATCAACATTTTTTGTTTTGCCATCTGTATCGATATCCATATTACCTTCAGGATGACCAGCAACATGTAAATTTTTAAAACCTGCTTTATCAAATTCTCCGGTATCTAATAGGTCCATTGAGGAATGGAATTCGCCATATGGTTGGTTGACGCCACCTGCTAATAATAATGCGTCTTTGACACCGGCTTCATTTTTATAACGATCAATCCAATTAACTAAAACTTCTTTACTTTCAATAATTCTAGCGGGAAAGTGGGGCATAACGTTATAACCTTCGTCTGTTAAACGTTTAGCAGTGTCAATCATCTCATTTATTGGTGTGCCTTCAATATGTGCTACATAAACTCTTGTATTTTGTGGCAAAAGTTCTTTAAAATTTTCAATTTTTGAAGCAGTTCGTGGCATCACTTCGATTGAAAAATTTTTTAAGATTACTTTCAGTCATTTTATTTTTAATAAAAAATTTATATCGCTAGTCCAAGCCCAGCATTGTTCTTTTCTAAGACTCTTTCCGCCCTATAACTAGATCTAACCATAGGACCAGAAACAACTTCAAGGAAGCCTTTTCTTAAACCTATCTGTCTATAACGATCAAATTCTTCTGGGCTCACCCATTTTTCAACCGGCAAATGATTTAGTGTTGGTCTTAGGTATTGTCCGAGTGTAAGAATATCTACTTCATGTCTTATAAGATCATCCATAGTTTGCTCTATCTCTTCATCAGTTTCACCTAGACCCAAAATCAAGCTAGTTTTGGTTAAAACGCTTGGATTAATTTTCTTTGATTCAGCTAAAACATCTAATGTTTGTTGATAGCCTGCTCTGATATCTCTTACTTGATGAGTTAATCTTTCAACGGTTTCTATATTTTGAGCAAAGACCTCTAAGCCACAATTTACGATAGTATCGATTGAAGATGACAAGCCCTTGAAGTCTGGTGTTAAGGCTTCTACAGCAGTCCCAGGATTTAGCTCTTTAATAAGCTTTACTGTATCTGCGAAATGCTTTGCGCCACCATCCTCTAAGTCATCTCTGTTCACTGAAGTTAGTACAACATACTTCAAACCCATCATATTTACAGCATTTGCTGTATTTTGGGGCTCATCATCATCTATCCAGCCATTAGGGTTACCAGTGTCTACTGAGCAAAATTTACATGCTCTTGTACAAACAGATCCAAGCAACATAAAGGTAGCCGTGCCATTAGACCAACACTCTGAAATATCTTCCATCGATATCTCTTGCCCAGACATAGCTGCTTTAGCCATGACTTGTTGTTTAACTTGATTGATTACATAAGCCTGTAATGTATCTGTTTTAAACTGTAGCTCTTGAGCTATTTGGGATATGTGAATATTTATTAGCTTTCTGGCCATTCTTCACAGCCCTAATGCCATCTCTGTTTACAATTTTTACTGTTGGAATAATGTCCATAATTACAATTGGCTGCCTAATATTTTTATTGCCGAAGATTCAACCTCTTTAATATCTATAGTATCAATAAAATCTTTTATTTGCGTTACCTTTAATCCCTCATATCCACATGGGTTAATTTGTTTAAATGGTTCTGTATCCATATCTACATTCAAACTAATGCCATGATAAGTTTTACCTCTGGAGATTCTTAAACCAATTGAGGCAATCTTTTTATCCTGAACATAAACTCCAGGAGCGCCGCTTATTATATTAGTTTCAATATCATATTGCTTTAGAAGATCTTGAATAAAATCCTCTAAATTTTTTACTAAAGCTTTTGGCCCCCACTTTAAAGTTTTAATATCAAGCAAAAAGTAGATAACTAGTTGGCCAGGTCCATGATAGGTTACCTCTCCACCCCTATCAGTTTGAATGACTGGAATATTCTTAGCATCAAGGATGTGTTCCTTGCTTGCAGCTGTTCCTAAGGTAAAGACTGGTGGATGCTCTAATAGCCATATTTGATTTTCAAAATTAGGTTTTGTTATATGTGCCTTCATAGCATCATATGAATCTTGGTAATTGGTAAGTCCAAGTGATTTAAAGGTTAAATCATTTTCCACTAATTATTTCTAGCCTCAATAAAAGCATTCTCTGAGATTGCATGATAGGCAGACACTTCTTTATGGAAATTTTTGTAGGATTGGTGGCACTTCAGCCGTCGCATAGGTGCCTTCCTTTGCCGCAATAATTCCATTGGTGGAAGAAAATTGAACTGCATTAGGCAGTTTTCTTAATTCAACTCCATGAACATCTATTAATTCTCTTAAAGCTCTATTATTTCTTGCTGTATATTCAGCTAAAGTATCTTGATTGACTGCTTTTGCAGCTGTTTCAATAATGACTTGGAGATGCTCTGGTAAAGACTCCCAAGCTTCTTTATTAATTAAAAGCTCAAGCATTGAGCCTGGTTCATGCCAGCCTGGATAGTAATAGTACTTAGCGGCTTGTTGAAAACCAAAAGTTAGATCATTGTAGGGTCCAACCCATTCAGTTGCATCAATTGCACCTGACACAAGGTTTTCATAAATTTGACCACCTGGTAAAGAAACAGTAGAAGCTCCAGCTCTTTTAAAAACCTCGCCACCGACTCCAGGTATGCGCATTTTTAAGCCTTTAATGTCTTCTAATGAATTAATCTCTTTGTTAAACCAGCCAAACATTTGGGTTCCAGTATTACCAGCAGGCATTGGATGAATATTAAAAGGTTCGTATATCTCTCTCCATATCTCAAGTCCGCCACCTCTATATACCCATGCGTTTATTTCATCAGAGGTAAATCCAAAAGGAACTCCAGTAAAAAATTGTGCTGCAGGAACTTTTCCTTTCCAGAAGTAACCACCGCTATGGCCCATTTGATGCGAGCCGCTTGATACCGCATCAAAAACTCCAAAAGCTGGAACTTGTTCGCCAGCTCCATAAACAGTAATTTTCATTTGGCCATTGCTCATTTCTTCTACCAGATTTGCAATCTTCTCTCTGGAGCCATTCCTAAGCCCGGGTAGTTTTTTGGCCATGCTGTTACCAGTCTCCAGTTATAAGTTTTTTGAGAATCTGTTGAAGGCTCGCTGCTGGCCTCTTTATTATCTGAACACCCAATAATTAATAAATTCTTATGTTTCATTATATTTTCTCGAGTTTAGCAAAAGATAAGACCAGCCACTTGGTTCCAGATTTTTCAAAATTAATCTGTACTCTTGCGGCATCACCTGTTCCCTCATAATTAAGAACTATGCCTTCTCCAAATGATGGGTGCAAGACTTTTTGGCCTAATGCAAAGCCTATTTCATCCTCAACTTTATATTTTGCTTCTTTTGCTGCAGGGAATTCTCTCCTTGTATAGGCGGTTGTAGTTTGTGCACGAGGTCTAATCTCATCCATTAATTCTTTTGGTATTTCTCGAATAAATCTTGAAGGAGGATTAAAAGTATCTGATCCGTGCAACCTTCTTGATTCAGCATAAGTAATATAAAGTTTTTGCATAGCTCTAGTAATACCTACATAACATAACCTTCTCTCTTCTTCTAACTGCGAGATACTATCCATTGAGCGACCATGAGGAAATAAGCTTTCCTCTAAACCTGTCATTAATACCAATTTGAACTCTAAGCCTTTAGCTGAGTGTAATGTCATGAGTTGGGCTGCGTCATCATGTTCACTAGCCTGCCTATCTCCTGAATCAAGAGAGATCATATCTAGATAGTCTTCAGCTATTTCAATATTTTTCTTTTCTTCACTTGTGCTTTGTTCAAAATTTTTGGTAGCTGTAATTAACTCTTCTAAGTTTTCAGTTCTAGTTTTTCCCTTTTCTCCTGGCTCTTTCCCATGATAGGCATAGAGTCCTGATGTTTGAATAATGTATTCCATTAATTCGGATAAGGAGTTGCTTTCAGCTAATTCTCTAGATGTAGCAATTAATTCTAGGTAGGATCTGAGCCCGCTGCCGCCCTTGCCTGAGATAACTCCCTCATCTATTAACTTCGCAGATGCCTTGATGTAAGAGATATTATATTTTTTTGCAGCACTTCTAATTTTACTTAAAGTTTTTTCGCCAACTCCTCGAGTTGGATTGGATATAGATCTTTCAAAAGAAGGATTATCCGAATGATTAAATATAATCTTTAAATAACTAATAGCATTTTTAATTTCTAGTCGCTCATAGAATCTCTGGCCACCATATATTCTGTATGGAATAGATGATCTTAATAAGGCTTCCTCTAGTGCACGTGATTGGGCATTAGATCTATATAAAACAGCTGCATCTTCATACAGCTCACCCTTATTCATCCATTCTCTAAGGATATCAGCCACAAAACGGGCTTCATCTTGCTCGTTATAGGCTTGATATAAAATAATATTTTCACCTTCCTTTATTCCTTCAAAAGATTCTTTCCAAGCCTGTCAGTATTATTTTCTATAAGGGCATTAGCTGCTCATAGTATTTTATTTGTAGAGCGGTAGTTTTGCTCAAGTTTGAAGGTTGCACAAGACTTAAAAGTCTTAGTGAAAGAAGCTACATTTTCTACTTTTGCCCCGCGCCATCCATAGATAGATTGATCATCATCACCCACACAGCCTGGTCTGATGCTATTTCAAGCAGCCAGTTATATTGAATAGTATTGGTGTCTTGAAACTCATCAACAAGAATAGATTTAAATCTTGAGTGGAAAAAAGTTCTAACAGAAGGATTATCTCTGACCACTTCATAGGATCTTAATAGAAGCTCTCCGAAATCAACCAGATTATCTCTTAAACAAACTGCCTCATATTCTTTGTAAATTTTATTAATATTTTCTTTAAAGTGATCGCCGTGATCATCAACCTGGGCGCTTCTAAATCCTTCGTCTTTCCATGAATTAATTTGCCACTGACTTTGTCTCGAAGGCCAGGAGGCTTCATCTAAACTCATTTCTTTTGCAATCCTCTTAATGATTCTTAATTGATCATCGGAATCTAAAATAGTAAATCCACTAGTAAGGCCCGCTTCTTTATGAAACCTCTTTAGCATTCTGTGAGCTAACCCGTGGAAGGTTCCAACCATAAATCCATAGCAGGAGATTGTAGTAATTCTTCAATTCTAGAACGCATCTCAGCTGCAGCTTTATTCGTAAAAGTAACTGCCATAATGGCTGCAGGATTTTTTTGTAATGCTTCAACTTCCCATGCAACTTTATGAACAAGAACTCTAGTTTTTCCTGAGCCAGCACCAGCAAGCACCATGAGATGCTGCTTTTCTGAAGTCACAGCTTTGCGCTGCTCATCATTCAAATTGTCTAATATGTAAGATACATCCATTTAGGGATTCATTTTTTTGCTTAGGAAGGATATTCTAACCTTATGCCAACAAAATTATTACGCAAGATTAAAAATACTCTACCTGAATTAAGAAAATCAGAAAAAGTTGTCGCTGAATATATCTTAAATGATCCAAAATCCGTTATTAGTTTAAAAACTGCGGAAGCTTCAGCGATGGGCATCAGCGAACCAACTCTTATAAGATTCTGCAAGGCATTAGGATTCACCGGCTATCAAGAGTTAAAGATTAATCTTTCACAGCAATTAGCAGCAGATGATTATTTTGTGATGTATGAAATTGATCAAAATGACACTATTCATGAATTATGTGAAAAAGTCTTTGATACAACCATAAGTGAAATTCTAAATGTAAGATCTCAAAAATCTATAGATACAGCAACTAACATGCTTGCAACTGCAAAAAGTATAACTTTTTTTGGCTTAGGTGGATCAGGGCCGGTAGCCCTCGATGCTCAACATAAATTCTTTAGGTTTGGCATTCCTGTTGTTGCTCATATTGACTACATAAACCAAAGAATGATTGCTTCAATGATGCGTGAAGATGATGTTCTTGTTCTGATATCTTTTACTGGAAGAACTGCTGAGATTGTTCAAACAGCAAAGGTAGCTAAAAAAAATAATGTTAAAACAATTGCACTAACTTCTAAGAACTCTCCATTAACAATTGATGTTGGCAGTAACGATAGGCTGACCATGCCTTTGACATCTAGACTTGCATATACCGCTGTTATCGATGTTTTAACTATGGGTGTTGCTCAATTAAGACCTGAGGCCCAAGATCATTTATATAATATTGCTAATAGTCAAAGATCATTAAAAATAGATTCTTAATTTTAAAGGAAAATTAAATGAACAGAGTTTTAGAACATTTAGGGTGCAAATACCCGATCGTTCAAGCGCCAATGGGATGGATAGCCAGAAGCCAGCTTGCTTCAGCCGTTTCTAATGCAGGAGGTTTTGGAATTATAGAAACCTCATCTGGTGAAGTTGAAAACTGTAAGGCTGAGATAGAGAAAATGGCAGATCTTACAGACAAACCATTTGGTATCAATCTTCCTTTACTATTTTTAAAAGATGACAGCATGGTTAATTTTATTGTTGAGCATGGTGTTAAGTTTGTAACAACTTCAGCTGGAGATCCTTCAAAATATATAGGTGTCTTAAAAGATGCAGGTATCACTGTTTATCATGCTGTCCCAAATGTAGCAGGAGCTATGAAAGCTGTTGCAGCTGGAGTAGATGGTTTGGTGGTTGAGGGTACTGAAGGTGGTGGATTTAAGGGTATGGAAGAAATTGGCTTGCTTGTTCTTATTCAAGCTATAAGAAAACAATCTGATATACCTATTATTGCTGCTGGCGGTATTGTTGATGGAATTGGTATGGCTGCAGTTTTTGCTGCTGGTGCTGAAGGAATACAAATGGGGACTAGGTTTGTTTCAAGCAAAGAAAGCCCAGTGCATGATAACTTTAAAAATAAAATTATTGATTCAGACGAAGCCTGGTACATGGATTTTAAATAAAAAATCAAAGCCTTGTATAAGAGCTTTAAAGTCTGAGATGACAAGTAAAATACATGAAGAAGGTGTTATGGAAATGACAGCTCTAATGAATATTAAAGATTTATATTTTGGTGGAGATATGGAGGCAGCGCCTGCATTATCTGGTCAATCAGTAGGTCTCATCGATAGTGTAAAATCTGTAGATACTATAATTAAAGAAACTATCAGTGAATTTAATACAACCTGCTTAAAGCTTTCAAAGGAGACATTTGATGAGTGAAGAAACAAGAGATTTTTTTAAAACCTATACCGATTTTGTAACTAAAGTTACCAGCGACCCTAGTCTGGACCTAGATGCATTGAAGGAGCGTCTTGATGAAATTGAATCGCTTAAAGAAATAATATTTAAGATTTCAAAATCCAATATTCCCATTAATTGTAGTTGTTGAGTTTGTTGAAATTGTTAAAAAAATGTTTTTACAAGGCAAGCCTGCTTCGGAAGACAATATTTTTCATATGAAACGAGAGCTAGGTGACATCATGTGGTATTGGACTACTGCTTGCGCTTCTCTTGGATTAGATCCTTATGAAGTTATAAGCGAAAATCAAAAGAAACTAGAAGCTAGGTATGGTGAAAAATTCGAAGTTGATCGAAGTGAAGTAAGAAAAAAAGGTGATTTATGAAAAAGTTGATATCTTCCGTACTGAATGACCCTAGCAGCCTAGATAGCTTTTATAAAAAGTTCTCATATTTATACTTATCCCTAAGCGTTTTCTTAATATTCGCAACTCCTATTCTGCTTTATATTGAATTGGTTAGTAATAGTTTCTATGGGCAATATAAAAATATATTCTTGAGCTTTGATATGTTCATAATCATATTTTTTTCTGTAGACCTATTGATGCGCATATATTCTGCAGAAAAGAAAATATCTTATATATTTAGCTTGAATGGTTTTATTGACATCGTATCAGTTGTCCCTGAATGGGTAGCGATGCTTATGGGTTTTGGGGGTAATTCTGCATGGTTAAGAGTTTTAAGACTATTTAGAGTTGGAAAAATTGTTACAGCAACGAGAGGGGGCGGTATATTATCTGGCTTTACTGGAGTTGTAGCTGTCATTAGTGCTGGTATTATTTCTACAAAAGTTCTTATATTAATAATTGAATCTTTTGGATGGATGCCAGAGTTCGATAATATAAGTCTAATATTAGGACTTGTTAGTTTTTCTCTTGCTATGTTGCTAGGAACTAAGCTATCAGTAGTAAATGGAAGGCTCAATCAGTTAGAAGATGCTATAACAAGAATTGTTGCAGGTATTAAAGTTTTTTGGTTTACAAATAAAGATTCTAGAAAACATCTAACGAAATGGATGGAAGGCTTCTATAGACTTCTTAAAAATCCAACACCAGAATCTGTCTCAGAGATGAGAAAAAAGACGAATGATCTATATAGAAATATAGGCGATGATGGCATTAATCCAAACTTAGTTAGTTTTTCTAGAGACGTTGCATTTGTTTTAAATACATCTCTAAGTGAAGTGAACCCATATTATGAGAAATTTCTACAAGAAGTAACTATAGTATTTACTATAGTAGTTGTATGTGTAGTTCCAGGTCTAACAGGCCTTGTAGCTTCTCTTATTCTTTCATATATATTTTTTGGAATGTTCTATCTTATAGAGGATATGGATAACCCTCTGGACTATAGCGAAACTTCATTAATAACTGTTAATCTAAATTCTTTAGAAGAGCTTATGGATAATCTTGAAAGAGATGATTAGTAGAGGTTAAATTTAATGAAAGAAAAGAAAAATAAGAAAAAAAATAAATGCCTTCCCTCGGCAGCTGATGACTGTGCTGATGTAACTTCAAAGCATGAAAGATTTAAGAAAGAGACAGATAAATCTAAATTCCCTCCAGTAGATTACGAAAAGCCTCCTCATTATTAGTTAATAATTTGCGTTTATATATAAAACATAATATCTTTTATACATAACTTTAATTTATTAGGAGAGGTATGGGTATTAAATTTGATGGAACAAATGTAAAAAACGGTTCAAAGGTAGTCGCAAATATGAAGAGTGCTGATCAGTTAAGAGATGGGAGTTCATCTGGCGGCAAGGTTCTTGGAAACATTAAAAGCCGAGATCAAATAAGAGATGGGAGTTCATCTGGCGGCAAAGTGCTATGTAATGTTAAGGATGGAAAAAATATAAGAGATGGTAGCTCTTCTGGCGGAAGAACTCTTATAAAAATTTCAGATGCAGCTAAAAAAATAGGCACATCTGCAACTGGTCCATCTACTGCGTTAGTATGGTGGTTTTTTGCTAAGTAAATAGAGGAAGTATATAAAATGCTTAGATGGGCAATTAGAGCTGTTGCGGCAGGTCGCTATAAAAATAAAGCTATTTCAGAATCAAATAGAGCTAGCAGCAAATCAAATGATGCTAAAAGACAATTTGATTATGCGAAACGTGAAAAGGATATAGAGAAAAAATTAGCATATATGTCTGACGGCTTAAGTAAACTATCAGAGTCTGTTGCTCACACCTCAAACGCTATTGAGCCTCTTGCTGAAGGTATCATTTGTAGCATCCTTATTAGTTGAAAGTATTCAAAATAATCTTGATGAGCAATCGAAGATATTGTTAATAAATTAAAATAATAATAAATTAGAGTCTGTTATATGGGTTTATTTAAAAAATTACTAGGCATTGGTATTGCAACAAAAACCTACCAAAATATATATAACAGGCCTATTATCTCACCTCCATCAGGCTATGTTGTTAGGGGAATGAAACAAAAAGGTTTTGGCTCAACATGGGTCATAAAATACTCAAAAGAAAGCGCTATGAATAGCACTTCATCCTTTACAGTTAATGACGGGACTAGGTCTGTAAGCGTTGGGAGCAATGAGTTTGTAATAAACTGGCCTTAATAAGAAAAGACATTGGTACGATCTGCCGATCAGAGCTTTTTATACATTTCTTCTAAGAATAAGGTTTCTATTTCTTTTACTTTAAAAGAAAATCCAGAGCTTTGGAACATCTGACGAGGAACAGGGAATTTAGAAATAATAGGCTCTTTATTCATATTCTCAGTTGAAGTTGCAAGAATGCATTTATCTCTAGAGTAAAAATAATTCCACCATTTGTCGACAGTCCAATTTTTATTTTCTAATAAGAATCTATTTCTTTTATGTCTTGGAAAAATATGGCTTCTATTTATTCCCATACCCGACTTGTATTTAAAATTATTTTCTTTGAACCGATATATTGCTTTTTCTGTAATGCCCACAACCCTCCAAGGGCTTGGCGTCATTCCAAAGATAGCTCCAAGCATTTTATTTTTTACTGAATAAGGAACATCCATCTGTTGAACTTTTAGAAAAGCATTGAACATGATCTCTTTGATTCTTCTATCTTCTTTGTTCATGTTTTAACAATCTCTAAAAGCTTTATGTAGATTGCATACATGGCATAGGTATCAAGCCAACAATAAGCAAAGAGTTTTTTTCGCATAGAAATTCTTTGATCTTCAGATAAGCCACGCATTTTTTTATATGTACTTGAAGCCATTAACCCATTGTTTATATCAAGATTTTTATAATCTAACTTTTTATCATTAGGGCATACAGCTGGTAAAACTTTCTTAATAGAAAAGCTGCCCTTAAACTCATGATGGTAATATCCACCAGATCTGAAATGGATCTATTAGGTCTATAAATCTATCATTTAAAGCCAATAATTCTTCAGAAATATCAGGACAATAATCTGCCAATGATTTAATACAATTTTTTTCAAAAGATTGGTTGTAAGCCATTATTGAACCGCTTTTTGGTATATTTTGGAGCATACTCTCAGCAATGGCTCTTCTTGGATCTTCTTTAATGCTAGCAATAAATTCAAAATGTTCTTTGTCAGAATCTATATTACTTTTAGCATCCTTTTGAATATGAAGAGAGTATTGAAAGGGCATCTGCATATGAGGCCTCTGGCCATCAAAGAGGGGAACAGCATCTGTAAATGTCTCAAAATCAAAATAGCTAATAGGATACTCAACAGAATCTATGAAAGTCTGTATCTTTGATTTATTAATAATTGGTTTTTTAATTTCATTTGCTTTTATTTGATTTTGTTGAGTTAAGCTTAATTTTGTATCAGGTTTTATTTGCTCAAAAGAAGTAATACCTTGATTGTAAAAATCTAATTTCTTATCAAGATTAAGTTTATATAAATTAAAAACTGAATTATTTTCTTTAGTGCTTTTTGGCCAGCATCTATCAAGATAATCACAAGAATGAGGTTTTTTGCATTGAGCTCCTATGCTAACCTCTGGCTCATTGTTGCTTATAGACACTAATTTAATATCTTCAAGCTGCTTTTCTATTTCATGCAGATTACTTTCTACGTAATCTGGTCATGAAAACTAAAAAGTTTTTTAGGCTCTATATCCCCGTTCTTCATGTAACTTTTATTGAGAGTAACCACAAATACTTTATTTAGCTTTAAGCCAGAGACCATGTCTAAAACATGCCACTGCAGGCCAGCATCTTCTTTATGATATGAGTGTAGTTTTGTTGATGACTTAACTCATAAATATCCCAGCCTTTAGAGGTTTTATTCATAATATCTACTCTTATAAAAACTCCTTTTTCTATAAAAGAAGCCTCATAAAGAGTTGTCTCGCCTGCATCTATTGCATTTGATGTAAGATCACACATTTTTTGAAAATCACTGCCAAGATATTCTATTTCTCGGCCATGTGGAAATAGTTCTTTAGCAACATCCCCAACTTGATCGCCTGCTCTGAGCCTGTCCTTTGAAGATTCATCCATTGGGTTTGTAGGCTCAAAACCTTTAGTGCTAAGCCACAAAGATTTATGACATTGCTGACCTAATATAAATTTTGATTTAGAAAGCATACTTATTCATAGGTTTATTGTTTTTGACATATGTTGTAAATATACCTATATTTCTATCAATGGGAAATAAAAAATGACTAAAAATGACTAAAAATGCACATAAAAATATGCTTTATACCGGCGATTGCCTGTATGTAATGAATGGAATTAATTCAGACAGTATTGACCTAATCTATCTTGATCCTCCTTTTAATTCTAAAAGAATGTATGAGGCTCCTGTTGGAAGTAAGGCTGCTGGAATTTCATTTAATGATATGTGGACATGGAAAGATGTTGATACGGAATATCTAGACCAGTTAATAGAAGAGTACCCATTTATGGTTCAATTTATTCAAACTGTTGGGATTATTCATGGAGATGGTATGAAAGCATACCTTACCTATATGGCTCAACGTATTGTTGTAATGAAAAGAATTTTAAAACCAACAGGCTCATTTTATCTCCACTGTGATCCAACTGCGTCTCACTATTTAAAAATTATTTGTGACAGGATGTTTGGTAAAAATAATTTTAAAAGTGAAATTATAATTGTGAATGATGGTGATTATATTCTTGATACAGGTGGAGGTATACGAAATATGTTATGTTATTAATTTCACTAATTTTCCCATTCATGAAATCCCCTTGAGTTAAAGAAAAGTTATAGATATAAAGATACTGACGGAAGGCTTTTTAGACCAGGTCCTTTAGACGCAAAGAGTCTAGCTGGAGGTGGTTATGAGTATGAGTGGAATGGAAGATATCATCTATGGAGACTTCCAAAGCATAAAATGCAACAACTGCATGATGCTAAGGGGATCTACTATAGTAGCAAAGGTCTTGCTAATAGAAAATTATATCTTGATGAAGCAAAAGGTGTCCCTCTTCAGGCAATATGGAATGATATTGCATATGTTAAAGGCAATGAAGATCTTGGATACCCAACCCAAAAGCCTTTAGCTCTAATGCACAGAATTATAAAAGCTAGTTCAAATGAAGGAGATGTAGTTCTTGATCCTTTTTGTGGAGGTGCAACTACATGTGTCGCTGCACAACAATTAAATAGAACAAGTTTAGGTATTGATATTAGTGAAAAATCGCCGAGGTTTTTAATTGAAAGACTTCAAGAAGATGGGGGGCTCCTTAATAATTTTGGGCACACATCGCAATATCCAAAGAGAACAGATATAAAAACAGAAAAGAAATCAAAAAATGTGAAAGAAACACTTTTTAAAGAGCAAAAGGGTAAATGCAAGGGGTGTAATGAAGATTTTGGAATTAAAAACTTTGAAATTGATCACATAATTCCGAGAGATAAGAATGGTCCAGACTGTATAGAGAACTATCAGCTGTTATGCGGTCATTGTAATAGGGTAAAAGGTAATAGGCCTATGGCTTTCTTAACAATGCGCATCAATAGAATAAATGATGATATGAATTTTAAAGTCAGTTTTGATTCTGGTTTTGAATAAAATTTTTTAAATTTATAGTAATGATCTTCTCTTTCTTTTTTTGCTGTTCTGGTAATGCCTTCTTTAGAAGTGTACTCATTAGTAATGCCTTTGGAGCCAGCCTTATCCTTTTTGGACATATTTAGTAAAATTACTACAGCGCTTAAAGCTGCAATTACGATTATTGTTAATATTAAATTGCTCATAATTATTCTATAGCCTCAGTTATCATGTAAAAAAATTGATTAGGTGAAAAAGAAGTTGTGACATATGCGCCTACTCCTCTTGGTGTTGTTGACACCCAATTTGAAAGAGTAAGATCATTTGAAACTAATTTCATTTTCCTTTCATTAGAAATATTTAAGACCGGCTCGTACAGACTTGATCTAACTACAACAATATTTCTATTAAAATCAATCATTATGTATTGGCCATCATACCCAATAGTTGAAGTAATCCAATCCCCATTGGGACAATTATTATTCTCATCTAAAGGACTTGAGCACAAATTCCAAAATTGAAGTCCATAGTAGTCAAGGCTTGCAATAGAATCCACATAAGAGCTATAGCTAACACTATCACCCTCCCAAATACCGCCGAGCAATAACATATGGCCAAATTTGGCATAATCTCTTGCAGTTGAATCTAGGCAGCAATAAGCAAGGTAATTGCCATTTGCTTGGCCGTTATCTACAAAATCTTTCCACCAAATAGCATCTATTCCTATTTTTGAAAATAGCTGATAATCTGCATATGTTTGAAGATCTTGGCCAGTAGCTCTAAAAAGAATTTCTCCTAAAACCTGAGTATCGCAATTTGAATATTTAAAGTCACCGCGATTATAAATCTCAGTATCTGAATACCAGGGCTGAATGACTCCACTTTCTGCAAAGTCTCTATTGATACACTTCGTTAATTGATCGTCTGAAAAAACTAAATCTCCGCCAGAGGAAGAATCGGAAGTATTTTTACATGTATCTAATTCGCCTAAAGCATTATCAAAACATATTGGATCAAGCCCTGAGCGCATGTCTAATAAATTTTTTATAGTAATAGATGACCTGTCATCATTTGCCCAGGTGCTGTAGCAGGAAGTGAATCATTAATTGATGAAATAAGTGCGTTTACTCGAAGCACTGGTCCAACCTTAAGTGCATTCAATGCCTGGATTGTCCTAACTATTAATGGTCTTATTGCCATATAAATCTTCTAAGCGAGATTCACTTATGCCTGTTATATTTCTTAGCGTATTTTTTTCACCAGCTAAAATGCCTCTGTATCTCTCATAAACTAATTTACCATCTTTAATTACAATAGCTGCTTGAGTATAGGCCCCATCCTGAAATGCATAATCGAATGCTTGATCAAGTTTAGAGGTGTTCATGCCAACGCTTTCAGGAGTAACTACATCCCAAACTAAAGGATGTGATGGATATTCGTTAGGGGTTACTGGATCTGGAATCGAGGTGCTTCCACCTCCACCGCCGCATGAAATTAAAAATAATATTGGAAAAAGATGAAGAAATTTTTTAAAAGAACTCATCTATAAATTAACATCCTTTATGAAGACTTCCTTATAAATTCTTGCGTAGCTTCTTCATATTCTGATTGAATTCTATCCACAAGCTCTTGAACCGGTGGCGAGTCAACTATTCCACCAATACCCTGACCAGATCCCCAAATATCTTTCCACGCCTTTGCATCAGTATTTCCACCTGAACCAAAGTTCATGCTGGTTTTGTCAGCTTCCGGAAGATTATTTGAATCTAGTCCTGCTTTATCTATAGAAGGTTTTAAATAATTACCATGCTAGCCTAGTATCTAATTCAGATGCATTTAAAATAGCTTCTTTAACATTTTGATGGACAGGTGCATCTTGAGTAGCAATAAATCTAGTACCCATATTCATACCTTCAGCACCCAAGCGCTAAAGCTGAGGCAACTGAATAACCATCTCCAATTGAACCAGATAAGATAATAGTTCCATCAAACCATTCTTTTACTTCTCTTAATAAAGCAAATGGTGATAAAGCTCCAGCATGTCCGCCCGCTCCTGCACAAACTAAAATTAATCCATCAACGCCCTGTTCAGCTGCTTTTTTTGCATGTCTAACACTAATGACGTCATGAAAAACTACACCACCATAACTATGGGCAGCTTCAACAATCTCTAAAGGTGGTCTTAGGGAAGTGATGATGATTGGAACTTCATGTTCTACACAAGTTTGCATATCATCCATAAGACGATCATTTGATCCATGGCATATTTGATTTACAGCAAAAGGTGCAACTTTTGCATCAGGGTTTGCAGCTTGGTACTCAGCAAGTTCGGTTTTGATTCTAATAATCCACTCTGCTAAAACATGTTGCGGTCTTGCATTAAGTGCTGGAAAAGATCCAACAATACCAGCTTTACACTGGGCAATTACAAGCTCAGGACCCGATACTAAAAATAATGGGGAGCCTATTACAGGAACCGATAAATTGTCTTGAAGAATTTTTGGTAATGACATAATTTGTTTTAGTTTGTTGTGTAGCAGCGACATTCTAACCCAATATTATTAATGAATTTGTAATTTTTTCTTTAAAGATTTTATGCCATCAGACTGCTGAACATTTTTTGTTTTAAAAAATAATTCATGATTCTTTTCAAGCAACTCTAAGTTGTATAAATAATTTACCATCAAACCTTTTGATTGCATTATTCCTTTATCAGATAAGTCTGCATTTAAATTAATTTTTTCTAATATTGCGCCATTACCTAAATGGAATTTAGCCACTGGATCATTAGGGGAGTTATCTTCTCTCTCAGATTCGGTTAAATATAATATTGCTTGCGTCATGAGGCTGTCTTCATCCAAGTCTTCATGCAATGATTTCTTTTCTAGCCATCTTACAAAACTAGGCATTGGCGATAGAGTAACGAACTTATTTAGATCGTCTAATTCTTGTTTGAGTTTATGAGCTACTTTTTTTATAAGAAAGTTACCAAATGAAATGCCTGCCAAGCCTTTTTGGCAATTAGATATTGAATAAAATACTGCAGTATTAATATCTTTGTATTCAGTTATCTCTCTGTCAATCTTGATTATCTCACTAATTGATTCGGGCATTTTGCTACATAAGGCAACTTCAACAAATATAAGAGGTTCATCAGGTATTAGGATGAAAAAAAGCAAAACATCTTCTATCACTTGGAGCTAAACGAGATCTTAACTCATCCCATGAGTTAATCTCGTGAACAGCTTCATATTCGATGATTTTTTCGAGTATGTTTGCAGGCGTTGACCAATCTATCTTTTCTAACACAAGAAAGGATGGATTAAACCAACTTTTAAAAAGACTTAATAGGCTTGAATTAAAAAATGCTATTTCTGCATTATCTTTAACAAGACCTCTAATTCTTTCTCTTAATCTAACTAATCTAACTGTTCCATTTGGTGTTGTATTAAGTCTTCTAAATAATTCGACCCAGTCAGGCTCTGAAGCTGTGGATACTTTTTCTAAATTTGCTTGTGTTTTATCAGCTGCGTACTCTTTTGATGCTTCTGACAAAGCTGAAGGATCTATATCATAATTCTCTGCTAGTTTTTTTAGAAAAATAACAAGATCATCATCATTTAATTGCTCAATTAATGTTAAAAGATGCTCTGCATACACTAAAGATGACACTTCTCCGCTAGAAGTCATTACAGATTCAAGCGCTTTATTGATATCTTTATGCAAAACTCCAAAATCTTCTCCACCAAATAAATTATTCTTGAGAGTGCCACTCATAATCGAAGAAATTATATTTTGAAAAAAACTCATTATTCTTTAACTGTTTAACATATGTTCTGTTGTTTCCCATAGTTTAGTTGCTTCTTCAGAGTCAATAGCCCAATCAGCAACACCTACGAACCTTTTCATGGAATCGTCTACCTCTTTTTTTAGTACGGCGACATCACAATTCTCGCAAAAAACTCCCCCAATGTTATCTAATGCAGTATTTGTTGCGCACCATAATGAAGTGGTTGCTCCTTGAGTTGTTGATTTAAAGAATGATGCAGCCATATCTGAAGGCGAGCCATCTTCCTTGATCCAGCCCATGGCTACCATCTCTTCATTTTCAAGATGTCTTTGAAGTGGGGTCATAATCCCACCAGGATGGACACTAAAACCTCTTACTCCCTTATCTTTCATTAGCCTATCAAACTCAATTGCGATAAGAGACGAGGCTGTTTTAGATTGCCCATAGGCAACCCATTTGTCGTATGGCGTTTCGTTGAAATGAATATCATCCCATAAGATAGAAGTCAGTGAATGAGCAGATGATGAAAGGCTTACAAATCTAGATCCTTCACTCTTTTCCATTACTTCCATTAAACCTTTAGTTAATACGAAATGGCCTATTTGATTAACGCCAAATTGACGTTCCCAGCCATCTCCAATGCGGCCTTCTGGACAAGCCATAACTCCAGCATTATTTATCAGTAGATCTAAGGAAATATCTAATTCAATAAAATCATCTACAAACTGCTGAACTGAGTTTGTGTCTGCTAGATCCATTTCGATAATATCGTTAGATGCAATAATTCCATCTAAGGCTGCCTCAGCCACATCTTTTCTTCTTGCTGGAACGATTACTCTAGCTCCACAATCTTTTAAAGCTCTTGTAGTTTCAAGACCAATACCTGAATAGCCTCCAGTGACAATTACATTTTTTCCATGAAGCTCAATACCTTCTAATACTTCACTTGGTTCAGATTTAGCTCCAAAATTTGAGCCTGTAGGTTTTTGGTTTGAAATACAAATCCTAAAAATTTATTTCTTAAATGGAACTGTAATTACACTTTCAGTATTCTTTTCAAGTTCTAGCTTATCGAAAAATGTTGGTTTCATTTTTTCATCTACAAATAATTGAACCTGATCACCATAATGCTTTGATGATGCGTCTTGGGTCGCGCTTCCATACTGATGAATACTTTGACTCTCTTGATTGCCAGCAGAATCCCATGATAAAGATACAACCAAGCCATCGCCAGCAACAGCTTTTAGAGTGCCATCGTCTTGAGGTCTTCCATAAACAGCTCTTAGAGTATCTGGCCCGCCTTGAATTGGTAAAGCTAGATCTCCTCGCATAAGAAAGTTTACTTCTGACCAAAGCGGATCAACTCGATCGAATGAATCTTTGATCTGATCAATGCAATCCTCAAACATTTTTTTAGAATCTAGAGCATCTATTCCTATTCATAAATGCTCTCCATTCTTCTGAGAGCACGCAAACACCAAGAGCTGCAGATCTATTATTATTATCTGTTTTAAGATCCCAAGCATTTAAAACTGCTTTTGTGCCTGTTTAAGTTCTTTTTTCTTCATATTCTTTTTCAAGAATATTTTTTAAATACTTCTACTTGGAGTATTCATTATCAAACTTTGCATCTAAGAGATCTTGTTCAGTAAATTTCTTATCATTATCAAAAATTTCAATAACCCTATAGGCGCGGTTTGTCATTTTTGTTTCTATTCCTAGAGTTTTGGAATAGTCGCTTCGATTTTAAGATTATCTGTAATTGCTGAAACTCTAAATGGATCTTGATTGGCGCTCACAATCCATCCAGAATTTGGATTAACTAATAAAGGTATTTCATCAAAAGGTGTTATCTGATCCCAAATTAGTTCTGACTTGGTTCCATCAACTGGAAGCGTCCAATCATACGCCTCATTTCTAATTGGCCCTGCTGTATTGTGCAGCAGCATAATATTGTCTTCTTTATCCGCATAGACTGCATTAAAAGATATGATAGCTCGCATTTTCATTGCATCTATCCACTCTTCTTTATTTTGAGCTTTATTCATTCTAAACCACTGATCAGGCTGACGAATTTCTTTCATGCCAGCAAACTTCAGAGCATAAGATCCAGATTCAGTCTCAAGCACTAAACCATGTTTAGAAAACTTAGCTTCTCTATTAAAAGTCCACCTTATTGGTCCAAAGATTTTAACCGGCAACTTAATATTTTTAATATTAAAGTGTGTTTAAGATTAAGGAGTATATCTAGTACGTCTTCAGGGTTGATTGTGAGCTTAAAGGCATCTGTTAAATCTGGACCATTAACCGTCATGCCCCAACCAATATTTTGATTAAATCCAACAAAAACAAAAGGAGCTCCTGGAAATAATCCACCCATCATATTCCAACCTTCATCACTTGAAATATGAGCCTCATACCAAGCAACTGGGCCATCAAGAGGCTGATGAGAATTAATAATAAGTCTAGTTTTTCCATCTGTAGTTTTATTAGAATTAAGCGCAAAAGCGTTTGAACCTGCTACTAAACTAGCTACCTTTAATGATTCCCCGCCTTTATCTAGCTCTGCTGCACTAACTTCTTTGGGCGCATTCATTAGTTCTTTAATAGCACTATCTATTCCAGCAAAGAAAAGATTTTGAATTGCAAAACTTGAAACTAAATCAACTTTATTAACCGGATAATAATCTTTGATAGTTTCATTATTTAGATTTAATGAGAGCCAATAATTTAATCCTGCAACAAAGCCTTCTAGGACTGCTTGAACTTCTAACGATAAATCTTCTTCATATCTTGCTTCAACCAACTCCCTAATTCCAAGAGCTTTAATAAGGTAGTCAGCTACAGCTCCATCACGACCATTTTTTAAACCAGATCCAGCTCTTGCTAAGTCAATTGTTGAAAGGATATTAGTTATATCATCATCGGCTTGAGCATAGGCCAACCCAAAAGCTGCATCTGCATCTGTAGCTCCGTGAACATGTGGAACTCCAAATATATCTCTTGTTATTGTTGCACTATATTGAGGGGAACTTCATTAGAAGTTAGGTTTGTATTAAAGCCACACAATATAAATATTGCTAAAGCATATTTAATATTTAACTGCATTTTTCTTCCTTATATTAGCTGGCGTTTTTATGACATTGGGTGTGCCAGAATATATAAGTATAAACCTTAGAGTATATTTATGGGTAAAACTGCATTGAGTTCTTTTAGAGCATCGTGAGCATTAATTACTTTTATAGTATGCATGCCTAATGCTTTTGCTGGCTTAAGATTGATTCCAAGATCATCAAGAAAGACAGCTTCTTTAGCCTCTATGCCTGCGCGATTTAAAGCCAAATGATAGAAAGCAGGGTCAGGTTTTCTAACATTCTGCTCACTAGATGCAATTACAAAATCAAATAAACCCATAATTTCTTCATTTTTACCAGCAATAGATACGTTCTTATCGCTGAGTTGAGTTTCAGGAGACACAATATTGTTAGTCAGGCATGCCTGAATAAGATTGCCTTTGATTACCTTGAGCGCCTGAATCATTTCAGGCCTAAGCTGACCTTGAAGCAAGCTGATAACATCTATGCCTGGAATGGGATTACCAAGATCACTACTCTCTTTAAAAAATAGATCATTAAATTGCCCTAGATCTATTTCATTTCGTTCAAGCTTAGCCCAGGCATTGCTATCTGGATTAGTTGAATTAACCCTTCGAATAAAATCTTTTTCAAGATTATGCTTTTCTTCATAAAGATTAAATGAGTCAAATGGGCTAGTAGTTATGACCCCGCCAAAATCCCAAAAAACTGCTTTAATAGAATCCATATATGAGTAAAATTCTCTGTTATTGGTTATAAATTTAAAGCAACTTCAATCTTTGCTTCTATCATTTTCAAACTTTCTTTACTTTCTTTGAGGTCTAAAAGTATTTTTTCTTTATGCATTTGTAATAAATCAAGAATGCGTTCAGCATTCTCTTCTGGATTTACTAACGCAAGTCTACTCATCTCTTTAATCTGATCTAAGGCCATGCCTGTTTTTGTTAGGCACTTAATAAAGGTCAGTGCTCCTATATCAGTTTGCTTATATATTCTGTGCCCCTTTTCATCTTTCTTTATGGCAAGCAATTCAATCTTTTCATAATAACGTAGGGTATGTTTGGTTAATCCTGTCTCTTTTGAGATTTCTGAAATGTTGTACATATTTATTTCACTAGCCCCATGGACACTAACTGTTTTGTAGCCTCTATTGCTGAGTCTTCAGCAGAAACATACTCCCAATCAAATAAATTCTTAGCTTTAGACTTATCAGTTGTAACCTTTTTGCCAAGGTTGCCTACAACACCACTTAATTCTTTGATGAATTAAAACATCATGAACCAAGAAATAGGCAGTCTCTCTTTTAGGCGCTTTTTTAAAGCCAGCATCATTAAGAGCTCTGCTCATTTCTACAAAAAACATTTCTTTCTCACTAACAATAATTCTTTCACCATTTGTTTTTTCAGATTTCATTGAAAATATATGTGCCTTAGCTACATCTCTCACATCAATAAATCCCATGTGTGTTCTAGGGCATGCTGGCATTTGCCCGCCAGCTAGCTTTAGTAATAGTTCATTAGAAGTGCCAATATCATTTGTAAGCATAGGACCTGTTACTGCAACTGGATTAATTACTGTGAGCTCAAACTTATCTTCAGCAGTTAGCTCATTTACAAAATCCCATGCAGCCTTTTCAGCAAGGGTTTTACTTTTTGCATAGGGAGTTATGCCTGGCCCAGTATCCGACCAATCATTTTCATCATAAATTTTTTCTTCTTTATGGCCATATGCCACAGCTGCAACTGAAGATGTAAGAACAACTTTTTTAACCTTATTATTTTTACATGCATTGAGAACTCTTAACGTCCCCTCCACTGCAGGTTTAATTAATACATTTTCATCACTAGGAACTTCTAAGATAAAAGGCGATGCTACATGTAAAACATATTCGCATCCGGATACAGCTTCATTCCAACCCTCATCCTTTAACAAATCTGCCATAACTACTTCAAGATTGTTAGCATTTGATGAATTCTTCATCATTGAGTCAACAATTTCTTGTTTTTTAGATTCTGATCGCACGGTACATCTAACGTCATAACCCTGATCTAATAATTGTTGAATGCAATGTAATCCTATAAAACCTGAACCACCCGTTACTAAAACCTTTTCCATTTTTAAACTCCTTAAATTTAAAGTTAGCCAGCAATTTTCTTAAACATATTTCCAGTAAAGTTTAAGACACCCTTTCTGGTCATAAGTTTGGTTAAGCTGAATAAAAGTCTATTATTTCTTCCACAAAGAATATATTGTTTATTTTTTTCAAATGCAGCTAAACCTTCAATTGCAACTTCCTCGGAAGTCTGCATTCCTATGCTAGATCCTTTACGTTTTTCATTTCTTCGAGTTAATTTTTCTGACTTCTCTGTAGCAACTTTTGCAAATTCTGATTCAGTTCCTCCTGGTAGGAGAGCCATGACCTGAATGCCCATGGATTGATATTCATATCGAATCGCCTCTGAGAACATTAATACATATGCTTTAGATGATGAGTAAATGCCTGCATATGGGATTGGTGATAAAGAGGCCATTGAGCCCACATTAATGATTCCTCCTCCGCCTTTAGAAATCATATCTGGGATACACAAATGACAAAGATCGGTTAAAGCAACAATATTTAATTGGATCATGCTTGCATAATCATCTCTACCAATACTTGTAAGTTCTCCCCATCTTCCATAACCAGCATTGTTTATTAAAAGATCTATATCCAGTCCAGTAGATTTTATTTCATTAAAAAGCTCTTCTGCAGCTCCAATTATGGATAAATCTTTTATAAAAACATGGGCTTCACTTCCTGAGGATTTTAGATCATTTGCCAACATATGGAGTTTGTCTTCTGATCTAGCTGTTGCTGTCAAAATAAGTTTGCTGCCTTTTTTGGCAAGCTCTTTGGCTAAGGCATAGCCTATGCCTGTTGATGCACCTGTTATTAATTTGTTTTTTTATCATATATATACATATTTACTCCGCTTAATTGAAGCAAATTGTACAAGTTAGAGTTTACTCTAAGTCAAACCCATTTAATATAAAGTACTCTGATTAATAGCACTTTTGCTAGATTCTCGTATAATCATTTCTTTTTTAGTAACACCCCAAATTATGTCTATAGAGAAGTTGAGAAATATAGCTATTATCGCTCACGTCGATCATGGGAAAACTACGCTTGTAGATAAGCTGTTGCAGCAATCTGGAACTCTAGATAGAAAAAATATGGATTCAGAAAGAATTATGGATTCAAATGATCAGGAGAAAGAAAGAGGTATAACTATTCTTGCAAAGAATACTTCTATTATCTGGCAGGATCACTTAATTAATATTGTAGACACCCCGGGTCATGCTGATTTTGGCGGTGAAGTTGAAAGAGCCCTTTCAATGGTTGATTCAGTGCTTCTTTTAGTAGATGCAGTAGATGGCCCAATGCCACAAACTAGATTTGTTACTCAAAAAGCATTTGAAAAAGGCCTAAAACCTATTCTAGTTATTAATAAAGTTGATAGAGATGATGCAAGGCCTCACTGGGTTTTAGATCAAGTATTTGATTTATTTGATCGTCTTGATGCTACAGATGAACAATTAGACTTTCCTGTTATATACGCATCAGCTTTAGAAGGCATATCTGGATTAGAGCCAGATCAAATGACAACAGACATGACTCCGTTACTAGAAATGATTTTAGAAAAAGTCTCAGCGCCAGAGGTTAACGTTGATGGACCTCTTCAGCTTCAAATAAGCGCATTAGATAGTAATAGCTATGTTGGTGTAATTGGAATTGGAAGAATAAAAAGCGGTGTCGTTAAACCAAATGATCAAGTTGTAGTAGTTGATAGAGATGGAGTAACTAGAAAAGCAAAGATACTTCAAGTCATGGGCTATGAAGGCTTAGACAGAGTTGAAGTTTCAGCAGCTGAAGCTGGATCAATAGTCTGTATTACTGGTATAGATAAATTAAATATCTCAGACACTATATGTGCACCTTCAGCTGTTGAGGCGCTTCCAGCTCTCTCAGTTGATGAGCCTACTGTTAGCATGAAATTTCAGGTTAATGACTCGCCATTTGCTGGTAAAGAAGGTAAATATGTTACCTCTAGAAATATAAAAGAAAGATTAGATAAAGAGTTAATATCAAACGTAGCGTTGAAAGTTGAACAAGGCGACAGTCCTGATAAATTTATCGTATCAGGCAGAGGAGAACTTCATTTATCTGTACTAATAGAAACTATGAGAAGAGAAGGTTTTGAGTTAGCAATTGCAAAACCGCAAGTAATTCAAAAAGAAGTTGATGGTGAAATTCATGAGCCTTATGAAATGATAGTTATAGATGTTGAAGAGCAACATCAAGGCGCCATCATGGAAGAATTTGGGCCAAGAAAAGCTGAGCTCAAAAGCTTGGAGCCAGACGGAAAAGGTAGGGTTAAGCTTGAATTCATAGCTCCATCAAGAGGCATCATTGGCTTTAGATCACATTTTTTAACAATAACTAGTGGATCTGGAATTATGACAAGTGTTTTTGATCATTATGGTCCAGTAAAAGCTGGTGAAATAGCAAAAAGAAATAATGGCGTCATGTATTCGATGACTGCTGGAAAAACACTGGCCTATGCCCTTTTTAATTTACAAAACAGAGGCAAACTTGTTCTTAGGTCATGGTAATGAAGTTTATATAGGTCAAATAGTTGGGTTGCATTCAAGGGACAATGATCTTCCAGTAAACCCAACAAAAGCTAAGCAGCTAAATAATATTCGTGCAGCTGGGACAGATGAAAATCTAATTCTGGTGCCTCATATTGTTCATACTTTAGAACAAGCTTTAGAATTTATTGAAGAAGATGAGTTAGTTGAAGTAACGCCTCTATCTATAAGAATGCGGAAAAAACCTAACTAAGATTCTTTGCCTTAAATGCTTTTCTTAAAGCAATACAAGAATTTAGTAACCAATATAAATTAGCGAAAACAAACACGTAGAGTCCTGCGTAGACCTGAACAACAATAGCTAAAAAGCTTCCTGTAGTCATCGCACTTCTCATAATATCCATCCCACTATTATATTCAATATTATCAACCAACCACATAAGAGGTTAGTCCCTACGATAAATATTCGCACCCTTGCGATATCATGTTCACGTCTCTTATCATACCCATCTTGCTCGCCAAAGGAACCAAGTGCATGGGTGATAACCTTAAGATTAATTCTCATCTCCGTATGTCCTTTATATTCTCTTATTTACTTTTTTAGAGATCATAAGTGGTGCAGCTAAAACTGTTCCAAAAAATACACTTCCAATCTGTAAAATGGTTAAAGAATCCACCATGTCTCCTAAAAAAAGAAAATCATTATCTGCTGATTTTATTTAAAGAAATACATTTTTAAATTATTTTTTTATTGCTAAAAAAAGTTAATTTTTGAAAAAAAATTCTATAGGGATTAAAATGAAAACGCAGACACGTGTTGTAGTTATTGGTGGCGGTATTGCTGGCTGCTCAACCTTGTATCATTTGACCCAAGAGGGCATGACAGATGTTGTATTGGTTGAGCGCAATGAACTGACATCTGGCACAACATGGTATTTATAAAAAAGATGGAGAAGACTATGATATATATGTCCGTTTTAACAAAGAAGACCGCTATAACAAAAGTGCTGTTTTTAATCAAAAAATTACATTTAGAGACCCTGCAACAGGTAAAATTAAAGAAATACCAGTTTCTGCAGTCGCTAGGCAAACCAATAGTTCTGGTTTTAGTGCTATAAAACATAAAGACGTAAAAAAATCAAGATGCATGTAATATTTCGTTTACAAATGGTGATAATTATTCTGTAAAGCATGTTCTTGCTTGTGATGGGATTAGGTCTTTAATAAGACAACAATATTTTCCTTCATCGGGTGCACCAGTGTATAGCGGTTATAGTGCATGGCGTGGCATTGGTCTTTCAAATAACAAAGAGGTTCAATTTTATTTTGGTTCAAAGTCGCATATTGTAAGTTACCCAATCGACAATAATGGTCGAACCAGTTTTGTTGGTGTTATAAAAACAAAACAAAGTGCTCATGACTCTTGGAAAACAAAAGGCTCCAAGGCTGCTTTAATAGACGATCTTAAAGACTATGATAGTAGTGTGTTTTCAATGCTTGATTCCAGTACTGATATTTATAAATGGGGTATCTATGAGACCACCCTTAAATAAAATATTTAGAGAGAACATGACTTTATTAGGTGACTCAGCACATCCTATGGTTCCATTTATGGGTCAAGGTGGCTGCATGGCAATTGAAGATGCATATACATTTGCACAATTATTAAAAAAATTAAATTTAGATTTTGCTACAGCTCAATATCTTTATAATAAAATAAGAGTAAATCGAAATAATAAAATACAAAAGATGTCTATGAGACAAGCAAGATTAAATCACATGGAAAATGCCTTTCTAGTTTTTTTAAGGAACCTGATGCTTAAATATACTCCCATTATTTCAATGCGATTAAAGGGGATCTGGGATTATGATCTTGATGCTGAAATTAAAAAAATTAAAGTTAACTAAACTACTTTATTCTTACAAACATAGTTCTTATAAAAGCAAATGCGCTTTGTACGAGAAATAGCATAAGACAAATAACGTAAAAATTAGCTTTAGCTTTTATATATCCCAGAATCATTAAGCCAGAAATCAAGAATATTGCTGATAATACTGAAGTTTGAAATATAAATACTTGAGTAGGGAAAAGTTTTTTATAACCTTCCTTTCTCAGAGCTAGCATACGCTTAGGAAACGTTAATAAGCCTAATACGGATATTATACAGAGTATCCAGTTTGTAATTGTCCATGATAGTTCAGGGTTTGTATTCGTATAAATTGCAAAAGGAAGTAAAGCGCAAAACATTGCAGAGAATGCGGAGTAAGTTAATAATTGAATTCTAAAGTTATCTGGTGAGCTAAAGCCATCAGAGGCTCTGCTTAAACCAATAAGTATTGCAGAAAACCCAACTATCCCTAATGCTACTTCTGCTATTACTTGTAATGCTTGAAAATTAGGCTCCATTATCTCTCCTTAAATAAACAACGCTGTTGTAAGAAAAATCATTAGTTCCACACTCCTTAAAGCCCATTTTTGCATGAAACTTGAGTGATGGTTCATTTACAGGCCTGGTATTTACTTCGCATAAAAGAGGCACATTACTCTTGTTTGCCTTAACGTAAATAGAATCATAAATCATAGTTCCTAAACCTTGGCCTCTAAAGCCGTCTTTAATAGCGACTCTATCTATATATAAGAACTCATCTATGCTTTCTTGAAAAAACTTATAATTTAAAGATTGATATTTAGAGCCTTCTTTAAAACAAATAATATAACCAACTATTTCATCATTAAATTTAATAGAAAGGTTAAAACTGCTCATTCTTATAAGCTCAGATAATGCTAACGTATCTTCCAATGAGCCAACTTCAGGCACATTAGCTTGGTTAAGATCATAAATAGATTTTAGATCTTGATCATTAATATCAGATGAAAAAGGTTGAAGAATAAATTCTTTAAGCATTTTTTAGATTAACAATAATGCAAAACATAGCAACCATAAATATAATTACATAGGGAGCATATTCAGCACCTGGATGACCACGATAATTATTGTCAGCAACAATTGGTAATAAATTTTTAAAATTAATCACTTAGTTTCAATATTCAATTGGCCTGCGAGACCAGCACTTCTATGCTCTTCGCTCTTTTGATATTCAGAGTCCATCACCATTTCCAACATAGCTTTTCTGCTTGGATATTCTGCTATGGCTACCCAATCCCACAACTCTTCTACTTCACCAAGCATAAGTCTCTGAACCTCACCAAAAAAAATAGATTTACCACCAACTTTTTCAAGGTGTCCTTGAACTTCAGTAGTATAGATTTCATATGCTTCCTTGCCTGAAAGATTTGTCTCTCTTCCATCTGCATATTCTGCTTTATCCTTAAATGTTAAAAGATTTACCATTTTTATTGGAGTTTCTGTATCTCCCTCTAAGAAGCCTGCCATCTGCTCTTCATTTGGTATGACTGCATTTTTAACTTTCATAATTGCTTCCTTTTATTCTTATTTCATCTCTATGGATTTAATAAAGGCAGGTCTAGCTTCAATTTTTACAACATAATCTTTAATGTTTTGCATGTCATCAGTGACGCAGCCCAATCTATTAGCCATAAAGCATGAGTGTCCAAGCATCAAATCTGCAGCAGAGAAATCTCCAATTAAATAATCTTTACCAGCAAGAGCATCATTCACTGGGGCAAGTGCTTTGGACAGTAATTTCTTAGCTTGCAATAAGACATTCTCATCTCTTCGATCAGGCGGTAATAAAATCGTTTGAACTACTATTTGATTCATGGGTGGCATTACCATCCCTTCACAATAGTGAAACCATTGAAGATAGTTTGGGAATTCTGGCGAATTAACATCTGGTTTTAAGCCACCATCTTTATGCCTTGCTAGAATATATTCAATAATAGCTCCTGATTCAAAAATGGAAATATCTCCATCTTCTAACACTGGAACTCTTCCAAGGGCATGCCTTGATCTATGCTCCTCTGACTTGAGCCCTTCTTTACTAAAAGGCATGATATTTACCTCATACTCAAGTCCCAACTCCTCTAATAACCAAACTATCCGCCCTGCTCTAGTATTTGCAACAAAATGAACTTTTAACATAACTTACTCCTATGTCTGAAGATTTTTGCGAGCTCTGTCTGCAAACTCCTTCATCTTTTTATCATCACTTAAAATATTATCTACAGAAACTGGTACTTTTATTCCCTCTAGCATGCCTGGCTGCTTATACATCGCATCATTCCATCTTGCTAAATTGTCTAATCCTTCAACAGAAATGCCTGACCACTTATGTGTTCTTGTCCAACACCAATTTGCTATATCAGCAATTGAATAATCATCAGCCAGCCACTCACTTTTTGCTAACTGAGTATCTAGTACTTCGAACAATCTTCTGCCTTCATTTTGATAACGATCAATTGCGGGCTGAATTTTTTCAGGAAAGTATCTAAAGAAAACATTGGCTTGCCCCATCATTGGACCTATTCCTCCCATTTGAAACATTAACCATTGAATAACTTTAGCCCTGCCTTTGCTATCTGAAGGTATAAGCATTCCTGATTTCTCAGCAAGATAAATCATAATAGCTCCAGATTCGAAAATTGCAAGATTATCATTGTCTCTATCAACAATGGCTGGAATTCTTCCATTTGCACTTATAGCTAAAAATTCTGGTTTCTTTTGCTCACCCTCTGCTAAGTTAACTAAATGGGCTTTGTAATCCATGTTCATAGCTTCTAAGGCACAAGATACTTTGTATCCGTTGGGCGTTGGTGAAGTATATAAATCTATCATGCTATTCCTTTATAAAATCTATTAATAAACTAGAAAGTTCTTTTGGTTTAGTCCACTGATAAAAGTGACCGCCCCCAATATGATCTGCACTTATTGCATTTGGAGCCATTTCTAAAACATCTTTTTCCAATTTCATTGGTCACTGGATCATTTCCAGCAAAAATGCTCAAGAAAGGTTTGTCGTAATCTTTAAAAAATGCAAGATCTAGTTTATCTTCCAAAGAAGCATCAGGAATAATTGGAACATGGCTTGGCATTGCTCTTATTCCCATTTTAAATGATGCGTCAGGAAAAGGAGCGTCAAAAGCCTTTGATAACTCTGTATAAAATGGTGATAAATTTGTTATTCCAAGCTTATAAAATAGATAATTAATAGCCTTTTTGTAAGGAGGTACTTTTTCCATCATCATTGAGGAAATAAAACCTGTCGGTAAATTAGATGTCTCCCAGCAAAACTTTTGCCAATACATAAACTTTAAGGCTGGATGACCTTCGCCCTTATCCATTTTGCTTACCTCTTTTACCATCGGACTAGGTGATAGTTTAATTTTTTTATTATTTCTAAATGCTCCAACTTTATCTATAACCTCTTGCGACACATCAGGATTGTAAGGGAGTCCGGTATTGCCGATAGAAACTTTTATAAAATGTTCTGAGCGTGCTGCAACTAATCTTAGGCCTATTAAGCCGCCCCAATCTTGTCCAAAAAAAGTTAAATTCCTAAAATCATTCTTATCAAGCCACTTGATCATCCAGTCAACTTGATTTTGATAACTATAATCCTCTCTTGCTGCAGGCTTATCTGATTTACCATAGCCAGGAAGATCAGGTGCAATAACTCTGATGCCAGCTGCAGTTAAAAAAGGAATCATTTTGGTATAAAGATAACTCCAAACAGGCTGCCCATGCATTGCCAGAAGAACAGGACCATCTTTTGGACCTTCATCAATGTGATGAATTCTTAAATCTGTTCCATCATGCGTTTTAATATTTGTATAAACAGGCTCATAAGGATAATCCTTAAGATCATTAAAATGAGAATCAGGAGTTCTGAGTACTTTCATTGGCGTTGTTTAATATTTTAACTAACGGAGCAAGTCATATCTTGACCACAACACAATGGAGATTTAATTTTTCCATGACCATTGGGGCATTCAGATACCTGAACCGAAGTTCCATCATCTAGTTCTAACATTGCATTTACCAAAGGGGCGTCACAAGCGCCACATGATGCATTAACTGACATTTTGCATTGACTGCATGAATAAGTTGCCATTTATATTCCTCTTAAGGTTCTATTTATCATAACAATAAATATTAGTATTCATATTATAATATATGAAATGGCATACTTAGTGCCAAAAAAAGGGGGAATATAAATGTCAAAAGCTTTTGGATATTGCGATCCTGCATTTGCAAAAATAGGCGATATATTTACCAAGGCCATAGAATCGGAGCACGAGTTAGGCGCTTCTCTTGCGATTGAATATAAAGGCAAGACAGTCTTAAACATGTTTGGTGGTCATAAAGATATTAAAAGAACTAAGCCCTGGGAAGAAGATACTATTGTAAATGTCTTCTCGGTAACAAAAGGTGTTGCTGCAACTTGTATCTGCTAAGCTTATTGATGAAGGCGAAGCTTGATGTTAATAATAAGGTCTCATTTTATTGGCCCGAATATGGCTGCAATGGCAAAGAAAATACCAAAGTTAGTGATTTGTTGTGTCATAGATCTGCAATGTTTGGTTTTCAAGAAGGAATGCCGTCTGGTCCATGGCAAAATTGGGAAGTATTTACCAAAGCGCTTGAATCACAAAAACCATTCAAGGAGCCAGGTTCAGCTCAAGGCTATCATGCTCTTACCTATGGCTGGCTTGTAGGAGAAATTATTCGCAGAGTTGATGGAAGGCATGCTGGACAATATTTTAAAGAAGAAATTGCAGATCCATTAGGAATTGATTTTCAAATTGGCCTTAGTGAAAAGGATTTTGATAGATGTGCAGATATGATCATGCAGCTTGATAGCGGGAAAGGAAATCCTATTGATTATATAAAGTATGTACCAAATTTTATTTTACCTAAACGATTTTGGAATATGAAAGAGGCGGTCAAAGGTGGTGCTTTTGAGGGAAGAGAAGAAGATCCAGTTGGATATCATAATTCTCCTGATTGGCGAATGGCTCAGGTCCCATCAGCAAATGGACATGGAACAGCTCAAAGTCTTGCAAAACTTTATGGAATTTTAAGCAACGGCTGTCAGAGAGATGGTCATAGCATTATGAAACCTGAGACTTTGGATTATGCAATAATCCCTCTTTCATCTGGACCAGATTCAGTTTTATTTGGTTCCAATATTACATTTGGTCTTGGTTATGAATTAGGCAAAGATTCTATGCCAGTTGGAAACTTTGCTCCAAAATTTAAAGATGCCATGTTTGGCCACGCCGGAGTTGGTGGTGGCGTTGCTTTTGGAGATATTGACAATCAATTGGGCTTTGGTTTTGTATGCAATCAAATGCATGAAGTAAAAAATTTATACAAAACTGTTAATGAAATAATGGATGCTTTATTTGCTGAACTTGAAAAATAAATTGTACATATTGACTTAGAGATAGCTCTAAGGAATATATAACTCATGATTGGCGCGAAGGAAGCTATAAAAACTATTTTTGGATGGTTCCATACAATTATGGGAATAGCTGCTTTGTTAAGTGGCGCCTACTCAATAATTAAATATAAAATTCTTGAATCTAAGAATAACTCTGCAAAAATTTTTTTACTAACAACAGTCATAACCTCTGTATCCGCTCTGATGATATATAAGCAAGGTAGTTTTGGTGTCGCCCATATGCTTGCAGTGGTAGCATTAATCGCAGTAGCGGGCGGTATGATGATGGAAAAAAGACTGATCTTTGGTTGGCTGTGTCCGTATTTTCAAGCTATAAGTTATTCTGCACTTTTTCTATTTCATTTAATACCAGCAATTACTGATGCCTTGAGGCGTCTTCCTGTTGATGACCCAATTGCTAAAAGCTTTGAAGATCCTTTGATTTTAAGTTTCTATTTAGCGTTTCTTGTATCGTATATAATCCTTGTTATTGCACAGATGATGTGGATTAAAAATAATAAAATAGTTTAAAGGAGTTCAAAATGTTTGAAGTATATCAACCGGTATTATTAGGATTATGGTTAACGCTTAGCACAATTATTATTCAGGCTATTGTGCTTGTAAGAGTTCATAGAGCCCATAAGGGTTATAAAGTTGGAGTTATAGATCCCGCTTTAGGCCAAGCTTCTTTTTTCTTTAGAGCTCATAGAACATTTTGGAATTCGCTAGAAAATATCATCCCACTTTTTGGCATGGCTATTCTTGCGATGATGGCTGGCTACAGCCCACATAAATTATCAGTCGTGGTCTGGATTTATGCTGTAGTTAGAATTATTCATATGGTAATTTATTACAGAGTAGCAACTGATAAAAATCCAAGTCTTAGAAGTATCTTTTGGGTAATAGGCCTATTTACCAATATTTATTTAATGGTAGATTTGGGAATTCATTTATTAGGCTAATCTAAATTAACAAATTCGCCCGCATGATAATGTAGGTTTATTTGTGATTGAATTTTTTCTTGTTCTAAGGGTTTTATTAAAAGGAACTTACTAATAAAGCCTGTGGTTTTTTCAGGATTTGAGCCAGTGATAAATAATTCTTTAGCGCCAAGAATATTACATGCTCGCAATGTTCTTTTGTAATCCATCCCCAATCTAAGGAACCCAAAGAGCTTGACCTCTTCAGCTAAAAGAATAGCTATGTCAGCTTTTAATAATTTCGTACTAGATATAAATTATAGTCAAAATAGTTAATTAGTATCTACAAGATATCATTTTTTTTTAATCACGTTAAAATAGGTTTATTCAATATAGTTAAGGAGCTTAATTGAGCTATAGAAAATCTAAATTATTGGTCAATATTCCTGAGCGCTTTTTGGCGCAAAGAAAGATTGTTCAATGGCTAGCCAGAGGCCTGCTTAGAGCATTTAGATGGAAAGTTGAGGGTTTAATACCTCCAGTTCAGGGTAACGAGAACTTAATAGTAATAGCAGGACCCCATACTTCTAATTGGGATGGTGTTTTTGCGTTTGCTGCCATAATAGGTATAGATGCAAAAATTTCATTTTTTGGAAAATATACTCTCTTTACAACTCCTATTTTAGGGAGATTTTTGAAGTACATGGGAGGCATTCCAGTTGACAGGAGTAAGCCGGGATTAGGCCTTACAGAAATTGCTATAAAAAATATGTCAAAACTTAATGGTTCTTTGATTGCTATGTCGCCAGAGGGAACAAGAGCTAAGACTGAGAAATTTAAAACAGGATTTGAAGGCTCGGATCAGGTATGTATTTTAAAGGGTTGTATTTTACATCCATCACAACTCTCCAACTGTCCACTATAAACATTACTGTTCGTCTAAATATATTTGGTTTTTTCATAATTTTATCTTACCATCCTTCTAGTCTTGTTTAGGAATACCAATTCTAAGTTTTATATTTTGTGTAGTAGGTCCTGAGACCACAAATTTTGCTTGATCAAAAGATGGTGCCGACATTCTGCCCATTACATTATTAGAAAATCCATATTGTTCTTTTGGAATACCAAGAAAATTTTTATCCATTTTTCCATTCCCATTTGCATCAACAAAAATGGCTATAGCATATTCGCCATGGGGCAACATACCATTAATTTCAAAATTTTTCGGCCCTACTTCTCCTGCCTTATTAACACATGATGCTTCTTCAGATTCATTTTCAACTGAATCCTCAAATCCAGCTGCGTCCCTGCATATGCTCAAAAATACAACACCGGGCTTATCTATATTTAAAAGATTTATTTTTAAGTTTGCTTCCTCAGAATAAGATTTGGGTACAAATGCCATACAGATAAAAACCAAAGTTAAAAATACTGCATTATTCTTGGTTAATTTTTTAAATATTTGAGAAAATAAATTCACAATTGAATTACATAGCGCATATTTTATTGCCAGATGGATCAACCAAATAGGCTAGGTATAGCTGAACACCACCGCCTTCTCTGATTCCAGGAGGATCACAAAATTCTGGTGTTTTAGAGCCTGCTGCAATTCCTGCTGCATGCCATGCATCGATCATTTCTGTGCTTGAGGCATTAAAGCCTATAGTACTTCCATTTCCATGTGTTGCAATCTCGCCATTAATTGGCTGTGAAATTAAAAAACTATTATTTCTATTAACAAAGTAAACATATCTTGTATGACCATCATGATTCATGGATAACTTGCCTTCCCTTGCACCAAGTACAGGCATAGTTTTATCGTAAAATATTCTGGATTCTTCAATATCATTGGCTCCGAGCATTACGTGACTAAACATTTATATCTCCTATTTTTATAAATCTATTATGGGTCTCAATTCTTACAAAATAAAGCTATATCCTTCGTAGGAATTTCTAGCCTCCAATTATTTTGTTCTGCAATTACCTCAAAAGTCTTTTGTGAATAAAAAACAACATGGGTTGGATCTTTCCGGTAATACCAATTTTCAAAAAGCTTATCTTCAGTTAAAAAAGTAGTCATTACGCCAAGCCACGCATCTGGTAGTAAAAGTGCATCAAAGGTTTTAAATTCTTTATTTGGATTAAAAAAATGTTCGACTGTTTCTGTGCAGGTTATAAAGTTATATTTTTTAGAAAAGATCTCTTTGTTGGGATAAAAGAATGGGTCATAGAGATCAATGTCGTACCCTTTTGCTTTAAGCATCTCTGCTAATGCAGGTCCGTGACCACAACCAAAATCAAGACCTCTGTCATCAGACTTTAATTTAGCCGTCAAAGGTTCTGATAATTTGGATAAAAACTTGAAGATAGGCCGGATCGCCTATTTCATTGTGATGCTCTAAATATCTTCCCTTCTCAGTATCTTCATCTATAAAAAAAGCTTGGTCTAAAAATTTCACTGAGCAATGTGAGCATTGCCAGTAAGTTTTTCTGTCTTTTGTGATAAAGGAGCTTACCAATTCGCTTTTGCAAACAATGCAGGGCATTTTTTGTGTCCTTATTTTGTTATTGAAGGTTTATATTTTGATGATTTTAGACGAGCCTTAATAAAGAGCATCAGTCCTATGATTGATATCGGTAAAAGAACTCTTAATGGATAGATAAAAAATTCATATAAATCTGGATTAAATTCAGAGAATATAATCATGAGTAAAGATACTCCTGATATTAAATAAAAGAATGCAAACACTACATCAATAGTTGTCATTGATAGGGGTTGAGGTCTTTCTGTGGAGAAGTATAGCGCTATGCTCGATAAGAAAGCTGTAGTTAGATAACCAAGTGCTGTACTAGATTCTGAAGTTGGTAGATACAAGGTGTAATAGACAAGTACAAATAAGAAAGATAGAGGTATTCCTATTTTTAGTAAAGTCATTGAACTTGCTCTTTGTAATTCCCAGCCTATTCTAACTTCTTCATTAATTTTGGGTATGCGCGCAAGATCTTCTGATAAAGCTACCCAAGATTTCTTCCTATTCACCCCACACTTGGCATTTACAAGACTCCAGCCATCTATATTAAATTCTCTATCAAGATATTGTTGAGGTACAGGTTGAATGATCAGTCCATTATCTGTTGAGGATAGGCTTATATATAAAAATTGATGATCAAACGGATAATTGCTACCCATGGCTTTAAAATCAAAATTGGCAGTTATTAAATATCTAGATGAGTATGAATTAATATTCTTATGTGCCTCTAGTTCTTTTACTTCATATTTTGGATTAATAGAACTAAGATTATTAAATTGTATTGTTATTATCGGATTCTCTGATGGCGCAATAATGTCAAGATATAACTCAGCTCCAAAGGTGCCTTCCTCGATGGAGATATTTGTAATACGTAGGACATCAATATTAAAAGAAATGACTCCTGAAATTTTTTGGATGCTATCAACTATGGATAATTGATTTTTATAAAGAGTTTTAATAGGACTCTCTGAAGATTTATTAATTGGCTGTGAAAGCCTAACAAGTGCAGATGTTTTTAAAATATTCTGATTTTCATTAAAAGCAAAGTCTTTTGAAGTGCCCAAAAAAATATCTTTTGATCCATTAACTTTATTTAAGCATTCTATTACCTCGGATATAAAACTCTCAGGATCTTTATATTTAAGATCATTTTTATCTGATACATATTTAATCATTGAAGGAATTTCAAATTGACTAAAATTATTATTAAATTGTGCTCTGATGTTATCGGAACAATCTTCTTCAACATCTTCAAGAAAAGCTTCCATTGAAAGGTATATATCATAATTAGCAGCATCTTTGGCAAGGATAGTATTTGAGATATTTGTATAATCTAATTTAGATGAATCTGTTGTTAAGGTAATAAATCTATCCTTGTCAAAGTTTTTTAGAATATTAAAAAGGCTTGGTTTTAAAGAAAAAGGCATCGCTCCTAAATTAATCAAATCTGATGGAGTAGAGTTAGCTAGAAAATCTTTAATATCTTTTTTTAGTATCTCATTATCCTCATTAAGAGCTTTGCCGTGTGTAGTAAATAAAAATATATTATGCTCCATAAGCTCATCTTTGCGTTTATATAGAGCGCTTGATGGGCCCATATTGGAAATATGAAATACTTTCTCTTTATTAACTAATTTCCTTAGATCATTCATTTTTTCAACATATCCCTTACTGGGATCAGAAAAGGCATTTGACCTTAGATCAAAAAGATTAAGACTTTTAAAGTCTATATTTTTTGAAAGTGCGGTGGTGTTAAATAAGAGCGTAGTTTTTGAAGAAACTTTCTTTATGTTGTTAGTTTTTGTTTCGCCTATTGAAGCAAAAGCTCCAGGAGATGTTGCAAAAGTTCCAGCATCCTTTATGCCAGGGCCGTAAGCAACCATTAAACTTTTGACACCTAAATCAGTTCTTAATCTTGTAAGTCTATCTTTAGTCTCTCCGATACCACCATCTGAATTGATTCTATTTTCTATAAGTTTAGATGTTTTTTTGCCTAAAGCTTGAGCCTGCTGGCCAGATTTGCTGGAAGCGGACCATAATAAAAACTTGATGGGATGATTTATTAAAAGTTTACTTTCGAGGCGGAAGAGCATGAACCATCGTTATGGATTTAGTGTCAGCCCCTGCTCTACGATGTTCAGATAAGGCTTGATATTCTGGATCATTAAACCATGCATCTGCCGCAGCTTCTGATGGAAATTGAAAAATAATCATTCGGCCTGATCTGGGTTCTGAACCTTCTAAATGCTTCGGATTGTCATCAAAGGTAATAAAAGAGCCCCCGTGCTTCTTTAAGATTGGAAAGAAACCTTTCTCATATTTTCTATACTCACTCAGATCTTCATGGGTCTCTAGATTAGCAATCATATAAACTGGTACGTCTGACATGTGATTTCTCCTTACTTGTCTATACAAGTATTTTATACCATTTTGCTATAGCTTGGCCTATTTCAATAGGTGAGTCCTCTTGTATAAAGTGAAGCCCCTTAACTGTGACTTCTTGCTGATTTGGCCATGTTCTGCAAAATTCACGCTGCCTTCCAGTCAAAATTGAGCCGGGTTCAGCATTAATGAATAATTTGGGCATTTGGCTGTTTGTCATAAAAGCTCCATAGTCATTAACTAAACTTACTATCTCCTCTGGCTCGCCTTCGATGGGAATCTGACGTGGCCAATTTAACAGAGGCTGGCGGTCATCGCTATTTAAATGTGGAGCACGATAAGCATTCATTTCTTCATCGCTGAGCTTGCGCATAATTGATGAGGGAAGCACAGCTTCTATAAACATATTACGATTAAGTATTAAGTCTTCGCCCTTATCAGAACGAAAGCCTTTAAAAATTCCAACAGCATCTTTATGCCAATCATCCCAGGTCATAGGTTTTACAATTGCTTCCATGTAAGCAATGCCTTTGGTTTGCTCTGGATTACGCATAGCCCATAAAAAACCAATCCCGCTCCCCCAATCATGAATAACAAGGGTAACTTTTGTATTTGCTCCAATAGTCTCAAGCAAACCATTCACGTAACTGTAAGCAACCTCAAGGGAATATCTGTCAGGGCCCTCAGTAACTGATAATTTTTCAGAGTCTCCTTGACCTATAAGATCAGGAACTATGACTCTACCTAAGTCAGTTAGTTCAGGAATAATATTGCGCCATAAAAAAGATGAAGTTGGATTCCCATGAAGAAGCACAATTGGATCTCCAGACCCTTCCTCCACATAGGCTATTTGTTTTCCAGCTACACTGGCAAACTTCTTTTTATACTGCATAGTTTCACTTATCATAACGGTACTCCTTAATTACTTATAGATTCCTTATTTTGCTGATTAGACTTTCTTCAAGGATGTGCTTAGATAGGCACTCCCTTTGAGGTAGAGCTCCTTCTGCAGGAGTTGCAACCCATATTGAGGCAGGTTTGTTAGAGGAAAATTCCCAAGTTGTTCCACTTTCAAGTGAAATAAAAGTATATGAAATATCTAATGAGGCATTAGTAGTGCTCTGATTAGTTTCTTTAAGTTGGATAACTAAATCAGCTCTTAAGGAAGATTCAAAGATCCTATCAATGTAATCAACATATATTTCATTATTCATCATTCCGCAATCAACATACAAAGAGGCATTCTAAGAATATTGGTGGAAAAATATTTTTGTTTTCTTTAGCCTGATTAAGAATCATAAAATCCTGGCTAACTAATGCAGATATATCGGACTGGGTAGATACAAGATCTTGATTAAGAGTAATGGAGAAATCTTGAAAGGGTTGTTCGACTGGTGCAAAGTATTGATTTTGCTTCAGCTCACCACAAGCTGTTAAAAATAACACTAAGACAATAGTTAGTTTTTTATTTAATGCAATTGTCATTTGGTTTAAGCGTTGCCATAAAAAACAACATCATAGCCCTGGTTTTCTAGACATATTTCTATATTTGAATATTCCCTATATTTGCCAGTTGCTTGAGTGGCCCAAATTGCACCTCCCCCTGCGAGGACAACCATAGAGCCCCCCAATACTGCTAGTGGACCAAAGAACCCACCGCCTGCAGTTGCTATTACATATAAACCGTTGGCCACAATAGTTGCTCCGACTCCTGTCCCAAGCTTATTAGTCAGATTAGCCTTGTCTTTTGAGGATAATATGCATTTGGATAAATCTTCATCAAAGCTTAATTGATTTACATTCTCGGCTTTTAATACATAAATAGGGGTGTTGATTATGTGAAAATAATTATCCTGGCTTGGGCTCTCTATTGCTGTATTTGAAATACACCCGCTTAATACAAGAAATGTCGAGAGGATATAAATCCTTTTAAGTTGTTTCATAACTTTCTACCCGCAATAAAATATCTTCAGGCAATATAAATGCTCCTCTTTCCAGATGCCATATTTGTGTAATCTGGCTGACTTTTAGTTTGCCATACAGGTGAGGAAATGCGCTCTGTCGTCTATCTTCTGGTTTTGTAGTTTCATATTTCAGTTATCTCCAAGTCATGCTCTGCCCTAGTAATAGACTGAAGGCCTTGATCAGTAAAATAAAAAGCTAACGTAGCTGCAAGCTGTTGAGCTGTTGATAGGTGAATAAAACCATCTTTGATATCTAAGTCTGTTTCTATGATGCCGCTTTGATATTATGGTTTTACTGACTACAAAAAAACAAATAGTATAAAATACTTTGTTCATTTTATTTGGTTTATGGTTAATAAGGTGCGAATGTAATATAAAAATGTACAAGATATTATCTTTTATTCCCTTCTGCACAGGGGTAACATCCACACCTTCACTAATAAGCCTCTGATAAGCATCTTCAATATTCTTAACTTCCCAGGCTAATCCCCATAATTGATCATTTGCTGGCTGACCATCCTTGCTTTCAATAACTTCTATGGTAGTTTTATTAAGCCTGAAAAAAAGCATTCTTTTTTTCCAATGCTCTATGGTTTTATCTAAAGCTAATCTTATTTTAAAAATATCTTTGAAAATTTTAATAAATCCATCTGCATCATTGGTATTAATTACAACATGATCAAGTTTGTTGATAGATGACGATTTAAATCTTTCAGGTAATGGGAGCTCTCCTTCGGTATGTTGAATAACAAATGAAAATAATCCTCTTGTAAGTTCTGGAGGTAAAAAAAGGTTCTTCCATTTTCTTATCTGCTTATTTTTAAAGTTAACCCCCTCTCCATCAGATGGTTCTGTTATGTTGAAGCCTTTTTCATGCAAGGAACTTGTAACTTTATTCATATCATCTGTTCCAAGCACCATTCCGATAAGTCCCTCGCCACTTTCTTCAAGGTAATGATTCACAAGAGCTGCCCCAAGACCCTCACCCTTTATGGCAAGGAGTTCAAAGTAAGTATTTTTAAAATTGAACATTGAGTTTATTGTGCCTAATTCTTTGTGCTCGCCTCGCCATACAGGAGGCATACCAAATACTTTTGTGTAGTCCTTCTCGGCTTCATCTAGATCTTTTACAGCAATGATTAAATGATCTAATGAACTAATCATGTGTCTACTAAATGATTATTCGCTCTCGACATTAAATAACTTATTGTAGATTTTCCACTCGCCCTCTTGCTTAATAAAAGAAAGAGTGTCAAAAAAAGTTATTCCTAAATATTTAGCCTGATCATATGGTACCCAATCATCCTTGGTGCCATGAATAGTTAAAACCTGTGGCGAGTTTGGACCTACTAAATTAATAGGTGAAAATTTTTCTGATGCTTCTTCAAGGGTTAAACTTTCAGGCAACCATGTCTTAATGTAATTTGAAAAAGAAAAGAATTTATTCTTCATCAAGAAACTTGTGAGGTTCTAAATTCTACAATTTCCAAGTTTTTCCAAATTAGTTAGTTTTGAATAAGAATATCTTCGATAAGAATGTTCAAGATTATATTTATTAGAAAATCCTACCAAGCTGGCTTGCAAACTAGTTTTTGCATCATTTAGCTCCAACTTGTAGTGCCATTTTCTTATCGTCAACAATTTTTTTATAAAGTTTAGATCTTTCATTGTCACTTTAATATATAAAGAACCTGTAACCAATCATGTAAACATTTAGTTTTTCATGATCTATAAAATGATTCTGAAACCTCTTAATCCATCTTTCAGAACGTTTATCCCCAAAAAGCCATCCGCCTCCATGAATCCATATTAAAACTTTATCTGATGACCCTTCATACAAATCAATTTTTTGCTTTTCATTAATTCCATATGAAATTTCACTTGAGTATAAGGGCTCTTCCGAGAAAGCTATAAAAGGCAATAATAGTGATAATCTTAAAAAATTTTTCATACAAGATTTTTATGATAAGGATTAAACTGATTAATATTTCTACAACAACATGTAATAAAGTGGTGTCGTCATTAAGAGATAGACCAATATCTGAGCGCCAATCACTTCAAAAGTAATTGCGCCAAAAAGCATTAAATATGTATACATTTAAGTATTCTACAACAACAATCCTAACTATTTATTGACCGCAGGCATCTAAGTCTATAACCTGCATTCATCTGAACACTCTCACCAACCCTATTTAAAAAATGTCATTCAAAGAACTCGGTTTATCTGAACCAATATTAAAATCTCTAGAAGAGCTTGATCATTCAAAGCCTTCTGAAATTCAACAACAAGCAATCCCCGTAATTCTTGCAGGCAAGAACCTTATGGCTGCTGCCCAAACAGGTACTGGTAAAACAGGAAGCTTTGTTCTCCCAATGTTAGAAATGTTGATCGAAAAAGCAAAGCCTTATGATAAAAATGTTCATGCCCTAGTTTTGACTCCAACTCGAGAACTTGCAGCTCAGGTCAGAGAGAATGTTCATAAGTATGGAAAGTTCACTAATATCAAATCAACAGTTGTTTATGGGGGGGCCAAAATTTTCCCTCAAAAATCTAAGCTTCAATCAGGAGCCTCTATTTTGATTGCTACTCCGGGAAGGATGTTTGATTTATTGAGTCAGGGAATGATTGATGTCACTCATTTGAAAATGCTGGTCTTGGATGAAGCCGATCATATGTTGGACTTAGGTTTTATTCATGACATCAAAAAGATTATTGGCATGACTCCCGCCTACAAGACAAAATTTACTCTTTTCAGCAACCTTTTCAAAAACAAATTAAAAAGCTAGCTCACTTTTCAGGAAGAGGATTTGATAGAAATTAGTGCTCAATCGCCAAACACCACTGTCAACATTAGGAGAGGACGTTGATAAAAATAAAAAAACTGACTTGCTGGCTCACATGATTCAAGAAGAGCAATGGGAGCAAGCGTTAGTTTTCTCTAGAACCAAGCACGGCTGTGAAAAAATTGCTGATTATTTAAATGCAGCAGGAATTGAAACAGAAACTATTCATGGTGATAAAACTCAAGGAGCAAGAACTAAAGCTCTAAGAGAGTTCAAAGGAAAATTTGTACGAGTGCTTGTTGCCACAGATGTTGCTGCTAGAGGAATTGATATCAGCAATCTTCCTTTTGTTGTTAATTTTGATATGCCTACTTATCCAAATGATTATATCCACAGAATTGGTAGAACAGGTCGAGCAGGGCAAGAAGGAACTGCTATATCCCTTATGAGCTCAGATGAGCATAAGTTTTTAAGAGGGATTGAAGGGCTATTAAAAATTAAAATTGATCAAACTAGCCATGAAGCTTTTAAGCCAAACGACAAGCCTTCGGGTGGAGGTCGTGGCAATCCTAGGTCAAGAGGCCCAAGAGGAGGAAAGCCAAGTTTCTCAAGGAATAGACGAAGCTCTGATGATAAATCTGGAAACAGTTTTTCCAAACCAGGTGGAAGTAGCTCAAGACCAAGCAGTGGTGGTGGAAGACCAAATACTAGCGGAGCTGGAAGACCAAGTTACGGCGGCAAGCCAAATACTAGCGGAGCTGGAAGACCTGGCGGCGGAGCTGGAAGACCGGTGGCAGTGGAGCGGAAGACCTGGTGGCAATAGTTCAAGACCGGGCGGCAGTGGAGCCGGAAGACCTGGTGGCAATAGTTCGAGACCTGGTGGCAGTGGAGCTGGAAGACCGGGCGGCAGTGGAGCCGGAAGACCTGGTGGCAATAGTTCGAGACCTGGTGGCAGTGGAGCTGGAAGACCGGGCGGCAGTGGAGCCGGAAGACCTGGTGGCAATAGTTCGAGACCGGGCGGCAGTGGAGCTGGAAGACCGGGCGGCATAGCTGAAGACCGGGCGGCAGTGGAGCCGGAAGACCTGGTGGCAATAGTTCAAGACCGGGCGGCAGTGGAGCCGGAAGACCTGGTGGCAATAGTTCAAGACCGGGCGGCAGTGGAGCTGGAAGACCTGGTGGCAATAGTTCAAGACCGGGCGGCAGTGGAGCTGGAAGACCTGGTGGCAATAATGCTGAAAAGCCTAGTGGCAATAAAGCAAAAAAACCATACAATAACAAACGAAAAACAAGACTAGAAGGATGGTAAGATAAAATTATGAAAAAACCAAATATATTTAGACGAACAGTAATGTTTATAGTGGACAGTTGGAGAGTTGTGATGGATGTAAAATACAACCCTTTAAATATATACCAGATCCAAGTCTACAAACTTACTTTATGTTGGTGTTATTTACTATTTGGAGTATAACTTTTGGAGTGATAGCAATTTTTTGGTTAGGGTTTATTGGATATAATATTCTTACAAGTATATTAGTTCATGCAGCAGTAGTAATTCCGCTAGCCTTTACTAATGCAATTTTTGTAGATGCCGAGAGAGATGGTGAGAACTGGTTAAAAGAATGGCGTGAGGAACAATCAAGATATAAATTAGTTATGAACAGGCTTAAGACTAAGAATTTAGTCTTATGGGACCCAAATAAAGAGGCTTAAATAGTCTTACATAGTCTTTCTGTTAGACCTGACATATTTTCTTAATACCCTCTATTGAGATCAGCATGCCTTGATGAATACTATCAGCAAATATTTCGGGTTTAATTTCCGTTGTCCACTCAAGAGAGCAGGTAGAATTATCATTGGGTACAATTTTCATTGTGGCCAAATGATGCTCTATGGGTGCTGGTGTCTCTATTGCTGAATACTGCAAAATCATCTTCTCATTATCTTTTAAAAGTATTTTTTCTGTAATAGTCCCCATGCCCTCCATCTCAAAGAGCCTGCAATCTCCATCAAGTGTTATTTTGTCTATTGTTGGCACCCAATCGCATCTTCCAACATCAGACAAAATGCTCCAAAGGTATTTAGCAGAACAATGAATAAAAAAGAATTAATAGATCAAATTCGAATTAAAAAATCTTTTTTATCCATAGGTCTAGATACCGATATTTCAAAGATTCCTAAATTTTTATTAGAATTTGAAGATCCTGTTTTTGAATTTAATAAAAGAATTATTGATTCAACTAAAGATCTTTGTGTTGCTTATAAACCAAATATTGCATTTTATGAGGCAATGGGAGCTAAAGGCTGGGAAAGCCTTAAAAAAACAGTAGATTATAATCATATTGTGGGCTTCCATAAGCGCCACATGGGAATCCCAAGATGTAAATTTTCCTATTCCAGGTGCAAGAAAGTACAAAGCTAGCAAAACTCGACCGATATGCATTAGTATATTTTTCACTATTTTCTCCTTATTTGATTCTATTTACTAGTTTTAAATTGCGATTAATTTATAACATTTAATTTACGAGTAAGCTCAGAAAGAATCTCTGGTCCATCCTTTCTTAGAATTACAACCTCTTCAAGTCTTACTCCAAATCTTCCTTGAAGATAGATTCCAGGCTCAATCGAGAACACCATTCCTTCATCAAGAATTACTTCAGATGTTGCTGTTATATAAGGGGGTTCATGAATATCAATTCCAAGCCCATGCCCTAAACGATGAACAAAGAATTCTCCATAGCCAGCTTCGGTAATGACGTCTCGTGCAGCGGCGTCAACATCTTTTGCCATTACTCCGGGTCTTGCAGCCAACATTGCAGCTTGCACAGCACGCTCAACAATAGCATGAATCTCGAGGTAGCCTTCTGGCGGCTCTCCTAGAACCGACATACGAGTCATGTCGCTTGGAAATGTTCCCTTTCTTCCACCTATATCTATCAAGATAGCATCCCCATACTCGATTTTTCTATCGCCAGTATGATGATGCGGAAAGGCACCATTTGGCCCTGAGCCGACAATGCAAAATTGAGGTTTAGCGCCTTCTGAGATAAAGTGTTTATTTATTGCCTCACCAATTTCAAGCTCTGTCACACCTTCTTTAATGGCAGCAAAACCTGCCTTCATTGCACGATCATCAATTAATGCATTTTCTTTAAGGTTGATAAACTCTGTCTGATCTTTACGCATCCTTAAGGCGCCAATTGTTGAGCCGGTAAACTCATGGGTTGGATTTGGCAGCGCATCTATAAGTATTAAAGCAAAGTGAGAGCGCATTGCTTCATCTATGGCGATATGTTTTGCAGAACTTTCATCTATATATAAAAGTGCTTCTTTAAGAGCTTGATCTGGACCATTTTCATCACTTCAATATTAATTTTTATATCAGTTTTAAAAGTTACTTTTTTAGTTTTACAGATGGCATAACAAATGCCTCTTTTTCTTTTCCTATTAAAAGCATAGATGGCCTCTCATCTAGGGGAGGGCTGAAACCTAATAACCATCTCAAATGTGTTCCTGGCCCAAGAACAAGAAGGTCGATACTGTTGTCCTTCATTAGAGTGCGTACAGAGGTTATTTTATGTTGCATAAGTATTTCTCTATTTAATTAATTCATTTTACAAATTACTCCACAGTTACGGAGTTGTTTATAACCGTTACTGGGTAAGATTGTATATCTAATGGATATAATCCTTTCATTTTGTTAGACGAATTTCTTTAGCCACTCATATTTTAGAAATTAGATCATCAACGGTGACCTCGCCATCAAAGTATTCATCTAAATCATCTTTAAATGTCTGTCTTTGTTCATCTGTTAAAGCATCTATCCCACTCTGGAAATTGACCAGAACACTATCCATATCTACATAAACAATTTTCATGAATTCTTGTATTAATTAATCCTTAAACTTGCTTTTTTAAGCTTGTTTGTATTTATATCAATCATATGTTTTTCCTAAATTATTAATAATAAGATTAACTGAAGACGTCTGTTAAATAGAACAAAATAATTCTCGTTCAGGCTCTTCAAGCTGATCTAGCTTATCAACTTGTACAAAATCAACCGCTAGCTTTTTAGCAGACTCAATTAAAGAATTAACATCCTCTTCATTAAGATCAAATATTAATCTACTTCCGTCATCTTCATCATCTTCATCGTAAATTTTCTCAAAAGAATGCTTATTTGGTACATCAAACCCACAACCTAATAGCTCATCGATAAATTGTCTTTTAATAATGCTTGAAATAACTCTTGAGCACCTATTGTTTGTTTAGGAATAGATTTATCTTTTTCATATTTCAAATACATATCGTCAAATTCAGGCATACCAAATGCTTCATATAAACCAGGTACATGATTAGGTGAGAATAAAGTTATCTCAGCATTCTTAATAAATCTTTCATAGAATAGCTTACTAATCTGTATTGAGTAATCTAACTTTCTAACTCTGTTATCTTCTGTACCTTTATTGTTTTTCAATACAAGTATGTCTTCAATCTCTTGGTGTTGAAGAGATATATGTCTTTACTCCGTTTCGAACAAAACCTTCAGCTATCATTGCTCCAATACCCCTTGATCCACCAGTAATTAATGCTATTTTACCTTTTAAATTAAATAAGTTTTCCATATTTTCCCTAAATGTTAATTATATTAAATTATTAGTTGTGATTTTATTTAACATGATAAATAGTAAAAAGATTATCATATTTAATTTTCTTTTAAAATAATTTTGGAGTGTTAATAATTACTTATTATGAATACTATCGACCAAGAGTTAATTAATGTTAGAACAGACGAAAAGCTAGATCTAAATAAATTAAATATCTACCTTAAAAAGGAATTAGATTTTAGCTTCGATAATATCGAAATATTTCAATTTCATCAGTGCTAGAACTATAAGCGTGCCGGCCGCTAAAACCATATTTTATTCTCCATTTGGTTTGGATTATTTATTGAATGATGAATCAGTTTCGCCCTTATAGCAATTTATGATGTATGGAAATGAATCAGTAACGTAATACCCATACTCTCCTTTGTATTCCATCCCATTACACTCATCTAAATCACCAGAATCAGTCCACTCCCAATCTTCTTCGTAGATACCTGAATACTCTCCTCCAGGGTTGGTGTTAGTTTTTGTAGATCTAGTACCCCAGGACTGATAAATAGATAAGCTTTCTTGGCACTCTTCTATCTTCAAGTCTCTAATTAAATGAACAGGATTACCTCCTCCTCCTTCACGCGCACCATTCTGAGCTACTGTAAGGCATAGGTTGGGATTACTATTAACCACAATATTACCGTTTGTAAGAAATGTAAATTTTTGGAGCTCACTTCCATTACAAAGACCTAATGCTAAATCATTATCTGTACTATTAAACGTCATACAAACCTCAAAACTAGGCATAAAAAATTCATGTTCGCTGATTCGATCTTTATCAAATCCTTGATCAACGGCTATCTCTCCTTGATACGAATAGCATGTATGCGCCTGAAGTCCACGTTGAGTATCGGCGTTCGCTTTAGATCCTACAATATCGATGCAGAAATTCCTTGAATCTTCTAATGGATCTAGTAAATAAATTTCAACTATTGACCCTCGCGTTCCTTCTTTTAGGGTATATCCTGAGAGTGCTTTGCGATAGGTTCCTGTTAGTGAATCTAATATATAAGAGCCATATATAGGAAATCCATCTGCTGCCCATCCAATCACCGGAGAACCATCTCCAGATGGTGAATCATCAAATAATGCATTTGGATTGCCGTGGTAATGGTAAGTTCCATCTGGCTGAACATGCGCATTATGGATATCTACTCCAAACATGGATGTGTACTCAAGTGGGACTAGATTCCATTGAGCTGATTGACCACATCCAGCTGCTATGTTCCCGTCTGAATTAGCATTAGGGCTTGATGGTGAATAACATCCAGCACTTTTTAAATCAACAACTACACCGTTAATCATAATGGCATCCCAAGATCCACCATCAATATCTGAGTTTACTTCGGCTATTGATGGATTTCTTGAAATTACAAAATCTCTTTGGATTTCGGTAGCATCAGTTCTGAAATTAGCTGAAGAATCATTAAAATCATGATTAGGAATTGCATCACTTGATAAAGTACATGACGTTTCAGAGGATGCAATATCTACATATCCTTCAAAATCTATAGCCCTAGTTAAATCTCTTACACTAGATTTATAGTTTTCATCATAATCAGCGCAATCACTGCTTCTATTAGAAAAAATATCATTGGTTATATCTATCATGGGAATCACTCCATTTACCATAACCGATGCGCTGCTAGAAGTTGCATTACTTGCTGAACAATTCAAAGTAAAAGTATTGCTTCCTTCTTTATTAATATTAACTCCTTCATTGCCGGACACTGCTTTACTGCCTGACCAGTCACCAGTTGCTGAACAGGTCTGAGCATTGGTTGATGACCATGTTAAGGTGATGAGAGAACCCACTTCTGCTTCATTGGTGCTTGCAGATAGTGATAATGTGATTAGTGTTACAGGGTCAGTAATGGGGTCACTAGAACCTCCGCTGCCTCCACCGCATGCTACAAGAGTAGTTAGTAGAATGATTAAATACCCATAGTTCTCTTTCATATGTTTATCTTATTAATTATTTATTATTATTTTATAGACTTGGAATTTAAAAAAGTTTCTTTCTTTTCTGATTCTTGCTCAACCGAGAAATCTACCTTTATTCCACCGTGACTGATTAGTTTTGAACAGAGAATTAGATTTCTTGTTCTGAAATGCTTTGTGAAAACTTTTGTAGAACTTGATATGTATTTCTTCCATTGAACTTTCTCAATTTTTTACACTCTAATAAATATAATAACAATATGGGGTCCTTATGAAAACAAAATTAATACCAATCATGCTAACTGCTGTATTTACAGTAAATGCTTTTGCAGATGTTGAACTCAAAAGAAAAAACATCAAAACAGTTGAGGATGTAAAAGAGTATCGTGCTCAGGTCATTGATAAGATGAATCAAAGACTTGATTCGGGTGAGTTAAAGGATAAAAGAGCAAATGCTCTTGAAAAAAGGATTGCTCTGCTTTCAGACAAACCTCTTCCTACTCAGGAACAGATTGATTGGAGAGTGGAAAATCGTTCAGGTAAAAAATCTATCATTAAAAGAAAGGGGAAAGGTTTACGGGGAACAGCAAAACAAAAGAGAAGAAATTTTATTAGTTAGGAATTTTTTGGAATTGGGTAAAGTAAGTTGTTTTGCCCTTTTCTTATTCTCTGTTCGAAACTACTCCACAGTGACCGAGTTGAATTGGTTGTACCTGTTTTCTTATTTTGTATTTTTTATGGACTGAGAAAACTCCACATCAACCACATCATAAATCCAATACTTAACCACAACATAAAATTACTATTTTTAGGTGTGTTCTTATCTTTACTCAAGTTATAATTCCTCAGAGTTATAATTCACTGTTCTCATATTCAAAAGAACTGGTACAACCAAATCTATTCAACCGTAACCGACTAAATTTATAAGACAATTTACTCTCCACTATTCCTGCGGTGTTTGATGAAAGTTAGAATTTTAAACAAAAGTCCGCTTGAACTAGGAAAAAATCACAATAATTATCATAATTAATACAAAAAAGAACAATCCGAACCCAATTAATGTATTAATTACTGCAAAAAAACCGCTGACTGGTTTCCATTCATATTTATTTGGATGTCCACAGTGTGGGCAGATTGTTGCTTCTGATGAAACCTTGTCCCCACAGGCGCTGCAATCTTGAATCATTTCAGAGATATGCTAACGTCATACATGTTAAACGAATTGTCATAAGTATACGAAAGTTTAAACTTGTTACTTAAATTATCTAGGTTTATCGTATATCTACTATATCCATCACTTTCACAAATGTCGTACATATCAGTTCCTTCTTTGTAATTGTGCTGCCAAAAATTACAAATTATAGTTTTTTGGAAATGTTCTGGATCTATGTCTGTAAGTTTTGATACGTATGCACTTATTTTTTCTACATCCATTTCGCTATCATTTGTATTCGGTCGATCTCCTTTGTCCTGCTCTTATTGAAAAGACTATGTTCGTTATGCCGTTTTCGTCCCAGAAAAAATAAGGTCCCTCTTGATTGACGTTTATGAAACCTAGGTCAAACTTGTCTCGCTTTTTATCAAAATTTACATCATAGTGAATTTCATGAGGACCATCACGATCATAGTTTTTATATGGTGAATATCCCATCTCATTTAACATTGGAATGACTTCATTAAGAGGGTTTTCAGGCAAAATCTTAAAACTGATCTCGGTGCTACCTGGATATAAAAAACTCTCTTCCGTATTTATCCGTTCCAAAAATTCACATTCTTCTTTTGGACAGTAGTTCTTATTCATACTGCAATCTATGTTTATATATTTGAGTTTTTCTGAAGAGATTTGAAAATCAAAAGTGTTTGCGTTCCTGTTAACCCTATCACCCTCTACATTCAAAATGACTGCTTTGTGTTATTTCAAGCAACTCTTCTTCCGAAAGGTTTCCGGATTCATCATAAAAAGCACCAAGGACAGATATATCTTCATTAGACTTCACAACAAAATGAGGCACCTCCTCTGTTTGATTCTCATAATTTCTATGCGGAAGAGAGTGCTCAAATAAAATATTGTTTTGTGGTTCAATAGTTAATTTTATACTTAGATTTTCTAAATTATATAGAGGGTTGGGGTTGGGGTCCTGTCCCCCTCCACATGCTGTTAATAAAAAAACTAATAAAAAATAAAATAGTCTCATCTTATGCTCCGTTCAATTTGTACTTTATTAATTGTGGCATATCAATTTACTTAGATACTTTATTAAACCTCAATAAGTTATATCAACTCCTTATGACTTCCGCTAACACGAAAAAATAGGTGAAATTTTTAGGGTAGTTTTTCTGGGATCAGTTTAGAATTTTGGAATTATCTTACAATGATATGCGAGGTTAAAATTAAACCTTGCGTAAATCTACTCGACCGTGACTGACTTAGCTAAGTTCCTTGGTTGGTCGAGGTCTGTCCTCAATTAAAAGGGCTACTTCATAAGAAAGCAGTTGAAGGGGGATGGTATAAATAATAGGTGTTAAAAGAAAGTCGCACTTAGGCATGCTTATCACAGCGCCATTATTTACATCCATAGTCACTGATGGGTCAGCAAAAACATAAAGGGTTCCGCCTCTAGCTTTTACTTCTTCTAAATTACTTACTAGCTTTTCAGCAATTTCACTCTCTGGGGCTAAAGCTATAACTGGCATATTTTCATCTATTAGTGCTAATGGGCCATGTTTAAGTTCGCCAGCAGGATAAGCTTCAGCATGAATATATGAAATCTCTTTTAATTTTAAGGCACCCTCTTTTGCAATCGGGTAAAAGACTCCTCTTCCCAAGAAAAGCGCATTATCTTTGCTCGCTATGCTTGGGGCTATAGCTGCGACTTCTTCTCTTAACTCTAAGGCTTCTGTAATTGTTTCTGGAAGGAGTCTTAGGCCCTTAATAACTCTTGCTCTAAGTAATGGGTTAAGGTCTCTACTTTTAGCCAATGACAGGGCTAAAAGCATAAGGCCTGCTAGCTGAGTGGTGAATGCTTTTGTGGAAGCTACGCCAATTTCAGGCCCTGCATTAGTAAATAAAACAAAATCTGATTCTCTTGCCAGTGAGCTTGTTGGGACATTACAAATTCCAACCGAGCCTAGATAGTCTTTTTCTTTTGCGTATCTTAAGGCAGCAAGGGTATCTGCGGTTTCTCCACTTTGAGAAAATAATAATAAAGAGTTCTTATCAACTATTTCTACCTAAGCTACTTCATAAACACATATATGTGAACTCTGAGATAGAAGAAAACCAACTAGCTGCTACTCGGCCAGCATGCAAACTAGTTCCACAGGCTACTATTTGAATTCGCTCCACTTGTGCAAATAATTCAGCTGAACCCAGGCCAAAAATATTATCCAGCACATCATCGCCGCCTATTCTGCCATCAATGGTATTTAGAATAGCTTGGGGCTGCTCATAAATTTCTTTTTCCATATAATGCCTGTAGTCACCTTTTGAGGTTGCTTGGCTTGAGATGTCTATTGTTGTTATTTCTCTGGTAACTTCTTGTTTATTTGTATCAAAAATTGTGTAGGCTTCGGCAGAAATTTCAGCCACATCGCCGTCTTCTAAAAAGATAAATTCATTGGTTAATTGACCAATTGCCAAAGGGTCAGATGCAGCAAGTATTTCGTCTGTGCCTAGGCCCAATAATAAAGGTGACTTGTTTCTTGCTACTACAAGGTTTTCACTGTCATTGATATCAATGGCTGCAATTGCATAAGCCCCATCTAGTTTTTCTTTGGCTAGGTACATGGCATCAATCATGTTGTTGCCTTGATTAAGATAAAGGTCAAGAAGGTGGGCTATAAGCTCTGAGTCTGTTTGCGATGCAAACTCATAACCATCATTAATGAGTGATTCTCTTAAGGCAACATAGTTTTCAATAATTCCGTTATGAACAATATAAACAGAATCTTTTGATTTATGTGGATGGGCGTTGGCTTCTGAAGGTTCGCCATGGGTTGCCCATCTTGTATGCGCTATACCAAGCTTGCTCTTTGGTTTTTCAGCAACCATTTTGTCTTCAAGTAACTGAACTTTTCCAAGCGCTCTAAGATGCGCTATTGATTCGTTTTGATGAAGGGCTATACCAGCAGAGTCATAGCCTCTGTACTCCATCTTATGAAGACCTTGAACTAAAAGTTTACCGACATTTCTAGTAGATGCAGCAGCTATAATTCCACACATTATTTTTTATCCTTAGACCAATCTTCTTTAATAACCTGTTTTCCTCGGCCTACGGCCAAAGCATTATCTGGAACATCTTTAGTAATAACTGAGCCTGCGCCCACATAGGCATTTTTTCCAATTTCAACGGGTGCGACTAAAGATGAATTGGTACCAATAAAACTATCACTGCCTATAGTGGTCTGATGTTTGTTAGTCCCGTCATAATTACAAGTAATCGTTCCCGCGCCAATATTAGTATTCTCACCAACCTCCGCATCACCAAGGTAGGTAAAGTGATTGGCTTTAGCGCCTTTGCCTAAAGTGGTTTTTTTAGTTTCTACAAAGTTGCCAACTTTAGCTCCATCCTCAATTACGCTGCCCTCTCTTAGTCGAGCATAAGGGCCGATACTGCATTGTGAACCAACCTTTGCATTACACAGATGAGAAAAGGGCTCGATAGTTGTGTTATCGCCAATGACGACATCTTTTAAATAGTTGTTTTCTGATTGTTTGGCTAGTTTGTATAGATTTTCAAAAGTCACATCTTCATTGATTAATAATGAAAGATCTCGTTTAACCTCAGTTCTTGATTTGTCGGCTAGTGTTATGCCTTTATCTAATAAGTCTTGTGCATTCATATTTCTTAAAATTGATTCTAATGATTCAAGTTCAGATTTGCTGTTAGCTCCTCTTACCTCATCATTGTTTGCCCTAATAGGTACTATATTAGTCCCTTTTGCGGAAATAATCTTTACAAGGTCTGTTAAATAAAATTCTTGAGCTGCATTATCATTGCTTATTTCTTCAAGTCCGGTTGCTAAGAGTTCTTGATTAATGCACAAAATTCCAGTGAAAATCTCTTTAACAAGCTTTTGATCATCTGTGGCATCTTTTTCTTCAACTATAGCTTGGGCTATATTGTCAGCATTAGTAACCACTCTGCCATAACCAAAAGGATTATCTAGAGAGGTAGTAAGAATTGAGAAACCGTCCTTGGATTTTTTAATTAATTCTCTTAAGGAGTCTTCTGAAATCAAAGGAACATCGCCATATAGAATTAAAATTTTCTGGTTCTTGGTATTAGGCATAGCACTTTTTACAGCATCAGCAGTACCAAGTTGATTAGCTTGAATCACTGTTGAGATACTGCCTTTAATATTTTGAAGATGTTTTAGAACGCCTTCTTTGTCATGGCCTAGCACAACTGTCGACTTTGAGTTTAAGATTTGCTGTCGTTCTTAGAACTCTTTGCAGCATAGACATACCACCAATTCTTTGGAGAACTTTGGCTTTATTGGATTTCATTCTAGAGCCAGCCCCAGCTGCAAGAATAATAGTATGTATATTCACAATATTTTAAAGTTAAAGACTAACCTTAAATGTTTTTGCGCAGTTTTTGAATAGTTTTTAATCTTGCTACCGCTTCGGCTAGTTGAGCTGATGCTTTTGCATAGTCTAAAGTTGCATCTTTATTGGCAAGATCTTGTTCTGCGGCCTCTTTAGCTTTAATGGCTTCAGATTCATCTAAATTATCTGCTCTTTCGGCTGTATCAGACAAAATAGTAACCATGTCTGGTTGAACTTCAACAAAGCCGCCTGAGCAAAAAAATGCTTCTTCTTCTGAGCCATTCTGAACTCTCACAGGTCCTGGAGCTAGTCCAGTTAAAAGAGGTGTATGACCAGGAGCTATACCAAGTTCGCCTAGTGACCCAGTAGCAAAAACCATAGTGGCTTCGCCTGAGTAGATTTCCTCACTTGAGGACACTATGCTGATCTTAATATTGCTCATACTTATAATGTTTTAGCTTTTTCTACTGCTTCTTCTATGGTACCAATCATATAAAAAGCCTGTTCTGGTAAATCATCATAGTCACCATTTACTATTCCTCTATGCATTATATTATTTATAATAGTGATACATATTTACCTGGTGAACCTGTAAAAATTTCAGCTACGATGAAAAGGTTGAGATAAGAATCTTTGTACTCTTCTTGCTCGTGTACTACTAATTTATCTTCTTCAGATAATTCATCCATACCTAAAATAGCAATAATGTCTTTCAGCTCGTTATATCTTTGTAAGATCTGCTGAACACCTTGAGCTACATCATAGTGCTCTTGTCCAACCGTAAAAGGTTCAAGCTGTCTGCTTGTAGAATCCAAGGGATCCACAGCTGGATAAATACCAAGTTCAGAAATAGATCTAGATAAAACAACTGTTGCATCCAAATGAGCAAATGTTGTCGCTGGTGATGGGATCTGTTAAATCATCAGCTGGAACATATACCGCTTGAATTGAAGTAATAGAACCAGATTTAGTAGAAGTAATTCTCTCTTGCATTGCTCCCATTTCCTCAGCTAGTGTTGGCTGATAACCAACAGCTGATGGCATTCTTCCAAGCAAAGCTGATACTTCAACACCTGCAAGTGTGTAACGATAAATATTATCAATAAATAAAAGCACGTCTCTGCCCTCATCTCTGAATTTTTCAGCCATTGTTAGTCCTGTTAGGGCAACACGAAGTCTATTTCCTGGAGGCTCATTCATTTGACCATATACCATGGCAACTTTTGACTCTTTCATATTTTCTAACTGAATTACTCCAGCCTCTGCATTTCGAAGTAGAAATCATTTCCTTCTCTTGTTCTCTCTCCTACTCCTGCAAAAACTGAATAACCCTGAGTGCTCGGTAGCAATATTATTAATAAATTCCATCATGTTAACTGTCTTACCAACACCCGCTCCGCCAAACAATCCAACCTTTCCACCTTTTGCAAAAGGACACATAAGATCAATAACTTTAATGCCTGTTTCAAGCAAATCATTAGAGGCTGCTAGCTCTGTATAAGTAGGTGGTTTTCTGTGAATAGGCATTTTTTCCTCTGCGCCAATTGGCCCTCTTTCATCAATAGGATTTCCTAGAACATCCATAATTCTTCCAAGAGTTTTATGCCCACTGGAACTGAAATAGGTGCGGCGGTGTTATGCACTCAATCCTCTTTTTAACCCTTCAGTAACTCCCATAGCAATAGTTCTAACAACACCATCCCCTAATTGTTGCTGAACCTCTAAAGTAAGGTTCGCTTTTTCTTCAATAGTTAATGCTTCGTATACCCTAGGAACATTGGTCTTTTCGAATTCAACATCGATAACCGCTCCAATAATTTGTGTAATTAACCCGTTACTCATATTTTTCTCCTTAAACTGCTGATGCGCCGCCAACTATCTCTGAGAGCTCTTGAGTGATAGCTGCCTGTCTTACGTTGTTATATAAAAGTTCTAATTCTTTAATCAAATCACCTGCATTGTCTGTTGCGCTTTTCATAGCAATCATTTTTGCCGCTTGTTCACATGCATTATTTTCAACTACTGCCTGATAGATTAAGGACTCGATATAACGATCCAATAGTCCGTCGAGAAGCTCCTGAGCGTCTGGCTCGTAGAGGTAGTCCCAATGGCCTTTTAGTTCGTCTTCGTCTGACGGCTCGAGTGGCAGAAGCTGCTGTACGTTTGCTTGCTGAGTCATTGTATTAACGAACTCATTGCTAACAAGATATCAATCTCAAGTGTATCTCCATTTTTATGAAGATTTTTTAGAATTGGATTTAATCCAATTAAATCATCAGGGTTTGGTTTATCCCCTAACTTCTCTACTTTAGCAACAACCTCGCCACCTATGCTCTTAAAAAAGGATGCTGACTTTGAGCCAATAAGAGCAAAGCAAGATTCAATGCCTTGAGCATTTAATTCAGCTGACTTAGTAATAACCTTTTTAAATACATTAATATTTAATCCGCCACATAAACCCTTGTCAGATGAAACAATAATAAAACATGCTTTTTTAGCAGTTCTTTCTTCATAAAACGGATGCGGATATTCTGAAAATAGAAGTATCCCAAATATCAACATCTTTAATTTTTTCAGAATAAGGTCTGCCTTCAAGCATTGTCTTGAGTTTTTTTCATCTTACTCGCTGGCAACCATCTCCATAGCTGAAGTAATCTTTTGAGTACCTTTAATGCTCGCAATCTGCTTTCTTACTTCTTTTGTATTAGCCATTATTTATTTCTAATTAAAATGTTTGAGTCTTTTTAAAGTCTTCAACTAAAGCTGTGAACTGACTTTCAATATCATCATTCCAATCACCCGTATCGTTGATACTTTTTTCTAGATCAGGTTTTCTCAGCTGTTAAGTAGCCATGTAGTGCTTCTTCAAAAGCTAAAATTTTGTTCACTTCCACATCTGCCAAATAACCTCTATCTGCAGCAAATAAGCTTAGCGCTTGTTGAGCTACTGACATGGGTGCAAATTGCTTTTGTTTTAAAAGCTCTGTAAATGCTCGTCCATTTGCAAGCTGTTGCTTTGTAGCCTCATCTAAATCAGATGCAAATTGTGAGAAAGCTGCAAGTATAACCAATTAAATAAAGCTGTTCTAACTCCACCAATAAGTTTTTTCATAATTTTAGTTTTTAGCAGATCCACCAACTCTTGAAACAGAAATACCTACATTAATAGCAGGTCGTATTCCTGAATTAAATAATTCAGTCTCAAGATAAATCTGACCATCTGTAATTGAAATTACATTAGTTGGAACAAAAGCCGAAACATCGCCTGCTTGAGTTTCAATAATAGGCAAAGCTGTTAATGACCCTGTTTTGCCTTTAACTTTTCCGCCAGTTGCCTTTTCTACATAGTCAGCATTAACTCTAGCTGCTCTTTCTAATAATCTTGAATGTAGATAGAAAACATCTCCTGGATATGCTTCTCTTCCTGGAGGACGTTTTAATAGCAAGTGATATCTGTCTATAAGCTACAGCTTGCTTAGATAAATCATCATATACAATCAAAGCATCTTCACCCTTATCTCTGAAATATTCTCCCATTGAACACCCGGCATATGCTGAAAGATATTGCATAGGGGCTGGATTCTGCTGCTGTTGAAGCTACTACTATTGTATGGTCTAAGGCTCCATGTTCTTCTAATTTTTTAACAACATTAGATACAGTTGATCTTTTTTGACCAATGGCAACATAGATACACTTAACGCCTGTGCCTTTTTGGTTAATAATCGCATCAATAGCTACAGCAGTTTTTCCTGTTTGTCTGTCGCCAATAATAAGCTCTCTTTGACCTCTGCCAATTGGAACCATGGCATCAATAGCTTTTAGTCCTATTTGAACCGGTTGATCTACAGATTGACGAGCAATAACACCAGGGGCAACAACCTCAACAGGCGCAGTTCCTTCTGCCTTAATCTCACCCTTTCCATCAATAGGAACTCCCAATGTGTTTACAACCCTTCCTAAAAGAGCCTCACCCACAGGAACTTCTAAAACCTTTCCTGTACAGACAACTTTCTGCCCTTCAACAAGTTCTAAGTAGTCACCTAAAACAACAGCGCCAACTGAATCTTGCTCTAAGTTAAGCGCTAAACCTAGCGTTCCGTTTTCAAATTCTATTAATTCACCATACATAACATCACCCATGCCATGTATACGAACAATACCGTCAGAAATACTAACGATAATGCCCTCATTTTTTCTTTCTGCAGATAAATCTAAGCCTGCTATTTTGTCTTTTAGGACGCTTGAGATTTCAGATGGATTTAATTGACTCATTTTTTCACCTTAAAAATTTAATTGGTTTACTAGTTTTTTAACTCTTCCTTTGATGGAAAGGTCTAAAGTTTCATCACCAACCTTTAAAAACATGCCGCCCATTATAGAGGCATCTTCTTTAAAGTTAATGTTTGCACTTGCTCCATGCAAGGCTTGAAGTTTGTTAATAATATTTTCTTTCGATTCATCACTTGGTTCTGAAGCCACAACAACCTCTATAGAGCTTTGATTGTTGTGCTCTTGCAGAAGGTCTTGATATATTTCAAAAATGGCATAAAGGAGATTTAATCTGCCATTTTCTGCTAATACATTTATAAGACGTTTAGTCAGGTTTGATAATTCTGCATCAAAAACATCACCAGCTTCTGCTGTTTCTGTTTTAGAGAGTTCTGGGTTTTCTATAATTTTATTGATTTGCTCTGTTTGAATAGCTTGGCCTAGAAGGTTCAGTTCACTTTCAACAGAATTAACTTCGCCCGCCTCTAAAGCGGCAGAAAATATTGCTTTCGCATATGGTCTGGCTAATGAGGTGAGTTCAATCATTTCTAGAGTTCCGCAGCTGCTTTTTTTAGAAGGTCATCGTGTTTTTCAGATGAAATTTCTTGATCCAAGATTTTTTGAGTTGTATCAATGATAATCTCAGACATCTCTGCTGATAATCTTCTTTTGCATTATTTGTTGTATAATATCTTATGAGCTTCTTTTAAAATCTTTTCAGCTTCATCTTTTGAAACTGCTTCTTTAATGTTCAACTATTTGGGAAGCCCTTTGATTAGCTTTATCAATTAACTCTGAAGCTTCTACTTTTGCTTTATTTAGTTCTTTATCAAAAGCAAGTTGAGCTTCTTCTAATGAGTCATCTGCTTTTTTAGCAGCCTCTAACCCATCAGCTATTCTTTTTTCGCGCTCAGCCATGGCAGCAATAATTGGCGGCCATACATACTTCCAGCATATAGCCACAAAAATAACAAAAGCTATAGTTTGTCCGAATAAGGTGGCATTAATATTCATTCTAAATTAAGTAGCAAACATTAAGTAAAGACCAAGACCAACGCCAATCATAGGAATAGCATCAACAAGACCCATTACAATAAATAATTGAGTTCTTAAAAGCGGTATTAGCTCTGGTTGGCGCGCAGCACCTTCCAAATATTTACCACCCAAAACACCCACTCCGATTGCAGCACCGACAGCACCAAGGCCAATCATGATTCCTGCAGCTAAAATATTAAATTCCATTTCTTTCTCCTTTCAAAAATGAGGATCTATTAATGATCCTCTGTTTCGTGCGCCATTGCTAAATAAACAACGGTTAACACCATAAAAATAAACGCTTGCAATGTAATAATTAAAATATGGAAAATTGCCCAACCCCACTGCATTAACCCACCCATTATCCCAAATGCAAAGGAGCTAAAGAACATCATTAAAGCGATAAGTATAAAAACCATCTCTCCTGCATATAAATTTCCAAACAGCCTAAGCCCTAAAGAGATAGGTTTGGCTATAAAATTAACACCTTCTAAGACTATATTAACTGGGATCATGTATTTACCAAAAGGATGCAAAGTTAATTCACCTATAAAACCCTTAAGTCCCTTTACCTTAATGCTATAAAAAATGGTCAAAATAAATACAGCTAAGGCCATGCCTAAAGTGATGTTGGGGTCTGTTGTAGGAACAACTTTAAAATACTCAAGTCCGACACCTTTAGCCAATTCTGGAAGGTAGTCTACTGGGACAAGGTCCATTAGATTCATTAAAAATACCCAAACCATAATGGTTAGTGCAATGGGTCCAATAAGAGGGTTGGTTGCAGAAGTAAAGATGCTCCTGACATTTTCATTCACAAACTCTACCACCATCTCAACAAAATTTTGCAGCCCGCTTGGAGCTTCTGTTGTTAGTTTTGGTATCCCTAGTCTAAATAAGACAATAAAAACGATGCCCAAAAATACCGACCATCCCAAAGAATCAACATGAAAAGCCCAAAAACCCATCTCTTCGACACGATGCGGGTCGCAAGTCCAACCTTCATCTACTTTTCCACACGTTAGATTGGTTAAATGATGCTGAATATAGCTAGATGATGTAAGTTCTTTAGCCATTATGTTGCAATACCAGCGTTAGAATTATTTGGTTTGTAAAAAAAATTAATACAGACAAATGCGGTCAGAAGAAGCAAATAATGCTCGCTAATAAAGGTTAGTGAAAACAATAAAAAAGCTATAAACAAAGCCCACTTTGAAGTCCAGCCTGCCATTAAATTTGAAGCTTCTGTTTTAAATGCATAACTAAGCCTGTTTGCTTGATCGACAAGCAAAAGATACAACATGGTAATTCCTAAAACTTGTAGGTTGTAAATACCCATTAAAATCAACAAAAATGCTGTTAATGCTTGGTTTTTTGTTAAATTTTTTAGATGCTTCAAGTGTATAAAAAAATATTAGGAATACAGGCGAGAATTATAGAAAGATAACGCTTGAAGAACAAGCTATTTAAGTCTTTAAATTAGACTAATTTACTTATAATGTTTTCTAGCTCTTCCGCAGTTGAATAATGTATTAAGACTTTGCCGTTTTTTTTGTTTTTTGCATCAATTTCTATCCTGTGACCAAAACCTTCTGACATCTCTTGTTCGATATTTAAAAGGTCTTTAGATTTTATTTTTGAAGGGGTTTTGTTTGGTTTTTTAGAGATTAGAGTTTGTGCCTCTCTAACCGTTAAGTTTGATTCAATAATTTGCTTTGCAAGGTTTGATGCTTTGTCGGCATCAAGTGAGGCTAAAAGCTTTGCATGACCCTTTTCAATTTGTCCTGAGGACAAGAGGTCCAAAACAGTTGCGGGTAGTGATAATAGTCTTATTGAGTTGGCAATTGTGCTTCTTGCTTTGCCAGTTGATTTTGCAACATCATCCTGTGTAAGCCCAAATTCTCTTTTTAATCTGTCGTAACCTCTAGCCTCTTCAACAGCATTTAGATCTTCTCTTTGAAGGTTTTCTATCAAGGCAGACTCAAGGGCATCTTGATCTTTTTTCTGATCTACTAAACAAGGTATCGTTTCAAGCCCTGCTTTTTTGGAAGCTCTTAACCTTCTCTCACCAGCTATAACCTCATATTTGTTTAACCCAAGCTCTCTTACAAGAATTGGAGATAAAACGCCATGTTTTTTAATAGAGCTAGTAAGCTCTGCTAGTTTTTCTTTATCAAAATTTGTTCTTGGCTGAAACCTTCCAGCGTTATATTTCTGATATTTGTATTTCTTTTACCGATCTTTGGATTGGGCCCTGTGTTGATCCAAGAAGGGCATCTAATCCCCTGTTTAAAACTTTTTTATCAGACATTTTCTACCCTTCTAATTAACTCACCAGCAAGCGCTAGATAAGATTGAGCCTCTAGAGGACTTATCATATATCAATACCGGCAGCCCGTGACTTGGGGCTTCTGCAAGTTTAATGTTTCTTGGTATTATTGTATTAAACAACAAGCTTGGAAAGTGTTTTTCAAGCTCTTCTGAAACTTCTTTTGCCAAATTATTTCTCATATCAACCATGGTTCTAATAATACCCAAAACTCTGTTTGATGACAGATTTTTATTTGAAAGGGATTGAATTGTGTCCATGAGCCCAGATATTCCTTCGAGCGAATAGTATTCACACTGAAGAGGGATAAGTGTTCCTGATGCAGCAAAAAGCGCCTCTATTGTTAGTTGATTTAGTGTTGGCGGGGTATCAATTATGGTGTAATCAAAATCCGTGGTTATTGTTTTAATGGTTTTGGCTAAAAATTGTTGTTGGTTTTGATTGCGTATTCCAATCTCTAGGGCTAAAAGGTCTTGCCCGCCTGGGAGTATTTGGTAACCGCCTGAGCTTTCATAAATACTCTCATTGATAGAAATATTGTCGAAAAATATCTCATAAAGAGTGTTGGGGCTTTCTTCTTTAATCCCAGCTGCTGTTGTTGCGTTGCCCTGTGGATCTAAATCTATAACTAAAACTTTTTTTTTAGTGGCTGCAAGGCTTGCTGCAAGGTTAACAGCTGTTGTGGTTTTGCCAACTCCGCCTTTTTGGTTTGCTATAGCTAGAATTTTATTCATTAATCTTTATCTTTAAAAAATGCTGTCTCTCTTCATATTTATTTTTAACTTTGATTATTTCACACTTGTGTTCTTTTTTGTTTATAGTTTCTCTCGTCATTGATTTTTTTCTTCTTTACCCTTTAGCAGCAAATACCTTCCTCCTGTTTGTAAAAATGGGTTGCATATATTAATTATGTTTTGGGTTTGTGAGAACGCCCTTGCTGTCACCACATCAAAGATTCCTATATCTGATTTGTTTGTAAGGTGTTCCTCTTGAACTTTTATGTTTAGTATTTCAAGCTTCCTAATGGTCTTCTTTAAGAAATATGTTTTCTTTTTATTTGACTCTACAAGGGTTATTTTGGTGTCTGGTCTTATGATGCCAATTGCAGATCCACAACCATAAGTCTTAAACTTAACATCTAATATTTTATCGTTTTTTTCAATAAATTTTATTAGTGGCATACAGTCGTTGATGTCCTTTTGGTATATCTCTTCAATTGATTTTCTTACAAAAAGGTTATGGGCTTTGTTGTATCGAAAAGCTTCCTCTACAAAGGTTTGTATTTTTTGCTCTTGGTTTTTAGGCAGGTCTAGGTTATACATCTAAAGTTTCAAGTTCTGCTTTTTTTATATATACCAGTAGTAAATTTATAGCTGCCGGCGTTACGCCTTCTATTTTTGATGCCGCCCCAACTGTTGTTGGTTGTGTTTTGTTTAGTTTTTCCTTTACCTCGTTAGAGAGTCCTGATATTGATGTGTATGGAAAGTTCTTTGGAATGTCTTTTAGGTTAAGTTTTTTGTTTTTAAGGACTTCTCTTTTTTGCTTTTCTATATAGCCGCTATACTTTATCTCTACCATGGCCCTATCTAAAAAAAGAAGGTTTTCTGGGCCTGTGTCTGATATCTCTATAATGTTTTCTCTGGAAATGTCTGTTCTTTTTAAAATTGTTTCTATGCTTGCCTTTTCCTTTAAGTCAATTTTTTTGCCGCTTGAGTCAATAAAGCTTTTTACTTTTCTTTTTATAATGCTGTTTTCTAAGAAGGTGTTGTATGCATTCTCTTTTTTCTCAAAGCTGTTGATTCTTTTTTCAGACACGAGGTCTGCTTTTTTTGCAATAATTAAAAGCCTTTGTTCGGCGTTATCTTGACCAAGCATCAGCCTGTGTTCGGCTCGGCTTGTAAACATTCGGTAGGGCTCGGTTGTGCCTAAGTGTAGTTAGGTCGTCTACCAAGCACGCCTATGTATGCTTCGCTTCTCTCTAGAAAAAAAGACTGGCTTTTTTTTAAGGCTTTTGAGGCCGGCGTTAGCTCCTGCCGCAAGACCTTGTGCCGCAGCCTCCTCATAGCCTGTTGTGCCGTTTATTTGTCCGCTAGATATAAAGGTTCTCTATTAGACTTTGTTTCCATGGTTGGGTTTAATGGATCTTGGGTCTACATAAAGTCGTATTCAACCGCATAGCCGTATTCCTCTATCTGAGGAGTTCTCCATTCCTAGCAATTGAGTATATAAAGTCTTCTTGTGCTGTCTTTGGGCAGGCTGGTTGAGATGCCGTTTGGGTATACCAGGTCTTTGTTTATGCCCTCGGGCTCTATAAATATTTGGTGGCTGTCTTTGTCCGCCAAAGCGGACTACCTTGTCTTCAATAGAGGGGCAGTACCTGGGCCCTATGCCTGAGATGTTTCCGGAATACATCGCTGAAAGGTGAATGTTTTTCTTAATTATTTTGTGGGTGTTTTTGTTGGTTCTGGTTATATAGCAAGATAACTGCTTTTGGTGTTCTGTGGGGTGTTCTGATAAAGCCATCCAGGGTGTTGGGGTTTCTCCTTTTTGCTCCTCCATTAGGCCAAGGTCTAGGCTAGACATTTTAATTCTTGCCGGTGTGCCTGTTTTCAGCCTGCCCATTGGAAGGTTGAGGCTATATAGTTTTCTTGAAAGGGGTATTGCTGCGGACTCGCCGACTCTGCCGCCTTGAATTTTATCTTGGCCTGTATACATTATGCCGTTTAAAAATGTTCCTGTTGTTAGGATTGTTTTTTTACCTCTCACCTCTGTGTTGTCCGCCAAAAGAACTCCAAAAACACTTTCCTTGTTTGACAATAGGTCTATTACCTCGCCTTCTATGATTTCGATGTCTGTTAGTTTGAGTGTGTCTTGAATTGCTTTTTTATAAAGCTCTCTATCGCACTGAGCTCTTAGGGCTTGAACAGAGTTACCTTTTCTTGTGTTTAGGGTTCTATATTGAATTCCTGACATGTCCGTTGCTTGAGCCATTATTCCGCCCATGGCATCAACCTCCCTTACTAGGTGCGACTTGCCCAGCCCTCCTATCGCGGGATTACAAGACATTTGGCCAATGGTTTCGTATGAAAAAGACACAAGCGCGCAGCTTAGGCCGCTTCTGTAAACGGCGTGCGCAGCCTCCACCCCGGCATGGCCACCACCAACTACAACAACATCATATTTATTATTCATAATTAACTTATCAACAAAACCTTATTAAATAACATAAGTATTATTATACTTATTGTTATTATTATTGGGTGTGGTTTTTTCTGTGCAAAACTCAAACCACCCCAAACCCCAAAAGGCCTAAGGGTTGTTTACAAACAACACTAAACCCTTTGGAAAAGCTATAAACAAGCTTTACAAAAACTGTTGACTAAAAAAACAGTATTTTTTAACAACAGCCTATACACATAAAAATAACACTATTTGCCTATACAAAAATCACTAAAAATATCTCCAAGAAGAGAGTCAGAAGTTTTAACCCCAACCACCTCATCAAAAGACGCCCTTGCAAACCGCAGATCCTCCGCAGCCAACTCAACATCACTCCCGGACCTCAATTTAAACATAGCGGCCTCAAGAAAACCCAACCCCTCATCAAACAACTTAATATGACGACTTCGAGCGAAATACTTTTGACCATCAGGCCCGGCATTCTCAGAAACTAAAGATATTTTATTCTTAAGCTCCGTTACACCATCTCCGTTTTTTGCAGAAACCAAAACATCAAACAAACCATCTTTATTAAAAACACCCAAATCAGACTTATTTAGGACATGATATTCATCTTAAAAGATAATTTCTTTTATTTCCAACAAAGCCACAGGATCAACGGAATCAAAAACACCAACAACAACATCAACATCTTTTATGTGTGCAATTGTTAACTCTATTCCTTTGCCCTCTACAACATCATCTGTTTCTCTGATACCGGCGCTGTCAAGAACACGAAAGGAAGAGTTGTTATAAAAAACCTCGGACTCAATCAAATCCCTTGTTGTGCCTGGAATATTTGACACTATTGCCTTATCCTCATTAACTATAGCATTTAAAAGGGATGATTTTCCTGCATTGGGTTTCCCAGCAATCGTTACAGTATCTTTAACTCACCCTCCCCAGCCAGGTAGCATTTATTTACAAACCCACCAAAGTCAGCACAAAGGCATGAAATATCATCTACAACACCACCCTCTTTTATAAAATCATAATCTTCATCAGAAAAATCTATTGACCCTTCAATAAACTTTCTAAGAGTATCAACCCTTTCCGAGAAGCTATAAATTTCTTCAGAAAACCCCCCGCTTAAGGAGTTTAAGGAAACCTCTAAAACCTCTTTACTAGAGGCGTTGATAACATCCACAACACTCTCAGCCTCACTTAAAGATAGCTTATTATTTAAAAATGCACGCTTCTAGAAAAATCACCAGGTGCTGCCTCTTCAAAACCCAAGCCCAAAAAAACAGACGCTAACTTCCTGATCACAGGAAGTCCCCCATGACAAAAAACTTCTACAGAGTCTTCTCCTGTGAAGCTTTTAGGCCCTTGATAAAAAACAACAGAACAACGATCAACCAAGACCCCTTCCCACAAAATATCTCGAAGACAAACTTCTCGGTAAGACGAAATAGGCTCACTCAGAACCGAGTTAAAAGAATCAACACAGCCTGAGCCAGAAGCCCTAAAAATAGCGAGCGCTGATTGTGCAACAGGTGTTGCTAAGGCAAAAATCAAAAAAGTGCTCCTATCCACCAACACCAGAATTAAAATCTGATGCCCCATATTTTTTATACATAGCTCTTTGTTGGACCAAAGAGATCCCACTATTCGCAACAGAATATAAAACCAAACCAGAAGGCATGATCACAAAAATACCAGCAATCATAAGTGGCATAAACTTCATTACCTGGGCTTGAGTTAGGATCAGATCCTGGCATAGGCGGAGCTAGTTTTTGGGTCATAAACATTATGAAAGCCATTAAAAACGGAAGAATAAACAAAGGGTCTGGAGCAGACAAGTCTTGTAACCATAAACCCAGAGGCGCATGTCTCAACTCCACACTTTCACGCAGTGCAAAAAACAAAGCGATAAAGAAAGGGAACTGCGGCAGCATTGGTAAGCAGCCACCAAGCGGGTTAATACCCTTTTTCCCATAAAAACTCATTATTTCAACTTGAGCTTTTTGTGGATCATTTTTATATCTATTCTTAATCTCAACAACATCATCCTGATAGAGTCGCATTTTTGCTACAGACCTAAAACCTTTAGCTGACAAAGGCCAAAAAATAGCTTTAAAAGAATTGTGAAGATAATAATTGAAAGCCCCCAACTACCAACAACACCATTAATTAAGTCTAAAAATAAAACCATCGGTTGAGATATAAACCAAAACCAACCCATGTCAATTGAAAGCTCTAAATTTTCTGCCCTTTCAGAAAGGTCTTTTCTAATTTTTGGCCCAATATACAACCTGTGCTTATGATCATAAACAAGGTTTTGTGTTTCAGCTTTTTCAACCGTATAACCCATGCTATAGATTCCAGCATTTGCCGGCTGAGCAATATAGTTATAAATAACACCCTCAGAACCTAACAAGGCAGCAAAAAAGTATTTTTCAATAAAGGCTATCCAACCAGAACGAGAAAGTTCAGATATTGGCTCATCCAAAGACCTTAGCCTTGTTGTTTCATAGGCATCATTTTGAGTGCTAATCGCCACACCCTCGTATGAACTGCTGTTCATAAAACCACCATCTGCCATGTTTGTTTTTAAGTCTGATTTCTATATAATGCTATATAAGGCTTAAAAGAGGTACCTGATAAATTTTCATCAAATATATTTATCTCATATGGAGTTTCAGACAAAGATATTGTTTTTCTAGCACCAACCTCTTTCGACTCAAGAATAATTTTATTAGTATCTGAGGCAACAACCGTGTAAGGAAAAGGTGTATTTTTATTTAAGCCACTAAACCCACTTTTTAAGTAGTACTTTAATGCAGCCTCACCCGACGGAGATTTCTCACCAGAACCTAAAACCCTCACACCCCTTTGGGAGCCAGGGTAAACTGGAAACTCTTTAAGCCTAGACTCAACAATCAAACCATTTTGATTATTAACACTAATCTTTAATAAATCGTTTTCTAAAATAGATATATCGCCAAGACCGTCTACTTCAATCTCAGCTCGAGCTTGTTCAACGTCAATCTCTTTAGTTTTTTGCTCTTGTCCCCATTGAAAAAACAAGACATAGGACAACGATAGAACGATTGCCATGTAAATATATCTTGGGTTCATGTTAGCCTTTTAAATTTATCTTGTTTCATGATTTTACAGCCTTACATATCTCAAAAGAAGCCTCTTGATAACTTAATAATAAAAAAGGCTTAAAAACCATTAATTCATTAACATCATTTTTATTTAAATCATTAATTCTAAAAACTTCCTTGATACGTCTTTTTATAAGATTTCTCGACACAGCAAGCTTAAAATTTTTTTTAGATATTGATATTCTTAGGGATTCCTTGTCGTTTTTTAGAAAGAAAATTTTTATATTTTTAGAAACAAATATTGGCTTAGGGAGCCTTTGGAGAGCCAACTTTATTTAAGCAGAAAGAACCTTTCTACCCTTTTTTCTTCTATTTGAAAGTACAGCTCTTCCTGCTTTCGTGGCCATGCGAGCTCTAAAGCCATGAGTTCTGCTTCTTTTAAGTGTGCTAGGTTGAAATGTTCTTTTCATATCTGTCCTGTTAAATTAGGTGGGGCATTATAGCGCAAAAAATAAAAAAACCACCCATTATCTTAACAAACTAATGATATTTATTTATAAACAACTTATCCACAAGAAATACTAGGACTTATACTGTAGATATCTTGTTAATTTTTGTTAGACTATCAGATCTATTTTAGGAGAATAACTTTGGAATTTTGGTCAAAATTTACAGAAAAACTTGAAAACAAACTTACTCAAGAAGAGTTTAACACTTGGATCAGGCCTCTAAAAGGAAATCTAAATAAAGATACTCTGGAAATAACAGCCCCAAATGACTTTGTTTTAAACTATGTGGTTCAAAACCTATCAGACGAAATTAATCAAATTATTAAAAACCAGTCAAAAAAGGACATAAGTTTAGTTTTTAAAACACACACAAAGGAAACATTTGTTGATAAATATAAAAAAGGTAGTGAATCAGGCCAATCTAAGTTAGTTGATTCATATGTTTTTGATACCTTTGTTGAGGGAAAGTCCAATCATCTTGCTCTAGCGGCCTCAAAACAAGTAGCCTCAAACCCTAAGGGAGATTACAACCCCTTGTTCATATATGGTGGAGTGGGACTAGGTAAAACCCATTTAATGCATGCTGTGGGCAATGAAATCCGCAAAAATGATCCGGATAAGAGAATTGTATACGTCCACTCAGAAAAATTTGTTTCAGATATGGTAAAGGCCCTTCAATTGGGCGCAATGAACGAGTTTAAATCCTTTTACAGGAATGCAGATGCCCTGTTGATTGATGACATACAGTTTTTTGCTGGAAAAGAGCAATCCCAAGAAGAGTTCTTCCATACATTTAATGCCTTATTAGATCAAGACAATCAAATGATTCTAACTTGTGACAAATACCCCAAAGAAATTGATGGTGTTGATGATAGGCTTAGGACAAGGTTTAGCTGGGGCTTAACGGTCTCTATTGACCCTCCAGAGCTTGAAATAAGAGCAGCTGTGCTTCTGAAGGCATTAAGTTTAATGGGTGTAGACCTGTGCGTGTTAAGACATCCAGAATGCAAAAAATATTAAAATTAATGTCAGAGAGCTTGAAGGAGCCCTTCGTAGGGTAATCGCAAACTCACAATTTACAAATCAGCCGATAGATATTGCCTTGGTTAAAGATGCATTAAAAGATCTTTTTGTGATATCCGCTAAAATGGTAAGCATAGAAAATATTCAAAAAACTGTTTCAGAGTACTACAACATAAAGTTATCTGATCTTTTATCAAAAAGAAGAAGCAGGTCTATAACAAGACCAAGACAATTAGCAATGGCACTTACCAAAGAGCTAACAAACCACAGCCTGCCAGAAATAGGAGAAGCTTTTAATGGAAGAGATCACACCACAGTTCTTCATGCTTGTAAAAAAATTGCAGAACTTAGAAAGGAAGACCCTTCCCAGGAAGAGGATTATAGAAATTTAAACAGAGCATTAACAAACTAATTATGGATTTTTACGTAAAAAAACAAGATATAGTAAAAGCCCTATCTTCAACGCTTGGGGTTGTTGAGAAAAGACAAACACTTCCCATTTTATCTAATGTATTAATCGAGGTAGATGAGGGCTCTATGCAGTTAACAGCAACAGACCTTGAATCACAAATCTCCACAAGCTCTGTGGTTTCTAACTTCATTAGTGGCGGCAAAACAACAGCATCAGCAAAAAAATTAAGTGAGCTTTGCAGACTATTGCCAGATGATTCAGAAATCCATATATCTCTAGATGGAGATAAGTTAGTGATTGAATCTGGAACAGGTAAATACAACTTAAAAACTTTGCCAAGTGACGGCTTTCCTATTTTTGAAGAAGAGAGTGAGGGAGAGGCCATTCAAATAGACTCGAAGAAACTTAAATCATTAATCAATAAAACATCTTTTGCTATGGGCAATCAGGACTGGAGACATTACTTAAACGGCCTTTATATCACCGTTGAGGGCTCAAATATCCTTGCAGTAGCCTCTGATGCGCACAGACTAGCAATAGCATCAACAGATCTAGACGCAGTCTCGTCAAACAACACAAGTGGAATAATTCCCAGAAAATCAATTAATGAAATAGCTAAGCTTGTTGGAGATGTAGAGGGTGTTGTGGAAGTTAACCTAAGCAATAGCTCTATAAAAACTAGTACGCCAAATGCCTCATTTGTTAGTAAGTTGATTGAAGGCAAATTCCCTGACTATGAACAAGTTATACCATCTGGAGATAGCTCAGTTTTAAAGGTTTCTACAAAAAAATTCTCTGAAGCTTTAAGTAGAGTTAGCGTACTCTCTAGTGATAAATATAGAGGCGTAAGAATGGTTACATCTAGCGAAGGCGTTATGATATCAGCCAATAATCCTGAGCAAGAAGAGGGCGAAGAGTTCTTTAATACCAACTATGAAGGAGAAGCTTTAGATATAGCTTTTAATGTAAATTATTTTCAAGAAATACTTTCAACGCTAGATGATGATGAATGTGAAATCCATTTCTTCGGAGCAGACAAAAGCTGCTTAATTACACCGCCAAATAGCCAACATCTAAAATATGTTGTTATGCCTCTGCTTATATAGTGGCATTAAGCTCTATAACTCTATCAAACTTTAGATGTTTCGATTCCCTCAAGATTGATCTTTCTTCTGGCGCTAACTTTTTCTTTGGTAGAAACGGTTCAGGAAAAACCTCTATCCTTGAAGCTGTGTATCTTGTATGCAGCGGAAGATCTTTTAAAAGCAGCAATATTGAATCAGCTGTTATGCTTGATAAAAATAGCTTTAGCCTCAAGGCCTATGATAATGAATCTGGATTCATAATAGAGGCCTATAAAGAAAGAAGTAAATCTATCCAACTAAAACTAAATAACAAAAAAATAACAATTAGCGAAGCTGCAAAAACTTTCCCCGCCACTATTATTGATAATAAAACATTTTCCTTTACAGAGGCTGCTCCAGCCTTTAGAAGAAAAATATTAGACCGCGCAGTTTTTTTAAGTGATGAGAGTTATTCAGCTAATTGGTTTGCTTATTTCAGAGCACTGAAACAAAGAAATAAACTTTTAAAAGATAGACAGCTTGCATCGCTAGAGCCTTGGAGCGAAAAGTTAGCTTCATTAGGCGAGACTCTAACTGACAAACGTAAAATTTTTTTTGATCAAACTAAAAATGAATTTAGCAACATAATAAAAAGCCTTAACCTTAAAGCTGAAAAAATTTTTATAAACGATATTGATGTTCAATATGATCAAGGGTGGTGTAATTCACAAGACCTTATAAGCACTTTAAATCAAGAAAGAGATACTGACATAAGAAGAAAAGTAACTACGAGAGGACCTCACAAAGCTGATATTAAGATCTTTATAAAAGACGTAGATGCAAAAGAAATACTCTCTCGGGGAGAGCAAAAACTTTTAGCTATTATATGGCTTTGTTCTCAACATGAAGTACTAAGATCTATCTACGGAATTAAACCAACTCTTCTTATTGACGATGTGAAATCAGAACTAGATATTGATACATTTAATATTTATATATCCTTATTAAAGCTTATTCAAAATCAAGTGATTTTTTCAAACATAGAGGACCAAATTAATAGTAAAATAGAGGCTGAATTAATTAATATTAAAAAGTTCCACGTGGAACAATTGAGTTAATAAAAAATGCCAAAAAAAGAAAATAAAGCAAAGTATGATTCGTCAAATATTCAGGTTTTAAAGGGCTTAGAGGCGGTAAAGAAAAGACCTGGTATGTACATTGGCGATACTGATGATGGCTCAGGCCTCCATCATATGGTTTTTGAAGTTTTAGATAATTGTATTGATGAGGCTATGGCAGGCCATTGTTCAGACATTAATGTAATAATTAACAAAGATGGATCCGTGACTGTTAAAGATGATGGCCGAGGAATACCAGTCGATGTTCATAAAAATGAAGGCATTTCAGCTGCAGAATTAATTCTTACGACACTTACATGCTGGCGGCAAATTTGATGATAACTCGTATAAGGTTTCTGGTGGTTTACATGGCGTCGGGGTTTCTGTAGTTAACGCTTTATCTGAAAATCTAGAGCTAGAGATATCTAGGGATGGCAACACTTATAATCAAACTTATGCCATGGGCGACCCAACAACAAAACTAATTAAAGGCGAAAAGACAAAAAAAACCGGAACCAAAGTTACTTTTATGCCTAGCAAAGAGATTTTCACAGATACAGAATTTCATTTTAATATTTTGGCTAAGAGGCTCAGAGAATTATCTTTTTTAAACTCAGGAATAAAGATTATATTGTCTGATCATAGAACAGACACGACAGAAGAATTTCACTATGAAGGCGGTATTAAAGCATTTGTAGAGAATTTAAATGAAAAAAAAGACAAAGTTAATGCAAACATAATATATTTCTCGTCTTCCAAAGATGATATTGGTGTAGAAGTTGCGATTCAGTGGACAGGGTCATATAGTGAAAATATATATTGTTATACAAACAATATCCCTCAATCAGATGGTGGAACGCATATAGCAGGATTTAGGGGTGCTCTTACAAGAGCCATTAATTATTATGTAGAGCAAAATAATTCTGCAAAAAAATACCTACAGACCTTCTTGGTGAAGACGTAAGAGAAGGTCTTACTTGTGTTATTTCAGCAAAAATACCTGATCCAAAGTTTTCTTCTCAAACAAAAGAAAAATTAGTTTCCTCGTTTATAGCTTTTGAAAATCAAGTAGATATTGACAGCTATGTTCATGATATAAGCTGGAAAACCCGAAAGAAGGCATGAGTATTTTTTCAAAGGTTGCTGAGGCAGCCCTAGCAAGAGAAGCTGCTAGAAAAGCAAGAGAAATGACAAGAAGAAAAGGCGTCCTTGAAATTGCTGGCTTGCCAGGAAAACTTGCAGATTGTCAGGAGAAAGATCCTGCTTTATCAGAAATATATATTGTTGAGGGAGATTCAGCTGGAGGCTCTGCCAAGCAAGGAAGAAATAGAAAGAATCAAGCAATCCTCCCTTTAAAAGGAAAAATTATAAATGTAGAAAAAGCTAGAATTGATAAAGTTCTTGGCTCTCAAGAAGTTGGAACACTTATCAAGCCCTTGGCTGCGGAATAGGGAAAGATGAGTTTAATATTGATAAACTTAGATACCATAGAATAATTATTATGACCGATGCTGATGTTGACGGATCTCATATTCGGACACTTCTTTTAACATTATTTTATAGACAGTTTTTTGACATAGTAGACAGAGGCCATATATACATAGCTCTTCCACCTTTATATAAAATAACAAAAGGAAAACAGCATGAATATGTTTCCGATGAGTCTGAAAAAGATGCTGTAATAGCAAGACTTTCAAAAAATGGAACAAGAGGTCTAGAGGTTCAAAGATATAAAGGGCTTGGTGAGATGAACCCAGAGCAACTCTGGGACACCACTATGGATCCTGCCAGCAGGCGCATGCTTCTGGTGACAATTGAAGATGCGATAGCCGCTGATCTGATGTTTACCACGTTAATGGGTGACCAAGTTGAGCCGAGGCGTGAATTTATTGAAACAAACGCGCTATCTGTGATGAATCTGGATATCTAATGCCTGCTAGACCTGCTGCCGAACCATTCTCTAACTTCCTTAGTTAAAGCTTTGGGGTCATTTCCGCTAAAAAGAGGACCAATACTTACATTTATAGTTCCAGGCCTTTTAATAAATTTTTTATTTTTCCAAAACCTACCTGAATTATGACATATAGGCAGTATAGGGATATTATTTTGAGCTGATATAAGCCCACAACTGTTACTAAATTCTGCAATACCGCTTTCTGGCTTTATTCTAGTTCCCTCTGGAAAAACAAGAACAGAAAAACCGTCCTCAAGCCGTATTCTTGCTGTGTCTATCACTTTTCTTAGGCTCTTAAATTTATTCTTTCTATTAATTGGGATAGGGCTCATAAAGGCTACAGCCCACCCAAAAAAAGGTATGAAGAGTAATTCTTGCTTGATAATACTGGAAATCGGATGGGTAAGAGTTTGAAGGTATATAGACTCCCATTGGCCTTGGTGAGTGGAATTAAATTAGCAATGTTTCGATGTATAAAAAATTCTCCAGTTTCAGCACCAAACATGGAAGTTGCATGCACCCTTGAGTCACAGCAAGAAATAATCATGGCAGGTGGGCTCTGGCCTTCTAATGCAAGGTTTTCATAAGTAGCTCTATCGTTAGCAAAGCTATCACTTTTCCAGTTTTTATATCTTTCAATAAGGTCTTTGGGTAAAGGTTGAATAAGTGACTTCATAACTGATTATGATTTAATCGAAATATGTTTGATAAAAATTAACTAACTCTTCTGTGTTAAGTCTTTTTTGCTCCATTGTATCTCGATCTCTAACCGTAACAGTTTTATCCTCAAGAGATTCAAAATCAACCGTTATACACATAGGAGTTCCAATTTCATCATGACGCCGATAGCTTTTACCAATATTTCCAGAATTTTCTAGCATCACTCTACCCATGCCTAATTTCTGTAAGGTATTTTTAATATCTTTAGCAATTCAACCAGACCTTCATGATTTCTTTTTAAAGGTATTACAGCGGCTTTAATAGGAGATAAATGAGGTTTTAGGCTTAAAACTGTGCGTTCTTTACCGCCCTCAAGTGTTTCCACGCTATATGCTTCATTTAAAACAGCTAAAACGCCCCTATCTACACCAGCTGAGGGTTCAATAACATATGGAACACTCCATTTATTTGTTTCAATATCTTGAACAGCTAGCTTTGCATTAGAGGCTTTATTTTCATTTACTTTTGCACTTATACCAAGTTCAGATTGATTTTTACTGTGAGACCCTAAATCAAAATCAGTTCTATTTGCTATACCTTCAAGCTCTTCAAGGCCGTGTGGAAATTTATACATAATATCCACGGTTGCTTTTGAATAATGAGCTAACTCATCTGCAGGCACATGATATAGCTCTAAGACGTCTTTACTCACACCTTGATCTTCCCACCACTTTAATCTTGATTCTATCCAAAGCTTATGCCACTCCTCATCAGTTCCAGCTGCACAGAAAAATTCTAACTCCATTTGTTCAAACTCTCTCACTCTAAAAATAAAGTTTCTAGGCGTTATTTCATTTCTAAAAGCTTTACCAATTTGCGCAATACCAAAAGGCAGCCTTCTCGAAGTAGAATCAACAACATTTTTAAAATTAGTAAATATACTCTGAGCAGTTTCAGGTCTTAAGTAACCGAAACTCTTACCATCATCAATAGGGACCTATATTTGTTTTAAACATTAAGTTAAATGGCCTGGGTTCAGTTAGGTCTGAAGATCCACAGCCAGGGCACTTATTATCTTCAAGTAAATCACTTCTCCACCTTGATTTACAGGATTTACAATCAACCATTGGGTCAGAAAATGTTTCCTCATGACCAGAATATTTTAGAACCATAGGATTAGTTAGTATTGAAGTATCGATCCCTTCAACATCATCTCTCTCGTAAATCATCGATTTCCACCAGGCACTTTTGAGATTATTTTTTAACTCAACACCTTATGGCCCATAGTCATAAAGACCCTGAAGACCACCATATATTTCATTTGATTGAAAAATAAAACCTCTTCTTTTACAAAGAGCAACAAGCTCTTCCATTGTTTTAGCTGCCAACGTACTTCCTTATATTGTGTTTGAATAGATCAAGATCATAGAACCCAGTATATTCCTGTAAAATAATAATTATATATTTAATAACAGTTTTTTTTAATTAAAGATAAATTATAAGGTTTAAAAATTGGCTTTGGCATTCGGGCGAAGTCAGCCGTTTCGATATAACTATGTTGATCGACTTTATTAGAAGCATATAAAATAACTTTAATAAACATAAGCACATGTTTTCCAAACCTATCAACAGATGAGAAAGAAAGCTTAGCTAAAAGAAGCTTTGTTGAAACGGCATGCAGTTTCTATGAAACTCTATATTCTTTATCTAGATCTAACAAACAAATCTCAAAAAATATTATCAGGGTAGATAATAGATATTTAATGTCCGAAGCATTAAAAGAGAAAAACGGCCTGTTGATCTCAGGAATTCATAATAGAAGTGTAGACATGCTTCTGCAGTGGATTAATTCCCAAACGCCCACAGTTGGAATATACAAACCAATTAAAAATAAGATTGCGGATGCTCATGTAAAAAAACATAGAGAGCAGCTAAAGAGTAAAGTTTATTCAACTAGTTACAAAGGTGTAAAAGAGCTATTCAAAGCAATCAATAAAAATAAAGTAATTATTATGGCATCTGACCAGGTACCTCAAGACGGGATGGGTGAATATGCAAAGTTCTTTGGTAGAGAAGCCTACACAACAACTCTGATACCCTCCCTGGCTAACAAAACAAGAAAACCTCTATTGTATATAGGGCTATTTAGCGCGTCTGAAAATTCTTTAAAAATTTAGGCGACATATATTTATCCTATGAAAGTGTGGTATAAAATAAGATATCGAAAATCTTATAAATATTAATCCTAAAGATTATTCTTGGGAATACAAAAGATTTAAAAAACCTCAGACAGGAATAGATAATCCTTATTTGAGTATTTAGCTATCCTCTCCAGAACATTGGAGTAAATAAAACTAATAATGTGAAGATTTCTAGTCTTCCTAAAATCATTGCGAAATGCTAAAATGCCTTTACCTGCACTGGTAACAGAAGAATAATTTGCAGAAACCTCACCAAGCCCTGGACCCAGATTATTTAAGCAAGCGCCAATTGCAGAAAAAGCTGAAGTAAAATCTAGACCGGTGGCAAGAAGAGCAAATAAAAGCAACATAAATGAAATAACATAAATAGAAAAGAAGCCCCAAACTGATTCAGCAACAGAACCATCAACAACTTTAGAACCAATCTTTACAGATACCACTGCGCGAGGATGAATAATTTTAATTAATTGTTTGTGCGCATGATTTAGCATAATCAAAATTCTCCATGACTTTATCCCTCCTCCAACTGAACCAGAACAGCCGCCTATAAAGGCACCAATTAATAATAGAAACCCAATAACTGATGGCCATAAAGAATAATCAGTTGTGGAAAATCCTGTTGTTGTGACTATCGATACAGAATGGAACAATAAGTCTTTAATAGAGCCATTATTATTATTTGAAAACTGATTAATTAACAATGAAATAACAAAGATTAAAGCCATGATCGATAAAAAGAACTTAAGCTCTGGATCATAAAAATACTTTAAAGGTTTCTTTTTATATATTGCAAAGTAGTGCAAGGTAAAACTTAAGGCAGAGAGCAGCATAAAAATATTATACAAACAAGCTCTATACCAAAACTATTAAAAAATCCGATGCTATCGTCGTGAGTCGAAAATCCGCCAATTGAAACAGTGCTTAAGCTATGGGCTATTGCATCAAAACCATTCATGCCAGCAATCCAGTACATAAGAGCACAAAGCACAGTTAGACCAAAATAAATTGTCCATAACGCTTTTGCAGTTTCAGTAATTCGAGGTGTAAGCTTTTGGTCACTCATTGCTCCAGGAATTTCAGTTTTATAAATTTGGCCGCCACCGATCCCAAGAATAGGCATGACAGCTATAGGTTGGATTATCAACACTGAATCCTCCCAACAATAACGTTAGAATAGATTCTCCTACAACTGGTATCGTTGCAACAAGATTAGTAATAACAGTTGCACCCCAAAAACTCATTTGACCCCAAACAAGAACATAACCCATAAAAGCTGTAATAATCATAAGAAGAAAAATAACTACACCCAGTATCCACAAGACCTCTCTAGGCTCCTTATAAGAGCCATAATAAAGACTTCTAAACATGTGAATAAAGACTGCCAAAAAGAACATCGAGGCAAGAACCAAAAGAAAAGTAATTAAAAAAGTATTCAGACTAGAGTCACTATATAAAAGTGAAATACTTATTGGAACAATAAATGACAAACTGAACAGCATCAGCAGAATGCCAAATAGATTAGAAATAGCTTTAAGGTTCATTAGATTTTAGTAAATAACTTTTCTACTTCTTTGACCTTCTCTTTATTAGAAAGGAAGATAATAAGATGATCTTCTATGCAAAGCTCTATTTCAGAAGATGGCATTACCACAACGCCTTTCCTCACAATTGCACCTATTGAAGCCTCTTCAGGTAGAGGTAATTCTTTTATAGATTTACCAAAATAATCACTTGTATATTCATTTGCATGAACAATTCCTTCGAGAGCCTCCGCTCCTGAGTGCATTTTTAAAATAACATCTTGGGCAACATCACTCTCTCTAAGATGTTGCAGCACAGATGACACTGTAAGCCTATGAGGGGCAATGCAACTATCTACAAATCCAGGAAGTATATTTACATAGGAAGGATTATTTAATATAACCATTGTCTTTGTTGCTCCAAGCTTTTTAGCTAGATCTAAGCCATTAAATTATCCTCATCATCATTAGTTAAAGCAAGTACAGTTTCAATTTCATCTATATTTGCTTCCATTAAAACTTCTTCATCTAAACCATTATCTGCTTTAAGATTCGTTGGTATAAAATTTTCGAAACCTTGCATGGCATCTCTAGGACATTCAATAATTTTTACTTTATATAAATTTTATTCTGTTTTAGCTAAAGCAAAGCCAATTTTCCCACCACCAATTATCATTACTCTCGAGTATCCTTGCTCAAGCCTCATTTCGTTAACCACAGCATCTACATTTTCGCTTGCTGTAACAAAATAAACCTCATCACCCTCTTTTACTATGGTATCGCCAGAGGGAATGAAGGGTTTCCCCTTTCTGTAAATAGAAGGAATATAGCTTTCTATGCCGGGCATATCATCTTCAATAGTTCTAAGTGCCTTATCTACTAATTTTCCAGATTTTTTTACCTTTACTGAAACTAATTTAACTTTACCATCTGCAAATTCCTCAATCTGCTCTGCACCAGGATGATCTATTAGATCCTTTAAATGAGAAGTGACCTCATTTTCTGGACTTATAGGAATATCAATTACATTCTCACCAAATGAATCAAGGCAACTTAGATAGGTATTGTCTTTAAATCTACATATAGTTTTTTTAACAGAGAATTGAGCTTTTGCTATCTGACATGCAGCTATGTTTACTTCATCATTATTTGTAACTGCAAGGACAATAGTCTCATTATCAGCCCCACATTTTTTAAATGAATTAGGATGAGCAGCATGGCCAACTATTGCGGCAACATCTAACCGATCTTGAAGATAATCAATCTTACTTTTATCAAGATCTACAAGAGAAACATCATAGCCATCTTGTGATAAATTTCTTGCTAAACTCTCTCCAACTTTACCTGCACCTAAAATTACTACTTTCATAACCTCTTAAATTAAACCTCTTTTAATAGAATTAAAACCCCTAGAAATATTCTTTGATTTTGGTAAAAAAACTTAAGTAAGTAATCTTTTGTAGTACCTAAAGGTTTTATGGGGAAACTGTAAGTAAGTGATTACTATCGCTGAATTATATGTTTTTACAAGTATTCCAAGCTTATCAAAATTTAAGATTGAGCCTGGTTCAGCATCATAGTTACTATTATCTATATGCATTGCATGCACCTTAACCATTATTTCTTTATGTAAAAAATATGAACCAGGCCAGCCTTTATAAGCATTAAATTTCCTTAATATAACCTCAGAAGATTCCTTAAAATTAATTTCACCATCAACTTTTTTTATTTTTGAGCAGTATGTAGCCAATACTTCATCTTGAGTTTCTAGTCTGAAATTATCAGCCAGAACATCCTTCAAGATAGCATTAATATTATTTGCAGCCAGATCAGATAATCTATCTTCTAATTCATCTTTATTATCTTTTATAAAGTTTCCATAGGGCTGTGTTTGATAATATCGCCCTCATCCATTCTTTCATTCATTTTCATAAAACTTATCCCAGTTTCAAATTCGCCACTTATCAAGACTGATTGAATTGGAGAAGCTCCTCTGTATTTAGGCAGCAAAGAGAAATGAATATTAATAGGTAATTTATTAGGATGCTCAAGTAACCACTGGGGAATAATTTTTCCATATGCCGATACAACTACAAAGTCTACATCTAATGATTGAACTAAGCTCTTAAAATCTGGATCATTAAGATCTAAGGGTTTAATTGTTCTAAGATTTAACTCTTGTGCGACTATAGACACTTTGCTGGGATCTGTGCTTGAGCCCCTTTTACTTCTTTTATCAGGTTGTGATATAACTAAACTAATATTAATACCATCTAAATGCAGTCTTTTAAGTATCTTTGCAGACGGGGCCGGGCTTCCAGCAAATATTATATTCATTATCAGTAAGTTCCTCTAAAATCTTCTAAATTCTTCTAAAAGAAGCTATTTAGTAGCTTTGCTCTTTAAACGGGCCCTTTTTAATGGACTCAGATAGTCAACTAACAATTTTCCCTGCAAATGATCTATCTCGTGCTGTATACATACTGCCAAAAGTCCCTGAGGATTGTCTTCGTGCTCATTTCCTTTTACATCTAACCAATTTAGTTGGATTTTATCAGGACGAGTTACCTCAACGCTTGCACCAGGAATAGAAAGACAACCTTCCTCACAAGGAACAAGACTTTTGTTGTCTAATACCTTCACAATAGGATTTACAAAGATAAGCGGGTCATTTCTTTCATCAGATATATCTATAACTATAATTCTTTCATGAAAATCTACTTGACTGGCGGCCAAACCAATCCCATTTTCTTCATACATTGTTTCTAGCATGTCAGAGACAAAATTTTTAAGAGACTTTTGTCGAATTTTGTTACATTCTCTGCTACTGTCCTCAATCTTGGATCTGGGTACTTTAATATTTTTAAAATAGACATATTGGCATATTATAATCTCTTAATTTATAATCTGCATTATTTAAGAGGTTAATGTAAACATGACAGAATGGGTACGCCGTTTGTAGCAATTTTGATGGGATCTGATTCTGATTTGCCTGTTGTAAGTGAGGTTTTCAAGATTTTTGATCAATTTGGGGTTAAATACAGTAAAAGTGTACTTTCGGCTCATAGAAGCCCTCATCAAGTCATAGAGCTGATCAAAACATCTGAATCGAATGGGTGTAAGGTTTTCATTGCAGCAGCCGGAATGGCGGCACATTTAGCAGGCGCAGTTGCAGCACATAGTTATAAACCTGTAATAGGTATCCCAATTGAATCCGGCGGGCTTGGAGGTTTAGATGCACTATTATCGACAGCACAAATGCCCCCAGGCATTCCTGTTGCAACAGTTGCAATTGGGAAAGCTGGCGCTAAGAATGGTGCAATTTTAGCTATACAAATGATAGCAATTTCAGACAACGATATGGCGCAAAAACTAAGTGATTACAGAACGAATTTAACTAACGAAGTCTTGGAAAAAAACAAGAATTTAAATGCATAATTTGTGAGAGTTTTCTTATCTCAGAGTGACGCTTCTGAGTGGCTAAAAAAAGGAAAAATATTAATATATCCCACAGAGGGTGTATGGGGCATTGGTTGTGATGCATTTAATAAAGACGCTGTTGCAAGAGTCTATGAATTAAAGCAAAGACCGGCAGATAAAAGCTTAATTCTTTTATGCAAAAGCTTGGGAGCAATGAATAATTATTTAGCACCCTTAGCACAAAAAGACATTGATTTTATAAAGACTCTGGGTGTAAATCCTACAACTATATTATATGAATATGATCCAGAAAGGATGCCAAATCATCTGCAGAATAAAAGTGGTAAATTAGCTATACGAGTAAGTACTCACTATCATATAAAATCATTAATAGAAGGATTTAAAAGTCTAATGGTTTCTACATCTGCAAATATATCTGGAGAGCCAAAATCTATCAATATTGATGAAATAAAAAATAATTTTGATTTTAGTGATGTTGCATTTTATAACAAACCTATTGGAATTTTAAATAGACCTACCTCTATAATAGATCTACAAACTCAAGAGGTCATAAGGGCTTGATGATTAAACAACTAGAAGCACATTTTCAAGAAATACAAAATGAAATCATAGATCATTATTGTGACTTTGAAACTACTAAATCTTGCACAATTTCCGATGATAATTGGACCAGATCACAGGGAGGCGGTGGAAGAACTTATATAATTGAAAATGGTAAATTTTTTGACAAGGCGGCTGTTAATTTTTCATCTATTTCTGGAACAAAACTTCCTCAATCAGCTCGCGATAATATAAAGAATAAAAAAGCAATTTCGTACAGAGCGATGGGGGTATCCGTTATTACTCATCCAAAGAATCCTTTCATTCCGACAAGTCATATGAATATTAGATTATTTTTACTTCTAAACAAGAAAAAAGAAATCATTGAGTGGTGGGTAGGAGGTGGTTATGACCTCACTCCATATTTTGCATATGAGAAAGATTGTTTGATGTGGCATAGGGATGCAAAACTTAATTTTGATCATTTTAATAAGAAATATTACAAAAAATTTGCAAAAAACTGTGACGACTATTTCTTTTTGCCGCATAGAAACGAAAAAAGGGGTATTGGAGGGGTATTTTTTGATAATTTCAATGATTTAGAGTTAGATGCATCTATGCAAATGCTTAAAAATACTGCTAAAACCTACCTCAATAGCTATTTAAAGATAATTAATCTTAGAAAAAGTCGTGAATATACTGCTAAGGATAAAGGTTTTCAGGAGTATAGAAGAGGAAGATATGCTGAATTTAACCTTTTATATGACAGAGGGACCTCTTTTGGCCTTCAATCAGGTGGAAGAATCGAGTCAATCCTTGCTTCACTGCCTCCAAAAGCTTCCTGGGTCTATAAAAAAGATAAATCTTTTGAAAAAAATGAAAAAAATCTATTATTAAGCCTAAAAAAGAAATGGAGAGGTTAAAATTTATAAATAATGTCTAAATTATATAAATTAGGAGTTATAGGCTCTCCTATAGATCACTCTTTATCCCCATTTATACATTCACGATTTGGCAGGCAGGAAAATATAAATTTAGATTACAGTTTTTATAAAGTTGAAGATGAAAACCTAGAAGCCTTTGTCAAAGAATTTTTTCTCTCAAAAGACGCTAAAGGACTAAATATAACCTTGCCTCATAAAAAATCTGTAGCAAGAATAATTAAAAATCTTTCTGATGAGGCATCTTTTATAGATGCAGTAAATACAATCAATAAAATCTCAAATAAATTACTTAAAGTGTTTAAGGCCTTATTAAGGACATGGATGAAAAAAATATTAAGATTAAGAATCAAAATATATTGGTTCTTGGTGCGGGAGCAGCTGTTGAAAGTGTTCTATTTAAAATTATCCAATCCAAACCTAAATCTATAACTTTAATTAACAGGACAGAGGAAAAGTCTAAAAAGCTGCATTCTAAATATTTGCACATGATCGATATATCTCTTGGACTAGGAGCTAATAATTATGATTTGGTTATAAACGGGTCATCTGCTGGGCTCACTGGTAATTTTTTACCACCAGAAGATACTTTTTTTAACGAGAAAACAGTTTTTTATGACCTTAACTATTCATTAACAGGAACAGCATTTTGTAATTGGGCAGATAATATTTCTGATCATTCTTATGACGGCATGGGTATGTTGATATCTCAGGCTGCACTATCTTTTTATGAGTGGTTTGGTGTGTTGCCATCAACAACAAGCATTGCTGATGAGCTTAGAGATTTAAGAAATTGAAAAAATTTACACAATTTATTGCGGGAGCAGTTTGCCCCAGTTGTTCAGAGCAGGACTCCATAGCAATTCATCAAGATGATGATGAGATATTTTGTGCCAAATGTGGGTACAAAGAATATAGGCCTGGCTCCATAAAAGACCCTAAAAAAGATACAACAATTAAGGCAGTTAATGTTGTTGATATTAAAGATTTTAATAAGATTAAAAAGTAGTAATTTATTCGTCAAAGTTATAGAATACACGCAATTAAAGCCATAAAAACTGAGTAACTTTTTACGGCATCAAATGTTCTATAAAAAAACTGGTTATAAGGGATATACATGACTAATGTTAGAAGTTTAATTTGTTCATTTAAAACACAATTTACAGTTATATTTTTTGCACTTTCCAACAAGGCTTTAGCTGAATGGGAAGATCTCAATATGACTCAAGGTGCAACTGCTATAAGTAGAGAAGTCTATGATCTTCACATGCTTATTTTTTGGATATGTGTTGCTATTGGCGTGGTAGTGTTTAGCGTCATGTTTTACTCAATGTATGCATTCACCAAGAAAAAGAATCCTGTTGCAGCAACTTTTCATGAAAACACTAAAGTGGAACTAGCATGGACAATTATTCCATTCTTAATTCTTATCGCAATGGCAGTGCCTGCCTCTAAAACCCTTCAGTCTATTTATAATGACGAAGCTGGAGATGTAAACATTCAAGTTGTTGGTCATCAATGGTACTGGCAGTACAGATATTTAGAAGATGATGTTAATTTTTATGCAAACCTATCAACTGATCAAGATGAAATTTATAACAAAGTTCCTAAGGGTGAAAACTATCTCCAAGAAGTTGATGAAATAGTAGTAATCCCAGTAGGTAAGAAAGTTAGATTTCTTATAACAGCAAATGATGTTATCCATTCATGGTGGGTACCGGCGTTTGCTATAAAACAAGATGCAATCCCTGGTTTTATAAATACTGCTTGGACTATTGTTGATGAGCCAGGACTATTTAGAGGGAAATGCACAGAGCTTTGTGGAAAAAATCATGGCTTTATGCCTATTGTAGTAAAGGCTGTTGAGCAAGATGAGTATGATCTTTGGATAAAAGAAAAACAATCAGCAGCAATAGCTTTAGCTGAATTAACAGAAAAAGACTGGACAGCTGAAGAGCTTGTAGCAAGAGGGGAATCTCTATACATAACTAACTGTGTAGCATGTCATGGACCTAGTGGTGCAGGTGTTACAGGAATTTTTCCTGCTCTTGCAGGAAGTGACATAGTTTTAAATAATAAAGCTCGCCAAATAGAAATTTTGATGGAAGGAGTTCAAGGAGCTGCAATGGCATCTTATGCAGAAAAACTTGCCGAAGTTGATATGGCAGCTGTGATTACTTATACAAGGCGATCTTGGGGTAATGCAGAAAAAGGGGACGGAGAAATAGTTGTTCCAAAAGATATAGTTGAATATAAACAAAATAAAATTTAGTATTAAACGAGGGTATATATGAGTGCTGTAATAGAAAATCACCACGACGATCATGGTCATCATGGCCCAGCTAAGGGTCTTAAAAGATGGTTCTACACAACTAACCATAAAGATATAGGTACATTATATCTATGGTTTAGTTTTGCTATGTTCCTAATTGGCGGAGCCATGGCAATGATTATTAGGGCCGAGCTATTCCAGCCAGGAATGCAAATTGTCGAGCCAGAATTTTATAATCAAATGATTACTCTGCATGGATTAATTATGATTTTTGGAGGGGTTATGCCGGCCTTTGTAGGTCTTGCTAACTGGCTGGTGCCTATGATGATAGGTGCACCAGATATGGCTTTACCAAGAATGAATAATTTAAGTTTTTGGATATTACCTTTTGCATTCACAATGATGCTTAGTACTTTATTCATGGAAAGTGGTGGTCCAGCAGCTGGCTGGACATTGTATCCGCTCCTCTTTCAACTACTTATGCGCCACCAAGCACAACCTTCTTTATATTTTCTGTGCATATTATGGGAGCCTCATCAATAATGGGCTCTATTAATGTGATAGTAACAATCATGAACATGAGAGCTCCAGGAATGGGGCTTATGAAAATGCCATTGTTTGTATGGTCTTGGTTAATTACTGCATATTTACTTATTGCAGTTATGCCAGTTCTTGCAGGCGCTGTAACTATGATGTTAATGGACATTCACTTTGGTACAAGCTTCTTTGATGCAGCAGGTGGCGGAGATCCCGTTCTATTTCAGCACATATTTTGGTTCTTTGGGCATCCAGAAGTCTATATTATGATTCTTCCAGCCTTTGGAATTGTCTCTCATATTATTGAGACCTTCTCTAGAAAGCCTATCTTTGGATATTCTTCAATGGTTTATGCAATGGCCTCTATCGCAATTTTCATTTGTAGTTTGGGCTCATCACATGTTTACAGTTGGCATGCCTCTTGCAGCAGAATTATTCTTCATGTGGTCAACAATGCTTATTGCTGTTCCAACTGGAGTAAAAGTCTTTAACTGGATAGCAACAATGTTTAGAGGCTCAATAACATTTGAGACACCTATGCTATTTGCATGTGCTTTTGTAGTGCTATTTACTTTGGGTGGTTTTTCTGGATTAATGCTAGCTATTACTCCAGCTGATTTTCAGTATCACGATACATATTTTGTTGTAGCTCATTTTCATTACGTATTAGTTCCTGGAGCTATCTTCTCAATAATGGCAGCAGTCTATTACTGGATACCAAAATGGTGTGGAAATATGTATGACGAAAGACTAGGTAAGCTTCATTTCTGGCTTTCATTTATTGGAGTGAACGTTACTTTCTTCCCTCAGCATTTTATTGGATTAGCAGGTATGCCTAGAAGGGTTCCAGATTATGCACTGCAGTTTGCAGATTGGAACATGGTTTCAACAGCTGGAGCATTCTTATTTGGTTTCTCACAAGTATTTTTCTTATTTATAGTAATTAAAACAGTAATGGGCGGCAAAAAAGCAACTGGCGAAGTATGGGAAGGTGCTAGAGGTTTAGAGTGGACTGTGGATTCACCTGCTCCATATCATACATTTGGTACGCCACCTAAAGTAAGTTAATTATGGGCAATAAGAGAAAGACTATATTAAAACTTTCAGCCGCAGTCCCTTTAATGTTTGCATTTGGTTTTGCTCTTGTTCCTTTATATGATGTTTTTTGTGAAGTTACTGGAATAAACGGTAAAGTTTTTCAATCAAAAGATGTAGAAAAATTGGTTATCGATGACGGCAGAGAAATTGGGCTTCAGTTTATTTCTCACAATAATGCCGGCATGCCTTGGGAGTTTAAACCCTCAAAAAAAGTTTCAAAAATAAAGACAGGAACGCTTTATGAAGCTACATTTTATGCAAAGAATACTACTGACAAGATGATGACTGGAAGGGCTGTTAATAGCGTTGCGCCCTCTAATGCAAAAGATTATATTAAAAAAATAGAATGTTTTTGTTTCAGGCATAGAATTAATGCCTGGTGAAGAAATACTTCTTCCAATCAAAATGGTTGTTGACGATGAGCTGCCTGAAAATATTAAGAATATTGTTCTTTCATACACTATCTTTGATAGCAAGATAGAACACAATATAACAATGGATCATGATGGTGATCATGCGGGGTCTTAAGATATGAGCGGTGGAAATTATTACGTACCTGATTCAAGCAGATATCCAATTTTTGCTGCTGTTTCATTATTTCTTCTTGTCATGGGAGCTGGTGGAACAATAAATGGAACAGTAACGCGGTATATGTTCTTTACTCAGGCTTAGCAGTCTTGGCGACGACCCTATTTTTTTGGTTTAGAACTGTAACCAAGGAACATATAGCAGGTTTAGATAGCGCTCAATTACAAAAATCATTTGTATTTGGCATGGGTTGGTTCATTTTTTCTGAGGTTATGTTTTTTGGGGCCTTCTTCGGCGCTTTATTTTATGTAAGAAATTTTGCAGTGCCATGGTTAGCAGGTGAGGGAGAGAAAGGCGCACCAATTGCATTTGTTCAAGAGATGGGCGTAGACTTTTGGACTGGATTCCAAAATACGTGGCCAGTTATAGCTACTCCAGATGCTGGAGATGCATACGAGATGGCTGATAAAAGTATGGCTTTTCCTGGTTGGTCGCATGTTGCTGAGTGGTTACCTCTTTGGAATACAATCATTCTTCTAAGCTCAAGTGTTACCGTACATTTTGCTCATCTAGGTTTAAAAAATGGAAGCAGAAAAGCTTTTAATAGATGGCTTGGTGCAACAGTCGGCTTAGCTGTAATATTTTTAGGACTCCAAGCTGCAGAATACTATGAAGCATATGCACATTACGGACTAACCCTTAATTCTGGAATATATGGCTCGACGTTTTACTTATTAACTGGGTTTCATGGCTTCCATGTTTTTTCTGGAGTAGTTCATGCTTTCAGTAATGCTTGTTAGATCAGTATTCTTTAATCACTTTGAAAAAGATCACCATTTTGGTTTTGAAGCAGCATCATGGTACTGGCACTTTGTAGATGTTGTTTGGGTAATGTTATTTTTCTTTGTATATATAATTTAATTAACTTGGTCCCAAGGAACGCTATTACCTAGCTGCCCTGTATAAAGACCATAAGTAATTAAAATTATTAATATAGATCCCAAGACTAACTCTAGCTCCTAAACCATAAACAGTTCTTTTGCTTTCGGTTAAGCCCTGATCCTTCAAGAGAAAGAATAGGCTACTTACTAAACTTAAAAGGATTAATGCGATTACAATGAATATTGTAGTTTTTAATAACATCTTGCGGGTATTGTAAAACATAGTTTTTTTTTTAGATATGACTAGAAACAAATCTTTTAATATTCTTCAAAAATCTCAGTATTTTTTATCTTCTTTGCAGCAGTATTTTTTGCACTGGGCGTGTGGCAGATAGAAAGAGGTCAAAACAAACAACAGGTATTAGATGCATTTAATGCAGCAATTAAAGCAGAACCCTCTGTGCTTAGTTCAACTTCAAAAAAATGGCAGCGTGTATATGTATCTGGAACATTTGATGAATCACGTCAAATTTTAATTGACAACACAATTTTTAGAGGTCGCGTAGGTTTTAAAGTTTTTACTCCTTTTATCTTAAAGTCATCAGAGCAATTACTGCTTGTTGATAGAGGCTGGATACAACAAGAAGACTTTAGAGTAAATTTACCAGCCATACCTATCAAAAGCCTATCTGCAGACCTTAGTGGGTTACTTGTAAAACCAGAGCTTGGCTTTGTTCTGTCTGATGAGTTAATATCTAAAACATGGCCAAAGATAAGCCAGACCCAATCATTAGATTACCTTGTAAAAGAATATCCAGAAGAGCTGTATCCATTTATTTTAGTTGCTGAACCAACCTTTAAGGATGCGCTAAATTATATGGAAGTAATACCAACAAATATGCCTCCAGTAAAACATTATGGATATGCACTTCAGTGGTTTACTATGTTTCTTGTTTTATGTGGGATGTATATATATTTTGGTTTAAAAAATAAAAATTATGAAAAATAAAATAGCATTAATATTTATCTTATTAACTCCTATTCTAATTGTAGCCCTGTCTTCAATTTATTTTAGTATGGGATATTCACCTGAAGGTACTAAAAATGAAGGAGTATTTTTCAATGAATACTTTGATGTAACGGACATGGATATCTACAAAAACGATGAAACTATTTCATTTGAAGATGGAAAATGGATTATGGGAGTTTATGTCACTGATCCTGATAAAGCTGAAAACTCTTTATATCTTATGCGTCAGTTAAATGTAGCTTTAAATAGGGATGTAATCCAAGGAAGTGGTGTTACTTTTTATAATAATAAAGAATTAGAAGCAGCTATAAAAAATACAAAGAGCGAATATCCCAGAATAGGCATCTATAAAGATCCTTCAAATATTTTCTTTAACTCTTTACAAAACAATTCTGATCTAGATCTTACTCTAGATAATCCAATTTTTGTTATAGATCCTTACGGAAGAGTTGTTATGTACTTTAATGTTGATCTTGATCCTAAGAAAATCTTAAAAGATTTGAAGGTATTAATTTAATGACATACATAAGAAATTTATCTCTATTTGGAGTTTTATTTGGCTTTGTTGTAGTGGCTTTAGGCGCTTGGACTAGGTTGGTAGATGCTGGACTAGGTTGTCCAGATTGGCCTGGATGCTACGGGTTTGTTGTTTTTCCAACTAGTGAGCTAGATGTTGCGATAGCTGAGCAACGATTTCCACAGTTTCCATATGATATCAATAAAGCGATTCCTGAAGTAGTTCATAGATATTTTGCTGCTACATTAGGGTTAGTTGCCATAGTACTTTCTTTCTCTATCTTTTAAGCAAAATGAAAACAAGTCTATAAGAAGATGGTCTATCGGTCTGTTAGCATTTATTTGCTGCCAGGGGCTCTTCGGTTATTTAACTGTTAGTCTAAAACTCTTACCAATTATAGTTACAGGCCATCTCTTTGGTGGTTTCACAACGGTATCACTATTCTTCTTTATCTTTATTAGAGCTGGAAATTTTCCCATATTGAATACTTTTAATATTCAAAAAGTTAAATATATAGCTTTAACTTGCTTGGTACTTTTATTAGTTCAAATATTTTTAGGTGCCTGGACAAGTACCAATTATGCTTCACTAGCGTGCCCGGATTTTCCCACCTGCCAGGGTTCTTTTTCTCCTGATATGGATTTCAAGAATGGATTTAATTTAAATCAAGAGGTTGGGCCAAATTACTTTACGGGTTGCTAGATAATGATGCAAGAGTTGCAATTCATTATTCTCACAGGGTGACCGCTTTAATTTTAATGCTCGCATATTTAATATTAATATCCAAACTTTGGTTTACAGCGGCAGCTCCATTAGCATCTTCAGTTGGCGTGATACTACTAACTCAAATATCATTAGGTATCATGAATGTTGTATATGTTTTACCTCTTTATATTGCTATAGCGCATAATCTAGTAGCTGCATTACTTTTAATCATAACGCTAACAATTAATTATTTAGCCTGGAAAAGATGACTATAGTTAGAAATTACTACGAACTCTGTAAACCCAATGTTGTATTGATGATGTTGCTCTGTGCACTTGTGGGGATAGTTCTTGCTAGCGAAACTTTAGTTCCACTGATAGATATTATTGTTCCTTTAATAGGCATCGGGTTATGTTCGGGCTCAGCGGCTGCTATTAATCAGATCATAGATAGAGAAGCTGATGCTGAAATGGATAGAACAGATAAAAGACCAATACCGCAGGGTGAAATTTCTGTTAGAAACGCTTCCATTTTTGCTCTAACGATTGGACTGCTTGGGGCAGCAATACTTATATTTCTTGTTAACAGCTTAACAGCCATTCTTACAATCTTGGCTTTAGGCGGTTATGCCTTTATCTATACAATCTATCTCAAAAGAGCAACACCACAAAATATAGTCATTGGTGGATTAGCTGGTGCAGCTCCCCCTTTGCTTGGATGGGCATCAGTTACTAACACGATTGAACCAAATGCTCTTTTACTTGTTTTGATAATATTTATTTGGACTCCACCACATTTTTGGGCTTTAGCAATTTATAGGAAAGATGATTACGCAGCAAAGATACCTATGCTCCCAGTAACTCATGGCGAACAATATACTAGAGTGCATATAACTCTATATACCGATTATTTTATTTTTAGTTAGTTTGTTTCCATATATTGTTCTTATGTCTGGAATAATATATCTAGTGTCAGCTTTAATTCTTAGCTCACTTTTCTTGTTTTACTCAGTTCGACTGTATTTAAGTGATGATGATAAATATGCAATGCAAACCTTTTGGTTTTCAATCTATTATATTTTTCTTATCTTCATTGCCTTAATAGTTGACCACTTTATAGCTATATAGATGCAAAAAGGAATCAAAGTAAATCTAGCGCTAATAATAGTTTTTATCATTATTGTAATGAGCCTATTTATAAGCAAACTTACAACTCCAAGAGTACTAAATAATAATGAGCTTTTGGTAAATGGACTATTTCTATTTGAGAAGCCTAAGCAGATATCTAATTTTGAATTCTTTTCCTCTAATAATTCATCTTTTACAAAATCTGACTTAATTGGGAAATGGACATTAATGTATTTTGGGTTTAGCAGATGTCCAGATGAATGTCCTACAACAATGTATCAACTTTCAAAGTTAATTAAGGTCTTAAAAGAAAAGAATTACCAATTAGATAATAAGCAGTGGGTTCTTGTTTCCATAGACCCAGAAAGAGATAGCCCAGAGATTATAGACACCTATGCCAAAGGTTTCGATGAGGATTTTATGGGAGTTTCTAATACAAGGCCTATGTTATTAAGTCTCGCAACCCAGCTTGCTGTAAATAATAAAATGCCGCCAATGAACAATGAAGATGATAACCATGATCATCTAGATGCTCATGTAAATAATATTATTTTAATAAATCCTGAAGGAAAGTTCGTAGGATTTTTTAGACCGCCATTTGATATTTCCAGGTTATCACTAACCTATCAATCGGTAACTCAGCCTAACTAAGGAGATTCTGGCAGATTTTCATAGCTTAGATCGTTATATGGGTTTTGAGCTCCAATAGCATCTGGATGGACAACCGATATATCAATATCACTTCCATAATCACCAGAAATAAAACCAGCTACTGTATTTTTTGGCGCTATATAAATAGTTGCAAATCTTCCATTTTTTGCATAAACCAATGTGACTTCTTCACCAACTTTAGATGAAACAAGTACCCAGCCCGTTGTAAGAGTTTCCGCCCCTAACACCTTCATCTGCAGTGATTATATATTCAGATTTGCAGTCATTAATTCTTCCAGAAATAGATTCACCAGTTCCTAATAAGACAGTTGGAGCTTTAACAATTTCAGCATCTGTAGGCAAAGGAAAGAGCATAAACATTTAGACAGTCATGCCAATAATATTATTTTATTAAATCCAGACGGAGATTTTGCAGGAATATTTAGACCGCCATTTGATATCTCAAGACTTTCCTTGACCTACCAATCTGTCACCCAAGACTAGATATTAATTATTACTTTTCCTTTAGCTTTTCTATTTGCTAAATGCGAGAAAGCCTCAGCAGAGTCTTCTAAAGCGTATCTTTGCGAAACTTCTGGATTTATTTTTCCTTCTGCATGCAGCTTAAATAACTCATCAAAATTCTTTTTATTTTCATCTGGGAATAAGCCAACCCATGCTCCCCAAAACACACCAACAATTTGGCATCCTTTCAAAAGCGTTATATTCAGAGGAATTTTTGGAATTTCGCCTGCAGCAAAACCAATAACAAGATACCTACCTTCCCAAGCAGTTGCTCTAAGACAGGGCTCAGCATAACTATCGCCAACTGGGTCATAAACAACATTTGCGCCCATTCCTCCTGTTAATTCTTTAATCTTATTTGACAGTTGCTTTTGCTGATCTCTATCAAGATTACCACTTGGATATATAAAACCCTCATCAGCTCCATGAGCCATACACATATCAATTTTATCTTGAGTGGATGCGGCTGCAATTACTTTTGCACCCATAGCTTTCCCTAGTTCTATAGCAGCTATACCAACACCACCTGAAGCTCCAAGAACAAGCAAGGTCTCACCTGGTTGGATATTTGCTCTTTGCTTAAGTGCATATAGACTAGTTCCATAGGTCATTGATAGAGCTGCTGCTGAATCATAATCCATTGAGTCTGGTATTAATGTGCAGCTATTTTCATGAGCTAATATCTTCTCTGCAAAAGCTCCGGTTCCAGTCATAGCAAAAACTTTATCACCAACTTTAAATTTAGTTACACCTTCTCCGATTTCTGAAATGATTCCTGCTGATTCACCGCCTGGAGTAAAAGGTAGAGGAGGTTGATATTGATAAAGTCCTTGAATCATCAAAACATCAGGAAAGTTTATACTGCCTGATTTAACATCTATGACAACATGCCCAGGAATAGCCGAAGGGGATTCAACTTCATTTATTTTAAGTTTATCTGGACCACCTAATTCAACACACTGCAAAGCTTTCATTATTTATCTCCTAAATTTGTGAGTTATATTGCTCAACATAAGCCTCTATATTTCTTTGAGACTTCTTTAACATCGTCTTTAAATCTTTTCAAAGAACCTAACTCTCCAGAGTAAACTACAATTCCCTCTCTTATAATTCTTACTTGGTGATTTCGATTAATTTTTCCATCTGTCACATAACATCCAGCAATGGTTCCAAATTTAGTGATTTTAAAAGTTTCTCTTATTTCAGCTGTTCCAACAATTTGTTCTTTAAATTTTGGAGAAAGCATTCCTTCCATAGCTTCTTTAATTTCTTCAAGCGCTTTATAAATAATGGAGTATAACCTAATATCTATTTCTTCTTTTTCTGCAATTTGGTTGAATTATTTCGACCGGAAGCCACCATATCAGTATGATTTTTTTGTAATTGGATATTTTCTTCATCAGTTAGCTCCGGACTCTCGCTGACAAAACAATGTATTAAGAATAAATCTATTAAACGCATTTGATCTTTAGAAATGCCCCCAAGAGTATCTGGACTTATATCAACACCCCTTACTTCAACGTACTCAATGCCATGCTCTTTCAGTGCATTGGCTGGTCTTAAGCCTTCCGACGAAGTTCTTTTTGGTCGAATGGTGTCATAAAGCTCATTTTCTATTTGAATAATTCCATCTGATATTTGGTGTCTGTTGCCTTCGGGATCATGCAGCCCAAGGCTTTTAAAGTCTGGATGAGGAATTTTAATACCCTTTTTAACTGACTCGATAAAACCATCTAAAGAGTTATATCTAATACCAAGTGAGGTTTGAATAGGACTTTGATAACCAATATTACTCATCCTTAAAGAAGTAGCATTGGGCATAAAAACATCATTTGCATTTAACTCTTCAAGATCATGCTTCTTCCAGATACATAGGATTTATCAGCGACAGGAGATGCTGATAACTGAGCTAAGATAAACCAAAAATTTCTTTTAAAATTCCTAATTCACCTTCAATACGAACTTCATCAACCATGTCTTGAGTATATTCATCACCCAAAAGATTCTTATAACAAGCTGCATCAATTGAAAAATTATAATGAATTCCTGAAACACATTGCATGATGCTAGGTTCGTTGGTAAAAAACTTTCTGAACCAACTTCATCATATTTTAATTTTGGTCCAATATTAGAAATATTAATATCAGATTCTTTTATAAATAATTCTAAATAGAGTGCGCCCATAAATACTCATCTTCATCAATATTTTGTGCAGTAAATACATGCAAGTCTTGTAAACAAGAATATAGATCATCAACATTATCAAATTTAGGTGTAACTAATTCAATGAGAGCTTCTGCAAAATCAGTAGTTATGTATGGATTAGTTAAAGCAGAGCCTAGTGATTTTGGATGTGGTCGCTTTGAAATAGAGCCATCATGAGATAACTCTTAAAGTTTCACGTTCAATACCTCTATTAAATTTAAGATTTTTTAATGAAGTCTTTTCATTCCAACTTTTAAGTTGGTTAGTAAAGCTCTCATCAAACATTAAAAACCTGGGCCAGCTTTTACTATCTCATCATTAACACTAAAATTTTTAAAGTTTTCTTCAAACTCAGCAACAACTTGTTTCACAGTTTGCTCATAAGCGTTTTGGTCATCCCAAGTTTTTACAGGATTAAGAAGTTCTGTTTTTAACACCCTCAACCATCAAAGGAACTTCTAGATTTAGCCCAGGAATGCTTTGTGTTTCAACGCCTTCTAACTCACCATTTTGAATAGCATTAACAACCCTTCTAGTTGTTGGTATATTAAATCTAGAGCCAACGCCATAAGGTCCACCAGTCCAACCCGTATTTACAAGATAGACCTTAGATCCAAAAGCTTCCACTCTTTTCATAAGAAGATCAGCATAGACTCCAGCTGGTCTTGGAAAGAAAGGAGCGCCAAAACAAGTTGAAAAAGTAGACTCAATCGCTGAAGTAGAACCAACCTCTGTTGAACCAACCTTGGCTGTATAGCCGCTTAGAAAATGATAGGCAGCTGCTTCTTTAGATAATATAGATACAGGAGGAATAATTCCGGTTAGATCGCAAGTAAGGAAAATAACCGAATCAGGCTCACCAGCAGCATTTTCTGGAATTGCGTCATTAATAAATGCTCGTGGGTAACAACACCTTCCATTTTGAGTAAGGGTTACGTCTGAATAGTCGGGAGTTCCTGCATCATTTAAGACAACATTCTCTAGTATGCTGCCGCTTTTAATAGCATTCCAAATAACAGGTTCATTTGCTTGAGAGAGATCAATAGTTTTTGCATAGCAACCCCCTTCAAAATTAAAAACGGTATTCTGACCAGCCATGCTCATCATCGCCAATCAACACGCGGGAGGGGTCTGCGGAAAGGGTTGTTTTCCCTGTTCCAGACAGTCCGAAGAAGATAGCCTACTTTTCCATCGGCATTAACATTTGCAGAACAATGCATAGGAAGGACATCTTTAGCTGGTAATAAAAAGTTTTGTGCAGAAAACATAGATTTTTTCATTTCTCCTGCATATTTCATTCCTGCAAGTAAAACCTTTCTTTGAGCAAAGTTGATGATTACACATCCCTCTGAATTAGTTCCATCTTCATGAGGATTACATTCATAATTTGCAGCACTTAAAATTTCCCACTGGTCTTTATTTGAAGGATTATGGACCTCAGGAACAACAAAGATCAATCTAGCAAACAAGCCATGCCAAGCTGTTTCAGTAGTAACTTTCACGGGAAGGTAATGATCGACATGAGAGCCAACATGAACCTTAGAGACATATCTATTTTTTTCAGCTATGTATGATTCAACCTTATTCCATAGCTTATCAAATTTATCAACATCAAAAGGCTTATTAACAGAGCCCCAATCTATTAAATCAGAAGATCCTGATTCTTGAACTATAAATCTATCATTTGGACTTCTGCCAGTTCTCTCTCCAGTGATAGCCGAAAAAGCGCCATTGCTTGCTATAACACCTTCATTATTTTTAACAGCAACATCAATTAGCTCTTCTGTTCCTAATTCAAAGATTTCTGATGTATTTATTTCCATGTTCATATTTTTAGTTACCAAATCATTTTATAGGACTAAGAGAGTTCAATAAATATATTAAACAATAATAATCAGCCTTATTTTGTAGTGAAGTTAATCTTAATAGGATTTAAAAGTCAATAATATAGGTTTTTACCTTCAATTCAGCGGCTTTTACAGCATATTTTTATGTAGTTTTACTACCAAATTTAAGCTTTCCAAGAGTAGATATTAAATAAATAATAAAAAATACCAAACCCCATTCTGCAAAATTAAATATAAACCTCCAGCTTTCCTCAGCACATGCTGGTCCGCCCTTAAAAGCATTTGCAAGACCACCAAACAGTCCAAAATATTCAATTTGAGTTTCAAGAGGCATATCACAACCCATTGGCAACATAGCAATTTCTTCAGGTGATAGATTTTGAAGATATATTAGTTTTAATGAAACAGCGATTCCATAAACTGAAGCAAAGATATTAATAACTTATTTAAGATATAAAACTTTTTAATCAAGAATCCCATCAATGACATAACCGCAATTACACCAAAAATATATCTTGTAAGAATACAAAGAGGACAAGCTCTAAGGTTCAAACAGAAAAATTATTTAAACAATGGATTAATAGCTTTAAAAAAGATGCAATTTCAAATGGAATAACTAATACAATATTTGATACATATTTATAATTTTTTGAAACATATTTGCCTATAAATCCTTTCTTTTATAGAGATTAAAAAATACCAATGACATAATAGATTTTAACTTAACTATAAATGAAAAACAGAATATTTATCATCGATGGCTCCTCCTATTTGTATAGGGCTTATCATGCTATGCCTCCACTTTCTACCTCAACTGGTAAACCCACTGGAGCTGTCAAAGGCGTCACGAATATGCTCCGCAATCTTAGGAATGAAAATCCTAACTCTCATTACTTAGCAATTTTTGATGCTAAGGGAAAAAACTTTAGACATTCTATTTATAAAGATTACAAACCATAGAGAAGCAATGCCTGATGGCTTGCGTGATGCACTTCCATATATTGATGCATTACTTGATGCATACAATATTCCTAAGTTATTTGTAGATGGTTATGAGGCAGATGATGTAATTGGTACATTAGCAAAAAAAGCCGAAAAAAAAGGCTTTCAAACTTATATGATGACTTCCGATAAGGATTTTGCTGCAGCTAGTTGAAGATCCTTTTACTACATTAATGAATACTATGACTCACAAAACCTTTAATGAGACTATGGTATTTGAAAAATTTGGTGTTAAGCCAAATCAAATAAGAGATATGCTAGCTTTGGTTGGAGATACTTCAGATAATATACCCGGGGTCCCAAAAGTTGGTCAGAAGACAGCAGCAAAATGGCTTAATGAATTTGGAGGTACCAGACTATTAAGGCTAATGCTGAGCTTGTAAGTATCTCTACAATAGCAAAATATACCCCCTAATCTCGATAGGAATATTGAGCTTGTATCTTTAAAGAGTGATCTAGATCTAAAAACAGATTTTGAAGGTTTATTAGTTTTAAATAATGCTATGAAGCTTTAGCTGAACTATCGTAAGATTTTATATAAATATTTGGAGAAGGTGGAGTTAAAAAAACTGCTGAAGAAGTCGCAGTTGTTAATAGTAAGTATGAAACTATAGATAAATTAGAAGATTTAGAAAAATGGGCTAAGCAACTAGACAAATGCATTGCTTTCGCCATTGATACTGAAACCTCGTCTTTAGATACTATTACCGCAGATTTACTTGGAATTTCATTGTCTGTTGAAGAAGGCAAAGGTTGTTATATACCTATTGGCCACGATTATGAGGGCGCTCCAAAGCAACTACCTTTAGATAAAGTAGTAAGTATTTTAGGAGCCTCAATAGAATCAAATCAGAGAAAAGCTATAGGCCAAAACTTAAAATTTGATATACCTATTTTAGCTAGGCATGGAATTAAGCTTTCTGCTTTTTTAGCAGATACTATGTTGATGTCTTATGTTTTAAATAGCACAGGAACAAGACATAGCATGGATAGGATGGCAGAGCATTATCTTCAGCTATCAACAATCAAATATACAGATGTAACAGGCACAGCCTCAAAACAAATTAATTTTTCTAAAGTAGATATCGCAACTGCTACTAATTATGCAGCAGAAGATGCCGACATCACATTAAGGCTTTATAAGCATCTAGAAAATTTACTCAAAGGGCAAAATAGCCAATTAAACTTATTAGAAGCAATTGAGTATCCCCTTGTCCTCGCTTTAGTAACAACAGAGACAAATGGCGCAAAAATAGATAAGGACAAGCTGGCCGCGCATTCAAAAGAGCTTGGAGAAAAAATAGAGATTTTAACCAAAGAAGCCTATAAGCTTGGCGGGCAAGAATTTAATTTAGATTCACCCAAACAGCTCTTAGAGATTCTTTATGAGAAACAAGGGTTGCCAGTTTTACAAAAAACACCCAAAGGACAACCTTCAACGAATGAAGCAACTCTGCAAAGACTAGCTGAAGAATATGATCTGCCAAAAGTTATTTTAGAATACAGAACACTGGCAAAACTCAAGTCGACTTATACCGATAGTCTTATAGCGATGGAAAATCCAGTGACTAAGAGAATTCATACTTCTTATCATCAAGCAGTTACTTCTACTGGAAGACTTTCTTCAACAGAGCCAAACTTACAAAACATACCCATTAAAACGGCAGAAGGTAGAAGAATTAGAGAAGCATTTGTTCCTGAAAAAGGTAATGTGCTTATTTCAGCTGACTATTCTCAGATTGAATTAAGAATAATGGCGCATTTATCAGGTGATAAAAATTTAACTAATGCCTTTAATAATAATCTAGATGTTCACTCAGCAACTGCAGCAGAAATTTTTAGAGTTGATATTAAAGATGTCGATTCTAATCAAAGAAGGAGTGCAAAGGCAATAAACTTTGGACTCATGTATGGCATGTCTGCTTTCGGTCTTACAAAGCAGCTTGATATTACAAGAGCAGAAGCACAATCTTATCTAGATACCTACTTTGAACGTTATACCGGAGTTAGAGACTATATGGATAATGTCAGAGCAGAGGCTAAAAAAGATCTTTATGTTGAGACCATTATGGGCAGAAGACTTTATGTTAATGAAATTAATGCAGCAAATGGCCTTAGAAGGCAGGCAGCAGAAAGGGCGGCTATTAATGCGCCCCTTCAAGGTTCCGCAGCAGATATTATTAAAAAGGCTATGCTTGATGTTGATACCTGGATAGCAAATGAAGCCCCAGATACCACTAAAATGATTATGCAGGTTCATGACGAATTAATACTTGAAGCCAAGAAATCAGAATCAGAAGAAGTTCTTAGTAAAGTAAAAGAAATTATGGAAGCTGCAGTTGATCTAGATATTCCTTTAATCGTCGAAGCATCTATCGGCTCAAACTGGAACGAAGCTCACTAAGAAACTATTTATAGGTATGTGTATAATATTTACATATAAATAATTCTATAAATATCCAATTAACAAAGTAATAATAAATTTCAAGAACTGCCTATTGATATTCCTTTTGTATTCTTTAACTGCTAACTCAAACCAAGACCTATCCCCATCATTAAATACTAAGCTATTAGAAATATATTCTAATTTGTTGCTAGATCTGGAGGCTTGTATAAATGACGAAGGTCTCGAAGACAAAGATAGACTTAAAACTGCATGTAATGCGGACAATCTTCATCCATTTCAAAATATCTTATTCCAAACTCAGTATAAGCATATATCTTTTTATTTAGATGGATTTGAATATCCTGAGCCGGCAATAACGGTTAAACAACACAATTATCCAACATCAATGCACGCTAAAAGCCGAAATGGGGTTGTTGTAATAGTTTTTTCAATAGATAAAGAAGGCAAGACATTCAACCATAAAGTCTTTAGCTCAACTTTTACTTATACAAAAAGAGAGCGTGGAAGTGAATGTCAAGATGAGTTTTGCCAAGAGGCTCTGAGAGCTGCATTAGCACTACGATATAAGCCGGCAACATACCTCGGAAGTCCAATTGTTTTAGATGGAATTAAAGTTATATATAGATTTGTTTTAGATGAAAATAAAGTATTTACTTCAAGAGGGGGAGCTGTTGAATTAAATAAGGTCAATAAGCTTATAGATAAAGGCAAGTTACAGAAAGCTAAAGAGAAGAGCTTAGAAAAAATAGACGATTATCATTATATGAATCTTCAGCTAGCTAAGATATTTTTTCTAGAAAAAGATTATCTACAAGCTCAAAAGTATGCATATGATTTCTTATATGACAACTGGAGTTTTATTGAGGGAGGGCAGAATAAGTTTCGGCTTCTTGGGCTTTCAATACTTACCGAGAGTTGCTTCAAACAGAATAAATATAAAGAAATTATAGACAACTTTAATTAATTCAAGATTTTAATTAACCTTCAAATATAAAAATGATCTTGCTCAGGTAAATATGTTTCTTGGGCTTTCTTATTTATTTGAGGGAGATCTAATCAAAGGCATAGAGCACTTATTGATAGCTAAAAGAATTACTGAAAATATTAAAGTTATTGAGATAGCGAATACCCCGTCGACGCCATACCCCTATTTAGTAGGAAAGAAGTAGCTTACTTAGCTTTATAAAACCAACAATATCCTTAGAAGATACAGCGTAAGTATCCATTCCACCCAAGTCCTTTGATACCTTAGCTACTGTTTGAGCTACTTTATTTTTTGATAATTTATCGCTCTTGGTTAGAACTGGTATGCAATCAACTTCTGAGTCTTTGCATAAGCCTATAAGCTCAAGATCAGTATCTTTTAAAGGATGACGAATATCCATAAAGACTAGAACAGCTTTGAATGATTGTCTTTCTTCAAAGTATTGACCAAGAAGAGGTCCCCAGTCTTTTCTTCTTGAATATCCAGATTTTGCATAACCATAGCCAGGCAAATCAACAAACTTTAAAGTTTCATTTACTCTAAAGTAATTTATTTCAGTAGTTCTTCCAGGAGTCTTACTTATTCGAGCTAATTTTCTATTCTCAGTTAAAGCATTCAGCGCACTAGATTTCCCAGCATTAGATCTGCCAGCTAAAAGTATTTCAACACCAGTATCCTCAGGTAGGTTTTTATACTGAGTAGCACCCATCATGAATTCAGTATTTTTAAAAAGGTTTTGCATTTAATCGTTTATCTAAGTGTCAGCTATGTTTATAATACCCACTCTAAGGAATCTCAAACAAATGTCTATAAGAATATTATTTGCGACGGTATTTATTTTTAGCATAAGTACCATGGCAGCTGAAAAAAAGATGCCCAATGTCTTTGAAGACGGTGATGCATTAAAGGGCGCTAACATGGTTGCAGCTTGCGCTGCATGTCATGGAACTGATGGAAATAGCATTAGCCCTGCATGGCCTACACTGGCTGGACAGAATCAAAAATATTTACTTGATCAATTAAATTATTTTAAGAATGGTGAGCGTGAAAATGCTCTTATGAGCTCGGTTGTTCCACTTTTAAACGCTTATTCAGATCAAGATTTACTCAATATTGCAGCTTATTATTCATCGCAAACAAAGACTAATGGTCAAGCAGAAGATGATGAAGAGCTTTTAGCTCTTGGAGAAGCATTATATAGAAGCGGCAATATGAAAAAAGCTATTCCAGCATGTACAGCATGTCATTCAGTTAATGGTGCTGGCAATGCTTTAGCAGGATTCCCATCGGTTGCTGGACAACAAAAAGCTTACCTAGTCTCAACATTAAAAGCATATAGGACTAAGGAAAGAAATGCTGGTGACTACGCCCTGGTAATGCAGGCAATTTCTAAAAATTTAAGTGACGATGAAATGGACGCTTTAGCAAACTATATGCACGGACTATATGAATAAAAATTATAAAAACTTATTGTTATGTATCTTTGGATTTACGTTAATAGCTTTTAATGTCAATCTTCAAGCTGAGTACAAACTAGGCAAAGACTTCCAATTAATAGATAACCCTTTACCAGTTAGACAAGATGGAATGGTCGAGGTATCTGAAATATTTTGGTATGGATGTAATCATTGTTATTCGTTCGAATCTACAATTAATAATTGGGATGCCAATAAACCAGACTACGTTAAATTTTCTAAAATGCCTGTCACTTGGAGCCAAATCCATCAATTGCATGCATCTTTGTATCATACTATTGAGGCTTTAAAGCTTGGCAAAGGCGCACATACCGCAGTTTTCACAACTATTCATAAAGAGAATAATTTTCTCGCTAGCCAAAAGTCAGTTGTTAAGTTTTTATCTAAATTAGGTGTAGAGGAAGAAAAATCAAAACAATATTTGAACTCCTTTGCAGTAAAGCAGAAAGTTAGTAGAGGCATTCAAGTTTCAAAACAATTAAGAATCACAAGCGTTCCAATGATCATTGTAGATGGAAAGTATATTATTGAATCCAAGCCAAGTAGACAAGAAATGCTAGAAGTTTTGGATTACGTTATCGAACTTCAAAAAAGTAACTCATAAGCGGAGATATCAATGACATTAGGTACTAAAAAATATACTTACTTACTAGTTTTACCTATTTGTTTTTTATTTATATTTAATGGAAAAAAATACGAAGACTCTGTCATAGCTAGAATTAGCGTACCAGTTAAAATATGTTTAGAGGGCCAGCCTTGCGGCAAGCCAGCTCCAGCTAACTCAATGGCATCTGCAAGCAGCGCAGAAGTTAAAAAAATAGAATTATCTGAAGGTTCTGAACATATTGTAAAAATGTTAAATATGGGTGATGGCGGCGCCATGATTTTTGAGCCAGCAGTTATTAAAGTCTCAAAAGGTGACACAATTCATTTTAAAGCAACTGATGTTTCGCATAACTCAGAGACTATTCCTGGCATGATTCCTGCTGGAGCAGATGGTTGGATGGGTGCGCTGAATGAAGATATCTCAATTACCATTGATAGTGAGGGAGTTTATGTTTATCAATGTAATCCTCACGCAATGTTAGCAATGGTAGGAGTTATTCAAGTCGGAGAGGCAGTCAATTTAGATGATGTCAAAGCAGCAGCTCAAGATCGCAAATCAACTTGAGACGATAAACTATCAAGCATCAAATCTTTTTGAGAAATTTCTGAAGTTAACTTATTTAATCTTTCTTCTTTTGACAAAATTTCTGTTGATAATATTTGGATTCAGATACAAATCCAGCAGAACTAAGAACTTTTTCAATTCCTGGTTTCAATTTCTCTAGAGCATTAATCTCAGGAGCAGCTAATTTAGATTCTATCCCCTTAAGCTCTTTGCCAACTATTGAAATTATTGCATCTAAGACTCTATCTTCTTTCATTTAAGCTATCTCATCTATAATTTCATAATTATACCAGTCTGAAATTTCCTCTGGCTTTAAGTATTCTTGTTCCCAATCAACTTTTTCTTTATTAAACCAAATAGCTTTCATTCCAGTATTTATTGCACCAATAACATCATTAATTTGATGATCGCCTATATGTAAAACTTCATTCGCACTAAAACCACTTAGATCTAAAGCTTTTTGAAAATGCCCCTTATCAGGTTTATTGCTTTGTACATCTACAGAGCTAACTGAAAATTTAAAGTATTCACCAATATTTAGTCTATTAATATCCGCATTCCCATTTGTTAAAACCCCTAATTCATATCGAGTAGATAGATCTTTCAGCGCATCAATTACCCCATCATAAAAAATAACCTCATGTCTTTTATCTAAAAAATAATTAAAGGAATCTTCCACCAGCTCATTTAGTTCAGCTTCATCAGAGGCAATAGGAGCAAGCTTAAATCTAAATATTTCCCTTCTTAATTTTCCCAAATCCCAATATAAGGATGGGTCTTCTTTATTAGTTCTTCTCTTATCCCTAGAAAATCACTCATCGAGCCCCATTCAATTTCACCAACCTCTTTATGTAGCCATTGTCTTGTATCCCTTTCTGCTTTAATTATTACGGGTGCTATGTCCCAAAATGTATCATCAAGATCAAATGTTATTAGTTTAATGTTACTCATTGTTTTCTTGCCTTAGGATGTGCCTCATCATAGATTTTTACCAGGTGTTGGTAGTCTAATTTTGTATATATTTGTGTAGTTGATAAAGAGCTGTGGCCCAGAAGCTCCTGAATAGTTCTCAGATCTCCACCAGATTCAAGTATATGTGTAGCAAAGCTATGCCTCAGCATATGAGGATATACAGGCGGTAACCCTTGTTTTAACGCCAATCTTTTGAGTCTTAACTGAATACTTCTTGTAGTTATTCTGCCACCTTTTAAATTTATAAAAACAGCATCAGATTCAACCTCTATCTTTTCTCTTTCTAAAAGCCACTTACTTATTGCCTCTTTTGCAAAGCGCCCAATTGGAACTAATCTGGTTTTAGAACCCTTACCAAATACTGCTATAAATTCCATATCTTCTTCAAAATCTTTTATATCAACACCAGCTGTCTCAGAAACTCTAAGACCAGATGAATACATAAGCTCAACAATTGCCAGATCACGAATTTCTAGATTATTTGAAGGCTTAAAATTCATTAGCATTTCCACTTCTTCAGGAGATAGAACATTTGGAAGATGCTTGGCAGCCTTTGGTCCAGAAATTAAATCAAATGGTGATAGTTCTATGAGTTTATTTTTAAGTAAGAACTTAAAAAAGCCTTTAGCTGAAGACAGATGTCTTTGAATGCTTTTTGGATTATTGTTTGATGCAAAGAGATTACCTATCCAGCTTGTACATACCGATTCAGTCGCAGCAGAATAAGACTTTATATTGAGGCTCTTTAAATAGATTAATAATTTTTTAAGGTCTCTTTCGTAAGATGAAACTGTATTTAAAGAGAGATTCCTTACTGAGCCTATATAAAGCAAGTATGCTTCAAGATCTTTTTTTATAAAAAAACTAGACCTAACCATTGGATGTTAAGGAAGACAATCTCTTTTCAAGAACATCCCTGACATACTCAATAAATGTAGTATCTTCATCACCAAGATACTTAGCTCTATTATGACTTCCAAGCTGGAGCAGACCAATCTTCTTTCCATGAACTAATACAGCTATCACAGCTGACTGAACCAAAGTATTCTCGAACAATATAGATAATTTTTCTGAGGAGAAGCTACCACAATGAATTGAGCCTTTATGTAAAGATAGTTCAGTCTGCTCTTCAAGTTTAGATATATCAGAGTTATCAAAGAATCGTAACGAGCATTCATCAACTCCAAAATTCTTAGTAAATTCTTTTTCAATTTGTTGCGTAATCTCTTCATCATTACTAGCTTCTAAAATAGATAAAGTTAAATTTTTTGATTTAATAAATAAATCTTCATTTACCTTAGCTTCTCCAACAAACGAGGTTAATAGATCTATTAATGTATTTTGCTCTTCTCTTAATCTTTTAATCTGTCTTTCAAGCAATGATGCAGCACTTCCAGAGTCGTGCTTGAAATCTAGCTCACTCAGAATAGCCTCTCTTGATGCAAAAAAATCTGGATTATCTAGTAAGAAAATTTCAACATCTTTAGGGTCTATAGATTCACTCATTTATAACTCCATTAAAACTTAATTCAGTAGGGCCTTGCATGATTAGTTTATCATTTGCTTTCAAGAAATTCAGGGTTCCACCATCTGAGCAAATATTTAATGCCTGCCCATCTTTAATGCTTAAAAATGCTACAGATGCTGAAGCAGAGCCGCAAGATAAAGTTCTTCCAACTCCATTTTCATATGTTGAGATATTAATCTCAGACTCATTTTTTTTGTATATTGAAAGATTTATTTGATGAGGCTTGGCAATAGACTCTATTTTTGTATAAAGCTCATCTATATTAATATCAGAGAGATTATCTGTTTCAATACACAGATGAAGGTTGCCAGTATTTACCAATGAAAAGGTGTTTTTTAATAGATGAGTAAAGCTTGTCATTACTAACCTCTATCGGCATTTGAAATGATGCTTGAATATTTTTTCCAGAAGGCTTACAGATTACTGTTTTTTTATTTGTTTCAAGAACTAAGGGTCCTTTTGGGGCAAAGCTATGTTTCCAAATATACGAAACAGCGCACCTTATTCCATTAAGGCACATATCAGCCTCTCCGCCATCGGCATTATAAAACTTAATAAAGAAATCTGAATCTTCTTTATTAGGCAGCTTTACTAAAATTAGCTGATCAAATCCTATTCCAAATTTTCTGTCAGAATTTTTTTTAATAAATACTTTTGAGGGCGTGAAATCTTTCTCAATAGAATTTAAGATAATGAAATCATTGCCAATTCACATTCGTCACAGACATAACGCTGACGATTGTCACCTTCGGGCACAATAAAGCTCACTAGAGCACGACAATGGCTACAATATTTCATGATATGTTTTGCACCTCTCACTTAACTGATGTGTTTATTGTAAGATAAACACTCTTCACTAGAAACTTATTATGGTTAATAAACTCTATAATTGTATAAGAACTTCTAATATTTGTATGTTTCTTCTTTAAAAGGGCCTTCTTGAGGAACATTAATATAATCAGCTTGATCTTGAGTAAGTTTAGTTATAACTCCTCCAAAACCGGCGACCATTAATGCAGCAACTTCTTCATCAAGCTTTTTAGGAAGTACTTCAACAGTAATCATTTCTGCTTTTGTATCTTCATCATTAATATTTGCAAAACCTTGCTTATATAAATGTATTTGCGCTAAAACTTGGTTAGCAAATGAGCCATCCATAATTCTACTTGGATGTCCTGTTGCATTACCCAGATTAACTAATCGACCTTCAGCTAAAAGAATAAGATAGTTGAGAAAAAACTGATCAGGTGTTCCATCAGGTTTTGTATCTCTAAATATTCTATGAACTTGAGGTTTAATTTCATCCCAATAATAGTTATCTCTCATAAATGCAGTGTCAATCTCATTATCAAAATGACCGATATTACAAACGACAGCAGTATTTTTTAATGTAGCTAACATTGCAGCGTCACAAACATTAACATTACCTGTTGTTGTAACAATTAAATCAGTGTTACCCATTACTTGCATATTGATATCTGCTTCATTTCTTGAAACAGCACCATCTTTATAACAGGACACAACTGCAAAACCATCCATACAAGCCTGAAACGCACAAATAGGATCTGATTCAACAACACTTACTATCATTCCTTCTTGAGCAAGACTGGCTGCTGATCCTTTCCCAACATCACCGTAACCAATAACTAAACCTCTTTTGCCCATAAGGAGCATATCAGTTCCTCTTTTTAGAGCATCATTAAGACTATGTCTGCAACCATATTTATTATCATTTTTTGCTTTAGTAACTGAGTCATTTACATTAATAGCAGGAATTTTTAACTCACCTTTTTCTAACATTTCTTTAAGTCTATGAACTCCAGTAGTAGTCTCTTCTGAAACACCATGAATAGTTTCTAACATTTCAGGAAATCTTCTCATGAACCATAGCAGTTAGATCACTACCATCATCTAGAATCATATTTGGCTTCCATGACTCTCCCATCTTTACAGATAGTTTGCTCAATACACCACTCAAATTCTTCTTCTGTTTCGCCCTTCCAAGCAAAAGTTGGTATACCTCTGGCAGCCATAGCTGCAGCAGCATGATCTTGAGTAGAGAAAATATTACATGATGACCATCTGACTTCTGCACCTAAATCTATTAATGTTTCCATTAGAACTGCAGTTTGAATTGTCATATGAATACAACCCATAATTTTTGCATTTGCTAAAGGTTGTTCAGCTCTGTACTTGTCTCTAAGAGCCATTAAGGCTGGCATTTCATTTTCAGCAAGAGAAATTTCTCTTCTTCCAAATTCTGCAAGGTTAATATCAGCTACTTTATAGTCGTTTTCCATTTTATTTCCTTAATTATTATTTTATTGTGATATGTCTGCTGCTTTATCAGTTTTTTCCCAAGAAAATGAATGTCAGATCTTCCAAAGTGACCATAAGCTGCAGTTTGCAAGTATATAGGTCTTTTAAGATCAAGCATATTAATAAGACTTTTTGGTCTCAGATCAAATTCTTCTTCAACTATTTTTACAATTGCTTTCTTTTGATACTTTTTCACTATTAAAAGTTTCAACATGTATAGAGGTTGGTTTTGCAACGCCAATGGCATATGAAACTTGGATTTCACAATCGGTCAGCCATACCAGCTGCCACAACATTTTTAGCCAAATAACGGGACGCGTAAGCCGCTGAACGATCTACTTTAGTTGGGTCCTTACCCGAAAATGCGCCGCCACCATGCGGTGCAGCACCACCGTAGGTATCCACAATGATTTTTCTGCCAGTTAAACCTGCATCACCATCAGGACCACCTATAACGAAGGTTCCTGTTGGATTAACCCACCATTCAGTATCAACCGTTATCCACTCGTTTGGAATAACTTCGCGTATATAAGGTTCAACAATTTCTCGAATATAGCCACTATCTTGATCTTCAGAAGAATGCTGAGTTGAAAGCACAATTGATGTTACTTCCACTGGCCTGCCGTCCAAATACCTCAACGAAATTTGTGATTTAGCATCAGGGCCAAGATCTGACTCTACACCACTCTTGCATTGCATCAGCTTGTCTCTTCACAAGTTTGTGTGATAGATCTATTGGAAGAGGCATTAAGGATTCAGTTTCTTTACAAGCATACCCAAACATAAGACCCTGATCGCCGGCACCTTGTTCTAAATTTTCTCCTTCGCCTTCGTTAACACCCTGAGCAATATCAGGAGATTGTTGGAATACAAGATTTGTAAACTCACACGTATCGCCATTAAAGCCATATTCATCTGTGTTGTAACCAATATCACTAATTGTTTTTCTAACAACAGGCTCAAGATCTGGATTCCCAAGAGAGGTTATCTCTCCAGCAATAAAGACCATATTGTTTTTAATCATCGTTTCGCAAGCAACCCTACTATTAGGATCTTCAGCTAGGTATGCATCAAGAACGGCATCAGATATTTGATCGCAAACTTTGTCAGGATGTCCACCAGATACTGATTCGGATGTGAATATATAACTCATTTATTTCTCCAAAAAAAACTAAAATTTTGTGAAATAATGAATTTTTTAGCATCTATTGTGTGCAAAAAATTAAAAAATCACAGATGGAGTATTTTATATCAAAAAGTTTAGATTTAGCTATGATTTTTTGTCTTAAAATATTATTATTCATAAAACCTCTACGGAAATAAAAATTGCATCAATCTGAACCAATTAACGCTTTAAGATTTTTATCAATAGACGCTGTCCAACAAGCTAACTCTGGTCATCCAGGAATGCCCATGGGTATGGCTGAGATTGCAACAGCTTTGTGGGGTAATCATTAAAACATAATCCTAGCAATCCCACTTGGTTCAATAGAGATAGATTCGTTTTATCTAGCTGGCCATGGCTCTATGCTTCTTTATAGCCTTCTTCATCTAATTAAATTAATGAAAATCTATCAGGTGGTGGCGAAGTTAAATCCAAAACCCCAGGACATCCAGAATATGATTTAGATTATGGTATAGAGACTACTACAGGACCTCTTGGTCAAGGCTTAGCAAATGCAGTAGGAATGGCTATTTCAGAAAAAATGCTTGCAGGTGAGTTTAATACAACTGAACTCAGTCCAGTAGATCATTTCACCTATACCTTTTTAGGAGATGGCTGCCTAATGGAAGGTATATCTCATGAAGCATGTTCTTTTGCAGGAACCCATGAACTTGGAAAATTAATTTGTTTTTATGATCAAAATGGAATCTCAATTGATGGAGAAATAGAACATTGGTTTACAGACGATACGGTAAAAAGATTTGATAGTTACGGCTGGCAAACTATTTGTGTAGATGGCCATAATGTTGATGCTATTAATGAAGCTATTAAAGCCGCTAAAGAAGAAACTAATAAGCCATCTATGATTTTTTGTAAAACAACTATTGGGTTTGGATCACCAAATAAATCTGGAACAAGTGGTGTACTGCATCTCTTCCTCACAGAGAAGAGATTGCAAAAACAAGAGCAGCTCTAGGATGGCAGCATGAGCCATTTGAGGTTCCAGAATCAGTATATGAATTTTGGGATGCCAAATCTCAGGGCGAAGCTAGTAATAATGACTGGAACCAGGTCATGCAATCGTTAAATGAAACAGATCCAGATAAATATAAAGAGTTATCTAGAAGAATCTCTGGAGAAATGCCTGAGAATTTTACAGAAAAGTATGAATGATTTTCTCCAGCATTGCGATACAGAAAATGCTTCAATGGCTACAAGAAAAGCATCTCAAGTATGTTTAGATTTTTTTGTAAAAGAAATGCCAGAGCTTGTCGGAGGCTCTGCTGATTTAACACCTTCAAATAATACTTTCTCAAAATCAAGTACCACATTCTCAAATGAAAACCCTACGGGCAACCATATTAACTATGGAGTTAGAGAGTTTGGAATGTCAGCAATTATGAATGGAATGGTCCTTCATGGTGGCATTAAGCCATATGGAGCTACATTTTTAGTATTTACTGACTATGCAAGAAATGCTATTAGACTCTCAGCTCTTATGGGCATACCAAATATTTTTGTATATACACATGATTCAATAGCTCTTGGCGAGGACGGCCCAACCCATCAACCTATTGAACACTTGGTTACTTTAAGATCAACGCCTAATTTAAACAATTGGAGGCCAGCTGATTTAGTTGAGACGGCAGTGGCATGGGAAGATGCAGTTAGCTCTAAGGATTCTCCAACATGCTTAATTTTTAGTAGACAAAACACCTCTCCCATAACAAGAAACAATGTACAGATTGAAGCTATTAAGAATGGCGGATATCTTCTTCAAGAAAATGCTGATGCTCATATAACCCTGATTGCCTCCGGAAGTGAATTACAGATGATGCTGGATGCTTCTAATGTTTTAAAGGAATCTGGGATCATCGCTAATGTTGTTTCTATGCCTTGTTTAGACATTTTTTTAAATACCTCCCAAGAATATCAATCTGCAATTATCAAAGATGATTTGCCAATATTAGTTGCTGAGTTAGCTCATCCAAATTCTTGGTTCAGGCTTTTAAATAAAAAAGATAAGGTCCTAGGAATAGAAACTTTTGGAGAGTCTGCACCCGCCAATGTCTTGTTAGAACATTTTGGGTTCACAATACCAAACGTAGTTGATATAGCTAAATCACTAATGAATGAATAACCTATCAGAATTAGTATTAGAGAATAAAAAACTTATTATTAGGGTTGATATGAATGTGCCAATTGTTGATGGCATCATTAAAGATCAAACAAGAATATTAGCTTCAATCCCAACTATTCAGCACTCCTTAGATAGAGGTGCAAAAATTTTACTAGTCTCACATTTAGGCAGACCATCTGAAGGAGAACCAGATAGTATATTTTCCTTAAAACCCATTGCAGAATGCCTGATAAAAATTTTAGGCGAAGAGGTGGATTTAGTCTCAGAGCTGAATGACACTTCAATATTTAACTCTTCATCAAGAGTTCAAGTATTAGAAAATATTAGATTTTTTGAAGGAGAAAAAGCTAACAGTAACATTCTGGGAAAATTACTTGCTGACTGTTGCGATATTTATGTTTTTGATGCTTTTGGAACTTCACACAGAGAGCAAGCATCTACATATTCAGCAATAACTCATTCAAATCAAGCATGCATGGGGTTGTCTATCATCTTAGACGAACCCACCACAGGATTACATTTTGCTGATATACAGCAGTTATTGGTGGTGCTCCATCGATTCCATGAAGAGTTAATAAAAAATATTAATACAAATAACTTTTAATTGTTGGCGGCGGTATTGCCAATACTTTTTTAGCTTTAGTTAAAGATACTCCATTAATCTTTGTTTGAAGAATCCATGCTGGGTATAGCCAAGGAGCTATTAGATGGAGGCAAAATTATTTTGCCAGATACAGTAATTACTTCTTTAACATTTGAAGGAGAGGAAGTTAGCGAAAAGAATATTAGCGACGTAAATAGTAATGAAATGATCTTAGATCAACTACTAACAACCAAAATGATTGAAGCAATAAATGCCTCTAAAACTATTTTATGGAATGGCCCATTAGGTGTTTTTGAGTTCAGTTCATTTGCAACAGGAACAATAACCCTTGGAGAACACAGCAAGCTCTGATGCTTTTTCAATAGCTGGTGGTGGAGAGACTATTTCGGCTATTAATAAATTTATTAAAGCAGATGATGTATCATATTGTTCAACTGGCGGAGGAGCTTTTTTAGAGTTTATGGAAGGAAAAGATTTGCCATCAATAGTAGCTTTAAAATTAAAAAGTAATTAAAGGAGATATCAATGTCGTTAAATAGTTTAGAAGAAATAGCTTCCTATATAGTCTCAGAAGGCAAAGGAATCCTTGCTGCAGATGAAAGCAATCCAACTTGTGGAAAACGTTTTGATTCTATTGGAGTTGAATCTTCGGAAGAAAATAGAAGAGAATAATGAAATAAATCATATAGATGGATTTCAATTAGATATTGGTGGTGTTATTTTATTTGATGAGACAATCAGACAAAGCTCAAAAGATGGCACTTCTATTCCAGAATTAATCTCTTTATCTGGAGCAGTACCTGGAATTAAAGTTGATAAAGGTGAGAAGGATAAGGAGATTCAGATGAAACAGTTACTGTTGGCCTAGATGGCCTAGATGAAAGACTTAAAGAGTACTCTTTGCTTGGAGCAAAATTTACTAAGTGGAGAGCTGTTATAAAGATTGGTAATAATTTACCTACTGATAATTGTATCGATGCAAACATGAAGGCCTTGGCTGATTACGCTAAGGTTGTTCAGGACAATGGCATGGTTCCTATGGTTGAGCCTGAAGTGTTAATGGAAGGCGATCATTCCATAGAAGAATGCTTCACAGCAACTGAAAGATCTTTAAAGTCTCTTTTTCATCATTTAAAAGAAAATGGAGTAAATATCAAAGGAACAATATTGAAGCCTAATATGGTTACATCGGGGTCAGTTGCCCTATACAAGCTGGAGTAAAAGAAGTAGCAGAAAAAACTGTGAAATGTTTATTGGAAAATGTTCCAGAAGAATTACCAGGAATTACCTTTCTATCAGGTGGTCAGTCTGATATTGATGCAACTGCACATTTAGATGCTATGAATAAGATTGGTGGATTTAGTTGGAAGTTAAGTTTTTCTTATGGACGTGCTTTACAACAAGCTGCTTTAAAGGCATGGATGGGTAAAGAGGAAAATATGAATAATGCTCAAGCTGCATTTTCTCATAGAGCTTTAATGAATAAAATGGCTGCATTAGGTCAATGGGATTCCTCGCTAGAAGACCAATAAATCATTGTTAGCAACTGTTCAAAGAGTTTCATCTGCAGAAATCCATATAAATGGGTTAAAACATGCATCAATTAATCAAGGCGTTGTAATATTTATTTGCATTGAATCCTCTGATGTCTCTAAAAATGTAATAAAAATGAAAAATAAAATATATTCATTTAGCATTTTAGAAGACGATAGCCGCACAATGTCTACAAGTTTAAAGAATTTAAACGAAGATATTATGATTGTAAGTCAATTCACTTTAGCCGCTATAACCTCAAAAGGCACTAAACCAAGTTTTCATAAGTCTGCGAAGCCCGAAGATGCTAAATTGCTGTATTATGAATTCGTGAATGAGTTCAAAAAAGAAACAAATAAACTCGTAGAAGGCGTCTTCGGAGAGAGTATGGACATAAAATTAACTAATAAAGGACCTATAACATTTAATTTTAAGGTGTAAAAAATAAAAATGGAAAATATATCAATTTTTTGTGGCGCTCATGAGGGCAATAACCCCATTTATGCTCAGGAAGCAAAGAATATAGCTGAAATTATTGCCAAAAAAGGTATTAATGTTGTGTTTGATGTGGCAATTCGACTTGATGTATGACGGAATGTAGAGTAAAATAAAGTTTAACGATCTGCTGTTGAATATCTCTTAAATCTCTTTTTGAATCCAGATCTTGAAAGACTAGATGAAATTGTTGTTGCAGAAACCCTTCTTGATAGAAAAGATGTATTTATGGACAGGTCTGATGCATTTATTGTTCTTGCTGGAGGTGTTGGCTCTCTAGATGAGCTAGCTGAAGTTATGGCAAGTAATCAGCTTGGCATAATCAATAAACCAATTGGTATTTTAAATACAGCTGGATATTATGATCATTTGATTGCATGGATGAAAAAAGGAGTTGCCGAGGGTTTTATTTCAGATGCAAATTTCGATGAGTTAATTATTACAGATTCTTGCGAAGATTTAGTTGAAAAAATTGTCAGTGAAGTTAGACCAGCTGCTGATGACTGGACTAATCGACTTGGCCTTTAATCCTTCATCAAAATCTAACCAAATTTCTTCAAGTCCTATGATAGCTAAAAATAATTGAGAGATATAGTTATCTGGCGTTGGAACAAATTTAATACAAACATCTATCATCATGCCAATAATTAGAGCAGTTAAAGTTTCTTTTTTAACAATATCTGAATTTATCAATAAAACTGTTGCAACTGGTATTTCAAAAGAAATACCAAAAGCAAAAATGAGTTTTATAAAGAAGGCAAAATATTGATTTATATCTGTCATAACTTGAATAGAATCAGGAGCTGAGGCTATAAAAAAACTAAAAATAATTGGCGCTACTACATAGTATGCAAAGGTTATACCCAAGATGAATAATACCAAAGTAGATAGTATCAAGGGACCAATAAATTTCTTCTCATTCTTAAATAACCCAGGAATCATAAACATCCACAGTTCATAAAACATGTAGGGAGTAGTTAATAACATCGCAACAAAAATTGTTAATTTAATAGGCACCATGAATGGCGTTGTCACTTCTGTGGCTATCATAGTGCTACCTTCTGGCAGCGCATTAATAAGGGGGCTAGATACAAAGAGGTATATTTCTGAAGCAAAAGGCAGCCCAGCAATAGTTAGAATAGCTAATAGCCCAAGGACCCTAATAAGTCTGGTTCTCAATTCAATAAAATGGCTTGTTATAGAGCTTTCAGTCATCTTCTTTTTTTTCTTCGAAGAGCTCTGATTGTTCTAGCTCCTCCATTCTTAGCTCATTATAAATATCTTGCTTAATTTCTTTACTATCTATTTCTTTTTCAATATCGTCTTTAAAACTTAAAATATTTTTTTGTAATTTTTTGTATTTTTGCATAATGACCAGTGGCAATTTTTTTGGACCTATGATTAGAAGTCCAAGTGAAAGGATAAGCAGTATTTCAAAGAAGCCTATCTGAAACAATTTCTATACGTCTTTGTTATCAGAGTCTTCGTTAGTTTCCTCATCTTTGATAGCTTTTTTAAATCCTTTAAGGCTAGAGCCTAAATCAGAACCTAAAGATTTCAATTTTCCACTTCCAAAGATTAGAACTACAACCGCTAAGATTATTAATAATTGCCAAATGCTTATGCCGCCAATACCCATAATTACCTCCAAGGAGAATCTAGTTTAACCTTTAGTCAGTAAAACTAAAAATTATAATTTTATGATACAAATATTGAGACGGCTAAGAAGATTATTATTCCACTTGCAAAGAGGCGGATGATATATTTTTCCCTCAAGACCTGCATCTTCAATTCTTGTATTTTTGCATCACTTGACTGTTTATTTTTTGAATAACCCCTTAATTCATCTAGAACTTCGTAAATAAACCCAGGCATTTCAGAGGTTTTAAATAAAATCTCTTCTTTGTTCTCTATAATAAAATCTTTTAATCTTAATGGACTAAATTGCTCCATCAACCAATTGTCTAAATAGGGCTCTGCAATACCCCAAAAGTTTAACTCTGGATATATTTGTCTTCCCATTCCCTCAATATGAATCAATGTTTTTTGTAGAAGAACCAAAGAGGGCTGCAAAGATAAACCAAACCTTCTCGTACTCTGGAAAAGATATAAAAGCAGTTTTCCAAACTCAATCTCAGATAAAGGCTTTTCAAATATTGGCTCACAACATGCTCTTAATGTGTTTTCTAGCTCTAATAAGCTCGTCTCAGGATCAACCCAGTGAGAATTAATAAAGAGTTGAGCTAATGCCCGATAGTTTTGTTTTAAAACTGCCTGCAACATTCTTGCAAGCGCGTATCTCTCTTCATTTGATAAAGATCCTGTTATAGCGCAGTCTATTGCTATGTAACCTGGTGACTCAGGATGTTCTTTTGATACAAAAATATTTCCAGGATGCATATCAGCATGAAAGAAGTTATCACGAAATACCTGATCTAAAAATATAGTTACACCATTCTCTGCTAATAATTTTTTATCTATTTTGTGAGCTTCTATTTCCTCAATAGAGGTACATGGGATACCGTCAATTTTCTCCAAGGTAAAAATATTAGATGTAGTTAACTCCCAATAAACTTCAGGAATATAAAGTCTTTTTGAATTGAAAAAATTTTTTCGAGTTAAGTTTGTATTAGCCGCTTCCAACTTCAGGTCTAACTCTTTATAAATAGTTTCTTCGTAATCCCTAATCACTTCTTTTGGTTTTAATCTATCACTATCCTTATATAAAATATTGAATACAGAAGCTGCACTTTTAAGTAATCGAACATTTCTTGATACGCTTTTTTTAATTCCAGGTCTTAAGACTTTTATAACAACATCTTTATCAGTGTTTTTAATTCTGGCAGTATGAACTTGTGCCAAAGAAGCAGCAGCAATTGGGTTGTCATTGAAATCATCATAGAATTCTTCGATATCTCCGCCTAATTCTTTCTTAATAATTTCTCGCGCTACTTTTACATCAAAGTTCTTACACTGATCAGTAAGAATCTGGAGATCTTTAGCGACCTCAATATCTAAAATATCTGTTCGAGTTGAGAGAAGTTGACCAAATTTTATGAATACTGGTCCCTGAGATTCTATAAGAGTTGCAAGTCTTTGACCTTCTCTTTTATCTTTAAAATTCGAATAAAAAGGGTTGAGCAATCGGAGTGATTTTATAAAATAATTAGAGCTATTTTCAAAGGGTATGCTAATAACCCCATGTCTTATCGAGCCAGATAAAAGCTTTATACCGCCTATTATTAATATTATTAAATTCATTTACTTCTCTTTACCTAGCGCCTCTAACCTATCTAAGCGAATGCTTATAGATCTAAGTTTTTGTACAAGTTCGTCTTGGAAGATTGTAACATCGGTATTCTGATTTATTTTAATGCCTGCCAGGTAAGACACAACTCCAGGAATATGACCAAAGTTTCTTTCTATAAGGAATTGAGAAATCAATAGCAGTATTCTTAAGTATATTAATCAGGACGAATGCTTTTTCTTCATCACCCTCAATATGTTTTTTTTCAAATTCTAAATCTCTAGCATGTATTTATAGATTTTTTAATTTCTATAGAAATTAAAAAATCTATATTTTCAAGTGGGCTATAGAAACATTAACTATATTTTTATTTATTCTTATAAAAAAAGGCTCGATACCAGAAACGCTAAGACTAAATAAAATAGGAGAGATATTATCTAATTTATCTCCAAGATCAGGAGAAGAGCTTATAGCATCTTCTATAAATTTACTTACAGACTGATTAATCTTGTTCTTTATATCCAACATGGATAGCCACAATACCGTTTAATAAGTTATAAAATTTGCAGTCATCAAAACCGCTGCCAATAATAAGATCTTTTAAAGCCTCTTGATCAGGATGCATCCTAATAGACTCAGCTAAGTATTGATAACTATCACTATCATTTGCTAATAAAGCTCCTAATTTTGGAAGGATATTAAATGAGTACCAATCATAAACTTTGCTAAAAAGTGAGCTTGTAGGTTTCGAAAATTCAAGTACAAGTAGACGACCATTCTTTTTAAGGCATCGCCTCATTTCTTTTAATCCAGCAGGCTTATCTGTAAAGTTTCTTAGGCCAAAACCGATCGTGATTATGTCAAAAGTATTGTCTTTAAAAGGTATTGCTTCGCCACTTAATTGACAAAAATGAGTGTTATTTGAAAAACCTTCATCGATAGATCTCTCCCTGCCTAATGCAAGCATCTCATTGTTTATATCTGTCATATATATATCAGTATCTGGATAATCCTGTGAGATTAATTTAGCAATATCTCCTGTTCCACTAGCAATATCTAAAACAATATCTTTTTGAGATACACCTGCAAGTTCAACTAGAATTTTTTTCCACAGTCTGTGCATGCCCATAGACATAGCATCATTCATGATGTCATAGTTTCCAGCAACAGAAGAGAAGACGTCACCAACATGACTACTTTTATCTTTTTCATCAACTTCTTTAAAGCCAAAATGTGTTTTTTTATTCATCTGGAATCTGCTCGAGGAATTTAATAAAATTATTGTATCTACTTTTACTTATTTCTCCATCATTAATCATCGGGATTACATTACATCCCTCATCACCTCTATGATTACAATTTGAAAACTTACACAATTTACTTGCTTCATATATCCAGTTAAGTTTAAAGGAAAGTCTGCAAAAGAAGTACTTAACTTCATTTTAACAGTATGAGAATCTATAATCTCAATATCTGTTACAACACTTAAACTTTTTTTTGCAGGTGATCCAATTTCTGGATCTTTAACACGCATTAAAGAATATTTAACATCCTCTGCATCAAAATCAGAACCATCATGATTTACCAGCTCCTGAATTTCCAACAAAAATAGTACATTTATTTTGTAAATAATCTGTTAAATCTATTAACCCAGTATTCTCTTTTGCAGAAATATTAAATATCTCTATATCAATATTTTTATAAATCTCTACTTTTTCTAGATATGCAGACGGCATATCAATATCTATTTTATTGTTTATTATAAACGGCTTGATATTCGAAGCTTTGGAAGAAGCAATCCATTTATCAATGAATTCACAAGAGGTTGTAGGATTTTGAACTAGAAGAATACCAACATGAGAAATATTAGCAGCAATTACTTTTACAAAAAAGGCACTATAAATAAATGTAATTATTAATGTTGTGTAGGGCTGATTAAAGCTGACCTAGGATCATTTTTATTTTGATATTCAAGATTCACAGAATCACCAACAACAATATCTTGTTTGCCTAGAATAGAACATTGGATTTTAAGATCATTAGTATCTACCAAACAGCTGTTTGAATAGAATTCAATTACCCTTCCTGTTTGAACTTTTTCCATATAAAGCACAAAATACACCAAAGGAAAGAATATAAAAAGAAATGAAGACCCAACAATCAAAAGAAAATCTAGTTTGGATTGACCTAGAGATGACAGGATTAGACCCTGAAAAAGAGAGAATTATTGAAATTGCCACTCTTATTACAGACTCACAGCTTAATTATATTGCTGAAGGGCCTAATATTATTATCAAACAACCTCAAGAGTTTCTTGATGGTATGGATGAATGGAATCAAAAGCAGCATGGCGGATCAGGTCTGATAGAAGCAGTTCAGAAAAGCAGCATTTCTCAGCAAGTTGCAGAGATGGAAACTCTTGAGTTTATTTCAAAATATGTAAGTGATAAAAAGTCACCAATGTGCGGCAACACTGTGTCACATGATAGAAGATTTTTGGTTAAATATATGCCTACATTAGAAGCTTACTTTAACTATAGGCATATTGATGTTTCAACAGTAAAAGAGCTTTCTACACGATGGATGAATGAAGCGCAGGTTTACGAGAAGAATGGAGCCCATAGAGCTATGGGTGATATTAAAGATTCAGTGGAAGAGTTAAGATTTTATAAAAATTTAATTTTTAAGAAGATAGAATTATTTTAAAAGTTATTCGCTTTTTTTGGATGATCAAATCTTCAACCTCCTTCACAGAAAGGTCTTTCCAGCCGCTGTGCTTGTGCCAGTATTCTACAACTTCATCAATTCGAAGTCCTACTGTTTTTTGAAAATCTTTCTTGGTAATTCATTTTTCAGCTTTTCAGCAGTAGGGTCTACAACTAGTTGTTTGTCTTTATTAAATATATAATCTTCTACCTCTATGAAGCCGTACATATCACTTTGATAAATTTGTTTTGCAAAAACCTCGTATATCTCGTTGAGCTGCATGAAGATTATTTTGTAAGCTGTCTTTTTATTCATAATTCTTAATATGGGTACTAAACTTTATATTAAAACCTTTGGGTGTCAAATGAATGAATACGATTCACAGAAGACTGTGGAGATTCTTCAAAATAAAAAAGATATGGAGGTTACTACAAATGTTGAAGAAGCAGACATTATTCTTTTAAACACATGCTCTATTAGAGAAAAAGCTGAAGACAAGGTTTATTCTGAATTAGGCAGACTTAACAAGTTAAAAATAAAAAATCCTAATATTAAGATTGGTGTTGGTGGCTGTGTCGCCTCTCAAGAAGGCGATCTGATTCTTAAAAGAGCGCCCTATGTTGATATGATTTTTGGCCCTCAAACCCTTCATAGAGCTTCCAAATTGCTATTTGATGAAGATAATAAATTAAAAAATTTAGAATTCTTTTCCAATTGAAGAAAAGTTTGATTCCCTTCCAGAGCCTACAGCAACGAGTCCTTGGTGTTACGATGGCTTATAGTTTTGATTTAAATATTGCTCTTTCTGTGTTGTTCCTTACACAAGAGGTGATGAGGTGAGTAGGAAAGCACAGCAAATTTTTGATGAAATTGCTCGTTTAGTTGAGCAGGGCTCATCGGAGATAGTATTTATTGGTCAGAATGTTAATTCTTATAAGCAAGTCCATGATGGCAGAACTCTTAGACTTTCAGATCTTATTGATATCGCAAGCAATATTAATGGAGTTGAAAGAATTAGATTTACAACATCCCACCCACTAGATATGACTGATGATCTAATTGAGATCTTTGGTTCCGTTCCTCAACTTGCTAATCAACTTCATCTTCCAGTTCAATCAGGAAGCGATAATGTTTTAAAGGCTATGAACAGACAACATACGAGAAAACTATATGAAGATTATTGATAGAACTAGAGAATATAGACCTGATATTGCTGTTTCTGGAGATTTTATAGTTGGATTTCCAGGAGAAACAGATAAAGATTTTCAAGATACCTTAAGAATTGTTGAGGAAGTAAAATATGCGCACGCATATAGTTTTAAGTATTCATCAAGACCTGGAACGCCCGCTTCAATTATGGAAAATCATATAGAAGAGGATGTCAAAAGTGAGAGACTTAAAATTCTTCAAGCAAGACTTAATGAAATTCAAAGAGGGTTTGGTCAAAAGATGGTTGGCAGTATCCAGAGGTGTTTAGTAACAGGAATATCTAAAAAACGTCTAGATCAACTTCAGGCTAGAACAGAGTGCAACAGAGTAATAAATTTCCCCTTCCAAAATATAGGTTTTATAGGTAAATTAGTAGATATAAAAGTTGAGGAAGCATTGGCATATTCATTATTAGGAACTTTACATAACACTAAGGAACTAGTTTAGTTAGTATATGCAAGAAGCCCAGAACTCCTTAAAAAATATTCTTTTAGAACCCGCAGATGCAAAGCGATTAGCTATTTTTGCAGGCGAACTAAATGGCAACATAAAGTTAATAGAAAAAAGCTTTAAGGTAAAGATTTTTCATAATGGCAATAAACTTAATATAAAGGGAGCAGATGAGAATGCGCAAAGAGCATCAAGTGCCCTTCTCGACCTTTATAAGCAAACTCAAAAAAATAATGAAATTAGCAATGAATCTATTCACCTATGTATCCAGGAGCACATGAATCAACCCTCGCAAGACATAGTGGAGAGGATATCCGAAAGACTGAAATTAAGATTCAGACTCCAAAAAAAATTATTAGAGCAAGAGGCAAGAATCAACAAGATTACATGAGAAGAATTTCAAAATATGAACTAAATTTTGGAATTGGCCCGGCTGGAACAGGTAAGACATATATAGCAGTGGCTGCAGCAGTAGATGCATTATTGACTGATAAGGTTCAAAGAATAATCTTGATTAGACCTGCAGTTGAAGCGGGTGAAAAGCTTGGATTTCTTCCGGGAGATTTAGCTCAAAAAGTAGATCCATATTTAAGACCTTTATATGATGCTTTGTACGAAATGCTTGGATCAGAAAGAGTCCAAAAACTTATAGAAAAAGAAATTATTGAAGTTGCTCCCTTGGCCTATTTAAGAGGACGTACTTTAAACAATGCTTTTATTATTATGGATGAAAGTCAAAACACCACAATCGATCAAATGAAAATGTTTCTAACTAGAATGGGATATGGCAGCTGTGCAGTTGTTAATGGTGATCTTACTCAAATTGACTTACCTAGAAACGTACCTTCTGGGCTAAGTAATGTTCTAGAAGTCCTTGCTGAGACAGAAAATATTGGAGTCATTAAATTTAGTTCTATCGATGTGGTGCGACATCCTCTAGTAAGAAAGATTATAGATGCGTATGAAGCATTTAAGGGCAGCAAGAATTAGTGAGCGTTAATCTTATTACCAAGGAAGAATATTTATTATCAAATAGACTTAAAGATAATTTAGACGAAGTTTTTGCTTTTGTTCTAAACTCCGAGAGTATTGAGGACAGCTCTATCAATCTTAGTTTTATTTCTTCAAAAGAAATGCAGGAACTAAATAATCAATACAGAGGCATAGATAAAGATACCAATGTATTATCTTTTGAGAATCAAGATATTTCAAGAGAACATACGAAGGATCTAGGAGATATAGCAATCTGCTATCCATATGTAGTAAACGAGGCGACAGTTTCAGAGAAAGACTTAGATAGTCATATCTCACATATGTTTATCCACGGCATACTTCATATTTTGGGCTACGATCATGAAAATGAATCAGAAGCTGATAATATGGAATCAAAAGAGATTGAATTTTTATCAAAGTTCAATATCATTAACCCATACACACTATGAACGATAAAATAGAACCTGACTCGGGAAACCCCCCTTCTGGATTAATTTCAAAGCTTAAGAAATACTTAAGAAACCCTTTTTTTATAAAAACAACCACAGTAGCTGAGGTTTCTGAGTTCTTAGAAAATGCTAGACAATCTAATGTAATAGATAAAGAGGCCCAGATAATGGCTAATAAAGCCCTAAGGCTTGGCGACACCTCTGTTAAAAGAAATAATGGTACCTACTGTTGAGATGGTAACAGTTGGTATAGATGAACCAGCCTCGTCTTATATAGAGAGGATTATCCAATCTGGGCATTCCAGATACCCTGTTTTAGGCAAAGGTATGGATGAAGTAAGTGGAATACTTTTGGCAAAGGATCTTTTGCCTATTTTATCAGCAGGGCAAACTGAATTTAATATAGAAGATATGTTAAGGATCATAGATTAAGTAAAACTAAAAAAGCAGACTCATTATTAGAAGAATTTAAAAAAGATAGATCACATCTAGCCATAGTTGTTGATGAATATGGCGCAATTTCAGGTTTAGTTACACTTGAAGATGTTATTGAGGAAATTTTTGGTGAGATAGAGGATGAGCATGATCGAGATGATTCCATCGAAGAACGCATTTCTGACACACATTTTCGTTTTTCTGCACGTGTTGAAATCGACTATATTAATGAGCTCTATCAGCTCAACATTCCTGAATCTGATGCCTATGAAACGCTTGGAGGTTTGATTCTAAATGCTCGACTTAAAGAATAATTATAGAACTTCCAACTCCGCAGGGGGTGGTAAGTCACTCAAAGATTTTAAGTTAAAATAATCTAAGAACTTTTTAGTTGTAGCTAGCAATTCTGGTTTACCAGGCGTCTCCTTGTGTCCTACAACTTTTACCCACTCAAATTCAATTAAATTTCTTATTATCTGCGGATTAACTGAAACCCCTCTTATTTCTTCAATATCACCTCTTTATAACTAAACTTTCACTTTGGACTTTAGGCCACTGGGGAATTGGAGTGTCTTGGATAATAGTAAGTGTTTACTATTATGGAAACATAGGTTATATATCATCATTTATTGTATATATATTATTTCTATTATTAGTATTAATCTTTGCTGTCGCGCCTATAAAGCTATTTAAAATACACAAAAAATATAACCCTAGTGCATATTTTATTTCCTATATAGCCTCAGCTTTATTATTACTAGAGCTGTCTAGAGATTTCTTCTTTGGTGGCTTTCCGTGGTTAGTGCCAGGAACAGTTTCAATTGATACCCTTCTGTCTAATATCTTGCCTATATTTGGAGTTGCTGGAGCATCATTTATTTTATATATAGCTGCCGTATCTATTGCCAGTTTTTGGGATAATTCAAAAAAAATTGCCTTATCAATTTCAGCCATAACAGCTCTTTTATTTATTCCATATACTGCTGAAAAAGACACATATGATAAATCTCTTTCAATAGCAATTGTTCAGCCCTCACTAGATCCAAAGCTAAAATCAAAAGAAATATATAAGCCTTTAATAGAAGAAACGCTTATCAAGTTATCTCTAAATAATACAAATAACCCCCAGTTATTAATATGGCCAGAAGCTGAGCTACCATATGCATACAAAAGCCCACAATATTACCAACTTAAACAAAGGTTTGGAGATTCAACTGAACTGATAACAGGAATTTGGTCATTTGAGGGAAGAGAGTTATTTAATTCACTTGTTAACTTAAAAACAGACGAAATCTACAAAAAACAACATTTAGTGCCATTTGGAGAATATATTCCATTTAAGAGTCTGCTAAATCCTATTTTAATATTTTTTGGTGCTCCTCTATCAGATATTACAGCTGGCAAACCAGGCCAATCATCAATTCAGGTAAAAGATAATCTTAATGCAGCTCCCTTGATATGCTATGACATAGTATTTGGAAATGATGTTAGAAAAGCGGTCAAAAGTTCTCATATTATTATCAATATTAGTAATGACTCCTGGTTTGGGAAGTCCCTAGGACCATATCAGCACCTAGAAATTTCTAGAATAAGAGCATTAGAGAATAATAAATGGCTATTAAGAGCTACTAATGATGGTTTTTCAGCTGTTATTGACAATAAAGGAACAATTGTTGATTTATTATCAAAAGGTAATCAGGGTGTCATTAATCAAGATGTAGGTTTAACCAATACAACCACTTTTTATACTGGTTTTGGTTATTATGTGCCATACTTAATTGCGTTAATTTACCTTTTAAGCGTTATTATTAGGACTATATGGTCAAACTTAAAAACATAGCCTTAATATCAAGCCTACTGTTTGTATTAAATAGCTATTCAGAAACTTTAATTCAGGTAGATATTAGTGAGCAAAGACTTTACCTGGTTAGTAATAATGTAGTTCTTTCTAGTTATCCTATTTCCTCTTCCTCATATGGTGAGGGTCAGAAAGAGAATTCTTTTAAAACACCCCTTGGGACTCATACCATAAAAGAAATGATTGGATCTAATGCAGCAAAAGATACTATTTTTATTTCACGAATTAATACAAAAAGGGCAGCAAGCCTTGTTAAACAACCAATAGATACTGAAAATGATTACGTAACATCAAGAATTATGTGGCTTGAAGGCGATGAAGAGGGTTTTAATAAAGGTGGAGCTGTTGACTCATATAAAAGGTATATCTATATACATGGAACCCAAGAAGAGGGCTTAATAGGGGTCAAGGCATCACATGGATGCATAAGAATGTTTAATAATGATGTAATTGAGTTATATCGAAAAGGTTAATATAGGGACAAAAGTTTATATTAAAACCTAATTTTTGCCCCTAAATTATTTATTTCTATAGATTTCCAGCAACTGAGGACTGAGAAAAGCTTAGTTTCTCCTTTCTATCCTCTTTTGCAGGCGCATCTCCAAATTTACCATCAACCTCAGCTAGCTTTTGTATAAGACCAGCAGGCTTAAAAGTATCACTTTTGGTTAATTCACATATTTTTCTAATTTTTCAACAACTACATCTAAACCCATGGCATTTGCATGATGCATAGGACCACCTCGCCATATAGGGAAACCATAGCCATTAATATAGACTACGTCTAAATCAGCAGCTCTTTGAGCTACGCCTTCAGATAATATATCAGCACCTTCGTTAATAAGAGCAAGAATACATCTATCTATGATTTCTTCATCTGATATATCCCTTCTATCAATTCCATTTGCTGCAGATACGGCTTTATAAATTTCTTCATTCTCAGGAGCTGGATTAGGCGCTCTAGATCCTTCACTATAGTTGTAAAAACCTCTTCCATTTTTTTGACCAAACCTATCTTGTTCACAAAGCTGATCACCTATTTTTGATGGAAGTGCTGGCTCTGCACCACAAGTTTTCTTGCTCTCCAGCCAAGATCCAATCCTACTAAGTCCATCATTCTAAATGGACCCCATACTCATACCAAAATTTTCTAATGCTTGATCAACTTGATGGGGAAGGGCGCCTTCTAAAAGAAGCATATTAGCTTGTGCTGTATACCAAATAACATTCTATTCCTAGAATCCTGGAGCATTTAGGGAGACAACAGATGCTTTATTCATCTTTTTCCCAAGTGCCATTACTGTAGCCATTGTTTCATCTGAAGACTCTTCTCCTCTAACAACCTCTAACAGTCTCATAATATTTGCTGGACTAAAAAAGTGAGTACCTACTACCAGCTCAGGTCTATTAGTTACTGCTGCTATAGAATCAACATTAAGACCGGATGTGTTACTTGCAAGGATAGCATCCTTCTTAACAACCTCATCCAATGTTCTAAATATTTTCTCTTTTAAATCAAGGTTTTCATATACAGCTTCTATAACAATGTCACAATCGTGAACATCATTGTAGTCAAGACTTGAGGTCACTAAACCAAAAACAAAATCCTTTTGTTCAGCAGTCATTTTGCCCCTATCAACCATAAATTGATAATTCTTTTCTATAACTGACATACCTCTTTTTAGGTTATCTTCATCTTGGTCAATAATATGTACAGGTATACCAGCATTAGCAAAACACATTGCTATTCCGCCACCCATTGTTCCTGAACCTATAATTCCTGCTTTCTTGATATCGATGAAGAGGGGTCTCTTTTGGTATGTCAGCTATTTTGGAAGCAGCTCGCTCACCAAAGAAAATATGAATCATAGCTTCCCGCTGAGGGTTCACTAGGCATTCTAAGAAATAATCAGCTTCCTTTTTCATGCCGTCATCAAAATTATCCTCATTAATTGCAGCTTCAACACAAGCAATAATCTGCCCAGGAGCAAATTGACCTCTTCGTGTTTTTGCTGCGAGCGCTCTTGCTTCAGCAAGGATATTATCATCGCCTCTTGCCTCAATTACTTTATCGTTTTTATCTCTGACTTTGGGATGATTTTCCGATTCAGAACTAACTTTTTGAATAAATTTAATTGAATCTTTGATTAGATCTTCACAAATTTCATCAATTATTAACCCAACGTCGTGCATATTCTCCGGCACATGAGCTCCAGATAACATTATTTTTAATGCTTCTGCAGGCCCTACAAGTCTTGGAAGTCTTTGTGTGCCTCCAGCGCCAGGTAAGAGCCCAAGATTCACTTCAGGAAGGCCAACAAATGCCGCAGGACCAGCAATTCTATAATTACATACTAAAGCAGTTTCTAATCCACCACCTAAAGCCGAACCGTTAATTGCTGCAACAACATAAAATTAAATAATATTTCTTGACCTTCTCTAGCTAAAGTAGCACCCTCATCTTCAGTAAAATGTGCAAATTCAGAGATATCTGCACCAGCTATAAAAGCACGGCCATTTCCAGTAAGAACAACACCTACCACTGAACTATCTGCTTCAGCTTTCGTAAGGCCTTCATATAGACCATTTCTAACACCCTCACTTAAAGGATTTACAGGTGGGTTATCGACCGTTAGAAGGGCTACACCATCTCTAACTTCATAATGAACAGTTCCTTTCAATTTATTCTCCTAAAAATATCAAGAATTGCATTATACATAAAAAATAATGGTTTTATTTTATAAAAAGCATTGATATATGATTATAAGTATGCATAATAATACTTGTCAGCAACTCTCTCCCCCTATTTAGATAGCTGACATCCTCTGGAATAAGATGGAGGGCCTCGCCCTCCATTCTTTTAAATATATAAAAATAAATATGAAAAAATATATAGACAATTTAGAAGTTTTTGTTTTAGTTACACTATTTTTAAGCTCAATCTACGCTATAACTCCAATATTGTAGTATTATCGCTCTATGAAAAACTTAGCACTGCTTTTAATTGGTATATTCTCCACATCCGGCTTCGCCTGTTCTAATCTTCTTGATTCAGAGCTCAAGGTATTAGATTCTTCAGAAAAGATAAATATGTGTGAATATGAAGGTGATGTCATCTTAGTTGTTAATGTTGCTAGTAAGTGCGGTTACACCTATCAGTACGAGGGCCTTCAAAGTCTTTATGAAAATTACAAAGATGAAGGTTTGGTGGTTGTTGGAATACCTTCTAGAGATTTCAGACAAGAGTATAGCGAAGAGTCGGCAGTAGCAGAATTTTGTTCTACAGAATACGGTGTTGAATTTCCTATGTTCTCAACTGCTAAAGTCAAAGGAAAAAAAGCACATCTCCACTTACTCAAGCTGATAAAAATGCTAGTGATGTAATTAATAAGTATCTTATTGATAGAAATGGAAAAGTTCACAAAACTTATAGATCAAAAGTTAAGCCAGATTCAGAATTACTTATTACAGCTATAGAAAAACTTCTTTAAATTTCGCTTACAAGAAGAAACATTGATTCTAAAACGGTTAAGGTTATTGAATTGAATTGGGTTACTTATAATTTTTCTTCCATTTAAATCATAAATTGTTACATCTAGTATTTGATTTTCCATAAAATCTACATTTAAATAATTATAACCTTTTCATTGAAACTATTCTTCTCGCGACTAGGCTTCTGCTTTCTGGGATTACCTCAACCGGAAGAGGGAAGGCCCCAAGTTTTGTAACCATTTTAGATTCATCAACAATACAAATGAATTCATTGGAGGCAGAAGCAACAATTTTTTCTCTAGTATGAGCGCCACCGCCACCTTTTATAAGATTTTTATCAACCTCATCAGCACCATCAATATAGAAATCAATACCATTAACATCATTTAAATTAAAAACTTCGATACCTTTTGATTGAAGTAATTGTGATGAAGCATTTGAACTTGATACTGCGCCTTTAAAAAGATGGGAATAATTGTCTAATTCTTCTATAAAACAGTTAACAGTTGAACCGGTACCAATGCCCAAAATCATTGAAGGTGTTAACTTATCTTTGATAAAGGATATAGCTTGTTTAGCAACATTGATTTTTGAGGCACTCATGCAGGTATAATACAAGAAAATTTATAAGACTATTACTTTGAGACTAAAAATAAATAAAACAGGAAGCTTTAAGCATTCTAAAAAATACATAAAACTCATTAATGAGGCGAATGTCTATGACGTCTCAACAAATACACCTATATCCTTTGCTGCAAATATTTCGACTAAATTAGGAAATGATGTTTTTTTAAAAAGAGAAGATCTGCAGCCTATTTTTTCATTCAAAAGTAGGGGCGCATATAATAAAATTACCAGCCTAACGCCGGCTCAGAAAAAGAAAGGGTGTAATAGCTGCATCTGCAGGGAACCACGCGCAGGGCGTTGCTTTTGCCTGTAAAAAATTAAAAATACCTTGTTTAATAGTTATGCCTGTAACTACTCCTGATATCAAAGTTAGATCAGTTAAAAATTTCGGAGCGAAGATAATATTAGAAGGTGATAGTTTTAATCAAGCTGTAAAAGCTGCTTTAAAAATTGCAAAAACTAAAAAAATAGAGTTCATTCATCCCTATGATGATCAATACACGATCGCTGGACAAGGAACTGTAGGCCAAGAAATTTTAGAAACTGATGAAGAATATGATGCAATATTTCTTCCTGTTGGAGGAGGTGGTCTATTAGCTGGCGTTTCTGCATGGATAGCTCAACATACAAAAAAAGTAAAAATTTATGGCGTTGAGGTTGAAGATTCTGCATGTTTACTGGAAGCAATAAAATTTGATAAAAGAGTGAGATTAAGAGAGGTTGGTTTATTTGCAGATGGTGTAGCAGTCGAACAAATTGGCAAAAATAACTTTGATGTGGCTAAAGAATGTGTGGATGAGGTCATTAACGTAAGTGTTGATGAGGTATGTGCAGCTGTCAAAGACATCTTTGAAGACACTAGAGTTCTTTCTGAGCCAGCAGGGGCTTTAGCATTAGCTGGATTAAAAAAATATAGTAAAAAAATTAAAGGCAAAAAACTTTTAGCAATAAGCACTGGAGCTAATGTTAATTTTGAAAGATTAAGTTATATCGTCGAAAGATCAGAGCTTGGAGAAAATAGAGAAAAAATCTTAAGTATTCAGATTCCAGAAAAACCAGGGAGCTTTTTAAAGCTTTGTAGAATGTTTGCTAACGCTCAGATCACAGAATTTAATTATAGGAAATCTAATTCAAAAGATGCCTTTGTTTTGGTAGGGATTAGAACTAAAACAGAAAAATCATTTAATACATTAAAGCAAAAATTAAAGAAATCAGAATTTACCTTCACTGATTTTACTAGAAATGAGATTTCAAATGATCACTTAAGGCATATGGTTGGAGGAAGAAGTAATCTAGGTGCAGATAAGGGCTCTGAGCGTATTTTTAGAAGTGAGTTTCCCCAAAAACCTGATGCATTGATAAATTTTCTAAAAGACTTTGGAACAAATTGGAATATTTCTTTATTTCATTATAGAAATCTTGGAGCAGCTTTTGCCAAGGTTCTCATAGGTATTCAAGATACCAATAGCAATGGCAAGAAGCTAGAAAAGCATCTAAAAATATCTGATTATAGTTTTATTGAGGAAACCTCAAACAATGCCTATCAAGATTTTTTAAGGTAAATAAATTCTAGAATCTTAATCTAAGTTTTATAGCAAAAATTTTACCTGATGGGTTTCTCCAAGAGTCTTGAACTATAGAACGACTGTCAGAATTTATGTTTTCTTCATAAATATTTCCACCCTGACTATAGACAATATATAAATTAGAAAGAGTTGCTAGTTCATATTTATATCTAATTTGTACTGCTGCTTCACCTACATTAAACGCGCTTACTTCTCTCTCGCTTAAGGAAAGATATCCATTTTGATTAGACATTAAGCTGGTAGGATTAGATGCATCTAACGCAACAAATTGAGCCTTAAATCTTAGCTCATGCTTATTACCTTTAAAGTAATTTAAATCTAAGGTTAAGAATTTTTCAGTGGAATCATAGGCAGCAAGATAATTTGAATCTACCCACTTCATCCATTCTTTTTGATCTCTTAAATTAAATCCTATTTTCATGGTTAGATAGTCAGTAGGAAAAAAATAGTATCCAGCCTCCATCCAAGTTTTTCTATAACCATCTGAATTCCAAGCATTATTTTTACCGCCTCTTTCAAAATTCATCTTAAAACCATAAGCAAAGTTAGAATAATTTTTTGATTCAAAAGCCCCACCATAATTGTACCTATAAGGCCTTTTTATAAAGGGAGAATCAATATACTTTCTTGTAATAGTTGTATTTTTTCCAGATGACTCAAGGCTAGTCCAAAAATGCATAGATGATGTATCTTTAAATCCTAATTCAATTTTTGGATTTATATAAGAAGGATTACTATTTCCATTGGTATCAGTATGATGACCATATCTTAAAGAATATTCTATATTTTTAAACTTAGAATTCTCATCAAAATATCTTTCAAAAGAAGATCTGCCACCTAAAGAAACCCAATCATTTTTTTGCAGATAGCCCATGTCATTTATATTGAGATCATCACCGTAGTAATGAAATCCAAGACTATGATTATCGTCTTTGTTGGGCTTAAATCTCATGCCGCCTTTAAAGCCAACTGAGGAATCATCACCAGCATCTGCATGAAGCAATATCGAATATATCCTTAATTTACTATTAACAATATTGTCATAGTCAACTGCATTTACCATTGCAGTTCTATTTAATAAAGGATCATCGGTGTAAGTAAGCATATAGCCTAGCGCTTTATTATTACTTTCTTTTCTTATCCTCGCAGCATAATATGATCTGCCTAATGAGAAATCTTCATCTTGCTCACGTGCTGTAAAGAAACCATATTCTGTTCCACCTTCTTTTTGAGTATATCTAAGAGCATAATCAAGATCTGAATACTCCTGTTTAGATTCATTACAAATCTCTTCATTATAAGATTCGCTACAATTATAAGAAGGCTTTGATCCGATCCTTCTGGTATGCATAACTTTTAATCTTTCCCTATCAGTAATATCAAAAAGTGTTTGATTTTCATTAAAGAATGCTCTTTTCTCACCATACAAGGTCTCTTCAGCAGAAAAATTAACTACAACATTATCGCTTTCTACTTGTCCAAAGTCTGGGTTAATAGTTGCATTGATTTGCTTGCCTGTTCCAGTATTATAAAAAATCTCAACACCAACTTTATTTATTTCATTATTTGAAACAGAGTCTTGAGCTGCAGCAATGTAAGGAAAATAATTAATATTACTTTTTGCAGGGAAGCTGTCTATTTCAAGCGCATCAAGCTCAAACATAAATTTATTTCTTTCAGGATGAGTTTTCGCAGTTCCAACTAATTCACCACAAGCTGCGCAATATCTGTATGCACCAAATTTAATAATTCGTTTTCCTTGGATAGGAAGCATATTTGCAATAGACCAAGGAATAAATATTTCAGAAACCCAATTTTCTGGATTAATTTTTGTTGCGCCAACCCAGTCACCATTCCAATCATAACTCTGATTATTTCCAGCAGAAATGGGTGGTTTCGATTGCGCCAAAGCACATCCGGCTATGGGGAATTACCATCACCATCAAAATCCAAGTGCTTTTAACTTAGATCTATTAGTTGTTTCTGATATATGTACTACCTACCCAGCCGATGGATTGTATGTGATTGACACCAACACACATTCTCCATTAATTGGTTTTGCATACGATGGCTTTCCAATTTATGGAGCATATGCCTATGCAAACACAGACGGCTCAGGGGGGGTCACACGAATGAACTTATCTGGAGCCTCATGATCATGAGAATTTAGTGTTGGTAGAAATGACATAAGAAAAACAAATGCTATTATTTTTTTCATTTAAGGCGCTCCAATTTAAAGTAAATTAATTATATATGTTTTTTATTTGCTAAGAAGTTGCCAATTAATTTTTAGGCAGCTGAAATAGATCTTCTACTTTACAGTTAAGAGTTTCAGCTATTTTTAATGCTAAGACAGTAGAGGGCACATATATTCCATTTTCAATAGCATTGATGCTTTTTCTAGACACCTCAGCACTTTCAGATAGATCTTGTTGAGTGAGACCAGATTTTTTTCTCAGCTCTTCAAGATTATTAAAAAGCTTTTTGTGATGTTTGCCCAAAATTAAAGCCTATCTCTTCTCAAAATCTTCAACCGCTTTATTGATTTCGCCGCTAGTATTTGGGTATAGATAACCAGCAATCACCATTCCAACACCAATAGTGCCAACAAGCGCCCCAACTCCTTTAAGAATTGAGCCAAGAAAAAATACACCAAATAAAAACAAGCCTAATCCGGTAAACATAGTTACTACACCATTTCTTCTATAATCTAATGGCTCTTGCTTCTTTTCACCAAAAATAGCCATTAACTCTTCAACCTTTGAAGGGTCTTCTAAGTTTTTAGAAAGTTCTAATATGGTCTGATTTTTATCTTTCTCTTGATAATAAAGCCAGACAAAACATGATATAGGTATGAGAAAAAAACCAAGTATTGCTACTATTCCCACTAAGTATTCCATAATTTTTCCTACTAATTTTTTAAAATATAACGCAAAGGTATCATTACTTAATAGAGAAGTAAAGGTTACATAAGCAAAAAGTCTACTTAATTTTTTTAGATCAAAAGTTAATGATATTTTTTTCAGTAATCATTAAATCAACCCTAATGTCATGACTTTCACCAAAACTTTTTTCTACATATTGGAAGTCATAGCCTAATCCTATGATTAAAGGCTTTTTTATATTTTTAGAAATGGTTTGCAGGCCTCTATCATAATAGCCGCCGCCATGGCCAAGCCTAAAACCTTTATGGTCGATACCAAGCACAGGAAGAATAATAAAATTCAAATCAAGAGGATTTATTAACTCCTCGCTTGTTGACTCAAGAATATTATATTTATTAGATATCAAGGCAGCACCATTATCTAATTTATTAAAGACCAGATTATTACCAGGCATGACTTTTGGCAAAAATATATTTTCTTTCAAATCTATAAGATAGCTCTCAACCTTATCAAGGCTAACCTCATTATATTTCATTTTAAGAGCCCTTACTGCTTTCTGTGCAGCAGGTCTTAGTGCTTTGTTTATTAAGCTACGAGAACTCTTCTCAGTTTCGCCTAATTGCTTTAGAGATTTTCTAATATCTTTAATGCCATGAAGATTCTAAGAATCGACAAACCAATTCACCGCTATGTGCTATACCTGAACCGAAAGGACAGGTGGTGAACTTCATATCGAATCAGGCTTCCCTCTAAGGAGGTAATGCTCAACAACGACATTGGATTATCACCAGATAATTTAATATCGGTTCAAAATTAATTAACACATTGGCAAATGAACCAGAATGTCCAGCTTTATCCAAATTAATTATTATGAAAAGTAGAATATTAACTTTCTAGAACTTCTTCGATACTTTGAAGCATATCCTGCATGGCACTTTCATCCCCAGCATTAGTCGATGAAGCATTTTCATTTTGAAGAAATTTATTAGCCAAACTTAATCCTGCAAGGATTAAAGCATTACTTTTATTATCAATTCCATCTAATTCAGAATTTAAAAGTTCTGCTGCTTCCAGCAAGGCGTTTTTTTCTTCTGCAGGACAGGAGAGGTTAATCTCTCTTCCAAAAATCCTTAATGCGACTACTTCCATTTCACTCATCAGCATCTGCCTCTTTATTTAATTCAGCTATTTGATCATTTAATAAATTAATTTCTTTAGTGTATTCAAGTTTAGATGACTTCCAGTCTCTTTCTCTTTTAATATATGAATCAATAATTCCCTTTTGCTCATCAAATTTATTGATAAGTTTACGGAGCTTCATTTTTAGGTTAGTTAGAATTGTTGTTTCTTCAGACTCATTCATGTTTTTAGTTTAAATCCACCAACAGTAGTTGGGAAGTTTAATTTAAAAGAGTAAAATTAATGTTATGAGTAAAGTATATCAAAAAAGAAGACACATATTAGGCAATCTATTGCCTATGGATTGTGCAATTATTATTCCTGGAGCGGATCTTAAGTATAGAAATGCAGATTCTTCTTATAACTTCAGGCAAGACAGTAATTTTTATTATTTATCTGGTTTTTGTGAAGCAGACTCAACTATGCTCATAGTAAATACTAATGGAGTAATTACATCTTCAGTTTTTGTTCCAAGGAAAAGATAAATTAAAAGAAATTTGGGATGGTTATAGAGCTGGGCCCTGAGGGCGCTAAAGAAAATTATTTTTTTGATAATGCTTTTAATAATGACGAAATTAACTCTGAACTACCAAATTTAATTCAAGGTATGGATAAAGTTTTTTATCCTTTTGGGAAAAAAGATGGCTTTGATCAATTGGTAATTAATTGGATGAAGACAGCTGGAACAAAAGATAGGCATAGCAAAGCAATAGATATTGCTGACGGATCTTCCTTGATAGGAAATCTTAGACTCATAAAAGACTCTACTGAAATTCAACATATGCAAACTGCTGCTGACTTGGCTTCAAAGGCTCATATGCAAGCAATGATAAGGACAAGGCCAGGGCTTTATGAATACCATATTACTGCTGAATTTGATACATTATTTCGAAAAGAAGACTCAGAACACTCATATCCACCAATTGTAGCTGGTGGAGAAAATGCATGCATCCTCCATTACAATGAAAATAATAAATTACTAAATGATGGGGAGCTTCTTCTGATTGATGCAGGCTGTGAAATATTAGGTTATGCATCAGATATTACAAGAACATTTCCAATTAATGGAAAATTTAGTGAGCCGCAAAAAGAAATATATGAAATTGTTTTAAAAGCTCAAAAATCTGCAATTGCCTCTAAAGTTGGAAATAACATAATGGATCCGCAGATCACATCAGAAAAAATAATTACTAAAGGGCTAGTTGAATTAGGAATTCTTAAAGGCGATGTTGATGATTTGCATCAACAAGGAGCTTTTAAAGATTTCTATATGCATAAGATTGGTCATTGGCTAGGTCTAGATGTTCATGACCCATCAGAATATAAAGAAAATAAAGAACTCATAAAACTTGAGCCTGGAATGATTTTTACTGTAGAGCCTGGAATTTATATTCCGGATGGCAGTAATTGTGATGAAAGATGGTGGGGAATTGGAATTAGAATTGAAGATGATATTTTAGTAACGAAGACCGGACCTCTCAATTTAACTGCTAAGGTTCCATCTGATCCAAAAGAAATCGAAGCCTTAATGGCCTAATAATTTTATGGAACATCCTGTCATAATTTCTGGAGGAGGGATTATTGGTTGTTATGTTCATTTACGCCTAAAACAAGCTGGTATATCTTCACAAATAATTGAGAAAGGACCATCATTAACAAGCTTAAGTTCAAATATTAGGACTATTTCTCTCAATCCTAGCACCTATAAACTTCTCTTAGAAATAGGTATTGAGCTAGAGTCTGCATCAGTTGAAACCATAAAAGTATCAGATGGAGACGGCTCTGGAAAAATTCAATTTACAGCTAATGAAGTTGGAGAGGAGGCTTTATCGCATGTTGCCATGTTTAATGATCTCTTGGATAAGATGCAGGACTTAGCTAAACCTGCAATTCAGTTTGAATCTGAAATTACCTCAATATCTAAATTAGAAGAATTAACAAAGATAACCCTAAATAATAATTCTGAACTTAAAACTTCATTACTTATTGGTTCTGATGGAAGGAAGTCCCCAGTTGCCCAGCTATCAAATTTTATTTCAAAAGATAATGACTATAAACAGACAGCTTTTACTTTTCTTGCGAGCGAGGAGTCAGATGACAATAATTCTACAGCCATCCAGATATTCTCTGATAAAGGAATTTTTGCATTAATGCCAATAAAACATTTAGATGAAAACATGTTTTCAGTTGTATGGTCTGTTCCCAATGAGCTTTTAAAAGATACTAATAAAGATAATTTTGTTAGTGAAAATATTAATGCAATGACATCTAAGATTAATTCAAAAATTACATTAGAATCTGACATTATAAGTTTTCCTCTATCAAACCATCACCTTGACTCTTACATGAAGGAGGGCGTGGTTGTTGTTGGAGATGCTGCTCACTCTATCCATCCTTTAGCTGGACAAGGAATAAACCTTGGCTTTGCTGATGCAGATATTTTATGTGAAGAAATAATAGAGGCTTACAAGAAAGGTTATTCGATTGGATCTCATAGAGTCTTAAAGAAATATGAAATAAGAAGAAAATCAATTAATGAAATTATGCTCAAAGCTATGGATGGCTTTATAGGATTATTTGGCTCAAGTAACATATATATTAAAGTTTTAAGAAACCTTGGATTAAATATTTTTAACAAGATTTCATTTATGAAAGTATTTTTTATTAATCATGCCTCAGGATCTCACAAGCTATGATTGATCAGTTGCTTTTTAAATGAGAATGATTATCATCTGAGTATTAATTTACTAGATTTTTTTAAAATGAGATTTACAAAACTTTTATGTCTTTCGGTTTTACTGGTTTCATGTAGCCAAGAAAAACCCACAGAACAGCTTACAATCTATACATCTAGACAACCTCAACTTATAGAGCCTTTATTAGAGCAATATAAGGAAAAAACCGGCATAGAGGTTAGATTGCTCTCAGGCAAAGCTCCTCAACTAATGGAAAGAATTGCAGTTGAAAGCGATATGACAGAAGCTGATATATTTATGACAGTAGATGCTGGAGTGTTATGGCAAGCTGGTGAAAAAGGAATTCTTGAAGACATAAATTCAAAGATTTTAAATGAAAATATACCTGAGCATTTAAGAGATGCTAGCGGCAAATGGTTTGGATTATCAAAAAGAGCTAGAACTATTGTTTATAACTCTGACAAAGTTTCTACTGACGAGCTTTCTTCCTATAAAGACTTAGCCGATCCAAAATGGGCTAATAAGCTCTGCTTAAGAACCTCAACTAAAGTCTACAATAGATCACTTATTGCTAGCATGATAGATGCAGACGGTTATAAAAATACAAAAAACATAGTTCAAGGATGGGTAAATAACCTTGCTACTGAGGTATTTTCAAGTGATACCCAGGTTCTAAAAGCAGTCTCAGCAGGGCAATGTAATGTAACAATAGTAAATACATATTATTTAGCAAGACTTGCTGATGATCCAACATACTCTAATTTAAAATTACATTGGGCAAATCAGGAGGGCAGAGGAACTCATGTCAACATTTCAGGTGCTGGAGTTGTTAAATATTCTAAAAATAAAGCTGAAGCAATAAAATTATTAGAATGGTTATCTTCGAATGAAGCTCAGGAGACTTATGCTGGAGCAAATAAAGAATTTCCTGTCATGGATGGAATAGATGTTGGTCAAATTCTTCAAGGCTGGGGATCTTTTAAAGAAGATCTTATTTTAGTAGAAAAGTTAGGCTTACTTCAAAAGGAAGCAGTCCTTTTAGCTCAAGAAGCTGAATATAAATAAGACTTAATGGAATAAGAAGACTTTGGATTAAAGGTATTAAACCTTTTCGCCGCGTGAGCGCATCTCTTTGAGAACTTCGCTAATACCTTTTTTATCAATAATACGCATTCCCTTTGCAGAGACTTTAAGGTTTACAAACCTATTTTCAGATTCAACCCAAAACTTATGTGTATGCAAGGTTAGGAAAAAACTTTCTTTTTGTTCTGTTATTAGCATGAGAAACATTGTTCCCAGACTGTGGTATCTTACCTGTTACTTGACATATTTTACTCATAGTCCGAGGATTTTATAGAACCCTGACCGACTAATCAACACTATTATGAAACAAATTTTTCTACTTAGGCATGCCAAGTCAGATTGGGACAACCTTAATCAGCAAGATTTTGATAGGCCTCTAGCGAAAAGGGGTATAAAAGAGGCTGATTTACTGTCTAAACACATCAAAGAAAAACATTATTTAATAGATAAGTTTTATGTAGCCCCGCAAGAAGAACCCAGCAAACATACGATATCCTTCTCTTGGAGTTAGTGCCAAATAAAATCAACCTTATACCAGATGATTTATATCATGCACGGCGATGAAGAGCTACTAAACATTATTCAAATTAACAGATGAAGGTATAAAATTCTAGATCATTATTGGCCACAATCCATCGTTACATAATCTTTTAGAGCAGATTACCATATCAATTTTTACTAAATTTTTTGCTATCACTAATACCTAGCTTGCAAATGGATTTAGAATGGGAGAAAGTAGCAACTTATGAAAGCAAAATTAATTTTTTTCAAAAAACCAAAGGACTTTTTATTTAATAGATATAAAAATAAAAATATTAAATCCAAAAATTGGAAAAGAAATACCTCTTCCGGAATATAAAACTTCTGGCTCTGCCGGTATGGACGTTCGAGCATGCATTGATGATTTCATGATCTTAAAACCGGGAAAGACTGAACTAATACCAATTGGATTTGCAATGTATTTAGAGGATTCAGGCTTGGCTGCCTTAGTAATTCCAAGATCAGGTCTTGGTTCAAAACATGGGATTGTTCTTGGTAATTTGGTTGGTCTTATAGATTCTGATTATCAAGGCGAGCTCATGGTTCCAGCATGGAATAGATCTGATGAAGATTTCAAGATTTCGTCTGGTGACAGAATTGCTCAAATGGTTATTAGCACCGGTAATCCAGGCGAACTTTCAAGTTGTAGATGATTTCGAGGAAACTGAAAGAGGAGAGAAGGGCTTTGGAAGTTCTGGAGTAAAATGAATTTACTATTTCTTTTTACCAAATCTCTCTTCGAAACGCTGAACTCTTCCACCAGTATCAATAATTTTCTGCTTACCAGTATAGAAAGGATGGCATGCAGAACATATATCTAATGATAAATCATCTTTTAATGTGCTCATGACAGCTAAGGTATTACCGCAACCGCAAGTTGCTTTAATTTCTGAATATTCTGGATGTATGTCGCTTTTCATAATAAATCTAAAATTTGGATGAGAACTATAACAAATAAGTCGATCTTTTCAATTAAAACATGAATATTTTTTATTACGACATTGCTATACCTATTCCTATTAGAGAAACATTTACATATCAATCAAAAGATATTATCCAAACTGGTACCAGAGTTGCTATTCAGGTTAGCCAAAAAGTATAAACTACCTATTGTTATTCATTGCAGAGAGGGTTTTAATGAAATATTTGAAATATTAGATGCTGATCCAAGAAGAATTAAAACGATAAAAATTATTTTATGGTTAGCAGACTACTACCATCACCCGATAGGAGAAGTATTTGATACTTTTTGCCCGCCAGCATTACGAAAAATAACAAAAACTAATACCTTATTGGCAATCGAAGAGCCAATATATATAGCTTCATCAGAAGATAAAGTATTTGAGTTAAATAAAGAACAACTGAATTGTATAAAAGAAATTAAAAACCTTAAAGGGTTTGACCCCTGCCTTTTTTATACGGAGTGACCGGCTCAGGTAAGACAGAAATTTATTTGCAGATTTCGGACTTCTATTTATCTCAGGGCCATTCAATATTAATTCTTGTTCCAGAAATTTCTTTAACTCCTCAGTTGCAAGAAAGGTTTATTAATAGATTTGGAGATAACATCGGTATATATCATTCAAGGCAAACACCAAAGCAAAGATATGATGTTTGGCAAAAAGCGAGGAATGGTGAGAATAAAAATAGTAATTGGAACTAGATCAGCAGTTTTATGCCCATTACATAATTTGGGCCTAATGATAATAGATGAAGAGCATGACCAATCTTATAAACAACATGAAGGTTTTAGATTTTCTGCAAGAGATGTAAGTATTAAAAGAGCGCAAGTTGAAAATATCCCAATAATTCTTGGAACAGCCACACCTTCATTACAAACGCTAAAACTAGTTAAAGATAAAAAGTACAAACAAATAAATATGTTAAAGAGAGCAAATGGCTCTGAACCACCTGGATTTATAGTATTAGATATCAATGATTCAAAGTTAGAATCTGGTATTGCCAAAGAATCATTAGATGCAATAGAAATGACCCTAAGTCAAAATAAGCAAGTACTTATTTTTATTAATAGAAGAGGATTCTCACCTCTGTATGAGTGCAATAGCTGTAGATGGGTAGCAGAATGTAAATCATGTGATGCGCGCTTAGTTTTTCACCATGGCTTAGATAGATTGATATGTCACAGGTGTGAGTCTGCATTCGGAGTGCCAAAAACATGTCCAGAGTGCTCTAGTTCTAATTTAAGCCTTCAAGGATCAGGCACAGAAAGAATAGAATTATTTTTAGAAAAGTATTTTAAATCTAAAATAATGAGGATTGACAGTGATACAATTAATAATATTTCCAAATTAAATAGTTTTTTAGAAAAAGCTAAAAATGGTGATATTGATATCTTAATAGGAACGCAAATGTTGGTTAAAGGACATGATTTTCCTAATCTAACCCTGGTAGGTATTATTGATATAGATTCTGGCCTATATAGCCTAGACTTCAGAGGCATAGAAAAAATTGCTCAAATGATAATTCAAGTTGCAGGAAGGTCAGGAAGGCATTCGACCCAAGGAAAAGTAATTATTCAGACCCGTAAACCAAACCATCCAATAATGACTAAATTATTAAAATTTAATAATCTTAATTTTGCATTAAAAAATTTAAAACAAAAAAAAGAACTACATCATCCACCATATACTGCAGTATCTTTATTGAGAACAAGTTCACCAGATTCCGGAGATGGTATGTTTGTTGAATTTTCACAAAGCATAGAATCTGATATATCAGCAATAGGACCAATACCTTCGATAATAACTAAGAGTAGAGGTAATTTTAGACATCATTTAATTATTCAAACAACGTCTAAGACGTTATTAAATAAATTTGCACAGGACATCATTTCTTCAGTTTCATCGTGGAAGGAGACTAAAAAAGTTAAATGGTATTTTGATATAGACCCAATCGATTATAGCTAAATTGCTATTTTAATATTTTGTCCAGGGTAGATGGCTTTTCCGGAAGGTGCTGGATTAAATTCAAAAAAAATAGCAAATATCCCCGATAGCACAGAATTATGGATAAAATCTATTGAAGGAAAATGGCTTAATATATATACCGTTTCTTATCTTAATGTTGGAGATGAGGGTTATGATAATGAACAGATAGATCCTTCACAGTTGGGGGGATATGTTAATAATAAATTTATTGAAATAAAACCAGATTCAACTAAAAACCATGGAGTTTGGACCTATTACTACGAATCAGGAGAGATAGAAAGAGAGGAATTGCATTCGATAGGTTTTATAAAAAAAATACACTATGAAGAATACTATTTTCTATTTTTGCCTCATAAACTAATTGATATAGAGTTCTAGCAGCATCTTCATCAAAATCATTTACATCTAATTTACCTATTTTTGCTTTTACCTCAGGATTATTTGCAAGTTCTTTCTTTGAAAGATTCTCAGCTGTAATACTTGATGCTTCCTCTGACCAAACAAAGACCGAAGCACCTTTAACAGATGCTAATCTAAATGCATCAGCATGAATAGATACAAAGATATCAGCACCAACTTTTCTTGCATTTTGGTACCTATCATTAAGGTCTACAAAAGAATCATCTTCCCTTATCATTACAGGCTTATAGCCCTTAGTATCCCTTAGAGTTCTCTCAAGCTCTCTTGCAATAAGTAAAGTAATATCTTTTTCTAAAATATTTAATTTCCCAACTGCGCCAGGATCTCTTCCTCCATGACCTGCATCGATAGCTAGATGTTGATCCAATGACATTAAATGTTGATGCAGATACTTTAATTTCAAAAATTAATAAAAAATGATCTTTTTTTTCTATTTGCCAAGGCTTTTTCCAATAAACTGATTCATATAGATCTAGCACTATTCTAGAAGTAGAGCCATCTTGAGAGGCTCGTATTTTTTTTATAGGGTAATTTTGACGGCTATCTAGCTCTTCATTAAGTTTAGAATCTTTAATATCGATCACAATTCGAGATGGGTCATCCAAAGCATAAGATTTAACCAGAGCAACTTTGCTTAATTTAAAAGTAATTCTTATTTCACCAGTCGGCATTTCCTTGATTGACGAAAACTCTGCTAAATTGGAAGCATTGCCATCCAAACTAATAAAAAATAAGCAGCTTAGAATAATTAATTGTTTCATTTTTACTTATATTTTTTTATTAATTTTTCAAGAAGAATTGTATCTCCAATTATTCTTATTTTCCTACTATTTTCAAAATGTAGCATATATCATCTTCAATCAAATTAGGAATTTTTTCTGGCCATTCTATAAATATTATTTTTTTACCATCAAAACTTCTATTCAGTTCAAGCATTTCAACATCTTCTTCGATTTCAGTTCTATAAAGATCAATATGCAAAAACATTAAATTATTAAAATCATATTCTTCACAGATTGTATATGTAGGACTTTTAACAGACCCATCCCATCCAAGTGCTCTAAGAACGCCTCTTACTAAAGTAGTTTTGCCTGCACCAAGATCACCTTGAAGATGAAACTCAAATATAGATTCATCAGAGTCTTTAATAAGCATAGCAATGCTTCTTCCAAAATCTAAAGTTTCACTTTCATCTTGAAGAATATAATTTTCTATCATTTGTTATTTATTTTTTTTCTAATTAAAGGGATCAACTCTGAGGCCGCTAGTCCTTTTTCACCATGTAATTTTACAAATTCACTGCCAGCTAGTCCATGAGCAGCTACAGCTAACAGAGAGGCATTCTGAGCAGACAATCCTTGAGCTATAAAACTACCAATTATCCCAGCTAAAATGTCTCCTGTGCCTCCTGTAGCGAGCTCAGGACCTCCTTCTTCACATACATAGATTTTCTCATCAACAATAACTGTTCCAGCGCCCTTGAGAATAATAGTTGCATTATATTGAGCCGCTAAATCTTTTGCTGCCTTAATTCTGTCTTGTTGTATGTCTTTTGATGATAGACCTAATAGGTCTGCAGCCTCGCCAGGATGTGGAGTAAGGACAAGAGAATTTTTGACATTTTTTAGACATAAATCATTATTTGCTATGTATCTTAGAGCGCCTGCATCAAAAACAACTGAGCCACTATTTATTTCTATAAGCATATTAACTATTTGCTCAGACCAAGTGCTCAGAGACAATCCCGGGCCACAAACAAAAACATTCTTATTGACTAAATTTAAAGCAGCCTCCTCAGGCAGATCACATCCTATTGCCATAATCTCTGGATTTCGAACTAGTGAGGCTTTTAAGTGGGTTTGATGACTAATTAGTGAAACTAAACCAGAGCCTGATTTCAGAGCTGCTTCAGCAGCCATGATTGCAGCACCACCCATATTCTTATCGCCACCTAATACAAGAGTACTTCCAAAGTCGCCTTTGTGGCTGTTTGAAGATCTTTTTGGTAGCAAGCTTTTTACATCGTTAAAGGTATATGAAGTTGCAACTGCTTGACTTTCTTTTTCCATCTGTAAATTTAAGTTATGAAAATACTTTTCTCCTGCAGCGATTTTACCCTCATTAAGACTTAACCCTAATTTTCTTCCAATAAAACTTATAGTTTTATTAGCCTCTACATAAGCTTCACAAGCCACCCCAGTATCTGGATTAATACCTGAGGGTATATCTATTGAAAAAATATGCTCATAAGAATTCATAGTTTGTATTAAATTAATTATGTTCTTATCAAAAGACCCCCTAAGACTTGTTCCAAAAATTGCATCAATTATAAGTACACCACTATCAACTTTATTTAATATCGATGGCTTATAAATTAAACCCCTATCATGAGCTTCATTGGAAGCCTCCATACATAAATGACTTTTATTTTTATTCTCTAACGCATCTACTATCTGTACGTCAAAACCTGCATTAAATAAATATATCCCAACATAGTAACCATCCCCGCCATTATTCCCGGGTCCACAGATACAAATATATTTCTTATGTTTATAATTTTTTGTAATATATTCTGCAGTGACTTCTGCAGCCTTAAGCATTAGATCTTTATCTAAATTACCTTTGTTAAAGTATGATCTTTCATATTCTTGAACTTGCGAGCTAAGAAATAATTTTTTCAAAAACTAATTAGTTTGAAAGAAAGCCATTCTGTCAGAATGAAAAGATCCAATATAAATTTTATTATTTAAAGGATAGGCTGTAGTTGGAAATCCAAATACAGTTTCTTGAAATGAATATATATTTTTCTTGTTAAGAGATACAACATCAATCTCATGAATAGAAAACGGTAATGAACAAGTAACACTAATTTCTATATCACAGTTCATCATTACATCGATCGTCTCATGGTCTAGTGAAGTAAGCCAAATCGAGCCATCTAGAATTATCATATTATCTGGTGAATTTATTTTATATCTGCCATAGATTCCTGCTGTAATGTTCGTTTGTTTTAAAACAATATCTCCTAAAAACCCTTTAGACTAGCCGCCATGCCATTAGGCTGACCTCCATCTGATCCAGAGACTTTGCTAAAGTTGCCTTTATCCCACTTTAAAACATATCCAGTAGAGTATTTAAATAGAGCCGCACTCAACCATTCATTTACCGTTATATCTCTTTCATACATATGAGTAACATAAAAAGATCCATCTCTTTTTAAGCTAAGATCATTAAAATAATTCTCTTCAGGAGCAGTTACACAACCCCTCCAAGTCATTAACCAATTATCAGCATCTTGAGTTAATTCAAAAAATTCAATAGATTCAAAAGGGAAGTGATTTACAACACCAAACTGTATTAAACCATCCTCTCTTTGTATTAAATCAACTCCATGAGGACCAAAAGCATCAGACGGATTTCTTTTACAACTTGCATCTCCCCAAATATTCTCTCCAAATTTAATTTTAGGTAAAAACTTTTGACACATAATATGTCCATGATCCTGCTCCATCTTTTTCTTGATAGGGACGAATTCCTCCAAATTCTGACATTATAAAAAATTTATTATCTGGCAATAAAGCCATATCTTCTGGATTATTAAATTCGCAATATACTGTTATTGTTGAATCTGAACTGGCATTCATCTATATTTTTTATTGGCCCTATATAATCTCGAGAAACCATGAGTAAGGCTAAACTAAAAAAAAGTAAACTCAGCGGGATACTAAATTTGTAATAATTGTTAAAGAAAATATCAGCAAATTTATAAACTATATTCTCAAAAAAAATAACTATAAAACCTCTTAATATTGAGGCTATTCCAAGGACAAAAAGGGTATTTTTCCAAATTCTATCTGACCAAGAAAAATCAACTATATAGAGAAATAATAAGCCTATTATTATAGCTATGAAGCCCAATGCTCTTAGATTAGATGAATCTAATATAGGCTGCATGACTGATAGCATTATTTTTCTAAATAAAATTAATAAACCAAAACATAAAAAAATAATTGCTAATATTTCATTCATTCCTCAACTTCCCCACATAGACATAGTTGATTTAATTATAGCAACTATCTCAAGAGGCTTGTCCAAGGGAACATGGTGAGCAGCTCCAGGAACTTCTACAAAGTCCATCACTTCCTCAAACTCTTTTTCCATAAAATTTAAAATTTTTGAACCAAGGAGCATGCTATTGCCGCCATAAATATATAAAGCTTTACACTGAATATTAAATTTATATTCTGAGAGACGGCCTAGTTTCCAAAATAAAGTATCATCAAACTTCCATCTCCAGCCTTCCTCTGTCTCATAGATTGAGTGCTCACCTATATATCTTAAATACCAATCATTTTCACATTCCTGAGCCGGCATTAACCTGAATCTATTAACAATAGAAATCTTATCTTCATAATATTTAATCATTCTTAAAGGGCCAGTACTTCTGTGCTTCGCATAGTCATAATCTGGTGGCCTTATAGGAGTATCAATCATTACTAGATAATCAACGATATTTGGATGCTCGGTTGCAACAAAGCCAGCCACATGACCACCAAGAGAGTGACCTACTAGAATAATATTCTTTCCACTATCAATCAGTTGTTCGGTATTTAATATATCGATCATTGCTTGAGAGAAAGATTTGAAGCTGTAGTCCTCTCTATGTGCAGAGTCTCCCATTCCAGGAAGGTCAATTGCAAGAACATAAGCTTCATCAGAAAACTGAGGAGCAATGGGATCCCACCATTTCATATGAGCTCCAGTTCCGTGAACCAGAAAGATTATATTTTGATGATCTTTATTTCCCCAAGTTTGATAGGCAACCTTTATGATCTTCGGAAACGATGGTTTTGTATTCAGATTTGTGTGCAATGGAATCATGAAACCAATCGGGCGCATGAGAAATATCATTTTGTAGATTGTCAGTAACTTTCATTGCACGTATTCTAAGCTATAAAATACAAATAATTAACTAAATGAATACTCAAATAATAACTCCTGCAGCAACTGTATTAATAAGACTACTTAGCGAGAATGGTATAGAAGTATTTATGGTTGAAAGATCTAATAGACCCCCATTCGGTAATCTATTTGTTTTCCCAGGAGGCAAGATAGATGAAAGTGATAATGACTCTAGAGCTCAGTCATTATGTAAGAGCATCACCGACAAGGAAGCATCATCCTTATTAGGAATTGAAAATAATGGTCTTGGTTATTGGGTAGCTTGCGTTAGAGAGTGCTTTGAAGAAGTGGGGATACTATTAGCAGAGAAGAAAGATGGCTCTAAATTAAATCTTAATGGATCAGTGGAAAGAAAAATATCAAAAATATAGACAAGATCTTTTAGATGACAAGATAAGTTTTCATGATATTTGTATACAAGAAGAACTTAGAGCTGTTAACAGAAAACATAGCGCCTTTTTCTCACTGGATAACTCCAGATATTGAAGTTAAAAGATTTGATACTAGATTTTTTATAGCTTACTTACCAAGTAACCAGACTGAAGAGCATGATGGTAATGAGCTGACTCATAGTTTATGGATTAGTCCTAAAAAGGCATTAGAAAAAGCTTATGCAGGAGATATGAATATGATAATGCCGACAATCAAGAATCTTGAGCAATGTATCGGTTTTGAATCAATTCAGGAGCTACTTAATCATCAACAAAAATTAACTAACGATGATATACCGTCAATTTTGCCAAAATTCTTTAAAAAGGATGGTAATTGGGTAGGACTTCTTCCAGGTGATGCGGGGTATGATGACAACTAATGACTAGTCTGATAAAAAAAATAACAGCTCCAAATGGTGGAGTCTTTACCGGAGGAGGGACTAACACTTACCTAATAGGTAAAGAGGATATTACTGTTGTAGATCCAGGTCCATCCATTCAAAGTCATCTAGATGAAATCGTCAAAGCTGGAAATAATAATATAAAAAGAATTATTGTTACCCATACGCATAAAGATCATTCACCAGGTGCAAAACCTTTAGCAAAAATATTAAATGTTCCAGTAATGGGTTCTTTTGCTAAGTTTGATATGTTTCAGGATGAAACATTTGATCCTGATAAAATTCTTCAAGATAAAGATATTATTAAGACTAGTGAATATACAATTGAAGTTATTCATACTCCTGGGCATGCTTCCAATCACTTGTGTTTTTTAATACAAGAAGAAAAGTGTTTACTAACAGGAGATCATATTATGAATGGCTCAACTGTTGTAATAGCCCCACCTGATGGAAATATGACCGAATATCTAGAGTCACTTAAAAAACTTGATAATTTTGATATTAAATTGCTAGCACCTGGACATGGTGACTACCTTCATGATCCAAAATTAGTGACTGACTGGATTTTTAATCACAGATTAACAAGAGAAGAAAAAGTCTTAAAATCAATGCAAAAATTAAAAGAGACCACAATAGAAGACCTTCTTCTAGATGTTTATGATGATGTTGATCCGCATCTGCATCCAATTGCGCTTTGGAGCCTAGAGGCTCATTTAATAAGATTAGAAGAACATCAATATGTTAAGAAGCTAGAAGACGGTTTATGGAAAGCAGAATCCTAAAGTAACTTTAGTTTTTAGCTGCGGCTAGAAATCATATAAATGCATAAGAATATAATTTTATTGTGCATACTCTTCTTTGGATGCGATTAGATCTTCTACAACGTTTGGGTCGGCTAGTGTTGAAGTATCACCAAGGTTATCAAATTCACCTGCTGCAATTTTTCTTAAGATTCTTCTCATAATTTTCCCTGATCTTGTTTTAGGAAGACCCGGAGCCCACTGAATGATATCAGGTTTAGCTATGCAATATTAGTTAAAATAACTTTAATTCATTCTTTAAATTTGTATTTTTGCCCGACCATCAGAGTTACATATGCATAGATTCCTTGGCCTTTAATAGGATGATCAAATCCAACAACTGCAGCCTCTGCAACTTTTGGATGAAGTACTAAAGCACTTTCAATTTCAGCTGTTCCAAGTCTAACACCAGACACATTAAGAACATCATCAACTCTTCCAGTTATCCAATAATAACCATCCTTATCTCTTTTTGCACCATCACCAGTAAAATACATTCCTTTATATTGTGAGAAATATGTATCAAGCATTCTTTGATGATCGCCATAAATACTTCTTATCTGACTTGGCCATGACTGAGTGATAACAAGATTCCCTGAACTTTCTCCTTCAAGCTTATTTCCATCAGGATCAACTAACGCAGGCTTTACTCCAAATAATTGGAAGGCGCTCAATGCCAAGAGGGCTTGCAGCAATAGACCATCCAGTTTCTGTTTGCCACCATGTATCAACGATAGGGCATTTTCCATTACCAACTACAGAATAGTACCACTCCCAAGCTTCTGGATTAATAGGCTCTCCAACAGTTCCAAGTATTCTTAATGATGTTCTATTTGTTTTTTAACAGGTTTATCACCTTCACGCATTAAAGCTCTAATTGCAGTTGGGGCGGTGTAGAAGATATTAATATTATGTTTATCACCACCTGCCAACAACGCGAGGCGTCAGGGTAGGTTGGAACGCCTTCAAACATAAGTGTGGTTGCGCCAATAAAGGACCATAAACAATATAAGTATGACCTGTTATCCAGCCTACATCTGCCGTACACCAATAGATTTCATCATCGTGATAATCAAAAACATAATGGTGTGTCATTGATGCATACTAACAGATACCCAGCTGTTGTATGCATAACGCCTTTAGGTTTTCCTGTTGAGCCAGATGTATATAAAATAAATATAGGATCTTCTGAATCCATTGGCTCTGGTTCACAAATAGTTTGTTACATCTTTAATTAAATCGTGATACCAAACATCTCTTTATCATTCCAATTAATATCTCCACCTGTTCTCTTAATAACTAGATTTGTTTTTACACCAGGACATTTTTTAAGAGCTATATCTACATTTTTTTTAAGAGGAACTATTTTCCCGCCTCTATAACCTTCATCGGCAGTAATAACTAAAGAACAATCTGCATCTAAAATTCTATCTTTTAAAGCTTCTGGAGAAAAACCACCAAAAACAACAGAATGAATTGCTCCTATTCGAGCACAAGCAAGCATTGCATAGGAAGCCTCAAGAATCATTGGCATATAAATACAAACCCTGTCGCCCTTTTTAATACTTTTACGTTTTTTAGAACATTAGCAAATTTACAAACTTCATCATGAAGTTCTTGATAAGAAAGTTCTTTTGAATCAGACGGATCATCTCCCTCCCATATTAGAGCAGTCTTATCTGCATTACTCTCTAGATGTCTATCAATACAATTTTCAGATATATTTAGTTTTCCACCATCAAACCATGTTGCATTAGAAAAATTATCATTGTGAACTTCTGCAAAAGGCTCAATCCAATTTAAATTGTCTTTTGCCATGTTGCCAAAAAAACTCTTAGGGTTATTGATTGACTCTTCATACATAGCCTTGTATTGATCAAAATCTTTTATATGGGGATTACTTATATTATCTTGAGGATTATAAATTTTATCTTTCATGATAATTTTTTTATCTAAAAAGTAGATGCAAGCTTATTAAATAATTGAAGGTTGCGGATTGATGAATTTCTTACCTTTAGGATCTGACATTATTTGACCTACTAACATATCAAAATCATCATCATTTGATTCAAGATTTATATCAGCCGCATTTACAATTAATAGTGGAGATGATTCGTAGTAAAGGAAGAAACTTTTATAGGCATCATTTAGTCTTTCTAAATAATCTGGAGTCAAAAACTGCTCATTAGGATTACCTCTTTTACCTATTCTGTCCATCAAAACATCAACAGGAGCTTGTAAGTAGATTACTAAGTCAGGAGTAGGGGCATCAATAGTCAAATGTTCATAAATTTTGTCATATAAATCCATTTCTTCATTAGACAAAGTTACTTCTGCAAAGAGTCGATCTTTTTGAATTAAAAAATCTGCCACTCTAACTGTTTCAAATAAACTTCTTTGTTTAAGTTCTTCAATCTGCTGCATTCTTTGAAACAAGAAAAATAATTGTGTTGCCAAGGCAGACTGACTTGGATTTTTATAAAAATTCTTTAAAAAAGGGTTTTCTGAAGGACGTTCTAAAAAAGCATCATAATTAAAATTAGTAGCTATTTTATTTGCAAGTGTAGTTTTACCAACACCAATTGGCCCTTCGATTGCAATGTATTTTGGAAGTGCTGTTTTCCTTAATAGCAAGTTTCATTAATAAAACAATATTTTTTTATTAAGATTATATTAACTCACTCCAGAAACCAAATTTTTTGTCAGATTCATTTTCTCTTTCAACTCTTAATTTATTGATTACTGAATCTCTTTCGTCCTCATTCTGTTTTTGAAACTTAGTCCACCAATCTCCAAGACCTGCAGCTCTTTCTCGAACAAGAAGAAAATCATAAGCTGCTCTAAATCTAGGATGTCTTAAAGTTTTGTATGGCTGACTGCCAATTCTGCTATGAAGTTTTAATTGTAAGACCCATATATCTTTTATATAGCTATTAAATTTTCTAGGAATGGCTGTTAATCTTTGTTGATCTCTTAATACATCATCCATCGATCTAAAGAATTTTCTAATATTTACTTCTCCATTTCTAGTACATTTATACTTCTTGGCTAAGAAAAAACAAGATTAAGAGATAATAGACTGATTATTAGATAATTAAAATTTTGTATTTACTAAAGCCTCTAACATCACATTCATTGTAAATTCTGAGAAGTTTGGATCTGTTGAAATTAAATATTTAGCTATGATATACTGAACTATAATAGTATTAAAGTAATAGGGGGGGATATGTAAAAATATTTTACAAAATATTATATATAACCTAGACTCCAGATAACAGGTGACTTTTATCATAAATTGCATCTTTTACTCGATTATCAATTTTGAAGTCTAACTTAGTACTAAATCTTACTGCTCTTAATGCTCTTACAGGATCTTCCTCAAATCTCCCTTGAGGATCACCAATAGAAACTAATATCTTTTTATTAATATGTTTTAAACCAGCATGAAAATCTTGAATCTCATCTTTTATAGGACAATAGTAAAGAGCATTCACAGTGAAATCTCTTCTATGACAGTCTTGTTCAAGAGTTAAAACATTATCTCTAAGAATTTTTCCAGTATCATCTTTTACAAGAGTATCTGAATTTTGCTTCCCAGCTCTAAAGGTAGCAACCTCAATTAATTCTGATCTATTAAATACATGGACCAGCCTAAATCGCTTTCCAATAATTCTTGAAGCCTTAAATATCTTTCTTACTTCCTCAGGAGTAGCATTGGTTGCTATATCAAAGTCTTTAGGAGAAATTCCATTTAAAGCATCGCGTATACAGCCACCTACTAGATAAGCTTCAAAATCATTATCTTGAAGGGTTTGGATTATTGAAATAGCAAAAACGCTAAATTTACTAGAGTCTAACAATTGTATGAGATTAATTTATTCAAAGATTTTATTTTTTTATGAATTTTAATTCTGTTTCCCAATTTTTTTTGTTTGTTTTGTAATATTCGGTTCCTTGTTGAGCAAGGATAATTCTGCCACCATCCATGTCAACTCTTATACTATCTGTAGTTATGACTCCGCCATATCTATCGTGAAATACCCCGATAATATCACCAGCCTTATCTTCAGTATGAATATTTTGTATCAATTCTATTAATTCTTCTTTTTTCATTAAAAACAGTAAGAATTAACCACTATGTTGCTTCTCTTTGATTTCATCAAGAGTTTTACAGTCTATGCAATGAGTTGCAGTTGGTCTTGCTTCTAATCTTTTGATGCCAATATTAACTCCACAAGATTCGCAATAGCCATAATCATCTTGTTTTATTAAGAGCTGCATCAATTTTACTTATAAGCTTTCTTTCTCTATCTCTTGTCCTAAGTCCTAATGCAAATTCTTCTTCTTGTGATGCTCTATCTAAATCATCAGCAGGTTTTTCTCCCTTATCCTTTAAATGCTCAAAAGTTTTTTGCATTTCATCTCTAAGGTCTTCCCGCCAATTAACTAGGATTTCTCTAAAGTGCTTTTTCATAGCAGCACTCATATATTTTTCTTTTTTCTTTGGTTTGTATGCAGATGGTTTTTTCTTAGCTGCAGGCTTCTTAGCCGCAGGCTTCTTAGCTGCAGGCTTCTTAGCTGCAGGCTTCTTAACTACCACTTTCTTAGCCACAGGCTTCTTAGCTACAACTTTCTTGGCCGCAGATTTCTTAGCAGGAGTGTTTTTATTTTTCGCTATATAAATGATAATCATTATCATTCGCATTTACAAGTAAAAATATAAATTTTTATGTTTAAAAATAATAAAATCCCATGAAATTTACTAGTATTTTTGTATATTATTTTTAACTGCTAAATAACCATCCATAGATAATCTTGGTCCAAATGTTTCAACTACCTTTGATGCTGCATAATTTGAAAACTTTGCACAAGAGGCTAAAGGCATATTTTGTAGATAAGCATACATAAAGGAACCAGCAAACATATCACCAGCACCATTAGTATCTACCGGTTGTATCTGTTCCCCTGAAACATGCTCAGCATTACCTTCAGCAATGACAACGCTACCCTCAGCACCTGTAGTGATTACAGAAGTAAAAGATTTCTCTTTTAAGGCTGTGATCGCATCATCTAAATTATCTTTTCCTGTAAAAGCTTTAGCTTCATCATCATTGCAAAAAATCATATCTATGCCATATGACTCGATTAAATCAAACTTATCTTTAAACCCATGAACTATGCCAGCATCAGATAGAGAAAGAGCTTTTAATACATCTTTATCTTTTAAAAATTCAAGAACAGTAAGAACCGCATTGAAGTTCTCATCACTAGTTACCATGTAGCCCTCAATATAAAATATTTTTGAATTAGCTATAGCTTCCAAATCTAGATCCAATGAGCTCATACAAGCACTTACTCCAAGCATACTAACCATGGTTCTTTTGGCATCAGGAGTCACTAAAATAAGACATTTACCAGTTGGTAAATCTAACTGTTCTTCGCTATAACCCTTGTGATAGACACCAGCATTTTTTAGACTATCTAAATATCGCATACCATCATCATCTTTTGAAACTCTGCAAACATGATGACATTCAGCGCCATAACTTGATGAAGCGACTAAAGAATTTGTAGCAGATCCACCACAATCAGAAATTGATTCTGTTCCGAGGTCTTCAAGTTTTTTAGTAATCTCATTTTGCTCTTCTGCTGATACTAAAGTCATTTGATCTGCCTCTAAACCTACAGATTCTAAAAACTCATATGAGACCATATATTGAGTATCAACAAGAGCATTTCCTAAAGCGCAAATATCATATTTCATTTTATAAACCTTCCTTAATAATGTGTTCTATTTTTTCTATAACTGTATTTAATATATCTTTATGCATGGCTGATATAAATCCAGCTTCATATTTTGATGGAGCAAAATAAATTCCATTGGTAATACATGCGTTTAAAAAATTAACAAATACTTTATCATTTGTTGCCACAACATCTTCAAAATTATTTGGCATTTCACTCGTAAAAAAGAAACCAAGGATATTGTTGGTAGATTCTTAACAAAATCAATATTATTAGATTTCATAATTTTTGCCATGCCATCTAAAAGATATGAAGCTTTCATTTCCAAACTCTTGTAAGGATCAGTTTTAATGAGTTCAGTTAGAAGAGCTTCTCCAGCTGCCATTGCCAAAGGATTACCGGATAGAGTTCCTGCTTGATATATTGGGCCCATCTGGAGATAGTAAGTCCATATATTTTTTGCTGCCACCAAAAACTCCTACAGGCATACCTCCACCTACAATTTTTCCTAAAGTGGTAATATCTGGTTTAACTTTATAAATCTCTTGTGCCCCACCTTTTGCAACTCTAAAACCAGTCATTACCTCATCAAATATTAAGAGTGCGTTATTTTGATCACAAAGGGAACTTAGGGCTTTTAAAAAATGACTTTGTCCAGGAACAAAACCCATATTCCCTGCAATAGGCTCTACAATTATTGCAGCCAAGTCATCTCCAATTTCATTCACAAATACTCTTAAAAAATGTTCTTTGTCATTATAGGGACAGCTAATTGTTAAAGATGCTAATTCTGCAGGAACACCTGGAGAATCAGGCAAATCCAAAGGTTGAAACTCCAGAGCCAGCTTTGACTAGTAAAGAGTCAGCATGCCCGTGATAACAGCCTGTAAATTTAATAATTTTATTTTTACCAGTACAACCTCTTGCAAGCCTAATACAGCTCATGGTTGCTTCGGTTCCAGAATTTACCATTCTAATTTTTTCTATTGAAGGAACGCATTTTTTTATTAACGATGCTACATCTGACTCTAGTTTAGTTGGAGCTCCAAAGCTTGTTCCCGCTTCAATTTGTTTATTAACTGCAGCAACTACTTTTGGATGCGTATGACCCAGTATCATAGGACCCCAGGATCCTATAAAATCTACATATTCATTATCATCTTCATCATATTCATTTATAACTCTTGTTTTAAAAAATATTGGAGAACTTACGACAGACTTAAAAGCTCTAACAGGAGAATTAACTCCTCCAGGAATTACTTCTTGAGCTTCTTCAAATAACTCTTTTGATGTATTTATCTATCTTATTCAATGTTTTAAAAAATAAAGTGTTCTAGTTAAAATTTTCATGATCATAAACTATTTTTATTGTGATTTTAATTCTTTAGCAAAGCTTTCAACTTTTTTCCAATCAGTGAACTCAAATGTTCCATTGATATCGGTTGGACCTTTAGTCATCCACATAATAAAACGAATCATTTGTTTGTCTATAAACTTATACTGAGGATAATCAATCTTCCCAGCAAACACGCTAAGGCATTAGGCTTCCAAGCTGACAATGAAAGAAATTTCTGCATATAAGGGTTTGTACTTGGTGTATTTTTCTCTGGTTTTCTTGCAACAACATTTACTGAAAAGAATGCATTTTTTTTAGATTCCAATGTAGAAATATTTTTATCAATGAATTTATAAAGCTCAGGTTTGTGTTTCCCATACCTAATGCTTGCACCTATAACTAATTGATCATATTTAAAAAGATCTAATTTATTAGCTTCATCAAGAGAAACCACTTCTACGTCATTGATCTTACTTATTACTGAAGCAATCGTATTGCAAATAGTTTTAGTTTGCCCGTCTGTTGTTGAATATATAATTAGAGTTGAAGTCATGGCGTCATGGATATTTTTATAGACATATTTTAGCCTTTCCTTCCCAATTATTCAGATCAATTTTGTAATTAGAATAATTATTAACTTAATCTGATAAAATTGTTTTTATAATTAATATTATGAATACAGAAAATTTAATACAATCCCTTGCTTTAACTGATTCCGCAGTTGAAAGGATAGCTTTAGTAATTAATGCTGAGAAAAAGTCTAGATTCAGAGTTTATGTAACTGGTGGAGGCTGCTCTGGCTTTCAATACGGTTTTAAATTTGATGATGATGTTGCTTTTGATGATGAGGTTTTAGATTACAAAGGTTTTTCTGTCTTGCTCGATTCTCTTTCATACCCATACTTATACGGCTCAACTCTAGATTACGTAGAAGATTTATCTGGAGCAAAATTTGTTGTTAATAATCCAAATGCAAAAACCACATGCGGATGTGGAGAATCTTTCGCTATATAGATTTAGTAACAGAGCCAAGTAAAGCTGGCATAACTCTATTATTTTTTAATTGTACAGCCGAAGAAATATTATTGACCCTTCTATAAGCTAACCAACCAAAAGCCATTGATTCAATTGCTTGAGCATCAAATCCTAGATCAGATGTTAATTTAATAGGCATATTTAAGTGAAAAGAGATTCTTTTTAAAAGTGTTTTATTCTTGCTTCCACCACCACATACATAAACATTTTTAAAATCATGGTTTTCTTTTTTGATAGCGTTTGAAATAGTTATAGCTGTAAATTCAACCAAGGTTGCAAGAATATCCTTCTTATCTTGTTTAAGAAGATTTTTTGACATGTACTTAAAATTAAATAATTCTTTGCCGGTAGACTTAGGAGATTTCTTTTTAAAAAAACTATTTGATAATAACTTTTTAAGTTCTTTATCAATTACGATTCCTTTTTGATGCACTGGCACCATTTTTATCAAAATTAGTACCTAGCTTTAAAGAGCAATATGCATCCATTAATGCATTTCCAGGACCAGTATCTGTCCCAAAATAAGATCCATCAGCTTGAACATATGTATAGTTTGAAATTCCACCAATATTTAAAATGATTCTAGACTCTTTTTTAGATTTAAAAAGTTCAGCATGAAACTCTGGAACAAGTGGCGCTCCTTCACCCCCTTTTGCAATATGCATATTCCTAAAATCACTAACAACTGTGGTTCCAGTTATAGCTGATACTATATTTGGATCACCAATCTGAGTTGAAAAATTATTCTTTATATCTGGTTCATGTCTTATAGTTTGACCTGAAATACCAACAGCAATATTTTGGGGATTCTTAATAACATTTTTATCTATTATTCTTGAGACTGCTTTTGCAAAAATTAAACCTACTTTTTATTCAGCACACCCAAGTCGGATAAAGATACAATGGCTTATATTATGTTTTTAAATCCATTCTCCTTCGCAATTTTTATTGAATTAAAAGCTTCTTGAGAATTATGACTTCTGTTCATAAAAATCAAATCTTTATCATCAAAAGATTGTATACCACTCATTGCACCTATATATAACTTTGAATTAGTTGGCATTTGGGTCTAAATTGTTAAATCTATCTAATAGCTTATTGTTTTCAGCCAATAATGCAAAGAAGTCATCCTTTTGTTCAATTGGCACTGGTTGAGCAGAAGGGAGTTTTACTCTGACTGGATCTGTTCTTTTAGATCCAACTTTAAACTCATAATGAAGATGAGTTCCTGTTGCTGCACCTGAATCACCAACATAACCAATAGTTTGTCCTTGAGAGACTTTTGATCCAACTTTTAGTTTTCTATTAAAGGCTTCCATATGAGCATATAAAGTAGAAATATTACCACCGTGTTTAATCTGGATTGTTCTTCCATAACCAGATTTAGTGCCTATAAACTTAATGACCCCATCACCAGATGCTCTTATAGGAGTATTTCTGACCGCAGCATAATCGACACCATTATGAGCTTTTATTCTGTGCAGAATAGGGTGCATTCTATTCGGATTAAAATGTGAGCTTATGTAGGCAAAATCTAAAGGAGCTCTTAAAAAAGCCTTTTTTATATTATTACCAGAACTATCGTAATATTCTTTACCTGTTTCTTGATTTATAAATCTATAAGCATTGTAGACTTGGCCTTGATTGATAAATTCAGCAAAAACAATATCACCATTTTTAGCAATTTCGCCTTCTGCATATACAGTTTCATAAATAAGCTTAAAGGTATCACCTTTTCGAATATCAAACACAAAATCAATATCCCACCCAAATAAATATGCTAAATCCATAATAACGCTATCGGGAATATCGGCTTTGAGACCAGCTTCATAAAAAGAAGAATTTATAATGCCACTTTTAAAGCTGGTAACTATTTCAGGCTCTTTGGCTGTTTTGACTATAGATATCTCATCATTCAGATCAATGATTAATGAATTAATATTATCTTTAATCATATGCATTTGCAGTAATCTCATCATCAAGATAAGTAAATCGCATTTTATTCCCCGGCCTAGATATTCTAAATCTAAATTATCTTTTCTAAAAATTTTATAGGCTGTATTCAGTACCTTTAAATTCTTCAAAAATGATTGAAAGATTTTCTCCATCTTGCACCTCATGCATCTGATATGTCTTCGTTTGCTCAAGAGGAGTAGAGTTTATTTCTTCTGATTCAAATACATCTTCTATGGGTAATTCAGGATTATTTTTTAGATCAATATTAACAAGCAGGATAAACCCTACAAATATAAGGAATATGATCATCACATACTTAAAAGAAACTCTTTTAAATCCAATCATATTTATTCTTTATCTAAATTAAGTAGCTCTGTATTTCCACCAAAAGCCACTGTATTTTTAGAAACTACTCTTTCATTCACAAATTGTAATAAATAGTTTGGACCGCCTGCTTTTAGACCGCATCCTGATAAGCCTTCACCACCAAATGGCTGCACGCCAACCACTGCACCAACCATGTCTCTATTAATATAAGCATTACCCGCCGAAAGCAATGATGATATTTCATCATGTTTAGACTCTATTCGAGAATGCACGCCTAAGGTTAAACCAAAATTTTTATCATTAATTTCTTTCAAGCTTTCTGCAAGAGCAGAAGCTTTGTATTTATAGATATGCAATATTGGTCCAAATTGTTCTTCATGAATCTCATCTCATGAATTTAATTCTATTAAGCATGGAGAAATAATATTTTTTTCTAAAATATGCTCATGAGATTGGAATATCTTATTAGCATCGCTAAATGAACTTATGTAGTCTGCCAATTTTTTAAAAGCATCTTTATTAATTATGGGACCAACTTCAGTTTCAAAATCATCAGGAGTGCCCAAAGTCATTTCTTTCATGCGCACCAGTAATCATCTTTAGAGTTTCATCAAAGCATTCTTCCTGAATCATTAGTATCCTAAGCGCAGAACAACGTTGCCCTGCACTTTTAAATGCTCCATCAATGACATCTCTTGTTACCTGCTCGCATAAGGCGGTTGAATCTACTACCATTGCATTTAAGCCACCAGTTTCAGCAATAACTCTTGCCTCTGGCGCCTTCTTTAGATGCTAAATTTTTATTAATATATTTTTTATTTTTTTTGGAGGATATTTAAATTGAATGTAACCTGCAACATAAAAAATTAGTCCTGTTACTCCTAAAATTAAAGTTAAAGGATTAATCTGATCATTGATAAAAGTCTTTGTTATCTGATCTATTATCATTTGGACTCTGAAGGTTTAAGCATTACTCTATTGCCTGCTGCCAAAATCCCTGCAAGAGGTGCTAAAGCCAAATTAACAGGAAAATTCCATGGACTTATGCAAAGAAAAGTACCTTTTGGATGATATGAAATCTCATTAAGCTCACCAGTTGGTCCTTTTAGCTCTCTAGGTTTTGCTTGAATGTGATTCGCTTCATTACAATAAAATCTTAAAAAGTCTTCAGCCTCTCTAAGCTCATCCCAGGCGTCATGAATAGTTTTTCCAGTTTCATGTAATAAGAGATATAAGAGCTCATCAGCATTAAATTGAATAAGATCAGCTACCTTTTGCAAGATATGACTTCTATGGTTTATATCTGTCTTACCCCAGTCATAATTTATAGATTTATCACCACGTACATAAATTCTAGTATCTGTTCTAATGAAAACAATAATTAGAAAAGGATTAAAAAGTGACTTAACTTCAGTTTTAAAATTAATATTAGATAGAGGACGTTGCATCAAATATAATATTTTTAAATTTTTCTAGATTTGATTTTGAACTCATAATTTTTGCAGCCTTGCGAATTTAATCAATACTACTTAAATATAGCTTTTTTCAAACATATTTTTTGGCAATTTTATTTTTAGTAAATTATTTTTTTCTAGCTTGGATTTTAATACTTTTGCAGGATTTTCTGCTAATTTTTTAGCATCAACCTCTGAATCAAGAAGTCTGTTAATAAATGAGCTATTAGCCCCATTCTCTAATAATCTTCTGACTAGATAGGGCAATAGGTCTTTATAGGCTCCAATAGGTGCATAAATACTAGCCTTTGGGATATGCTTGCATACTTTATTAGCTGAATCATATAACAATTCACCCATTCCAAATAATCTTTGAAATTCATAGGTCTTGTTGTATCCCATATGGTAAATAGCAGCAATAGTATGAGCATTATGAGTTGCAAACTTAGGATAAATTTTCTCTATTTCAAATATTCTTTTCGCACATGCAAGGTAAGAAAGATCAGTTAAAGATTTTTTAGTAAAAACTGGATAGCCTTCGTAGCCGGATACTTGAGCATGTTTTATTTCATAATCCCAATAAGCACCTTTGACTAGCCTAAGATGCATTGGAGCTCTGTTCTTTAGTAGATCATCTAACCAGTCAATAACATCTATAGATCTTTTGCCATAAGCCTGCAGTGCGATTCCAAAACCAGACCATTCCTTAATTTTTTCTGAATATGCAATTTTTTTTATTATCTCTAAACTTACATCAAGTCTGTCCTGCTCTTCAGCATCAATGGTTATATCAACATTTTTATCTTTGGCATATTCTATTAGTGCATCTAATTTAGGGGTTAAATTATTTTTAATATGAGTCTGATTAAGCATTTCATATTTTGGACTTAATGCTGAAATCTTAATAGAAACACCATTATTAGTTTTATGCTTATCATTAATAGCACTTACATTATTAATGGCATCTTCGTAAGCTTTAAAATAGTTATTTCATAAGTAAGTGCAGCTTCACCTAACATATCAAAAGAATATGCATAATTATTATCCTTACTATTTCTATCCTCAAAGTCTCTACCCATAACAAATTCACCACTTAGAATTTTCATTGCCATCATAATGGCTTCTCTTACAGGTATTTCACCCGACTTTTTAGTTAACTTATTAAGCCATTTAAGAGGATTATTTGAGAGTTCATCTGAAGGCTTTATAACCTTGCCAGCTAGCAAAAGACCCCAAGTAGATGCATTTACAAGCAGACTATCAGCCTTATTTAAATGTGCTTCCCAGGAACCTGCTGAAAGCTTTTCAGAGATTAAAATGTTTCTTGTTCTGCTATCAGGAATTCTAAGCAATGATTCTGCTAAACACATGAGAGCAACGCCCTCATTATTTGAGAGCCCATATTCGCTTAAAAATGCATCAAGCTGCGTGCGCTCACTTTTTCGATCTCTGCAAAGCTTAATTATATTTACAGCAGCTTCTTCTATAGACGGATTATCAAGAAATGCACTATCAGCTATAAAGCCTTTAGCTAAAATCTCTTCAGAATAAAACTTTTTTTCTATGACTGACATCTGTAGTATTTTAATCTTATGTTCATAACTATCAATGTTTGCTCATGCTTAAATGAGTTTTGATATAGTTATGAAAACCTAGGAATTTTCTAAATCTATTAATAATATTATGGTAGTCTAGCAATATATGAAAGAGGCATTAAAACTAATAAAACGAGGCACTGACGAGATTCTTACAGAAGCAGATCTGAAAAAGAAACTGGATTCTGGAAAGCAATTAGTTATAAAGGCTGGCTTTGATCCTACCGCACCTGATTTACACCTTGGACATACTGTATTACTTAATAAATTAAGACATTTTCAAGAATTGGGCCATAAAGTTATATTTTTGATTGGAGACTTTACCGGTCAAATTGGTGACCCTTCTGGAAAAAATAAAACTAGACCAACCTTAACTTCTGAAGAATTAGTATCGAATGCAAAAACATACGAAAAACAAGTTTTCAAAATTTTGAAGAAAGAGCTCACCGAAGTTAAATTTAATTCAGAGTGGTGTAATAAGCTAGGTGCTGATGGCCTTATCAAATTAGCTTCAAAATATAACGTTGCTAGGATGCTAGAGCGCGATGATTTTAATAAGCGTTATAACGCCAATCAAAGCATAGCTGTTCATGAGTTTTTATATCCTTTAATCCAAGGCTATGACTCTGTAGTTTTAGAAGCAGATGTAGAATGTGGAGGTACAGATCAAAAATTTAATTTATTAGTCGGCAGAGAGCTTCAAAGGTCTTATGACCAAGAGCCACAAGTTGTGATCACCGTTCCGATTCTTGAGGGATTAGATGGAACTAATAAGATGTCTAAATCACTTAATAATTATATTGGTATAAATGAGGCTCCTGATGAGATGTTTGGAAAAATTATGTCAATTTCAGATGAGCTTATGTGGAAATGGTTTGAGTTACTTAGCTTTATTTCAGAAGCAGAGATTGCCTCATTGAAACAAGAAATGGATGCAGGAAAAAACCCTAGAGATATAAAATTTATCCTAGCTGAAGAGTTAGTAGATAGATTCCATGCTGCAGGCGATGGTGAAGCTTGCAAGGAAGCATTCTTACAAAGATTTCAAAAAGGTTTAATTGCTGACTTATATCTTGAAGGGTCTTTAAAAATTGAATCAAAAAGTATCCCTTTAGTTAATTTATTAAAAAATACAGAGATGGTAACTAGTACCTCGGAAGCTGCGCGACTTATCAAGCAGGGTGGGGTAAAAATAGATTCTGAAAAAGTAGAGGATCCCAAGCTAGAGATTACAAAGGGCAGCGAAGCTATTTATCAAGTTGGAAAAAGAAAATTTTTAAAAATAAAGGTCTAAGTATGAAAAAAGTATTCCAGTTGTGCGTTTTATTTATGTTGGTTGGTTGTGGCCAAGAAGAAAGTATTAGCCTCGCTGTTCCTCAAAGTGTAATGGATAAAAATATGCAAGATGGAGAGCTATTTCTTCAATCCAATCTATCCCAAAATGGAGTCATCGAAGTTGAACCAGGATTACAATATCTTGTTATTAATAATGGTGACGAGGGAGCAAGGCAGCCCCGTCCATCTGATAAAGTAACTGCCCATTTTCATGGAACTCTTTTAGATGGAAGTGTATTTTGGAGCTCAGTTGATATGAATGAGCCTTTGGTTATCAAACCATCTCAATTAATTCCAGGTTGTCAGAAAATTTTACCTCTTATGAAATTAGGTGATAAATGGAAAGTATTTATTCATCCTGACATGGCATACGGAGTAGAAGGGCGACCAACCATTCCATCAAATTCAGTTTTAACTTTTGAGATTGATTCATCTCTTATTTGATCAGACAAGTCCCATTCTTTATTTTCTCTTGCTTCTTTTCTTAACTTTATTAACTCCAGACTGATTTTATCTTTCATGCTCATGATGTAGGCGGCCACGGATAAAACTAGGATCGCGCCGGCCTCGCCGAGCACTACGAAGGCGTCCATTTCCTTGCTCTGCATCACTATCATTCGAGTTAAGGCGGTAATGGCAATAATAATTGGAAGTGTTACCGGAATACGTTTATCTCTATAAAAAATACCGACCATTCCTAAGACTTCTGCATAGATAAATAGTAAGAAAAGATCACTCAGGTCGACAACCTGGACCATAATAATTCTTTCTAATTCCATGAATGCTGCAAAAAGAGTTGCCAAAGCGATTGCCGCTAAAATAACTCCTTCACTAAACCATATAAATTGCTGTAACCACTTATTTTCTTTCATAGATCTATTAAAAACAAAAAAGTTCTATTTAACAAGATTTAAAAGAATCATTTTTTATATATATGCAATTAATTTGCAAGAATGGTGGGTCTGGGTGGACTCGAACCACCGACCTCACCCTTATCAGGGGTGCGCTCTAACCAAGCTGAGCTACAGACCCATTATTGAATGCATCAGCATATAACGGAAGGAGGATTATAAATACTTTTAGGGTTGATGTCTTCTCATGCTGACTATTTTTTATACCATGCTGGACATCTTTGATTTACGAAAACCATTTATTGAAAAAGGTATGCTCAATAAATAAGCAATAGCCAATATGGACATAACAATCCATAAAAAATTTATTAATAATAACACTATTAAAATTGGATAATAAATAGTCTAAAAGAATGAGATCTCTTTAATTGAAATGAAGAATTTTTAAGAGAATATGTTGGAATATTGCTTATCAATAGAAAAGCAATTGTAAGGGTATAAAAAGCTAGCAAATTTTGATGGTTCGTCCACCAATCAAAACCAATAAAGGAATGAGTAACTGGTATTAAAATTAAAATTGCTCCTGCTGGAGTCGGAACTCCTTTAAAAAAACTTTTCGGGTTAGGTTCTAAATTTGAATTAGATTTACATTCAGAATGTCATGAAGACTACAAACCATTTGATAGACCTCTAACTGATAACCAGCTTACTAGACCCATATCACTCATTAAACTCATATATAACAATAAACTCGGTGCTATACCAAAATTTACAAAATCTGCCAAAGAGTCTAGTTGCGCACCTAATTCAGAATGAGCTTGCAATAGAGATGCCATCATTCCATCAAGCAGATCACAAACTGCAGCAATCAGAATGCATATTAGGCTAGCTTGATATTGACCCTCAAGCGCAAAGCGCATGGAAGTGATTCCAAAACAGAGCCCTGAAAGAGTTATTAAATTTGGAATCAAAGCGCGGATGGCTGGTTTTTGCATAACCTAATTATAAAGATGCAAGCACTGACTCTCCAGCCACAACTTTTTGATTTAAACTACAATCAATCTGAGTATTAATAGGAAAATAAATATCAACCCTTGATCCAAATCTAATTAAACCAAAAACTTCACCCACTTTAACGATGTGATCTTTTGAAGACTCACATACAATCCTTCTAGCAATTAAACCTGCAATTTGAACAACAACTATTTCAATATTTTCCTTAGTTTGAATAACCAAAGCATTTCTTTCATTTTTTTCACTAGCCTTATCCAAACTAGCATTTAAAAAACTTCCTTTAGTATAGGCAATTTTTTTGACTTTACCTTCAATAGGACTCCTATTCACATGAACATTAAAAACATTCATGAAAACACAGACTCTTTTCATCATTACAGGCTCTAATCCAGATTCTAATGGCGGCAAAGATTCATCAATCAAACAAATAACTCCGTCTGCAGGACTATATATAGTTCCTGGGATAGAGGGCGTAACCCTTTCAGGGTCTCTAAAGAACCATATTATGAATAAAGTAATTAGGCACCCAAGAGCTGCAAGAGGAAGCCAGATAAAAAAGAATAAAACTGATATACATAAAGCAATTAAAGCGAACTTCCATCCCTCAGGATGAATAAATGATAGAAATTTATTCTGAACTCGCTTAGTCTATCAATTATTGAGTATACCGTTTTAAATTGCTCAAGAAATGCGTTTGTGCGTTCGTTATCAGTAATAGATTCTTCGAAAACCTCTTCTTCAAATTTATAGCCCACCCCTCTGCCATAAGTAATATTCACGATATTTGGTACAAGCATGATCTCGTATTCTTGTCCGCGATGAAAGTTATCTTTTGAGACCAATTTCGATATTTTTACAAACAACATCCCAATCAAAAGGATTATCGTCCTGACCGTCCCCACCTGAAGCACCTTGAACATCTCTAACCTGAATAATAACTTGCCCAGTCTTAGCAACACATCTTTTAAATAAAGCCTGATGGCCATCATGCCAAGGCTGCCATCTTCCTAACATTTGAACAGTTGGCTTTTTCCAATCAAACATTTTTTAATATTTCCTTAGCCACATCATCGTGATTATGATCATTCCATTCAGTAATATGAAAACTTACATTCTCAGGATTTTGAAATAACTTATTAGTATCTTCGTATCTTCCTTCCTTAATAGTATCCATCCATACAACAATATCAGCATCAAAGTTTTCTCTGGTTTCTTGAGTAGGGCAAACAAAATCACATACTACATATCTACCATGTGATTTTTCAAAATCTGCAAAGCTGCGCATTCGAAGTGACTGTCTTCTTCTGCCTTCGTCAGAAAAGTCCCAATCATTTGCCATTTCTCGAACCTTATCTGCGTTATACCAAGCCGCACTCAATAAAGGCACTAACCTTTCTGTGAGATAGGTTTTACCACTTCCTGGCAAACCCATTACTAAAACTTTCATAAATTAGTCCCTATCATTAATTTATTTAATTGCATTTACTAAGAGTTCTTTAGAGATTTATACAAGCTGAAGTATATATAAGCCCATGGAAATACAAAGGTATATTCGATCAGGCCTGCAAAAACTAATTGAAGAAGAGAACTTCCTCCGCCTGCTGCCATTGGTAAGACAGAAATAACAATCATCGCCAGAGCCGAGCTTAAAGCAATAAAACTAAAAGTTAAGAAGAATAAAATAGTTCCATGCTCATCTGTTACTTCCCATGATTTAGCAATAGATTCTCTAACACCTTTATTTTCAAACATTATATAAGCAGGAGTTAGTCCCAATCTGCCAAATAAATAGAACCCAGGCAAAATAAGCATTAGCAATCCAAGGGTAAAGACAATATAGCAAAGTACTAAAGCGCCTAAGAGCGGAAAGAATTTTTTAAACCCAATAAATAAAGCATCAAATGGTTTGATATTTTTGCCTTCAGTTAGAGCATTAAATGCCACAAAAGTTCCACCGGTAAAAGAAATACTTAAAATTATTGAAATAAATGAAAGAAGCGTGATTGGCAAAGAGTTAGTTTCAAAATACATTGTAATATCATCAATATTTCCCGCTTCCATTAACAGCGTTGCATCTGTTAAATAATAAGCAGTAATTATCTCTACTAAAAAGACAGGTAATGCCAAGACTGCAAGAAACTGCCAATGAATATATGCAAATTGCCAAGCTGATTTAAATTGGTTCATAATAGTAAAAAATTTATATTAAAAATTATGAGAAATATTATAGTCTACGCTTTTTTCTTTGTCCTCTTCGGTTGCTCAACTGAAACAGTAACTGACACTGATTCAATTACTTATCCCGATACAAAAACAGTTCCTTTCATTGAAACCTTGCATGGAACCGAGATATCGGATCCCTATAGATGGTTGGAAGATTTTACCAGTGATGAGGCAAATGCTTGGGTTAGAAAGACAAAATAAATTTACCAAGAAATTTATTGGTAAAAATGCGTTCAAGAAAGCTATTGCAAAGGACTTAGAAGGTATATGGAATAACGAATCTATCAGCATGCCCTATAAAGTAGAAGGTAAAACTTTTTACTATGTTAATGATGGGACTTGGCAGCAAAGTAAGTTGATGATTAAAGACTGCGAAAAATGCCCAGACAGAGTTTTACTTGATCCAAATAAGTTCTCAGAAGATGGAACTATCTCTCTTGCAAGTACTAGCGTTAGTAATGCAGAGTACATGGCTTACTCTATTTCAGATGGCGGTTCTGACTGGAAAAGCTGGAAGATTATGAAGATAGCAGATAAATCTTTGCTTGCAGATAGCCTTTTATGGACAAAATTTTCTAGTGCTGTTTGGGAGAATGATAATTCTGGATTCTATTATCTAAAATATGATGAACCAGATGGTGAGGCTCTTCTTGAAGTGAATGAAGCACCTCAACTCCTATTTCATGCTCTTAATACAGATCAATCAAAGGATAGATTAATTTATAAAAATTCGGAGAAGCCTAGATGGAGCTTTGGAATAAATGTTATTAAGGACACTTCTTACAAGATTCTATCAATAGGAGAGGGAACCGATGAAAGAAATAGAGTTTATATCCAGCTAGAAACAAATGGCGAATTCATTCCTTTAATTGATGAACTTATTGGTGCATACAACTTAATATCTTCCAAGGACAATATCTTATGGTTTTATACAACTGAAAATGCTCCAAATGGAAAAGTTGTTAAATTAGAAGTTAAAGAAGATCAAAGTACTGAATGGTCAGAAGTTATCTCTGAAACAAAAAATTCAATCTCTAACGTTAACGTAGTTAATAATTCTTTTGTTGTTATATATCTTGAAGATACACTTTCTTTAGTTAATTTTTATAACCTAGACGGCTCCTTTAGCCACAAACTTAAGGGAGACTTTAAAGGTAGTATCGGGGGTTTTGGTGGAAATATTGACGATACTCTAGCTATTTCTCTTTTACTAATTTTATAACTCCTAGGGAGATTTATAAGATTGATTTAACAGATCTTTCACAAGAATTATTCTGGAAAGAGGATTTAGATGGCTTCGATTCAAATGAATACGTATCAGAATTTACATTTTATGAATCAAAGGATGGCACGCAAATACCAATTCATATTAACCATAAAAAATCACTAGTGATTGATAAAGAGACTCCATTACTTTTATACGGATATGGTGGTTTTAATATTTCTATACTTCCTGGCTTTAGCAAAGGCTATACCGCTTGGATGAATCAAGGTGGTGTGGTTGCCGTTGCTAATTTAAGAGGTGGTGGTGAATATGGCGGAGCTTGGCATAATGATGGAAAGCTTTTTAATAAACAAAATGTTTTTGATGATTTTGCCTATGCAGCAAAGTATCTTCACAAATCTAGAATTGGATCAAGCTCTACTACTGCCATCCAAGGTGGTTCTAATGGAGGCTTGTTGGTTGCAGCTACTATGCTACAAAATCCAAAGTTATTTGCAGCCGCTATTCCTCAAGTAGGGGTTTTGGATATGCTGAGATTTAATAAATTTACTATTGGCTGGGCATGGGAAAGTGACTATGGATCTCCTGAAAAAACCAATGAGTTTTATAATCTTTTATCTTATTCTCCATATCATAATATTGAGAATGGTGAATGTTATCCTCCTACACTTGTAACAACATCAAAGAGAGATGATAGGGTTGTTCCATCTCATTCATATAAATTTGCTGCTAGACTTCAAGCATCACAGGGCTGTGAAAACCCAATTCTTATTAGAATAGAAGATAGAGCTGGTCACGGTGCAGGAACTCCAAAAGATAAAAAGATTTGGTCATATTTAGCTCCAATTAGCAGTATCCGGTATAAATTTTAGTCTATTTAACACAATAAGATAATTTAATTTTTTAGCTTGTATTCATGATAATTATTGAATTATGATCATGGGAGTAATTTTTTTTATGGGAGAGAAATATGAAAATTTTATGCGTATTATATGATGATCCAAAAACAGGTATGCCTGAAAGATATGCCAGAGATGACCTGCCTAAATTAGACAAGTACCCTGATGGAATGACTCTTCCATCCCCAAAAGCTATAGATTTTACTCCTGGTGAGTTACTTGGTTGTGTATCTGGAGAACTTGGACTTAGAAAATTTTTAGAAGACGCAGGACATACTTTAGTTGTTACGTCAGACAAAGATGGCGAAGGTTGTGAAGCTGATAGAGAATTAGTTGATTCTGATATTGTTATATCGCAGCCTTTTTGGCCATATTATTTAACTAGAAAAGGCATGGAGTCAGCTCCAAATCTTAAGATGGCAATTACTGCTGGTATTGGTTCAGATCACGTTGATCTTCAAGCTGCGATGGATAATAAAGTTGACGTTGTTGAGGTTACATACTGTAATTCTAGATCTGTCGCTGAGCACATAGTTATGATGATTCTATCCATGGTTCGTGATTATCATAATCAACATAGAATAGTTAATGAAGGAGGCTGGAATATAGCCGATGCTGTTCAAAGATCCTACGATGTTGAAGGCATGCATATTGGAACGGTTGCTGCAGGAAGAATAGGACTAGATGTTCTTAGAAAGATGAAACCTTTTGATACACACCTTCATTATTTTGATAGACATAGATTGTCTAATGAGATTGAGCAAGAACTAAACCTTACATTTCATGATTCAGTAGAATCTCTAGTAGCTGTTTGTGACGTTGTAACTATCAATTGCCCCCTTCATCCAGAAACTGAGAATCTCTTTGATGATGATCTAATTGGTAAGATGAAAAGAGGTGCTACATTGATTAATACTGCTAGAGGAAAAATCTGCGATAAAGATGCTGTTGCAAGAGCTCTCGAGTCAGGACAGCTAAGTGGCTATGCAGGTGATGTATGGTTCCCACAACCAGCACCAAATGACCATGTATGGAGAACAATGCCTAACCACGGAATGACGCCTCATACATCAGGAACTTCTTTATCAGCACAGACAAGATATGCAGACGGCGTTAGAGAAATACTAGAATGTTTCTTTGCTGGAGAGCCAATTAGAGATCCATACTTAATTGTTCAAAATGGAGATCTAGCTGGTATGGGAGCTCATTCATACACTAAAGGAACTGCAACAGGCGGTTCTGAAGAAGCAGCATAGTTTAATGCATCAGCTGGAGATATTTCATTAAATCTAATTTGATTTAATATTCTAAATATAACTGCAAAGGGGTGGTCATTCTGATCTGAGATCTTAACGGGGACCCTTTGAACCTGATCCATTTAATAATGGCGGAGGAATTGCATGAATATCATTAGAACTAGTCTATTTATTTCTTTATTTCTTTCTTTTTTTAGTTCTCAATTAATATCTGAAACTATCGAAGAGATTATTATTAAAGGCGATTGGCGCCAAACCTCAGCAGATCAAGAAGATTCAAGTGTTCTTGTACTTGACGAGGAGATAATAAAATCTCAACCACTTAAACACTTTGAACAACTTTCCTACTTGGTCCCAAATTTAAATTTTGCTGCTAGTGATTCAAGAGCGCGTTATTTCCAAATCAGAGGCATCGGCGAAAGATCTGGATATCAAGGAACTCCTAATTCTTCAGTAGGATTTTTGATAGATGATATTGATTATTCAGGACAGGGGGGAATTGCTACAACTTTTGATCTCGATCAAATAGAGATTTACAGAGGTCCCCAGGGATCCAGGATTGGAGCAAATGCTTTAGCTGGGTTAATTTATATAAAAACTAAAGATCCAACTGATAAGTTTGAAGGCACAAGCGAGTTAACAATAGGCTCATATGGAACTAAGAGTACTGGCGTTGCTTTTGGCGGACCACTTAAAGTAAATAATGATCTTTCTTATAGGCTTGTTTTGAGAAAAGATAAATCTAATGGTTATAGAAAAAATTTATACCTCAATAAATCTGATACATCCAGAAAAGACGAGACAACCGCTCGTTTAAAAATTAAATGGAAATTTGATGATAAAACATCAGTTGATTTTTTGGTTATGCAGGTCGACATGGATGATCCTGCTGATATTTGGACTATAGATGGAAGTTTAAATACTCTATCTGATAGACCGGGGATGGACTCACAAAAGACTAATGCTTATGGATTAAAAGTATTTCGTGCATTAAATGGTTTTGAAATTCAAAGTCTTACAAGCATCACTGATACCAATGTTATTTTTAGTTATGATGCTGATTGGGGTAACACAGATTCGCATTTTCCTTATGTGTATGATTATTTCTCTGAAACCCTTAGAGATAGAAGCTCATTTAGCCAAGAATTTAGACTAGTTTCAGATAAAGCAGACTTTTTAACCAATAATCTTATTGAATGGGTTGCCGGAATAAACTATTTAGAGTTAAAAGAGACAAATTTGAAATACGACGATGGTATTTACGGCGATCCATCAGATCCTTATGGACCTTATACCAGCGAATCATCATCCTCAAGCTCATATAAATCAGAAAACTTGTCATTTTTTGGAAATGTAGATTATCTTCTTTCAGAGTCAACGAAGATCTCTTTAGGTTTGAGAATGGAAGACTGGGAGTCAAAATATTTTGATTCTTTTGGAGAGTCTTTTAATCCGTCGAATGATATGTCGGGAGGAAAAATATCTCTAATAAAAAATATAAAAACTGGATCTAATATTTTTATTAGTATTGCTAAAGGATATAAACAAGGTGGATTCAATCTTGGTTTAGGTTTGGGTGGCGATGTCACAAATAAAGATCTTACATATGATCCAGAATTTCTTACCAATTATGAAATAGGTATTAACTCAAGAATTTTAGATTCCAGATTAAATATTGAAAGTGTTGTATTTTATTCTGACAGAGAAGACCAACAAGTTTTAATATCAACTCAAGTAGATCCTAAAGATCCAAATACTTTTTCCTTCTTAACTCAGAATGCTGCTGAGGGAGTTAACTATGGATTAGAAATAAATCTTGATATGGAAGTTACGACTGATATTAATATATTTGCTAATGTTGGAATCCTTAAAACTGAAATAAAAAATTGGCAGTCTCGACCTGACCTTGAAGGAAGAGCACAAGCACATGCTCCAGAAAAAAGTTTTGATTTTGTAGAAAGCTGAACGTGGATTTCTAGACCTATCTTATCAGCAGATGTGACTGGTAAAAGTGAATTTTATTATTCAGATTCTCATAATAATAAATCAAAGTCATATAACCTAATGAATATAAATTATGGCTATGAAAAGAATAATTGGACTTATACATTATGGGTTAGAAATGTATTTGATAAGTACTATTCAGTTAGAGGTTTCTATTTTGGAAATGAGGCTCCTAACTTTGCAGATACACTATATGAGAGACATGGAGATCCAAGACATTTAGGTGTTACAGTGAGATATGATTTCTGAGTTAGTTAATCAGTATTGGATGGAAGCATTAGCCGTAATTCTTGCTATAATCTATCTTTTATTGGCTGTAAAAAAAGATGTAAGATGTTGGTATGCGGCAATATTAAGTTCAAGTCTGTATTTCTTCATAATGTTATCAGCAAACCTATATATGGAAGCATATTTGCAAATATTCTACATATTAATGGCAATTTATGGATGGTTCCAATGGAATAAAGTCGATGAATATAATAATAAATTTATTGTAAAAACTTGGAGTATTAAACGGCATGTTATTGTCATTTCATCTATATTTATATCGGCATATGTGTCAGGTAGTTTATTAAATATATATACAGATGCAGCATTACCATTCATAGATGCCTTTACAACATGGGGAGCAATAATTGCTACATACATGGTGGCTAAAAAATTATTAGAGAACTGGATATATTGGTTTGTAATAGATTCAATATCAGTATTATTATTTATGTCACGTGGATTATATAATAACTTCAATATTATTTTTTATCTATCTTATAATTATTTATTATGGATATAAGTCCTGGTCAAAAATAAAATACGAAATGAATGCTTAACATACAAAAAAAACTTAAGTTTTGTTTGTAGGAGATGTTCCTGTTACACCACTCATAGCCTGTACTTGACCATTAATTTTGTCAATGGATTTGTTTTTAAATCCAGTTGCGTCATAATTTACTCCAGTTTCTTCGTCTTCCATGATTTTTTATTTTTTGTAAGGAAATAGGTTATTTAAAGATTTTCTTCGATTATCGCATCCGCAGTCGACTTCGAGTGCATCTTATAATGGGTATACAATAAGAGCAAAAGACAAAGTACTTAAAAAAAATCATGATATTGTTTTAAAATTTATTATGGTTAAAGAAAATACAAAAACTCCTGTTTCTACTAAAAAAAATACAAAAGAGTTTAATCAATCAATTAGTTTCTATAAAAATTTACTAAGTAATTCATCAGATCAAACAATAATCAATAAAGGCCTGACTCTTTATGATGAAATTTTGGATGATAATCTACCTAATGTTTTTAGTCACAATGATCTAAATAAATCCAATCTTTTAATAAGCAATAAAATACATTTTTTAGATTGGGAATACGCAAGCATGAACCATCCTTATTTTGATATTGCATCACTTGTAGTTGCTTTAAATTTAAATTCAGAAGGAATTAATAAATTATGGCAAGGTTACTCTGGCGATTCATCATTTCTTGATCAGAGCAAACTGAATAGGTGGATTAATTTTACTTATTACCTAGATTATTTGTGGAGAAGATCTATTGTCGAATTAGACGATTCTTATACCAATAGCATGCAATTAGATGAATTTGAGAGCTTTTTACTTAAATTATAGTTTTATAACTAATTTAAGAGAAAAAATACAGCTAAAGACCCTATAACAAGCAATAGAAGCAAGTTATCATCAAAAATATCAATTAACTTATCTTTTGTAGGCAATCTTAGTGATCTTATATATTCCATATCTAAATATTCATCCAAAAACCCTTCTTTAGCATCACTTTTACTTAGATCTTGAGTAATACTATCTTCTTTTATGCTAGTTGTAGTTGTTATTGACTCGTTTGACATTGCTTCATGCTCCAAATTATTATTAATATTGTTAAGTACTTCGCATGTTTGGACTTCAATATTTAAATATTTAGTTCCCATTTCATCAATGACTATCAACGATCCTGCTAATGAAGTCTTGTCCGGTCTACGTGAACTAGTTCCTGATACTCTTTTTTGTATAAAGTAAATATCTTTATCTTTTACCCCTTAAAACAAGGTATTTATCATCATTTGTACTCATATTATACTTAAGTATTGCTTATTTGTACTCATAATATACTACATTCTTTTTTTTAATTCAATAAAATGTACTCATAATATTATATATGTACTCATAATGGTTATAATTCTAAGAAAAAAGACATCAGATCCCTGATCGAGTATCATATAATCCATTAATTAAATTTTAAAAGTATGAAAGTATCTGAAGCAGTAGAATCAAGACAGTCTATTAGAGAGTATTTAGAAAAGCCTGTTGACAATAAACTTATAAGAGAGATCTTAGAAAAATCTGCAAGAGCAGCCAATGGGGGCAATCTTCAGCCTTGGAAAATTTTTGTTATAAACAAAGAGAGTATGATAGATTTTTTAAAACAACAGTCTGAATGGACTGATCCTGAAACCTCTGCTTACAACATATATCCATCTAGTCTTAAAGAGCCCTACAGAACCTCTAGATATCAGCTTGGAGAGCAAATGTATTCTTTGCTTAATATTAGTAGAGACGATAAGGAAGCGCGTTTTATGCAAGTACTAAAAAACTTTGAATTTTTTGGAGCTCCTGCAGCTATTTTTTGTTTTGTAGATAAACAAATGGGTCCACCTCAATGGTCTGATTTAGGAATGTTTCTTCAAACCTTTATGCTTTTAGGACAAGAGGCAGGTCTTGATACGTGTGCTCAAGAGGCATGGTCTATGAAACAGGATAGTGTTAAGAGTTTTCTTGAGGTGGATGAGAGTTTGATGCTTTTTTGTGGCATGGCATTAGGGTATAAAGACCCTGAAGCTCTAATCAATCAATTAGATAGCGAACGTCGCCCTGTAGATGACTGGGCTACTTTCGTTATTAATCCTTAAGAATTTTAAGCATAAAAAAACCCGGTATAAAACCGGGTTTTTATTTAACTATTAAAGTTACTAATTATGCATTAGATTCTTTAACTGCAACATGCCAGATAACTAAACCAAATAGAATCTTGTTAACAAAGTCAGCAAGATTATAAACAATGTTTAAGTTAGAAGCATATACGCCTTCGCCACCCATTAGGTAACCAGCAGCATATCCAGCTGGGTATATAGCCCAACCAACTACTATAATTAGCATCATAGTATTGTATGCAGACATAACAGCAGGACTTGCAGTACTTACAGCAGCTTTTCCTTCACCCAAGTATAGAGTGTGGATCATGTATAACCATGCAGCCATTGCAACAACAAATGCAGGTAATGCTCCCATAATTCCAGCTTCACCCATGTATCCAAATAAAAGCATTACTAGCGAACCGCCAAGCAATTTCTTGAATAATGAACCTGCAACATTAGTACATGCAGCAAGAATTAAGTAGAACTCAACCATTAGTAATGGAACAGTTAGCAACCAATCAATATATCTAAATACTGTTGGCGTTTCACCAGTTTCAATCCATACACCTCTCATGTATAAGTAGTGCCAAAAAGCAATACCAGTAACAAGACCAGATACAGTTAACGATGTTTTCCACTTTGAGCTTACGTTATCTCTTTCAACAAAGAAGAAGACAGTTGCTGCTAATAAAGCCGCAGTAACTAGCCAAAATGAAACACCAGTAAGGTCACTAGCTTGAAGATCACCGCCGCTAGCAGCGAATGATGGAAGTGCAATAGCACTAGTCAATAATAATAACAATTTCATATACTACCCCCAGTAGTTCAATAAGAAATAACATAATTTCTTAAATATTAGATGAGAATGATTCTCACCGTAGCTAAGTATAGTAAATCTAATCAATTCTCGAAATCTTCACCCACAGTCATTTATATATAATATTTATATATATAAGATATCTTCTGGATGCTCTCTTAAAATGTTTTTGTTATATTGTAATTAAGCTCATCTATTTAAATACAATATGACATCTAAAAAAGATTTTTACTGGAATGAAATATGAAATACATAGCAACATTAATACTATCATTTAACTTCTTTTTTGTTCACGCAGAATCATTAGAATTCTTGGAAGCAGAGGTGCTCTCGTTAAAAAACTCTAGTCCTGAAAGGATTCTTTTTGTGGGTAATAGTTATCTTTACTATAACGATAGTCTTCATAATCATGTACGCAGAATGGCCGAAGAAAGGTTTCCCGAAAGGACAAAAATGACAGCTTATAAATCCGCCACTATCGGCGGATCGAGATTGTCACACCATAACCTCGATCATCTTTTGGATTCAAAGAATATTGGTCTAAAGAAGAACTTTGAACTCGTTATTCTTCAGGGCGGGAGCTCAGAACCTTTATCAGAAGATGGTCGACATGCCTTTTATCGTCAAGTTGAAGAAAAGGTAGAAATGATTAGAGCTAAAGAGGGTGAGGCATTGCTTTATATGATCCATGCCTATGTACCTCCTCATGAATTGTATGATCCTAAGATGATAGAGAAAATTAGGTACACCTACTTAAAAGCAGCAAATGATTACGATGCAATGGTTGCGCCAATTGGAATAGCTTACATGAATGCTTACAAGGCAAACCCTGACATTAAACTTCACAAATTTTTTGACGGCACTCACCCCAATATTCTCGGCACATATTTATCAGCATGTGTTCTGTATGCGACCATATTTAAAAAGCCATCTTCAGAAGTTCAATATAATTACTTTGGCGAGATTAGCAATGAAGATCAAAAATTTCTCCAAGATATAGCTGATGAGACTGTGAAAGAATTCTTTAAGAGATAATATTAAAAAAACGAGTGTATAAAAATTTTGCTATATAAATAATGTTTAGTATGATCAACATATGAAAGTTGCTATATATCCAGGTTCGTTTGATCCAATTACCTTTGGTCATATGGATATTATTGAAAGAGCTTGTGGTATCTTTGATAAGGTTATACTTGCTGTCGCTCAAAGTGAATCTAAAAAACCTCTTTTTACACTTGAAGAAAGACTTGGGCTAACTAAGTCTATTTATTCTGATCACCCAAAAATAGAAACAGTAAGTTTTTCAAGAAAATTAACTGTTGAATTAGCAAGAGAATATCAAGCTTGTGCGATTATAAGGGGTCTGAGAGCGGTAGCAGATTTTGAGTATGAATTTCAGTTGGCTACTATGAATAGAACTTTAGCTCCTGATATAGAGAGTATTTTCTTGACGCCTAAAGATACTTTAATTTATGTATCTTCAAGCCTTGTAAAGGAAATTGCTGAATTAAAAGGTGATGTATCAAGATTTGTTCATCCCAATATTGACCAAGCTCTTAAAGCAAAACTTCTAGTTTAACCCTGACAAATATTACAAAAGTATGACGCTCTTTGATTTTGAGTAATTTTACTAATTAGATTTTCACAATTTACACAAACCTCATTTTCTCTGTCATATACATTGAGCTGTATCTTAAAATAGCCTGCCGATCCCTCAGCTGAAAAAAAGTCTTTTAGAGTGGTTCCACCAACTTTTATTGCCTCTTTGAGAATAATCTTAGAATTACTGGTAATTAAATTACATTCAGAGTTAGAGATAGTTTGAGCTAGTCTTCTAGGATCAACAGAAGATCTAAATAAAATTTCTGAAGCGTATATATTTCCAATCCCAACAACATTCTTCTGATTCATAATAAAGTTTTTTATATTCGTTTTCGAATTCTGAATTTTTTTAAATAAATAATCTTTACAAAAAGACCTAGATAAAGGCTCAGGACCAAGGCTAGAAATTAAAAAATGATCTTTGTATGATTTAGTTACGTGAATTGAACCAAATCTTCTAGGGTCATTATATATAACTTTTAAATCTTCAAATCACTAGATGCAACAATTAAGTTTTTAAAGAAATTATCTTTTGCAAACATTATCCTTAAAGTACCTGACATACCTAAATGAACTATTAACTGATAATCATTGAAATCAAATATTAAATACTTAGCTCTTCTTAGTATTTGTCTTATTTTTTTCCCTGCTATTTTTTTATTGATATTATTATCAACTAACCATCTAAGATTTGGGTTGTGAATGCTTATAGAATTTAAAACCTTTTTCTCAAAAGATTTAATTGCTTTTAGTGTTGTTTCTACCTCAGGTAGCTCAGGCAATGTTTAGAAAATTATTTATATCAGCAATATTTTCAGGTTCTAAGTTACCAGCAGCAAGCCCCAGCCTTAGATTTGAAAGAATGTAGTCATATTTTGCATTTGCTAGGTTTCTTTCAGCACTGTATAGATTTTTTTCTGATTGCAATAAATCAACAATATTTCGTGTACCAACTTCATAACCTACTTTTGTAGCTTCAAGAGCGCTAGTTGCAGAAACAACTGCTTGCTCCTGAGCATTAACACTTGCAACCAGGGATAGCACATTCGAATATTCAGATCTTACTTCTTGGATAACTGATCTTTCAATGAAAAGCGTATCTTCAATTGATTTATCATAATTTGCATAAGCCTGTTTACGTCTTGAGTTCACAGAACCACCTTGGAATATAGGCATACTGAATTGAATGCTATACGCTCTTCGCTCAGTCTCTTGAGGAACAGAAATAAGAATTGGAGCATCAAAGTCATCAATATAATATTGATTGGTTTCTGACTTAGAGGCAGAACCAACAATATCTACTTTAGGTAAATGATCTGAAGCAGCGCCTCTAGCAGAATTTTTTGAAGCATCTCTTCTTAGTTTCGCAGCTTTTAATTTATAGTTACTTGTAATAGCTAGATTAACCCAGTCTTGTTTTGATGCAGGTGACGGATTAACAATTGGAAGATTATCTCCCAACGGATCAATGCTATAAACCTCTCTTCCTATTAAAGCATTAAGAGCTTCTCTTGCTGAGAAAACTGCGCCTTCAGTCCTTATTCTTGAAGCCAAACTTAAATCATATGCTAATTGAGCTTCTTGCACTCCTGTAATAGCAGATAGACCAACTTCAAACCTTTGTTGAGCTTGATCAAGTTGTTTTTTAATAGCTTTTTCTTCTGATTTAGCAGCATTAAGATTATCAACAGCTCGTAATACCCCAAAGTATAATTCTGCAGTTCTAACAACTAAGTTTTGCTGCTCATAACCAAAATCAGCTTCAGCTGCATTGGTTAGGGATTGAGATCTTTTATATTGAAACCATGTATCTAGTCTTATTAATGGTTGGCTTAATCGTGCAGAAGAAGAAAAACTATTATATTCGTTACTTAAAATTCCGCCTTGGTAGGATTCATTCCAGTTGGTGCTTCCACTGATTGTTATGCTCGGAAGCAGGGCAGCTCTTCCTTGAACAACAATCTCTTTGTCTGCTAAATATGAATACTCAGCAGCCCTAAAAGTTGGATCATTTTTTAATGCCTCATTATAAATATCAATTATATTTTCAGATGTAACGATTCCTGAAACTACAAGAAGGGATGTAAGAATTAAGTTTTTCATATTTGTACTATTTTAATATATGTAAAGTAAACTTGTCATTATTTTATTTGATGTTTACAGTGTTAACATTTAACACCTTTTGACTATAGATTGTCAATAAAGGCTTTTTTCAAGATATCTTTTACTAAAAAGGTAAGAATTAATACTAATTATTAAAAGTTATTTACTGATCTTAGAGTAGAATATCATCAATAAGTTCAATCAATTAAATTATGATTCAAACAGAACAAGTTTCACTAACATACAAGGTAAAGTAAGTTGAGTAAAAGTTCATATGATTCTAAAGCCATCGAAGTTTTATCAGGCCTAGATCCTGTAAGAAAAAGACCAGGAATGTATACGGACACTAGTTGTCCCAATCATCTTATTCAAGAAGTTCTTGATAACTCAGTTGATGAAGCCCTCTCTGGACACTGTTCTAAGATAAAGGTTACTTTGGCTAAAGACGGCATCATATCGGTGGGCGATGATGGTCGTGGTATGCCAACTGACATTCATCCAGAGCATAAAGTTTCTGGAGTTGAATTGATCATGTGCAAACTTCATGCTGGCGCTAAATTCTCAGGCGAAGACTACAATTTTTCTGGAGGCTTGCATGGTGTTAGGAGTATCTGTGGTAAATGCATTATCAGCTGAACTTGAAGTTAAAATAAGAAGAGATTCAAAAGAATTTCAAATTGATTTTGCAGATGGAGAAAAAACTAAAGAACTTCATCAAATTGGTGAAGTGGGAGTCCAAAATTCTGGAACAACTATAAGGTTTCTTCCAAATAGTAGTTATTTTGAATCAGATAAAATACAGAAAAAACATCTCAAACACTTATTAAAAGCTAAAGCTGTTTTGTGTCCAGGACTTCAGATAGACTTTTTAGACGAAAAAAAATCAGAAAAAATTAGATGGCTATATGAAGATGGTTTAAGCAGCTATTTATCTGAATCATCTTCAGATGTGGATTTATGTCCTTGAAGATTCAATTTTATGTTCAAAAAAGTCAGACACTCAAGAATTAGAATTTGCAATAAATTGGTCAAAAAATCCTAGAAAAGAGTTATTGAATGAGACATACGTTAATTTAATTCCAACCCTACAAGGAGGATCTCACTTTAACGGTTTTAAGTCTGGTTTATTGGAAGCTTTAAAAGAATTTTGTGAGTATAGAAACTTATTACCTAAAGGATTAAAAATAGTTGCAGATGATGTCATCAGCAATTCAATTTTTGTAATTTCTTCAAAACTTCAGAATCCTCAATTTGCTGGGCAGACTAAAGAAAGATTAGATTCAAAAGATCATATGTCCTTTGTAAGTTCAGTTACCAAGGATGTATTGAGTATTTGGTTTAACAAGCATACTGAGGAAGGTGAAAAAATAGCTGAATTAGCTATTAACTCAGACGCGTGCAAAGGTTTCTAACATAGTCGAAAGAAAGAAAAGTTTTAGAGGTCCAGCACTTCCTGGAAAATTATCTGATTGTAATAGCCAAGATCTTAATGAAACAGAGTTATTTTTAGTAGAGGGAGATTCAGCTGGAGGCTCAGCAAAGCAAGCTAGGGAGAGATCCTTCCAGGCAATCATGCCCTTAAGAGGAAAAATATTAAATACATGGGATTTAGAAAGTGTTGAGATCATTAAATCTCAAGAAATTAAAGATATAAGTGTTGCAATTGGCTTAGAGCCAGATAATAATGATCTCTCAGGTCTTAGGTATGGAAAAATTTGCATATTAGCTGACGCGGATTCAGATGGTTTACATATCGCAATTATTAGAACCTTCGATTATTTCTTCAGCACTATAAATTTTGTCATTAGTATTGTTATGTGGCCATGCCTCCACTGTTTCGAATTGATTGTGCTAAAGAAGTCTTTTATGCGCTTGATGAAGAAGAAAAAGATTCAATTGTTAAGAAGCTAAAATCAAAACCAGGAAAACCAAAAATTGATATTCAGCGATTCAAAGGTTTGGGTGAGATGAACCCATCACAACTTAGGGAAACTGTAATGGATCCTGCAACAAGACAATTAGTCAGTCTAACCATTTCACCAAATGATAATGCAAATTCAGTTATGGATTTACTATTAGCAAAGAAAAGAGCTCCTGATAGAAAAGAGTGGCTTGAAAAAAAAGGAAGCCTAGCAAAAGTTTAAAACTATGAAAGCAGAAGACAAGAATCAATCAATAAGCTTAAAAAAGTATGCAGAAGAGTCGTACCTTAATTATGCTATGTACGTCATCTTGGATAGAGCTCTTCCTAATATAGGTGATGGACTCAAGCCGGTACAAAGAAGAATACTTTATGCCATGTCAGAGCTTGGTCTTAATTCGGGAGCAAAATATAAAAAATCGGCTAGAACAGTTGGTGATGTAATCGGAAAATTTCATCCTCATGGAGATGGTGCTGCATATGAAGCCATGGTTTTAATGGCTCAAAATTTTTCATTCAAATACCCTTTTGTAGATGGTCAAGGTAACTGGGGCTCTCAAGACGACCCTAAGTCATTTGCAGCAATGCGATACACAGAGTCAAAACTTACAAAGTTTGCTAATTTATTACTTGAAGAATTTCCTAATCACAGTATCTATTTACAACCAAACTTTGATGGCTCTTTATTAGAACCAATTATTTTTCCAGCAAAAGTTCCTTCAATACTTTTAAATGGAACTTCAGGTATTGCAGTTGGCATGGCAACAGACATACCTTCTCATAATTTAAATGAAGTTATAGATGCCACTGTTCACATGCTAGAAAACCCTTCTTCTGATTTAACTGATATTTTAAAATATATAAAAGGACCAGATTTTTAATTTAAACATAGAAAAAGACTATAGAGTCTCAGGAATTGATCAGAATGAAATATTTTTTTCACCTATTTCGAGTGATAATCAAATAATTATTAATAATCTTTATGTAAATCTTCCGGATCAAAAATTTTAGAGCAAATAGCCGATCAAATGCTTAAGAAAAAAATTCCAATGGTAGTTGATCTTACTGATGAAGGAGACCACAAGGAGCCTGTAAGGCTTGTCATAACAATGAAATCTAACAGAGTCAATGCAGATGATTTAATGAATCATCTTTTTGCTTCAACTGATTTACAGAAAACTTATAGAGCTAACATGAATCCTTATTTCACTCAAAGGTGGCCCAAAAGTTTTTTCACTTGTTGAGCTAATAAAAGAGTGGCTTGTTTTTAGAAAGAATACTGTTACAAGAAAATTAGAGCACAGGCTTGATCAAGTAAATGACAGACTTCATATAGTTGAAGGTCTTCTTATCGTTTACCTTGATTTAGATATGGTAATAAAGATTATTCGCGAGTCTGATGAACCAAAACCAGAAATTATTAAATACTTTAAGATTTCTGAGATTCAAGCTAATGCAATTTTAGAAATTAAACTAAGACAACTAGCTAAATTAGAGCAAATTAAATTAGAAGAAGAAAAGTCTATGTTAGTAGATGAGCAGAAAGAAATTGAAAAAATCCTTGGCTCATCAAGCAGATTAAAAACTTTAATTAAAAAAGAGCTTTTAGAAATTAAAGCTGAGTATGGCGATGATAGAAACTCTCCTATTGAAGCATCATCTAGTGCAAAAGTTTTTTCTGAGGAAGAGACTCTTGTAACTGAGCCTATTACAGTTATTTTATCTTCAGCTGGCTGGATAAGAAGTGCCAAAGGCCATGAAATTGATCCTACATCATTGAATTATCGTGGCGATGATTCTTTACAAGACTTCTGCAGAGGTCGAAATAATCAAAATGCAGTTTTTTTAGATTCTCAAGGAAAAGCATATTCTATAGCGGGGCATACGCTTCCATCTGCTCGAGGTCTTGGAGATCCAATCACTGGAAGAGTTTCTGCAGACTCTGGTGTTAAGTTTATCTCAACATTAATTGGAAATGATGAAGATAAATATATGATTATGAATACAGCTGGTTATGGATATATTTCAGAATTTAAAAATATGGTCTCTAATAAAAAATCAGGAAGAGCTTTTATGAAGATTCCAAATGATGCTGAATTACTTAGAGCGATTCATGTAAGAGAAGATGATCATAGGTTTATAGTTGCAGCTTCAAATATAGGAAGGCTTCTCATTTTCCCTTTATCAGAATTACCAATACTACCGAAGGGCAAAGGTAATAAAGTTGTAAATATTCCTAAAGTAAAGTTTGAATCTGGTGAGGAGTCACATAGCTCTTCTAGCTGACACAAGCAGCTTAAGAATAGAGAGTGGAAAAAGATTTTTAACTTTAAAGATAAAGGATCTTGAAAACTACATTTCTTCTCGAGCAAAAAGAGGAAATATGCTCCCTCAAGGCTATAGAAAAGTTGATTCTATGTCAGAAGAAATAGATTCTAAGCTTTCTGAAGTTGAGCAATAGACTTTTCTAAAATATCTAACCCAGAATTAATTAATTTATCTTCAATGATTAGGCTTGGAGCAATTCTAATAGTATTGTTATTTGCTTTAAGAACCATTAAACCATTCTTATAACACTGTTGAAGAACTGTATCTAAATTAACTGAATCAGTAACATTTAATTTACATCCAATCCAAAGACCAGCAGTATTAATTCTTTCAAAACATTTTAGATTTGCATTTATCATATTTAATTTTTTTATAAATATTTTTTCTTTTTTTATAACGTTTGTTAGCAGTCTTTTCTTAGAGACTGTATTTATTACTTCAAGAGCAATAGAGCATGCTAACGGGTTTCCACCATAGGTGGTTCCATGAGTTCCAACTTGCATAGATTCTGCGATATGATTTTTTGTAAGAATAGCGCCAATAGGAAATCCATTTCCTAAACCTTTTGCAGAGGTTACGATATCTGGCTTTATATTAAATTGTTCATAAGCAAATAAAGTACCAGTTCTTCCTACTCCTGACTGAACTTCGTCAATAATAATAAGGGCATTATTTTCTTTGCAAAGTTTTTTTATTCTAGCTATAAAAGGTTTCTTAGCTTTAATTATTCCTGCCTCACCTTGAACTAGTTCAATTACAACTGCTGCAGTTCTTTTATTAATGATTTTTTCTAAAGTGTGAATTTCATTGTAAGGATGATGATTTATACCTGCTGGCATAGGCCCAAAACCATTAATCATTCTGTCTGAACCATTTAATGCAATTGTCATCATAGTTCTGCCATGAAAAGCATCAGAAAATGCAACGATTTCATTTTTACTCTTTCCATATTTTAAGTTTGCGTATTTTCTTGCTGTCTTCACAGCAGCTTCCATTGCTTCTGCGCCTGAATTTGCAAAAAATACTTTATCAGCAAAGGTATTCTTACAAAGTGTTTTTGCTAAATTTAGAGCTGGAGCATTAGTCATAGCATTTGATAAGTGCCAAACCTTTTTTGATTGTTCATTTAGTACTTTCACTAGAGGAGGGTAGCAATGACCAAGATTTGTAACAGCTATTCCTGATGCAAAGTCTATATATTTTTTATTTTTACTATCCCAAACAATTGATCCTTTCCCCTTAACTGGAATAAAATGAGCTGGATTATATACAGGCATCATATAATCATTGAATTGTTTTCTTGTAACCATATCTAAATTATACGTGATTTCAGTAAAAAAAATTAACGAAAAAAACTTTGAAATAAACCATATTAGACCTGGTACTTTTGAATGGATGGCAAAGAGTATTTTTTCTTCTAAGTATCTTTATATTATGTGGAGGTATAGCTGTAATATTTTACTTTGTGGGTGCAACCATGATCTTACCTTTTGCAGGTATTGAGCTAGCAGCGGTTTTCTTGGCCTTTTATTTAAACTTTAAGTGGAGTGAACAAAAAGAACTAGTAACTTTATCTTTGGATCATGTTGTGGTTGAAAAGGGACGCAAGCAAAAAGAATACACCTGGAGAGAATTCAGGACTTTTACTGCTTTTGAAATAAATAAAATTAAAAAAGATGAAATCAATCTAGGTTTTAAATCAAAAGGACAAGCAGTGCTTGTTGGAGATTTTTTAAATGCAGATGATAAACAAGAACTTCAATATGAGATTTCAAAAATTATTAATCACTTAAATGAATTAAATCCATCTCTTTAATTTTTTTCTTACCTCAATTAGCTTCAAGCTTCCAATCTTAGGTATGCCATCTTTATAAGATATTTCAGCTTCACCCTTAATTAGAGGCCTTAGATAATCAATAGCCTTTTTAGTGATTCCATAACCATCTTTAGTTATAAAGCTTTTAGGTAATTTTTTTTCAACATTAGCAATTTTTGAAAGAGGCGCAGCTTCTATTTTCCATGAATAGTTTTTTGTTTTACCTCTTACAATAATTGGCATAACACTATTCATACCTTTGACAGCAAACTCAACCGCTTTAACCCCAACTGCTTGAGCTTGTAACAAATCTGTTTTTGAAGAAAGGTGTCTAGCACTTCTTTGTAAATAATCAGGCACAGCCCAGTGAGTCTTTAATTTCAGATTTTTAGTAACAAGATTAGATAAATATGGAGCTACACCTCCCAATTGTGCATGTCCAAAAGAATCTGTTGTATCTGACTCTGTTAAGAATTTTCCTTTAGCATTTTTAATGCCTTCTGAGGCTACAACCACGCAGTAACCATCCTCAGCTACAGATTTTTTTACCTTCGCCAGAAAGCTTTTTTGATTAAAATTAATTTCAGGGAATAAAATAATATGTGGAGCATTAGTAACCTCATTTTTAGCCAAGCCACCTGCTGCAGCTATCCAACCTGCATGTCGGTCCCATAACTTCCAGTACAAACACCTTGGTAGAGGACTCACACATAGAAGCAACATCAAGTGCCGCCTCGCGAGTTGAAGTTGCCACATACTTAGCCACCGAACCAAAACCAGGGCAGCAATCAGTTAAGGCCAAATCATTATCTACAGTTTTAGGTATAGCAATGCAATTGATTGGATAATTTAATTTTTTACTTATTTGAGATCTTAAATGCAGTATCAGCAGAGTCATTGCCGCCATTATAGAAAAAATATCCAATATTATGAGCCTTAAAAACTTTTAATAAGTCTTTCATACTCACTAGCATCTTCATCGTAATTTTTTAATTTATACCTACATGATCCAAAGGCGCCGCCTGGAACTTCCATCAGATTTTTTATAGATGACAATGATTCCTTAGAAGTATCTATAAGCTCTTCTCTTAAAGCTCCAATAATTCTATTTTTACCAGCATAAACTTTATAAACAGTTTTAACTTTATTATGCTGATAATATTAAACCAGCTGCCGTAGCATTAATTACTGGTGTAACTCCTCCAGATTGAGCATAAAAAGCATTTCTTTTCATTTATTTATTTAAAATGTAATTTAGGCTATCGTATCAAAAAGTTCTTAATTAGATAAGTTTTATATGAAAATACACATACTTGGAATTTGCGGAACCTTCATGGGTGGCTTGGCACAAATTCTTGTAGAAAAAGGACATCAAGTATCAGTGGTGCTGATAAACAGTTTTATGCGCCCATGTCTGACCACTTAAAAAAATTAAATATTAAGACTACTGAGGGTTATTTAGTTGAGACTATGCCTGATGCAGACCTTTATATAATTGGTAATGCTCTTTCGAGAGGAAATGAGTGCGTTGAATATATCTTAAATAATAACTTACCGTTTAAATCTGGACCCGAAATGCTTGGAGAAATACTTAAGACTAGAAAAGTCTTAGCAGTCTCAGGAACTCATGGAAAGACAACTACATCTTATATGCTTGCACATATATTTCTTCATCAAGGCAAAGATATCGGTTTTCTTGTGGGAGGAATCTCTAATAACTTCAAAGGGTCTGCTTCACTTGGTACTAATAAAATATTTGTTATAGAGGCTGATGAGTATGATTCTGCTTTCTTTGATAAAAGATCAAAATTTATACATTACTCACCGTCTACATTAGTAATTAATAATATAGAGTTTGATCATGCAGATATATTCGATCATCTAGATGATATTAAAAGACAGTTCCATCATTTAATTAAAATTATTCCCTCATCTGGAGAGGTAATTTACTTTAGTGATGATAAGAATTCCGAAGATGTTATATCTAAAGGTCTTTGGTGCAAATCTTCCTATAGGCGAGAATGGTTCATATCAGGTTGATACTAAAGATAATCTTATACACGCCTTAGGTAAGAAATATTCATTAGATAATTTTGAAATCTTTGGTGCACATAATGCAAAAAATATAGTTGCAGCTATTGCTGCAGCAAATATTAATCCATTTTTTAAAGGAGTATTAATGCCCTTAAAAATTTTACAATCATCACATCTACAATCGTCAATATAGTACAAAGATAATATTAAAATCTTTGATGATTTTGCTCATCACCCAACAGCAATAATGTTTGTCTTTAATGCAGTTCAAAATAAATTTAAAGGAAGTAGTATTTTAGGGTTGATTGAATTGGGTTCAAACACTATGTCTGAAGGAGTTCATGGGGATGAGGTTATTAATGCGTCATCAGCATTAGATAAAGTAATTTGGCTTGATTCAAAAGAGGTACTTGCTGGCAAATGCTCTAATACTTATAGTAGCGATAACCAATGTTTAGAATTAATAAAAGATGATATTAGTAAGTTTGATATCCTTTTAATTATGACAAATAAAAATAGCGAGAGACTATGGAGCCCAATCATTGAACACATCAAAAATAAATAAACTACCAGTTTTCCCTCTAGGGCTTGTAGTTCTGCCTGGAACTATTCAATCACTTCAAATATTTGAACCTAGATATATTGATATGGTTAAAAATTGTATGCAAAACTCTTCTGGCTTTGTAATTACTCTTCAAAGCAAGTCAGACGGCGATGTTGAATTTGGAATTGTGAAGCAGGGTACTTATGTTGAAATAATCGATTTTAATAATAATCCAAATGGTTTATTAGGCATCACAGTTAAAGCTGTTAACAAGGTTGCTATAAAAGATATAGTTCAACAAGAAGATGCATTACATATTGCTGAAATTAAACCTCTTACAGATCCACTTGTTGATGATCAAGCGCTAATTGCTAAACATCCAGAACTTATAAATATTCTTATTCAATTAAAAGACCATCCTAAAATTAAAGTACTTCCTTTAGAAATAGATTTAACATCTGCAGATTCTGTTGCATACCACTTGGGCGGGTTAATACCTTTAACTTCTCAAGAAAAACAAAGTATTCTCGAGGCATTTGATGCATCGCAACGAATGAATATTTTATCTAGGTTGATTAATAAATTATCTGAGAAATAAATTACGTAAATCTATATTTTTAGTGGGGCTTTATTAGATTTACTGCGAATCCAATTTAAACTATTTAAAATTGCCGGATAAGAAACCATTTTTCTTTCTAGTTTAAATTTTCCTGGGTAGTCTACAAATAGGAATCCTGTAACTATTGTTAATATTCCTTGACCTGGAAGTACGAGCATCATAACTCCACCAATTATTAAAAAAGCGCCAACGGCATTTTTAATAATTAATATTATTAATCTTAAAATGGGAGTTTTTACCTTCCAAAGTGAGGGACGTCTTTTCTCATGTAAAAAATAATTCTCAGGTATCTGGGCTAATAAGCCAACTTATGCCAAGTAGGCTAAAAGTAAATATTAAAAGTGATGACCCGCCAAGCCACACCAATACTTGAGGATGTTCGCTAAACCAATTAAAAATACTATCTATGAGACCTAATTCCACTATTAATTTATCTTTTTAACATATAATGTTTTAGTATATCTTATGACCCTTACTTGTAACTTAATTATCATTTCATCATAAAACTTTAAATAATCTTGCCAAAATTAAAATTAAAAGAAATAGTTTCTCAATGCACTTGAGGATAATAAAGCAGAAGATATTCTAGCGCTTGATGTTAGAAAAATATCAACGTTTGCTGACTCTATAATTATTGCATCTGCAAACTCAAATCGACATGCTAAATCTATCTCAGAAAAAGTAGTTGCTAGTGTAAAAGCCAGTAAAGAGTCTTTTTTAGGTGTTGAGGGTCAAAGTGAGTCAGGATGGATCCTAATAGACTGTGGCGAAGTTGTTATCAATATTATGAAAAATGAAATTAGAGAGTTTTATGACCTTGAAGGCCTTTGGGGAGAGACTACTCTTACTCAAACGCCTGAGTAATGAAATGTAATATTATTAGTGTTGGTCATAAACCTTCTAAATGGGAATCAGAAGGAATAAATTTTTATACCAAACAATTACCTAAGAATTTTGTAATTAACTTATATTGATCTCAAAGGCAAGCAACATCCAAAAATGTCAAATTTGACACCAAAATCAAAAGAAGCTATTGCATTAAACCCTAAAGATAAAATAATTGTCTGTGATATGCATGGTAAAGACATGTCTTCTATAGATTTCAGTGAAGTCCTTAATGAAAGTATTAATTTAAATCAAGATATCTCATTTGTAATAGGAGGATCTTTTGGTTTATCAGAATGAATGTATTAAATCGAGCCGATATGGCCCTTTCAGCATCTGCGTTAACTTTCCCACATAGACTATTTAAAATTATTCTAATTGAACAAATCTATCGATCATTTTCTATTTTTAATAATCAGCCTTATCACAAATGATTGATTTACAAGAAAGATTTATTGAAAGAAAAAGTTTTATTTATAGATTATTCATAGTTTATTTTATGTTTGGTGGTCTTCTTTTAGCAGTTTTATACCAAACATTTCAACTTCAAATAGCCAATTACTCTGAATATGAAATTGCTGCTCTAGAAAATAAAACTCATGAAATGAATATTCAGCCTATAAGAGGAATTATTTACGATAGGCACGGAACCATCCTAGTTAAAAATATTCCAACTTTTAACTTAATAGCTATTCCAAATAAAGTTGATGATCCTGAATTCTTCATAGCAAAAATTAAAAGTTTTATAGACATAACTGAAGAAGAAGAAAATATTTTTTATGAGAAATTTAAAAGCAAGGCTAGGTACAACAGAGAGCTTGTTGTCAAAACAGACCTAGATCAACAAGAAATTGCTAGTTTTAAGGTCCGCAAACATAATTATCCAAATCTTCTGGTTGAAAAACGATATAGCAGACATAGCGATTTCCCAAATATTTTATCCCATGTGCTTGGGTATATTGGCTCACCATCAGATGATGAATTATCAAGCATTCTTACTGAAGCCATTCATCCAAGGCAAGAAACCATCTTCAGTTATGCGAATGGCTTTATTTCTGGGAAGAGCGGTATTGAAAAAACATTTGATAATTCCTTAAGGGGCGAATTTGGTGAAAAAGTTTATGAAGTTGATGCAAGAGGCAAACTATTGCAAGAAATAAGCTATACCAAGCCTAAAGAAGGCAATAGTATTTTTACTTCACTTGATCTTGGGTCGCATATAGCTGCAAATGAAGCCTTGAAAGGTAGAATGGGAGCTGTAGTTGCAGTAGAAATAGATACAGGCGCTATAGTTACTTTATTCAGCTCCCCCTCATATTCCATCAATGATTTATCTAATGGAATATCTAATAATCAATTTAATGCTTTAATTCAAAATCCAAATAAACCATTCTTTAATAGAGCGCTAAGAGGAAGGTATCCTCCTGCATCAACTATTAAGCCAGCATTGGGAATATTTGGGTTACAAAATAAATTAATTGATTGGAATTTTTCTATCGAGGATCCTGGATTTTTTACATTGCCAGAAGATGGAAGGATATATCGAGGATGGAAAAAAGGTGGACATGGCAAAGTAGATTTGGATAAAGCTTTAATAGTTAGCTCAAATACATACTTTTTTTCTTTGGCATATAGATCAGATATTGATGACTTGGCTGATCATTTAGCTCAATTTGGTTTTGGAAAAAAGGTATGTTTAGACTGTTTCGATGAAGATGAAGGTTTAATTCCAAATCCACAATGGAAGAGAAATAAGTTAAATTCAGGCTGGTCAAGAGGAGACACTGTTAATCTTGGTGTTGGTCAAGGATATATGGTTGCAACTCCAATTCAATTAGCATATTACAGCAGTATTCTTCAGTAATACGCATTAATAAATTATCTTTAGTTATACCTGCATTATTAAGTATTTTGAAATTTTTAAATAATTTTAATAGCAGTGACTGGATTCAACTCCACAAAGCGATGACAGATGTTATTGATTCACCTGCTGGAACTTCAAGAAGATTAAAAGATCTTAAGCCGTTTCAAGTTGCAGCGAAATCAGGAACTGCGGAATTAGTAAGCTTGGATAGTAAAGAGGATTACCTTCTAGTCAGAGAAAATGAAACTCAAAGAGATCATGCAATAATGATAGCATTCGGACCAATGCCAAATCCAAAGTATGCTGTAAGCGTTGTAATTGAAAACGGTGAAAGTGGAGGGGCTGTTGCTGGCCCTGTAGCAATATCAGTTCTAAAGGAACTAATTAAATAATGAGATTATTAAAATTTAGGCGCTTTAATTTCTTCTATGATCCCTATCTACTCGTTTCAATCATATTGCTATCATTTATAGGACTTATTGTTTTATATAGTGCCTCGCAGGGCAATACAACCATTGTTATCAAGCAATCTATATTTGTCTTTTTTGGTATCATGTTAATGATTGGAGTAAGTCAGCCCGATCCAGCATTCTATAAAAATATATCAGGTTTATTTTTAGTTTTCTCCATTTTTTTAGTAATCCTAACAATTCTCTTTGGTAATGAAATTAATGGAGCTAAAAGATGGGTTTCTATGGGATAAATACGTTTCAAATCTGAATTAATTAAAATAGCTTTACCAATTTTTCTTGCATCATATCTTTATGATAAATCTTTACCAATTAATCTTAGGCATACTTTTATTTCTATATTAATTATAGGCGCATCCTTCTTTCTTATAGTGTTTCAACCAGATCTTGGAACTAGCATTGTTGTGCTCTTAGCTGGTTTTTATGTTCTATTTTTAGCTGGTCTGAGCTGGAAATTTATTGGTTCAGCTTTTGCTATGTTTACTCTTTCCTTACCTTTTTTATGGAATAACTTTCTTTGAGCCTTTTCAAAGACAAAGAATAGCGACACTCTTTAATCCTGAATCCGATCCATTTGGAGCAGGTTGGAATATCATCCAATCAAAAATTGCTATTGGTTCAGGAGGGTTTAGTGGAAAAGGCTTTCGCAATGGCTCTCAGGCTCACTTAGATTTTTTACCAGAAACTAAAACAGATTTTATTTTTGCTGTTATTGCTGAAGAGTTTGGTTTTATTGGAGTTTGTATTTTGTTATCAGTATTTTTCTTTATTCTTTTTAGATGTTTTTATTTATCATTTAATGCCAGAGATAGATTCTGTAGACTAACTATTGGTGGGTTAAGCTTAATTTTCGTTACTACAATATTTGTTAATTTAGGAATGGTAGTTGGAATTCTTCCAGTTGTTGGGATGCCGCTTCCATTTATTAGTATGGGAGGAACTTCTTTACTATCATTCTATATAGCTTTTGGTATTATTATTTCTATGGCTTCTCATAAAAAATTAATTCAACAATGAAGACTTTTTTACCATTCTTTGTTCTTTTTGCCAGCTTCAGTTTTGCTGATTATTCAAATCATCCGCAAGCACAAGATCTTATAGATTCACTAGTTAAAGATCATGGCTTTGAAAGGAGTTATGTAATTAAAGTTCTTGAGACAGCACAAAAGCAGAATAAGATTCTTGATTCAATGTCATCTCCTGCAGAATTTACATGGACATGGGATAGGTATAAAAAACTATTCTTGGAAGAAAAAAGAATTGCAAATGGAAAACTCTTTCTTGCTGAAAACAATGATCTATTTAATAGAGTTGAGGATGAGTTTGGAGTTCCAAGAGAAATTATTACATCGATCTTGGGTGTAGAGACAAGATACGGCAAGATCAAAGGCAGTTACAAAGTCTTGGATAGCCTGGCAACATTGGGTTTTGATTTTCCAAGAAGATCAAAGTTTTTTAAAAGTGAATTAATTCATTTCTTCCAGCTCACCAGGGAAAATAACTTAGATATATATTCAATTCAGGGTTCGTATGCTGGCGCCATGGGGTATGGACAATTTATTTCTTCAAGTTATCGAGCTTATGCTGTTGATTATGATGGAGATGGTTATGCAGATCTCTTTAATTCAGTTCCTGATGCTGTGGGCAAGTGTGGCAAATTATTTAAAAGTTCATGGATGGAAAAGAGATGGGGACATAGTCCAATCAGTGAAGTTTAATAATGTTAGAAAACCGTATAAACAAAATAAGGAATCAATGAAATTCATCCCATTAAATTTCACTGAAGGCACTAATGAGGTTTATATTGTCAAAGAAGGTGATTCACTGCTAGAAATTGCAATAAGCAACAATATAAGCCTTGAAGCATTAATGTTATTAAATAAGATAAGTAATAAAAATCTTATTAAAGTTGGCGAAAAACTTCTTATAAATTCAAAAAAAGATCTTTATTTTATTGGCGATGATAATTTTATTGCCATTACCAAATATAATATTAGCCACTTCTACGCTATGGCAGTATATTATTTATCATTAGAGCTAAAATCATGAAAAAAATCCTTTCAATATTAATAATTTCTTGTTCATTCCTTCTTGAGGCTCAATCCTTTGTTCCCAATCCGCCTGAACTAGATCTAAAAAGTTATATTTTAATTGAACCAAATACAAACACTGTTATAGCTGAATTTAATTCAGATGCTCAGATTGAGCCAGCTAGCATGACTAAAGTTATGACGAGTTATGTTATTGCTGATCAAATAGCTAATGATTTAATAAAGCCAGAAGATAAAGTTCTTATTTCAAATAAGGCATGGAGAATGGAAGGATCAAGAATGTTTATCGAAGCTGGAAAAAAAGTTCCAGTATCAGAGTTACTAAAAGGTATTATCATTCAGTCTGGGAACGACGCATCTGTTGCCATGGCAGAATATGCTGGTGGAACAGAAGATGGTTTTGTGGATCTTATGAATGCATATGCTGGCTCAATAGGGCTAAGAAATACGCTATTTCAAAATGCTACAGGTTTACCAGATCCCAATCATTTCACTAGTACAGCAGACCTAGCAAAACTTACTGCAAGTTTTATTAAAAATTTTCCTGATCATTATTCAATATATAAAGAGAAGCAATATACATACAACGATATCAAACAATTAAATAGAAATAGATTATTGTGGAAAGATGATTCATCAGATGGCGTAAAAACTGGACATACTGAATCTGCAGGCTATTGCTTAATAGGATCTGCAAAAAGAGGTGAAATGCGACTTATTACTGTAGTTGCAGGAAGTCCTTCTGATAATGCGCGCTTTGATAGCTCACAAAGATTATTCAAGAAAGACAAGATAAAGGGGAACCTCAAAAACAATTATCTAAAGAGTTTGTAAGACAATGGTTGATTGAAAACGGATTTCAAGGCCTAGTTGTATTCTTGAAGTGTATTGATTTTAGATTTCATATATCCTTGTTGAATTATAATTATAAAAATAAGGAGATTCATTTAATTCCGTATTTTTAAGGAATACTTGAAATTAGAAGCAATGATGAGATTATTCTAGTATCTGATCTTGTCGCCTTACAGGACATTGAAGCAAAGGGCTTCTTTGGAAGATTGTGGTCTAAATTTGTTTTATGGATTTTTAGCTTATTCGGAATGGCAGACAATGGATCAGATTGAAGGAGTATTCAATGGGAGTTTTGAACTAGTAGAGAATATTAAAGTATCTCCTTTAAGCAGAGCTTATCTATTTTCTGATAGTATTTATGAAGTAATCCCTTTTCAGAATAAAAAATTTATTTGCGCAGAAGAACATTTTGAGAGATTGAACTTTAGTGCATCACAGTTAAGAATTAATATTAATTTCCAAGAAATAAAAAATGAGATTATTCATCTCTTCGAAAATTCAGATTGTTCAGATGGCTATATTTATTATCAAGTTTCAAGGGGTATAGATGATATGCGTTCGCATATCTATAGTCCAGATATTCACTGTGAAACCTTTGGGTATTTAATGCCTTTAGAATTGAACTCTAAGTCACTCAAGGTAGCAGTTTGCGAGGATATAAGATGGGGAAGATGTGATATTAAAAGCACATCATTATTAGGCAATGTTCTACAAATGAATGCTGCCTCTGATCAAGATTGTGATGAAATAATTATGCATAAAGATAATATTATTACTGAAGGCGGAGCAAGTAATATTTTTTTTATTCAAGAAAATAAAATATGCACTCCCAAACTATCTAATAAGATTTTACCAGGAATTACTAGAGCTATCCTGATAGAGGCTATTAAAGAAAACGACTTACCTTTTGAAGAGGGTGACTATCACATAGACCTTTTAAAGAAGGCATCTTGTATCTGGTTTACCAGTTCAACGAAAGGAGTTGCCCCAGTTAATGAAGTAATTAACTGTAATAATCAACTTGATTTAAATAATAAACTTATGAAGCAGTGCCAGGTTTTATATCAACAAAAAGTAACTAGTTAGGCCCAAGTTTACATATAAGAGCTTGTGCCACATGCAATAATTTGCACTACTTTAAATTTTGATAAATACTCTTTTGCATTAGGCCCTAATATTTCTTTCGGAATTTTAATAAAAGACAAATAATCGTTAATTTTTGATTGCCAAACCCCATTATTTTTTAAATACATCTGAGGATTTTTGTTTTTTGACGCTATAGATGCAAGATTAGTTATCTTTGCCATAATCCATATTAAAAGAGGCCCACTATAGCTATCCGCCTTTCTTAAAGACTTTATGATTTCTAGTGCCTTTCTTGTTTTACCCTGCAATATTGCATCCTCAAGCTCAAATGGGCTGAATTCAGCAGAATTAATCATATGATTAGTCAATATCAGATAAATCTTTTTTATCTTATGTTTCTATTATATATAGAAGTTTCAGGAGCTCTATTTCATTTTGCTGCGCTACAAGATTACCTGAATTCATTTCAGATAAAAGCTTCACAACTTCATTCCTATAATTATCTGGAATAAAGCTTAAATTTTTCTTTTTTGATAATTTGCTCCTCAAATGATTTAAGTTTTTTATTTTTTTTTACTAATGAATTGGATTCCATTTGTTTTGCCCACTTAGAAACTAAACTTAATTTGTCTAAATGACTGTTAATAATAATACTAATATTCTCATATTGATTTAAATCATCATTAAAGATCTCAGAGATAGCTTCTGGAATTTTCCCAGCCCCATGCCTTAATTCAATGATTAATTTAGAGCCAAATAAAGACCCTCCTGCATTAGCAGCTATTGTAGATTTAACTTCCTTAAAATTCTCATCATTTAAGGTAATCTTCTCCATGAAACCCCTTAATGATAATGTTTTTAGGACTCTTGATTTGACGTGGTTCTTTAGAATGACTTCAGAACCAAAAATAAAAAATATATTTGGAGATTTATCGAGATATTTGCCTAAATTTATTGCCTCACATTTCAAGGAACTGCACCTCAAAAACTATTTGGCTTATTAACTGATCTTGAATTATTTGTTCCAGTTTCTTGATAGTTTCTCTTTCTGACATAGGGTTTAATTCATTAACACTAAAGTTTTTTACAACAACAAGTTTTCTAATAAAGTTATTTTTTCCATCAGAAATATTGATTTCCATTTCACCCTTTATCTCTCCCTCAAGCGCTCTCAATGCTGAACCACCATAGGTCTTTCTTTCTTTTAGTTCATAACTTTTAATAATTAAACTGACTTTATTAGATGCATCAGTATTTAAATTTTTAAGCTTTAATTGAATGGAATCTGGAATTTCATTAGCAAAGGTAATGCTACCAATTGTAATAGCGCCCTGATTCCTCATTGGTTCAAATCCACAGCCTGCAATTGCTAGGATTGCTAAAGAAAGAGCTAGGAAGTTTTTTGTCATACAGAGGCTACTTTAGATTGGTGTATTTATATTTAACTATATAACAAAATTAATAATTTTTTCTTTTATATAAATTACTTTTTTAATTTTATTATCACCAATTATATTAGATACATTTTCTATTTCTTTAACCTTTGAGTCAATTTCTTTTTCTGAAAGGCTTTTATTGATAATTATTTTTCTTCACTTGATCAAAGGAAATAGAGCGAGTGCTCACCTGGTACTTTTTTTCTTAATGACGACACAAGATTCAACAGAAAGATCATCTATAAAAAAATCATTCCACAAGTGCTCAGTTATATGGGGTGTTATAGGAGACAGCATTTTAAGAATAAAAATAATAGCTTCATCTAAACAAAATTTTTGAGCATCTGAAGCATTATCCGTTTTGAATTCTTCTGGTATAAAGTTTAGAAGTTCCATGATGGATGCGATAGCAGTATTAAATGCAAATCTCACTTCATAATCATTTGCTACTTTTTTGAGAGTAGCATGTGACTTTCTTCTAAGAGCTAATTCTTCTTCAAGACTTTCAAATTCATCTTTAAATTCGTCTTCATATTCATCATCAAAACCGTCATCAGATTTTTCTGCAACAAACTCTTTTTCTGGAGCTTCTTTTGGGATTTCACCAACAGACAGAATTGTTTTTGGTAAATTTTTTTGAGTGTCAGTATCAGCTCCATATTTTTCAATATATGACTGAGGGTCAACAGTATTACCTTTAGATTTTGACATTTTGGCCCCATCTTTTAGAACCATGCCTTGTGTTAAAAGTTTTTTAAATGGCTCATTGCCTTCAACCATTCCCATATCTCTAAGCGCTTTATGAAAAAATCTAGTGATTAAGTTCATCTTCAATATCACCTCTAAATTTAAATAATCTAGTCCCTATATCTCTATCTAATTCATCTTCTCCAAATATTTCTGATACTGTCCCAGTTGCTTGCCTTCTCCATATTTCAAATTGAAACAATCTATCCTTAGCAGCAAGGTATCCTTGCATAAAAAATAAATCATCTTGATTATTAGCATAAATGTGATTTATACCATAGTTATCTCTAAGGACTTCTACCTCATCACTTATTCCTTGAATTTGAAATGAATCAGTACAAGAATAAAGAATGGTAGTAATTAATACTAGGATTAGTTTTTTCTAAATTGAATAAGCTCTTCGCCAAGATTCTTAATTTTTAATTCTTTAACAATTTCCTGAGATGCATGTTCAGATGACATCCCATTAAATTTATCAGAGTTTATTAGTACTCCTTTTTGAACTAATGGCAGCTCACTGGCATCAGATGAAATAACTTGGTTTATTTCTAAATTATATTTAGTAGCAAACTCAAAATCTCTTTGATCATGTCCAGGAACTCCCATAACAACACCAGTGCCATAGTCTAGTAAAACAAAGTTACCAATCCACACTGGTATTTTCTTTCCAGTTAGAGGGTGTATAGCATCCATTCCAGTATATATACCAAGTTTTTCAGCCTTAGCCATATCTGCTTCAGCTGCACTAGCTACCTTACATTTATCTAAAAACGACTTAACTGAATCATCATTTTTTCCTAAATCTAAAGATATTGAGTGATTTGGAGAAATAGCTAAAAACGAAACTCCAAAGATAGTATCTGGCCTTGTAGAGAATGTTGTTAAAAAGTTATCTGTATTATCTAATCGATATTTTATTTCTGCACCATTAGATTTTCCAATCCAATTTTTCTGCATTGTTTTTACATTTTCAGGCCAATCCACTTCATCTAGAGAACTAAGTATAATCTGTTATTTTTATAAACCATTGATCAATTTCTTTAATCTCAATGTGGCTCCAGATCTCCAGCCTTTGCCATCTACCACTTGTTCATTAGCAAGAACTGTATTATCTACAGGATCCCAATTTACAATTGCTTTTTTTCTATAGACTAGGCCTTTATCAGCAAATTTCTTAAATATTAACTGCTCCCACTTATAGTATTCCGGTTCACATGTTCTAAGCTCTTTTGACCAATCATATCCAAGGCCCAGGGATATAAGTTGCTGTTTCATGTGTTCAATATTTTGATTAGTCCAATCTTTTGGACTTACTTTATTAGCTATAGCTGCATTTTCTGCAGGTAATCCAAATGCATCCCAACCCATTGGCTGAAATACATTAAAATTATTCATTCTTTTAAATCTTGAAATTACATCCCCAATTGTATAATTTCTGACATGACCCATATGCAACTTGCCAGATGGATAAGGAAACATTGATAAGCAATAGAATTTTTCTCTATTATCAGCTTTAGCCTCATATTTTTTTTCATTCTCCCAAGCTGATTGAATATCTTTTTCTATAAGACTTGGCTCGTATTGCTTATTCATAATTTTTAAAAAATTCGTTCTCTAGGTAGTTTATCGTATGTTTATTTTTATTGAAAACCTCATCATGCATTAATTCTTGATGCAAAGAATGATTAGTTTCAATGCCTTCAACAAAAAATTCATCTAAGGCGCTTGTCATTCTCTTTATACATGAACTTCTTGAATTAGCTACTGTGATTATCTTTGCTAATAAAGAGTCATAGTAGGGTGGCACTACATAACCAGAGTAAATATGAGAATCAAATCTAACTCCAAAACCACCAGGTGGATGCATCTTGGTTATTAGGCCAGGTGAAGGTGTAAAAGTTTTAGCATCTTCTGCATTAATCCTACATTCAATAGCATGACCTCTAAAATATAATTTTACTTTGATCTAGTGTTATATCCATACCTAATGCAATCCTTAACTGAGCTTTGACTAGATCAAATCCAGTAATCATCTCAGTAACAGGGTGTTCCACCTGTATTCTTGTATTCATTTCAATAAAATAGAACTCTCCATTCTCATATAAAAATTCTATTGTCCCAACACCTTCGTATTTAATATCTTTACATAATTCAATACAGGCTTTAAAAGTTTTCTTTAAGGACTCTTCGTTTAAGTTTAATGCTGGCGCTTCCTCTATAATTTTTTGATGCCTCCTTTGCATGCTGCAATCCCTAGTACCAAGATGAATTACATTACCTTTACCATCTGCAACTATTTGAACTTCTATATGCCTAGGGTTTTATATAAATTTTTCAAAATAAACTCTGCATTTCCGATTGCAGCATTTAAAAAATCAGGTTCATTATTTTAAATCATTAACATTTCTTATAATACGCATTCCTCTTCCGCCACCTCCGGCGGTAGCTTTTATCATTAGAGGATATCCAACATTTTTAGCAATAGCATGAATTTTATCTGGATCATCTGGAAGGTCATCTTTATATCCTGGAACAACTTGAATACCTGCCTTTTCAGCAATACTCTTTGCTGTAATCTTATCTCCCATCATTTTTATAGTTTCAGAGTTTGGGCCAATAAATTTAAAACCACTTTCTTCACATTTTTCTGCAAAACTAAAATCTTCTGCCAAAAATCCATAACCTGGATATATAGCATCTGTATTTGTGACCTCTGCGGCAGAAAGAATTGAGGGAGCATTGAGATAACTCTCCAATGGACTAGCTGGACCAATACATACAGTCTCATCTGCAAACTTTAGATGTTTAAGGTTTTTATCGCCCTGAGAATAAACAGCAACTGTTTTTATTCCAAGCTCTTTGCATGCTCTAATTGCTCGTAAGGCTATCTCCCCTCTGTTGGCAATTAGTACTTTATGAGACATATTATTCTATGATGATTAAAGTCTGATCAAATTCAACAGGCTGACCATCTTCAGCAATAATTGAAACAACTTTCCCGCTATATTCTGATTTTATTTCATTCATCATTTTCATAGCTTCTACAATACAAACAACATCACCGACTTCGATAATATCACCGACATTAATAAATGCTGCTTTTTCTGGATTAGGCCTTCTGTAAAATGTTCCAACAATAGGAGTTTTGATTTGATTTCCCTGAAGGCTCTGATTGTATTTCCTTTTTATCAGGATTGGATGAATGAGCCACGTTAGCTTGAGGTGTATTTACGTTAACAGAGTTATTATTTCCTCGTGAAATCCTGACAGATTCTTCACCTTGACTAACTTCAATTTCACTCAGATCAGATTCTTGGAGCATCTCTATTAATTTTTTGATTTTTCTAATATCCATTTTAGGACCTCTTAAATTTTGATATTGCTTCTAATAACGCTTTTTCATAACCTTCTACACCTAAGCCAGAAAAAACATTGATAGCTATATCGCTGATTAAAGATTTATGTCTAAACTCTTCTCTGGCAAAAACATCAGATATATGAATTTCATAAAAAGGAATATTAACTCCAAGCAAAGCATCTCTTATAGCTATGCTTGTATGAGTAAAAGCTCCAGGATTAATTAATATTACCTCTATATCTGCACACGCGAGTCGCTGGACGCGACGCCAGGCCCGCTGTAGAATAGAAATCGTGAGGCCAGTTCAACCTTCAATATTGCAATCGGATCTCGCCGCCTGGCCTGGCGCGAATCAGCTCTAATGTTATAATAAAATGCTCATAAAACGAATAATATTTTCATGTTTGATTCTATCAGCGAATCAAGCCGCAGCAGAGAATCAAATTATCGGAAAATGATTCCATAGGATAACAAAAGCCAGCCTCTGCACACCCTCTATAATTGATGACAATAATATCTTTTTTTTCTAATTCTGGTACAGGATGTTAAAAAAGAAATTTTAAATATTTCTTTTAAGATCTCAACATTACCAAAGAAAGCATCTTCGAATGAGCTCTGAGAGCTTTGCTCTATAGTGAACGGCAAAAGCAATACGCCTCCATAATATCATCAAGGTATAAGTAATGTTTTGGAGCAATTTCCCAAGAAATGCTACTCTTGTTTTGGTTAACTAATAAGGACATCTTAAAAGCATCCTTTGCATCAAGTATTTTACCTTTGTTGCTAATTTCATCTAGCAGGTCCGCCTGCAAAAGGTTTACATGAATAAATACTAATAAAAAGTATAATAACTTTGAAGCTCTTGATGACATTTAGTCATTATATGAAATTAATGTTAGAAAAATAATTATTTTTTTAATTTTATAAAGTTTGAAAAATAGAAACTACTTCCATTTTGATTGATAATTCCTCTGCTAAAACTTCGTTGACCACTGCATATTTTTGTGTGGAAAAAAGATTTGCTTCATACAAGTTCGCATACCGTATGCCTTGAGATTAATAGCAATGACCCCATCAAGCCTTTTAACAAAGGTAGATTTTGTTGATGATCTAAGAATTGCTATCAATGAAGCTAGAATTGCTTCTCCTGTTTCTTTAAAACCTTCAGTTGAAGTTAAAACTTTAGATCACGAACTATTATCTGAAGATTCATCAATATTATTAAAGGAATATATACCAAAGGTGCTTACTACCGAAAAGGTGGTTTTATATTTTCATGGTGGAGGTTATGTCATTGGCGATGTAATGACTCATGATAGATGGGTTTCAAATATGGCAAATATTCTAGAAGCTAAAGTTTATTCATTAAATTATAGATTAGCTCCTGAAAATAAATTTCCAAAGGCTTTTGATGATTCATGTTTAGCTATAGAGTGGTTAAATAATTTAGGCTATGAAACAAGAAACATTAGTTTATGTGGAGATAGTGCAGGTGCTCATTTAGCAGCAGCAACATCAAATCACCTAGCACTATGTAATAAACCAATGCCATCCAGTCAATGTTTGATATATCCAATGACAGATCCATCTTGTTCCTCTGAGTCCTATGAGTTATTTGGGGATGGATATTTCTTAACAAATGATACAATGGTCTGGTTTTGGGAACAGCTTAAGTCTTCTGTTGGGGATAATGAAGATATAAGGTTTAACTTAAGTAAATTCCCAAATAATTTAGAAAATCCAAAAACATTAATTATTACTGCTGGGTTTGACCCTTTGTCAGATGAGGGTGAGGAATATGCAGCCCTATTGAATAATGCGGGAGTTAGTATTGAACATATTCATTATCATAATATAAGTTATGAATGATCCCACCATTAACTGATATTGGTTTAGAGAAGTTTTTAAGTGATTATAAAAAAATATTATGAGTAAATTATTAGAAATAAAAAACTTATCTGTAGATTTTAATGTCAGAGATACAAAATTTAGAGCTGTAGACACTATCAGCCTAAGCCTTGATAAAAATGAAACCATGGCCTTAGTTGGGGAGTCGGGTTCTGGTAAGTCTGTTACAGCCATGTCAATTCTTCAACTTCTACCAGACCTCAAAGCTTCTTACGGCACTGATTCATCTATATTTTTTGACGGAATAGATATTTTAAATGCCTCAAAAAAACAATTACGTTCTATTAGAGGTAACCAAATCTCTATGATCTTTCAAGAGCCAATGACATCATTAAACCCAGTTTTTACCTGTGGAGATCAAGTGATGGAAGCTATTATTTTGCATCAAAAACTCAACAAGAAAGAGGCTGAACAAGAGGCAAAGAGCCTTATGGAATTAGTTGAAATACCAGATGTGAATAGAAGGTTTAATGCATACCCTCATGAGCTTTCAGGAGGCCAAAGACAAAGAATTATGATTGCTATGGCTCTAGTAAATAAACCTAAGTTATTAATTGCAGACGAGCCTACTACCGCTCTTGATGTGACAATACAAGCCCAGATACTGCATTTGATGCTAGTTTCGAAAAAAAGGAATGTTTAACTGTTGATGGGCGAACCTTAAATTTTAGAGAATTTTCAGATACTGTAACCAATTATTCTAAAAAATTAAAAACTTTAGGACTCCAAAAAGGAGATAAAATTGGGATACTACTTTTTAATTCAATTGAATATTTAACATTAATGTATGCTGCTATGTATGCAGGATTTGTGCCCGTAAATATCAATGCACGCTATAAAGCTAAAGAAGAATCGATTTCATGCGGTTAAAAATATTTCATTTGATATTCAAAAAAATACCACTATTGGTCTTGTTGGTGAATCTGGATCAGGAAAATCTACATTAGGTAGAGCGATTGCCAATCTTATTAAGTACGAAGGTAAGATTTTCTATCAAGGCATACTTATCCAATTCAAAATAAAGAATTGAAAAAAAATGTCCAAATTGTTTTTCAAGATCCTTATGGTTCTTTTAACCCTCGTCATCGAGTAGATAGGTTGATTGCAGAACCGCTTCATGTTTTGGAAAATACTCCAAAGAAAAAGAGCAAAAAATAGATAAAGTGCTATCTGATGTTGGGATAGAGTTTTCTGCAAAGAATAAATATCCACATGAATTCTCGGGCGGCCAAAGGCAAAGGATTGCTATAGCTAGATCGTTAATAATGAATCCTGATTTCATGATTCTAGATGAACCAACTTCAGCTCTTGATAGATCAATTCAGATTCAGGTTATTAATTTACTCAAAGAAGATACAAGATAAATACAAACTAACTTACTTATTTATTAGTCATGATTTAAAAGTAATTAGAGCAGTTTCTGATTACATTTTTGTAATGCAGGATGGAAATTTAGTTGAATCAGGAAAAGCTGATGAAGTATTTAATAATCCTCAAAAAGAGTACACAACTAAATTACTTACAGCTGCTTTAAAGTACGCAACTAACTAAAGATTTATGGCAAATAGAAAGTATTCAAAACATTTAGTAGATGGCCCACTCCAGGCCGCATCCAGATCTATGCTTAGAGGAGCTGGCTTTACTAGTGAAGATTTTAAGAAGCCTTTTGTAGGAATTGCTTCTACTGGAGCGAAGGTTACTCCATGCAATATGCATATCAATGATTTAGCATGAAATTGGTGTCAATTCTGCGGGTGGAAAAGCTGTAATATTTAATACAATTACAATTTCAGATGGAATTTCAATGGGCTCAGAAGGAATGAAGTATTCCCTAGTCTCTAGAGAGGTTATTGCTGATTCGATTGAAACTGTAGTTGCTTGCCAAGGATTTGATGGAGTTGTTGCCATTGGTGGTTGTGATAAAAATATGCCTGGATGCCTTATGGGTCTTGCCAGACTCAATCGACCTTCAGTCTTTGTTTATGGTGGGACTATTCAGCCTGGTAAAAATCATACCGATGTTGTTAGTGTTTTTGAAGCTGTCGGTAAGAGAGCAAATAATGATATTACTGATATTGAGCTTGAGCAAATTGAATCAACTGCGATTCCAGGACCTGGTTCTTGTGGCGGAATGTATACCGCAAACACAATGGCATCAGCAATTGAAGCCCTAGGAATGAGCCTTCCTAACTCTTCATCTCAAGATGCAATATCAGCTGATAAGAATAGTGACTCATCAAGAGCTGGTGAAGCTGTATTAAATCTATTGGATAAAGATATTAAACCAAGTGACATTATGACTAAAGAAGCATTTGAAAATGCAATCACAGTTGTAATTTCTTTAGGAGGCTCAACAAATGCAGTATTACATTTGCTTGCTATGGCACATGCAATCGATGTTGATCTTCATTTAGATGATTTTAGTAGGATAGGAAAGAGAACCCCAGTTCTTGCTGACTTAAAACCATTTGGAAGCCATTTTATGTCTCAGCTTAATGCTCAAGGCGGTATTGAGCCCGTTATGAAAATGTTACTCGATCAGGGCTTGCTTCATGGTGATTGTTTGACAGTAACTGGAAAGACCGTAAAAGAAAACTTACAAAATATTAATGGCTATACAAAAGAGCAATCTATCATCATGGGCTTAGATAAGCCTATTAAAAATAGTAGTCATTTAAGAATACTTTATGGCAATCTTTGCCTCTGAAGGTGCTGTAGCAAAAATTACTGGTACAGCTTGACTTAACTACACCGGGCAACTTACCGTCTGAAGCTAAATCTCTAAAAGCAATTCTTGATAAACCAAACTTTCTATAAACACCTCTTATAATTAGATACGAAGGACCAAAAGGCGGTCCTGGTATGAGAGAGATGTTAAAGCCAACATCTGCGATTATGGGACAAGGTATGGGTGAGAAGGTTGCCCTAATTACTGATGGAAGATTCTCTGGAGGAACACATGGTTTTGTTGTTGGGCATATAACTCCTGAAGCTTTTGATGGCGGTCCACTGGCGTTAGTGCACAATGGCGATCAGATCAAACTGTCCGTCGGTATCTTGATGAATAAGCTGGATGAAAAATTCAACAAAGAGAAAAGCTAAATGGACTTGCAGTATACCATCCAAAAAAAGGCGTATTGGCAAAATATGCAAAAAGTGTAAAATCTGCAAGCCTTGGAGCAATAACTGATTAAAATGTTTACAAAAAGAAAATTTCCATCAACCAGATTGAGACGCCTTCGTTCCAAACCTTTTATTAGAGATTTAGTTAGGGAAAATGTCTTATTAGGTGATGATTTAATTCAACCACTATTTATAAAGGAAGATTTAAAAGGAACTGAAGCTATAACTCAAATGCCAGGCATATCAAGATTTGGTCTTGATTCCATTGAAAATGAAATAGAAGAGCTGGCAAACTTAGGCATTAAATCCATAGCATTATTTCCTGTAATTAATCCAGACAAAAAAGATGAGTTCGGGACAGAAGCTATTAATCAAAATAATCTTATCTCCAATGCAATTAAAAATATAAATCCTGCCATCTGTGCATATTCCATTACTTTTTCATTAGGCTTGCGTCCAGTAGCCATCTCATACAATAAACGATGGCATTTTAATTGATGGTTATGTAGACAATGATAAAACCCTTGATCAATTAGTAAAACAATCATTAGCGCTTGCTGAAAGTGGAGCAGATATTATTGCACCCTCAGATATGATGGATGGCAGAATAAAACTTATAAGAAATGCTTTAGAAGAAAGTAATTTTAAGAATACTATTCTTTTATCTTATGCAGCTAAATATAACTCAAAATTTTATGGACCATTCAGAAGCGCTGTTGGTTCAGGTTCTAATCTTGGAAAATCTAGTAAAGCTGAATATCAAATGGATGTAGCTAACGCAAGTGAAGCGCTTCATGAAGTTGCATTAGACATTGATGAGGGAGCAGATATTGTTATGGTAAAACCTGGGATGCCATATCTTGATATAATAAGCAAAGTTAAAGAAACATTTAACGTGCCTACATTTGCTTACCAAGTAAGTGGAGAGTACAGTATGCTTAAATCAGCAATCGAAAATAAATGGCTTGAACCAGAAGTGATATCAGAATCTCTTTTGTGTTTTAAAAGAGCTGGTGCCGATGCAGTCTTAACTTATGCAGCAAAAGAAATAATCAAGGAGTTAAATAGATGAGTAATGTAGTCGAAGTAAATTTAGAAAATTTTGAATCAGAAGTTTTATCTTCTGATAAACCCGTTCTTGTAGACTTTTGGGCAGAATGGTGTGGACCGTGTAAACAACTTGGGCCTACCGTTGAAGAGGTAGTACAGTGGTTGGTTCAGTAAAGGTTTGCAAAATGGACGTAGATTCAAGTAGAGATATAGCTGCAAAATACGGCATTCGCTCAATACCTACATTAATAATATTTAAAGAAGGGGAGCCTTCAGGAACTGAAATAGGGGCATTATCAAAGCAGCAGCTTGTTGAATTTGTAAATTCTGAAATATAGATTTACTACACAAGCTTTGCATCTTTCATAAAAAAGACTTATCATTTTTATATCAAGCCACGTGGCTATCCCTGTTTTAAATCCCACTGACATTAGGAAAATAACACATGAATTTAACAGATATTAAACTTAAACCAATTAGCGAGTTAGTTGATATAGCAACTGAGCTTGGTCTTGAGGATGTTGGCAGGCTCAAAAAACAAGATATTATTTTTAAAATATTTAAGCATCAATCAGGTGAAGGTATTGATATTTATGGTGATGGTGTAATGGAGGTGATGTCTGATGGGTTTGGTTTTTTAAGATCACCACAGGCTAATTATTTACCTGGACCTGAAGATATATATGTATCTCCACAGATCAAATAAGAAAATTTAGTCTAAGAAAAGGTGATTCTGTTCAAGGTAAGATTAGACCTCCTAAGGATCAAGAGAGATATTTTGCATTAGTTCATTTAGATACAATTAATGGCGAAGCTCCAAATAAAACTAAGAACAAGATTTTGTTTGAAAATCTAACACCTCTTTTCCCTAATCAGAGATTAGGTTTAGAGCAAGGAAGTGGTTCCAATGAAGATCTATCTTCTAGAATAATTGATTTAATAGCCCCAATTGGAAAGGGTCAAAGAGGTTTAATAGTTTCTCCACCTAAAGCTGGTAAAACTCTTATGCTTCAAAGTATTGCTCATTCAATAAAAAATAATAATCCTGAAGTTGAATTAATCGTCTTGCTTATTGATGAAAGACCTGAAGAAGTAACAGACATGCAAAGAAGTGTTAAAGCAGAAGTTATTGCCTCTACATTTGACGAACCAGCAGATAGGCACGTAAAAGTGGCAAATATTGTTCTACAAAAAGCTAAAAGATTAGTAGAATGTGGGCATGATGTATGTATTCTTTTAGACTCAATTACTAGACTTGCTAGAGCATATAACACGGTAATGCCTGCATCAGGAAAAGTTTTGACAGGTGGTGTAGACGCAAATGCTCTACATAAACCTAAAAGATTCTTTGGAGCTGCAAGAAAAATAGAAAATGGTGGCTCATTAACTATTTTTGCCACTGCCCTTGTTGATACTGGGTCAAAGATGGATGAAGTTATCTATGAAGAATTTAAAGGCACAGGTAATATGGAAATTCATTTAGAAAGAAAAATTGCTGAAAAAAGAATTTACCCTGCAATTGATATCAAAATCTGGAACGAGAAGAGAAGAACTTTTACTTCAGAAGAAGAACTTCAAAGAATGTGGGTTCTCAGAAAAATTCTTGATGAAATGGAAGATGCCCAAGGCATTCAATTCTTAATTGACAGATTAAAATCATTTAAAACTAATGATGAATTCTTCTCATCCATGAAGAATGGTAATGGAAAGAAATCTAAATAATTTCTTTTGCTTTCTCTAGCATTGAGTTATCAGAAGGGTCTTTTGCTACAAAAATTTCAAGATTTATCTCTTTAGTTATTTCTAATATCTTTTCCTTAATTCTCTCTGAAGCTACTACAAATATCTTTTCTTCCATTATTGATAATTTAATAGAATCAAATAAAAATGAAAAAGTTAGAAAATTATAAATTAAGGTAATCTTAGGACCCTTAAGAAACTTGGTTAATTCTTCTTTTGAATATACCAATTCGTAGCAAGCAACCTCATCAATACTACCAATAAGATTTTCTTGTAAGTATCTATTTGAGTTCTGACCACAAAATAAAAGATTCCTTCCTGGATAGTTACTCTTAATTAAGCTTAAAAGACTTTTTGATGAAGGTTCACTGGGGGTTAAAGAATCAATTCCTTTACTTGTAATAATATTCTTTGTAGCAGGCCCTACAGCAAAGATATTAAAGTTTTCCACATCAGCATGCTTTAAGAGATTTACAAGCCCAAATATAGCTGAAGCCTGACTAGTAAATATAATGTTTTTATAATAATTAGCGTTCTTTAATTTGAATTTCCAATCTTGCTCACTAATATCTGTGTGTATTGCTTCGACAGAAGAAAGAGGTGCATTTATAACTTCTAAATTTTTATCATTACTAAGAGAATTGAGCTTACTGGATAAGATCTTTGGTCTTGTGTTTATTATCATTACTCTAGAATTAATGTGTTGGAGCCCTTAGAAACAAAATCATTAGCTAAGGTAGATATATCGTCTTTTAGTTCAGACTTGCTTGATTTAATTCTTTTGTATAATTTTTTTTGTCCATCTTGAGACAAGACCTTTGCAATAATATGAACTACTTCTTTTTCTTCAAAACAATATATTGCAATTGGAGATAAACATGATCCGTTAAGTTTAGCTACAAAAGCTCTTTCTGCTTCCGCTAGGAGATAGGCGGTATCATTATTAATTTGCTTAAGAATATTATGTATTTTTGTATTTGATTTTATGCATTCAATACCAATAAAACCTTGGGAGGCAGCGGGTAACATTTCCTCTAAAGAAAACTCATATGTATTTGTAAAATTAAGGTTTAAACGATTTAAGGCAGCCTTTGCAATGATTAGTGCATCAAAGGCACCATCATTTAACTTTTTTACTCTTGTTGCAATATTTCCTCTTACTGGAATAGTATTTAGATCAGGTCTTAAGTTTAATATCTGCGACTTTCTTCGGGGACTAGAAGTTCCAATTACCGAATTAATAGGCAATGTATCTAAAGACCAACCCTCTTTAGATAATAAGATATCAGAAGCAGATTCTCGTTGAAAAATTGAGGCTATTTCGAAGTTACTATCCAGCACAGCTGGAACATCTTTTAAGCTATGAACTGCTATGTCAGCATCTCCAGAAATTAAAGCTGATTCTAGTTTATTTACAAACAAACCTTTACCACCAATTTCATGAAGCGGTTTATCTGTCTGATCTCCTTCAGATAACAACGGAATAAGTTCAGTAGTAACTCCCTCCAGTTGATTTAATTTCTCAGCCACATAATTAGCTTGAAATAGAGCAAGCTCTGATTGTCTAGTTGCTATTTTAATTTTCATTTATACAAAGTAATAAAGCTTTTACATCACCTACTGATTTCTCTTTAAGTATAGTTACAGAATCTGGAATAACTAAATCAGTAAATTTACTATATTCAAGATAGATTTTACATGAGGATTTTAAATTTTTATCTTGAATCAAAAGGTTAAGAATTTTTAATTCATAATTCTCTTCAAATGGAGGATCAAGGAATATAAGATCAAAACCAGAGAGATCATTATTTTTAATCCAGGTTTTTGCATCTTTAAAATAAACCTTTGTTTTTTCTTTTAAATCTAAAGATATAAGAGTTTTTGATAATTGAGAGTAATTTCTTTTATTAAGTTCAACAAAGATTGTCTTAGCTGAGCCTCTGGAGATAGCCTCAATCCCAATAGAACCAGTTCCAGCAAATAGATCAAGACAGATCGAGCTTTTTATTTCAAATTGAAGCCAGTTAAAAAGAATTTCTTTTAATTTATTCGAAGTCGGTCTCAGTGAGCTTTTAAAATCAAATGGCACTTTCTTTCCTTTTAAGAGGCCGCCAGAAATTCTTATACTATTTTTCATACAAATATTTTTATACCAGTATAATTCATTACATGAATATTAAACTCTATCCCAATATCGCATTTAAACATTTTACTTATTTCTTTGCTTTGTTAATTTCTTTTTATGCTTTCCCATTAATTGCAGAGGATTGCAGAACTGGAAATCCAGAAGTCTATTTCATTACTCCAGAAAAAGGAGCTGTACTAACTTCACCTGTAAAAGTTATTTTTGGGCTAAAGAATTTTAATATATCACCTGCAGGCATAGATAAATGTGATGCAGGCCATCATCATTTAATTATTGATACCGACATATTACCAAATCTCTCTAAACCTATTCCTGCAGTAAGAATTATATTCACTTTGGTGGCGGGCAAACTGAAACAGAGATTGTGCTATCTCCTGGCAAGCATTCGCTAAGACTGCTGATGGGTAACTTTGCACATATGCCACAATTCTATTCTGAAAAAATTGAAATTGAAGTAAAACCTATTAAATAGAAAGGATATTATTAATAGATTTTTCAATATATTCATCCCAATTATTAGTAGAAAGATTAATCATAATTTTAATTGGGTTTTCATTTAGTATCTGCAGACGCAATCTCAGTTTTTCTTAAGATACCCACTATCCCATGCATAAATGCCCATACAGATAATGCTTTTTCTTCAATAATCTCTTTTGATACATCACTATGTCCTAAATTAACAAGGTGATCTTCTAAATTATTTTCTAAAGTCATGAAAGAGCTTGATTTAAAAGTGCAGGGTATTGGGTAAAACTTCCAAGAGAATTTCCAAACATCAAATCATATGTATTTTGGTATTTCAAAGCAAAATCACAATACGCAAGACCATTTGCTAAGAAATTACTTGTTTTATTCATATCAAACTTTAAGGTGCAGTGTCAAGCTGCGACTTCAGCCAGTAAATCTTCTTTAGTTTCAAAATGTCTATAAGGAGCGGTTTGCGATACATTTAACTGCTTGGCAAGATTTCTTAAACTTATATTTTCCCAGCCCGATTCCTCACAAGCCATGACTGCTTGCTGAATTAGATTTTCTTTTAAATTTCCGTGATGATATTTCATTATTTCTTTATAATTTTAACAACTAACATGTTGACACTGTAAACATATTAATTATATTATGTTTTCACTGTAAACATTATTACTAAAAAGTCAAAGTATTACATGGTTAATTTATGAACATATTTAAAAAAATATTTGTTATTTCTTGCTTGAGTATTCGTATTCCTAAGCCTTTATCCCTTGAGATACTAGAAGTTTCGATGTTTGATAGCTATAAAGTTACTAAGCAACTTCCTGGAAAATTATACGCTGTACAGCAATCTAAAGTTGCTTTCCAGATAGGTGGAAAAATACAAACTATAAGCGTTGATATTGGTGATAAAGTAGAAAAGGGCAGTGTGTTAGCCGAATTGGACAATAGAGAAATTTTGGCAAATTTAAATCAAGCAGATGCTAAATATAAATTAGCAGAACAACTATTAGAACGTTTTAAGGACTTAAAGGCGCAGGGGCATATATCAATTCAAGAGCTAGATAAGGCTGAATCTGATTTTGCAGTTGCCAAATCCCAACAAGATTTTTATCAAGTAAAGCTAGAGCAAACAAAAATATTAGCTCCTTTTAATGGGTTGATCCAAAGCAGATATTTAGATGAAGGAACAGTAATAAATCCTGGCCTTCCAATTTTAGAAATTTTAGATTCAGAGAAAGTAGAGGCGCATATTGCAATGCCATTAAATTTAGTTAATAAAGTTTCTTTAAAACAAACTTATGCATTTTGATATCAGAGGAATATCCGCAAAGGCTAAATTAGAGAGACTGGCTCCTATGTCAACTGGAGGCTCCAATAATAGATTAGCAATTTTTGAATTTAATACTTTTTTTGTTCCTGGGGCAGTAATCAATCTTGAGCTTGAAATTTATGAGAATGCTCGTGGAACTTGGATCCCTATTAATTAAATATTTAATAGAAAATGGCTTTGTTGATAAAGACTATATAGCTCAGTCTAATAAAATAATTAAAGATATTAAGTTAAATAATGAGCAAGAAACTAATGCTTTTGTTTCAGGTACATTAAAAAATGGAGATCAAGTCATCAAAGGCGGAGCAACAAAAGTAATAGAAGGACAGTTAATTAATTAATAATGAATTTGGTTAACATTTTTATAGATCGACCTAGAATTTTAATACTTACTTTAGTATTTATTTTACTGGCTGGCGCTTCTTCTTATATTTCGATACCAAGACAAGAAAATCCCGAACTGGCTCAAAGATGGGCATCTGTAATAGTTATTGATCCTGGATCTTCTGCAGCAAGACTTGAAACGCAAGTTATAACTAAACTTGAATCTGGACTTCAAGAAATCATCGAAATTAAAGAACTAGATGTAAATATTCAAGCAGGCTTTGCCCAAATGCTAGTTGAGCTAAAAGACTCTGTACCCTTTGATTTAATTGAAGCAACTTGGTCTGAAGTTCTTGATAAAATTTCTCTGGTAGAGCCTTCTCTGCCCAAAAGTGCTTCTGTAGAATTAGTACGTTCTTCTGGCCCACCAATTTCTGTTCTCTATGCTTTAACTTGGAAAGGTGAGGGTGAAGCACCAATTATACTAATGTCCAGGCTCGGCGATGAATTAAGAAGAAAATTAGCTTTTGTTGATAATACTGAAAGAACCAATTTATTTGGTTTAGCTGATGAAGAAGTTTTAGTTGAAATAGATACTGAAAAATTAGCTCTACTTAATCTATCCCTGGCTCAAGTCAGCCAAGCTATAGGAAACTATGATAGCAAGAGACCTATTGGAAAAACTTCTGATTCAAATAATGAAATTTTATTAAAAGTTAAAGAGAATTTATTAAATGTATCTCAAATCAAAGATTTACCTATTCAAGTTATTGATGGATATGGCGTTATAAGACTTCAAGATATTGCTAGTGTTTCAAAGCAACCTTATACCCCTATTGAGGATATAGCTTTAAGTAATGGCAAAAAAAGCAGTTCTGGTTGATGTAAGAGGATCTTTTAACCAAAGGGTAGATCTTTATGTTGATCAAACAGACAAAGTTGCAAATGCATTTAAGGAGATTCTGCCAGATGAAATTATTTTAGAGAATATTTATAGCGAATCTTTTTATACCAAAAAGATGTTCAATACATTGACCAATAGTGTACTTTCTGCAATTGCCCTGGTACTTCTTATAAGCTTCTTTCTTTTAGGTTTTAGAGCAGCGTTAATTGTTAGTGCAATATTACCTTTTACCATTTCAATGGTATTAATAGGCTGCAGGTTTCTTGAAATGCCTCTTCATCAAACATCAATAACAGGAATTATTATTGCTCTTGGTTTATTAATTGATAATGGAATAATTGTTGTTGAAGATTACAAGCATAGGCGTTCTTCTGGATTAGAGCCTAGGGATGCAATTAATAAGACTATTCATCAACTTGTTGTTCCATTGTTAGCAGCCACTTTTACTACTGTATTTGCTTTTCTTCCAATTGCCACTGGCGAGGGATCAAGCACAGAATTTGTTGGAGGTATGGCAGTAACAGTTATTTTGGCAATTACTTCATCTTTATTTTTAGCATTAACAATTGTGCCAGTCATGATGGCTTATTTAGAAAAAGCTTTTTTCAATAAAATATCTTTTAATCAAAATGGTTATTCAAATAAAATGTTACTTGATAAATATAGAGCATTGCTTTCTTGGGCATACTTCAAACCAAGAAGAGCTTTGGGGATAGCTTTATTTTTACCTATCCTAGGTTTTGCTTTATTTAATACATTGCCAAGAGATTTTTTTCCTGCTCAAGATAGGAATATGTTTAGAGTGACCATTGAGTTACCGACCAATTCAACTACGCTAGAAACTGAAAAAAAAGTTTATGAAATTCGTGAGCAGATTTTAAAGACAGGCATAGTGGAAAGTGATGTTTGGTTTATTGGTAGAATGTTACCTCGTATTCTTTATAACGTAGTTGCAGGTGACTCTAAGACGGGATCAAATCATATTGCTGAAGGAGTGTATTTCTCCTCTAGCTTTAATGCCATGATGCCAATTCTTCCTGATTTAGCAAAGCAACTTTCCAAAGCTAATCCAGATATCGAGGTTAGAGTAGATAAATTCTATTCGGGTCCACCAGTTTTTGCAGCCATAGATTATGCAATTAAGGGTGATGATCCAGAAATACTACAACTGCTTGGAGAAAAACTAGAGCTTATTATTAGCAGGGCTCCAAATATAAGCTCAACAAATGCAGCACTTTCTTCTTATGAAACAAATATAGAAATTGATTTAAATAATTCTAATATGGCTTTGTCCTCAAAACAAATGGAAGCTATTTTAATTGAACTTGCTGCTGCCAATAACGGCATAGTTGTCGGTTCTATGCTTGACGGAAATAAAGATCTACCAATAAGAGTAAAAAGTTTAGGGGGAGTTAATTCATCTATAGAAAACATTGGCATGCTTACTTTATCTGGGCCAGCTAGTCTTGATTATGTAGAGAGTTTTGGTCAAACCTCTTTGACTAGAACCTCAGAGTTTATACAACGAAATAATGGAGAAAAAAAGAATAGTGTTCAAGGTAAGATATGGACAGGTACATTAGCATCTGGAGTTGAATCCTCTATTAAAAATGAAATAGAAGCTTTTAAAGAATCTTTACCAGCTGGATATACTTTGGAGTCAGATGGTGAAGCTGATACTGCTGCAGAATCTCAAGGACAGATTATCTCATCAGCTGCTATATTTTTTGTTTTAATTATCATTGGTTTAGTAGCTGCATTGAATTCATTTACCCAGGCTGGAATTATTCTTTCTGTAGCTATTTTATGTGTTGGCCTTTCTTTTGTTGGCTTGGTTGTCGGACAACAAAACTATGGATTTATTGCTACAGTTGGAGCAATTGGACTTGCAGGATTAGCTATTAATGACTCTATTGTAGTCTTGTCACATATAAAAGAAGAGGCAGAAAAAGCTTATCTAAGGCTCAATTAGTAGAGATTGTTATTCGATCTACTCGACATGTTTTAACAACATCTGCTACAACCATTGGAGGCTTTCTTCCTCTTTTGTTTGCAAGTTTATTCTTTAGACCTTTAGCATGGGGAATGGTAGTTGGAGTTATTGGTTCATCGATAATTGCTGTTTTTTATATACCAGCTATGTTTATTTATCTTAAGAAGATAAAGATTTAATAAATAAGATTGATAGTTTTTTACTATATTAAAAAAAAATAATTCTGACATACTGCAGAACCTAATACCAGATATTATATGAATCAAAGAAAAGACATAGCAAACGCCAAAATAAAGCATGTATTAGATCACTCTATATATGATCAAGTGATATAGCAGATTCAATGAGGTACTTTCAAGAAACAGCTTACAGATTCCATTTCCTTTTGGCCTTTATGTACGAAATAATTAAAGGAAAAGAGTTCACTCAAGAAGATGCAATTCAAGTAGTCCCGGTAAAAATTGCTTCAAGAGCAACCAGGGTAAACGAATTAAAGAAAGCAGTTAAGGCTGGCTTTATTATTGAAGAGCGTTCAACTAAAGATAAAAGGGCAAGAATGTATAAGCCTTCAGATGAAATGTTTAGCGATTTCTTAAATCTTTGCGATGGAGTTTTCTTTCCAAAAATTTAAAGATTGTCTTATGAGCCTGGATTCATACCAATGATTGACTTCCATGACCAAGTAGCTTCTTTAGAACTATTGGAAAAAGTGAACCGTTTTGCCGAAATTTTTTGAGTATCTTCATATAGCTCTGTATAACCCAGTGCTTGGTAGGAAGTTGATAATATTTTAAAAGAATCTAAATCCTCACTTGAATTAGGGATATTTTCAATAACATAATTAGCCAAAGGAATTTTCTTTTGATCTTCCCATTGGTAATAATCTGCTGCAGCTAATTCGCCACTTGCGATAAGATTTCTTAAATAAACAATTCTTTGATTTGCATAAGATGCATATTGGCTGTCAGGAAATCTTGTAAGAAATTCTGTGAGTTCCGAAAAAGAATCTTTAGCACCTGATATATCCCTATTTGATAGATCAGTGTCTGTCATTCTTACAATAAAGCTATTATCTCTCGTATAGCTAGAAAGGCCTTTCATAAAATATGCATAATCAATATTTGGATGTCTTGGATGTAATCTAATAAATCTTTCTGCACTTGAATGAGAAGCTTCATTCTCTGAATTCATAAAATATGCATAAATCAATTCAGATTGAGCTTGCTCTGCATATCGTCCAAAAGGATACTGACTCTCTATTGCAGTTAAAGAATCAATCGCACCAAAATAATTACCAGCTTTCATTCTTCTCTGAGCTTGGTCATAATATATTTTCTCAGGTCGCTCAATTTCTTGCTGGTCACTATTACACCCTAGAAAGTATTAAAGAAGAGGCAATAACACTTATACTTAGATAAATTATAGAAACTGTTTTTTTATTCATAATAGCTATTTTACATTTATTATTGGTAATTAAGCTTTAAATTTATTATTTAGATAAAAAAATTACATTAAAGTTCAATGACAAATTTATTAAAAGTTTTAGAAAGTGATAACAAGATGCGACTAGATGTCGTAGCAGCAAGAATGTTTCCAAATTTTTCCAGAACTCAATTAAAAAAATGGATCCTTCAAGGAAGAGTCTTGGTTAATGGTGAAATCTGTATGCCAAAAGATTCTGTATATGAAGGAGATGAGGTTGAGATTGATCCAATAGAGGAGGTGAAAGTTTCGTGGGGCCCTGAAGATATTCAATTTGAGGTTTGCTATGAAGAAGAAGACTTTCTTATTGTAAACAAACCATTTGGATTAGTAATGCATCCTGGATCTGGTTGTTATAATGGCACTCTAGCTAATGGATTATTATACAAATACCCTCAACTGATAAATTTACCAAGAAGTGGCATAGTTCATAGATTAGATAAAGATACATCTGGAGTTTTAGTCGTAGCCAAAACAGAATCATTTAGAAATTATTTCATTCAAGAAATGCAAGAAAGAAAAGTTATTAAAAAATATATTGCTATATCTGTAGGAGAGACTATTGGAAGTTTTGAAATAAATGAACCAATAGGAAGAGATCCTAAAAATAGGACAAAAATGACTATAAGACATGATGGAAAGGAGTCTATTTCCTTTATAAAATTAATCAATAAATATAATGGCTATGCAGTATTAGAATGTAAATTAGAAACTGGCAGAACCCATCAAATCAGAGTTCATTTAGCTTCAAAAAACTTACCTATCATTGGTGACTCTACCTATAATGCTAGAAAGAGAATAGCTAAGAATTCTTCACCAGAATTAATTAAATATATTCGAGAATTTCCTAGACAGGCTCTTCATGCTACTCATATTTCCTTTTGTCATCATAAATCAAAAGAGATATTTGAATGGTCAGTTGAGATGCCTCAAGACATGAAGAAATTAGAAAAAGCCATTATTACTGGTTGATTTTGGTTTAAAGAATATTACAAAAGACTTGTTTTTTGCATCATAAAATAATATAAACCTCATTCTTATAGATTTTTTAGGTCCAAGTGAAACTTTCTGGTGGCGACATGTTGATGAGGGCCCTTCGTGAAGAAGGAGTCAAGTTTATCTTTGGTTATCCAGGGGGCGCAGCCCTGCACATCTATGATGCAATTTTCAGACAGAAAAAAATTGAACATATCTTAGTAAGGCATGAGCAAGGTGCTACCCATGCAGCTGATGGATATGCAAGAGCTACCGGCAAGCCCGGAGTTGTTATGTCACATCTGGTCCAGGAGCAACAAATGCTATCACTGGTCTAGCTACAGCTTATATGGATTCTATTCCTTTAATAGTTGTATCTGGTCAGGTTGCTAGTCACTTAATTGGAACAGATGCTTTTCAGGAAACCGACATGATTGGAGTATCGAGGCCAATTGTTAAACATAGTTATACTGTTTTTGATGCCAAAGATATTCCAAAAACAATTAAAGAAGCATTTCTATGTTGCTACATCGGGGAGGCCTGGACCGGTTGTTATTGATATTCCAAAGGACATGACTGCCCCTGAAAATTTATTTGAATATAAATATCCTGCATAGGTAAGCTATGAGATCTTATAATCCACCCGTAGAGCCAGAACAAGAACAGATTCAAAGAGCAGTTGATGCTATTTTTGAAGCGAAACAACCAGTTATATATGCTGGAGGTGGTGCAATTAACAGCAACGCATCTTCAGAACTTTATGAATTGAATGAAATTTTAAATATACCAGTTACGAATACACTAATGGGACTAGGTGTTTATCCAGCAACTGATTCTAGATTTCATGGGTATGTTGGGAATGCATGGAACATATCAAGCAAATATGGCAATGCATAATGCTGACTTAATTTTAGCAATTGGTGCTACGTTTTGATGATCGTATTACTAATACGCCTTCAAAATTTGCTCCAGATGCAAGAATTATTCATATAGATGTAGATCCAGCATCTATATCAAAAATTATTAATGCAGATATTCCAATTGTTGGACAAGTTAATGAGTTCATTGATGCTCTTATCAAAGAAATAAAAGGTCTAAAATAAAGATAGACTCTGAAGCTGTCAGCAAATGGAATGATCAAATTAAAGCATGGAGCAGCATTGCATGGCTTGGATCATGAAATGTATTTAAAAAAATCTAAATCTAAATTAATCATGCCTCAAGAAGTAGTTCAGCAGGTATATAGAGTTACTAAAGGGGATGCCTATGTCACTTCTGATGTTGGACAGCATCAAATGTTTGCAGCTCAGTATTATCATTTTAATAAACCGAGGCGTTGGATTAATTCTGGAGGGCTTGGAACTATGGGTTATGGCTTACCTTCTGCTATGGGAGTTAAATTAGCATTTCCAAATAAAGAAGTAGTCTGCGTCACAGGCGAGGGAAGTATTCAAATGTGTATTCAAGAACTATCAACATGCTTGCAATACGGCCTACCGGTAAAGATTATTAATATAAATAATCAAGTTTTTAGGAATGGTAAGACAATGGCAAGACATGAATTATAGCGGTAGATATGCAGCAAGCACTTATGAAGAATCACTTCCTGACTTTGTTAAATTAGCTGAAGCATATGGCCACAAAGGATTTAAAGTTACACAGAGAAATAAATTAGGACCAACACTAGAAAAAGCATTTGCTTTAAAAGATCAACTTGTATTTGTTGATGTTTATGTTGATCAATCAGAACACGTATACCCAATGCTGGTTTCTCCAAATGGAAGTATGCAGGATATGTGGTTATCAAGAGGCAAAAAAACGTGAAAAGAGTTTTAGCAATGCTTGTTGAAAATAAGCCAGGTGCTCTTGCAAGGGTAGTTGGACTATTTCACCAAAGAGGATATAACATTGAATCGTTAAATGTAGCCCCGGTAGATGATGGATCTTATTCAAGATTAACAGTTACTACCAGAGGCTCTGAGATCTGCTGTTGAGCAAATCACCAAACAAATTAATAAAATAATTGACGTTATTAAAGTTTCAGATTTAACTGAAGGCGAACACCATGAATATGAATTTATTCTTATAAAATATAATAAATTTAAATTAACACCAAAAATTCAGAAAACACTGAAGCCCCTCAGTGGCAAGGTATTAGAAAAAAATATAAAAGTAATTGTAATGTCCGCATTTGGGCCATCGAGTGATATAGAAAAAGCAATCAAGACTATAGGTAAATCTAATTTGCTAGAAATTGCCAGATCTGGATGCTTAGGCCTTCATGAAGGGGAAAAAGTTTTAAAAATTTAGGAGAAAAATAGAATGAAAATTTTTTATGATGATGATGCGAATATCGAAATTATCCAGGGTTTAAAAGTAACTATTATTGGTTATGGTTCTCAAGGCCATGCTCACGCAAATAATCTTAAGGATTCAGGAGTTAATGTTACTGTCGCCCTTCGAGAAGGCTCATCTTCGTGGAAAAAAGCTGAGGAAGCTGGTCTTCATGTTTCAACGGTCACCGATGCTGTTGATGGAGCAGACTTGGTAATGATTCTTGCACCAGATGAATTTCAGCAAGGAATATATGAATCTGAGATTAAGCCAAATCTCAAGGTTAATGCAGTCTTAGCATTCGCGCATGGGTTTAACATCCATTTTCAAAAAATTGTCCCTAGCGAAGATATGTCCGTCATTATGATTGCTCCAAAAGGTCCAGGCCACACAGTTAGAAGTACATATCTAAATGGTGGTGGAGTACCATCTTTAATTGCTATTTACCAAGATGGAAATAATACTACAGATTATTCAGCGCAAGATATTGCTTTGTCATATGCTAAAGCAAATGGTGGACAGAGCAGGAGTTCTTGAAACGACATTTAAGGATGAAACAGAAACAGATTTATTTGGTGAACAAGCTGTTTTATGTGGTGGTGCTGTTGAATTAGTTAAAGCAGGTTTTGAAACATTAACCGAAGCTGGCTATGCTCCAGAAATGGCTTATTTCGAGTGTTTGCACGAGCTTAAATTGAATTGTTGACCTAATTCATGAGGGAGGAATTGCAAATATGCATTATTCAATTTCTAATACTGCAGAGTTTGGTGACTATGTTAGCGGGCCAAAAGTAATAACAAGCGATACAAAAGTAGCTATGAAAGGTATTTTATCTAGGATTCAATCTGGTGAATTTGCAGATAAATTCTTAGATGATTGCCGTCAAAGCAACGATGGTACAGGCGGCCCCATCATGAAAGAAAGAAGAAAAGAAACAGCAGCTCACTCTATTGAGAAGGTTGGATCTGAGCTTCGTTCTAAGATGAAATTTCCTAAATTCCAGAAATTAGTAGATAAAGAAATTAATTAAAAAAAAGGTATCTTCTTACTAATATCTTAGTTAGAATACGCGTCCGTCCTCAGAGGCGGTTGTTCTTTAAAAATATTTGGTTACTCGTGTGGGTGTTCAAAATACGAGAAAAAATAATTTAGATTTTTTATAAAAATCAACAAAACATGATAATAATTGAAGAGTTTGATCATGGCTCAGATTGAACGCTGGCGGTAGGCTTAACACATGCAAGTCGTGCGAGAAAGTATCTTCGGATATGAGTAGAGCGGCGAACGGGTGAGTAACGCGTAGGAATGTACCTAGTAGAAGGGGATAGCCCGAGGAAACTCGGATTAATACCGTATACCTCCTTCGGGAGAAAGAAGGCCTCTCTTTGAAGCTTTCGCTACTAGATCAGCCTGCGTAAGATTAGCTTGTTGGTGAGGTAAAGGCTCACCAAGGCAACGATCTTTAGCTGGTCTGAGAGGACGATCAGCCACATTGGGACTGAGACACGGCCCAGACTCCTACGGGAGGCAGCAGTGGGGAATATTGGACAATGGGCGCAAGCCTGATCCAGCCATACCGCGTGTGTGAAGAAGGCCTTCGGGTTGTAAAGCACTTTAAGCAGGGAGAAAAAGTTATAAGCTAATACCTTATAACCTTGATGTTACCTGCAGAATAAGCACCGGCTAATTCCGTGCCAGCAGCCGCGGTAATACGGAAGGTGCAAGCGTTAATCGGAATTACTGGGCGTAAAGCGCGCGTAGGTGGTTTGTTAAGTTGGATGTGAAAGCCCTGGGCTCAACCTAGGAACTGCATCCAAAACTGACTGACTAGAGTACGATAGAGGGAGGTAGAATTCATAGTGTAGCGGTGGAATGCGTAGATATTATGAAGAATACCAGTGGCGAAGGCGGCCTCCTGGATCTGTACTGACACTGAGGTGCGAAAGCGTGGGTAGCGAACAGGATTAGATACCCTGGTAGTCCACGCCGTAAACGATGACAACTAGCTGTTGGGAGGCAATGCCTTTCAGTGGCGCAGCTAACGTTTTAAGTTGTCCGCCTGGGGAGTACGGCCGCAAGGCTAAAACTCAAATGAATTGACGGGGACCCGCACAAGCAGTGGATCATGTGGTTTAATTCGATGCAACGCGAAAAACCTTACCTACTCTTGACATACTTGGAAGCTCTTGTAATGAGAGTGTGCTTTTAAGAACCAAGATACAGGTGCTGCATGGCTGTCGTCAGCTCGTGTCGTGAGATGTTCCGTTAAGTCGGATAACGAGCGCAACCCTTACCCTTATTTGCCAGCGATTCGGTCGGGAACTATAAGGGGACTGCCGGTGATAAACCGGAGGAAGGTGAGGACGACGTCAAGTCATCATGGCCCTTACGAGTAGGGCTACACACGTGATACAATGGGGAATACAGACGGACGCTAAGCCGCGAGGTGGTGCCAATCCTAGAAAATTCTTCGTAGTCCGGATTGGAGTCTGCAACTCGACTCCATGAAGTTGGAATTGCTAGTAATCGCGGATCAGCATGCCGCGGTGAATACGTTCTCGGGTCTTGTACACACCGCCCGTCACACCATGGAAGTGGATTGCACCAGAAGTAGATAGTCTAACCTTAGGGAGGGCGTTTACCACGGTGTGCTTCATGACTGGGGTGAAGTCGTAACAAGGTAGCCGTAGGGGAACCTGTGGCTGGATCACCTCCTTAACGATATTTCGGTTTTAAACACCCACACGAGTAATCAAATATATTAAAAGAAGTTATTTATAAGTTTTGGTATGTAATTTTCTAGTATGTACATTTATGTACATATAAGATCACTGCAATTTAATTAGAAAAGTAATTAATATATTTTATTAAGTACTCTCAAAAAGCGAAATAACCTTTTTTAAGGTTATATGATCAAGTAAAGGAAGAGCACAAGGTGAATGCCTTGGCTGCATAAGGCGATGAAGGACGTAATAACCTGCGATAAGCCTCGGGGAGCTGGTAAATAAGCTTCGATCCGAGGATTTCCGAATGGGAAAACCCAGTATGCATAAGCATATTATCTTATACTGAATACATAGGTATAAGAGGCAAACCTAGGGAACTGAAACATCTAAGTACCTAGAGGAAAAGAAATCAAAAGAGATTCCGGTAGTAGCGGCGAGCGAAACCGGACCAGCCCTTAAGCTTTTTTTAGTTTAGCAAAACATTCTGGAAAGAATGGCCATAGTAGGTGATAGCCCTGTATGCGAAAAACTTTTAAAAGTGAAATCGAGTAGGTCGGGACACGTGAAATCTTGACTGAACATGGGGGGACCATCCTCCAAGGCTAAATACTCTCTGCTGACCGATAGTGAACTAGTACCGTGAGGGAAAGGCGAAAAGAACCCCGGCGAGGGGAGTGAAATAGAACCTGAAACCTTGTGCTTACAAGCAGTCGGAGCAGACTTGTTGGGTGACGGCGTACCTTTTGTATAATGGGTCAACGACTTAATTTCAGTAGCAAGCTTAACCGTTTAGGGGAGGCGTAGGGAAACCGAGTCTTAATAGGGCGCTCAGTTGCTGGAATTAGACCCGAAACCGGGTGATCTATCCATGGCCAGTGTGAAGGTCGAGTAACATCGACTGGAGGCGCGAACCCACTTATGTTGAAAAATGAGGGGATGAGCTGTGGATAGGAGTGAAAGGCTAATCAAACCCGGAGATAGCTGGTTCTCTTCGAAAACTATTTAGGTAGTGCCTCGTGTATTACTGTAGGGGGTAGAGCACTGTTTCGGCTAGGGGGTCATCCCGACTTACCAAACCGATGCAAACTCCGAATACCTACAAGTATGAGCACGGGAGACAGACTGCGGGTGCTAACGTCCGTAGTCGAGAGGGAAACAACCCAGACTGTCAGCTAAGGTCCCAAATTATGATTAAGTGGGAAACAATGTGGGAAGGCACAAACAGCTAGGAAGTTGGCTTAGAAGCAGCCATCTTTTAAAGAAAGCGTAATAGCTCACTAGTCGAGTCGGCCTGCGTGGAAGATATAACGGGGCTAAATCATAAACCGAAGCTACAGATCTTAAATTTATTTAAGATGGTAGAAGAGCGTTCTGTAAGCGGATGAAGGTAAGCTGAGAGGCGAACTGGACGTATCAGAAGTGCGAATGTTGACATGAGTAACGATCAAAGAGGTGAAAAACCTCTTCGCCGAAAAACCAAGGGTTCCTGTCCAACGCTAATCGTGGCAGGGTGAGTCGGCCCCTAAGGCGAGGGCGAAAGCCGTAGTCGATGGGAAACAGGTTAATATTCCTGTACTTTTTATAACTGCGATGGGGTGACGGAGAAGGTTAAACTAGCACGGCGACGGTTGTCCGTGTTTAAGGTGGTAGGCTTGTACTTTAGGTAAATCCGGAGTACTACACGGCTGAGAACTGATGACGATCACTCATTGAGTGAGAAGTAGTTGATACCATGCTTCCAGGAAAAACCTCTAAGCTTCAGGTTATAAGAAACCGTACCCTAAACCGACACAGGTGGTTAGGTCGAGTAGACCAAGGTGTTTGAGAGAACTATGGTGAAGGAACTAGGCAAAATAGCACCGTAACTTCGGGAGAAGGTGCGCCGCGATAGGTTATAAGACTTGCTCTTAGAAGCTTTTCGCGGTCGAAGATACCAGGTGGCTGCGACTGTTTACTAAAAACATAGCACTCTGCAAACTCGTAAGAGGAAGTATAGGGTGTGACGCCTGCCCGGTGCCGGAAGGTTAATTGATGGGGTTAGCTTAGGCGAAGCTCTTGATAGAAGCCCCGGTAAACGGCGGCCGTAACTATAACGGTCCTAAGGTAGCGAAATTCCTTGTCGGGTAAGTTCCGACCTGCACGAATGGCGTAACGATGGCCACGCTGTCTCCACCATAGACTCAGTGAAATTGAAATCGCTGTTAAGATGCAGTGTACCCGCAGCTAGACGGAAAGACCCCGTGCACCTTTACTATAGGTTCACACTGGACTTTGATCTTATTTGTGTAGGATAGGTGGGAGACTTTGAAGCTGGAACGCTAGTTCTAGTGGAGTCGTCCTTGAAATACCACCCTTGTAAAATTGAGGTTCTAACCTAGGTCCATTATCTGGATCGGGGACAGTGTGTGCTGGGTAGTTTGACTGGGGCGGTCTCCTCCTAAAGAGTAACGGAGGAGTACGAAGGTATCCTTATCACGGTCGGACATCGTGAGGTAAGTATAAAGGCAAAAGGATGCTTGACTGCGAGATCGACGGATCGAGCAGGTAGGAAACTAGGTCTTAGTGATCCGGTGGTTCTGAATGGAAGGGCCATCGCTCAACGGATAAAAGGTACGCCGGGGATAACAGGCTGATACCGCCCAAGAGTTCATATCGACGGCGGTGTTTGGCACCTCGATGTCGGCTCATCACATCCTGGGGCTGGAGCAGGTCCCAAGGGTATGGCTGTTCGCCATTTAAAGTGGTACGCGAGCTGGGTTTAGAACGTCGTGAGACAGTTCGGTCCCTATCTGCTGTGGGCGTTTGGAGATTTGAGGGAAGCTGATCCTAGTACGAGAGGACCGGATTGGACGAACCTCTGGTGTTCCGGTTGTCACGCCAGTGGCATTGCCGGGTAGCTATGTTCGGAAAGGATAACCGCTGAAAGCATATAAGCGGGAAGCCTCTCCCAAGATTAAATCTCCCAGAGACTTTATGTCTCCTAAAGAGTCGTCATAGACTATGACGTTGATAGGCTAGATGTGTAAGCGCTGCGAGGCGTTGAGCTAACTAGTACTAATAACTCGTGAGGCTTGATCATGTAACCTTAAGAAGGGAACATGTTTGAGAGTAACAATAAAATATTTTTAATATTTGTAGTGAAATAATTACATACCAGTTTGCCTGATGACAATAGCGGTTTGGCACCACCTGATCCCATCTCGAACTCAGAAGTGAAACGAACCAACGCCAATGGTAGTGCAGGGTCTCCCTGTGTGAGAGTAGGAAATCGTCAGGCTTTTTCTTTAAGGCTTTCAGTTTAACTGGAAGCCTTTTTTTTTATCTAAAGTATAATGTTTTTATGATCATAGGATTAACAGGTGGGATAGGTTCTGGTAAGTCAGCTGCTGCAAGTTTCTTTATGGACTTGGGTATTAGTGTTTTAGATGCAGACGATGTCTCTAGAGACGCTCTTGAAATAAACTCCCCTGGCTATGAGCTATTTATTAATGCTTTCGGCTCTTCTTATTTAGATAAAAATAACTTGATTGATAGAGCTAAATTAAGATCTACTATATTTACCAATAAAGATAAAAAATTACAACTTGAAAATATTATTCACCCAATTGTTAAGGAGTCCATTCTAGATTTCATAAAAAAGTCTAAGTCTCCTTACACCATAATCATGGTTCCTTTAATTTTCGAAACTAATACAGCTAAGAACTACAGTAGGATCCTCATTATAGACTGCGACATTGACACCCAAATATCTAGAACTATCCATAGGGATGCTCAGAACACATCAGAAGTTATGAATATAAATATTACAGTCTCAAGCAACAAGACAAGAGCGATTAAGTATTGCTAATGAAGTTATTATTAATAACTCTTCTTTTGAGGCGCTCCGAGAACAAGTTTTTCAGATACATCAAACTTATATGGAGCTAACTAATGAATGAATGTCCAAATTGTAATAAACGTAATATTGATCTTTCATCTAAAAATAACTTTAGACCATTTTGCTCTGAGCGTTGTAAGTTGATTGATTTTGGTTCTTGGGCGGGTGAGGAGAATGTTGTCTCAAGGCCTATTGAGTCAGAGGATTTTTATGAGGAATAGTAATTAACTATTTCCCATGGCATTGTTTATATTTCTTTCCTGATTTACACCAGCAAGGTTCATTTCTTCCGATCTTAGGCTCTTCTCTTTTAATTGGCTGAATTTCAGTCGGTTTTTGTGGGCTATTATTTGGCAAGTTAGATGGGTTAAATTCTTCTTTTTTTAATTCTAATTCATTATCTTCTATATTTGGTCCACTATTTTTTAGATTACTTACTTCTGCAGGAGAAGTTAGTTGAAGTGTGAATAGAATTCTAATAGTTTCGCTATCTATTTCCTTAAGCATCGATTCAAACATTGAATATGCCTCTCTTTTGAATTCATTTTTAGGATTTTTTTGTGCATAAGCCCTTAATCCAATACTTTGTCTTAAATGATCAATTTCTGCTAAATGCTCTTTCCAGTGAACATCTAAGAACTTGAAGCATTACCTGTTTTTCTAGCATTAATCTTGTATCCGCAAAATTAAATATTTTTTTTAAATAGTTATGAGCATTAAGAGTAATAATTTCAGCAATTTTTTCTGGAAGTAATGATTTATCATCTTTAACAATTTCTTGAATATTAGAATTAATACCAAAGTTATCAGTAAGGAATTCTTCTAGCTCCTTAAGCTCCCATTGAGACTCAACTAGATTCTAAAGGAACATAATCATATACAGATGAGGTAAATTGATCATCAATTAGCTCATTAATAGTTTCACTAATATCAGACTCTTCTAAGAGTTGATTTCTGAGCGAGTATATAGCCTGCCTTTGATCATTTGCCACATCATCGTATTCGAGAAGATTTTTTCTTATGTCAAAATTACGGCTTTCTATTCTTCGTTGGGCATTTTCAATACCTCTTGATAACATCCTATGCTCAATATGATCCTCTCCTAAGCCAACTCTTTCAAATAAAGCTCTTCTGCTATCTGAAATAAATAATCTAAGTAAATCATCTTCTAACGATAAAAAGAACCTTGAATACCCAGGATCTCCTTGTCGCCCAGATCTTCCCCTTAATTGATTATCTATTCTTCTTGATTCATGTCTTTCTGTTCCAAGAATATGAAGTCCGCCTGCATCAAGAACATTTTTATTCTTAGTTGCCCAATCAGAATCAACTTCTTCTTTTTTACCACCTAAGAACTATATCTGTTCCCCTGACCTGCCATATTAGTTGCAATAGTTACCATTCCAGCTTTACCTGCATTAGCTATAATTTCAGCCTCTTTTTCATGGTGCTTAGCATTAAGAATTTGATGCGGTATTTTTTTGCTTTAATAATTCAGACACTTCTTCTGATGATTCTACTGAAGCAGTGCCAACAAGAATAGGGCGCTTCTTTCTCTTTTAATAGCTCTATTTCATCTATTAACGCTTTATATTTTGACTCTCTTGTTAAGAAATACTAAATCATTCTTATCATCTCTAATCATTGGTTTATGGTTGGGATAATCACTACATCCAATCCATAGATTTCTTTAAATTCAGCAGCTTCAGTATCTGCTGTACCTGTCATTCCAGAAAGAGTTTTAAATAATCTAAAAAAGTTTTGGAAAGTAGTCGAAGCTAAAGTTTGCGATTCTTTTTGAATTGGAACATTTTCTTTGCACTCGAGCGCTTGATGGATTCCTTCGCTCATTCTTCTGCCTGACATAGTCCTGCCTGTATGTTCGTCAACAAGAAGGACTTCTTGGCCTCTCACAAGGTAGTGAACATTTTTTTTAAACAGATATGCAGCTTTTAATGTGGCATTTACATACCGCATAATCTTAATATTGCTGACTGAGTAAAGACTATCCTCGATTGGAGTAAGACCTAAGCATCTTCTAAGTATTTCTCAACTTCAATGTAACCCTCATCTGTTAATTCTACATTGACCTATTTTTTTCATCAATCATGTAATGACCTCTTTCATCATCTTCTAAAGGCTCTTCTTCAGTTTCTTCTCTGAATTGCTTTTGAAGTTTTGGAATAATCTTTTTAATTTGCTTATAAAGCTCGGAACTTTCATTAGATGGGCCAGATATAATTAAGTGGAGTTCTTGCTTCATCAATTAATATGAATCTACCTCATCAACAATTGCAAAATCCAGAGAGCATTGAGCTCTATCTTCTACACTTGAGCCATATTATCTCTGAGGTAATCAAAACCTAATTCATTATTAGTTGCATATATAATCATCTGATTATATGCATTTATCTTTTCTTCAGTTGGTTTGATGTCTATTCAACACTCAACCATGAAACTATAGATAGCGCCATCCAAGCGCTATCACGTTTTGCTAGATAATCATTTACAGTAACAAGATGAACACCTTTTCCAGACAGGCATTTAAGAACGCCGGTAAGGTAGCTACAAGAGTTTTACCTTCACCGGTTTTCATTTCAGAAATATTTCCTTGGTGAAGATATGCCACCAAAAAGCTGAGAATCAAAATGCCTTAGCCCTAAAGTTCGAACACTTGCTTCTCTTACAGCAGCATATGCAATAGGCAGTATCGAATAGATATCATTATTTTCTAGAAATTGATCATTAAGAGATTCCTTAGAGTAAGAAAGAAATTCATCATCTTCTCACTCATTTCATCTGAAAGATCATTTATCTGATCCACAAGATATTGCATCTTCTTGATAGTCCTATCATTGCTAGATCCAAAGATTTTTGAAAATATATTAAGCATTAATTACTTTAGTTTTAAAAATTTCTACACTCTTAGTAGATTTTAGATTATCTCCAAAGGGGTCTTACATACGAAATGGGGGCATTACTGCTAGATATTTCTAACTCTACTAATTCTATGATCTTTTCTTAATAATACTTACTAGTTGACTATTTGAGCATAGATCAGACTTTATATACCAGATAATTCACCTTAGATTCCACCAATAAATATAGATCACCTATAGCATCTAACATCTTATGCTTTACTATCTCGTCTTTAAATCTCAACCCTTCTTCATTAAGGATTTTATCATCACCAAATATAACGGCGTTAGAAGAGCTTGCTCCAAGAGCTAAATTCTTTGATTTTAGTAAAGCAGCCTCCGCTTCATAGCCAAAGGTTCTAGCTCTACAGACTTCTTTTACAAAAGAAGTGGAAGAAAAATCTATACAGATTGCTTCAGCTGGAGAGTTTTTTATGAACTGGGTGATCAAAATCTACCTTAAATGATACTTTAAATCCTTCGAATGGCTTAATAGTTGCAAAAGCATCATCTCTTTTTGAGGTAATTTCTTTTTTAACTTTAATAAATTTTTTCATTCCTTCTTGCTCTTCAAGACCTGCGGACTTGAAGAAGAAAAACAAATGGGCCAGCACTCCCATCCATTATTGGAACTTCCGGACCATCAAGCTTAATAATGCAATTATCTATTCCTAGACCAGCAATAGCTGATAAAAGATGCTCAATTGTATGAACTTTAATGCCATCTTTAACTAATGTAGTAGACATGCTTGTTTCGCCAACATATTCCGCAAGTGCTGGTATTTCTATACTTGAATCAATATCAGTCCTTACAAATCTAATGCCAGAGTTTACTTCTGCTGGAAGTAATTCCATGGTGACTTTTATGCCTGTATGCAAGCCTATGCCAGTCGCTTTAATAGCGTTTCTTAAGGTTCTTTGTTTAAGCATCTATCAAGTCTAATAGAATATAAATTCATATCAAGCTAATTCTTAGCCTGATCTCTCTGCCTTACTGCTTCGTTTAGAATGACTCCCTGTAGCAACTGAGACATTTAAGCTTTTAAAGTTTGTATTGCCACTTAAGCTGATCACACTATCGCATATCTCTAGGGTTTTTTGTCTTACCCCTGTCTCCTCCGAGCCCATAATCAACGCAGTAGGCATGCCTTGAAATCTTCACTCATGTATGACTTTGAACTTTTGCATGCTCACTTAAGCCTAAATATCTGACATTCGCTATTTTCCTTTAGATATTTAATGCAATTAACTAAGTTTGTAACGTGAAATATATTTAATAACCTCTGCGCCACCGACAGAAACCTTATGAGCAACCGAGTTGATTGGCGCACATTGATGTTTATTTATAATCATTGCATCAACTCCAATTACTGCAGCCGATCTTACACAAGCTCCCAGATTTCTTGGATCAATAATATTATCTAGTATTAATATGAGAGGGCTCTTAATCTCAAAGCTTTCTACAAGCATTTTAAGATTTTGAAATGAAGGTTGTGGTTCTTTTTTTATAGTTGCTTCAGGCTCCTGAGATATTTTTTTTGAAAGTTCATACCACTTTAACCATTCTCATCTATAAGTGACTCAATTCTATTCATCATCCCTATTAGCAGGAAGAAGTACTTTTTTTATTTTTTCTGGATTATGAATCAGAATACTCTCAATGCTATGAAAGCCCACTCTATGATCCAAGTTAGCTTTATTCATTTATTTATTCATAATTGATAAATTTATCTTTCTTTCATAAGGAAGAACATTATTAATTTTAACTCTTATACTTTGACCTTGTCTAAAACTCCTGCCCGTTCTTTTGCCTTTTAGAACTCCACTTATTTTATCAAAAATATATCTGTCACCTGGTAAATCTGAAACATGAATTAATCCAGACACATAAAAGCTATCAATTTCTGCAAAGATTCCAAAATCCGTTACTCCTGTAATCATTGCATTAAAATCATCACCAATAAATTGCTTTAGATGATGACATATTATTTGTTGAACAACAGTTCTAGAAGCTTTTTCTGCTTGGCGCTCAAGATCTGAAAGCTCACAACAATCTAATTCAATTTGCTCTTGATTAGGTTTGTTTGTATTTTTTTGAAGTTTATCTTTAATTAGCCTATGAACCATTAAATCTGGGTATCTTCTAATTGGGGATGTGAAATGAGCATATTGCTCCAACTGAAGACCAAAATGTCCAATATCCTCAGTTGAGTATTCTGCACGTTTCAAGCTTTGAAGCACCAGAGTCTGGAGAGATTTTTTTAACTGATGATCTTTGGAAAATTCTAAACATTGAGTAATAACTTCTAAAGGATTTTTTTTAGGCTTAGAAGTTAATCCTTTTGCAGCAAAGAAATTTTTTAATGCATCTATTTTTAGTTCTTCTGGCTCTTCATGAATTCTATAGACTCCAAAGCCATAATGTTTTTTCATATATCTTGCAGCACAGATATTTGCAGCCAGCATAGATTCTTCAATCATTAAATGTGAAAAGAGTCTCTTGGAAACTTTAATACTATTGATTCTTCCTGATTCATCCAATTCAAGTATTGGCTCAGCTGCATCAATTTCTAAAGCATGCCTCTTTGCTCTTTTATCTAGCAATATTTTTGTTAAATTCTTTAGAGCATTAACAGATTTTTGAACTTCATCTTTTACAACAGCCTTCTTATTAATTACCTCATCTATTGATTGATATGTAGCTCTTAAACTAGACTTAATTGAAGCTTCAAAAAACTCATAACCTTCAATATCCCCTGTTGAAGAAAAAACTATTTTACATACTAAAACATTTCTAACTTCATTAGGAACCAGTGAGCAAAGGTTATTAGATATCTTCTCTGGCAACATGGGAATAACTTTTGATGGAAAGTATATCGATGTGCCTCTTTCAATTGCTTCATTATCCAATGCAGTTCCAGGTTTAACCAATTCGGCAACATCAGCTATTGCAACACTTAGAATAGTTTGCTTGCCTCTATATTCACAATAAATAGCATCATCAAAGTCTTTTGCGTCTGCGCCATCAATAGTCGCAAAGGGTAAATTAGTTAAATCTTTACGGTACTTAGTCTTTTTAGTTTTACTTGCTATTAGATCGGCTTCAACTGAATCAGACCATTCGTTAGAGATATTATTTTCAAATAATATTTGATCAATAGCTTCATCCTGAATATTCATTACTGGAGTTTAGTTTAATACAAATTAAAAGCTAGAAATTTAGCTGAATACTTAAATTGATTAATCTGCCTCTTGCATCATGAACATTAGGATCAAAACTAAAATCAGGTGGGTTGTAGAGCCTGGGGGCATTTTTATCAAATACATTGATAGCATTTATTCCTATGACCATATCGTACTTACCTTAAGATGTCTTTCAATTCCAATATCAACCACAAAAGAGCTAGCAACTTTATTTGTATAACCAATTGCAGCATGAGATGAAGAAATTGGAGTTTTATTATCATAACCACTTACATACCTTGTAACTAAATTAATTTTTGTATGCTTTTTCTTTAGTGAAACAAATGAGTTAATTTTATATTTTGGAATAGAGTGCATATGGGCATCGTAATTATAATAACCCACTCTATCTTGCATTAACCCAGTATCCTCATCAGGTGTTAAGTAGTCCGTAAAACTAGTGCCCTGAATTTTATAGGTCAAGGACCCAATTTTAGCAAAATCTAAAGAGGTTTCTAAAGAAACATCAAGCCCCTTAACTTTAGTTTGATGCTCATTAAAGAATGATGTGTGGACGCCAATAATATCGCCCTCAGCATTTCTAATTATATCTTCACTATTCGGGTTATTAGCAGCTTTTACAGAGCCGTTCTCAAGCTCAACTCTATTCTTATAGTCTATAGACCAGTAATCTAATGAAAACTTAGAATTATTGTTTAATATCCATATCATCCCAATATTAGAATTAGTGGCAGTCGCAGGCTTTAAATCAGGATTCCCAACCTGAATAACTCTTGCTTTATCTGAAAAGCTTGCTCCTCTAATTGTTCCTAGCAATATCTCTGAAGCATAAAGCTGCGCCATTGATGGAGCAACAAAAGAAGTCCCAGATGAAGCTCTTATTATTAAAGACTTATATATTTGTTTAAAAAAAACATTTATTAGAAGAGGAAGATCCAATTTTTGCTTTTAATAAAGCAATAATTTCAGTTAATTTCTTTATTAAATTCAGAAAATAATGCCTTCTTATTTCTTGATCCAGATATGCTTTTACCGCCACCCAAAAACAATAAATCTGCTGACTTAATTAAATAGCCACTTTCATCAAATGATGCTGAGCTTGAAGGATCATACTTAATCGAAATCTTATCATTACTAACCTGCATGCCAAATGCAGACTCCATATTAAATATCTTTGTATTAAAAATTAAATCAATAACTGTCAATTCGCCGCTTCGTTTAGATTTTTCAGAACCAGAAATGTATTCTATTTAATTCCGGATTGCGATTAGAAATATCAAAAATATTCCACGTTAAATTTCCATCAAGGCCACCATTACCATTTAGTGCATCCTCAAACCTTGAATCAATCGTATCTGGTCTTTTATGTTTATTTGCATGTTTAGAATTTGAAAAGGACACCTCTAAATCTGATATTTCATCAATATATAAATTCATAACATGACTCAGATGATATTGAGAGATATCTTTAGGTGAATTTGGAGACGGGTAAGCTGAACCTAAAGGTCGACCATACCATGTCACAGGGACATTAAATGGACTGCCACCAATACCAGGCTGAATTTTTCTTGATAAAAAAGATAAAGCTGGGTAAGAGGGTGATTGCGGATTATCCTTAACTGATATATCTGCATAAATTAAAGTCGTCTTAGATTGATATGACTCAGCATCAAACTTATAACTTAAATAGCTCTTTATGTGCTCTTCTGTATTAATAATATTAAATCTTTCACCATAGAGAAACTTACAAAAAGGCCCAGCTAAGATGCCGCCATTATTTATACAGTTTGGATCAGCGACCCATTGATTTTCTGAATAGGATCCTTGATATACCCCAGAGTCAACAACATCATCAGCACTTACTTTAAATGAATTGCCAAGAGTACTTAAGCCCAGTTCAGCAATCCCAGGAATTTCAGACGCATTAAGAGTGGCATCAATTTCTTTTACATATACTGGGTTTTCTTTTGAAACCTTAATCGCGTTTTCCCAAATAGAAAACCTAAAGATGAATCTGTTTGTTTATAGTTAGTGGTTTTCTGTTGATCAAAATTTAATTTACGTCCTTCAAAGTCATCATGAGTTAAGAAATTAACAACTCCAGATATAGCATCAGAGCCATATGCCGTTGTGGCTCCCTCTTTTAAAATTTGAACTTGCTTTAAAGCAATCTGGGGAATGATATTAATATCTACATAACCTTCTCCCTCATGGGAGGTTGTTCCAGCAGATGTTTGCCTTTTATTATTTATTAAAACTAATGTGGAAGCATGATCTAATCCCCTTAATGTAATAGAAGACATGCCTTGATCTGTTCCATCTAATGAATTTGTTTGAAAATGCGACCCAGATGAAGATGCAATATATTTAGATATTTCACCTATAGTTAAGATATTTAGATCTTTTAGATTCTCTTCAGAAATAATATCTATTGGAGAGGAGTCTTCATCAGGACTATGAAGCAATGACCCAGTAGTGATAACTTCTTCGATTTGAGTCTCTGCAATTAAATTTATATTAAATGTACAAAACATTATTAGTAGTAATTTGAGCTTCATAAAAATTTTATATTTTAAAATGTTTATTTTAGCCTTAATAATTTACTAACAAAATAGCTAATGAACTATTAGCAAAAAATATTTTTACTATATATGCTGGTTATATGAAAAATAATTTTTTATCTGCTTTTGGTGCATTCATTTGTATTTCTATCCTTGGTTATTTTAATTCGAATCAATGCACAAATGTATGGTTAATTCCACCGTTTGGCGCAAGCATGGTTTTAGCTATGGCAGTTCATGAGAGTCCGTTAGCGCATCCAAAGAATATTCTTTTTGGTCATATATTCTCTGCTTTATCTGGAGTCCTTATTTATTCATTGCTCGGCATTTCTTATATAAGCATTGGCTTAGGCGTTGCGCTTGCAATTTTTGTGATGATGGTTACTAAAACAGTTCATCCTCCTGCTGGAGCTAATCCGATTATTGCTATTATGGGAGCTAAAGGAATAGGTTTCGTTTTAATGCCTGTTGCAACTGGCGCATCTTTTATAGTTTTATTTGCAATTATTTATAATAAGTTACTAAAAAGAAAATATTTCACTTTTAAGGATTGGAGCCGCTTACCAGATTCAAAGTAATATCTTAAACAAACTATTTTAGTTTAGGTTTTAATTTATTAAGATAAAAGTAAAGAGAATGATGGTGCCGGCACCAAGAGTCGAACTCGGGACCTACTGATTACAAATCAGTTGCTCTACCAACTGAGCTATACCGGCGAAGTGCAAATTCTACATTAATTAAATCTTTCATGGAATACATCTGATCGATATATCTAATCTAGATTAAATTGCAATTAAATTACGTTAAAAACCAATTGGGAGAGATGAATTTTCTATAACTCTAAACTACAACCTGTTCCACCCAGGCCACAATAACCATTTGGGTTTTTAGCTAAATATTGCTGATGATATTCTTCAGCTAAATAATATGTATTAAATATCTTTACCTCTGTAGTTATTTCACTAAAGCCTGAGTCTTTTAAAGCTGCTTGATATTGTGGATTTGGTATTTTTTCTAACAACTTATTGAACTGACTTTTTGTGATCCATTTATTTTTTAATGCTATGGCCTCAATACCTTCATACCTTGGGTCGGATCATGGCACTCCCAAAAAACTTTTAACAAATCCTTAAACGAGATTACTTCAGGATCATAAGTAACTTCTACTACTTCTGTATGGTTGGTATTTTTATAGCAGACATCCTCATAGGTTGGATTATCTGTATCACCACCCGCATAACCTACCGAAGTTAACCAAACACCATCGAGTTGCCAAAATTTTCTTTCAACTCCCCAAAAACAACCAGATCCAAATAGTACCTTTGAAGTGAGTTGGAAGATCCTTATTAAGATCTATTTGTGATATGTAATGATTCATAATTAATATATCCCCTCAATTGATATCTCACCAAAACTGTATTCTTTAATATTTTTATTTGTTTCTAGGAGGAGTGCACCTTTACTATTTATACCTACAAAAATACCCTCATCAATAACTAATTCATTGTTTATTATTTTAATAATCTTATTCTTATGAGCACAATGTAAATTCCATGAATCTTTCCAGTTAAATAATTGACCATCAGCAAATCGAAAAAAACCCTTAATAAGATTATTTAAAATATCATCTCTAGAACTTTCTATATTAAAAGATTTTAAATCTCCCCACCATGGTTCTTTTTCATCTAAGGCTAGATTTACTCCTATTCCTACTATAGTTTTGTTTTGAGCTCCTGATATTTCTTTTTCAACAAGAATCCCGCCAATCTTTTTATTCCTATAAATAAGGTCATTTGGCCACTTTAATTTTATTTCTTTTACTTCTAAGGCTTTAGTAATTGCTAGCTGCGAAATAACTCCTGCAATTAAACTAATAGGAACATCATCAGTATCATTTAAATATGCTATTGAAAAACTAATATTTCCAGCAGGACTAATCCACTTTTTACCCTGCCTTCCTCTTCCTTTTGTCTGCATATCAGAGGTCACAACTAAAAATTCTTTTTCAAGCGGCGTGATTTTGCAAAAATCATTTGTTGATTCAATTGTTTTATGCAAAGAAAGTTCTACTCTAGATTTATCTATATTAGATAGTATTTTATTTTTATTAAAAATCTCATATTAAAATATGTATTGACTTAAAACCATTCTAGAATAAAAATAGCGCTTGAAATGGAGAGGTGGGTGAGTGGTTAATACCAGCAGACTGTAAATCTGCCGCTTCGGCTACGTAGGTTCGAATCCTACCCTCTCCACCACTTATTCAACATAATAAATACTCTTATTAAATTAGATTTTTTTCTTGAACAAAAAGGTTGAGTTTGTATCTTTTTAAGGAGATAATACGCCACCTTAATTTTGGTAGCACAAGGTCGGGCTCATATAGCTCAGTCGGTAGAGCACTTGCTTGGTAAGTAAGAGGTCACCGGTTCAAGTCCGGTTATGAGCTCCAAAGTTATTAAAATTTTTAAACCAGAGAGGCATAAGAAATGGCTAGAGAAAAATTCGAAAGAACGCTACCCCATATTAATGTGGGAACTATTGGTCACGTTGATCACGGAAAGACAACATTGACGGCAGCGATGACGCGCGTCTGTGCAGATGTTGGTGGTGCAGAATTTTCTGCCTTTGATCAAATTGATAATGCACCAGAAGAAAGAGAAAGAGGTATTACTATTGCTACATCTCATGTTGAGTATGTACTGAAAAAAGACACTATGCTCACGTTGATTGTCCAGGTCACGCTGATTATGTGAAAAACATGATTACCGGTGCTGCTCAAATGGATGGTGCTATTCTTGTTGTTAGTGCTGCTGATGGCCCAATGCCACAAACTAGAGAACATATTCTTCTTGCAAGACAAGTTGGTGTTCCTAATATTGTTGTATTCATGAACAAAGCCGATCAAAACGATGACCCTGAAATGATAGAGCTAGTTGAAATGGAAATTAGAGAACTATTAAATGAATATGATTTTCCAGGTGATGATACACCTATCATCGTTGGTAGCGCATTAAAAGCACTAGAAGGTGATACTTCAGAAATTGGTGTTGATTCTGTAAAAAAACTTGTTGAAACTCTTGATACATATGTGCCAGAGCCAGAAAGAGCAGTTGATCTTCCTTTCTTAATGCCTATTGAAGATGTATTTACTATTTCTGGAAGAGGTACTGTTGTTACTGGAAGAATCGAAAGAGGAATCGTTAACACAGGTGATCCATTAGAAATCGTTGGTATATCTGAAGCTACTACTGATACAACATGTACTGGTGTAGAAATGTTCAGAAAATCTTTAGATGAAGGAAGAGCTGGAGAAAATTGTGGTGTTCTTTTAAGAGGTATAGAAAGAAGTGCTGTTGAAAGAGGCCAAGTTCTAGCTAAACCAAAATCTATTAACCCTCATACAGAATTTGAGGCTGAAATATATGTACTAAGTAAAGACGAAGGTGGTAGACATACGCCTTTCTTTAGTAACTACAGACCTCAGTTCTATTTTAGAACTACTGATGTAACTGGTGCTTGTGAGCTTCCTGATGGAGTTGAAATGGTTATGCCAGGTGACAATATTAAGATAATAGAACTAATTGCTCCTATAGCAATGGATGAAGGTTTAAAGTTTGCGATTAGAGAAGGCGGCAGAACTGTTGGTGCTGGCGTCGTAGCTAAGATAATTAAATAACATTTTTAGATATTAATAGCCGAGGCCATGTGCCTCGGCTTATTTGTCTCTGAGAAATATGAAAAAAGTTTATAGGCCAGTAGCTCAATTGGTAGAGCGGCGGTCTCCAAAACCGGAGGTTGGGGGTTCGAGACCCTCCTGGCCTGCCATTAACATGCTGGTAGAGTAGGAATTTATGACTAAAGAATCAGCTTCAAAATTGTTTGATAGACTAAAGTGGGTCATAGCTTTAGCTATATTTGGTGCAGCGGTTGTTGGCAATAGCTATTTTTCAGATATTGCATTTCTTTATAGAGTTTTAGGGGTTGTTTTCCTATTTATTGTTGGGTTAGTTTTTCTTGCCATCACAGAATTTGGTTCTGGTGCAATTAAACTTATGAGAGAATCCAGAACAGAGATCAGAAGAGTTGTTTGGCCAACAAGATTGGAAACCACCCAAACTTTTGCAATAGTTTTTGGTGCGATTATAGTTCTGTGTTTGTTTTTTTGGGGACTTGAATCGTTGTTAAGTTGGATTTTTAAATTTATTTTAGGATAAGAAATGGATTGGTTTGTAATACAGGCATATTCAGGATACGAAGTTAAGGTCAAAGCTGCCTTAGAAGAAAAGATCCAATTGGAAGGTCTTGGCGATAAGTTTGGTGAGATATTAGTCCCTACAGAGCAAATAGTTGAATTAAAAAGCGGAACTAAAAAAACAACTGAAAGAAAATTCTTCCCTGGCTATATTCTTATTCAAATGGAACTAGAAGATGATACATGGCAGCTAGTTAAGCAAACTCCAAGAGTTTCTGGTTTTGTAGGGGGAACTAAAGAAAAACCTCTACCGATCTCAGAAGATGATGTAGATAATATCATTAATAGAATAGAAGTTGGTGAAGACGCCCCAGCTCCTAGGACTATATACGAACCTGGTGAAGTAATAAGAGTTTGTGATGGACCATTTAAACATTCTGGTGTTGTAGAGAATGTTGATTATGAAAGAAACTCTGTCAAGGTTGCTGTGCAGATTCTTGGAAGATCCACACCCGTTCAACTTAACTTCATGCAAATAGAGAAAACCTAATGGCTAAAAAAGTTTCAACAATATTAAAATTACAAATTCCAGCAGGCTCTGCCAATCCAAGTCCTCCTGTTGGACCTGCTTTAGGTGCAGCTGGTGTTAATATTATGGATTTTTGTAATGCATTTAATGCAGAAACACAAAGTGCTGAGAAAGGCCTACCACTTCCGGTTGTAATAAGTGTTTATGAAGATAAGTCATTCACTTTTGTAGTTAAAACACCACCTGCTGCAGTTCTTATAAGAAAAGCATTAAATATAGAGAAAGGAAGTGGGGAACCAAATAAAGTTAAAGTTGGTAAAATTTCAAGAAAACAATTAGAAGAGATTGCCAAGATGAAAGAGCCTGATTTAAATGCTAATGATATTGATAATGCTGTAAAAATTATTGCTGGTACTGCTAGAAGTATGGGCGTAGAGGTGGATCTATAGTGACTAAAATTACAAAAAAACAAAAATTAATTTCCTTGAAAAGGTTAATCCTGAGCAAACTTATTCTATAGCGGAAGCATTAGATATTATGCAATCTGTTAAATCTCCAAAATTTGAAGAATCTATAGATATTGCTATCAGACTAGGAGTAGATCCAACTAAATCTGATCAAAATGTTAGAGGTGCTGTAACCTTACCAAATAGTTTAGGTAATCAAGTCTCAGTTGCTGTATTTGCTGATGCAGATAAAGCTGCAGGTGCTGAGTTTGTTGGTATGGAAGATCTTGCTGAACAATTTAAATGGCGTCTGGCGCATAGTCTGAGGATTGATAATTCTAGGGCCTAAAGTTGTTGGTAAGCTTGGACAGATTCTAGGCCCTAAAGGTTTAATGCCGAATCCTAAAACAGGAACTGTTTCAGATGATGTTGCTGGAGCTATTAAGAACGTTAAAGCTGGTCAGGTAAGGTTTAGAACAGATAAAAATGGAATTATTCATGGATGTATAGGAAAAGTATCTTTTGATGCGGATAAAATCCAATCAAATGCTACTGCTCTTCTTACAGAATTAAAAAAGTTAAAACCTGCTTCATCCAAAGGGGTGTTTATTGGAAATATTGCTTTAAGTAGCACTATGGGTCCAGGGGTTAAGATTAGTTCAGCTGAACTAGTATAAGTTTTAGGGTCTCGAAAGAGATTCTAGATTGTTGCGATTTTCGCAGCCGTCAAAGACCGTAGGTGTCGAAAGACTTAATTTCCTACGTAGGTGGTGTTCAGATTGCGAATTGGCAGTTTGTCGCCGAAACGCCGAAAGGCAAATATAGGAGAATTGCTGTGGCATTAGCTAAAAGTGAAAAAGAAAGGATTGTAAGTGAAGTGAAGGAAGTAGCTTCTTCTGCATCATCCTTGGTGATTTCAGACGCACGTGGTTTAAAAGTACCAGAACTATCTGAAGTTAGACAAAAAGCAACTGAAGCCGGAATACATATCCAAATTATCAAGAACTCTCTTGCTAAATTAGCATTTGAGGGAACTGATTTTGGATGTTCCGATGAAGTTTTAACAGGGCCTTCCTTGTTTGCTTTTTCATTTGATGAGCCAGGCGCAGCAGCTAAATTACTCAAAACTTACGCTAAAAACTTTGAAGCATTAGAAATCAAAGCTTTAGTAGTAGAGGGTCAATTACTTGATGGAGCTCAGATAGATATCTTAGCAACACTGCCATCAAGAGATGAGGCATTGGGTCTTATAGCTTCTGTTCTACAAGCACCTGTTAGCAAATTTGCTACTTTATTAAATGAAGTGCCAAGTAAGTTAGCAAGAGTTTTATCAGCAGTTCATGACAATAAACAGGCATCTGCCTAAAAAAGGAGAATTAGAATGGCAACAAGTAAAGATGATATTTTAAAAGCGATAGAAGAGATGTCCGTAATGGACCTCGTTGATCTTATATCAGCAATTGAAGAAAAATTTGGAGTAACTGCAGCAGCAGCAGTTGCAGCTGCACCTGCAGCAGCAGCGGATGCTGGCGGTGAAGCAGCAGAAGAGAAAGACGCTTTTGACGTTGTTCTTAATGCAGCTGGTGATCAGAAAGTCCAAGTTATTAAAGCAGTAAGAGCTATTACTGGATTAGGCTTAAAAGAAGCTAAAGATCTAGTTGATGGAGCTCCTAATACTCTTAAAGAGGGTATTAAAAAAGAAGAAGCTGAAGAGATGTTAAAGCAGCTAACTGAAGCAGGGGCATCAGCAGAACTTAAATAACTTAGAAAATTAATTACATACATAAGGGCTCGTTTATGACATACAGTTATACCGAAAAAAAGAGAATAAGAAAGAATTTTGGAACTTTTAAAAAGGTTATGGATCTTCCTAACCTTATTGAAACCCAACTGGATTCTTATTCAGAATTTCTTCAATCAGAAGTCAGTCTTGAGGCCAGGAAAAGGCAAGGACTCGAAGAGGTTTTTCAATCTTTATTTCCTATAACGAGTGTTTCAGGTAACGCTGCCCTTGAATATGTATCTTATGAATTAGGTAAAAATGTATATGATGTTCAGGAATGTCTTGTGCAAGGTTTATCTTACTCAGCTCCTTTAAGAATTAAAGTTAAATTAGTTCTTTATGATAGAGAAACAAATTTTAAAGAAGTAAAAGATATTAAAGAAGGTGAAGTCTTTATGGGGGAAGTTCCTCTCATGACAGATGATGGATCTTTTGTTATTAACGGAACTGAGAGAGTTGTAGTTGCTCAGTTGCATCGTTCGCCTGGTGTGTTTTTTGATCATGATAAAGGTAAGACTCATTCATCTGGAAAAGTTTTATATTCTGCAAGAATTATTCCTTACAGAGGATCATGGTTAGATTTTGAGTTTGATCCTAAAGATATTTTTATTTTGTAGAATTGATAGAAGAAGAAAGATAGCTTCTACAATTATACTAAGAGCTCTGGGCTATGATACAAAACAAATCTAACGAATTTTTATGAAAATGATTCTTATACTTTAGACAAAGAATCCGTTATTTTAAAAATAATACCTGAAACAACAAGAGCATCGGTAGTTGACATTAAAGTTAAAAGTCCTTACACAGACCAATTTAAACTTGAAGGAGGAATCGGAGTTATTTCAAGTAAATTATCCTTATCAACACCAATAATAAAAGACAAAAGATATTTTTAATAAAGAAACAGGAGAAATATTTTCTGAATAACCGCTTGGAACATATATATTTATATTCATTGGAACATCTGTTTTATGCCTAGAGTGTCTGTATATAAATGGATTTCCCTCTATTGAGACTGATGTTGATCCTACAACTGATCAAGATACAGCTCTTATAGAAATTTATAGAATGATGAGACCTGGTGAGCCACCAACCAAGGATTCAGCAGATACAGCTATTCCAAAATCTGTTTTTTAACCCAGAAAGATATGATCTTTCAGAAGTTGGCAGAATGAAATTTAATAGAAGGCTAAAAATAGAAGAGGATAAAGAGAGTCCTAATATTTTAGACAAAGCCGACATTATAGAAGTCATGAAAGGCATCGTAAGTATTAGAGACGGCCATGACGTGGTTGATGATATTGACCATCTTGGTAACAGAAGAGTTAGGTCAGTTGGTGAAATGACAGCTAATCAATTCAGAGTAGGTTTAATTAGAGTAGAAAGAGCTGTAAGAGAAAGATTAAGCATGGCTGAAGCAGATGAGTTAGGTCCACAAGATCTCATTAACGCTAAACCAGTAACTGCAGCAATCAAAGAATTCTTTGGTTCAAGTCAGTTATCTCAATTTATGGATCAAAATAATCCATTATCAGAAATAACACACAAACGAAGAGTCTCAGCACTTGGACCCGGAGGTCTTACTAGAGAAAGAGCAGGTTTTGAAGTTAGAGATGTTCATCCTACTCATTATGGAAGAGTTTGCCCAATTGAAACTCCAGAGGGACCAAATATCGGTCTTATAAATTCTTTTGCATCTTATTCTAGAACTAATCAATATGGGTTCATTGAAACCCCATATAGAAAAGTAGTTGATGGAAAGGTTACTGATGAAATTATGTATTTATCTGCTATTGATGAAGCAGAACATGTCATAGCTCAGGCCAATGTTTCCTTAGATAAAAATAATAGATTTGTTGATGATTTAGTTGCTGTTAGACATGCTAGTGAATTTGAATTAATGTCACCTGACAGAGTTGATTTAATGGATGTATCTCCTCAGCAAGTTGTATCTATTGCAGCTTCATTAATTCCGTTTTTAGAACATGATGATGCTAACAGAGCCCTAATGGGATCAAATATGCAACGACAAGCTGTTCCATTACTTGGACCAGAAAAACCATTAGTTGGAACTGGTTTAGAGTCAGTTGTAGCGAGAGACTCAGGAGTTTGTATAGTCTCGAAAACAAACGGTATTGTTGAAAATGTTGATGCTGCTAGAATTGTTGTTAGAGTTACTGATACAAAACATAGCAACTCAGCGTTGATATTTATAACTTAATAAAATATACAAGATCAAATCAAAATACATGTATTAACCAAAGACCATTAGTTAAAGTTGGAGATAAAGTAAAAGCAGGTGATGTTTTTGCTGATGGTCCGTCTATTGATAATGGTGAATTAGCTTTAGGTCAAAATATTGATTGCCTTTATGCCTTGGAATGGATATAACTTTGAAGATTCAATACTCATATCAGAAAAAGTAGTCCAGGAAGACCGCTATACTTCAATTCATATTGAAGAATTGACAGCTTATGCTAGAGATACAAAACTTGGCGCTGAAGAAGTTACTGCAGATATACCTAATGTAAGTGAGTCTGCACTATCAAAACTTGATGATGTCGGTATTGTATATGTTGGTGCTGAGGTTTCTATTGGTAGTTATTCTTATAGGGAAAATTACTCCTAAAGGTGAATCGGATCCAACTCCAGAAGGAAAAACTTCTGCGCGCCATCTTTGGTGAGAAAGCTTCTGATGTTAAAGATACATCCTTAAGAGCTCCATCTAGTACAAAGGGTACTGTTATTGGGGTAGAAGTTTTTACTAGAGATGGTGTTGAAAAAGATGAACGAACTCAAGCAATTGAAGAAGATCATTTAGCTCAATCAAAGAAAGATGCTGATGATGAAACTAGAATTGTAGAAGAAGCAACAAAGTTAAGAGTGGCTGAAATTCTTAAAAGGCAATAAAGTTGTCAAAGCTTCTGGAATGAAGAAAGGCGCTTCGATTTCTCTTGATGACTTATCTGAACTTTCATTGGAGGAGGTTTATTACTTAAAAAGCAAAGCTACTAACGACTTTCTAGATAACAATAATGCTAACAATTTAGCAGAAATAAAAAGTCTTAATGAAAGAGAAAAAATAATTAGAGATAAGGCAAAAGAAAAGGTTTATCAAAATAGTAAAAGTCTACTTGCAATCAAGAGAAGAATTCAGCCTGGAGATAAGATGGCTGGAAGACATGGTAATAAAGGAGTTGTTAGTAAAATTGTACCAGTAGAAGATATGCCTCACGATAAATATGGCGTTCCTGTTGATATTGTTCTAAATCCTCTTGGAGTTCCTTCAAGAATGAATGTAGGACAGATTCTTGAAACTCATATGGGTATGGCTGCGAAGGGTATTGGAGAAAAAATTGATTCAATGCTTAAAGAAAATGCTAAACCTGCTGAGCTAAAGGATTACTTAGATAAACTTTATAATAAAAATGCCGCTAATAAAGAGGATATAGAATCATTTAATAATTCTGAAATTTCTGAATTAGCTTCAAATCTTACTTCAGGACTTCCTATAGCAACACCAGTATTTGATGGCGCTAAAGAAAGTGAAGTGAAAGACTTACTAAAACTTGCAGGTCTACCAGAGTCCGGACAATTCACTCTTTATGATGGAAGGACTGGAACTAAATTTGAAAGACCTGTTACGGTTGGCTACATGTATATCATTAAACTTAATCACTTGGTTGATGACAAGATGCATGCAAGATCTACCGGATCATACAGTCTAGTAACTCAGCAACCACTTGGTGGTAAAGCTCAGTTTGGTGGCCAAAGATTTGGTGAAATGGAGGTATGGGCACTTGAGGCTTATGGAGCTTCATATACTCTTCAGGAAATGCTTACTGTTAAATCAGATGATGTGGCTGGAAGAACAAAAATGTACAAGAATATTGTTGATGGATCCTATCAAATGGATGCAAATATCCCTGAGTCATTTAATGTCCTTAGTAAGGAAATTAAATCACTTGGTATTAACCTCGAATTAGATTCAGAAAACTAGGAGATAAAATTGAGAGACTTATTAAATTCATTAAAACAAGGGCAGGATGATTTCACTACCATTTCTGCAGGGCTAGCTTCTCCTCAAATGATCAAATCATGGTCCTTTGGTGAGGTAAAAAAACCTGAGACTATAAACTATAGAACTTTTAAACCAGAAAGAGATGGTCTTTTCTGTTCTAAAATTTTTGGACCTATAAAAGACTACGAATGCATCTGTGGTAAATACAAGCGTATGAAGCATAGAGGCGTAGTTTGTGAAAAGTGTGGAGTTGAAGTTACTCTAGCTAAAGTAAGAAGAGAAAGAATGGGTCATATTGATCTTGCTGCACCTGTAGCTCATATATGGTTCTTAAAATCTCTTCCATCTAGAATCGGATTACTTCTTGATATTACACTTCGTGAAATTGAGAGAGTCTTATACTTTGAAAGTTATATTGTTACTGATCCTGGACTAACAGATTTAGAAAAAGGCCAGATTCTAACTGAAGAAGAGTTTGTAGAAGCTTTTGATGAGTATGGAGATGATTTTAGTGCTGATATGGGCGCCGAATCAATTCAAGGATTACTTCAAGATTTAGATATTGAAGATGAAATAAGAATTATAAGAGAAGAAATCCCTCAAACTAATTCTGAAACAAAAATTAAAAAGTTTTCTAAGCGCCTGAAGCTGCTTGAAGCGTTCCACGGTTCTGGCAATAAGCCTGAGTGGATGGTATTGCAGGCGTTGCCAGTACTGCCACCCGATTTACGTCCTCTTGTGCCGCTAGATGGTGGTCGTTTTGCTACTTCCGATCTGAATGATCTATATCGCCGGGTCATTAACCGTAATAATCGGTTAAAGCGTCTACTTGAATTGAGCGCGCCAGATATTATTGTTCGTAATGAAAAGCGGATGTTGCAAGAATCGGTCGATGCCTTGTTAGATAATGGAAGAAGAGGAAGGGTTATTACAGGAACTGGTAAAAGACCTCTTAAATCTTTAGCAGACATGATTAAAGGTAAAGGCGGAAGATTTAGACAAAACTTACTAGGTAAAAGGGTAGATTATTCAGGAAGATCTGTAATCGTTTCAGGTCCAACACTTAAACTTCATGAATGTGGCTTACCTAAGAAGATGGCTCTTGAATTATTTAAACCATTTGTTTATGGAAAGTTAGAACAAAGAGAATTAGCAACTACTATTAAAGCTGCAAAAAAATTAGTAGAAAGAGAAACGCCTGAAGTATGGGAAGTTTTAGAAGATGTTATTAGAGAGCATCCGGTGATGCTTAATAGAGCTCCAACTCTTCATAGATTAGGAGTTCAAGCTTTTGAACCTAAACTTATTGAAGGAAAAGCAATCCAACTCCATCCACTTGGTTTGTGTTGCATTTAATGCTGACTTTGATGGTGATCAGATGGCAGTTCATGTTCCTTTAAGTCTTGAAGCTCAGTTAGAAGCTAGAGCATTAATGATGTCGACTAACAATATACTTTCTCCAGCTGACGGAGCGCCAATAATTAATCCTACTCAAGATATGATACTTGGTCTTTATTACATGACCAGAGAGAAAGTTAACTCTAAAGGTGAAGGAAGAGTATTTAGTAACCCAGATGAAGTTTTAAGAGCTTTTGAGGCAGAAACTATCTCGCTTCATGCAAATATAAAATGCAGAATAGCAAATGCTGAAAAAGGCACATATATAGAAGAAACAACTGTTGGTAGAGTCCTTGCTTGGAGAATTACTCCTATTGAAGTTGGATTTGATAATATTAATAAAACTTTAAATAAAAAATCAATATCAAAATTAGTAGATATTTCTTATAGAAAAGGCGGTCTAAAAAAGACTGTTATTTTTGCCGATCAACTTATGTATTTAGGTTTTGATTTTTCAACAAGATCAGGTTCGTCAATTGGTGTTAATGACTTTGTTATACCTGAGCAAAAAGCTTCAATAGTTGATGCATCTGAAAAAGAAGTAAAAGCTATTGAAAGACAATTTGAATCTGGCTTAGTTACTAAAGGCGAAAGATACAATAAAGTTATTGATATATGGTCTCGAGCAAATGAGCAAGTAGCTAAAGCCATGATGGAAAAAATTAGTATGGAAACAGCTAAAACTCCTGATGGAAAAGATGTAGAGCAATCCTCTTTTAATTCTGTATATATATATGCAGATTCAGGTGCGAGAGGTTCTCCTGCACAGATTAGACAGCTTTCAGGAATGAGAGGACTTATGTCTAAGCCAGATGGATCTATTATAGAAACACCTATTACAGCTAACTTTAGAGAAGGTTTATCTGTTTTACAGTACTTTATTTCAACTCATGGAGCCAGAAAAGGCCTAGCTGATACAGCTTTAAAAACAGCTAACTCTGGTTATCTAACTAGAAGACTTGTTGATGTATCTCAAGATTGTGTAGTTGTAATTAATGACTGTGAGACAAAAGATTCCATCACAGTTACATCTATTATTGATGGTGGAGAAATTATCCAAGCTCTTACAGATAGAATTTTAGGAAGAGTTATAGCAGAACCTATACTGGACGCTGATGGCAAAGAGCTATTTGCAACAGGAACAATGCTTGATGAAGATGCGCTCAAAAAAATAGAGCCATTAAATCTTGCATCTTTAAAAGTTCGCTCACCTATGACTTGTGAAGCTCCTCATGGAGTATGTTCAACTTGTTATGGTAGAGATCTTGCTAGAGGACATTTAGTCCATAGAGGAGAGGCAGTAGGTGTTGTAGCTGCTCAGTCAATCGGTGAACCAGGAACTCAGCTAACTATGCGTACTTTCCACATTGGTGGCGCTGCTTCAAGTACATCAGAAGATAATGCAATATACAACAAGAATGCTGGTGTTGTATCTTTCTCTGATGAAATGAAGACTCTTCGAAAAAACAAAAAAACAGATTATAGATATGTAAATGACTTAAGAAGATTTGCTTACAGTCAAGGAAAATTAGTAGAACAATATAAAGTTCCATACGGTGCAACTTTAGAGGTTGATAATGCTGCTGATTTAAAAGATGGAATAAAAATTGCTTCTTGGGATCCTTATACAAGACCGATTATTTCAGAAGTATCAGGAAAGGTTAAACTGAATGATATCGTCGATGGAGTAACTGTAACAACTCAAACAGATGAACTGACTGGACTAAGCAGTATAGAGATAATGGATGTCTCTGTAAGACCTTCAGCTGGAAAGGAATTAGTTCCTTCCATGTCACTAGTTGATTCAAAAGGTAATGCAGTTCTTGTTGGTGATCATAAAGCTCCAGCAACCTATACACTCCCCGCAGGTGCCACGCTGCGTCAACGGGTAACTGCTGGTGAAGTTCTTGCACGTATACCAAAAGAAACATCAAAAACAAAAGATATTACAGGTGGACTTCCTAGAGTGACAGACTTGTTTGAGGCAAGAAAGCCTAAAGACGCAGCTGTTCTTTCTGAATCGACAGGAATTATTTCCTTTGGTAAAGAAACTAAAGGCAAAATAAGGCTTGTTATTACTCCAGATGGAGCGACTAAGAAGATTCAGAATACCGAGATGTTGATTCCAAAACATAGAACTCTTTCTGTTTTTGAAGGTGAGAGAATTACTAAAGGTGATATTATTTCAGATGGGCCTTATAGCCCGCATGACATCCTTAGATTGAAAGGTGTTCCTGAACTAACTAACTTTATAGTAAATGAAATTCAGGACGTTTACAGACTTCAAGGTGTTACAATTAATGATAAACACATTGAAACTATTCTTCGTCAAATGTTAAGAAAAGCTCTTATTGTTGATGGCAATGATACTAAATTTATTCAGGGTGATCAGGTTGGCTATACTGAAATGAAAGAAGAGAATAAAAAAGTAGCTAATGCTGGTAATACGCCTGCAGAGTATGAAAGAGTTTTACTTGGTATTACAAAAGCTTCTCTTGCAACTGACTCATTCATTTCGGCCGCTTCTTTCCAAGAAACTACAAGGGTTTTAACTGATGCTGCGATTAAAGGGTAAGAAGGATCATCTTAGAGGTCTTAAAGAAAATGTTGTTGTTGGAAGGCTTATTCCTGCTGGAACAGGAATGGAATTCCATGACAGACTTAAAAATAAAAAACAACTAGATCTTGAGGAATCAACTCTTTCAGCTGATGATATTGAAGCAGCATTAAGACAAGAGCTTCAAGAAAGTGAGGAATAGTGTTGACCGCAACCACTCAGCTCTATAAAATCGCGCTCTAACTTAAATAATTATTATGGCAACAGTAAATCAATTAGTAAAAAAATCTAGAAAACCTAAAATCAGGAAAACTGATGTACCTGCTCTTGAAGCATGTCCTCAAAGAAGAGGAGTATGTACTCGTGTTTACACAACTACTCCAAAGAAACCGAATTCTGCTTTAAGAAAAGTATGCAGAGTTAGGCTAACAAGTGGCTTTGAAGTTACATCATATATTGGTGGAGAAGGGCACAATCTTCAAGAACATTCATTGGTACTAATTCGAGGTGGAAGAGTAAAAGATCTACCCGGTGTCAGATATCACACAGTTAGAGGAACACTAGATACATCTGGTGTTGCCAATCGTAAACAAAGAAGATCTAAATATGGAGCCAAAAAAGGTAAATAATTATGCCAAGAAGAAGAAGTCCCGAGAAAAGAAAAGTTTTACCAGATCCTAAATACAAAGATATAATTCTTGCTAAGTTCATGAATAACTTAATGAAAGACGGTAAAAAGTCTATTGCTGAGAAAATTGTTTATGGAGCTTTTGAACAAGTTGAAAAGACTTTAAAAGAAGACCCACTGGGAATTTTTATGAAAGCCTTGGATGAAGTTAGCCCAGTTGTTGAGGTTAAATCTAGAAGAGTAGGTGGTGCAAACTAGGTTCCAATTGAAGTTAGACCTTCAAGAAGACAAGCTCTTGCAATGCGTTGGTTGGTCGAAGCTGCAAGAAAAAGAAGCGAGAAATCTATGGATCATAGGTTGGCTGGTGAGCTTACTGATGCAGCTGAAGGCAAAGGATCTGCTGTTAGAAAAAGAGAAGATGTTCACAAAATGGCTGAAGCAAACAAAGCTTTCTCTCATTTTAGATTTTAATAATCAACCAAATATATAAATATCAATTATGGCTAGACAAATAGTATTAAATAAATATCGTAACGTTGGTATATGTGCTCACGTTGATGCAGGTAAAACTACTACTACTGAAAGAATTCTTATATTATACAGGCGTATCCCATAAGATTGGTGAAGTGCATGATGGTGCTGCTACCATGGACTGGATGGAGCAAGAGCAAGAAAGAGGTATAACTATTACATCTGCTGCCACAACATGTTTTTGGAGTGGAATGGAGCAACAGTTTCCTCAACATAGAATTAATATTATCGATACTCCTGGTCACGTCGACTTTACTATTGAAGTAGAAAGATCATTAAGAGTTTTAGATGGAGCAGTTGTAGTTTTCTGCGCAACTTCAGGTGTTGAACCACAATCTGAAACTGTATGGAGACAAGCTAATAGATATGAAGTTCCTAGAATTGTTTTTGTTAACAAGATGGATAGAGCTGGAGCTGACTTTGAAAGGGTAGTTGCTCAAATAAAAGACAGACTTCAAGCAAACATTATCCCTATTCAATACAACATAGGAGCTGAAGAAAATTTTAAAGGCGTGGTAGATCTTGTAAAAATGAAAGCCATTTACTGGAATGAAGATGATCAAGGTTTAACTTTTGATTCAAAAGAAGTTCCAGAAGATCTTCTAGTTAAATGTAATCAGCTTAGAGAAGAAATGGTTGAAGCTGCTGCTGAGGCAAATGAAGAGTTAATGGAGCTGTATCTCGAGGAAGGAAAGCTTAATAACGAAGACATCAAGAAAGGTATTCGAGATAGAACGTTGGCTAACGAAATTGTACCTGCCTTGTGTGGTTCAGCATTTAAGAATAAAGGCGTTCAAGCAATGCTTGATGCTATTGTGGATTTCTTACCTGCTCCAGATGAAGTTAAAGCTATCGAAGGTGTTATTCCAAATAATAGTGAAGAAGATGAAGAAAGTGACTCTAGGAAATCATCTGATGATGAGCCTTTCTCAGCACTTGCTTTTAAAATTGCAACAGATCCTTTTGTTGGTAGACTTTGTTTTACAAGAGCTTATTCTGGCGTGCTAAAGGTTGGAGATGCTGTCGTAAACTCTACTAAATCTAAAAAAGAAAGAGTTGGCAGAATGGTTCAAATGCACTCGAATAATAGAGAAGAAATTAAAGAAGTTAGAGCAGGTGATATTGCTGCCTGTATTGGTCTTAAAGATATCACAACTGGAGATACTCTCTCTGATGCATCTAAACCTATTGTTTTGGAAAGAATGGATTTTCCAGAACCAGTTATTTCTGTTGCAGTTGAACCAAAATCTAAGCCAGACCAAGAGAAAATGTCTATGGCTCTTGGAAAACTTGCACAAGAAGATCCTTCATTTAGAGTTACAAGTGATGAAGAGTCAGGTCAAACAATTATTTCAGGAATGGGAGAGCTTCATCTCGATGTCCTTGTCGACAGAATGAGAAGAGAATTTTCAGTCGAAGCAAATATAGGCAAGCCCCAAGTTTCATACAGAGAAACTATTAAAGAAACCGTTCAAGTTGAAGGAAAATTTGTAAGACAAAGTGGTGGTAAAGGTCAATATGGACATGTTTGGATAAAATTAGAGCCTCTAGGTCTAGATGATGAATATGAATTTGTTGATAAAATTGTTGGTGGAGCAATTCCAAAAGAGTATATACCAGCAGTTAATAAAGGTATTCAAGAGCAAATGCAAAACGGTGTTATTGCTGGATATCCTTTACTAGCCTTAAGAGCAACTTTATACGATGGTTCTTTCCATGATGTTGATTCAAATGAAATGGCATTTAAGATTGCTGGTTCAATGGCGCTTAAAGAAGGTGCTAATAAAGCAAAACCAGCTTTAATGGAACCTATAATGAAATTAGAAGTTTTAACTCCCGAAGTAAATATGGGTGATGTTGTAGGAGATTTAAATAGAAGACGTGGTCAAGTAAATAATATGGACGATAGAGCAGGTAAAGAAGTTTCATCAGAAGTTCCGCTTGCTGAGATGTTTGGTTATGCAACAGATTTAAGATCTCAAACTCAAGGAAGAGCTACATTTACAATGGAATTCACTAAGTATGGTGAAGTTCCTAATAATATTGCAGAAGGGTTAAAATCCTCGTAAAAATAGGAATTATAAAACTGATCAATTATGTTGACAGTATTGCTCCTAGGGGCTTAGAATACGCCACATTTTGCAATTAGCAGAACGTGAAAATAAAAGAATTAATAGGTAAAAAATAGGAAAAATGGACAATCAATCAATAAGAATTAGGCTTAAAGCATTTGATTATAGATTGATCGATGCATCTACAAAGTTAATTGTAGAAACAGTCAAGAAGACAGGTGCATTAGTAAGAGGGCCAATTCCATTACCTGTAAAAAAGGAAAGAACAACAATATTGACTTCTCCGCATAAAGATAAAGATGCAAGAGATCAATATGAAATAGTTACATACAAAAGGCTTATGGACATAGTTGAACCAACTGACAAAACAGTTGATGCGCTAATGAAATTAGATCTATCCGCAGGGGTAGATGTCCAAATAAGTCTTGGTTAGTAAATAATTTTTAACGCTTAGGCGGCCATAGAGGGTTAGTAGCCCCGTAAAAAGGAGAGTAAATTGAGCACTGGCTTAATAGGAAAAAAATCTGGAATGTCACGTCTTTTCTTAGAAGACGGAACATCCATACCTGTAACTGTAATTTCTGTATGCGGTAACTTTGTTGCTGACATTAAAACTTCAGATAGAGATGGATATGACGCACTTGTTGTATCTAAAACAAAGAAATCAAACAACTTAACAAAATCAACCTCAGAATTTTTTAAAAAAGTTAATCTTGAACCTGGTAAATTAGCTGAGTTCAGAACAGATGCTAATAATGCTGCTGGATACCAAATAGGAAATCATCTTACAGCTGATGTTTTTGAAACCGGCCAATATGTTGACATTGCAGGAACCTCAAAAGGTAAAGGTTATGCTGGTGTCATTAAACGTCACAACTTTGCTATGCAAGACGCTACTCACGGTAACTCTCTCTCACAGAGCTCATGGATCAATTGGCCAATGTCAAACTCCTGGAAGAGTATGGAAAGGTAAAAAAATGTCAGGACATATGGGTAATGCAACTACTACAGTGCAAAGCTTAAAAATTGTTGAATTAGATGTTGAGAATAATGTTCTTTATGTAAAAGGAGCAGTTCCAGGATTTAACGGATCAGATTCTAAAAATTAAACCATCACTCAAGAAAAAATGAAGATAGATTTACTAACAGCATCTACGAAAAAAGCAGATATTACAATTTCTGAAGCTACCTTTGGTAAAGATTTTAATGAGTCATTAGTTCATCAGGCTGTTGTCAGTTATATGGCTGGATCAAGACAAGGATCATCTAAGCAAAAAACTCGTTCAGAAGTAAGAGGTGGCGGTAAAAAGCCATATGCACAAAAAGGAACTGGTAGAGCCAGAGCAGGAACAATCAGAAGTCCATTATGGAGAGGTGGCGGAGTTACTTTTGCTGCAACCCCAAGAGACTATAGTAAGAAAATTAATAAGAAAATGTACAGAGCTGCTCTGAGATCTATATTTTCAGAATTGTTAAGACAAGGTAAATTAGTAGCAATTGAAACTCCTGTTTTAGAGAAACCTAAAACTAAAGAGATAGCAAAGTTCTTAAATGATTTTTCATTAAGTAAAGTTTTATTTATTACAGATGCTTTTGACTCCAATTTTTATCTCTCTGCAAGAAACATACCAAATGTTGATGTAATACAGTTAAAGAAATAAACCCAGTAATTTTATTAAGAGCTGACAAAGTTGCAGTTACTGCTGAAGCATTTAAGTTAATTGAGGAGTGGATCTAATGTTTAACGAAAAACTCTATACCTTAATTAAAGCTCCAATAGTTACCGAAAAATCTGCCAGAGTTAATGAAGCTCATAAACAAGTAGTTTTTAAAGTTGATTTAAATGCTAATAAGAGAGAAATAAAACAAGCTGTAGAAGAGCTTTTTAAAGTTAAAGTCCTTGCAGTTACAACATCAGTGGTTAAAGGGAAAACAAAAAGAAATAGAACAGGTACTTATAAAAGATCTAATTATAAAAAAGCTTTTGTTACTTTAAGCCAAGATTCTGAGATTCAATTTGAGGGAATTAATTAAAAATGACTATTGTTAAGGCAAAGCCTACCAGTCCAGCCAGAAGGCATGTCGTATCAGTTAAATCTGATTTACATAAAGGAAAGCCACTCAAATCTTTAACACAAGCTAAATCCAAGAATGGTGGAAGAAATAATAATGGAAGAATTACTGTAAGACACCAAGGTGGTGGTCATAAACAGCATTACAGAATAATAGACTTTAAAAGAGACAAGTTTGATATTCCAGCTACAGTTGAGAGAATAGAATACGATCCCAATAGATCAGCTCATATTGCTTTGATGCTTTATGCAGATGGAGAAAGAAGATATATAATTGCACCAAATAAATTAAAAGTTGGTGATGAGATTATTTCTGCAGAATCAGCTGATATTAAAACTGGTAATTCGATGAAGCTTAAGGATATTCCACTTGGAACTAATGTCCATTGCATAGAAATTAAGCCTTTAAAAGGTGCTCAAATGGCAAGAAGTGCTGGGACATCAGCTAGATTAGTTGCTAAAGAAGGTATTTATGCAACATTAAGACTTCAATCCGGAGAAACTCGAAAAGTTCTTTCTGAATGTAGAGCAACCTTAGGAACAGTATCTAATCAAGAGAATAATTTAAAATCTCTAGGAAAAGCTGGTGCTAAAAGATGGAGAGGTGTTAGACCTACTGTTAGAGGTGTGGCGATGAACCCGGTAGATCACCCGCATGGTGGTGGTGAGGGACGTACATCTGGTGGTCGTCATCCGGTGTCTCCTTGGGGAATGCCAACCAAAGGTTATAAGACGCGTAAGAATAAGAGAACTAATGATTTGATAATCAGAAGAAAAGGAAGTAGGAAGTAAATTATGCCAAGATCACTAAAAAAAGGCCCGTTTATAGATCTTTCATTAGAAAAGAAAGTTGACGCAGCTAATGCATCTAATGATAAAAGACCTATTAAAACTTGGTCTAGAAGATCAATGGTAATGCCATCAATGGTGGGTTTAACGATTGCAGTTCACAATGGAAGACAGCATGTGCCTGTATACATTAATGAAGATATGGTTGGACATAAACTAGGCGAATTTGCAATTACAAGAACATTCAAAATGCATTCAGGTGATAGGAAGACTAAATAATGGAAACAAGAGCATATCTAAAAGGAACTAGATTATCTCCGCAAAAGGCTGGTTTGGTAGCTAATGCGGTTAGAGGTAAGTCAGTTCAAGATGCAATGGACTTTTTAGTTTTTAATAAACAAAAGGGATCTGCTGTTATTAAAAAATTATTAGAGTCAGCAATTGCAAATGCAGAGAATAATAATAATTCAGATATAGATTTATTATCAGTTAAATCAATAATCGTTAATCAAGGTATGAGATTAAAGAGAATGAAGCCAAGAGCAAGAGGCAGAGCTGACAGGATTATTAAACCAACATGCCATATTGAAATTATCTTATCGGAAGGGAATAAATAATGGGACAAAAAGTTAATCCAACAGGTTTTAGATTAGGTATCTCAAAAAAGCAAAATGCTAATTGGTACGCAAAAGGTAAAGCATTTTAAAGACAAAGCAATGCCTAAAGATATTAGAGAATATTTTAAAAAGAAATTAAAATTTTCTTCAGTAAGTAAAATTGAACTTGAAAGATCTGCAGAGAATTTTGTGGTTTCAATTTACACATCTAGACCTGGAATTATTATTGGTACTATCAGGTGAAGAAATAGAAAATCTTAAAAAAGCAGTTCAGAAAATTGTTAACTGAAGTAGCAATAAATATTAAAGAAGTTAAGAAGCCTGATTTAGACGCAACTATTTTAGCTGAGGGTGTCGCTCAGCAGCTAGAGAGAAGAGTTATGTTTAGAAGAGCTATGAAAAGAACAGTTCAAAGCGCCCTCAGACAAAGTGCTAAAGGTGTAAGAATCGAAGTTTCAGGAAGACTAAATGGCGCTGAAATAGCGAGAACTGAATGGTATAGAGAAGGAAGAGTACCACTTCATACATTAAGAGCAGATATTGATTATGGTACAGCTGAAGCATTAACTACTTATGGAATTATTGGAATTAAAGTTTGGGTTTTTAAGGGTGAAGTAATGGGCGACCCATTCAAACAAGAAGATAAATAAATTTAAATATTATGTTACAACCAAAACAAACAAAATTTAGAAAAATGCATAAAGGCCGAAATAGAGGCCTGGCACAAAATGGTAATACTGTTGCATTTGGAAGATTTGGTCTAGTTGCCGCTGATAGAGGAAGAATTACAGCTCGTCAAATTGAAGCTGCTAGGCGTGCCATGACTAGACATATTAAAAGAGGTGGAAATATCTGGATAAGGATATTCCCTGACAAGCCTATTACAAAAAAACCTTTCGAAGTAAGAATGGGTAAAGGTAAAGGAAATGTTGAGTACTGGGTTGCTTTAAAAAATACCGGGAAAGGTTATGTTTGAAATGGCTGGAGTAACAGAAGAGCTTGCAAGAGAAGCATTTAAATTAGCATCTGCCAAGCTACCAGTAAAAACTCGTTTCTTAAAGAAGGATTAGTAACATGAGTAAAGAATTAATAGACCTAAGAAAAAAAGATTTAGATCAACTAAATCAAGAATTAGCTTCTGTGAGAGCTGAGCAATTTACTATGCGTATTAAACATAAAACTGGACAACTTAACGAAACAAATCTTTTAAAAAATACTAGAAGAAAGATAGCAAGAATTAAAACTCTAATTACAGAGACAAAGAATAAGGAAGTTAAATAATGGCATCTTCAAATCCAAGACTATTAACTGGAGTTGTTATATCTGACAAAGCAGATAAAACAATAACCGTTAAAGTCGAAAGAAAAGTTAGACATCCGCTTTATGGAAAAATAATGAAGCGAACAACCAAGGTGCATGCTCACGATGAAAGCAACGCTGCAAGTACAGGGTGACGTTGTTACTGTGCAAGAATGTAGGCCTATTTCTAAGAGTAAAACTTGGGTTTTAGTTGCAGAAGGAACTACAAACGGAATGTGTAACTTTCCTTGATGAAGAAGTATTAGAGGAGACAGACTAATGATACAGATGCAGACTATTCTTAAAATTTGTGATAACAGTGGTGCTAGAAGTGTTATGTGTATCAAAGTTCTTGGTGGGTCAAAAAGACGTTATGCCAATATTGGCGACATCATTAAAGTTGCTGTACGTGAAGCTATTCCAACTGGAAAAGTTAAAAAAGGACAGGTAGTTGATGCTTTAATAGTTAGAACTAGAAAAGGGGTAAGACGAAGTGATGGATCATTAATTAAATTTGATGAAAATGCTGCTGTTTTATTAAATAATCAAAAAGCTCCAATAGGAACTAGGGTATTTGGTCCAGTAACTAGAGAGTTAAGAGAAGGGAAGCATTATGAAAATTCTATCTTTAGCACCAGAAGTTTTATAATGAATAAGTTAGTAAAAACAAATACAAAATTAAAAACTGGTGATGAAGTAATTGTCATCACTGGTAAAGATATTGGTAAAAAAGGCAATATTAGAAAAATAATGAAGAGTAACAATAGAGTAATTGTTACTGGAATCAATATGGTTAAAAAACATACTAAGCCTAATCCTCAAATGGGAGTAACTGGTGGAATAGTTGAGCAAGAAGCAGCTATTGATCTATCCAATGTATCTATTTGGAATCCTAAGAAAAAAGGTGCGGATAAAATTAAGTACTCAGAAGATAAAGATGGTAAAAAAATAAGATTATTTAAATCTAATAACGCGGAAATTAAGTAGATGGCTAATTTAAAACAAAAATTTAATAAATCTTCAAATATTTACAAGAAGCTATAATGAAGAATGTTATGGCTGTTCCAAGATTAATAAAAATTGTTATTAATATGGGTCTTGGACTTGATGCGCCTTCTCTAATTTTAACATCAGCTGTTGCTGAAAAGGATCCATTCGTAGCGAATGCAAATAACTACTAAAGCCAGAAAATCAGTTGCCAGTTTTAAAATTAGAGAAGGTTATCCGATAGGTTGCAAGGTAACACTTAGAGGCGAAAGAATGTATGACTTCATAGAAAGGCTTATAAATATTGCTATTCCTAGGGAAAGAGATTTTAGAGGGTTGAGCCCTAAATCATTTGACGGGCCAGGGTAATTACAGCTTTGGAATTAAAGAGCAAATAATTTTCCCAGAAATAAATTATGACAATATAGACTAATATTAGAGGTATGGATGTCTGCATAAATACCTCTGCTAACACAAAGGAAGAAGCTAAAGCTTTATTAGAAGTTTTAGATTTTCCGTTTAAGAAGTAGGAAAATAAATGGCTAAAAAATCAATGATCGCAAGAGAAGTCAAAAGAAAAAAGACTGTAGCTAAATATGCTATTAAAAAAGCAGAGTTAAAGGCTATTTTATTAAAAACGGATGCAACTGATGAAGAGAGAGCCGATGCTTATAAAAAGCTACAGAAGCTTCCTAGAAATGCAAGTGCTTCAAGAGTGGTAAGAAGATGTTCAATAACTGGAAGACCGCATGCTGTCTATAGAAAATTTGGCCTCAGCCGAATTAAGCTTAGAGAGGCTGCTATGCGAGGTGATATTCCAGGTTTAGTTAAATCAAGTTGGTAATAATATGAGTTTTCAAGATCCTATATCAGATTGTCTAACAAGAATCCGCAATGGCCTCATGAGAGGAAAAGTTGAGGTTTCCGCACCTTATTCAAAAGTTAAACATGACTTAGTTAATGTTTTGGTGAATGAGGGCTATTTGAAAAGCTGTAAAAAAGTTGAAGAAGATAATAATAAAGCTTCTATCAATATCACTTAAAATATTATGAGGGAAAACCGGTTATAGAAAATATTAAAAGAATTAGCAAGCCCAGCCTTCGTATTTTTAAACCTGCGAAAGATGTTTGAAGCCTGTAAAAAATGGTTTAGGAGCATATATTATTTCAACTAATCAAGGTCTTATGACTGATAAGCAAGCTAAAGCAAAAAATATTGGAGGAGAAGTCCTTTGTGAGGTATTTTAATTATGTCTAGAGTAGCAAAAAATCCAATAACAATTCCTGATTCTGTAAAAGTGAATATAGAGAATTCTAATATCCAAGTCTAGGTCAACAAAAGTATGTTGATTGTTGATGAGGAGCATGATCCATCATACAAGCAAGAAGAAAAAGGAATATATAATGCCAGAGATATGGCAGTGGTTAGAGCTTCAATTGAAAAATTTACATTAATACTTGTTAGTGCAACACCTTCTCTTGAGACAATTTACAATATAGATCAGAATAAATATTTTCATGTAAAATTAAAAAATAAATTTTCAAAAACGCCAGAGCCAAAAATCAAAGTTATTGATATGAAAAAAAGTAAACTTAAAAAAAATTGAGTAGCCATAATAAGCAAGCTTTAGGTCAAGCTGCTGCAGAAATAAGAGCATTCAGACCTCCTGAGCCATATAAAGGTAAGGGTGTTAAATATGCTGATGAAGTTATCAAAAGAAAAGAAGCTAAGAAGGCAGCAGGAGCATAGGCATGAGTGAAAAAAATATTTCAAGAATAAGAAGAGCTAAAAAAACTCGTATGAAAATTAGAGAACAAGAGTCACCAAGACTTACGGTTTTCAGATCTTCAAAGCATTTCTATGCGCAAGTATTTGATAGCTTAGGAACTAAAGTCATAGCATCCGCTTCAACAGTTGAAAAAGATATAGATACTAAATCTAACAATGTTCAAGGAGCTGAAGGTGTTGGTAAGAGAGTTGCAGAAGCACTAGAAAATGGTATCAAGAAAGTAGTTTTTGATAGATCTGGTTATAAGTACCATGGTCGCATCAAAGCACTTGCAGATTCTGCCAGAGAAGCTGGCTTGGAGTTTTAATTAAATATGAAACAAGAAAATTTAAATACTGCCGGCCAACAACAGGATGCTCTAGAAGAGAAGCTTGTTCAGGTCAATAGAGTTGCTAAAGTTGTTAAAGGTGGAAGAATCTTTGGTTTTACTGCTCTAACAGTAGTTGGTGACGGTAAGGGCAAAGTTGGTTTTGGAAGAGGTAAAGCAAAAGAAGTACCTGATGGCAATTCAAAAAGCTATGGAAAACGCTAGAAGAAATATGGTTGATGTTGAGTTAAACAACACTACTATTTGGTATCCAGTTAAAGCTAAGTTCGGTGCTGCTAATGTATACATGCAACCAGCTTCAGAAGGTACAGGTATTATTGCTGGTGGAGCTATGAGAGCAGTGCTCGAGTTAGCTGGTGTTCAAAATGTTTTAGCTAAATGTTATGGATCAACAAACCCAGTTAATGTTGTCAGAGCAACTATTAATGCTCTACGTTCTATGGAGTCTCCTAAAACAGTTGCTTCAAGACGAGGCAAATCATCAGAAGAAGAGCTATGAGTAAAGAAAAAACATTAAAAATTAAACTTATTAAAAGTGGCATTGGCAGAATGAAGTCTCATAAACTTTGTATAAAAGGACTGGGCTTTAAAAAATTAAATCAAACCGTGACAATAGTTGATACACCAAGCAATAGAGGCATGGTAAATAAGATATCAGATATGGTTGAGGTAATGGAAAGTTAAAAATGACTGAAGAAATTACAAATAATTTAGCCCTCAATACTTTATCTAACCCTGGAACTGTTCAGAATAGAAAAAGAGTGGGAAGAGGTATTGGTTCTGGAACTGGTAAAACAGCAGGAAGAGGGCATAAGGGTCAAAAATCAAGATCTGGTGGATCAGTTAAATTAGGTTTTGAGGGTGGACAAATGCCCCTTCAACAAAGAGTTCCAAAATTTGGATTCTCGTCTAGAACTAATAATTTATTAAAAGATGTGAATGTGAAGTTATTAGAAGGAATGACTGAAGTTTCCCTTGTAACTCTTAAAGCAAATAAAGTTATAAGTAAAAAAATTGCTGATATCAAAATATTTGGAAATACAGAACTATCTTCAAAAGTAGTAACTTGCTCACTCTTAAATTACCAAGGGTGCAAAAGCTTCTATAGAGAAAGCAGGCGGAACTGTTGCTGATTTTGTAGAGCCAGTTGCTAGACCTAAATTTGTTAAAAAAGTAAAGGCTGCGGAATAATAAATGAGCGATAAAGGTACAGGAATGAGCGATCTTTGGAGAAGATTACGATTTGTATTCGTAGCTATTCTTGTATATCGCCTTGGTACGCATATTCCTATTCCAGGTATTGATCCTGATCGATTATCTTCCTTGTTTGAACAAAATCAAGGAACATTGTTAGATATGTTTAACTTGTTTTCTGGTGGGGCTCTGGAGAGGATGAGTATTTTTGCACTTAATGTGGTGCCTTATATATCTTCTGCAATTATTATGCAGTTATTCTCAAATTCTATTCCTTATCTGCAGGAATTAAAAAAAGACGGTCCAGGCTGGAAGAAATCAAATTACTCAGTACACAAGATATGGAACAGTTGTATTAGCTTTTATTCAAGCCTCAGCTTTAGCTGTAACACTAAGTGGAAGTGGTCTTGCTTATACTCCTGGAGCAGCTTTCTTTGCTTCTGCAGTATTTTCAGTAGTAGCTGGAACAGTATTCTTAATGTGGCTAGGAGAGCAAATTTCACAAAGAGGAATAGGTAATGGAATCTCTCTTATTATTGCCACAAGTATTCTAACTGGTATACCGGGTGCAATTGGGCAAGCTTTAGAGCAATCTAGACAAGGCGATTTAACATACTTCTATTACTGGGAATTGGTGTATTGGCAATGGTTGTTATAGCAATTGTTGTATTTATTGAGCGTGGTCAAAGACGAATCACTGTTAATTATGCGCAAAGACAGCAGGGCAGAAAGTTAATGCAAGCCCAAGCAAGTCATCTTCCATTTAAAGTTAATATGGCTGGAGTTATTCCTGCAATTTTTGCAAGCACCTTCTTATTATTTCCTGCATCTCTTTCAACTTGGTTTGGGCAGGCTGAGGCACTAATTTTTTACAGACAGCATCTCTAGCGCTTACACCAGGTCAGCCCTTGTACATATTAGTTTTTTCAACTTTAATTATTTCATTCTGTTTTATTTGGTTAGCACTAACCTTCAATACTAGAGAGGTTTCAGATAACCTTAAAAAATCAGGAGCCTACATAGCAGGCATAAGGCCTGGTGAACAAACTGCTCAATATATTGATAGCGTTCTAGCGCGTTTAACAGTATTTGGAGCCATATATTTAACCTTAATTTGTTTGCTACCCCTAGCATTAATAAATTTTGCAGGTGTTTCGTTTTATTTTGGAGGAACTTCTGTACTAATTATTGTTGTTGTTTTAATGGATTTTATTGCTCAAGTTCAATCACATATGATGTCGAGTCAATATTCATCCTTAATGAAAAAAGCTAATTTAAAAAACTATAAAAGATAATATGAAAGTAAGAGCATCTGTAAAGAAAATATGTAGAAACTGCAAAACAGTTAGACGCAATGGCGTTTTATTTGTTATTTGTAAAACTGACCCTAAACACAAACAAAGGCAAGGATAGATTATGGCAAGAATCGCGGGTGTAAATATCCCAGAAAACAAACATGTTGAGATATCACTAACTCACATTTTTGGAATTGGAAGACAAACAGCTCAAGATATATGTATTAGTCTAAAAATAGACTATACAAGAAGAGTTTCTGACTTAACAGAAGATGAAGTTGAAAAAATTGGATGCTAACTTTAAGGTAGAAGGTGATCTTAGAAGAGATTATTCTTTAACTATTAAGAGATTAATGGATATTGGGTAGCTACAGAGGAATTAGACATAGAAGAAAGCTTCCTACAAGAGGACAAAGAACTAAAACCAATGCAAGAACACGCAAAGGTGCAAAAAAACCAATGAGAGGTTAATTGAATGGCAGTAAAAGGTAAAAAATCAAAAAAAGTTGTAACTGAAGGTGTCGCACATATTCAGTCATCTTTTAACAATACTATTGTTACTATCACAGATAAGCAGGGCAACACAGTTTGCTGGGCCACTTCTGGCGGATCTGGCTTTAAGGGATCAAGAAAAAGTACCCCTTTTGCAGCTCAGATAGCTGCAGAAAAAGCAGGTAGTGCAGCTAAAGAATTTGGAATGATTAATTTAGATGTAAAAGTAAAAGGGCCAGGTGGAGGAAGAGAATCTGCAATAAGATCTCTTAACGCATGTGGATTAAAAATAAAGAGCATAACTGATGTTACACCTCTTCCTCATAATGGATGTAGACCATCCAAAAAGAGAAGGGTTTAAGGAGATTTAAATGGCAAGATATAGAGGACCATCTTTAAGATTATCAAGAAGAGAGGGAACAGACCTTTTCTTAAAAAGTGGCGTAAGAGCTATTGAATCAAAGTGTAATATGGAATCACCTCCAGGTGCAGCTCAGGGTGCAAGAAGAGGAAGGTTATCTGATTATGGACTACAGTTAAGAGAGAAACAGAAAGTTAGAAGAATGTACGGTGTTTTAGAGAAGCAGTTTAGAAATTATTATAAGAAAGCAGCAGCTACTAAAGGAAATACAGGCGAGAATTTATTATCTTTACTAGAACAAAGATTAGATAATGTTGTATATAGACTAGGTTTTGGTTTCAACAAGAGCTGAAGCAAGACAAATGGTTTCTCATAAAGCATTTACAGTAAATGGTACTACGGTAAATATTCCATCCTACCAAGTTCAAGCAGGCGATGAAATTGCTGTTAGAGAATCTAAAAAAGGCCATTTAAGAATTCAAGCTGCACTTAAGCTTGCAGCATCCAGAGAAGTCTGTGACTGGGTTGAAGTTGATGACAAGAATTTAAAGGGTGTATTTAGAAATGTTCCAGATAGAACAGAGCTAAGTACAGAAATTAATGAAAATTTAATTGTTGAGCTTTACTCTAAATAACAATATTTTTTAAAAAAGAAAAGAGGGAAATTATGCAAACATCAGTAATCGACTTATTAGTCCCATCAGATATTCAAGTAGATGATGAAGGAATAAATGTATCCAAGGTAACTCTTGAGCCGCTAGAAAGAGGCTTTGGTCATACTCTAGGCAATGCCCTAAGAAGAATTTTATTATCATCAATGCCAGGAGCAGCTGTTACAGATGCTACTATCGAAGGCGTTGCTCATGAATACAGTACTATAGAAGGTGTAAGAGAGGATGTTATTGATATTCTCCTAAACCTAAAAGATCTTCCAGTTAAAATAATTGAAGGAACATCAGCAACATTAGTTCTTGATATAGCAGGACCTTGTGAAGTATCAGCTTCATCTTTTGAAGTTCCAGGCAATGTTGAGCTTGTTGATGGAGATCATCATATAGCAACTATTGTTGATAAATTAACCTTAAGATGATACTTACAGTTCAAACTGGAAGAGGATATGAACCAGCTGATTTAAGAGATGATGAAAATAGAGTGGTTGGAGCTTTAAAAGTAGATGCTTCCTATAGCCCTGTAAGAAGAGTTTCTTATACAGTTGATAATGCTAGGTTTGAAAAAAGAACAGACCTTGATAAATTAGTTATTGAGCTTGAAACTGATGGTACTTTAGATCCAAAAATGGCTATTGAGCATTCAGCTACTATCCTTCAACAACAACTTAGTTCTTTTGTCGATTTAGATGCTATTGCTGAACAAGAAGCTAAGAAAGATCAAAATGACTTTGATCCTTTCCTTTTAAGATCAATTGAAGAGCTAGAATTAACAGTTAGATCAACTAACTGTCTAAAAGCTGAAAGCATTTTCCTTATTGGAGATTTAATACATAGATCTGAATTTGATCTATTAAAAACTCCAAATCTTGGAAAGAAATCATTAAATGAAATCAAAGATGTTCTTGCATCTAAAGGCTTATCACTAGGAATGGTGGTAGAGAACTGGCCTCCATTAGGTTAATTAAATATGCGACATAGAAAAGCAGGTAGAAAATTAAATAGAAACTCTTCTCATAGAAAGGCTTTGCTTAAAAATCTTTCTATTGCATTGATTGAAAGAGAAATTATCAGAACAACTCTTGCCAAGGCAAAAGAGTTAAGAATGACAATTGAGCCACTTATAACTATTGGTAAAAAAGATACAGTTGCGAATAGAAGATTAGCTTTTAGTAGATTGAGATCAGATGCTGCTGTTGGTAAGCTTTTTACCTCTGAAGTTTCTGTGAATGCTAAAGATAGAAAGGGTGGGTATACAAGAATTATTAAGGCAGGATTTAGACCTGGTGATAAAGCTGATATGGCATATATGGAATTAGTTGATAGAAATATTAATCAAGAAGATTCAGCGCCTGAATTAAAAGAAGATAACGCAGCTTAGTTATCAAGAATTTCTTTTAGGTACATACCTGTATAAGATTCTTTAACCTTTGATACATCTTCAGGAGTTCCCTCTGCAACAATTGAACCACCCTCACTTCCACCTTCTGGTCCAAGATCAATTATATAATCTGCTGTTTTAATAACATCCAGGTTGTGCTCAATGACTGCAATTGTATTACCTTGTTTTTTAAGCCTATCTAATACTTTTAGCAATAATTCTATATCAGCAAAATGAAGTCCAGTAGTAGGCTCATCTAATACAAAAAGTGTTTTACCTGTACTTCTTTTTGATAATTCCTTAGCAAGCTTAATACGTTGAGCTTCACCTCCTGAAAGCTTTGTTGCCCTAGACTTATATAACCCAAACCAACATCTTGAATAGTCTTTAATTTTTTATAATTGTTGGAATTGCATCAAAAAACTCTAAACCTTCCTCAACTGTCATATTTAAGACTTGGCTAATATTTTTATTTTTAAATTTAATATCAAAAGTTTGCTCATTATATCTCTGACCATTGCAGACATCACAAAGCACATATACATCTGCAAGAAAATGCATTTCTACCTTGGTAACCCCGTCTCCTTCGCAAGCTTCACATCTTCCACCCTTAACATTAAAACTAAAACGACCAGGAGTGTATCCTCGTGATTTAGCTTCAACTGACTCAGAGAAAAGATCTCTAAATAGGACCAAAAGCTCCAGTATAAGTTGCTGGATTTGATCTAGGGGTTCTGCCTATAGGCGATTGATCAATACTGATAACTTTGTCTAAGTAGTCTAAACCTTCTATTTTTTCACATTTAATTTCTTTTGTTAGCTTCGATTTATTTAACATAAATGAACTTAATGGAAGTAGAGTACCAGACACAAGCGATGATTTTCCAGATCCTGAAACCCCGGTCACTGCAGTCATGCAACCGACTGGGAAAGAGGCCTTGCCATTCCAGATCGTCATTTTTTGTTATAGAAACAAAATCTGATCCAGGTTTAGTCCGTTTTTTTGGAATAGTTATACCTTTTTTGCCAGATAAGTATTGTCCCGTTATAGATTTTTTATTATTTAATATATCTTCTATAGTGCCAGATGCACATATCTCTCCTCCATGCTTTCCAGCACCAGGCCCAATATCAATTATATGATCTGCACTTCTAATAGCTTCTTCATCATGCTCAACAACAATAACTGTATTACCAAGATTTTTAAGATGATTTAGCGTTTTTATCAGCTTAGAATTATCTCTTTGATGAAGGCCAATTGAGGGTTCATCAAGAACATAGGTAACCCCAACTAATCCAGATCCTATTTGACTAGCAAGCCTTATTCTTTGCGCTTCACCACCTGATAATGTTTCAGCGCTTCTTTCAAGAGTTAGATAATTTAATCCAACATCAGATAAAAAAGATAATCTCTGAACTATCTCTTTTAAAACTCTTTCTGCAATTTTTGCTTTCGATCCAGTCAACTTCATATTTTTCATGAATGCTAATGCATCTGATATTCTTAGATTTGTTATTTCATAAATAGGGGTTTTATTGATAAAGACATTCCTTGATTCTTTATTTAATCTAGAGCCATTGCATTCATCACAGGAACTCTTAGACATCAATTTAGCAAGATCATCTCTCATAAAATCTGAATCTGTTTCTTTAAATCTTCTTTCAGTATTAGGAATAATTCCTTCAAACCTATGTCTTCTAACTATTTTGCTTCCACTTCTAAATCTATGAGAAAAATCAATTTGTTCTTTAGAACCCCTTGCACGAGCTTCTTTAATTCTTCAGAGTAATCTTTCCATGGAGTATCAAGGCTAAATTCATAATGTTTTGCTAAGCATTTTAATTGATGATAATAAAATCTATTTCTTCTATTCCATTTTTTAATAGCTCCATTGCTAATTGAAACATCCTCATCTGGTATTAACATTTTTTCATTAAAGTATTGAATAACGCCAAGACCATCACACCTTGTACATGCTCCAAAAGGATTATTAAATGAAAACATTCTTGGTTCTAATTCTGCGATGGCATATCCACATTGAGAACATGAAAAATTTGACGAGTGAAGTTGATCAACTTTTGAAGAATCGATGGATTCAATCTTTACTAGACCATTTGCAAGCCTTAATGCATTCTCAATTGATTCTGAGAGCCTAATTCTATTTTCATCTGATGGTTTTAAGGCAATCCTATCAACTACCGCTGATATATCATGCTTCTTATTCTTTTCAAGATCAGGAAATTCTTCCATTGGATAAACAATTCCATCAACTTTCACCCTTACATAGCCTTCTTTTCTAAGTTCTTCATAAATTCCAAGATGCTCGCCTTTTTTACCTCTTATCAAAGGTGCAAGTATCATAATTTTAGTATTCTCTTCCAAACGATAAACTTCATCGCAGATTTCTGAAATAGTTTTTGCTTTTAAATCATCTCCATGTTCAGGACATCTAGGTGAGCCAACTCTGGCAAAAAGTAGTCTCAAATAATCATAAATCTCAGTTATGGTTCCTACTGTAGAGCGAGGATTATGAGAGGTAGCTTTTTGTTCGATTGATATTGCAGGAGATAGTCCTTCAATATGATCAACATCTGGCTTTTCCATTAATGATAAGAACTGCCTTGCATATGCTGATAATGACTCAACATACCTTCTTTGCCCCTCTGCATAAAGAGTATCAAAAGCTAAAGAAGACTTACCAGAACCTGAGAGCCCAGTAATAACAATAATTTTATTTCTAGGAATCTCAAGACTTATGTTCTTAAGATTATGTGTTCTTGCGCCTTTAATATAAATACTTTCCATAAGTAATAAAATACCGGTGATGATTAAATAAATTTAGGTTAAACTTTACTGATTATTATAAGAGGTAATTATGAGCAATGGCGTAAATAAAGTGATATTGATAGGTAATCTTGGTCAAAAACCTGAAATGCGATACACAGCAACTAATTCAGCTGTAGCGAATCTTTCAATAGCTACAACAGAATCATGGAAAGACAGAGAATCTGGTGAAATGAGAGATAAAACAGAGTGGCATAAAGTTGTTTTTTTTGGCAAGCCAGCTGAAACAATTGAAAAATATCTAGATAAAGGTTCTAAAATTTATGTAGAGGGAAAACTTCAAACAAGAAAATGGCAGGATAAAGATGGTAATGACAGATGGACAACTGAAATTGTTGGTAATCAGTTTAATTTCTTAGATTCTCGTCCAAGCCAAGGTGACTCTTCAATGGATCAATCCAACTCTAACTCTAGCTCATTATCACAAAGTGATAGCACTGGAATTTCAGAAGAAGATATACCTTTTTAAAAAACTATCGTAGTGGAAAACTATAAGACAATTCATTTCAAAGAAGAGGATTCTATTGGTAAATAAAAGCGTTAGATTAAAAAATGCAGTTAATGGTATTTATGGCGGTGCTGAAATGCTTGATGTTTTTAGTAAATATGCATTTGTAAGTGACGTTGTAATTATTACAGGAGAGGGCAGGGCTTTTTGTGCTGGTGCAGATTTATCTGCAGGTGCAGAAACTTTTAATTCAGAGTTTGATACTTCTGCTGAATATGAAGCAGAATTTAGAAGAGACTCGGGAACGCTTTAACCAGACTGTGACTAACTGGGACACAGAAACCTATCTTGATTGCTTGCCATAAATAGCGAGTCTTCAGAAAACCCCAGCTGCTGATATAAGAGTTGCTTCATCTTCGAGTAGATTTGGTTTTGTTTTTGCAAAAAGAGGCATTGTTCCGGATGCATGCTCGAGTTGGTTTTTACCTAGAATTGTAGGAATATCAAAAGCATTAGAACTATGTTTTTCTGGAGAGCTTTTTAGTGCTAAAGATGCTTTAAAATTTGGACTTGTTAACTATTTATTTGAGCCATCAGAATTACTAAATGAAACTAAGAAGATTGCCAAGAAACTCATTTCTAATACCGCACCAGTCTCTGTTGCATTAACCAGACATATGATTTGGGATATGTCTTCAGCACCTAGCCCAGAAGATGCACACATTATAGACAGTAAGGCTATTGATTCTAGAGGAGCATCTGAGGATGCAGCAGAAGGGGTAATGTCTTTTCTGGAGAAACGTGAATTAAAAAAAAATAACATAGAATAGATATCCTTTATATACCCCATCATCAAGACTTATGAATGACTCAAAAAACGTGCTTTTTTCTGAATATAATCTCAATGGCTTAAAGCTAAAAAATAGAATTGTTATGGCGCCTATGACAAGGAGTTTTTCTCCAAAAGGAGTTCCGGCTGATTACGCTCCAACCTACTATGCCAAGAGAGCTGCTGGAGGTGTTGGGACTAATAATAACTGAAGGAGTTGAGGTTAGTCATAAAGCTTCAAGCGCATACCCAAATGTTCCAAGACTTGATAGTGAAAAAGCTAGAAATGCTTGGAAGAAGGTAGTAGAAGCAATTAAAAAACAAAATGGTTCAGTTGTAGCTCAATTATGGCATTGTGGCGGCTTTAGAAAAGCTGGAATGGGGCCGGATCCAGAAGTTCCAGGTCATACAGCCTCCGGACTTGTGTGGCCAAGTAAAGAGCTTGTTCTCCAACTTTCATGGACTTGTATAAGCCTCTTTCTTCAGGCAAGTATCCAATATACTGAACATGGTGCGGCTTTAAAGGTTCTCCATCTAAAAGAACTGATCCTGTATCCGGCATGGTTATTTGATTGATAATTCTAATGAGGGTGGTTTTTCATATATGTACCTTAATAATCCCAATATCTGGAATAGTCGGTGACATAGCAACCAATATAGTTAAAGCTTTTGTTGTATTTACTAAGTAATTTTATTGTTGGGCTGAGATTTTCACAATGGAAGCAGCAAGACTATGAAGCAAGATTAGCTTCAACTCCTGAAGAGCTCAAAACAGTGCTTACTCCACCTGCAGAAGCTGGACTTGATTATCTTCATTCAAGCATGAGAAGATTTTGGGAAAGTGAATTTGATATTATAAAACCTAAAAAAAATCGGAAAGGAAACTTACAGGACTTCCAACAATCAGTGTAGGCAGCGTCGGTCTTGATTCAGATTTTATAGATATGAGTGCTCCAGCATCACCAACAAATATAGATATGGCTATAAGAGATATATCAAATAAAAAATACGATATGGTCGCAGTTGGTAGAGCTCTTATATCAGACCCTGAATGGGTAATTAAGATGAAAGAGGGAAGACTGGAGGATGTTATTCCTTATACCAAAGAAGCCTTATTCAAACTTTACTAACATTTACTGAGACTGGCGTTAGTTCCACCAAAACCAAAAGAGTTACTCATAACAGAAGAAATATTTTTTGATAACGTTTCTGTATTTATATGAATTCCATCCGCTTCATCCACAATGTTATCAATATTAATTGATGGAGCAATAAAACTATCTTGCATCATCATTATTGAATAAATTGCTTCTTGAGCCCCAGTTGCTCCAAGTAAATGGCCCGTCATAGATTTTGTAGAATTAATATTGATATTCTTTTTATGCCCTGTTAATTGCCTTAAGTTCTGCAATATCACCAACAGGCGTACTTGTTCCATGAGTATTAATATAATCTACATTTTTTCCAACCATCTTTAATGCTTCTTGCATACATCTCACTGCCCCTTCACCAGAAGGAGCCACCATGTCATATCCATCTGAATTTGCAAAATAACCTGTTAATTCTGCATATATTTTAGCACCTCTTTTTTTTGCGTGCTCGTACTCTTCGAGAACAAGAATACTCCCACCACCAGAAATAACAAAACCATCTCTGTTTTTATCAAATGGTCTTGAAGCACTTTTTGGTAAATCATTTTTAGATGAAGAAAGAGCTCCCATAGCATCAAACATAGATGATGATGTCCAATGTTCATCCTCAGCACCACCTGCAATCACTATATCTTGTTTCCCGCTTTGGATAAGCTCTGCTGCATGACCAATACAATGAGCGCTTGTTGAACAAGCAGAGGAAATTGAATAGTTCACACCTTTTAGCTTGAGAGTTGTCCCTAGGATTGCAGATACAGTACTACCCATTGTTTTAGTAACAGCATATGGCCCAATTCTTTTAGGACTTTTATTGGTAGTAACGTCTTGTTCAGAACCAGACAATTTGAGATGATGCTCCGCCAGATCCAGCAACGATTCCTGTTTTTGGAGAATCTAAATCATCCTCATTTAAACCTGACATTGATATAGCTTCAAGAGCTGCTAGATATCCATAAGCTGCTGCATTACTCATAAATCTAAGAAGTTTTCTATCAATTAATTCTGAATAATCTAAATCGATAGAACCAGATATTTGACTTCTAAAGCCCATATCAGAATATGATTGATTTGAAGTTATCCCAGATTTACCTTCTTGAAGACTACTAAGAACCTCATCATAGGTATTCCCTATACAAGATTTAATTCCAACACCAGTTACCACTACATTTTTCATTAGAAATTACCCGGATCTTTAAATAAGCCTACTTTAAGTTTTTCAGCATTATAAATTTCTTTATCATCTACAAACATTTTACCATTAGCAACACCAAGAACTGCTCCACGATTAATTACTTTCTTAATATCTATTTCATATCTGACTATTTTTGCAGAAGGAAGCACTTGCCCAGAGAATTTAATTTTTTCTGCGCCTAAAGCTCTTCCAATACCCGGAAGTCCTGACCATAAAAGATAAAAGCCTAAAAGTTGCCACATAGCATCAAGCCCTAAGCAGCCAGGCATTACTGGATCTTTTTTGAAATGGCAATCAAAAAACCATAACTCAGGATTAATATTTAAAACTGCAGTGATACTTCCTTTTTGAAATTCACCACTAAAATTATCAATATTAGAAATTTCATCAAACATCAGCATTTGATCTGCTGGCAATCTTCCATCTCCCTCATTGGTAAAGAGATTTCCTTTAGAACATTCAATTAATTCTTCTTTTGAGTATTTACTTTGAGGTTTAAACATTATTTTGTTCTCTCATATGAAAACTTACTTAAGTTTAGCATTTCTTCTCTAATTTTTTTATTTTCAATCTTATCAGCTAATCGTGTTGATTTTTTAATATAACTTTTTAAGAGTTCTTCGGTCTTACAAATTCCACCAAGAGCATTAATCTTTTCTATGACCTGAGAACCTACATTTTCTTTTTTAACTCCCAGGAAGCTCTGTAAAGATTTCTTGTCTTTAGAATTTGCAGCTTTCATTGCAAAATAAAGAGGGTAAGTTATTTTTCCTTCCCTCAGGTCTTGCAATGTTGGCTTTCCTAAATGCTTGGTATCATAAGAGTAATCCAACATATCATCTTTAATCTGAAAAGCCATTCCTAGAAAAATTAAAAAATTACTAATAGTATTAATATACTTCTTATCATCTTTTGCAACGAGAATAGCTCCGCATTTTGCCGATGCCTCAAAAAGCCTCCCTGTCTTGTAGTAACTTACTTGAATTAATTCATCAAGCGAAACTTCTTTTTTCCCAATGAGATCTAACTGTATCAGCTCGCCTTTTGAAATATCATTTGTTGCCTTGGATAGTTCACTGAGTATTTTAATATTTGATAAATTAACCATAAGCATGAATGCTTTAGAATAAATAAAGTCCCCCATTAGAACCCCATGAGAATTAGTCCAAAAATTATTGATTGTTTTAGCTCCTCTTCTTAAGTTTGATTCATCTACCACATCATCATGAACTAATGTTGCTGTATGAAGAAGCTCAATAATTGCTGCAACTTTGACTCTTTTTACAGTTTTTCTTTTATCGCCACCTGAGGCAATTAAACTCAAGAGAGGTCTTAACTGCTTCCCATTTTGTTTAAAAATATAGTCATATAATTTTTGAATAACTCTTTCATTAATAATCTCACTTTTTATAAGTTTATTTATCTTAAGTTCAATTTTCTTATCTGAGTTATTAATTACTTTCATCAGTGCTCCTAATTGCATCAAAATTATACATAACTATTGATAAATTCCTCATTAAAGCGTATATTTTGCCACCTTTAGGAATATAAACATGTATGCAGTAATAGAATCAGGTGGTAAACAACATAAAATCGAGGAAGGTGAGTATCTTTCTGTAGATTTATTGGGCGATGAGCCTGGAAAAAAAGTTACCTTTGATAACGTCTTACTCTATGTTGATGATAAAAATGTTGAGATTGGTCAACCATATTTGTCTAATGTTAAAGTTACAGCCGAAATTAAAGATATCGTCAAAGCAGATAAAATTTCTATTTTAAGATTTAGAAGAAGAAAGCATAGTATGACAAGAGGTTGGTCATAGAGCTAGATATTCTCGAAGTTGAAATTAAATCAATTAAGTTAGAGAGTAAATAATGGCACATAAGAAAGCAGGTGGTTCAAGTAAGAACGGAAGAGATTCCAACGCCAAGAGGCTTGGTGTTAAAAGATACGGTGGACAAGTCGTTAAAGCTGGCGAGATTCTTATACGTCAAAGAGGAACTAATACTCATCCTGGAATTAATGTAGGTATCGGTAAAGATGATACTTTATTTGCTAAAGCACCAGGCGTTGTTCAATTTACTTATAAAGGTCCTAAAAGCAGAAAAACTGCTAACGTTATTGCTCAATAACAGTTTCTTTTTATCATGAATTTTATTGACGAGGCCTTTCTTGAAGTTAAGGCTGGAAATGGTGGGGGCGGCTCAGTCAGCTTTAGACGTGAAAAATTTGTCCCTTTTGGCGGACCAGATGGTGGAGATGGTGGCAAAGGCGCTGATATAATTTTTAAAGTTAATCTCAATAAAAATACACTCATAGATTTTAGAAATACTAGAGTCTTCTCCGCTAAGAATGGCAAACAAGGGTCTGGAAAAAATATGTCAGGTGCTGCTGCTGATAACTTAATCCTTGATATACCTCAAGGAACTGTAATTTATGATGATGCCTCAAATGAAGTCATATTGGATTGTTGTGAAATAGACCAGCTATATACTGTTGTTAAAGGTGGAGATGGCGGTCAAGGTAATGCTCGTTTTAAATCAAGTAGAAATCAAGCACCTAGAAAATTTACACTTGGCTTCGAAGGTGAGGTTCGTTTTATAAGACTTGAGCTAAAATCTTTAGCTGATGTTGGTTTGGTAGGATTTCCTAATGCAGGAAAATCTACTTTCCTAAACACAGTATCCTCAGCAAAGCCAAAAATAGGAAGCTATCCGTTTACCACACTGCGACCTCACTTAGGAACCATTCAAACATCTGATTCAAGTTATGTAATTGCAGATATACCTGGATTAATTGAAGGCGCATCTGAAGGAGCAGGATTAAGAATTAATTCATCACAAAAAATAATACAATGAAAAAACTATTCCTTCTTTCGTTATTAATAACGATATCATTAAATGCTCAAGAAAAAATATCTATAAAGCATCAAAAATGGGAATTAAAATCTTATGAAGAAAATAGTGTTCTTATCTCAAAGCAAGAAGGTGTCTGGCTAGATAAATTGATTTGATTGATGAAGATACTCGAAGTCACCATTCAGAAACTATACAAAAGGAACTTAAAATACCTGAAGATGATATTTTCTTTATTTCTGCTGCAACAGGAGAGGGCACACAAAAGCTTTTAAACTCTCTTACTGAAGAGATTACTAATATTAAGTCTGACTTAGCCTAAAGCTTTAACAGCTTTATTTAACCTACTCTTGTATCGAGCAGCGTTACTCCTACCGTTAATATATTCTTGACGCATTCCATTTACTTCTTCTCTGCTTGTAAAAGCGGTTGGGAATTTAACCTCAAATACACTGCCTAGGTTTGAAGTCATTTGAATTAGATCTTTGCGCATGTTTGAGCTTATATGTAGCAATATTCTGCTTAGCTCTTTTAATAGTTTGTTTTGAATTTGCCATAAGTGGAGCGTAGTTTAATGATGTAGACCATATATGTCCATATTTTTTTTAATTATAAATATTAAGAAATGGTGGAGGCGGCGGGAATTGAACCCGCGTCCGCTAATCCTTCAGCCTAACTTCTACATGCATAGCTCACCCAATTGGCTTTTTAACTTTTGTGACCCGAGGAGCAGGGTACTAAAGCGAGCTTGATTAGTTTTAACCAAACTGTGTCCAAGCAACACAGCTTGGCTAGACTATGATATTTGCCGATGCTTCAAACCATAGTCAATTTTTGCATCGGTTAGCATTAAGCTGCTAAAGCGTAGTTGTCGTTATTTGCAACTAAATTTTTTGTAGTATGTTTTACAAGAATTACCACAATCTTGGCATGCGCTTCGGAGTCCAGTAGAAACGTCGAACCCTGTTCGCCCCCATAGGGATGATGATTATACAGTATTACTTGAAATTTTTAGTAGGATGGCTATTGTTTTTAGCATTTTTGAGGATTCTACCCTGGTCTCGTTCCCAGTCTCTTTTCTTAATATCTTGCCTTTGATCTTGGTGTTTTTTACCTTTTCCAATAGAAATATCACATTTAATATGATTTTCCTTCCAATATAGTGAAGTCAGAACACAGGTAAGACTTCTTTGTTAAGCTTTCCAATAATTTTTCGTATCTCTTTTTTATTAAGTAGTAGTTTCCTTGGTCTTGTTTCCTCATGATTCATATAAGAGGAATTAGAGTATTTTCATTCCAATCAACCACGCTTCTCGATTTTTTAGGGTTACATAGCAATCTTTCACATCTACTTTCTTATTTCTTAGTGATTTAACTTCCCAGCCTTCTAGAACAATTCCAGCTTGATAAGAGTCTCCTAGAATGAAGTTCCTTGATGCAGTTTTATTCTTTACAATAACTGAGTCTTTTTGCTTTGACATAACATTATTATGAATGCACTAAATACAACTGCAACTCTTAATAAGGATTAATTAATTTTGAAGATACTACAATTAAAGAAAACACTTGGTTATATGGGATTTATACCCTTTTGTTCTTTCTCTATAACTCCTTGGATTTTTGGTGGAGAGATAGCTAACTATTCCATTTTGGCTCTTTCTTTTTATAGCTCAATGATTCTTTCGTTTTTAGGAGGGATGTCTTGGGGATGGAGTGACAATAATTATTCGCAAAGCTTAAATCTTATTTATGGAATATCTTTTTCTCTTTTTGGATGCCTTATTTTAGGGATGACTTTTATAAATCCGATGTCAGCATTAAGTCTTAGTTTAGTTGGTTTTAATGCTTTCTATTATTTTGAAAGTAAAAGAGATATTCTTTTTGATCAAAAAGTAGAGTACAAAGAACTAAGAAAAAAACTAACAGTTTTGGTTTCGATCTGTTTTTTAGTAACTATTGCTTATATAGTTAACCCTTATAGTTAGATTAATTTTTAGGATATTAATATGGACAAGCTCTCAAAACTTAAAAGTCATGGTTCCTGGGTAGGTAGATGGACCTTTATATTAGCTGCTACAGGCTCAGCAGTTGGGCTCGGTAATATATGGGGTTTCCCATATAAAGCTGGAACAAATGGAGGCGGTGCATTTGTAATTATTTATTTGTTATGCATCCTAGCGATTGGAATTCCTATAATGATCAGCGAAATAATTATTGGAAGAAGGTCTGGGAATAGTCCAATCAATGCAATGAGGCTTGTTGCAAGAGATTCCAATTCAACTTCTGCTTGGCAAGTAGTTGGCTGGAGCGGAATAGCAGCTGGAATTTTAATATTATCTTTTTACAGTGTAATAGCTGGGATATGCTTAAATTATATATTTATTGCTGCCACATCAGCTGGTGCAATTGATTCAGCTGAGCAATTTGGAAATATTATTTCTTCGCCTCTAAACCTATTAGCATGGCATACGTTATTTATGTTTCTAACAGCAACAATCGTTTCTGCAGGTATTAATAATGGCATTGGAAGAATGGTTAAAATATTAATGCCAATGCTAGGAGTCCTGCTGATTTTTATGGTCATAAATGGAATTCTTAGCGGTGGCTTTGCTAGAGCATTTTCATTTCTATTTGCACCTGACTTCTCTGAAGTAGACTCAAATACTTTTTTAAGCGCCATGGGGCAGGCATTTTTTAGTTTAAGTTTAGGTATGGGTTCAATAATGGCTTACGGCGCATACATGCCAAAAGAGCAAAAAATAATACCAACATCATTTACAGTTGCCTCTTTAGATACTTTAGTTGCTATCTTTGCTGGTTTAGCAATATTTCCAATCATATTCGCATTTGGACTAGAGCCTAATAGTGGTCCAGGGCTTGTATTTGAATCACTTCAAACAGCCTTTAATCAAATGTCTTATGGCCAAATTGTAGGACCACTATTTTTTATACTTTTATCAGTTGCTGCATTAAGTTCATCCATATCGCTTCTTGAACCTGGAGTTGCATTTATTTCTGAAGAAGGCTTTATGAGTAGAAAGTTAGCAGCTATCTCAATATCTCTTCTTACTTGGACGTTAGGAATAGGAACAGTCCTCAGTTTTAATTTATGGAGTGACTTTAATTTAACTCCTGGTAGAAACTTTTTGGATTCCATGGACTTTATTGCAAATCAGATATTTCTTCCATTAGGTGGAATGTTGATAGCAATTTTTGTTGGATGGTTTATGGACAAAAATTTAATAAATCAAGAAATTGGACATGTTAATCCTATCCTATTTGGTACATGGAGATTCTTTGTTAAGTTTGTTGCCCCAATGTCAGTTGGACTAATTTTTTATAATGCAATTTTTGGATAAATGCCAAATACATATAACTATAAAGAATATATAGCTAAAGATTCTGAAGAAGTATTTGCATCAATTGCGAGATGTTGAAGATTACAAAAATTTTTTACCTGGATGTACTAAGTCCGAAATTTTGTCTGAGACACAAGATTATGAGATGGAGAAGGTATTTGGAAATGGAGAGCACAATCATTTATTGAATCTAAAAATTATAAAACTCCTACAGAATTAAAAATTAAACAAATGAAGGGACCTTTTAACAATCTAGAAGCTTCTTGGCAAGTTATTAAAAAAGACAAAGGTTGTTTGGTAAGCTTTTATGTGGAATTTGATGTTCCATTTCTTCTGAGGCCATTTATGAGGCAGGCTTTAATAGATTCTTTTGCTACTAAATATATAAATGCTTTTATCCAGAGAGCCGAATGAGAATATTCTTTACATATCAAGGTGAGGTTGAAAAATATTTTTTAAATCTAGATGTTTCTGAAAGTTCAACAGTAGCTGAAATCCTAAAATTACCCTCAGTAAAAAGTATTTTAGATTCCATAACCCACTCAATAACTATTGGTGTTAATGGTGAGATTTTAGATGGAGTTTTTAAGCCTATTCCTGAAAGATATAGATTAAGTGAAGGGCAGAGAGTCGAAATCTATCGACCATTAAAACAAGACCCAAAAGAACGCAGAAGACAGAAAGCCTAACTGTTATATATTTTCAACAACCCAGCTATCTAAAGCTTCATTAGAATCAAAATATAGAGTTAGTTTTCTTATCTGAAATCACCAAATCACCGATAGTAACTTTGTTCACGTAATCCCATCTATTCTTGTGAAATGGGTCTTGTATCATAGCTGTACCAAGAATGAACTTAACTTGATCTTTTGACAAACCTTTAGCAAGATTCTCAAGATCTTCTTCTTCATATAGATTGCCTTGAACAATAGGAACATTATAAAAACCAAAAGTGCTACAGGCTCCAAGGAACGATAATGTAAGGATTATTGCGAAGATCTTTTTTTGATTTAGTTTCATTTACCTATGATTTAAAAGTTGTCTTTATATTTCGACAAGATGGATTATACTTTGTTCTATAACATAAGTGATAATAATTTTAAAAAATGTTTTAAATTTTGAACTAAAAAAAACCGGCTTAAAGGCCACCACTCCCAGAATTAAAATTATGGAAGTTCTTGCTTCAACAGCCTATCAAGATGTTCATTTTAGTGCTGAAGATATCTATAAAGAGCTAATACAAATGGGTGAAAATATAGGTTTAGCATCTGTATACAGAGTTTTAACGCAATTTGAATCAGCTGGTATTGTAAAAAAGCATAATTTTGAAGAAAGCAGTGTATGAAATTAATTCTGATGAGCATCATGATCATATGGTGTGTCTAGATACTGGGGATGTGATTGAGTTTTCAGATGACTTGATCGAAGAAAGGCAAAAAATGCTTGCCGAAAGCCAGAGGATTTGAGCTAATTGAGCATAGTATGGTCTTGTACGTAAAAAAAATTAAGTCATAATTTTTTAAAACCCACTTGAACTAAGCATATAAACCCCAATATACTACGACGAGGGAGCAAATATGTCAAAAAATACAAAAGAAGATAAATCTTTAGAAGAAGAGTTAGAAAATTCTACTGCCTCTAATTCAAACATGGGATCAGATACCTATGAGGAACTATTAGATAAGAATGAAGATTTAGAAAAAGCTTCCCTTAGAGCAAAGGCTGATTTAGATAATGCTTTAAAAAGAACTCTAGCTGAGGTTGAAAAAGCCCATAAATATGGAGTTGAAAAACTATTAGCAGAACTACTTCCAGTTATTGATAATTTAGAGCATGCCCTAAACAATCTCTCTGAGAATGCTACCAAAGAAGACAAAGAAGGTATTGAGTTTAACTTTAAAGTCTTTTGAGTCTGCACTTGATAAATTTGGAATGAGACCCATCTATCCAGTTAATGAGGATTTTAATCCTGAAAAACACGAAGCAGTAACAATGACAAAAGACAAAAATAAAAATGATAACGAAGTTGGCGAAGTTTTTCAGAGAGGCTGGGAGCTTCATCAAAGAGTTATAAGGCCAGCAAGAGTTACGGTTATAAAAAATTAAAGAGGGAATGATATGTCGAAAATAATAGGAATTGATTTAGGAACAACAAATAGTTGTGTTGCTGTAATTGAAGGCAAACAACAAAAGGTTATTGAAAATGCAGAAGGTGGAAGAACAACTCCATCTGTTATTGCTTATACAGATAATGATGAGGTATTGGTTGGGATGCCAGCTAAAAGACAGGCAGTCACAAATCCTGAAAATACTTTATACGCAATCAAAAGGTTAATAGGTAGAACTTTTGAAGATAAAGTTGTAAAACAAGATGCTGATATGGTTCCTTATAAAATTATTAAAGCAGATAATGGTGATGCATGGGTTGAAGCTAATAAGAAGAAGATGGCTCCACCAGAACTTTCTGCAATGATTCTTCAAAAAATGAAGAAAACTGCAGAAGACTATTTAGGTCATGAAGTTAAAGAAGCTGTAATTACAGTTCCAGCATATTTTAATGATGCGCAAAGACAAGCTACAAAAGATGCAGGTAAGATTGCTGGACTTGAAGTTAAAAGAATTATTAACGAACCAACAGCTGCTGCTTTAGCATATGGCCTTGAATATAAATCAGGAAAAGACCAAAAGATTGCAGTTTATGATCTTGGTGGAGGTACTTTTGCAATTCCAATCATTGAAATATCAGATGATTGATGGCGAACATCAATTTGAAGTACTTTCCACAAATGGAGACACTTTTTTAGGTGGTGAGGATTTTGATTTAAGGTTAATAGATTATTTTGTTGATCAATTTAAAGAAGAATCTGGTTTTGATCTTAAAAGTGATCCTTTGGCCCTGCAAAGATTAAAAGAAGCTGCAGAAAAAGCTAAGATCGAGCTTTCATCTTCTCCTCAGACAGAAATCAATCTTCCATATATAACAGCTGATAGCTCAGGACCAAAACATTTTGTTCATAAAATCACTAGAGCAAAACTTGAATCTTTAGTAGAAGACCTGGTAGATAGAAGTTTAGAGCCTTTAAAAACTGCTTTATCAGACGCAAAACTTTCTAAATCTGAAATATCCGAGATATTATTAGTTGGCGGCCAAACTAGGATGCCTTTGGTTCAAAAGAAAGTTAAAGATTTCTTTGGAAAAGAAGCCAGAAAAGACTTAAATCCTGATGAGGCTGTAGCTGTAGGAGCTGCTATTCAAGGCTCTGTATTATCAGGTGATACTAAAGACATCTTATTGTTAGATGTGACACCTTTAACTCTAGGAATAGAGACTCTAGGCGGAATTGCTACTCCATTAATTGAAAAGAATACTACGATACCAACCCAAAAATCACAGGTATTTTCAACAGCCGAAGATAATCAATCAGCAGTCACCGTTCATGTTATTCAGGGAGAAAGAAAACAGGCTGCTCAAAATAAATCATTGGGTCAATTTAATCTTGCAGATATTCCTCCAGCTTCAAGAGGAACACCGCAAATCGAAGTTTCGTTTGATCTAGATGCTAACGGCATACTCAATGTTGCAGCCAAAGATAAAAATACTGGTAAAGAGCAATCTATTGTGATTAAAGCTTCAAGTGGATTATCTGATGAAGACATTGAAAAAATGGTTCAAGATGCCGAAGCCAACGCTGAAGATGATAAGAAATTCGAAGAGTTAGTTAAGACAAAAAATAATGCAGACATGTTGTTCATGCAACAAGAAAAACAGTTCAGGAATCTGATGAAAAGTTATCTGATGATGAAAAGGATGAAATAGAGAAAGTTGTTGTCGTACTTGAAGAGGCAATAGCTTCAGAAGATCTTGAAAGTATGGAAATTGCAACAAAATCTCTTAACGATGTTCTTACCCCTTTGACTCAAAAACTTTATACTCAGGAATCGCCCGAAGAAGGACAGAGTGAAGACGAAGTATCAAATGAGAACTCAGAAAATACAGTTGATGCTGAATATGAAGAAGTTAAAGACGAAGACGAAGTAGATAAATAATTTTTTTATAGATAAATGTCAAAGATGAGGTCTCTCGATCGGCTACTACTGCAGAACTAAAGAAAGCTTTTAAAAAGAAAGCAATGAAATATCATCCAGATAGAAATCCGGACGATCCTCAGGCTGATAAGAAATTCAAAGAATGCGCAGAGGCTTATGATGTTTTATCTGATCAACAGAAAAAAAATGCATATGATCAATATGGTCATGCAGGTGTAGATGGAATGGGCGGAGGTCCAAACTTTAATGATGTGTTTTTGAAGATATTTTTGGAGATATTTTTGGAGGTGCTTTTGGTGGGTCTTCTTCAAGAGGAAGATCAAGAAGAGGGCAAGATCTTCAATATAATCTCGATCTATCTTTAAAAGAAGCTGTTTTAGGAACTCAAACTAAAATAAAAATACCTTCTCATACTCCATGTAATATTTGTAATTCCTCAGGTGCAGCTGCTGGCTCTAGTCCATCAGTTTGTGGGAGATGTAATGGAGCTGGGCAGGTAAGAGTTCAACAAGGATTTTTTTCTTTACAACAATCATGTTCATCATGTGAAGGTACTGGTCAAGTAATTAAGGATAAGTGCAAGTCATGTAATGGCATCGGAGCAACTAAGGAAGAAAAAACATTATCTGTAAATATACCTTGCCGGCGTTGATAATGGAGATAAAGTTAGATTGACTGGAGAGGGAGAGTGGGAGAAAGGAGGTCAATCAGGAGATCTTTTTGTAGCAATCAGGGTGAACGAAAGTCCAATTTTTGAAAGAGAAGGTAAAGATCTATACCTTGAAACTCCAATTCCATTTGAAATATCAGTCATAGGTGGGTCAATTAAAGTCCCAACTCTAGAGGGCACTTTATCTTTAAAAATTCCATCTCAAACTCAGACTGGAAAGATCTTTAGGATTAGAGGCAAGGGAGCTGCTGTTGTCAGAGATCCTAGAAGGGGAGATATTTTATGCAGAGTTATTGTAGAAACTCCATCAAATCTAGACAAAAAACAGACAAAACTTTTGAAAGAATTTACTGACTCATTAAACCAATCAAAAAATTATCCAGGCACTGAATCATTTATCAAAGCCTCAAGTCAAAAACAAGATTGATATGATTAAGGTCTTTATAAATGGACTATCCGGAAAGATGGGGTCGTCTATTGCAGATATTGCTACTCAGCAAAATGATCTTAACCTCATTCATGATAAGAATATTAAAAATGCAGACGTATTAATTGATTTTTCTAGACCCTCATCAACATTAAATATTCTAGAATCTATATCAGATATTAATACATCTATAATAATAGGAACAACAGGCTTTGATTTAGAGCAAATTAAACAAATCAAAGAATTTTCCAAAAATAAAAAAATTCTATTAGCTTTTAACTTAAGTAAAGGAATGTCAGTTATTAAAAAATCAGTTCAAGATTTTGTTGAATTAAATACAAAAAGTTTAAATTGTTTTATAGAAGATACTCACCATGCTCAAAAATTTGACTCCCCATCAGGTACAGCAATTGAATTAAAGAATATTATAGAATTGAATGACAAAGAGGATTTAATTTCTAATATTGAAATAATTTCAAAAAGATCTGGGAATATATTCGGTATCCATAAAGTTATTTTTTTAAGCGATTCTGAAAAAATAGAATTTAGACATGAGGCTATATCAAGAAATATCTTTGCAGATGGGGCTTTAGAGGCCTCGCATTGGATAAAAAATCAAAAAGAAGGTTTATACAATTTTGAAGATTTTCTCAAATCATAAAATAGTCTTTAATATTGGTGTATTTTTCTATAAAATATCCAAACTTTTAACACGAAGGTCCCGAACCTGCAAAGTTGGGGTGCTCTTTAAAGAGTTAACTTTGCTTAGGACTGGAGATTTAACCCTGGAGAAATAAAATGAGTATAGTTTCAGTAAAAGACCTGTTACACGCAGGCGTTCATTTCGGTCATCAGAAAAGATTTTGGAATCCAAAAATGGATCAATATATCTTTGATACAAGAAAAAAAATTAGTATTATCAATCTTGACCTTACCCAAGAACACTTAAGTGCTGCTGCCTTTATCTACAAGGATTGAAAATAATAAAGTATTATTTGTCGGCTCATCTTGATAATACAAGTAAAACTATTAAAGAAGAAGCCTCTGGATTAGGCCTACCTTACGTTAACAAAAGATGGCTGGGAGGAACTCTTACTAATTGGAAAACCATTCGAGGTTCAATTAGAAGACTTCATGATATTGAAGAAATGGTTTCCTATGAAAAAAATTGAAAAATTAATCAAAAAAGAAGCTGTTGAAATACAAAAAGAACATGCAAAACTTGAAGCAAGTGTTGGCGGAATAAAAGATATGAAGGGTCTTCCAGATGCATTATTTATTATAGATATCAAGCATGAAAAAATTGCAGTTCTAGAGGCTAAAAAAATGGGAATACCTGTTATAGCTTTAGTAGATACAAATTCAGACCCTGATGGAATCGATACTGTTATTCCTGGCAATGATGATGCAAGAAGATCAATTGATTTATATTGCAATTTAATAAAAGAAAATTATCAATTTTACGGGTAATGTTCCCGCTCCTGTTGCTGATGTTCAAAAGAAAAATAGAAATAATTAAAAAAGAAGTTCCAGTAGAAGAAGTAGTTGCTGAGGCTCCAGTAGAAGAAGTAGTTGCTGAGGCTCCAGTAGAAGAAGTAGTTGCTGAGGCTCCAGTAGAAGAAGTAGTTGCTGAGGCTCCAGTAGAAGAAGTAGTTGCTGAGGCTCCAGTAGAAGAAGTAGTTGCTGAGGCTCCAGTAGAAGAAGTAGTTGCTGAGGCTCCAGTAGAAGAATCTAAAGATTCCGAAGAAGACTCAAAATAAATTTTTTTTAGCAAGTTGTAAAAATGGAAATTAAAGCATCACAAGTCAAAGAATTAAGAGACATGTCTGGTGTCGCTATGATGGAGTGCAAAAGAGCTTTAGTTGAGTGTGAAGGAGATCTTGATAAAGCTTTAGATCTTTTAAGATCTAATAGCTCACTCAAGGCTGAAAAAAAAGCTTCTAGGGTTGCTGCTGATGGAGTAATTAGAATTATCTCTACAGATAGTTATGCAACCATTATTGAGATAAATTCTGAAACTGACTTTGCTGCAAAAGACGCAGGATTTATTGCTTTTGCTGACGAAGTTGCTTCATATATTTCAGCTAATAAAGTTGCTGATGTATCTGTATTTGCATCGAGCGAAATAGAAGAAAAAAGAATAGCTTTAATACAAACTATTGGTGAAAATATCCAATTAAGAAGAATGGAGTCTATTAATTTTGATGGTGATATGTCATTGGTTCATACCGTCATGGTGAAAGTATGGGAAGCATGGTCAAATTAACTGGTGGTGATAAAGCTTTGGCTAAAGATATTGCTATGCATATTGCAGCAAGTAGGCCTCAAGCTATTTCAGCAGCAGAGTTACCTGCCGAATTGTTAGATAAAGAACGTGAATTTGAAGTGCAAGCTAAAGAGTCAGGAAAAGATGACGCAATCATGAACAAGATGGTAGAAGGAAAAATTAGAAAATTTCTTGCAGAAGTATCTTTAACATCCCAAGCTTTTATCAAAGATCCTGATATGACTGTTGGAAAACTTTTATCTGAAAATAATGCAGATGTTATGGGCTATGTAAGATTTAAAGTTGGTGAGGGGATTGAAGTAGAGTCTAAAAGTTTTGCAGATGAGGTTGCCGATCAATTAAAATAAATCCATGTCCAATCTAAAACATAAACGCCTTCTTGTTAAATTCAGTGGAGAATCTGTTGCTGGTGATGATGAGCATGGAATCGATCCTAAAATCCTTGATTCAATGGCTGCATCCATAAAAGAATGTAAAGACATAGATGCTGAAATAGGTATTGTTATTGGTGGAGGTAACTTATTTCGAGGAGAAAAGCTAAATCAAGCAGGAATTTGTAGAGTAGCTGGTGATCATATGGGTATGCTTGCTACTGTTATGAATGGAATTGCTTTAAGAGATGCTCTAGAAAGGGCTAGTATTAAAACAAGAGTCATGTCTGCTATCCCTATTGCAGGATTAGTAGATCATCCGACGAAAGGCCATTAGACACCTCCAAAAAGGAAGGGTTGTAATCTTTGGTGCAGGTACAGGAAATCCATATCTTTACAACAGATACAGCTGGGTGTCTTCGAGCAATTGAGACTCAATCTGAACTAATGCTTAAAGCAACAAGAGTTGATGGGGTATATTCAGATGATCCTGAAATTAATCCAGAAGCTAAATTTTATCCAGTTTTATCATTTGATGAAGCTATTTCTAAAAATTTAAAAGTTATGGATGCAACTGCTTTAACTTTAGCTAGAGATCATAAACTTCCTATTAATGTTTTTAATGTTTCAAGAGAGCATGCTCTTAAAGATATTATTTGCGGAGATCACATTGGTACAATAATATCTTAATATGAATACAATACTTGAATCACTTAAAGAAAGAATGGAGAAGTCTATAGACTCTCTCAAATCAGCATTTAATAAAATTAGAACTGGACGAGCAAATCCTGCAATACTCGACGATATTAAAGTTGATTACTATGGAAATTTAACACCCTTGAATCAAACTTCTAATGTCTCTGTCGAGGAAAATAGAACACTAGTCATTTCTCCATGGGATAAAAATTTAATGCCAGAAATTGAGAAAGCTATAACTTCATCTGACTTAGGTTTAAATCCTAGCTCATCAGGTGATTTAATTAGAGTTAAAATGGAGATATAGAAGAATTTATAAGTGCATATGATTCATTTCTAACTCAAACACCTTCACAATATCAATTAGAAACATTAGAAGAGATGCCAATAATCAAATAAAGGACATGCAATCATCTGGAGATATCTCTGAAGATGACATGAGACGTTCTGAAGACCTTATTCAAAAAGAAACTGACAGTTATATATCAGTTGTAGATTCAGAATTAAAAAATAAAGAATCTGATCTTCTAGAAATATAAATCGACCATCATGGGTCAACCCAAATCAGAGAAAATAATCTTTCTCATCTAGCAATTATTATGGATGGAAATGGTCGGTGGGCTATTGCCAACTCTTTAAATGTTAGTAAGGGTCACAAGCAAGGAGTTGAGGTTGTTAGGGCTATAGTTGAGGAATCTATAAGGCAAAATATTGATTCATTAACACTATATGCATTTAGTTCTGAGAATTGGTCTCGACCAAAGCCTGAGATAGAGGCAATAAAAAAATTAGTACTCAAGGCCATTGAAGACCAAGTACCTGAGCTTACAGAGCAAAAAGTTAAGCTAAAGTTCTTTTGGTAACTTAGAAGATTTTGGCCCAAATGTTATTAACAAAATATCTTTAGCAGAAGATGCTACATCTTTAGAAAATCCATCCCTTCAACTTAATGTTGCTCTAGGTTATGGCGGTAGGCAAGATATTGTAGACTTAGCAAAAGAAATTTCATCTAAAGTTTTAGCTAAAGAAATCGAAGTGACTTAGATTTACGTGCTAATGGCACAGGCGTATTACGTATTGATAATATAGATTTAGTTCAGAATCAAATAATAAAACTTAGCAATTTTTTATTATTCCAAATAGCATATGCTGAAATAATGTTTATAGATAAATTATGGCCAGATTTTAAAAGTGATGATTTTAATCATTGCTTAGAGTCATTCAAAAATGTGGAGAGAAGGTTTGGAAAAAGAATTTAAACAAACATTTATAAATAGATCAGCAACAGGCCTAATGATGGTCATTCCTTTTTTAGGATTAATATATGTTGCGAATACTTTTTTAACAACAATCGTAATAGTTATTCTTTCTATGATTGTTTATCTGGAGTGGAGCGGCCTAACTCACAAAAAAAACCTAGCATTAGATGTATTTTTTATTATTTTATTTACATTTAGTAAATAAAGCTTCAATGTATTTTTTTTATATAATTTAACAGCATTATTAGCTCTATTTTGGCTCATTTTTTCAATATTTCTTTTTATAAATAAACTAGGTTCACTCAATCAGAATCTTATTACCTTTGATAACAATATTCTAAAACTTGCGGTTATCTTAGGATTCCTTTCTAGCCTATTACTACTTATCCAAATTGAAGAAATTAATCATTTATTAATTTTAATTATTATTGTAAACACATCACTGGTAGATACTTTTGCTTACTTATCAGGATCACGTTTTGGGAAAACGCCACTTTTAAAAAATATTAGTCCAAATAAAACCTTGGAAGGTTTCTTTGGAGGCATGGCCGCATCTTTAATATTTGCATTGTTAATGTCTTATTTATATCAGCTACCAACTTCAATGGTTTTAATAATATCTTTTTCAGCTTTCTTTTTTTCTTTTCCAAATGTTTCAATATCAGTATATAAAGCGGGGTTAAAGATACAGGGTCAATCCTTCCAGGTCATGGTGGTATTTTAGATAGAATTGATTCTCACTTATCAGCTGCAACTATCTTCACCTTTCTTATTTTTATTAATCCAAACTTTGGGTATTTAAATGAAAAATATTCTTTTATTGGGAGCAACTGGGAGCATTGGTGATAGCGTATTAAGTGTCATTAAGCAAAATAGTGATAGCTTAAACTTATATGGAATCGCCGCGGGTAAAAATACTGAGAAAGCAGCAGCTATAATTAAAAACTTTTCTCCCAAAAATATCTTTATAGATGATATTAAAGCTTATGACGAAATTTCTTCGTCCCATCCAGATAAAAATATTTTAAATTCAGACCAAGAATTATTAAATTTAATTTCTGATGATAAAGTGGATATTGTTATATCTGCAATTGTTGGTTTTGCTGGTCTTAAAGCAAGTTTAATGGCTGTAAATTCAGGTAAGACAGTATTGATTGCAAATAAAGAGAGTATTGTTGCAGCAGGAGACATACTCATGCCTCTAGCAAAATCTAAAGGTTCGAAAATTATTCCAATTGATAGTGAACACAATGCAATATTTCAATGTTTACCTGCTGACAAGTCAACTACAGACGTTAGTAAAATAATAATTACTGCCTCAGGAGGGCCTTTTTTAGACATTCCTTTATCTAAGTTAAATAATATATCCCCTAAAGATGCTTTAAAGCATCCTAACTGGGAAATGGGCTCTAAGATATCTATAGATTCTGCTACTTTAGTAAATAAGTGTTTAGAATTAATTGAAGCCAGATATCTTTTTGATTTAAATGAAAAATTATTTGAATAGTAATTCATCCCCAAAGTATTATTCATTCGATAGTTACTTATATAGATGGCTCAAGTATCTCACAAATGAGCAATCCCAATATGGAAGTTCCAATAGCTAATGCTTTAAGTGATATCAGAAAAGTTCCCATAGCATTTAAGGAATTAGACTTCAGCAATCTAAAACTTTCTTTTCAAGAGTTCCCTTCAGACAGATCTAAACTTGAGAATCTAGCAAGAGAGATTTGTAACACCGGCGGCTCTTCAGGCTTGGTCTTCAATGCTGCAAATGAGATAGCTGTCCATGCTTTTTTAGATGATAAGATAAAGTTTAGTCAAATTTATGATGTTATTTATAGAACTTTTGACTTGATGCCTTTGTCTAATCCCAAAGATATAGAAACTTTAAATGAATTAAACAATGAAGCACGCATACAGGCTAAGAAGGTGATAAAATCCATAACTTAAAACTTTCAAAATGAATTATTTAATAGATACATTAATCTACGCAGGGGCCTTTATAGCCCTTTTATTTGTATTGGTAGTTATTCATGAATGTGGTCATTATTTTGTTGCCAGATATTTTGGTGTTCACTGTCCTAGGTTCTCATTTGGAATGGGACCAGTTATCTATAAAAGAGTTGACAAGCATGGAACTGAATTTGCATTATCTGCTTTTCCTTTAGGTGGATATGTTTCTATGATACAAAAAAAATGTTTGAATTAGAGCCTGAATTGAAAAAAGATTTTACTAAAGATCAGCTTGAACAAACTTTTGATACCAAACCTAAACTTCAAAGAGCAGCCATCATGCTTGCTGGGCCAGTTGCTAACTTTATATTATCAATATTTATATTTTCTTTTATTTTCTCTACAACACCAGATCCTCAATCAACTCTTGTTATTAATGAAGTCAATAATTCCAATATGTTTGAAAAAGGTGATCAGATAACTTCAATAGATGGAGTTAAAGTTTCAGAAAGAAAAGATATAAGTTTAGAGCTGCTTTCAAAGGCGGGAATGACAGGTGAATTATTAGTTGGCGTTCTTTCAAAAAATACAGACTCAGTAAAAGAGATATCATTAAGAGTTGATAATTTTTTAACTGACAGCGAGCAACAAAAAAATCCAGTTGATGCATTGAATATAGTTCAAACAAGAATGCTGCCTATAATAGGGAGTTTGCTGGTTGGAGGAGCTGCTGAATTGGGTGGATTAAATAAAAACGACAGAATCATAGCTATCAATAATTCAACCATATCTTACGCTTCAGAAATACCAGCTATTTTAAATAGCCTAGAAAGCAATTTGGCTGATATACAAATACTTGAGGAGTTCTTAAACTATCTTTAGAAATAACATCAGTTATAGATACCTCAGGTAATGAATCAAAGCTTTTAGGAATTGGATTTGGTCTTCAAAGAACTTTTATTGGATCTATAATCAAGGGAACAAAAGAAACTTACAATCTAAGTGTTAAAACTCTCCAATTTATTGGAAAAATGTTTACAGGAAACATGGGTACTGAGAACTTAAGCGGTCCCATAGGCATAGTTAAAATGTCTGGTGATACTGCAAAGGCAGGGTTTCTTCCTTTTCTTTATTTGATGGCCTTACTAAGTATTAGTTTGGGCGTTATGAACTTACTTCCTATCCCAGTTTTGGATGGTGGGCAGCTTGTTATGCTACTTGGTGTTGAGGCTCTTAGAGGCGCACCTTTACCTGATAAAGTAGAAAATTTCGTATATGCTACAGGCACTGTAATGATACTATTCTTAATGGTATTTGCTGTTTTTAACGACGTAGCAAGATTTTAAAAAGGAATGAAATTGAAAAAAATATTTTTAGTCATCTTATCTTTTAGTTTTATAAATGTAGCTACAGCATTTGATGAATTTGTAATCAATGATATAAGAATAGTTGGACTTCAAAGAGTTTCAACCGGAAGCATCTTTAATGTAATACCTGTTAGCGTTGGCGATAGAGTTGATCAAAGAAAAGTTGGAGATATTACAAGAGCCTTATTTGCTACTGAGCAATTTGATGATATTCAGATTGGTAAAGAGCTAAATACTTTAATTATTACTGTTCAAGAGAGACCATCAATATCTGCAATAGATATTTCCGGAAACAAAGCTCTTAAAACAGAACAATTACTAGAAAGTTTAGATGGCGTAGGGATTAAGGAAGGCGAGGTCTACAAAAGATCCACATTAGACAAAATGAAAGCTGAATTAGTTAGATCATATGCTTCTCAAGGTAGATATGGTGCTAGCGTAGAAGTTGACGAAATTATTAAGCCAAGAAATAGAGTTCAAGTTAGCATTGTTGTTGATGAAGGCGAAAGTGCAACTATTGAAAGTATTGATATATTAGGTAATAAGCTATTTTCTGATGATGATTTATTGAAAAGTTTTGAATTGGGAGAGGGCAGCATACTTTCATTTCTAACAAATGATAACCAATACTCTAGAGAAAAATTACAAGGAGACATAGAGAATCTTGAATCATATTATTTAGATAGAGGCTATTTAAAGTATTCACTTGAGTCGACCCAGGTCAGCTTAACCCGAAATAGAAAAGGTATTCATATTACATTGGGTTTAGTGGAAGGCGATCAATACACTGTTAGCAATGTAAGTGTTATAGGAAATATTCCGATTAAACCTGAAGCTTACGAAACTGTTATTCAAACTCAAAAAGATAAAGTTTATTCTCAGGCGGCAATAACGGCTATTGAAGAATTTTTTACTACGGTGCTTGGAAACGAAGGCTATGCATTTGCAGAAGTTAAGGGATCTCCTGAAATCAATCAAGATACTCAAGATGTAGACCTAGTTTTTTCAGTAAATGCTGGAAAAAGGACGTATACAAGAAAAATAATATTTGCAGGTAATCAGATTACTCAAGATGAAGTTTTAAGAAGAGAGATGAGGCAGTTTGAATCTTCATATTATGACAAAGAAAAAATTGATCATTCGACAAGACGATTAAAAAGAACCCAGTATTTTGAGGGTGTAGATATCGAAACTATTCCAGTTCCAGGAACTGATGATCAGGTTGATGCTGTATATCAAGTTGAAGAAGAAACAACTGGTCAAATTGGTGGTAATGTTGGATATAGTGATTTTGGTATAATGCTTGGCTTTAATCTAAATGAAAGAAATTTCCTAGGAAGTGGAAATACTGTAGGTATTTCGGTTAATAAAAGTGTTTATCAGGAATCTTATAATCTTTCTTTTTTTGATCCTTATTACACCATGGATGGAGTTAGTAGGGGTTACAACGCATACTTTAGAGAAACTGATTACGGTGAATTTAACGTAGCTAATTATTTAACTAATTCAGCTGGGCTTGGCTTACAGTTTGGATATCCTATCTCAGATACACAAAGAATAGGCTTAAATATAACTTATGATAAGACAGATATTGATTCAGGAACATTACCAGCAAGAGAGATATCAGACTTTTTATCATCAGAGGGTAATATATTTGAAACTTTAACAGCTCAGACTTCTTGGCAAAGAGTTACTCTTAATAGAGGTACTTTTCCAACAGATGGAGCCTCAAGCGCTATTAGTCTATCCTCAACACTGCCCGGTAGTGATATAAATTACTATAGATTAAATATTAGACAAAAGTATTATCAACCTCTATCTCAAAATTTAGTATTTGGTTTTTCTGGAGAGATTGGATATTTATCTTCTTTTGGTGATACGAAAGAAACTCCTTTCTTTCAAAATTTTTACGCCGGAGGCCCAAGATCTTTAAGAGGTTTTGAATCAAATACACTAGGCCCTAGAAGTACTGAAGCACCTTGTTATGAGTTTAATTATTCAGATGGAACATGTCCAAATCTTATAGACACTGATGCTGATGGAAAGCCAGATGCACCTGCTTACAATCCTTATATGTTTAGTAATAGAGATCAACCAATTGGAGGAAATGTTAAAGTTGAGGGTAGCTTTCAATTAATATTTAAACTTCCAATGATTGAGGATCAAAGATCAATGAGATCTGCATTTTTCTTTGATTTTGGTAATGTCTTTTCAACAAATTGTAAAGATTATCAGATTAACTGCTATGAACCTGATCTGGAAGAGTTAAGGTACTCTTATGGAGTTGGAGTTACGTGGATAACAGGCTTTGGTCCTATGAGTTTTGCTATAGCAAAACCATCTAATGCTGGTCCATTAGAGAGAACTGAGCAATTCCAATTTACAATTGGAAATGTCTTTTAAATGATAATTTCATGCTTTTTGTATAAATTAGTATAAATTAATATAAAATACATCAACTTACTATTGGCAAATTTAATGAAAATTTTAAACAAACTATTTTTAGCATCATTCTTATTAATATCCTGTACCTTCATTCGCTAGTGATGGTATGGCAGTTATTGATATGAGAGTTGCTGTTTTATCTACACAACAAAAAGGAGAAACATTTAAAGCTTTAGAGGAAGATGCTGATTATGCTGCAAAAGTAGAGCAAGCACAAACACTTCAAGCAGATAGACAAGCTTTAGCAGAAACACTTCAAAAAGATGGAGAAACAATGTCTCAAGAAGAGGTTGCAAGTGCTCAAAAATCTATTCAAGATAAATCTCAAGAGCTTGAGTTTATTGTTGGCCAGATTCAAGCCAAGCAAAATGAAACAGCTGAAAAGATTTTTAGAGATATGAATCCTTCATTACAAAAGATTCTTCAAGAGCTTCTTGCTGCTAAACAAGGAAGCAGGCCTTGTAAAAAAAGATACTGTTATTTTTGCTGATAATGTGGGATTGTTCCGAGATCAAATGACTGAATATTTCAAACATGTAGCTTCTGGGGCTAATGAATAAACTCACTTGTGAGCCAGAAAAAAATATCTTTTACTCTTAAAGAACTTTCAAAAATTATTGATGCTTCAATTACTGGTGATGAGAATATCTCTTTGTCATACCCCAATTTTTCAAATAATGAATCAATAACTTTTTTATCAAATAAAAAATATTCAAAGTTTCTAGATAGTACTCAGGCTGCAGCTGTAATAGTTAGTGCTGGCATTGAAACTCAATCTAGTACGAATCTTTTAAAATGCTCTGATCCTTATTTAGCCTATGCTAAGATTTCATCACTGTTCGTTAATAAAGAGAATAAATTGGAAACACCATCTATACATAAAAGTGCCAGCATATGTTCGTCTGCAGATGTATCTAAGTTATCTACCATTTCTGCAAATGTTACTATTGAAGAAAACGTTATTATCGAAGAGGGTGTTTATATAGGGCCTAACTCTTTTATAGGCCCAAATTGCCATCTAAAAAAAGGAAGCAATGTAAGTGCTAATTCCTCATTAGTACAAGATGTTATCTTAGGTGAGTCTTCTAGTATCCATTTTGGATCAATTCTAGGAAGTGATGGTTTTGGTTATGCACCCTCAAAAGATGGATATGAAAAGATTGAACAATTAGGTGGATTAATTATTGGAGATAATGTCGAAATTGTTGGTATACGTGATACAACGGCATTAGGTAATACTGAAATACATGATGGTGTTAAGTTAGATAACCAAATTCATATTGCTCACAATGTTATTCTTTGGAGAAAATTCTGCTATTGCAGCATGCTGCGCTATAGCCGGATCAACATCAATCGGACAACCGTTAAACTCAGGAAGTCCAGGAATTTTAGGACATTTATCTATTTGCGATGATGTATTAATTGGCGCCCATACTCTAGTCACCAAGAATATAGATAATCCTGGAAATTATGTAGGTATAATGCCGACACACTCGAAAAAGAATGGGCAAAATCATCTAATGATATTTTATTTAGAGGCTAGTCTCATGTCAGTCATAAAAGATGAAATTTTAAAAGTTAAATACCAAGGTATGACTATTGTAGATGAGGTGATGGACATTAACAAGGGAAGCGATATTCATGCAATCAAAAGACTTACTGGTGAAGAGGATTACTTTCGAGGACATTTCCCAAATAACCCTGTCATGCCTGGAGTAATTATTATTGAAGCTTTGGCTCAAGCATCTGGAATTTTAGGCTTTCAAACTAACAAAAAAAAGCCTGACCAAATAGTAACTGTTTTTGCTGGAGTAGATAAACGTTAGATCTCTAGAAAAAGAGCCTTGGCCCCAGGTGATGACATCCATTTGTATAGTAAGATCCTTAATGAAAAAAGAGGTATCTGGAAATTTGAATGTAGGGCCGAAGTAGATAATGAAATAGTGTGTTCAGCTACCATTCTATGTGCAGATAGGGCTAAATAAATGGCAATTCATCCAACATCAATTATTCATGACTCTGCAATAATTCATGATTCAGTAGAAATAGGACCCTTTTGTTTTATCGGTGAGGATGTAGTTATTGGTGAAGGAAGCTCACTTTTAAGCCATGTAGTTATTAAAGGTCCAACAACAATAGGTTGTACGCAAAAACTATTATGCGCAAAAAGAACTTTAGCACTCCTGATAAGAAATTTAAAGTGGAAGAAGCCCCTGGTACTGCTACAACTTCAGTTGCAGGTATAGGTCAACCACATATAATTGGAGTTGATGGAATTTTAACTAAGATTATAGGTAATGATAATTTACCTTCAATGATATTATGGGGTCGCTCATGATTCTATTTTGGGTAATAGTAATGTTTTTGCTAACCATGCAGGTATTGCTGGTCATGTTAGAGTTGGTAGCTTTGTAACTATAGGAGCTTTAACAACAATTCATCAGTTCTGTAGGATAGGCGACTATTCATTTGTTGGCATGAACACATCTATTACTATGGATATTCCTGCATATATTAAGGTTGCTGCTGATCCTGCAAGAGTAATTGGACTTAATACAGTTGGGATGTCTCGAAATAATTTTTCTGATGACTCAATTACAATAATCAAAAAAGCTTATAAGTTAATTTATAGAAAAGGTTATAAGCTCGAAGATGCATTAAAGAGAATAGATAGATTAGAAAAACCAGCTAGACCAGAGCTTCAAGCATTTATTGACTCTATTGAATCTTCAGAACGAGGCCTCTTAAGGTAAGTGTTCTAATAAACAAGATATTAAAATAGGTATTGTTATTGGAGAACATTCAGGTGACATACTTGGTTCAAAAATTATTGAATCTCTTAAAAAAGAATTTAATGTTCATCTTGTAGGTGTTGGCGGACCGTTAACACAAGGACAGGGATTAAAATCAATTTTTAATTTTAAAGATCTTCATATAATGGGCCTTATTGAGCCACTGCTTAATATTAGAAAACTTTTAAATCATAGAAAATCAATTATAAAAACTTTTGAAAAAGAGAAAATTGATTTTTTTATCGGAGTTGATTCGCCTGATTTCAATATTCCAATTCATAAAGCGTTAAAAAAAGAAGGCTCCATTAAAACCATTCAACTTGTTAGTCCTTCTGTTTGGAGTTGGAGACAAGGAAGATTAAAGCTTATCAAGAAGTATATTGACTTAACTTTATGTCTTTTTAAATTTGAACATGATTTTTATCAAGACCATAAAGTTGGAAGTTTTCTTCTCGGTCATGGTCTTTCAGGAACAGTAAATCTAGAAAGTGGAGAATATAGTTGGGGAGGTGCTGCAAAAACATCATTTTGGATAAATCCAACCCATAATCTGATAGTCATATGCTATACGCAGTTATTCTCTCAACCAAGTGAATATGCCCAAGAATTTAAAGCTGCTGTTGATGGAGCAATAATTGATTCAGATAGTAATTAGTGAGACTATAGATTAAACCTTAATTATTGTTAGAATTATGGGATTTAAGGTTCTAATAAATTACATAATCCCATTCTTTAAAGTAAAAAAATATATTGTGTTTTATTTAAATTAAAATACATTCAAGTTTAAAGTAAATATTTTGGGGTTCGACTTTGGGTTTCTCCTGAACTTTTTTTAAGATTACCAAACTTACTTTTATCTAAAAAGGTATTTCCAGAATTACTTCAATCTGAATGTACTTCGGAGAATATATTTAACTCTTTAAATTTATTAATTGATTCAGATATGATTCAGAGCGAGCTTATAAAAATAAAACATCATCTTCAGGGTGATGGATTTGATGCTGCAGCAAAAGCAATAAGTAAGACAACTTAGCATGTTGGTTGCCGGTGTCGATGAGGTAGGAAGAGGTTGTCTAGCTGGACCAGTTATGGCTGCAGCAGTAATCTTAAAGGAACCAATTAAAGGCCTATGTGATTCTAAAAAATTGTCACCGAAAAAAAGAGAAATCCTTTCTGAAGTAATTAAAAAAAATTCTTTTTATGCATTCGGGATTGCAACTTCTGATGAAATTGATGAAATTAATATACTTCAGGCATCTTTACTTGCAATGAAGAGGGCTATTATTCAACTGCCTGTAAAACCTTATAAAATTTTAGTAGATGGGTTGCATAAACCAGACATTAATTATGATATGGAGGCTATAATTAAAGGAGACTCATTTATTGATGAGATAAGTGCTGCCTCTATAATAGCCAAGGTTGAAAGAGATAAATATATGATAAAAATTGATGCAAAATATCCTGGTTATGGCTTAAAAGTTCACAAAGGTTATGGAACTAAACTGCATTTTCAAAAGATAAAGGATTTAGGCGCCTCAGATATTCACAGAATGACATTCAAAGGAGTCATGTCTTGATTGAGTCTTTCTCACATCTTAGGAATTGCATCAGAATATAGTATTTCTCATGGCTTAATAACCATTGATCAAATAGTTGATCAAGCTGCCAAAAATAATATGCCTTCCGTAGCATTAACAGATCACCTTAATATGTTTGGTCTTGTTAAATTCTTTTTAAAAGCTGAAAAAAAAGGCATTAAACCTATTTCAGGCTCTTCCATTCGAGTTTTGTTTGAAGGGGATGATTTCGCTCACGAGTTACTTTGCTTAGCAAAGAATAATAGTGGCCATAAAAATTTAATGAAGGTTCTTTCTCGGTCACACAACAATACTAATTTCTCATCACCAATAATTACATTTCCAAGGTGAGGTTCTTTTAAAAAAGATATTAAAGTTATATCTGGCGGAAACTCCAGCCATATCTTTGATCTAATAAGAAGAGGCAAAATAGAGGATGCAAATTCTAAAATAAAGCTTTTTCAAAGTATTTTTGATGAAGATTTTGTGATCGAGGTCCAAAAAACAAATAGAGCAGATGAATTAGATTATATTGCAAATATTTTACCTTTAGCTACTGCAAATGGCATACCTGTCATAGCAACAAATGATGTTATTTTTTCAAATAAAGAAGATTACGATATTCATGAAACAAAAGTTTGTATAAACACAGGAAAAACTTTAAATGATCCAAATAGAGAAAAAAAGTTTTCTGATGAGCAGTTCTTTAAATCACAGCAGCAAATGTTTGATCTTTTTAAAGATAGTGAAGAATTTTTATCAAATACTGCTGAAATTGCAAAGCAATGTAATGTTTCATTTGAATCAAAAGGATATTTTTTACCTGAATATCCAGTTCCTAAAGATCATGATTTTAATAGTTAGACAGTCTATCTTTCTTGTAAGAATCTAGAATAGAAATATCACCTAAATCAACTTATGCCTGATCATTTCCAAAGACTAGATTATGAATTAGAATTTGGACCATGGGGTTTTCTAGTTATTTTTTAATTGTTTATGATTTTATTCAGTGGTCTAAAGATATAATGAAGTTCCTGTTGGTCCGGGGAGAGGTTCTGGTGCAGGCTCATTGGTTGCATACGCTTTAGGAATAACAACATAGACCCTATTAAGTACAATTTGCTTTTTGAGCGTTTTCTAAATCCAGAGCGAATATCAATGCCAGATTTTGATATTGATTTTTGTACAGAAAAAAGAGATTCAGTGATTGAGTATGTTAGTTCAAAATATGGTTCTGAGGCTGTATCCCAAATAGTTACATTTGGAACTATGGCAGCTAGAGCTGTAGTAAAAGATGTCACAAGAGAGTCTTAGGTTTACCATATGGTTTTGTTGATAGTATATCAAAAATGATACCTTTTGTACCTGGAATGACTTTAGATAGAGCAATAAAAGAACAACCTATATTCAAACAAACTATAAAAGATGATCCTGAAGTTTCTGAGGTCTTAGATCTTGCATTTAAACTTGAAGGTATTACAAGAAATGTAGGAAAACATGCTGGAGGTATTGTCATTGCCCCAGGAGCACTTTCTGATTTTTGTCCACTATATAGGGTTGAGGAGAGTGATGAGATTGTTACTCAATATGATAAGGATGATATTGAAAACATCAGGGTTAGTTAAATTTGATTTCTTAGGTTTAAGAACTTTAACAGTTATTGATTTGAAAAAGAAAACATAAATAGTTTTTTAAAAGAACAATCCAAATCACCCCTTGATTTACATTCAATAAAATTAGATGATTCAAAGGTATTTGATCTTTTATCATCTGGAAAAACCATGGCCGTCTTTCAACTTGAGTCATCAGGGATGAGAGATTTAATTAAGAGATTAAAACCAACAAAATTTGAAGAAATTACAGCTTTACTTGCTCTTTATAGACCTGGTCCCTTAGATTCAGGTATGGATGATCAATTTGTTGATAGAAAACATGGAAAAGTCCCAGTTACATACCCTCATGAACTACTTGAACCTGTTTTTAAAGCCAACCTATGGAGTAATCGTATACCAAGAACAGGTTATGCAAATTGCGCAGGTCATGGCAATTATAGTTTAGGAGAGGCTGATATCTTAAGAAGAGCAATGGGAAAAAAAGACGTTGCTGAAATGGAAAAGCAAAGGGAAATATATTGGGACCTTTATGATAAAAAGGATATTAAAAAAGTAACAGCTGAAAGAATATATTTGATCTGATTGAAAAATTTGCTGGTTATGGTTTCAATAAATCTCATTCTGCAGCTTACGCACTTCTTTCATATCAAACAGCTTATCTTAAAACTTATTTTCCTGAACATTTTATGGCTGCAGTTCTATCAACAGAGCTAGGTAACACTGAAAAGATTTATGCTCTTATTCAAGAATGCAAAAGGATGGGTATCAAAGTGCTCAAGCCAAATATTTTAACAAGCAGTGAAAAAATTTGTCGTTAATAAAGATAATGCAATTGAATACGGTTTAGGTGGAATAAAGGGAGTGGCTGATTCTTTTATTACACATGTAAGCAAAGTTAGAAATAGTCATGAATTTAAAGATTTATGGGATTTCACAAGAAATATTGATATTAAATTGGGAGGAAAAAAATCTTTAGAGGCATTATCTTTTGCAGGCGCCTTTGACTCAATTGCACCTTCAAGAAGTATTGCAATTGCTTGTATTGGCGACATGCTTCAAGATGGCGGAAAGGCTATTACAGCTTCTGCTAATTCAGGAGATTTATTTGCAACAATTGATACTAATTTCAATCCTTATGAAAAATATACAAATATAATTAATCAAAATTTAGTAGATAAAAAATATAATGAGCTTAATCCAATTGGCACTATCGTAGATACAGAAATTAAAGCTATTAAAGATAATATTATATTCTGTAGTCTTGAAGAGGATATTGATGGAGCTATTTTCAGTCAGAACATATCATGGGATTCACATGAAGATTCAAAAGATCAAATGCAAAAATTTAATGTAGGTGATAAAATAAAAGCTATGCAATGGATGGGATTATAACAAGTGATATTTTAGAAAACTGTCATTCTATTTTGAAAGAAAGCTCAATATTAGTTTTAAAAGGTTCAATCGAGATAGATGGTTAGAATCAAGTTTTATAAATGATACTATTTTTGTGAAATCTAATTATACAACTTCCTTAAATAATTTAAATAAGCTAAATTTTTATCACACTATTAATGCAGAAAATAATTCTGATGAAAATACAATAATTATACATGATGCAGCAATTGCTAATATTTATTTGCAAGAGTTTGAAAAAAGGTGGGGGGAATTATCTACAGAATCTGAAGCTATAATAGAACTTGGAGAAGAGTACCTTTTACGACCTTCTCAAGAAAATTTAAATTTACTAAGAGGGATATTTGGAAGCGATTCTATTAAAATATAGTCTATGAATAATTCATTTCTTGATTTCGAAAAACCAATTGCTGATATTCACGATAAAATCCAAGCACTAAAGGATATTGCTAGTGAAAGTCCAGAACTACTTTCCCAAATTGCTAAATTAGAAGAAGAAGAAAAAAATATTACAAAAAGAATTTATTCAAAATTATCAACATGGCAGACTGTTCAAGTTGCAAGACATCCAAAAAGACCACATACAGGAGATCATATCACTCGAATTTTTTCAGATTTTGATGAGCTGCATGGAGATAGAATGTTTGGTGATGATTCATCCTTAATAGGAGGAATTGGTTATCTTGATAAAAAACCAGTTTTTATTATTGGTCATGAAAAGGGAAGAGATACGGAAGAGAAAGTTAAAAGAAACTTTGGCATGCCACGTCCAGAAGGCTACAGAAAAGCAATCAGATTAATGGAAATGGCTGATAAGTTTGGTTTGCCAATTATTACTTTTATAGATACACCTGGAGCTTATCCTGGAATAGATGCTGAGGAAAGAGGTCAAAGTGAAGCTATAGCAAACAATCTTCTTGAGATGTCAGATTTATCAGTACCAATATTATCCTATGTTATTGGAGAGGGTGGCTCTGGCGGAGCATTAGCTATAGGTGTTTGCGATCATTTAACAATGCTGGAGTACAGTATTTATTCCGCCTGAAGCTTGCTCTTCAATAGTTTGGAGGTCGTCAGATCATGCAGCAGAAGCTGCAGAAGCAATGAAAGTTAGTGCAAAAGAGTTAATTAAAATAAATGTGATTGATGAGATTATAAAGGAGCCTTCTGGCGGCGCGCATAGAGATTATGCTGCTGCAGCAGCTAATATTAAATCCTCTCTAATTGATAATCTTCAAAAAATTGGGACCATTGAGATAAATGATCTTCTAGAAAGGCGCTATCAAAGACTTATAACTATTGGCAAATAGATTTGTTAGATTTAAATATAATTTCAAACTATATCGATAAACAGCAAGTAGTATATGTCGCTTTTAGTGGAGGAATAGATTCAGTAGCATTACTTTACGCATGCTCAGTATTAAAAAAAGATGGAAGATTAAACGAGCTTAAGGCAATTCATGTAAATCATAATTTATCTATTAATGCAAAGTTATGGGAAGACCATTGTATTAATATTTGTAAAAAATTAAACATAGAACTAACCATTCATAATATCTTTATTGAAACCAATAAAGACGGATTAGAGTCTGCTGCTAGAAAAGGTAGATATGATGTATTCAACAAAGTAGTCAAACATAACGAGCAATTATTATTAGGACATCATGCAGATGATGTAGCTGAGACAATATTATTTAGATTGTTCAGAGGTACTGGCATTGATGGTCTTCAAGGCCCAAAACTTAAAAGAAAAATAGGCGAAGGCACATTAATTAGGCCCTTATTAAAATTTTCAAAAAAAGAATTACTAGATTTTATTACAACTAATAAAATTGACTATATTGAAGATGAATCCAATAAGGAGTCGAATCAGGATAGGAATTATATAAGAAATAAAATCATGCCTCTCATACATGAAAGATGGTAAAATTTTAAAAAGTATCAAAAAAAAAGAGAGAAGATTTTATCTTCTCTCTTTTAAAACATTAACTAAATTAGTACAATAATCCCCCTAATAGAATTAAAAAAGTTAAAAGAAAATGAAGATATAAAAGCTATTTCTGATGCATCAATCAGTTGAGATAGATGATTTATGTAAAAAAGTTTTGGATGAAATAATGAAAACTTTCTATAAATCAAACCCGTCAAAATCATCTATCGTTAAATGGTCTAGATCAGACAAAGAGCAAAAGGGCGGGCTTATATGTTTTGAGCTAGATTTTATACAAATAAATGGCATTGAATATTCTGGCATGATTAAAATTTGCCAAAGTTAAGCAATTACATATAATAATTTTACAAATTTAGGAAAGATTATGAACTTTAAAACAATTACATTAAAAAAAGTGAACCGCATAGGAGTAATTACTCTGAATAGACCCAAAGTTTTAAATGCTTTTAATGAGCAGCTTATTTGGGATCTTCAAGAAGCCACTAATAATCTTAGAGAAGATGATGATATTAGAGTTGTAGTAATCACTGGAGCAGGTAAAGGCTTTACTGCTGGGGCAGACTTAACTCAATCAGAGTCAACATGGACTAGTATAAAAGACTCTCTTAATAGAGGCTTTTTACCAATTTTTAAAAATATAATGGAGATGCCAAAGCCGGTAATAGGATCTATTAATGGACCTGCAGCAGGCATAGGTGCCGCCATAGCAATGGCTTGTGACTTAAGGATTATGTCTGAAAACGCTTACATATTATCTGTATTTAGCAATATTGCTATAGTTCCTGATGGTGGTCTTTCATGGCTTTTAACTAGATATATGGGATATACAAAAGCTTTTGAATATGCAATTGAAGCTAAAAAAATAACAGCAGATGAATGTATTCATTTTGGAATTGCTAACAAAAAAGTTTCGCTAGAAGACTTAGAATCAGAAACAATTGCCTGGGCAGAGAAGCTTGCCAAAAGAGCCCCTCAATCTTTATCAAATACAAAAAAGATTATGAGAAATGCTTTAGAAAAAACATACTTAGAGACTTATGCTGAAGAGGCTGAAATTCAAAATGAGATTTTTGGAAACGATCAAAATAGAGAGGCTATTAAAGCTTTTTTTGAAAAAAGAGAGCCTAACTTCGATTGATTTTAAATTAGCTTACTAAGACCAACAATAATTGCTTCAAAGGATGCTCTGGTAGTATTTGGATTAATTCCAACTCCCCAGCTAGTTTCACCATCTTTTTCTAATTCAATATATGCAGCAGCTCTTGCATCCGAACCAGATGATATAGCAGATTGATGATAATCAGAAACCTTTATATCAATATCTAGTTCTTTAGATAGCCCATTTATAAATGCATCATTTCGTGAATTCCTAAACCAAGGGTAGATCCTTTATCAAATTCATTAACATTTTTAAATCCTGCAGCTTCCAACATTTCAGCGGCTTGCTGTTTTATGTCTTTACGCATAATTTGTCTTCAGCACCTATAAAATTGGCGATTGCCGATCCAGCACTACTTATTTCTTTTCCTGATTCATCAGCCAATTTTTGTATTTTTTGACTCATGCTAATTTGCAATCTTCTTGGAAGTGAAACTTCCATGGTCTTTTTCTAAAATAAAAGCAATCCCACCTTTTCCAGATTGAGAGTTAATTCTTACAACCGCTTCATAACTTCTTCCTAAATCCGCAGGATCTATTGGTAAATATGGAACTGCCCATATTGGATCATTTGAATTTTTCATTGATTGAAAGCCTTTTTTAATTGCATCTTGATGAGAGCCAGAGAATGCAGTAAACACAAGATCTCCAGCATAAGGATGTCTTGGATGAACAGGTAGCTGATTGCAATACTCAACTTCTCTCATAACAGAATTAATATTGGAGAAGTCTTAATTGTGGATCAATCCCTTGCGTAAACATATTTAGAGCAAGAGTAACAATATCAACATTTCCTGTTCTTTCTCCATTTCCAAATAAAGTACCTTCAACTCTGTCTGCACCAGCCATTAATCCAAATTCAGAAGCAGCAACAGCAGTCCCTCTGTCATTATGGGGGTGAAGACTTAAACAAATATCTTTTCTATTTTTAAGATTATTATTCATCCACTCAATTTGATCTCCGTATATATTAGGAGTTGACATTTCAACAGTTGCAGGAAGATTAATTATAATCTTATGATTAGATACATCTTTTAAAATTTCGGTTACAGCATCACATACTTCAGCAGCATAAGGTAGTTCAGTTCCTGTAAAACTTTCAGGAGAATATTCAAAACTCCAATCAGTATTTATATTTTTCTCTGCAAGCTCTTTAATTTTTAGAGCACCCTGAACAGCAATTTCTTTTATGCCAGCCTTATCTTGCTTAAATACAACTTTTCTTTGAAGAGTAGATGTTGAATTATAAAAATGAACAATAGCTTGAGGAATTCCCTTTAAGGATTCAAAAGTTCTTTCAATTAATTCATTTCTTGATTGAGTAAGGACCTGAATAGTAACATCAGAAGGTATTTTTTTTGATTCTATAAGATCTCTTACAAAATCAAAATCTGTTTGAGAAGCAGAAGGAAAGCCAACTTCAATTTCTTTAAAACCCAATTTACATAAAAGAGAAAACATCCTGTCTTTTCTTTCTGCACCCATTGGCTCTATAAGAGCTTGATTTCCGTCTCTAAGATCAACTGAGCACCATATTGGCGATATATCTATTACTTTAGAAGGCCACTGCCTATCTTTTATATCAACAGCTTCAAACGGTTTATATTTATTGATTGGGTTATCCATTATTCAATTGTAAGTGTTAAAATTTTTTTATGGCAATTATTTCCTCTAAATCCTATTCAATCTTATCAAAAATGGGCATTTCTACATATCAAAGAAGAAAAAATTTAGGTCAAAATATGCTTAATGAGGTTATTTTACATAAAAGAGATAGTGTCTTAGTTATTCTTTCGACCCCCCTTAAAGATTACTCTAAAGAGGAACAAAGTTTATTCATGTCAATAATGAAGACGATAACATCTGAGAATCCATTGATAGAAGAATCATTAAATTCATATAACCCTTTAGAAAAAAATGGGCTAAGCTCATTAATTCTAGCCAAATCAACCTCAGTTAAAGGTATTATTTCATTTGGTGTTGCAGTTGACCTTGCTGATAGTTTTATTCAAGCACCATGCCTAAAAACCATTATTGATAATCCAGCAGCTAAAAAACCTCTATGGGAAGATATTAAAAAAATATTTATTAACTAAAGTCTATATGCCTATTTCACTTATAAATACAGAGCATCTTGATGCAATTTATGAAATAGACTTAAAGACTAATCCATCTCCATGGTCATTTGAGAATCTAAAATCCTCTATCGAGGTTGGTCATCAGGGACTAGTTTCTACTATCGATGATCAGGTAATTGGATTTGCAATGTTTTCAGCAATACCTCCTGAATGCCATATATTGAACATAGCTATTGATAAACAGTATCAAGGAATAGGTGAAGGAGCTTTGCTTCTTCAATATGTGCTTAAACAATCAAAAGCTATGAAAATTAAAACAATTTACCTAGAAGTAAGAATAAGCAATCACAAAGCAATTAATTTCTACGAGAGCTTTGGGTTTGCTAGAGACGCAATTAGAGATAAGTATTATCCAGGCAACCCAAGAGAAGATGCGTTATTAATGTCTATCTCAATATAATTAAATTATATCTTTTATAGCTACTTCAATCGTCTCTGGAGTAGTTGTAGAACCAAATCTATTTATAATGGCGCCATCTTTACTTATTAAAAATTTAGTGAAATTCCACTTAATGCTGTCATTAAGTTTGCCTTTTAGTTCAGATTTTAAATATTTATATACTGGGTGAGCATTGGAGCCATTTACCTCGATTTTTTCGGATAAGGGGAAAGTAACACACTAAAATTATTATCGCAGAAAGCAGCTATCTCTTCATTTGTTCCACTTTCCTGAGCTCCAAACTGATTACATGGAAATGCAAGAATTTCAAAATTTTGATCCTTATATTTTTCATAAAGCTCTTGAAGTCCTTTGTATTGTGGTGTAAGACCGCATTCGCTAGCCACATTAACAATTAATAAAACTTTATTTTTAAATTCCATATTTATAGTTTCCAGATTAATATCTTTAACTTCTACATCATAAATTGTTATCATAATTTTTATTTATTTAAACTTGAACTATTTTATTTCATTAAGATTATGAATAATAGTAAGAAATAATACTTATATTATAAAGTTGCATCTAATATCCAATATTTTCTTTTTATGTAAGTTAAAATAAATAAAAAAATTATAATATAAATGGATATTAAATTTAAATGGAAGACATTTAACGAGCTTACAAATAATGAGTTATATGAGCTCCTCCACCTTAGGCAAAAAGTCTTTATTGTTGAACAAAATTGTCCTTATATTGATTCAGATTATGCTGATCAAAAAGCTTTTCATCTATTAGCTCTTAAAGACAATAAGCTCATTGGTTACTTAAGAGCATTTAGCCCAGGAATAAAATATTTAGAATCATCAATGGGAAGAATTATTACTGCTATTAATCATAGAAAAGAAGGAATAGGCAATAAGATAACAACTGAGGGAGTTTCCTTTTTATTGAAGAAATATCCTGGAAATAATATTGTTATTTCAGCACAACATAAAAAACCATTTTATAATAATCTTGGTTTTAAAAGAAGGAGATGTATATCTAGAAGATGATATTGATCATATAGAAATGTGTCTAGAGTGCCCCAAGAGATGATAGAATTACATCTTTATATTTGAACTTATTAACAAAATTAGAATCTAAATAATTGATAATATTAATACTTTCAATCTCTTTACTTGGTTTCCTTATAGTCGGCTGTGGCGGTGGATCTGGAGTGACTCCAATAACTGTAGAAGTTACTTTAGAATCAAGCGTCGAAACAGCTCAATATAACGAAACATACACACTTTCATGGACCTCCAATGGAAGTCAATGTTATGCAAGTGGATCCTGGGGTGGTGAAAAGACTACATCAGGCACTGAAACTTTTACTGCAAAGACTAATGGTCCTATCGGTTATGGAATAGAGTGTAGAAAGAATAATGTTTTTGCTCAAGCTCAGGCAGTGGTTACTTTAGAGAAAGATTTTCTTGATAGTTTAGATTTTAAAGACGAGGATGCGATTGAGATACTATCGATAGACCATTCAAGTGGAGCTCGTCATAAAGTATCTAGTCACTATATTGGAGATTTTAATAATGACGGAGCTCAAGATACCCTTATTGCATATAGACTAGATGATCCAAGTGATAGCGCTGAAGCTCTTCATCCTAGATTTTTTCAGGTTCTTGGTGGAGATGAGGTTGTTACATCTGAACTAACTGTTGATGGCTGTACTTCTGGTGAAATGATTGCTACTGGTGACTTTAATTTAGATGGAATTCAAGATTTAGTTACTCTTCCAACAAAAACTATTAAGACTATATCGGGTGAAGTAGTTGATTCTAATATGTGCTATTTTCAAGGCTCTGAATCTGGATTAGATGTTACTAACTGGAATTCTTCAGATTATGTAGATAATATATGGGATAAAGGTCATATGGCGCCAGCAAATACATTTTCATGTAGATATTAGTGGGGATGGTTATATTGATTTGTTGTTATGGGCAAAAGAAGGTAACGGCTCTTCAGCAGGACTCCCTTTTTATATTATTGCTAATACAGCAACCAATCCTTTTGTTCAGTTAAGCACGGAATTTGCTGCGCTTGATCCATATCTCCCAAGCACCGGATGCGCACTGGATTTAGAATTTTTGTGCAGTTGGAAAAACTTTTATGGCACATCCCAGATATATTTTGATGTAGCTGATGTTATTAATTTCGCACTTGATATCTATGAGAAGATAATCAATGAACTTAAAATTTCAAAAATTAAATCTACAAAATGGGGTGTTTCCGACTCAATAGCAGTTAAAACGTTTCACGAGTTATATTCAAAAAAGATATCAATTTATAAAGATTAATTAAACTTAACTGAAGCCCTTATAGATTGTTCATTTAATTTATAATTTCATCTCAGAAGTCACGCCGAAGGCATGAGTGCTCAAGACAATGGAGACTTTCAAGCCTTACTATCCTCATCACTTAAATTTACTAATGATTGGATAATACTTGATCTAGATTTAGATAATGACTTTGATCTACTTGCTCCAATAGATTGCGTTCAAGAATCATGTACTAGCAAAATGTTTAGTGCATATCAAAAATCTTCATACGACACTGATGTTGCGACTTCTGCCGGTGATATTACTTTTACAGCTGCTGAGGGATCAGCAATTCTAACAGTTAATCAAACTGCTCATGGGGCTAAATTCTCTCAATTAGTTACATATAGTGGCGCAGAAGGCTTAGGTGGAAACATCACAGCTGAAATTCTAAATGGACAATTCACAATCACCTCAACTCCCTCTGATGACACTTATACAATTGAGTCGTCGGCAGCCGCTAGTGCTGATGATTTGGGTAATGGTGGTGCAGTTGTAGTTGGAACCTATGTTGTAACAAGCTACATATGGACTGAAGAGGATTTGACTTCGACAGTAAATTTCCCTGATAAGACTATTAATACTTTATGGCTAGATTCTAATGGTGATAACGATATTGATGCAATCTCAGTAACTGAATCAAGAAGTCGTGTTGCTGGTACAGACATCCCTGTAAGCTCAACTTACAAATTCTATCACCATAAAAATGATTCTTTAAGATAGCTTATGCAGGTTGTAAGACTGGTAAAAACTTCTGATCTTCAACAAGTTACAGAACTTATAAAGAAAACAGGCATCGGCATGACAACTATGCCAAAAAATAGAAAGGAAGTTCAAGAAAGAATTGTATGACATATAGCATCTGCAAATAAAAATTATGGAGTTAATAAAGAAACTTACCTCTTTGTATTAGAAAATGATAAAAAAATAATAGGCATTTCAGCTATATATACATCAATATCTAAAGATAAGCCGTCTGTATTTTTTAAATTAAAAACAATCAAGCTATCTTCTGCAGCTTATAATTTTGAAAAAGAGGCTGAAACCCTGCAGTTATATCTATTGCACAAACCTTATTCTGAATTAGGCACTATCTTTATAGACCCAGCTTCAAGGGGAAGAGGTCGAGGATCTTTATTATCATTTGCAAGGCTTCAGCTAATAGCTTCTCATCAGGCTAGGTTTGATAAAAAGATTCTTGTAGAGATAAGAGGCTGGAAAGATAAAAATGGAAAATCATATTTTTGCGATTACACCACCTTTTTTTAATTTAGATTTTTTTAGCATAGATAGATTAAGTTACATAGATAACCACTTTATAACCGAATCTGTTCCAAAATTTCCTTTTATGGTAGAGCTCCTTTCCAGAAGAGTTCAAAAAGTTTTAGGCAAACCTCATCCAAATGCTATGCCTGCTTTAAGCATGCTTGCTAAACAAGGTTTTAAAACTAATGGCTTGGTAGATATTTTAGATGGCGGTCCTTGCATGGAAGTTGATGCTAAAAAATATACCAATCGTAAAATCTTCTATTAATAAATCAAAAAAAGTAGTGTCTGATACCACTAAATTATGGTTTCATTGTAAATTTCTCTTTAAATAATTTTAGAGTCGTCAGAGAAAACTATAATTTAATTAATAGTAATACTATAGAAATTTCACAAAAGACTGCAAAAGCTTTAGAAATTTCTTCAGGTGATAAAGTTAGAATAAATATTGAGAATGTTTAATGATATATATAAATGGTAAATGGACTGAAGGCAAAAGCAGTTCATTTAGCAGTATTAGCCCGCTTGATAATAAATTAATTTGGGATGGGAATTATGCATCTAATTCACAAGTTCTAAATGCTATTAATTCTGCGCACGCAGCTTTTCCAGATTGGAATAAAAGAGGTCTAGATTCAAGGCTAAAAATCATTCAAAGGTTTTATACGCTTCTTGAAATAAATAAAGAAAAAATAAAAGATCCTGAATTGGTTACAAACAGGAAAAGAGTCTGGAGATAGTCTTTCTGAGGTTGGAGCTTCTATTGCGAAGTATCAAAATTCGATAAACGCATTTCATTTAAGAACAGGTAAAGCTTCAAACCCGCTTGGAAAGAACATACAAGTTACCTGCCATAAACCTCATGGAGTTTTAAATGTTATCGGACCGTTTAATTTTCCATTTCACCTTCCAAACGGTCATATAACTCCTGCTCTAATAGCTGGTAATGTGGTTATCTTTAAACCAAGTGAACATACTCCTTTAGTAGGAGAGTTGATGGTTCAATTATGGCATGAAGCAGGAATTCCAAATGGCGTTATTAACCTTCTTCATGGCTCAAAAGGTGTCGTAAGAAGTCTTGCTAAGCACCCCAAAACAAATGGTCTATTATTTACTGGTAGCCATTTAGCCGGAATGTCACTTAGTAAGTTGATGGCAAATTATCCTAATAAAATATTAGCTTTAGAATTAGGTGGCAACAACCCTTTGGTTGTTTGGAATACTAAGAAGTTAATTAAAGCATCTGAATTAATTTTTGAATCTGCATTTATTTCAACAGGACAAAGATGTACTTGTGCCCGCTCATCACCGCTGCGCGTTTCCAAATCATCAAAAAAAATTGTTGAATTGCTTAAAAAGAAATCAAAATTACTTTCATATAAAGAAGTATCTAAAGATTATTTCTATGGACCATTGATATCTAAAACTGCTGCTAAAAATTTCATTAATTTTCAGGATTCTCTTATAAAAATAGGTGGTAAAGTTATTTTAAGAGGTAGGCATATTAAATCTAAAGGTAATTATGTAACACCATCCATAATAGATATGTCAGGAGTAAAAAAGCTTTTTGACAAAGAGATGTTTGGACCAATGATCCAGATAAAATAATCTCTCCTTTTAATAAGGGAATATCATATTCTCCGAGTGTATTGGCTGCCGTACCATTCATAAAACCTTTTCGTACCAAATCTCCCAGTAATGACACCATCAGCTGGAATAATAAATTTTAATGCAACGACTACAGGAGCCTCAGGTAGTGCGCCTTTTGGAGGTTCTGGTATGAGTGGAAACTTAAGACCAGCTGGTTTTTATGCTGCTGATTACTGCGCATGGCCTGTAGCAAGCGTTGTTAACGACAATTTCTAGTCATGTATAGAGGTGAGTTAAATTTTGATGGTCTTATCGGACCAACTCATAACTATTCCGGGCTTTCTGAGGGGAACATAGCTTCTTTTAAGAATAGTAAAAAAATCTCTAATCCTAAAAAAGCGGCTCTTCAAGGTTTAGAAAAAATGAAATTGTTAATTGATCTTGGTATACCTCAAGGCATATTCTTACCTCATGAAAGACCTCATTTAGAGTCACTTCGAAAGCAAGGCTTTTCAGGAAGCGCAAATGATATTGTTTTATCTGCATCAAAGACTTCAACTTTACTCCTAAATCAATCATATTCAGCATCTTCTATGTGGGCAGCCAATGCGGCAACTTTTTCTCCAAGTGCTGATTCTCAGGATTCAATTGCACACATAACCCCCCATCGATGTCACATTTAGTCATATCAGTAATAAGCTTTTTCATAATCAACTTAATATTATTTTTAATAGGTCGCATTTTAAAATTCATAAACCCATTAATTCGTCTGATCTTATGGGTGACGAGGGAGCTGCTAATCATCTAAGAATAGCTAATCATCATCTTGATAAAGGGATTCAGATATTTGTATATGGAAGAGATTCCTCCCAAGAAAGCTCAAATTTTGTAGCTAGGCAGTCCAAAGCAGCATCAAAATATATAGCTAATTCACATAAATTAGATATGGAACAAACATTTTTCCTAAAACAAAATATAAAAGCTATTAATAGTGGAAGTTTTCATAATGATATTGTTAGTTTATCAACTGAAAATGTATTTATTTTTCATGAAGAAGCTTTTAATGACTCTAAAAATGAAATTCAAAAAATAAGGAATGCTTTTAAAGTTGAAGATGAATGTTTCTTTATAGAAATTTTAAAAAACGATATCCCTCTTGATATTTTAGTCAATTCATATCTGCTAAATTCTCAATTAGTAAGAAACTCTTCAGGAGACATGACTTTTATAATGCCAAGTGAAGTGAAGAATTTTCCTGAATGCACTAAATGGCTTGAAAATATTAAAACTAACTCACCTATTCAAGATTTAAGATATGTCGATATAAATTTAAATAAGACCAATTGGATACCTGCCTTAAATCGATTTAAAATAGTTGTTAATGAAGATGAGTTTAATAATATAAATCCTAATTTTCTTTTAACTCCAGTTTTGATTAAAAAATTAGAGTCACTTATTAAAAATTCTTATAGAGATACCTTAGAGATTAGAGATTTGGCTGATCCTGAATTAATAAATGAAAGTTATACAATTTTAGATAATTTAACCCAGATATTTAAAACTGGAAGTATTTATAATTTTCAAAAAGAATAAAATTATTACTCAATAATTTGCTTTTCAAACAACAATGTATGAATTTCTTCTGTAATAAAAGGAGCAAAAGGATGCATCATAACTAAAATCTTCTGGAGCATAGGTCTTAAATTTTTGGTATCGCTCGTTTTCTTACATTCTTCGATATAAATATCACAGAATTTACTCCAAAAGAATTCATAAACCTCATTAATAGCAAAATCTAATCGATATTCTTGGATGTTCTTTTTAATTTTTTTAGATGATTTATTAAATTTCTTCTTCAATCCAATTATCAATATCATTAGATGGCTCAAATATTTTATTTCCATCTGGATAGCCATTAATGAATCTAGCAGCATTCCATATTTTTGTACAAAAATTTCTATATCCTTTAAGCCTACCTAATTCAAAACTTATATCTTTAGTGTGAGTTCTAAAAAGGGGACACAGTTAAAAGGGTTCATAGTATTATATGGTTCTTTAAAAATTTCGTCTTCTCGAACATTTACTTGAATTGTTTCTATTTGAATGTTTTTTTCAACTAAATCATCCACAGAAATACCATAAACCAAATCAAGTGGGTCAATTACATTACCTTTAGATTTTGACATTTTTTGACCATTCTCATCTCTTACTAACGCATAACATATACATCTTTAAATGGAATTTGATTTGTAAATTCTAGACTCATCATCATCATTCTTGCAACCCAGAAGAAAATAATATCAAAACCTGTAACAAGAACGCTTGTAGGATAGAAGCGTGAGAGTTCATCAGTTTCATGAGGCCATCCCATTGATGCAAAAGGCCATAAACTTGAAGAAAACCATGTATCTAAGACGTCATTATCTTGAGATAACTTTCTATTATCTAATTTGTAATGATCCCTTGTTTCTATCTCGTCATAACCAACATAAACATTACCTTCTTTATCATACCAAGCCGGTATTCTATGCCCCCACCAAATTTGCCTACTAATACACCAATCTTCAATATTATCCATCCAATTAAAGTATGTCTTAATCCAATTTTCAGGATGAAATTTAATTTCACCTTTATTAACTGCATCATTTGCTTTTGCAGGGTTTGCTCAAGCTGATGTTTACCATTGATGACTTAATTTTGGTTCTATAACAACATTAGATCTTTCGCCTCTAGGTACGCTTATATGATATTTTTCTTCTTTTTCTAGAAGAGATAACTCACTCAATTTTTCTATAACAAGTTTTCTTACTTTAAACCGGTCAAGATTATTAAAAGGTGCGGGCACATTATCATTTGACCAAGCATCATCATTCTAAATATTAATAGGCTTAAAATCACTAGCTATATTTGAAGTTTTTACTTCACCATCTACTTCATGCAAAGCATATTTTTTACCAATGTCGTAATCATTAAAATCATGACCAGGTGTTATTTTTAAGCAACCAGTCCCAAATTCTATATCTACATATTCATCACCAATAATAGGTAATTTTCTTCCTACAAATGGCAATACAACATTTTTACCAATTAGTGATTTATATCTTTCATCTTTAGGATTTACAGCAATAGCCATATCACCAAACATAGTCTCTCAGGTCTTGTTGTTGCTACAGTTATAAAGTCTTCACTTCCTTCTATTGGGTACTTTATATGCCAAAGCAAGCCATCTTTTTCTTGTCCTTACAACTTCAAGATCAGATACAGCGGTCTTTAAAGCAGGATCCCAATTTACAAGCCTGTAACCTCTATAAATTTTATTTTTTCTATGTAGTTCAACAAAAGCTTTGATTACAGCTTCGTTAAAACCATCATCTAATGTGAAGCGATACTTATCCCAGTCTACTGTTGAGCCAAGTCTTTTTATTTGTGATGTAATTTTTTCTTCTGAATAATTCTTCCAAGACCAAACTTCTTCTAAGAACTTTTCTCTTCCAAGATCATTTCTAGTGATTTCTTTTTTTTGCTAGATTATTTTCAACAACCATTTGAGTAGCAATTCCAGCATGATCACTTCCAACTTGCCAATGAGCATCTTTGCCAGACATATGATTATATCTAGTATAAAAATCCATAATAGCGTACTGAAAACTATGACCCATATGAAGACTGCCTGTAACATTTGGTGGAGGAATAACTATAGTATAAGGCTCTTTTAGAATCTTCATTCTTAACCTTTCTCTCAGACCAAATCTTTACCCATTTCTCTTCAATCTCAGTAGGGTAATATGTCTTATCCATAGCTTTTAAAAGATATTTATTACTTTAATCTTTTACTTAATAATAATTCACTCAAAAGAGGAACGGGTCTTCCAGTTCCAGCCTTAACAGGAGAGCTATAAGATGCAGTCGCAGCAATATCTAAATGCGCCCATTTATAGTCATTAGTAAATTTAGATAAAAAAGCAGCAGCATGGATAGTTCCAGCTTCTCTACCGCCACCAATATTAGCTAAATCAGCATAATCCGTTTTAGTACAAGACTGATGCTCATCCCATAATGGAAGTTCCCATGCTCTATCTCCAGATTCTTCTCCAGCATCAACGATCATGTCTGCAAGATGTTGATTATTGCCCATGACACCACTTGCATGTCTTCCTAAAGCCACTACTACAGCACCTGTTAACGTGGCCATGTCAATTACGTAAGAAGGCTTATACTTTCCGACAAATGTAAGCGCATCACATAAGATCAATCTACCTTCAGCATCTGTATTTAAGATTTCAATTGTTTGACCAGACATTGAAGTTACAACATCACCTGGTTTAGTAGCCGTCGATGAGCACATATTTTCTGCACAAGCCATAACACCAACAACATTAACGTTAGCATCCAATCTTGCTAGAGTAGACATAACACCAAATACTGTTGCAGCTCCGCACATATCCCATTTCATTTCATCCATACCAGGACTCGGTTTAATAGAGACGCCACCTGTATCAAAAGTTACTCCTTTTCCAACAAGCGCTATAGGTTTTTCTGAAGGCTTGCCTCCTTTGTACTCTATAACCATCATTCTAGCCGGCTCTATACTACCTGCTGAGACGCTAAGAAATGAACCCATTTTTAATTTTGCTAAATCATTTTCATTAAAAGACTTAATTTTTAATTTAGGAAAATCTTTTTTCATTGCCTTAACTTTTTTCTCAATAATTCTTGGGGTGCAGTGATTTGCTGGCAAGTCTCCTAAATGCTTAGCAGTATTAACTCCCTCACCAATAGCAAAACCTTTTTTGGCAGCCTGTTTAGCTTTTGATAAATCAGAACCTGATAAACCAGTTGTTAAGATAACCAAATTTTTTAGAGAGGGTTGTTTAGCAGTTTTGTTTTTAGTTGCAGAGAAAATATAAACATTTGATTCAATAGTTTTAGCTACCATTTCAATTAACCAATTTTCATCTTTTCCTGCAGGGTAAACATTGCCACACATAATTGATAAATCTTTTGCTTTTAATTTATTAGCTGATTTAGCAATTGTTTGATAGGCAGAAAGCCATTTGTGAATTGGCGTATCTTTTTTAAGACCTTTTACCAATAAAATACTCTCAGCTTTAGTTCCAACAACTTGAGGCAAGAGAACTGAACTTCCATCATCTTTAAGATGAGTTGAAATTGATTTTGAAATATAGCCTTTAGCAGCTTTATCTAACTCTTTAAAAGCAGCATTGTTTTTTGTATCTTTATTAACTGTTATCACAAGCATTGCGGAATTTAGTGTTACTAAACTCGTTGATGTTGTATCTTTTACTAAAATATTACTTAGAACTTTGTAAGCCATTTATGAATCTCCTTTATACTAATTACTGATAAGATAAATATTGTAATGCATCATACTTCTCAAGGCATGTATAAAAAAGATATTCTTGCTAAAAGTATCAATCTCGAGGTCTTTAAGACGACTTTAGGCTGCTTATTGATATTTTTTTTACTTGTTATTGCATCTAGGCTAGTTGGCTACTATGAACAAGCTGCAGCAGGATCGATTGATCCAAGTATTATTATTCCTGTAATTGCTCTAAGGATGCCAGATTTTATAACTCTGCTTATTCCTTTATCATTTTTTCTAGGAGTGCTTATTACTACCAGTAGGCTTTATGGCGATAATGAAATATATGCAATATTTACCGGAGGAAAATCACTATTAAGCATTATTAAATATCTATTCCCTCAAGCACTAATGTTTCTAATACTTACTGCCTCTTTAAGTTTAAACATAGCTCCTTATACAAAAGCTATGTCAAAAGAATTAATGGCATCTAAAAGTTTTTCAGAAAAAATTCAATCTATTAGACCTAATGAGCTCACGGAAATAGGCAAGGGTAATTATATAAAGGCATATAAGGTTAATAATGAGATACTTGAAGATGTTCTTTTTATATCAGGAGATATTAGCTCAGCATCCCTAGTAATATCAAAAGAACTATCAATCTCAGAATTAGATAATGCATCAAATATATTATTTATAGATGGTTTAATTTATTCAGATGTTATAAATCCTGAGCAACAAGTTATTACTAAATTTGGAGAATTTAATTACGATTTAGACAATGATTTAGAATCAGATAAAAAAGCTAGACTAAATAAGGTTTATGATTTTTCAAACAACTCTGCAAATGCTAGTTTTCAATGGAATCTTTCAATCCCTTTAACCATTATCAATTTATTATTTCTTGGAATATTTATTGGTAAAGTTAAGCCAAGACAAGGTCGTTTTGGTGGAATTGTTCCAGGGCTATTTATTTATATGCTCTATATTAGTTTACTGGTCGCAAGCAGAGAATCTATGATGACTGGAGGATTTTTGTCTAGTTTTGGTTTGTGGTGGGTTCATGCATTATTCTTATTCTTGTCATTACTATATTTGTCTAAATATTATTTCAATTTTGAATTTAATGTCTTGTCATCTAAATAGCATTTCAAAAAAATCCATTATAGCAATCTTCTTATTTATCTTATCAATATGGCTATTAGCATAATTTCAAATTTTGGTATATTTTCAAGATACTTGATTCAAAGAACTTTTATTATTTCTTTTTTAGTCCTTATGGTATTTACAGCATTAGACTGTATTTTTTTAGTTATTGCAGAAATAGAAGATATTTCGCCTTTATACAATTTTAATCAATTATTAAACTATGTCTTAGGAATTATCCCTCATAGAGCATTAACATATCTTGAAGGCTCATGCCTCTTAGGGTTACTTATTTCTATGAGCATTTCTCAGGAAGAGGGTAATCTTGGCATTCTTAGATCAGGTGGATTTTCTCCATTAAGGATCTCAATAATATCTTCCTTCGGAGCTATGGCGATGATATTAATCTTCCTTGTTGGTGATGAATATTACTTTAAAGATCTATCTATGGATGCAGAAATACAAAAGAATTTGATTACATCAACTTCTCAAAATAAAAAAAATGTAAGTCCGCAATGGATTGAAGATGAAGGTACATATCTTCAATATTTTATTAAAGATAACAAAATACTTTATAAAGTATCAATTATAAAAGTTATCGATGGAAGGGTTGTATATTCAGCAAATTCAAATGAAGCAACAATAGGGGAAAAAAGTATTCATCTGTCTAAACCATTTATCTTTAAAAATTTTAAAGATAGCGAAATCTCATTTCAAGAAATACCCTTTACTTTTCCAAAAGTACTTCAACTTACATCTCCAAATATCAAAAATATAAAATTAGCTATGAAGCTGGATTATTTGATTGATCTGAAAGGCTTAAATTCTGTTAAAGATAATTCTTTTCAAGCAGATTTAGAAAAGAATATTTATAAAACTCTATTATTACCAATTTCAGCACTAGCAATAATGATTCTAGCTGGCTCATTGATGTTTGGTTCGTTAAGGGATTCAGCAATGGGAACAAAAATTATATTTGGCGTAGTTTGTGGTTTTATTTACAGCGTCATTCAAGATCTAGCTGTTAGTATATTTATTACTTATTCACTTAGTTCTAGTTTAGCTAGCTGAGCATTTTTTTGATACTGAGTTTTATTTTCTATAAAAGAATTTAAATTATTCTTAATCTTGTCCCAGAAACAAGATCATTAAAAGCAACTTTTTCTTTAGTAAAATATATTTGTAAGAGAGGAATTCCTAACATTAGTACAATTATTAAATTACAGAAAAATCTTTTAAATGTTTGAGTGAGAGTAATTTTATTACCCTCAATGCTATAAATTTCTATTTTCCAAACAGCCATTCCAAGAGTCTTATTTCCTCGAATCCAAAATAAACTAAAAAAACTCCAGCTTGAAAAGCTAATCAATAGTAGTGCATACCATCCAGGCAAGATTGGTTGACTAGGATCTTCTGGAAGTTCCCAATTTAAACCATTAGAAATATATATAGAAAGGTATCCTAGAATGAAAATAACAGACAGTAAAAGTAGTCCATCATAAATTGAAGCAACAATTCTCTTTAAGGGATAAACATTTTTATATTGTGTATTCATAATAGTTATAGTATTTTAATCTTCGATCAACATAAAAGGAAATATGATTATGGATAAAGGATTTTTTGGACACCCAATTGGCTTAAGAACTTTATTTCTAACAGAGATGTGGGAGAGAATGTCTTATTACGGCATGAGGGCGTTATTAGTTCTTTACATGACTGGAGCTATGACAGGCTTTAATCCTGGGCTAGGTTGGTCAGCAATGGACGCGAATGCAATTTATGGAATATATGTTGGATTTGTTTATTTTATGGTTGTTCCAGGTGGCTGGATTGCTGATAATATTTTAGGTCATCAGAAAGCTGTATTAATCGGAGCTATTATTATTGCTTTAGGCCACTTCACATTAGCTATTCCATTTGAGCAATCTTTTTTTCTTGGGCTAACGTTTGTGGTTCTTGGTACAGGATTGCTTAAAGGTAATATTTCTACAATTGTTGGAGAGTTATATAAAAATTTAGATGAGAAACGTGAATCCGGTTACACCATTTTTTACATGTCTATAAATATTGGATCAACTCTTGGTTTTCTAATCTGCTCCTATTTAGGTGAAAAAATTGGATGGCATTATGGATTTGGTGCTGCCGGTATAGGAATGTCTTTTGGTGTTTATCAGTATATAAAATTTAGACATTTGCTTGGCTCTGCAGGTGCCGAACCGAATGATATGCCTGATGAGAAACGAAATAACCTAATCAAATGGACAAAACTAAGCTTAGTTGGAATGTTTATTGTTATTGGTATGGGTCTCTTGGGCTTAATAAGTTTCGACCCAAGAGCTTTTGCAGAAAACTTCGCATATTTTTTAACTACAGTAGCTGGACTATATTTCCTATACTTATTCCTGTTTGCTGGATTAAATTCAGATGAAAGAAAAAATCTTTTACTTTTATTTATTCTTTTTATTGGTGCTGCTGCTTTTTGGTCAGGTTTTGATCAATCTGCCAGTTCTCTAAGTATTTTTGCTCGAGATTATACTGATTTAACGGTTGGAAATTTTGCTATGCCTATTGGCTGGCTTCAATTTGCTAATCCGATACTAGTAGTAATATTTGCTCCTATATTTGCTGGGATGTGGGCTTATTTAGGTAGAATCAATATGAACCCATCTTTGCCTTTAAAGTTTGCAATAGGTCTTTTATTCATGGCCCTTAGTTTCATTGTGATGATTTATGCTGTAAACCTTGCAATGGTATCTGCTCCTGTTGGAATGGAGATGGCTTTTGCTTACTTACTTGCTTCAAACATGGGGTGAGCTAGCTCTGTCTCCTATAGGTTTATCTGCTTTTTCTAAGTATTCTCCTAAAAGATATATGGGTCAAATGTTTGGATTATGGTTCCTTGCATCAGCTATTGGTGGAGTCTTGGCAGGCTTGCTTGGAGGAGATGCTATGTCTGATGGCCTTTTATCCATCGAGCCTATATTTGCATTTATGATTAAGTATTACTTAGTAATCGCTGTAATTCTTATAGCCCTTTCTTTTATTATAAAAGCTAAGGATGATTTTATTAGCAGAATCAATATGAAGGCTTCATGTAGCCAAAGGCTCCTGTTTATAAATACTTTGCATAAATTGCTTCATAGGAGCCTATGGCTCATCAAGATAAAACTAAATACAAAAGAAAAGAAAAGAAAGCTTAAAGTGGAAACATATCAAATAAATTTCTTTATATATATATTTAATTGTTTATACCATAATTAATATTAACTTTTTCATTGATCTGATGAATGGTTTCATTGATTGGACCTAACTCAATCACCTCAGTACCCATAGGAGCGACCCATCTTCCGTCAGAAGTTCCCCCACCATTATTTATTTCCGGTTCATAGCCCATAATGCTATCAATGGATTTCATCACCACATCTTTAAAAAATGTTTGCTTTGTTATGAATGGAATTGCATTCAACGTCCACTCAATCTCATACTCAATACCAAATCTATCTAAAACACTTAATATTTTGTCTTTAAGTGAATCCTCGGATGATTCAGATGAAAATCTTAAATTAAATTTCATTTCTAAAGAAGAGTTTCAAAAAAGAAAATCCAGTTCCGGAGTTAATATTTGAGATTTGAAAGCTGGTAGGTTGAAAAAATTCATTTCCTTGATCCCAAACCATCTCTTTTAAAGTATCAATAAACTTACCAGCAATATGAATTGGATTATTAACTTTCTCTGGATAAGCAACATGTCCCTGCTTACCTTTAATGATTAAAGACCCACTTAATGATCCTCTTCTACCAAGCCTAATTGTGTCAGCCAACTTAGAGGACGAACTTGCCTCGCCGACTAAGCAATAGTCTATATGCTCACCAGCATCTTGGAGATCTTTAATAATTTTATTAATCTTTCCATCTGCAGGCTCACCTTCTTCATTGCTAGTTAAGAAAACACATATCCTAAAATTTGGATTCGGGTTTTCTGCTAAAAACTCTTTTGCGGTTGCTAAGAAGGTTGCTACAGCTCCTTTCATGTCTGCAGCTCCTCTCCCAATAAGATAGTCACCTATTACTTCTGGTTTAAAGGGATCAATATCCCATAATTCTTCTGGCCCAGAGGGAACTACATCAGTATGACCTAGAAAACAGAATAGAGGGCCTTTGGAGCCGATGGTGGAATATAGATTTTCAACATTTAAATAGTTAATTCTTTTGGTCTCAAACCCTAGCGGTTCTAAATAACTTTCTACAATATCAAAACAGCCGTTGTCATTCGGACTAATCGATTTTATTTCTAATAGTGACTTTGCTAGATCAATAAGATTGTTATTCATAATTAATTATTTTTGTGAAGTTTAGAGTTTAATTCAAGGGCTGCCTTATTAGTTTTAGCTTCGACGATTCCTGTAGTAGAGTTTCTTATAAACAAAAGGTTATCTTTATTCGATAGTTCGAAAGCCTTAACAATAGAATTATCAGGAAGAGTAACTTTTGTTCCTGCGGTTAAGTATAAACCAGCTTCAATAATACAGTTATCTCCTAATGGAATTCCTAAGCCTGAGTTAGCCCCTAACAAACAGTTTTTACCAATTGATATCCTTGTATGATTTCCACCTGAAAGTGTTCCCATGGTGCTGCAACCGCCACCAAGGTCAGAATTTGATCCAACCACAACTCCCGCAGATATTCTTCCCTCTATCATAGCTCTTCCCAACGTTCCGGCGTTAAAATTTACAAAACCTTCATGCATAATTGTTGTGCCTTCGCTTAAATATGCTCCTAACCTTACTCTTGATGTATCTGCAATCCTTACACCTTTTGGAATAATATAGTCAGTGAGACATGGAAATTTGTCTATAGATTTTATTATTAAGCCTTTATTCTGGAGTTTTGAATTTAAGAGTTTTGTTTCTATCTCCTTTGACGATACCGCTCCATAATTTGTCCAGACTACGTTTGGTAGAACTTCAAAAAGACCATCTAGGTTTATTGAATTGGGCAAGACAAACTTCTGTTACGATTTATCATCCTACTGGTACTTGCAAGATGGGTAATTGGATTTAAAAGATCTTTTGAATCAGTACTTATATTAGTTATATTTTTATTTTTACTACTACTAATAATTTTATAATTATCAATATTTTTATCTTTACCAAACTCAATATAAGGAAAATATACATCCAAGATATCTCCATCAGAAGATTCAGTAGTTAATCCTAATGCATTAATTTTCATGAAATTATTATAATCCTCATGGGTTAATTTATATAATTTCTACAAGAGCTTTTTTAATTCTTTGCATTTTAGTTTTTGATATTAAATTAGTTTCTTGATCTTCAAGCAATTCAAAAATTAAACTTTTTCTCCAAGAGTAGTGATTTTTGCAGAATGAATAGATGCTTTATGATTTTTGTAAATCTCTGCTATTTTTACAAGCAAACCCGAGCAATTTATAGTTTCTATCGTAACAATATTTCTAATATTCTGTTGATCAATTGAGTCACTAATTTTTGTTGGATTTTTAAAATGACTATTCTTGTTTTCACTATAATTCATTACTTTGATTTCTTTTGAGCCATCAAAAATTGCATGTATTTTAGATGACAAGTCCTTAATATCATTTTTGTGTTAATTTCATGGATTTATATTTATAGGAAGCTATAAAAGTATTTAAAGCAATTTTTTTATCTTTTGTGGTTGCAATGTCTGCATCAATAATTTCAACACCCAAAGAATCAAAGACTTGAACTAATTTTAAGAACAACCCCTCGACATTTTTAACTTTAATAAAGATTTCTATCAGACTATCAAAATTTTGTCTTAATGAAATTACATCAGCATCACCCTTAACGCTTAAGATGGATTTAGCTTGCCATGCGAGCTGGGAGGAAGTAAATCTCCCGAAATAACTCTGATTAATGCTCCTCCATAAATTAGTAATAATATTTTTATCACCTTGCCCAAGCTCTTTAAACTACTTTGATTTTTTTAGAGCTATTTTTTTAAAACTTACACCAGTCTCTTTATTTAACTTACTTCTAGTGTTAAAAAATAGAGATCTTAAGAAGACCATGTTTCCAACCATTCCAGATAGTTGGATTAGTAGCTCTTATATCATTTATTGTTAAAAGATATAAATAATTTAGATAGTTAAAATTAATTAGTTTCCCCCTTTCACCTATTTTTTACTTCTCTCTGTGTCAATAGAAGACATCTCTAGATGATTTAGCACAAGCCAGGAAACCAATTCAGCATCATGCATAGACATACCAATCTTTTTTGAAAATTTATAGCTTGTTTTTGCACCTATCTCCGAATGATTTCCTCCTTTCCCCTTTCCTAAATCATGAAATAGTCCAGCTAAATAGAGAATTTCTATTTTTGGTAATCTATTGATCAATTCATTCTCTATTTCAAAGCCTTCGTCGATATGATTTATTTTCATTTGCCGCATATTTCTTACAACCTTAAAAGTATGCTCATCAACTGTATAAACATGAAATAAATCAAATTGCATTTGCCCAACCACTTCTGCAAATTCATTAATATATGCTTGAATTATTCCCAACTTATCCTCTTATTTAGCAATTAATCCTAATGCTAAAGTATTTCTAAAAATTGCTTTGAATATTTTATCATTTTTTTTAAAATCTTTATCAATCAAAGAAATATTTTCTTGAAAACCGCAGATGTTCTAGTATCAATATTTGTAATATCTTTTCTTTGACCAATTTTTATAAAAATTTTAAATATTAGATGATTATCTTTTATATTTTCTTCTTTAAAGCTTATCCTATTATTTCTTATAAAGAAGTCCCCATAATCTTTCTTAACTTTTGGAAAACTTTTCTCTTCAAATGTATCAAATACAGTTTCATTAAAAATAGAAAGCTTTTCAGCATTGAAGTAGTAAAGCTGCATGAGTTTTTCTACTGGTTGCTTAATTTTAGTCCCTGAAATATTAGCTTTCTTTGCTAATTCAATTTGCGAATTAAAATTAAGTCTATTGAGGGAGCTTGTCTGAATTAAATTAATTGAATAACGCAATAATTTAATAAAATCATGAGCATTTGCAATTGCAATTTAGTTTTATTTAACCAATCATACATAGAAATATCAGTATAAGATTTAATTTCATAAGCTCTTATAGATCTTTGTGTATCATTTTGAAAGTCTCTTAGACTTCCTGGAGATTCCTTAAGATCAGGCTCAAGATTAAATTCTGTTGAATCAAAGGAGAGATACCTATTATTTTGCTCAATCTTTTTCTTAACAAAAAATTTATTTGCTGGAAATAGTTTTTCTCTATCAGCAAGAATGGTATTCATGATCTCTAATGCCTTATTGTTAGCCGATAAGGGTCTTAAAGTCAGATAGGAAGTGAATTCTTTTAGGTCTGAAGCCATCATTCTTTTAATTTCTTTTTTTGTCCTAACGGAATGACCAACTTTGAGACCAAAATCCCATAATGAAGCTATAAATTTTTCCAAACTAGAGTAATCTTTAATTGTTGAATTAATTTGTAGGATTGAGATGTCTATATCAGAAGAAGGGAAAATTTCTCTATTGCCATATCCGCCGATTGCAAATAACCCAAAATCTTCTTGAAGATCTAACTCTTCAAATTTTTTTATGATTTCTTTATCAAGCAAGTTAGATCTTTGATGCAAAAAATCATTAATTTTTTCAGGACTTTTAATTCCTTTAGGAAACCATAACCAAAATTTTGAATCTAGATTATCTAGATATCTCTTCATATATTCTCTTCAGATCTTCTGGTCAAGACCTCAACACCATTAGCTGTTACTGCAAGGGTATGCTCCCATTGAGCTGAGTTTCTTCCATCTTTAGTTTCAACAGTCCAGCCATCTGACAGAAACTTTTGTGTACTTAGTGCCTTGATTGATCATTGGCTCAATTGTGAAACACATTCCTTCTTGAACTTGAAGTCCTGTTTTAGGTTGTCCGTAGTGAAGAATTTGAGGCTCTTCATGATAGACATCTCCTATTCCATGACCGCAATAATCTTCAACTACTGAATAATAGTTTTGCTCAGCATGCTTCTGAATGGCATTTCCAATATCACCAAGATAAATACCCGGTTTTACAATTTCTATTGCCTTATAGAGACATTCTTGAGTGACTCTAACCAGTCTTTCGTTATGTGGCTGACACTTTCCAACCATAAACATCTTTGAAGTATCACCATGCCAGCCATCTTTAATAACCGTTACATCAATATTTAAAATGTCGCCGTTTTTCAAGATTTTATTATTATCTGGAATACCATGACAAATAACACTATTAATACTTGAACATATAGTATTTTCAAAACCGTTATACCCAATATTAGCCGGTATTGCTTTCTGCTCTTCAGTTATGTACTTAAAGCACATTAGATCAAGTTCACCAGTAGAAATTCCTGGTTGCACAAATGGAGTTATCATCTCTAATACTTCAGCAGCTAATCTTCCTGCTATTCGCATTTTTTTAATATTATCGCTAGATTTTATTGAAATTTTCATATTTTTTTCATTAATTAGTAGACGTCATAGACTTTAATCTGTAAAGTACAATTTTAATGCCTGCTCAATATTTTAGCCCTCTAAATGTCGTAAAATTTAATTATTTTTTTTCACTTTTCTTTCTAAAAACCTGTATCAAAGAGGTAAGATTTAATGTCTTTTCCTGCGATATTAGTTCTTGAAGATGGAAGTATATTTGATGGAGTGGGGTTTGGTATAGAAAAAGTTGAAATTGGTGAAATTGTTTTTCCGACTCCTATGACAGGATATCAGGAAATAATTACTGATCCATCCTACAAAAAACAAATAATAACTTTTACTCATCCACATATTGGTAATACAGGTATTAATGATGAAGACATGGAGTCATCAAAAATTCATGCATCTGGAATTGTAGTAAAAGAATTTTCTGAAAATCCTAGTAGCTGGAGATCCTCTTCTAGCCTAGAAGATTTTCTAATAAAGCAAAATGTAATTGCTATATCAGGAATAGATACTAGAAAGCTAACTACCTTAAAAGCCTGCATTGTTCCAGATAGTCATGATGCTTTGGAGTCAGCAAAGAAAGCCATAGAGCAATTTAGTGGTTTGGAAGGCTTGGATCTTGCAAAAGAAGTTACCACTAAAAATTCTTATCAGTTTATTGTATAGTTATGGAACATATGACACAGCACCGTACGATATAATTAATGGCGGATATGACTTTGGTATTAAAAGTTCAAATGGTTTTGATAGTTTCTATTATGATACTACAGTAGTGAATGCCCAAACATCATTTGATGATGTAATGGCTTTATCTCCAGATGGAATATTTTTATCAAATGGCCCTGGTGATCCTGAGCCATGTGGTTACGCAATTAAAAATATTAAACAATTTTTAAAAAAGAAATTCCTACTTTTGGTATTTGTTTAGGGCACCAACTTTTGGCTTTAGCAAGTGGGGCGAAAACAGAAAAAATGAAATTTGGACATCATGGTGCCAACCACCCTGTTCGTGACTTAGAATCTGGTAAAGGCGAAATCTCATCTCAAAATCATGGATTTGCAATTTCAAGAGAAGAAACTGAATCTAATAATAATATAGAAATAACTTTATTTGATAATTCTCTTCAAGGTTTTGAGATTAGAGAAAAATATGCTTTTGGTTTTCAAGGACATCCTGAAGCTAGTCCTGGAAATTAAATTAGAATTACTTTTTAAAAAATTTAATTCTTTAGTATTAAGATCATGCCAAAAAGAACTGATATATCATCAGTTTTAATCATTGGAGCAGGCCCTATTATTATTGGTCAGGCTTGTGAGTTTGATTATTCTGGAGCTCAAGCTTGTAAGGCTCTTAAAGATGAAGGTTTTCGAGTAATTTTAGTTAATTCAAATCCTGCAACCATAATGACAGATCCTCTTATGGCAGATGCTACATATATTGAACCTATACATTGGCAAAATATTGAAAAAATAATAGAAAAAGAAAAACCTGATGCAATTCTTCCTACAATGGGAGGTCAAACTGCTCTCAATACAACTTTATCCCTTGCAAAAGAAGGTGTGCTTAAAAAGCATGGAGTAATTTTGATAGGCGCCTCTAGAGAAGCTATAGATAAAGCTGAAGACAGGCAATTATTTGATCAAACGATGCAGTCAATTGGTATTGAGACTCCTAGATCTGGAATTGCTCATAATATTGAAGATGCATTAAGAGTTCAAAAAGAGGTAGGCTTTCCAACAATCATTAGGCCGTCGTTTACCATGGGTGGTACTGGGGGTGGAATCGCCTATAACAAGGAAGAGTTTAAAGCTATATGTGAAAAAGGCTTAGAACTTTCTCCAACTAGCGAACTTTTAATTGATGAGGCTTTAATTGGGTGGAAAGAGTTTGAAATGGAAGTTGTGAGAGATAAAAATGATAACTGTATTATTGTTTGCTCTATTGAAAATTTTGATCCTATGGGAATTCATACTGGAGACTCGATAACCGTATCTCCAGCTTTAACATTAACTGACAAAGAATATCAAATCATGAGAAATGCTTCAATTGCATGCTTAAGAGAAATTGGAGTTGAAACTGGAGGCTCTAATGTTCAGTTTGCTGTAAATCCTGAGAATGGAAAAATGGTAGTTATTGAAATGAATCCAAGAGTTAGTAGATCTTCTGCTTGCTTCAAAAGCAACCGGATTTCCAATTGCAAAAATTGCAGCACTTGCAGTTGGTTACACATTAGATGAATTAAAAAATGAAATTACTGGTGGATTAACTCCTGCTTCATTTGAGCCATCAATTGATTATATTGTTGCTAAAATTCCAAAATTTGCATTTGAATACTTAGACGAAGCAAATGATCGACTTACTACACAAATGAAGTCAGTTGGGGAAGTTATGGCTATTGGAAGATCTTTTCAAGAATCTCTTCAAAAAGCTATATGCAGCATGGAGGAAGGATTAGATGGATTAAATCCTGTAATTACTGCAGATGATAATCTGGAAGAAAAACTTCAATACGAACTCTCCTTTCCAGGACCTCAAAGAATTTTCTATGTTGCTGATGCAATAAGAACAGGATGGAGTAACGAAAAGATAAATCAACTTTGCGGTATTGATTTTTGGTTTCTTAATGAAATCAGAAATATTATTAATCAAGAAAAAAATCTAGAACAGCTCATAGAATTAACCAAGCGGTACTATGTGTCTAAAAAAAGCGAAAAGCTTTCTAAAGAATAGCTTCATTAATTAAAAGCTCTGAAGCTGAGATAAGAGCCTATAGAATTGAAAATAACATTAAACCAGTCTTTAAAAGAGTTGATACTTGCGCTGCTGAATTTAAATCTTTTACTCCCTATATGTACTCCAACTTATGGCGGAGAGTGTGAAAGCAATGTAACAAATAATAAAAAAGTAATGGTTTTAGGAAGTGGTCCAAATAGAATTGGTCAAGGAATTGAATTTGATTACTGCTGTGTTCATGCATCACTTGCTATGCAAGAAGAAGGCATTGAATCAATAATGGTTAATTGTAATCCTGAAACCGTCTCGACTGATTTGATGTTTCAAATAGACTTTATTTTGAACCAATTACCTCTGAAAAAATTATGGATATCATTAATGGTAAACTTGTTGGTGTAATTGTTCAATTTGGAGGACAAACACCTCTTAAGCTTGCTTCTAGCTTAGAAGAGGCTGGAGTAAATATTTTAGGTACTGATGTTGATGCAATTGACCGATCTGAGGATAGGGAAAGATTTCAAGAGTTAGTTGAAAAGTTGAACTTAAAACAGCCTATGAATTCAACTGTAAGAAATACAGAAGAAGCCTTAGTCTCTGCAGCTAAAATTGGTTACCCAATTGTTGTTCGACCCTCATATGTCCTTGGTGGAAGAGCAATGCAACTTGTTCATAACGATAGTGAGTTAAAACTTTATCTTACAGAAGCTGTTGAGGTATCTAATAAAAAGCCTATTCTTCTAGATAGTTACCTTACTGATGCAATAGAAATTGATGTAGACATTATTTCTGATGGATTGAATATTATGATCGGGGGAATATTGCAGCATATAGAGCAAGCCGGAATACATTCCGGAGACTCTGCATGCTCACTTCCTCCATACAACTTGAATTCTTCAATTCTGGAAAGGCTTGAGACTCAATCAATTAATATTGCAAAAGAATTAGAAGCTTTTGGCCTCATGAATATTCAATTTGCTGTAAAAGACGAAGACATATACATAATTGAAGTTAATCCAAGAGCCTCAAGAACAGTTCCATTTATCTCAAAAGCTATAAGTAGTTCACTTGTAATGGCTGCTTCAAAAGCTATGATAGGAAAATCTTTACTAGATCAAAATTTTTCTAATAAACTTCCTAATGATTTCTATTTTGTTAAAGAGGCAGTATTTCCATTTGATAAATTTCCTCAAGTTGATCCTATTTTAGGTCCAGAAATGAAATCTACTGGAGAGGTTATGGGTATTGGACCCAGCTTTGGAGAGGCTTATGCCAAGGCCCAAAAAGGCGCAAATAAAATTCTACCTAGATCTGGTTCTATTTTTATAAGTGTAAAAGATTCAGATAAAAAATATTTAGATGAGCTAGTCCCTCAAATTATTGAAAAATGGTTTTGACATATTAGCTACAGGAGGTACAGCTGAATATATTAAAAAGATTGGTTTTCCTGTTTTAAAATATTAATAAAGTTATGGAAGGAAGACCTCATGTAGTTGATGAAATGCTAAATGGAAATATTCATCTCGTTATAAATACTACTGAGGGCAAACAATCAATTAATGATTCTGCTTCAATAAGACAAACTGCTCTTCAAAATAAGATTTTTTGTACAACAACCATGTTTGGAGCATTGGCGATTGTAGAAGCTCTAAATAGCTTGGAGTCTGACTGGTCATATCTATCGCTTCAGGAAATTAATAAAAAGTAGCATCCTATTGTTATAATAAAATCATGAGTAAATCTGCTATAACAAAAGATGGCGAAGCCGCTATTAAAGAAAGGCTAGCAAATCTTAAATTTAAAGAAAGACCTAAAATATCTGAAGCTATAGCTGAAGCAAGAGCTCATGGCGATTTAAAAGAAAATGCAGAATACCATGCAGCTAAAGAATTACAGGGATTGGTCGAAGCAAAAATAGCTGAAATAGAATCTTCTCTTGCAAATTCTCAAGTCATTGATGTTAAAGATATTCCTGAGACTGGTAGAGTTATTTTTGGCTCAACAATAAAGCTTTATGATGTGATACTGAAGAAAAAATTACCTATAAAATAGTTGGAAATTTAGAATCAGATCCTGACATAGGTTTGATTTCTATTGATACTCCAATTGCTAGAGGGATATTAGGTAAATATGTTGGTGATGAGATTACGATCATGACTCCTGCCGGCTCTATTACTTATGAGGTAGAAAAAGTCAGTCATATATAGCTGTAGTTTAAATAGTATGCATCTTGATAATTGGGGATTAAAAGCAAAAAAGCTTGGCTACAGATCTAGAGCTGTTTTTAAATTAGAAGAAATCATCGATAAAACAAAAGCCTTAAGAGGCTGTAAAAATGTTTTAGATATTGGCTCAACTCCAGGTGGATGGTCGCAACTGGTTAAGCATAAATTAAATCAAGTAAATATCCATGCTCTTGACATATTAGACATGGAGCCAATTGATGGAGTTAATTTTCATAAAATTAGAGTTGAAGATATAGACAGTGTTCATGAAATTTTTGAACCAAAAAATAAATTTGATCTTGTTATTTCAGATTTAGCCCCCAATTTAACAGGTATAAGTGTTTATTGATGAAGCAAATATTTATGAGCTAAATGACATTACTTTAGATGTTGCTGTAGAATATTTAGATAAGTCAAAGGGTGTTTTCATAATTAAGACGTTTCAAAATAATATGCTTAAGAAGTTGAGAACTAAAATGAAGGGTTTATTTGATGATGTGCAAACTTTTAAGCCAGCTGCTTCAAAAAAGCAATCTGGTGAAATATATTTATATGGAGCTTTTAAAGAATGAATAGTAATTTTCTAAGAAATATAATGGTTTGGGTCATACTCGGATCACTATTAATGTATGTTTTTAATAATATAGAATCTGCAAGTGTAAGAGAGCAGATAAGTTATTCACAATTCAGGCAGGAAGTTCTTTCTGATAGAGTTGCCAAGGTTGTTTACAAAGGCGATCAGATGACGATTATTGGCGATAGATTGGACGGATCAAAATTTGAAACCAACTACCCAATCTTTAAACGAGATGATTCCTTAGATAAAGCTATACAAGAAAATGGAATTATTGCAGTTTATGAAAAAATCGAACAACCATCTATATGGGCTCAGCTTCTTGTTGGCGCATTCCCTATCTTATTATTATTAGGAATCTTCTTTTTCTTTATGAGACAAATGCAGGGTGGTATGTCAGGAAAAGGTGGCCCAATGTCTTTTGGTAAAAGCAAAATTATTCAATCAAAATACGGACGTTAAAACAAGCTTTAAAGATGTTGCTGGATGTGAAGAGGCTAAACAAGATGTTCAGGAATTAGTCGATTTTTTAAGAGACCCTACAAAATTTCAAAAACTCGGTGGAAAAATTCCCAGAGGTGTTCTTATGGTAGGGCCTCCAGGTACAGGTAAAACTTTACTTGCAAGAGCGGTTGCAGGTGAAGCTAAAGTTCCTTTCTTTACTATATCTGGATCAGATTTTGTTGAAATGTTTGTTGGAGTTGGTGCTTCAAGAGTAAGAGATATGTTTGAGCAAGCTAAAAAGCAATCTCCATGTATTATTTTTATTGATGAAATTGATGCAGTAGGAAGAAGCAGGGGAGCTGGAATGGGCGGAGGCAATGACGAAAGAGAGCAAACTTTAAATCAACTTTTAGTAGAAATGGATGGATTTGAAACTAATGATGGAGTTATTGTTATTGCTGCAACAAACAGACCAGATGTTTTAGATCCTGCTTTATTAAGACCTGGAAGGTTTGATAGACAGGTTGTAGTTGATCTCCCAGATATTCGAGGAAGAGAGCAAATATTAAAAGTTCATATGAGAAAAGTGCCCTTAGATTCTGATGTAGATGCATCAGTCATAGCAAGAGGAACTCCAGGTTTTTCAGGTGCTGATCTAGCAAATTTAATTAATGAAGCTGCATTATTTGCTGCCCGATATGGTGATAAAAAAGTTAATCAATCTGATTTTGATAAAGCTAAAGATAAAATCATGATGGGTGCAGAGCGCAAATCTATGGTCATGCAGTGAAGAGCAAAAAAGAGTAACTGCCTATCATGAAGCAGGGCATGCATATAGGTAGCATGATGCCAGAGCATGATCCTGTATATAAAGTAACGATTATTCCTCGTGGTCGAGCTTTAGGCGTGACCATGTTCTTGCCTGAGGAAGATACTTATATGCAAAGTAAAGAATATCTTTTAGGACGAATAGCAACTTATACGGGTAAGAAAATCACATTCGATCAGGCGCAAAGATGGTGTGACTACGGGAGCATCCAATGACATACAGCGCGCCACGCAATTAGCACGAAACATGGTGACTAAATGGGGTCTCTCCGAAAAACTTGGACCGTTAAAGTTTGGTGAAGATGAAGGAAGTCCATTTTTAGGACGTTCAGCTGGCTCACCAGCTACCTTTAGAAGTGACGAAACTTCAAAAATAATTGATTCGGAAGTAAAGATGATTATTGATACTTGTTATTCAAGATCTCAAAAAATGTTAAATGATAATATAGATAAGTTGCACGAAATGGCTTCAGCATTATTAATGTTTGAAACTATTAATGCGGATCAAATCGATGACATTATGGCTGGCGCTAAACCAAGAGCACCAAAAGATTGGACTGATGATAATGATTCTATCAATAAGACTAAAGCACCAAAAACATCAATCAAAGGCCCTGCAGAAGAGCTATAATTCCTCATTATGGATTTAAAATTTGGAACCGATGGAATAAGAGGACCTGTTCAAACAGAGATCACACCTGAGGTTTGTCTTAAAATTGGTCATGCAGCAGGGATTGTTCTAAAAGCAGAAGGCTTAGATACAGTTATGATAGGTAAAGATACCCGTGTATCAGGCTACATGTTTGAATCCGCATTGGAATCAGGGCTGATTGCTGCTGGTGTTAAATGTGAGACTGCTTGGACCTATCCCCACCCCTGGGGTTGCCTACCTTACAAAAACTTTTAGAAAACAATTTGGTCTGGTAATTAGCGCATCCCATAATAATTTTTTAGACAATGGTAATAAAGTTAAAATTCTATATTTTTTAGGCTGCTCTCTTGATTGAATTAAAAATAGAAAAATAAACAAAGTTAATACTAATAACCATAATAATAAGCTTCCTTCATGGTTTCCCCAAGTTCCTGAGATTTTATAGAATCTACAGTTCCCGCAGACGTATCCTTTAATAACTTAAGAATAGTCGTTGATTGTGCAAACGGCGCTTGCTACAAAGTAAGCCCCGCAGTTTTTAGAGAACTTGGAGCAGAAGTTATTCCTTTTGGAGTTGATCCTGATGGATTTAATATTAATCATGAATGCGGCTCTACTCATCCTGAACTTGCTCAGGAGATGGTTTTAAAGCATAGAGCTGACTTTGGAGTAACTCTGGATGGTGATGGGGATAGAGTAATTCTAATAGACAAAGAGGGTAGTATTTTAGATGGCGATGACCTTCTATATATTCTAGCTTTTGCTAACCCTAATAGGACTGGTTCTTGGTCGGGTGTAGTTGGAACCTTAATGTCAAATTTTGGCTTAGAGAAAGCAATCCAGAAGTTAGGATATAAATTTGTGAGAGCGGATGTTGGCGATAAGTATGTTAGTAAGATGCTAGCTGAAAAGGGTTGGATGCTTGGAGGTGAAAGTTCAGGTCATATTATCTGTAGAGATCTAGTTAGCACTGGTGATGGCACAATTGCTGCGTTAAAGGTAATAAGCTCTTTATTAATGTTAGAAAAAGATCCAAAAGAAGTCTTGATAAATTATACAAAATTTCCACAAATTAATATTAATATACCTGTAAAAAATAAAGATATTATTAATGATTCAGAAATAACATCATTTATAAAAGAAATAGAAGCAGATATAACGGTAGGAAGAGTCTTAGTGAGACCATCTGGAACGGAAAGCCTCATAAGAGTTATGGTTGAGGCTTCTGAAGAAAGCGTAGCCTCTAAATTTGCTAAAGATATTGCAAAACTAGTTTCATCTAAATCATAGAATATGAGTATTTCAATTATTGGAAATTGGAAATCAAATGGCTCCCTTGATTTAAATAAAGTCTGGGTTAAAGACTTTCTAAATTCTATTAATAGTTCAGCAATTCAAGACACAGCAGTTTGCCCACCTTTTATTTATTTAGAGCAAATGATTGATCTAACCTCGGATATAGATTTAAGTATAGGATCTCAGGATATAGATTCTTCAAATGGGGCAAGAACAGGCTCTATATCAGTGGATGCATGTAAAGATATTGGATGTACTATTTCTATTATTGGGCATTCTGAAAGAAGAGCGTTATTTCATGAAAGCAATCTTGAAATAAGAGATAAATTAATAGCAGCTCATGCAAATAATATGCAAGTTATTTTATGTATTGGAGAGACGAAAGAACATCATCTATCAGGCACCACTAATGATTTTTTACAAAATCAGATAACTGAATCATTAGCTAATTTAGAGCTTTCAGATAGATTTATGATTGCATATGAGCCGGTTTGGGCAATTGGAACTGGCGATACTCCTCAAAGCAGTGAAATAAATGCCACTCATAAATTTATAAAAGATATAGTACAATCGACATCTAAAAATAACTTCACTCCAAATGTTTTATATGGAGGAAGCGTTACAAGCAAGAATGCAGAAGTTTTATTTAAAGAACAATATATTGATGGAGCTCTTATTGGAGGAGCTTCACTAAATGGAAAAGAGTTTGCTGAGATTGCAAACATACATAAAAATAGAGGATTATAAGCATGGTAACTTTTATAACTGTTGTAAGTATTTTATTAGCAGTCGCAATTATAATACTTGTGATGCTTCAGCAAGGGAAGGGTTCAGATATGGGTGCTGCCTTTGGAGGCGGATCTTCTAATTCAGTTTTTGGTGCAACCGGACCCGCTGGGTTTCTTGGAAAACTTACTTACACTTTAGTAGCAGTATGGATGATCTTAGTGCTTTCATTAGCATTTATATTAAAGTCGCAGAATACTGAAGAAACTTTTGACATAGACATAGCTCCTGAAGAAAATTTAATTGACGAAGTTCAAGAAAACGAAATTCCAACCAGCTAATAAACCAAACTACATTAGTTTACAGACGAAATTTCTATTTTCTCTGTTCCAATTGGCAATACTAACATAGTGCCATCATGAGAAGCAGTCCAATTCTCCATGATTTCATCTACCCCTCTATACATAATATCTTCCATTAACTGATTTCTTGGCGCTGGAAGATGATGATAGAAAACTAAGTGTTTTACATTGGCCTCATTCGCAGCTTTAACGACTTCAACAATAGGGGTGTGATAGTCAAGAATATCGATAGTTACAATATCAGCCACAACATTACCCGATTTTTTAGCCTGTTTATTAATAATATCTAGAAGCTCAAGTGACATAGATTCATGAAATAAAACGTCAACATTTTTAGAATTATTTACTAGGTTTTGATCATAGATTGTATCCCCGCTAATACTTATAGATCTCCCTTTATAATCAATTCTATATCCTAATGCAGGATCAACAGGGTCATGAGAAACACTATAGGCAGTAATTTTTAGATTGCCATCATTAACTAGAATTGGGTTTTCTAAATCAATAGTGTGGGTATCAAAACCAACTACATCTAAGGGAGCTAGTTCATCTCCATGATGCTCATTTCTAAAAATATAGTCTTTTGTATATGCCAACTCTGTTCCATCAGTGAGCATCTGAACTCCTTCGGGACCATAAACTTTTAGTTTAGAATCTCTTTGTCCACCAATTAATCCATGTACCCTGATGAAAATCAGCTATATCTGAAATATGGTCAGAATGAAGGTGAGTATAAAATATTCCTTTAACCTTATTCCATGGCGTATTCCAATCGTTCAAGTTCTGCGCACTACCATTTCCTGTATCAAATATAAATATCTTGTCTCCAGCTTGAACTAATATGCATGCTTCAGCTCTATTTGGATCATTGATAGGTGACCTTGAACCGCAAACAACGGCTGTTAAGGCATCTTCTTCAGGCAAATACGGGGCAGGTATGGCAATCTTTTCGATAGCTATTTCTAGTAATTTATCTTGAAATGCTGGTTGTCTTATAAGTATTGAGTAAATTAAAAACAATTAATACAACTAATATGCAGTGCAAAAAACAAAAGAAAGACACAGCAGCGCCAGCAGAATTTAATATAATTGAAAACTTACCCATTGTTATATTATAACATAACAATGTATGACAACTTAAATGGTGCCGAAAGCGGGACTTGAACCCGCACGAGCTTTCGCTCACTAACCCCTCAAGCTAGCGTGTCTACCAATTCCACCACTTCGGCTAAAGAGTTGGATTATAAACAAGTTATTTTTTTGAGTCTAAAAAAGTTTTAATTAACTTGACCTAAGTACCCTGATTTCATTACACTTCACCTTCGCTGCGTTGCGGGGTGGAGCAGTCTGGTAGCTCGTCGGGCTCATAACCCGAAGGTCGTTGGTTCAAATCCAGCCCCCGCTACCACGTAATATATTTTTTTTGTGGGGCATATGCCCCTTTTTTGTGTAAAAAAAAATGAATAGAGAAGACATTATAGAAATTGTAAAACCTGTTATTGAAGACAGAGATTGCTTTCTATGGGGTGTTGAAATACTGAGAGGAAAAAGAAGACCTACTGTCAGAATCTATATTGAATCTGATAAAGGCGCTAATATAGATGACTGTGAGAATATTTCTAAAGATCTAAATTACGAATTAGCTTTAGAGGAATCCTTTGTAGAAGATTATATTTTAGAGGTTTCTACTGGTGTAGATAGAAAGATATTTTATATTGAGCAACTTGATGAATTTTTGGGAGAAAATTTCAAAGTTAAATTAAGACAAGCTCAAGATAATATTAAGAATTTTGAAGGCTTTATTAGTGATCATAGTGAAGAAAATTTTACTATAGATTGCAAAAGCGGAAGCCATGTTATTAGGTTTTCAGACACTGAATTATGTCGTCTGAATCCAAGTTTTGATGATATTTTAAGGATGGGTGAAAATTATGGAAGGTAATGAAATTTTAGCAGTAGTAGACTCTGTATCTAATGAGAAAGGCTTAGATAAAGACTCAATATTTGAAGCAATTGAGCTTGCTATTGCATCGGCGTCTCAAAGGCATTTTCATGAAGATGCTGAGCTTTATGTAAAAATAGATAGAGTCTCAGGCGAATATAGTACTTTTAGGAATTGGATTGTTGCTGAAGAAGACGACCCAGAATTTCATATTGAAACTCATGTCAAAACTTCTGATTCTGAGTTAGAGCTCAACGAGATATACACAAAAGATATTGATAATGTAACTTTTGGAAGAATTGAAACTCAGGCAGCAAGACAAGTAATGCTTCAAAAAGTTCGAGAAGCTGAAAGAGAAAAAGTTGTATCTCAATTTAAAAGTCAAAATAATCAGTTAGTTAATGGAACTGTTAAAAGAGTAACAAGAGACAATATAATTGTAGACATATTGCCTATGATGCTGAAGCTATTCTCCCAAGAGATAGGTTGATGCCAGGTGAGATATATAAAATTAACGATAGAATAAGAGCCATACTTCAAATTCAAGAAGTTGAAGGTAGGGGTCCTCAGTTAATGCTAAACAGATCGTGTCCTGAGATGGTAACAGAATTATTTGGCATTGAAGTTCCTGAAATTAATGAAGATATTATTGAAATAAGAGGTGTTGCTAGAGATGCGGGATCTAGATCAAAAATAGCAGTAAAAACAAATGATGGTCGTATTGATCCGGTTGGAGCATGTGTCGGAATGAGAGGTTCTAGAGTTCAAGCTGTAGTAAATGAGATTACTGATGAGCGTATTGATATTATTATTTATGATGATAATCCAGCACAACTTGTTATAAACGCCTTAGTTCCTGCAAAAGTTGAGTCTATTGTTATGGACGAATCTGCAAGATCAATGGATATTGCAGTAAATCAAGACAATCTTGCATTAGCAATAGGATCTAGAGGCCAGAATATTCGCCTTGCATCCAAATTAGTTGGATGGGATCTAAATATTATCAGCAGTGAAGAAGCGGAAGCTAAAGAGAAAGTTGATCAAACTGAATTTCTTGGAAGTTTAATGGAAAGCCTATCTGTTGAGGAAGAAATAGCTGAAGGTCTTGTAGCCGCAGGTTTAAATACATTTGATGATATATAATCAAACTCTGAATTGACAGAATCTCGTGTAGAAGAGATCAAAGCCGCAGCAGCAGATGCTGCATTAATGGAGGCGATGGGAGAAATATCAGCAGAAGAAGAAGATGCAGAGTCATTAGCTGATCTTGATATTAGTGAAGAAAATCTTTCTAAATTATCAGCTAAAGCTATTAAAAATAAAGATGATTTAGCTGAACTAGCTGTTGATGAACTTCAGGAGATTATAGTCCTAAAAATGAAGATGCATCAGCACTTGTTAATGAAAGCAAGAGAACATTGGTTTAATTAAAAGAGGAACTTATTTTGGCTTTAACTGTTAAAGATTTCGCAAAGGTTTTAAAAATATCTGATTCTGCTCTGCTTGAAAGAATGCAAAATGCAGGCTTACAACATAAATCTAGTTCAGATGAAATAGTTACTGGAATATTAATAGCTATTGAGATCATTAAAGAATAGAAAATCTCAGACTCCACCCACCTCTCCAGATTCTGGAATTAAGGTTGTCTCCAAAGGTAAAACTATTGCTGAAGGTGATGCGCCAAAGAGTTACTCAGATAATATTGAGGCAAAAAGAGCTGCTGCATCAGAACAATTAAAAGAGCAGCAGAAAAAACGTGAAGATCAAATTAAAGAAGTAAGCTAGATTAAAGAAAGAAGAAAGAGAAAAACAGATTGCTGCCAGAAAAGAAGCTCCAGTTCAGCCCAAAGTAAGTGTTAAAGACCAATTATCTCGAGCTGCTAAAGAATATAGCAGAAAAGAATTAAGAGGTGCTCGAAATACTGATGCTGAACATCAATTTGAAGCGCCAACAAAAGCAAAAGCTAAGACTGTAAAAATAATTACACTAGGTCAAGTAGGAGAACTTGCTAAAGCACCAGCAGTTAAGGGAGGCTTAGTTGTTAAAGAGTTAATGAGCTTGGGAGTAGCTGCAACAATCAATGATGCAATTGATCAAGAAACAGCAATCTTCTCAGGCTCTGACGAAATCACCGTGGGCGTCTTTGTAACTACTTTTCTTAATGGTAAACAAATGATTACTTATTCTGATGAAAAAATAGGGTGCACCGGTCGTAACTGTCATGGGTCATGTTGATCATGGAAAAACTACCTTATTAGACTTTATAAGAGAGTCAAAAGTTGTTTCTAACGAACATGGTGGCATTACTCAGCACATTGGAGCTTATCAAGTTGATACCTCTAAAGGCCTAATTACTTTTATAGACACTCCTGGACATGCTGCTTTCTCTTCAATGAGAGCAAGGGGTGCTAATACTACCGATATAGTTATTCTTGTAGTTGCCTGCAAATGATGGAATTATGCCTCAAACCGAAGAAGCTATAAATCATGCTAAGGCTGCTGGAGTATCAATTGTTGTAGCAATCAATAAAATAGATTTACCTGATACTGATATTGAAAAAGTTAAAGGTGATTTAGCTGGCAAAGACCTTATTCCTGAAGATTGGGGAGGAACTATTCAGATGGTTCCAGTATCAGCGTTAAAGGGAACTGGAGTAGATAAATTACTTGAAAGTGTCTCATTAGAAGCTGAATTACTTGAGCTCAAGGCTCATTATGATGGTCCTGCCCAAGGTGTAGTCATAGAATCAGAATTAGATAAATTTAGAGGTTCTGTAGCAACATTCTTAATACAAAATGGAACCTTAAAAGTTGGAGATTTAGTAGCTTCTGGTAATTCTGTTGGAAAAATAAAAAGCATTATTAACAGTGATGGATCAAAGATCAAAACAGCTGGGCCATCTGCAGCTATAGAAGTACTTGGTTTAAATAACGTCCCTAATGCTGGAGACCAATTCCAAGTGGTTGATAGTGATAAAAAAGCTAGAGAAATTGCAGAATTTAGAGTTAATAAAGAAAAAGAAAGAAAACAGCTTAAGCAAAGAGATGGTAGTTTAAATATATTTGAAACAATGGGCCAAGAGTCCAAAAAAATATTAAATGTAATAGTTAAAACAGATGTGGTTGGAACATCAGAAGCGATTGTTGCAGCTCTTCATGAATTAGGCACAGACTTAGCTAAAGTAAAAATTGTCTCTAGTGGAGTTGGTGGTATTTCAGAATCAGATGCTAATTTAGCACTTGCGGTTAAGCTGTTGTTCTTGGTTTTAATGTTAGAGCAGATAATGCAGCTAAAAAAATTATCGAAGAAGAGTCAATTGATTTAACATATCACAGCATTATCTATGAGCTTCTTGATGATATCAAAGCAAAATTAAGTGGTTTATTAGATCCAATAATAAGAGAAGAGATTGTTGGTACTGCTGAAGTATTAGAGGTATTTAAATCTCCAAAATTTGGTCAAATTGCTGGTTCTATGGTTCTAGAAGGCTCTGTATTCAGAAATAAACCCGTAAGAGTTTTAAGAGACGAAATTGTAATTTTTGAAGGTGAATTAGATTCACTTCGAAGGTTTAAAGATGATATAGCTGAAGTAAAAAATGGAACTGAGTGTGGAATTGGAATTAAAAATTATAAAGATATTAATAAATGGTAGAACAGGAGAAGTTTTTGATAGAAAAGTAGAGGCTCAGACTCTTTAGATAGCTCATGTCATCTATTAGGGCTCAAAAAGTTAGTGATTTTCTTAGAAAAGAAATATCCTTACTAATATCTTCAGAAATAAATGATCCGCGTCTAAAAAATATAAATATCACTGCTGTTAAGGTTTCTTCTGATATTGGTCAAGCTACAGTTTTTTATACAATTATTGGCCAAAATAATGAGACAATACTGTTAACTTCTGAATTACTCAGAAACCAGAAGCAATATGATTTAGCAATCAAAAATTATGAAAAAATTTCAAAAACAGATGGCTTGTATTTAAGTAGTGAAATTGGACGTGCCGAAACTTTAATTGCAGCACTTTTTAATAAAAAAAGAGAAAGGCATTTCATCCAATGGTGTTGTTCAAGGAATTAAACGCAAATTTTCTTTTAATAAAGTTGGTCACTTAGGAACACTAGACCCTATGGCGACTGGTTTGCTTATAGTTGCTATAAATAGAGCAACAAAATTTTCATCCTATTTCCTTAATGAAATTAAAGCTTATTCTGCAGAAGTTACTCTAGGTTGCACCTCGGATACGGATGATGCTGAGGGCAATATTCTAAATATTGCTAAAAAAATACCTGATTCAAGCAAAGTTATTTTAGCTTTAAATAGTTTTTTAGGAGAGTCGCTCCAAAAAGCCCCTTTCTACTCTGCCTTGAAACACAAAGGCAAACCTTTGTATAAGTATGCTCGCGAAGGCGAACTAATAGAAAAACCGCCAAGAGAAATAAAAATTATAGATATAAGTAATATCCACTTTCAAAATCCATTACTTGAATTTGATATTACGTGCTCTAAAGGAACATATATAAGATCTATAGCTAGAGATATTGGAAACTTGTTGAGTTGTGGCGGACATCTTTCGAAGTTAGAGCGAATTCAGCAGGGGTGTTTTAAAATTGATGCTGCAAAGTTTATTAAAGATATTCCTATAGAAGAGATGATTTCTATAGAAAATGCTTTTCCTGAATTAAATCATATTGAATTAAATGAATTAGAAACAAAGGTATATCAAAATGGCGGAAGGAGTTGAATCTATAAAAGGAAATGAAGAAATATTAAAAATATATTCTTCCTCCAAGAAATTCATGGGATTAGGAGAGGTTAACGATTCTGGTTTAAAGCTCAAACAGCTTGTTTAATCTCTTATTTAGTAATAAGCTACGCGCTCAGACTTTAGATATACGAGGTTTGATTCCAATTAATACATGTATATCAGGGATAAAAAATGGCTCTATTAGCAGAAGAAAAAGCAGGTATTGTTAGTAAATTTCAAAAAGGAGCCTCAGATACTGGTTCTCCAGAAGTTCAGATTGCTCTATTGACTGAAAATATTAATAAACTTCAAGATCACTTTAAAGAACATAAAAAAGATCATCACTCTAGAACAGGTTTAATAAGAATGGTTAATCTTAGAAGAAAACTTCTTGCTTACTTAAAACGTAAGGATCAAGAAAGTTATCTAAAAACTATAAAAGCCCTAAAATTACGTGGATAAAAAATAATAAAAATTAAAAAGGAATATTGTGGAAAAAAATAAATTAGAATCTCAATCAGTAGAATTTGCATATGGCAATAAAACTGTAAAATTAGAAACACACAAAGTAGCCAGACAAACTACAGGTGCTGTTTTAGTAACAATCGATGACTTGGTAGTTCTTACTACTGTAGTAGCTAGAAAAGAAGCAGACCCTAAAAAAGACTTCTTCCCTTTAGCAGTTTTCTATCAAGAAAAATTTTATGCTACAGGATCTATCCCAGGTGGATTCTTTAAAAGAGAAGCTCGTCCAACAGAAAAAGAAACATTAACATCAAGACTAATAGACAGACCAATTAGACCTCTTTTCCCTGAAGGGTTTAAGAATGAGGTTCACCTTCTCTTATTGTTTTATCTTCAGGAAAAGACTATAACCCTGATATAGCTTCTATGATTGGAACATCAGCAGCTTTATGTGTTGCAGGAGTTCCATTTGATGGCCCAATGGGAGCTGCAAGAGATTTAGTCATTGATGGTAATTATGTTTTAAACCCTTCTTATGATGAATTAGAAAATTCATATTTAGATATAGTTGTCGCAGGTACTGACAGTGCTGTTTTAATGGTTGAGTCTGAAGCAAAAGAATTAAGTGAAGATCTAATGCTTGGAGCTGTGTTATTTGCTCATGATGAAATGCAAGGTCTTAGTAGCCGTAAAAACGGGAAAGATAAAGCAGGAAAAGAAGACTGGGTTGTTGCTGTTGATGAAGAAACACCTGTTTTTTATGGCGAGTTGAAAGAAAAACATACAGCTGCGATTGAAGCTGCTTTTAAAATAGTTAATAAGTCTGAAAGAACAGAAGCGATTAGTGTAATTAAAAGTACTATTATTGCTGAATATGAAGAGCTTGATGATATGAAGATGTCAAAAGTTATGGGAGCATTCAAAAAACTTGAATCAGATATTGTTAGAACAAGCATCATTCAAAATAAAACAAGAATTGATGGAAGAGATCAGGATACAGTAAGACCTATTTATGTTGAGGTTGGTGTTTTACCAAGAACACATGGTTCTGCTTTGTTTACTAGAGGAGAGACTCAAGCTTTAGTGGTAGCAACCTTAGGCTCTACTAGAGATGCTCAGAGGATTGAATCTATAGAAGGTCAAGATACTGATCATTTCATGCTTCATTATAATTTCCCTGCATATACTCAGTAGGAGAGATTGGATTTATTGGTTCACCAAAAAGAAGAGAAATTGGTCATGGTAATTTAGCAAAAAGAGCTATTAAAGCTGTTCTGCCTGATACAGATGAGTTTGGATATACTCTTAGAGTTGTTGGTGAAATTACTGAGTCTAATGGATCTAGTTCAATGGCAACAGTTTGTGGAACTTCATTATCATTAATGGATGCAGGAGTCCCTTTAACAAGTCCAGTTGCTGGAATAGCTATGGGTCTTATTAAAGAAGGTGATGATTTTGCTGTTCTTACAGATATTTTAGGAGATGAAGATCACCTTGGTGATATGGACTTTAAAGTAGCTGGAACTGAAACAGGAATTACAGCACTTCAAATGGATATAAAGATACAAGGTATCAATGAAGCCATTATGGAAGTTGCTCTTACGCAAGCTAAAGATGGAAGAATTCATATTTTAGGTGAAATGAATGCAGTTATAAGTAAACCAAAAGAATTATCTGAGCATACACCGGCAATGAAAAAGTTTGTTGTCCACACTGACAAAATTAAAGAAATTATTGGTAAAGGTGGAGCGGTAATTAAGGGTATGCAAGAGAAAACAGGCGCTACTGTTGATGTCAGTGATGATGGTACTGTTTCAGTATTTGGGCAGACTCAAAGTGCAATGCTAGCAGCCGTAGAGATCATTGAAGGCATTATTGAAGATCCAGAGCTCAACAAAGTTTATACAGGAACAGTCGTTAAGATTGTAGACTTTGGTGCTTTTGTAAATATTCTTCCAGGTAAAGATGGTTTAGTTCATATTTCTGAGTTAGCAGAAGAAAGAACTGAAGATGTAAATGCTGTTTTAAAAGAAGGTCAAGAAATTGAAGTTAAAGTTCTTGGGATAGATCGAGGAAAAATGAAATTATCCAAGAAAGCATTACTTAATAAAGAATAATTTAAATATTTCTTAATATTTTTTATATATAAAATTTGATCCTTTTATCTTTTTATGGTCTTATATAGACTGCAAATCATATATAAAACCTAAATAGGGGGAGTTAATATGGATAATGCATGGAGAATGATAGGTGACTTAGTTAGTAATTTAACTAGTGTTATAACAGGTATCTTAGGACTAGGAATCGTTGGAGCTTTAGCTTTCGGTGATATGCTAGGACTTGACGTAATTGGTAATATAACGGCTCTTGTTGAAACGTTAGCTACTAATGGTGTTGTAGGACTTCTTGTTTTAGCAGTTCTAATGAGCCTTGTTAAGTAATAACTTAACCTTTTGTTAAGAAGAGCTTAGGCTCTTCTTAACATTTTTAATAAAATGAACTTTAAAGTCACACTAGCAAGCCTAACTACCTTTTTAAATAAGGTAACCAAGTTATTAATACCACTAGTGTTTCATTGCTATTAGGTATTATCTTTGGAACATCAACTCCATTTGTTGGAGATGTGTATAAGAATGTAGCAGATATATTAAATATGCTTGGAGAAGATGCTCTTCTTGCTTTAATATCTATTGTTATAATTCTTGCTTACTTAAAAAAAGACTAAGTTAGAAAAGTCTATATCAGGTAAAAAAAAGACTCCTTCTTTTTCAAATAATTCGTTCTTTTGGTATAATGTTTATTGGCTTAAATCCTTATGGGATATGGTGGTTATGGGTGGACTTGAACCACCGACCCCGGCATTATGAATGCCGTGCTCTAACCAGCTGAGCTACATAACCATTCGTAGAATGATAGTTGTTAAAATTTAAGAGTCAATATCTTTATATGATTAACCTTAAACATTGAATTTAAAATGAATCACATCTCCATCGTTAACAATATAATCTTTTCCTTCTAGAAGATCCCCACGAAAGATTCTTCCAATAGCAATTCTCCTTTGTTAGCAATGTAATCATTAAAAGCAATAACCTCTGCTTTTATAAAACCTCGCTCAAATCTGTATGAATAACACCTGCTGCTTGTGGCGCATTCTATGCAATAGTCCATGCTCTAACTTCTTTCACACCAGCAGTAAAGTATGTTTGTAAACTAAGTATTTCATAGCCTTTAAATATAACTTTATTTAATACAGGCTCATCCATCTCCATTAATTCAAGATACTCACTTTTTTCTTCTTCCTCTAGTAAGGCTATTTCTTGTTCAATTTTTATAAATGTTGGAACGACATCATGGTGAAGTTTTTTTGCAAAATTCTCAAGATTAGAAAGCAATTCTTTTGATTTTTTATCATCTGATACATTCGCAATATAAAACATTGGCTTGACGGTTAAAAGATGCAGGCTCTTAACAAAAATATTTTCTTCTTCATTGAAATTTTCTAGAGATATAAAATTGCCTGATTCAAGTTCACTCTTAATGTTAATTAGTATCTCATGGTCCTTTTTATTTTGTTGATCAGGAGTTTTTAAAAGCTTTTCCGTCTTTAGTAAGCGTTTTGAAATTGATTCAAGATCAGCAAATATTAATTCAAGATTGATTATTTCAGCATCACGAACAGGATCAACAGATCCATCTACGTGTGTAATATTTTGATCCTCAAAACACCTTACTACGTGAGCAAGAGCTTGCATTTCTCTTATATTTGATAGAAAAGCATTACCTAAACCTTCTCCTTGAGATGCTCCTTTAACCAATCCGGCTATATCAACTAAATCTAGTGTAGTAGGTATTATTTTTTTAGAGACTACAATGTCCTGGAGCATATCCAAGCCTTTCATCTGGTACAGGGACTACACCAACATTTGGTTCTATTGTGCAAAATGGAAAATTTTCAGCAGGAATCGCTGATTTTGTTAGCGCATTGAATAGTGTTGATTTACCAACATTTGGAAGACCTATAATTCCACATTTAAATCCCATATCGTTATGAGTGAAGTTTTAATTGAGCTTCAGAGAATTTCCTTTCACAGATAAGGTCAAACACCCTATTAAGATCATAAGTATTGAATCTTCAATTAGCTCATTTTCTTTTTTTAAAGGAGGTTTTAATACAAAATTACTTACTAGATTCTTGTTTCCAGGATGACCAATGCCAATTCTAATTCTATAAAAGTCTTTTGAACCAATTTTTTCAAATATATCTTTAAGTCCGTTGTGACCTCCGTGGCCTCCACCAAGTTTAATTTTTACCTCTCCAGGATTAAGATCTAAGTCATCATGTAAAACTACTAAGTTGTCGCTAGATATGTCGGAGTAACGAATTATTTTTTGTAAGGTTTTACCTGTATTGTTTACGTAGTTAGTTGGTATAGCCAAGATAAAGTCATTATTGGAAGAGGTGGCTATTTTTGCTTCAAGTTTTTCTTTTAAAACAAACTCAAGATTAAGTTCATGACAAATCTTATTTAACCAGTCTTTACCAATGTTATGTTTTGTTTCATCATATTTAGCACCTGGATTACCAATGCCAATAAAACATAATTTAGACACTTTCTAGCTTTCTTCAGATCCTTCATCAGGACTTTCAGCACTATCAGAGGCTTCAGCACCTTCCTCGCCTTCAGATCCTGCTTCTGCACCTTCCTCGCCTTCAATCTCAACAGGCTCTTCTTCAACAGCTTTAGGAGCATTAACTGAAACAACCATTTGGTCTTGCCCATCCTCTAAACCAGAAATCTCTGCACCTTCAGGAAGAGCTACCTCAGTTAACCTGATTCCATCACCTAGGGCTATTTCTGTAACATCTACTTCAATAGCTTCAGGAATATTACCTGCCAGACAAAGAACTTCAATTTCACGTAACACTATGTAACTAATTATACCTCCACCAATACATTCTTCTTCATTAATGAATCTGAAAGGCGGAATAACTTTTAGTTTTGTTTTGCTTGATACTCTTAAAAAATCTGCATGTAAAAATTTTCCTTTAACAGGATCTTTTTGTAGTTCTTTTAAAACAACTTTTTCTTCTTTGTCACCAATTTTTATTTTTAGAACCTGAGTATAAAAGAGCTCATTCTCTGAAGCCTTAGTAAGCTCATTTAAAGGTAATTTAATATTTTCACCCGGAAGCTCATTACCATAAATAACAGCAGGAATCATCACATCGATCCTTCTGATTACTCTAGCTTTGTTTGATCCAGTTCTTTCTCTAGGATCTGCATTTAAAATTATTTCTTGTGTCATATTTGCCTCTTATCTATCTATGTAAACATCGCGCTTAAAGACTCTTCATTGCTTAATCTTCTAATACATTCAGCAATTGTTGGAGCCAACGAAATGACGCGTATTTTACTGCATTTTTTACCTTCTTGGGACAATGGAATGGAATTAGTTACAACTAATTCGTCCATAGATGAATTAGATATTCTCTCAATTGCAGGACCTGATAGAACTGGGTGTGTAATATACGCCTTAACGCTAGCAGCACCTTCTTTTTTTAGAGCCTCGACAGCATTACATAAAGTGCCAGCTGTATCGATAATATCATCAGGAACAATGCATATTTTTCCTTTAACATCACCAATAATATTCATAACTTCTGATTCATTAGCAGCAGCTCTTCTTTTATCAATAATTGCTAATTCAGCGCATCATTTAGTTGCTTAGCAAGAGCTCTAGATCTCACAACACCACCGACGTCTGGTGAAACAACAACTATATTATTATCTGGATTGGTTTCTTTAATATCCTGAACCATCAACTTTGTTGCATATACATTATCAGCAGGCATATCAAAAAAGCCCTGAATAGTTTCTGAATGAAGATCAATTGTAAGAACTCTATCTATACCAACTGTAGAGAACATATCAGCAACGACCTTTGCACTTATAGGAACTCTTACAGATCTCACTCTTCTATCTTGTCTGGCATAACCATAATAAGGAACAATCGCAGTTATTCTTGATGCTGAAGATCTTTTCAACGCATCTGCAAGAAGCATTAACTCCATTAAGTTTTTATTTGTTGGCGAGCATGTTGATTGAATTATAAAAGTATCATGTCCTCGAACATTATCTTCGATTTGAACTTTATATTTCTTTCAAGTAATTTTTGTTTAGGAGCAACTGGACTTCTACCTAAAATATCAGCAACATCATTTGCTAACTCAGGATTTGCAGTACCTGTAAAAATATCTAAATTTGGCTTACTTATCATGATTTAAATTATACCAAAATTGGTTGGGGTGGGAGGATTCGAACCTCCGCATGACTGGATCAAAACCAGTTGCCTTACCGCTTGGCTACACCCCATTGCTATCCAACCCTCTTAAAGGTGAATATTGTATAGCTTCAGTTAAAAAGAATCTCCAATTAATAGGTATTATTTGCATTATTTTATCTAACTCATCTGAGTTTTTATAAGGAATATACAAAGTTGATCCAGTTCCAGTTAAAAGAATATTATATGAGCTGGCACTACTCTATCATCATGATCTCCAGTTGTAATTAATGTAGCAGGATATTTGACTCCTTTTTTTACATTATGTACAGGAGAATATTCTTTTAAATATTCAAACATTTCTTTGGAATCGTCAGAGGTACCATAATCATAATATTATTAGTAAATGGAGCCATTTGCAAACCTCCAATACCAGAAACATAAGCATTTTCTCCATGAATAAAGAAAGGCACATCCGCTCCTAAACTTTTCCCTCTTTTTACCATTTCAGAATAAGAAATATCTAGACCCCACATTTTATTGAGCCCTAATAGCACAGAAGCTGCATTTGAACTTCCACCCCCAAGACCGGCCCCAATCGGGATATTCTTTTTAAGCTTTATCTCAATTCCATTATCGATCTTGTAGTCCTTTTTAAGATCATTGATTGCTTTTAGAATAATATTATCTTCAGATTTAATTATTGATGGTTCGCATTGGATTATAACTTCTGATGAATCTATATCCGACATCTCTATATTGTCGAATAAGTCTATAAGTTGAAATGCGGAATCTAAATCATGAAATCCATCAGGTCTTTTGTTTAAAACTCTCAGATAAAGGTTTATTTTTGCTGGTGATTGAAGATTAAGGCTACCCATAAGTAGATATTACCCCTTTAACAGAATCACTTCCGGCTTTAATCTTTATTAAAATAGAGCCTTTTTTCTCATACAAACACTCAAAATAAATTGTATTATTTTTTAAATTTCCTACAGCCGTTGCTGTTGGGACTGACCTTTTGTACGCAGCAATTACTAAATCTGCGGAATCTAAAGATTCAATAAGCTCCTTAATAAAATCAGGAGCAGGAGAGGTGGATATACCATTAAATTTATCAATTGTTACATTAAGAACATTTCCTAATAAAGGTTTATTAACCTGTATAATAACTATATTGTTTGAGGGAAATATTACAAAATTGTAATTCAAATTTTTATTCTTCTGAAGAAGAGTGAATTTTCAATATATTTTTCATTTTCATCTTTTAAAAGATATACTGAAGCACATGAGACCAAAGATAACAAAAACGCTATTGAGAAACTTTTAAAGATGAATTTACAGCTATTTGGCATAAATCATAAAACCTCTGATGTCTCAGAAAGAGAAAGGTTTATTATAGATGAGTCTACTCAGATTTTTTTAGAAAATTATCTAAAAGATAAATTTCCACACCATTATTCCATTTTTTTATTATTTCAACTTGTAATAGAACTGAAATCTATTCATTCGACCAACCAGAGGATAAACTCTTAGATTCCATTAAGCATGCTTTGGATATTAATCAAATCCCAGATTCACATTTCTATTTTTTTAATAATATTAATGCTTTAATTCATATGTGCAAAGTTGCATGTGGAATAGATTCTCAGGTTGTAGGAGAGCAGGAAATATTTGGTCAATTCAAAAGCGCTTATAAGATTGCTGATGACCTCGGCTTAATCAAATCAAGGCTCAGATTGTATATAGACAAGACTCTTGAAATCTCTAAGAAGATCAGGACCTCAACTAAAATTGGCATTAACCCTTTATCAGTCAGTGGATTGGCTCTTAATTTAGTTAAAAGAATCTTTGAAAAACCTGAAAATCAAAAGGTTCTTATTGTTGGTGGTGGAGAAATGGCCAAGCTTATTATTGAAACTCTATACAAATCTGGTATCAGAGACATTAGTGCAATTAATCGGAGCATTAAAGTAATGAATATTACTGATACCTTTAATGTTATTCCTATGCCTTTATCCTCATCCCATAAGGCTTTAGAAGATGCTGATATCATAATTACTTCAGCCACAACCACTGTTCCAATTATTGGCAAAGGAGCTGTTGAAAGCGCTCTCCAGATTCGAAAAAATAAACCTATGTTATTTATAGATCTAGCTGTCCCTAGAAATATTGAATCAGAAATAAAGCTACTAGAGCAGGTTTACCTATTTTCAATTGATGACATTAAAAAAATTACTAAAGATAATTTTCTTATCTTATCCGGTGGTAAAATAGAAATAAAACATGATCGTCCATGAAGTTGAGTTAGCTCAAAAAGAAATTTCTAATAAATTAAAAAGAGCTTCTATGAGAAGTGAACTTCAAGAGTTACTAGAATCTTTTTCAAATGAAGACATTTCATTACTTAGAAATCAAGTAGTAAATAATGGTGATTTAGGTAATTTAATTATAGAAAAAGCAAAAGAAAAAGGATTCTCGGAATCAATTAGAGATATTAAGGCAATTGATAATCATGCAATTAGAGAAATCGTTAAAGGATTAATAAAAGATGCATAATTCAATGCTAATAAAGCTGCAAAAACTTAAAGAGAGATTGGGTGAAATACAAGATGCACTTGTTGACTCAGACACTGTGAAAAATATTGAAAAATACACTCAATTAAATAAAGAATTTTCTGAATTAAAACCAATTGTAGAAATATTTGATCAATATAACGAAACAGTAGCTCGATATGAGGGTGCAACTTCCTTGCTTGAATCAGATGATGATGAAATGAAAGAACTTGCCCAGATTGAAATAGAGGAATCACAGCAAGAATCTGAAGGCTTTGAAAGAGATCTAAAATTCATGCTCTTACCAAAAGACTCAGCAGATGATGGTTCTGCTTATTTAGAAATTCGTGCTGGAGCAGGTGGTGATGAGGCTGGAATTTTTGCTGGAGATTTATTTAGAATGTATACAAGACTTGCAGAAAGAGAAGGCTGGAATATTGATGTAATTGATATCAAGCAAGCAGAGCAGGGAGGCTTGAAAAGAAGCTGTTGCTAAGTTAACAGGAAAAGCTGTTTTTAAAGTTATGAAATTTGAATCTGGAGTTCATAGAGTTCAAAGGGTTCCTGAAACAGAATCTCAAGGAAGAATTCATACCTCCACCTGTACTGTAGCAATTCTTCCAGAAACTGAGGAGATTCAAGATGTAAATATTGCAAAATCCGATTTAAGAGTTGATACCTATAGAGCATCTGGAGCAGGGGGCCAGCATGTTAACAAAACTGATTCTGCAGTTCGTCTAACCCATATTCCCAGCGGGCTTGTTGTTGAGTGTCAGGATGGAAGATCTCAACATAAGAATAAAGAAAAAGCTTTGTCAGAAATGTACAGAGTTTTATGAGCAGCAAGAAAGTATTGCTAGCGAAAGAAAGGTATTAGTTGGAACTGGTGATAGAAGTGAAAAAATTAGAACATATAATTTTCCTCAGGGAAGAATGACAGACCACAGAATTAAACTAACTCAGCATAATCTAGATCAAATTATGGATGGTGATATTAAAAGTATTTGTGATGCACTATTGTCTGAAAATCAATTGGCAATGCTATCGCAACTTGAGGAAGAGTGATCACTATTGTCAGCATCCTTAAATACATATAAAGAAAATATAAAGATACTTGAATCAAGTATTCCAGGTATAAGTAATAATTTTAGATTCTATTTAAAAAAAGCTCTTAAATACTCTGATGCTGTTGTTATCCTTAACGACGATATTGATATACCAGCAGATGAAGTAGCGCTAATTGAGGATTTTATAGATCTTTCAATAAAAAAAATCCCAATTGAGTACATATTGAATGATTCTGAATTTTACGGAAGACATTTTTATGTAGATAAAAGAGTTCTAATTCCAAGGGATGAGACTGAGTTATTGGTCGATGTTTTGATTAATTATGATATTCAGAGAAATTCTAAAATAATAGATCTAGGAACTGGATCAGGCTGCATAGGAATTTCTATTGCTTTAGAGATGCCAGAATCAAAAGTAATTGGTGTTGATAAATATCTTGATGCAATAGATGTAGCTAAGAAAAATAAGCAAATGCACCAGGCTTCAAATTTTGATTTAAAGCATTCTGATTGGCTATCCAATGTAAATGAATCTGATTTTGATGTAGTTATATCTAACCCACCTTATATTGATCCAGATGATTTACATTTAAAAAACCTAGTTCATGAACCTAAATCTGCTTTAGTCTCATCAGATAATGGGCTTTCAGATTTTAAGAAAATATCGTCACAAGCATTTAAAAAATTAAAAAAAAACGGCATTCTTATGTTTGCCAAAAGATCAAGCAGATCAAGTTCAAGCTGTATTTAAAAAACATTCATTTTCATGAAATTGAGAATTTTAAAGATTATCAACTTCATCCAAGAATAACTATAGGCAAAAAATTAGCTTGATTATATAATTTAGAAATATATAAATTGGGGAATAAATATGATCGGAGATATGCAAAGATGGACACCTAACGTTGCAAGCATTATTGAGCATGCTAAGGAATTTCATCCAACAAAAGAAGTCATTAGCAGAATGGTCTCTGGGGATATTCATAGAACAAATTATGAAGAGGTGTGCATTAGATCTAGAAAGCTTGCCTCAGCCCTAGAAAAGGATGGTTACAAAAAAGGTGATGTTATAGCTACTTTAGCGTTAAATACATACAGACATTTAGAAATGTATTATGGTATTTCTGGTATGGGTGCAATTTGTCATACCTTGAATTTTAGACTTCATCCTGAACAGGCTGTTTATATTATTAATCATGCAGATGACAAGATTATTTTTTGTGAGGTACCTTTCATACCAATATTAGAAGCCCTTAAAGATCAACTCCATTGTGTTGAAAAATATATCATTCTTTGTGATGAATCAGATATGCCAGAGACAGCTCTTAAAAATGCAATTTCTTATGAAGAATATATAAGCTGAGGACGATAATTATAGTTGGTTAAAAGTTGAAGAAACTGACGCATGTGGACTTTGCTATACCTCAGGGACTACAGGTAATCCAAAAGGCGTTCTTCTCGCATAAATCAAATATTCTTCATGCTCAAGCATCCTTAAACGGAATGCCTATAAGTTCTGATGAAACCATACTTATGGTTGTTCCTTTATTCCACGTTCTTGCTTGGGGTATTCCATACTATGGTCCAATGTATGGATCTAAGCTTGTAATGCCTGGCATGCAAATGGAAGGAGAGCCATTATATGATCTTATTGATAAAGAAAAGGTCACATTAGCTTTCGGAGTTCCAACTATTTGGATGGGATTACTAGCTTATTGCAGAGATAATAACAAAATTTTAAGCTCAGTAAAAAATACAATTATAGGCGGAGCAGCACTTTCATTATCTACTCTTCAAGAATTTGATGAAGTCCATGATGTAAATGTTATTCATGCTTGGGGTATGACAGAAATGAGTCCCTTAGGGTCATACAACAAACCCACTCCCGCTATGGATAATATGAGCAAAGAAGAAAAATATGCAATTCAATTAAAACAAGGAAAACCAATTTATGGTGTTGAACTTAAAGTTGTAGATGATGCTGGGATTGAGCTTCCTAAAGACGGAGAATCTCAAGGGCACTTGATGGTTAGAGGACCCTGGATACTTCAAAAATATTTTAAAGCAGAGAAAGATGCTGTCGACCAAGACGGATGGTTTGATACTGGTGATATTTCAGTTCTAGATCAAGACGGTTATATGACTATTAAGGATAGAGCTAAAGATGTTATAAAATCTGGAGGAGAGTGGATAAGCTCTATTGATTTAGAGAATGCAGCTTTTGGACATCCTGAGGTTGCCGAGGCATGTGTTGTCGGATTACCTCATCCTAAGTGGGATGAAAGACCAATGTTATTTGTAGTTACTAATGACGGCGAGCCTATTGAAAAAGAAAGCATTTTAGAATTTCTTGGCTCTAGAGTTGCTAAATGGTGGCTTCCTGATGAAATTATTTTCTTAAAAGAATTGCCACATGGAGCTACAGGAAAACTTCAGAAATTTGAACTTAGAGACGAATATAATAATTACTACATGGAGAAATAATATGTTGCACATCATCAACCCCTCAGATATTGAATCAGTTATTGGTAAAGAGGTTGGAACTTCTGATTGGATAACTATTGATCAGGAAAGAATTGATAAATTTGCTGATGCAACAATGGATCATCAGTTTATTCATGTTGATCCAGAACAAGCTAAACCTGTATTTGGCTCTACTATAGCTCACGGTTTTCTTTCTTTATCCCTTGTTGCCGGAATACCTTTTCAACAAGAGATAGGCATGATTTTAGAAGGAACAAAAATGGGACTAAATTATGGCTTGGATAAAGTAAGATTTTTAAGTCCAGTTCCTGTAGATTCAGAAGTAAGAATAGTAATGAAATGTCTTAGCATTACAGAGAAGAATCCTGGTCAATTTTTAGCTAAAAATGAAGTAACAATGGAGATTAAAGGAGTTGATAAGCCTGCATTTGTTGCTGAGACTCTAAGTATGTTTATTGTTTAATTAATTATTTAACAATTTATTTAAAATTTTGTTGACGCCTTGAGGATTGGCTTTACCTTGAGTTTCTTTCATTACCTGGCCTACAAAGAAACCAAATAACCTGTCTTTTCCGCCCTTATAAGCATTAACTTGATCAGGATTTGCATCAATAATTTTTTTAGCAATATCTTCTAAAACTGATTCATCCTGAATTTGTACTAAACCTTTCTCTTCAATAATTGCATCAATATCATTTCCTGAAATCCAAACTTCCTCAAGAACAGATTTAGCAATTTTTCCTGAAATAGTATTATCAGAAATTCTTTCAATTAGTTTTGCAAAATTAATTGAAGATAATTTTGATTCCTCTTTACTTATATTATCTTTATTTAATAGAGCGCTCACATCTCCCACAAGCCACTTAGCTATAAGACTAGAGTCTTTTGTCTTTTCAGAAGCATCTTCAAAGAGATTAGCCATCGCTTTAGAGGAAGCAAGAATCTTTGCCTCAGATTCCTCTAAATTATGCTCATTAATAAATCTTATCTCTTTTTGCTTAGGAAGTTCAGGTAGAGTGCTTTTTATTTCCTCTAGCTCATTGTCTGAAATAACTACTGGGAGTAAATCTGGTTCAGGGAAATATCTATAATCATTTGCAGCTTCTTTTGAGCGCATAGATCTTGTTTCATTCTTAACGCTATCATACAGTCTGGTTTCCTGAACAATGCTTTCACCTTTTTCTAATAATTTAATCTGTCTTGCAACTTCAAAATGAATTGCTCTTTCAATAAATTTAAATGAATTAATGTTTTTAATCTCAGCTCTGGTTCCAAGAACATCATTATCATGTTTTTTAACAGATACATTTACATCGCAACGCATAGATCCTTGAGACATATTCCCATCACAAATATCTAAAAAGGTAACCAGCTGCATGAATTTTTTTAGCATATGCAACTGCTTCTTTAGCATTACTTATTTCTGGCTCTGAAACTATTTCTAATAGGGGAGTTCCTGCTCGATTTAAGTCAATTCCAGTTTCTCCATCAAATAAATCATGTATAGATTTACCAGCATCTTCTTCTAAATGTGCCCTAGTGATATTAATAAGCTTTTCATCACCATCAACATTTATAACAATTGAGCCTTTTCCAACAATAGGTTTCTCCATTTGAGTAATTTGATAACCTTTAGGTAGATCTGGATAAAAATAATTTTTTCTATCAAACATAGACACTTGATTTATTTCAGCATTTGTAGCTAGGCCAAACCTTATAGCTTTATAAAAAGCCTCTTTGTTAGCAACTGGAAGAACTCCAGGAAGACCAAGATCAATTAAATCTACTTGTGTATTAGGTTCTGATCCAAAACTAGTAGAAGCTCCTGAAAAAAGCTTTGTTTTAGTCGATAACTGAACATGAACCTCTAACCCTATTACAGTTTCCCAAGTCATTATTTTGTCTCCAAAGGTGGAGTCTTAAGATGCCAGTCAGTCGTCATTTGAAAATTATGAGCAACATTAAAAAGTAGACTTTCTTGTAATGAATTTGCAAATACATACTTTAACGGAGGAGGTCATATTACATGCCCATTTGGAATGGATATTCCAGGGAGTCCAGCCAAGTTTGCTGGAACAGTAAATAAATCTTCAAGATACATTTCTATAGGATCACTCATAGATCCTGCTTCAAAAGCAGCCCCTCTTGTTGTCGGAGACATAATTAAATCGACTTTTTCAAATGCATTATCAAAGTCGTTTTTAATTAACCTTCTTACCTGTTGTGCTTTTTTATAATAGGCATCATAGAACCCAGCAGAGAGAACATATGAGCCAATAAGAATTCTTCTCTTAACTTCATCACCAAAACCTTCTTCTCTTGTCTTACAATACATCTCCATTAGATCTTTTGGATCTTTACATCGATATCCATAGCGAACCCCATCAAATCTTGATAAATTCGACGAGCATTCTGCTGGAGCAATAGAGTAATATGTTGGAACTGACGCTGATATTTGGCAATGATATTTCAATAAATTCTGCTCCAAGAGATTCATAATGCTTCTTAGATTCTTCAAAAACTTTAACAACATTGGCATCAAGCATAGACAAGTCAAACTCTTTAACAATACCTATTTTTAGACCTTTGATGGGTTTATCGATGCCTTCTGTGAAATCAGGCACGTCCTCATCTAATGAAGTTGTATCTTTTTTATCATGAGAGCACATTTCATTCATAAGAATTGCACAATCCTCAGCTGTTCTTGCCATAGGACCTGCTTGATCTAGACTAGACGCAAATGCAATCATTCCCCATCTAGAAATTCTTCCATATGTTGGTTTTATGCCGGTTATTCCACACAAAGAAGCCGGCTGCCTTATAGAGCCACCTGTATCAGTGCCTGTTGCAGCTGAAACAATTCCTGCAGCAACAGCGGCAGCAGAACCTCCAGAACTTCCTCCTGGAACCAAATTTTGCCCCCATGGATTAACTACATTGCCATAAAAGCTTGTTTCATTAGATGATCCCATGGCAAATTCATCCATATTAGTTTTACCAATCGATATACATCCAGCTGCTTCAAGATTTTCTATAACAGTTGCAGAATATGGCGGAATGAAATTTGAAAGCATATTCGAGCCACAAGTTGTCCTTAAGTCCTTAGTAACAAAAAGATCTTTTTGGGCTACAGGTATTCCAGATAAACTTAATTCAGAAGGTTTTTTATCTAACTCACTCGCTTTGATTAAAGCCTTCTCTTTGTCTAATGTTATAAAAGCATTCAAATGCTTATTATTTTCAACAAACGTAAATGTATCCTCAACCATCTCTTTATTAGAAATTTCTTTATTATGGAGCATATTCTTAAGCTCCTTTATTGTCTTAAACTGAATGCTCATTCAACCACCCTTGGAACCAGAATATAATCTTCATTGGATGACGGTGCATTTTTTAGAAAAGTTTCTTTTCTATTTTTTGAAGTAACTTCATCAGCTCGCGTTTTAGCGGTTTTCTCAAGAGGGCTTTTAAGAGGCTCGATATCAGAAGTATCAACACCATCCAGTTGATCAACAAACTCAATTATATTTTCAAGATCTTTAGTAATTTTTTCTTCATTTTCTTTATCAAAAGCAACTTTCTTTAGTAAGATATAGTTGCAACTGTTTCTTTGTCCATATATAGGATATTATTATAAATAAGTTGAGAGATGTTAACTCAACTAATTTTTTTTTTACATTATTTTTTTGGAAAACTACATTGGAATTTAATTTATTTAAAACGGTCAGGGGTTATTTCTCTAATGATCTTTCTATAGACCTTGGGACTGCAAACACTTTAATTTATACAAAAGATGTTGGCATTGTTCTCAACGAACCATCAGTTGTAGCAATTAGAGAGGCCAGGGGTCAAAAAACTGTTGTTGCTGTTGGAACAGAAGCTAAAAAGATGCTTGGAAGAACTCCAGGGAACATTAAGGCAATTCGCCCATTGCAAGATGGTGTTATTGCTGATTTTCAGGTTACAGAAAAAATGCTTCAGCATTTTATAGCAAAAGTTCATGAGCAAAGATTTATTAAGCCTAGTCCAAGAGTTCTAGTTTGTGTTCCATGCAGATCAACACAAGTTGAGAGAAGGGCTATTAGGGAATCTGTACTTGGAGCAGGAGCTAGAGACGTAAAGTTAATTGAAGAACCTATGGCGGCAGCAATTGGTGCAGGTTTGCCTGTAGAAGAGGCTAGCGGCAATATGGTTGTGGATATAGGAGGAGGTACTTCTGAAATCGCTATATTATCTCTAAATGGTGTTGTTTATGCTGAATCTGTAAAGCTTGGTGGGGATAAAATGGATGAAGCTATTACTTCATGGATAAGAAGAAATTTTGGATGTGTTATAGGTGAATCAACAGCAGAAAAAATTAAACAAACTATAGGTTGCTGTACCGAAGAATCTGATAAATTAGAAATGCAAGTTACAGGGAGAAATCTAGCTGAGGGCATACCAGAGACATTTACTTTAAATAGTGATCAGGTTTTTGATGCAATGAAAGATCCTTTGCTTGGAATTGTTAGAGCTATAAGGAATGCACTAGAATTAGCACCACCTGAGTTAGCTGCAGATATTGCCGAAAGAGGTATTGTCTTAACTGGAGGAGGTGGACTCATGAGAGATCTAGATAAGCTTATTTCAAATTCTACAGGTATTCCTGTAATAGTTGCTGAAGACCCTCTTACTTGTGTTGCTAGAGGTGGAGGTCAGGCTCTAGAAATAATAGATAAATATGATATAGACCTACTTTCAACTGAGTAATTTAGATGGCGAGAATTGCGCCTGGCAATACACCTAAACTTGCATATACAATATTGCTTGTTCTATCGTCTTTGTTCCTATTTTTAGATTTACAATATAAATCTTTTACTCCAACAAAAAATTTTTTTAATTCAGCACTGCTTTCAAGCAATTTACTGATAAAAACCTAATTTTTAAACCAATTAGCAATTTATATAATTTAACGACCTCAAAGAAAGAATTAATACAATTGAATCAATCTTTAGCAGATGAGCTTGAGGTATCTAAAATAGAAAATTTCCTTATATTAAATAAAGCAGATTTATTTAAAAATAATGATGAATTAATTAATTATATAAAAAAATTCCCTATAAAATCATTAAATGAAATAGCATCAATCTCATCATTTAATACCAATTTATATAAATGTTGTGATAGCCACAGACTTTTCCTTTTCAATAATTCAACACCTTTTAAAGAGGGCGGAACTGTGATTAATTCAGAGGGTATCTTGGGTCAAATCACTGATTCAAATAAACGTGTGAGTGAAGTTATTTTAATAAGTGATATTAAACACTCCATCCCTTTAAAAACTAAGGAATTTTTTTGTAATGCAAATGGCACTGGCAGGCCGCGTATTTTAGAGTGTAAATATGATGCATCTTTATGGCCAGAATCATTTGAAATCGGTCAAAATTTCTTCTCATCTGGTTTAGGAGGTATCTTCCCAGAAGGGCTCTTGATTGGCTCTATTACCTCAATTAGGACCGATGATGATAATGAAACTATTCTTGAAATTAAGTCTATAGCTAATCCTTTAACTCAGAACCATGTAATGGTGATATATCCTAATGATTTTAACTAATTTTTTAAAAATATCAGTTACTATTATTTTTGCAAATTATCTTGATTCAAAGATTAATTTTTTCATGGTAGATTACTATTTGAGTTTTTCATTAGGTTTCTTGGTTTTTTGTTTTTGGGTTTTTAGTCTGCCTAATAATATATATGCACTAACAAGTTTTATAATTGGTTTATTAATTGATCTTATTCTAGGAAGCCCATTTGGCCTAAACGCACTTTTATTTACAATATCCTCTTTTATTATTCACTCATACAGATACTCATTTAAAATTTTTTCATTTCTTCAGATAACTATATTTTTTGCATTCCTCTCAATGTTTTATTTAGGTTTTATAAATTTATTTGTAAATACTGCAAATTTTTCATATTTGCTTATCTTTTTAAGCTTTTTCTTAAATGGGATAACATGGATATCTATATATATTCTTATGAATAAATTTAAGACAAGATTTTATAGATAATGTTGCAACGCTAGTGAAAAATTTCTTTTTAAGCAGAAAACTCCCTCTTTTAATTATAAATATTACTTCACTATTATTAATATTGATTCTTCTATTTATCTCTCTTTTATCGATATACCCAAGTAATACAATTCGTTTTATAGATAGATTATTTGTTACAGATTTTAAAATAGAATTCTCTAATATTACTTCAAATGGAAATTTTCTTTATCCAAGTCTTGAATTTAAAAATCTTAAAATAAGCCAAGAAAGTCAGCCTATTGTTAATGCATCTCTTTTTAAGATAACTATTAGTATTCCTAAATCATTAGCAACATTAAGACCTATGATTCTTAATTCAAAGATCAGTGATGGCAAAATTTATTATCAAAATATTAAAAAAACGAAATTTAAATTCTAATAAAAAAATTATCCCTTCTAAGGATAAGAATAATATTATTAATGGAAATATTCACTTAATAAAAAATAATGTAATGGGTTCTTTATTCTTTTCATCTAAATCAGGAGAGCAAAGATATCTACTGAACCTCCCTGAGAATGATTGGTTAGGCTTTTTGCCTATTGAAATAAGTGCAGGGCTTAAAAAATTAAGATTTTCAATAAATATGATAGGCAATGACAAGAATGCATCATTGAATTCTATTGGACGCTTTAAGGCAAAAAGTGCAGATGACCAGTTAAATCAATCCTATGATCTTAATGGAGATTTTATTCAGTCATACAAGAATAATATCTCTTTAATATCATTTAAGAATCTAAACAAACCTTTTCTAAATGAGAGTAATTTACTTTCTATAGATTTTTCTAAGGAAATTATTAGACTTTCAGATCTTTTTTTAAGTAAAGATTTGTTTAAGATTGATAGATTAAAAAATATAAATAAAATTTATCTTGAAAATTTAACATATATTTTTAATAGTGAAAGTCCATTCTTTTCTGCAGCATTCAGCACTCTAAAAATAGACAATATATATCTAGATTCTATTGAGAATCTATCAGGGATTATTTTAGCTAACAAGAAATTATTACAATTTAAATTAGAGCCAAGCCAGGCATTATTAAAAACAATTGATGGATCGCTATTCAAAATGAGAGCTAGTGGAGATTCAAGTTATATTTTTAATAAAAAACAGCTAACTACCAAAGTTCTATTAGAGAAAAATAAAACTCAACTAGAGTTACGTATGCTAAATTCCTCTGAAGGTAAATATGAGATTGATCTTATAGCTAAAGATATTAGCTCTAATTTTTTTATAGCACTTCTTCCAGAAAGTTTATCAGATGTCAAAAGCAACCTGACAAAGTCATTAAAATTAAACTCCTTAGATAACTTAATTTTTTCTTCTAAAAGCGGCTATTTAGATAAATCAATGAATTATGTCAGTGGCTCAATAAGCTCTAATAATTTTAATTATGAGATTAATTCTACTCAAGTAATAAAATCAAATGCATTTGATTTAAGCCTTACAAATGGAAATATTAGTATTGCTTTAAATCTTGGAAAATATAACTCCATTCCTTTTAAGGCTGCAAAAATTTATATAGATTCAATATCTCAAGTCCTTCATTACACCTCAGAACATGAGTTAGGTAATGAGGACATACAGATTAAGGAATTAAAAATGCAAGATTACCTTTCTAAAGATCGTATTGTCCTACCAATTCAATCAGTTGGAAGGGTGAATATAAAAAACTTTGCTAATGTGAATTTCACAAAAGTGACCTTTAATAGTCTTGATTTAGATGTATTTAAAGATACCCAATTAAAAGATCTTGAAGGCAGAATATTTATAAGTAACTTTAAAAATGCCTATGGCTTAATTAATGGTGAAGGTTTTAATCAAAATTTTGATGCCATTGTTAAGGCAATAAGTTTGAACGATAAACCATCTTTATTTTTGTCTACTCAATTAGAAATAGATATGGAAAAGGTTTTTCCAGGTAGTGATTTTCTTCGTTTTAGTGGAAAGGAGGAATCTGAGATTAAACTATCATTTTCTTTTGATAATGGCTGGAGAATTAATATATTTAATAACTTAATTGATACAAAAATATCTTCTCAAATAGCCTATTTTAAAAAACCACTAGGAACGGCTTTAGATACTCAAGTTACAATTCATAATATCGATAATCCAAATATTCTCATACAAAATAACTTATTTGAAACTTTAATCCTCTTTAAGGAAGACCAGCTTAGTGGTTACTTTAAATCTGGAAATTATTTTAATAAGACCATTGAATCAACAGCACAGTTTGATAAATTTAAAATATAATGTTAAAATTTACTTTATTTTCTCGAAACTAAATATAATTCATTTGATGGAAATACTTCTAATTCAATGCAAATTGAATATCTTGAATTTCATTTTGATAAATTGAAATTACTTGGAAATAATTTTAATGCTCAAACAGGATTCAGTGGTCTTGAGGACGTATCGGATTCTCTTAAAGGCAATGATTTGCCAGGAATTCCTTCCACCCAAATGTTTATGCAATTAGAATATAGCACTCCTTCTAGTTGGCAGTTTCAAGATCGAGCAAACAATGAGCAGCTTACCAATATGAGATTTGTGGGTGAAAATATTGATATTAATGGAACAAGAATTAATTTTTTTGATTTTTATATTTTAGAAAATGCTGACGTTATTACAATTAATGATATAAAAGTTAGAAGCAAAAATATAAATATTCAACCATTAAACCAAGAAGAGAAAGCTTATGTTAGTTATAACAAGAAAAAAGATTTATATAAGGTAAAAGGTATTTTTGAGCTTAATAAGCCGTCAAAAGAAATAAGTAAATTTATAGGTTATGACTTTAAATATCTTAAATCCAATATGAATGTTGAATGGATAAGTGCTAAGAAGCTTAATAATCTTCAGGGTAAACTGTCTTTTCTTGTTAAAGATCTTAAGTTAGAGCAAGAGGTTTCTAATTCAGTGTTATTGACAGCGCTAGGCATCTTTAATTTAAAAAGTTTTTTTTCAAGTAACTCAATGATGCAATTGAAGAAAAATATCAAAATTTAAATATAAATAGAGCTTTAGATTTAGGTCATAGAGCTAGGATCTCAGATCCATTATTCATAGAAACTAATTTTGCAAAGATGAAGTGGATTGGTGACATACAAAAAGATAGGAAAAAAAATCTCTCTGATTTAGATTTATTTCTTGAAATGAGGCTCACTATTTCTGACAACCTCCCTTGGTATGCAGCGTTTCTGGGTGGTTTTCCAGCCGTAGCTGGCGGAATGGTTATTGGAAGCATCTTTGAAGAAGGAATTAATGATATTTCAACTATTAATTATCAAGTCAAAGGTGACATTAATGATCCTAAATTATTAAGACTAGAGTAGAAATATAGTTGCTAATCCCAAGAATGAAACAAAGCCAACAACATCCGTGACTGTTGTTACAACAACACTTCCAGCAATAGCTGGATCTTGTTCAAACCTTCTTAGAATTAATGGTACAAAAACACCAGCTACCACAGAACTAATAAGATTAATAATCAGAGCTGCAGCAATTAAAAGTGCCAAGGTTATATCGTTAAACCAAAAAAATGTACTAAGTCCTATCAATATAGCTAAGACAAAGCCATTTAATATAGCCACTGCTAGTTCTCTTTTAAATAACCATGTAAGATTAGAAGAATTAATTTTATTTAAAGATTTTAATTTTAAAAGAATTGTGAGTGTTTGTGTTGCTGCTACCCCACCCATGCTTGCAACTATAGGCATTAAAACTGCTACAAAAACTATTTGGTCTATAACATCTTGAAAAATATTAATAGTCATAGCTGCAAGAAATGCAGTAAGTAAATTCATACTTAACCAAAAAACTCTACTTTTTGCAGCTCTTCCTGGAGGCTGAAAGGTATCTTCAGCAATACCCGCCATACCTAAAAAATTTTGGTCCGCATCTTCTCTGATTACATCTACAACATCATCAATTGTTATTCTACGTATCAAGTTTATTATTTTTATCAACAACTGCAGCAGAGATCAGATCATTTCTTTCAAATAGTGTTGCAACCTCCTTATCATCCTGAATGGCATTGATGGGAGTAATATTAGTATCCATAATTTCTCTAACTGTAAGATTTGGATCAGAAGTAATAATTCTTGTTATTAATAATTCTCCAACGTACAAGTCATCTTTTGATACAACAAAAATTTTGTCGGTATTCTCGGGAAGCTCATCTTGGCCTCTTAGGTAGTTAATTACTACCTCCATAGTATGGCTAGGCCTAACACTAATAACATCAGTATTTAATAGACCTCCGGCTGTATCATCGGGATAGGTGAGGCCAAGTTCAATTCTTTGCCTATCTCTAAGCGACATTTTAGATAGAATTTTCATTCTCTCTTACGCCATCATTATTAATGTCTACAATTTCATCTAAAAGCCTATTTTGACTATTGTCGTTTTTAGCACCCTCACCAATAGCTCTTGTTGAATCTCATCTCCCAAGTCAGCTAAGACATCTCCCTCATCTTCATAATCAATTAATGACCATAATAATTTTCTTTGTTTGGGGGGAGAAGACTCGAGACAGTGTGCAAGCTCAGCTGAATTCATTTTATCCAGTAATCTTTTTATCTGATTAATTGATAAATTAGAGGACTCATCTAAAAGCCTTGTTAAGCTATCTTTATTAAATGACTGATCCATTCAATAATTCTACATCAAGAAATGAGTTTTATCTTTTTCTTGAGGAGGGGATGTTTAATTTAAGACGATATTTAGAAATAGTTCTTCTAGCTAAACTGTAACCTTTTTTATTAAGCAATAATGCAATATCTCGATCGCTAAGTTTTGTTTTTTCTGCATCTAAGAACACATTTGTGTTTCCATTAACTGAATCGGCGTCACATTTCTAGTTTTAGATACTGAGCTAATTAATAAAGATTTTAAGGGAACAACGCCCCTTGGAGTCTGAATAAATTTAGATCTTAATATGCGAGATATGGTTGAGGGATGCAGGCCCAATTCATCTGAAATATCTTTATTTGCTAAAGGCTTTATTTCCAATGGTTCGCTTTCAAAAAAAGCTTGTTGTTTTTTACAAATAATCTCTCCAACCCTTAGAACAGTTTCATTTCTTTTTTTTACTGCCCTTAAAAGCCATTTAGCATTTTGTATTTTTTCTACAATACCTTCATTAGGTCGCTCTTTAAGCTCATGCTGAATGGAATTAACTAACTCCTTATCGATACTTATTACCGGGAATTGGTCATTTATAAAATTTACTACTTTATTGCCCGCATCTTCTAGAATTACAAGGTCAGGCACAATATATTGATCTTGACTATAACTAAGCCCGGGAGCTAAATCGCAACTTTTAATTAATTTAATTGATTCGTCTATAGATTTTTCTTTATACAGGCTTAATAATTTATTTTTAACTCCCAGAAGGTCCATGTCTGAATTCTCAAAAAGAATAATCTTACAAATTTCTAATAACTTTAGATCAATTTTTTTTCTACTTAAATGATAAAAATAACTTCTTTAATAGTCCTAAAACCTACACCCGCTGGGTCTAACGAGTGTATGACATTCTTTAAAACACTTTCTATTTCTTTATATGTAAATTGGTAATCTAAGAAATTCTCAATTTCATTTATCTCTTCAATTAATTGCCCTGAATCATCCAAAGAATCAATTAAAGATGTAGATATTACTTTTTCTTTTTCATTAAGATTTAAATCATTTAATTGAGATTCAAGCGAATTTTGTAGAGTCACAATTTCTGCTAAATTTGATATACAGAGATTGTGCTAATTTGAAAATCAAAATCCTCCAACTCCTCTTTTTCTATGAATGGATTTACCTCTATCTCACTTTCGATTTTTTGAATTAAGTTCAAACCTTGAAAGCTGGAGAAGATCAATTGATTTTTTAAGAAGCGGGGTTAATGATATTTTTTGTTTTTGTTCTAGTTCTCTTATTAAAGAAATGGCCATTAGCTATGAATACATTTCTCCAAGATAAACTTCACGAACTTTAGTATTTTTTATTAACTCATCGGTAGATCCCTCTGCAAGAACCTTGCCCTCACTAAGAATTAACCCTCTACTGCATATTTCAAGAGCAGCACTAACATTATGGTCTGTTATTAATACTGCTACACCTTTTCCTTGTGTAAATGTGAAACTAATTCTCTAATTTCACCAAGAGCAATTGGATCTATTCCAGCAAATGGTTCATCCAGTAGAATATAATTTTAGGCCTGTCCTGCAAGACACCTTGCAATTTCAACTCTTCTTCTCTCCCCTCCTGAAAGGGCCAGCGATGGCGTTCTGCGCTTGAATACTGCTTAATATCAAACTCACTTAACAGCTTGATCCAGATTACTCTGCTATAATCTGCTTCATCAGTCTCGAAGCTATTGGCTCAAGGATAGATTTAATATTATCTTTAACAGATAAGATTTTGAAAGATTGAAGCTTCTTGAGGTAAGATATGCCAATTCCAAGTCTTCGACCTTTCATGCATCGGCATATTGGTAATATCTTGATTATTAATATAAATATGTTCCCGTTTGACGGCTCTAATTAAACCCGCTATCGAGTAGAAAAGTTGTTGTTTTGCCTGCCCCATTTGGACCCAGTAAGCCAACTATTTCAGAGTCTTTCATCATCAAAATTTATATCTTTAATATTCATCTCTAGAATTAATTTTTTTAGATAGTTTTTTTAGGATTTCAAAAGCTCTAAAAAATTTAAAATTTTACCGTCTTCTTTTTGAGCACTTAATAGAAGAAGATTTAACGTTTATTCCATCATTTTCAAAATAAGCATCACCTGATAACTCAATACTATTGTCATTAAATAAATAAATATTTTTTGCATGTCATTGTATGAGGTGATAAGGCCAATATTAGCTTTTATTTCACCTTTAATATTTAATATTTTTTTATTATTGTTATATATAGCACTAGTTCCAGAAATAACTATATAGTCTTTATCTATAGTAACATCATCATCATTATATATTTCATTCTTATCTTTTGATACCCACCTAAGTTTATCTTTAGCATCTTGGTCTAGTGTTTCAAATTAGCAAAAATATTTAGAGTAAAGATACATCCAAGAAATATAAATTTTTTCAATTATACAATTCCTGATTGAAGTAAATCGTGCATAGAGATAACTCCAGCAGCATCATTAGAGGTAAAAACCACTAGTGTGAATATTTTATTTTCTTCCATTATCTTGGCTGCATCAATTGCAAGATCTCCAGATTTAATTGATTTAAAGTCAGACGTCATTACATCTTTTATGATGGTTTGATTAATATCCAATTTATTGCCAATACATCTTCTTAGATCTCCATCTGTAAATATCCCAACTATCTTATTGTTTTCTTCAACTAAAGTCATACCAAGACTCTTGTTAGTAATTTCTAATAGGGCATCGCTTAATAAGTCCTGAGAGCTAACTTTGGGCATATCCACCCCAGAGTGCATTACATCAGAAACTAATAAAGTAAGAGCTTTACCAAGTTTTCCTGCTGGATGAGATTTAGCAAAATCATCTTTAGTAAAACCTTTTGCCTGCAGGAGTGTAACTGCTAATGCATCGCCAAAAGCCATAGCCGCAGTAGTAGAAGAAGTTGGAGCTAAATCAAGTGTGCAAGCCTCTTCAGAAGTCTTATCCAAGTGAGCATCTGCACTTTTTGCAAGGGTTGAATAGGACTTGCCTGTCATAGCTACCATAGGAACTGCGAGGCGTTTGATAAGTGGCAAAATAGTGAGTATTTCTGCTGTTTCACCTGAGTTTGACAGCGTCAAAACAACATCTTGAGAGGTGATCATTCCCATATCACCATGGCTGGCCTCACCAGCATGAACAAAAAAGGCGGGGCTTCCAGTACTGGCTAGGGTAGCAGCAATTTTATTACCGATATGGCCAGATTTCCCCATTCCAATTACAATAATACGGCCTGGGCACTTCAGTAAAAGTTGCTAAAGCTATCATTTAACTGATCAGATAATTCTAAAACTACCCTTGATTCAATTTCAAAGATTTTTTTTGCAGCTTCGATATAATCAAATTTTTTCATAATTTCATATAATTTTTCTTATCTTTCAAATGATATAATAGAGCAATGGTAATATCATGCAAAATTATTTTTTATTTATAGCTCTTTCATTTGATTATAGATTTTTAGAGACGTTAAAAGACAGTAAAGCGCAAGAGATGGTTCAAGCTTTAAAAGAAAATAGCGACCTGTTTTATACAGATAAAGATGCTTTGAAGGCCAAATTAAGAATTGAAACCTCAGATATTAGTAAAGAAAAAATTACAGAATTGCTAAAAAGAAAGTCTGTAAACGAAAGTACTATTCGCTCATTTATAGAAGTTTTTAATAGCTGTGATATGGCAAGGTACTCTCTCAATGGCAAGATCAGAAAATAGTTACAGATTTTCCTGAATCTCTTGAATTTAAAAAGCAATTAAATGTTAAACAAAATCTATTTACTTCTAGCACGTTCTATCCAATTAAATATACTGTTAGAAGGGATGGCGATGAATGGAAAATAATTAATATCGTTGTTAATGGAGTTAATCTCGGACTAACATTTCGTAATCAATTCAGGGCGCTTGCAGATAGTCATGATGGAGATATGAATCAAACAATAGCATCTTGGGTCTCAGATGCCGAATAAAACCCGATAAAGAAATAATTAAAGCAACAATTCAAGACGCCTTGCCTGAAGCAAGTCTGGAATTTATTGGAGATGATTGCAATCTGCAACTCTTGATAATTTCTGATAGTTTTGAGGGAATGCCAATAATTAAAAGACATAGAGTTATCCTGGATTTATTAAGCGATAATTTTCAGTCAGGTTCTTTGCACGCATTAAGTTTGGATACAAAGGTAGGGTAAGAAATTGGAAAAATTATTAATTAAAGGTGGAAATCCCCTAAGCGGAACAATTAAATGCTCAGGAGCTAAGAATGCTGCATTGCCAATGATTGCAGCAACTATTTTATGCAAAGAAAGCGTAGTGCTTAGAAACCTTCCTTTTCTTCAAGATATAACAACTATGTTTGAATTACTAGGCTCTATGGGAGCAGATATATCCTTAGATGAAAGTATGGATTTTTCTATTGCTTCTAATAAATTAGATGATTTAGAAGCAAGGTATGAGCTTGTAAAAACTATGCGAGCTTCAATTCTTGTTCTAGGCCCAATGGTTGCTAAGTATGGCTATGCAAAAATTGCTTTACCTGGAGGTTGTGCAATTGGTTCCGGCCTGTTAATTTTCATTTAGATGCTTTAAAAGAATTAGGCGCATCAATTAATCTTAAAAATGGTTATATAGAAGCCAAAGCAGATAAGTTAATTGGAGCTGATATAGTTTTTGAGGGTGTTACCGTAACAGGCACCGAGAATATAATGATGGCTGCATGTTTGGCTGAAGGCATAACAACATTAAAAAATGTTGCAATGGAGCCTGAAATATCTGATCTAGCAGACTTATTAAATAAAATGGGAGCTAAAGTTCAAGGCGCTGGAACTGAAATGATAACAATTGAGGGAGTTAAGTCACTCCATTCAGCAATTTATTCAATTCCTGCGGACAGAATTGAAGCAGGAACTTATCTTGTAGCAGCCGCACTTACAGGTGGAGAGATTAAAATCAATTCTATACAGCCGGAAAGGCTTCATATTGTTATAGAGAGACTTAAACTAGCTGGCGCAACAATTAATTCAGATAAAAATAGCATAAGTCTTGATATGCAAAAGAAAAGACCTTTACCTGTAGATATTTCAACATCGCCATTCCCAGGATTTCCTACAGATATGCAAGCTCAATTTTCAGTTCTAAATGCATTAGCTGATGGAAATTCAATCGTCCAAGAAAATGTTTTTGAAAATAGGTTTATGCATATTCAAGAATTAAATAGAATGGGTTGTGATATATCAGTTAAAGGAAATCATGCAGTATCATTGGCGTTAATGAAATATCTGGTGCCCAAGTTATGGCTACTGATTTAAGAGCCTCAGCGAGCCTTATTCTTGCAGGGCTGGTTGCTGAAGGAGAAACAGTAGTAGATAGAATTTATCACATAGATAGGGGATACGAGAGAATAGAAGAAAAATTATCTTATCTTGGAGCAGACATCACTCGATTGCCTGGTTAATAGGTTCAGTTTTTATTGATAAAAGTAATTTATCAGACTCTTCACCATTCATGATTTCTAAATCTATAATATCTCCTGGAAATGCTAGCTTTAAAGCTTGCGTTAAATTATTCCAAGACCCAAGACCGCCGTTTATTCCCGTTATTAGATCTCCCTCAGTAACGCCAGCTTCAATCAAGGGACCTTTATCTCCAATTTCTATAATTTCAAGGGCAGTAAACTGATTATTATCTGAAAGCCTAATTGGCCTAACTCTAAAATTACCTATCCATGCAGATCTTACTTTTCCGTATTGAATTATTTCTGAAGTAATTTCAGCAATGGCATTGGATGGTATCGCAAAGCCTAAACCTTGATAGGCTCCAGTTTTTGAAAATATTTTTGTGTTAATGCCAATTAAATTACCTTTCTCGTTAATTAGCGCCCCACCAGAATTACCTGGATTAATAGCAGCATCAGTTTGAATTAATTCAAGATAAGGATTTCCATAATCTCTACCTGTTGCGCTAATTATCCCACTAGTAACAGAAAGCCCTATATTGTAGGGATTTCCTATAGCAAGAACCTGGTCTCCAATTCTAACTTCAGAGCTATTGCCAACCTCAATAGGCAGCATTTTAAAAGCCACATCTGTTTTAATGACTGCAATATCTGAATCAATATCCTTGCCAACTAAAACTCCTTCGCTCATCTCACCATTTGTATGACCTATTATTATTTTTCCATTTGGAATTAGTAAGTGGCTGTTGGTAACAATATGACCTTCTTCTGAAATTACAACACCTGAACCAATATTTTTTGAATTTGAGTATTGGCTTCTTAAGGTATTTGTATTATTTGAAGTGTAAATTGTAACTACCGAAGTAATTGCTTTTTCAGAGGCAGTTACAAATTTATTATCATTCTCACCAGAAAATTGTAATAATGCTATTAAAGCAATAACTATTAATAACAAAATATAAATAACTTTATTTGAATTTATATTTCTTTCTTTTTGCATAATGCCCATTCACGAAAATATTATTAAAAAACTTAAATCTAAAGATATCACTTTAGATAGATCTCAAGCTTGATTTTATTGATATTTTTAACAGCAGAAAATTCGAGAGAGAATATTTTTTACTTTATCAAAAAATATCATTAAAGGTTTCTACTTATGGGGTGAAGTTGGAAGAGGGAAGACCCTTTTACTTAATTCTATTTATGATGAATTAGAATTTAAAAAAGCAAAATTTCATTACATTGATTTTATGCAATCAATTCATAAAAATTTAAAAGAACTTTCTGGTAAAAAAAATCCATTAGATATAATTGCTGATTCTTTAGTATCTAAATATGAATTAATATTTAGTAAGCCTTTCATCAACATATTCACATGGAACCTTTGTTACCTTTCCTAATTTCTTAAAAAAGATATCTACTTTTTCCATGATATCACTATCGGTACCATCCATATTAAGAGGTTTGCCTACTAAAATTATTTCAGCTATAAATTTAATGGAGAAGCATCTTAATATTCATAAACTTGATGGTGATAAGGATTATAGAATTTCACTAATCTCACAATTTGAAAAAAATAATGAATCAGGATTATTCGATAAAAAGAAAATACAAGAATTTATTGCATCAACATTTGGTTGTGATGAGTTTAATGATCAAATTGAAATCAATAAAAGAATTTTTAGTTTAAATGGTTTTAATAATTCATTTTTATGGATTAGCTTTAATAAATTTTTCCACGAACCATCAAGTGCAAAGGATTATATTGAAATATGCAAAAAATATGACTGGATTCTAATTAATGAATTTAGCTTATGCGATGATGATAATGCAGATAGAGTAAGAAGATTTATAAGCTTTATCGATGTTGCTTACAAAGAAAATACAAAGGTCAAATTCTTTGATGAAGGCATTGATCCAAAAGATTTATTTAAATCTTTACCAAATATTTGGTTCTCTGGGAGAGATCACAAAGCAGAATCAATGAAATGAAAAGTAAAAAATATTTACTAAATTCAGGGAAAAATTAATTTAAATATATTAAAATATTGCTAATTATTTCCGTAAACATTAATATTGCCGTCTTATAACTTGGGTCACATGAAAACATTTGCATTAAAAAAGGAAGAAGTACAAAGAGAATGGTTTGTTATTGACGTAACAGACAAAGTTCTTGGAAGAGTTGCAACAAAGATTGCAGATAGAATTCGTGGTAAAGATAAGCCAACATTTACACCTCATACTGATGGTGGCGATTATGTTGTTGTGATCAATGCAGACAAAATCAAAGTAACAGGTAATAAGCTAGAAGATAAAAAATATTATACCCATTCTTTATATCCTGGCGGATTAAAAACAAGAACTTTTAGAGAACTTAACGAAACAAGACCAGAAAAGATTATTGAAGAGGCAGTTAAAGGCATGCTTCCAAAAAATAAATTAGGAAAACAGATGTTCAAAAAATTAAAAGTTTTTAGTGGGTCAGAGCACGAACACGAATCACAACAGCCTCAGGTTTGGGAACCAAAAATATGAAATCAGAAATGCATTATGCAACTGGAAGAAGAAAAACTTCTTCTGCAAGAGTATATTTAACAAAAGGAAAGGGCGATATCACAGTAAATGATCGCGCACTCGACGTCTACTTTGGAAGAACAAACTGCTATAACTGTTAAAGAACTATTTAAATAACTGAGTCTAGTAGAAAAATTTGACATCAAAGTAATGGTTAAAGGTGGTGGTAGTTTTGGACAGGCTGGAGCAATTAGACATGGTATTTCAAGAGCTTTAATTTCTTATGATGAAGAATTAAGACCTCAACTTAAATCTGCTGGACTTTTAACTAGAGATCCTAGAAAAGTTGAAAGAAAGAAACCAGGTTTAGTAAAAGCAAGGAAAAGCAAACAGTTTTCAAAACGTTAATAATTTTTCAAAAGTTATTCACTTTTTAACTTTAGGAGAAGACAATAAACTCACGAAGAAAAGTATTGATTGGTCTTACCTCAGCATTTGGTGCTGCAGGTGTTCCTTTCGCTGCTACACCATTTATTGCATCATGGAACCCTAGCGCAAAAGCTAAAGCAGCTGGCGCACCAGTCAAAGTTGATGTAACTAAAATTGATCCTGGTCAACAAATAACAGTAGGCTGGAGAAAACAACCCGTCTTTGTTATTAGACATTCTCAAGAAGCCATAAACAACTTAGAATCTAATATTGCTAAATTAGCTGACCCTAATTCCGAGGCAATAGAAGAGCCATATAGAAATATGAATCCTACTAGATCTAAAAGTCCAGAATATACTGTTTTAGTTGGTGTCTGTACCCACTTAGGATGTTCACCAAAATTTTTTCCTGAAGTTGAACCTAAATCTTGGGATGCTTCATGGACTGGCGGATATTTCTGCCCATGTCATGGGTCAATGTTTGATTTGGTTGGTAGAGTTTTTAAGGGAGTTCCAGCTCCTACAAACCTTAAAGTTCCGCCTCATAATTTTAAAGGAAATATACTTACCATTGGTGAAGATGAGGAGATGTCTTAATGTCAGACAATATAACAAAAGTATTTAATTGGGTTAATCATAGGCTGCCGATTCAAAATACCTATGAAAGACATTTATCAAAACACCCGGTTCCATCTAAAGTTAACTTTTGGTATCTTTTTGGAGCACTAGCATCTGTAGTGCTAATAATCCAAATAATATCTGGAATTTGGTTAATAAAGCTATGTACCGACTGGCGAGGGCGCTTTCGCCTCCGTTGAATATATTATGCGAGATGTTGATTATGGCTGGGTCGTAAGATATATGCATACAACAGGCGCATCAATGTTTTTTGTCGTTGTATATCTTCATATGTTTAGAGGATTGCTATACGGCTCATATCAAAAGCCTAAAGAGCTTGTTTGGATTTTTGGTTGCACTATTTATCTTGCCATGATGGCTGAAAGGTTTTCTAGGATATGTTTTACCATACGGTCAAATGTCATATTGGGGAGCTCAAGTCATAATTTCTCTATTTGGCGCATTGCCATATATCGGAGAATCTTTAGAATTATGGATACGTGGTGATTATTATATTTCTGGCATAACTGTTAATAGATTCTTTGCTCTTCATGTAGTTGCACTTCCCTTAGTTTTAATTGCTCTTGTATTTCTTCACTTAATTGCACTTCATGAAGTGGGCGCTGGTAATCCAGAAGGTGTTGATATTGAGGCTCATACTGACGAAGATGGAGTTCCTTTAGATAGTGTTCCTTTTTTCCCATATAAAGTTCTTAATGCTCTTGTTGGAATTGGTGTCTTCATGACCGTTTTTGCAATTATTATGTTTTTCTTCCCAGAAGGAGGAGGGTATTTCATTGAAATGGCTAACTTTGAAAAAGCCAATCCTTTGGTTACCCCAGATCATATTGCCCCTGTTTGGTACTATTCTCCTTACTATTCTATTTTAAGAGCCGTTCCAGACAAACTTGGAGGCTTTGCTGCTATGGGAGCTGCAGTGGCAATATTCTTTGTCGTGCCATGGCTAGATAGAAGTAAGGTTGCATCTATTAGATATAAAGGAATTCTTAGTAAGATCGCTTTAGTCTTATTTGGGATAAGCTTTCTAACTTTAGGTTACCTTGGAACAGTAAGTGTTACAGAGCATCGAAAAACTATGGGAATAATTTGCACTTTTATTTATTTCAGCTATTTTTTATTAATGCCAGTCTATACAAGTATAGAAAAAACAAAACCAGTCCCAGATAGATTATGAATATTAAAAATATGTTTTTATCTACCACTATGATTACTTTATTTTTAACCGATTTATTAAAAATAATTCTCGCTAAAAAGTTAAAAAGCAACCTTACCCCTCGTTTTATTATAAAGACAAAAAAGTGGGTAAGTATATTAATAATTGCTTTTGGAGTTTTGTTGTTAATTCAAGGTGTATTTCCCGAGAATATTCAAGATGGAATAGAGAACATTCCAGAAACGTTTGAAAAATAAAAAAGCTATTTGACAAATCTATTAAACCTGGTGATCTTATGACAGGCTCAATGTCCAAAGATTCATCGGTAGAATGGTTTGGAGTTGCGCCACCTGACTTAACTCTTGTTAGCAGAGTCAGGGGTGATGACTGGGTTTATACGTATTTAAGAACATTCTATGAAGATTCTTCAAAGCAATATGGAGTAAATAATTTAGTTTATCCAGGAGCCGCAATGCCTAACGTGCTGGCAGCACTTCAAGGTAATCAACAACTAACTTGCAAACAAGTTCCAATTATTGCTAATAATGGTGGTGAGAAAAGAGACAATTCTGGCAATCCAGTAACTAAAGAAAAGTGTGGGTTTTTGAATGTAGAAGAAGGAACAGGATCTCTAAATCAAGAGGAGTTTGATGAGCTCATATATGATTTAACAAATTTCTTAACTTATGTTGGCGATCCAGATAAAGTTGAGCGTGAAAGAATAGGCTGGTATGTGGTATTCTTCTTCATTATTTTTACAACTCTTTCATCTCTTTTATACAGAGAATACCAAAAAGACTATCATTAGGAAAAATACAATATGATTTTATATTCAGACAGAGACGACCATTACAGCCAAAGAGTAAGAATAGTTCTTGCTGAAAAAGATATAACTTGCGAAATCAGAGAATCCTCTTTAGAGGAAACATCTGAAGAAATTCTATCAATCAACCCATATCACAAACTTCCTATATTAGTTGATAGAGAACTTTGGTCTTTACGACACTGGCGTCATGCTTGAGTATCTTGATGAAAGATTTCCTCATCCACCATTACTTCCTGTATACCCAGTTTCTAGAGCTAATAGCAGATCGTTAATGCTAAGGATTGATAGAGAGTGGTGCCCAATGGTTGACACTTTAATAGAGGGAAACCTTCCTGAAAAAGAGTTAATTAAACTCAGGGAAGAACTTCTTCATGAAATATCATCAATTGCACCAACGTTCAAAGAATTCAAATTTTTTATGAGTGATGAATTTACTTTAGTGGATTGTTGTTTTGCACCTATATTATGGCGTCTTCCATCTATTGGAATTAATCTTCCTGTAAATAGACATCTAAAACCTTTACTCGATTATCAAAAAAGAATTTTTGAAAGACCTGGATTTCTTGACAGCTTATCTCCATTAGAAAGAGATCTTAGGGAAGAGTAAAAATACCCTCAGAATTTATTCTCTTAAGAGGCAGTTTTCTTGAAATACATTTGCCTTCCCTTAAATATAAAATTCCACTTCTTCCATTTACAACGGCTTCTTTAATTCCACTTTGTGACAGGTAAGAAGTTATTATTAAGTCGAAGAGATTATCATAAATAAGCCTATCTTCTATCGTGCTATTTTTTTCAAATTGATTTAAGGAAACATCATCCTTAAATTGATTTTGGGTGGGTATAATCAGATATTCAAAATCTGCAGTATTACTAATATTACTAATATTAATAAAAATTTTTTGAAGCATAAGAATTAATACCAATTGAGTAGTTATATCTAAAAGCTGGAACAAGCCCTTGTTGAAAAACATAAGTCATTAAAAAATAAATATTTTTAATATCCTGACGAACTCTAGGTGTGCTGTTAATTTTAATGTTTGGTAATAGAGCATTAATTTTTTTATATCTACCCAAACTCTCCGAAACACCCAAAGCATTTGATGCGAATATATCAAACTGCTCATCGCTATACAAAGCAGATCTTACATTAGTATATTTATTTTTTAATTTATATTGTCGGCCACTAAAAATGTCTTCATAAATAATAAGAGTATCTTTTGCTTGCAAGAGATCATTAGAAAAAATAACTTTCTCTACTGAATTTAATTGATCATTTTGAAAGGAATTACAAAATCCAGGAAGGCTTTTATTTAAAACATTTAAGCTAATATCAATTTTTGAAATTTCTTCATCAAAAATTATATTAATTCTCTTATCTATATTGGTAGCTGCTTGTATTAGATAATTTTTATATCTCTCATCTACATTGATGCTAAGTCTTATAGACTTAACTTCTTGAAGCTTTCTTTATCATCTATACCATTTCGTCTGAAAGATCCTTATTTACAATCATAGATGTCACAATTCCCAAAGATGGAACATCTTTATCTAATGATTTATATGCACTAGCTGGAATGTTTCCATAAATATAACCAGGGTTATTCTGCATTACTATCATTTATAAAAAAGAGGTCTTTAGCAGACAGAACTCATGTGAAAATCATTTTGATTTTTGATCTTCATTTAATTTAAAACCATTATTTGAGGATGTAGCGCAACTATTTAGTAGCATTATTGCTAAAATAAAAGAGAATTTTGTATGCAGTGAGTTTTTTTTCAAAAGAGAGTTTATGTTAAATTTTATATGTAGTCCTATTGGTAATTTAAATGATATCTCTATGAGGTCAATAAGTCTCCTAGAGGTAGCAGATTTTATTTATGCTGAAGATACTAGAAACACAAATAAATTAGCCTATAGCATGAAAATTAATAAAAAATCTAAATCGTTTCATGAACATAACGAAATAAAAATTACTCCAGCGATTATTGAACAACTTAATGCTGGTTTTGAAATAGCTATAATTTCTGATGCTGGAGCTCCATGCATTTCTGATCCTGGATATTTCTTATCTCAAGAATGTATAAAAAATAATATAGAATGTTTTTCCCTTAAAAATAGCAAGGTTATTAAGGCTATAAAAGCATCTTCTGAATTTGCATTTGCATTTGAGGGTTTTATACCAAGAAAATCAAAACAAAAAACAGACTTTTTTCATTCATTAAAGCATGAAAAAAATACTATGATATTTTTTGAATCAGCTAAAAGATTGGAAAATACTTTTGCTGAATATTTATCCTTAAATAGAAAAGTCATTTTATGTAGAGAAATGACAAAAAAATATGAAGAAACTATCAGAGCACTATAAAAATCTTCAGGATAAAATTAAAAATAATGAGGAAAACTTAAAGGTGAATTTGTAATTGTTCTAGAAGGAGCTACAAATATTAATATTAGATACATCTGATAGTAATAAAATTAAAGAATTATATTTAGAGCATTTACCTGCCAAAGATGCAGCTAAATTAATTTCAGCTTTATCAAATCAAAGTAAAAGAGAAGTTTATAAGTGGCTGATAGATAAATAAATGACTATAATCTCAGCCGAGTTGGTCAGATGATCGCTAAAATTTATTTTAGAGGAAAGTCCGGACTTCATAGAGCAGGGCGCCAGGTAACTCCTGGGAGGCGTAAGCCTACGGATAGTGCAGCAGAAAATATACCGCCAATTTTATTGGTAAGGGTGAAAAGGTGCGGTAAGAGCGCACCGCTTAAATGGTAACATTTGAGGCATTGTAAACCCCAGCCCGAAGCAAGACCAAATAGAAATCCTTAGGCTGCTCGTTTAGGATTTGGGTAGGTTGCTAGAGCATTGTGGTGACACATTGCCAAGATAGATGATCATCTTTTACAGAATCCGGCTTACAGACCAACTCATTTTTTTAAATATATTAAAAAAAGTGTGTGAAAGTGTGTAAAAAATGTTATAAAGTGTGTTAATTAATTAAATAGTTAACAACTTTTATGTTTGGATACAATACGATATCTATAGATCAAAAGAACAGGTTCTCAATACCTGCTAAATATCGTGCTGATTTCTTAGAAACTAACGAATCAGAAGTTATAGTCACTAAAGATCCTCAATATCCCTCTTTAAAATTATACAAAGGTTCTGAGTGGCAGATAATTTCAACTAAACTTCAATCATTACAGGGATTAGATCCGATTGTAAGGAATTTACAATGGACTATATTAGGTAATGCAAGTGTTACAGATTTTGATCCAAGTGGCAGAATGCTAATTCTTCTTCCCGAAGACCTCAGAAATTACTCATAATCCTCTAATGATAATAAATTTTTATTTGTTAACTCTTTCATTTTATAATCTCCTTATTGTAATCCGTAATTGGAATTTACGACAAACCGGAGGAACTTTAGCTACAGAAATTTTAGATGTTGTTCTTCCTACAAGCATAAAAGAAATGTCTTTTTAAAAAGGGGATAGGTATGAACTGGGAAGTAGTAGATCAACATAATCAACAAGCCAGAATAAAAGTAATTGGAGTTGGAGGGCAGTTATTCATATGATCAGACCATGATATTCAAGGTGTTGATTTTATTTGTGCAAATACGGACACTCAGGCATTATCAGAGGCAAATGGTGCAATAACACTAAAATTAGGAAATGGATTAACAAAGGGTCTAGGAGCTGGAGCAAACCCTGAGGTCGGTCGTCAAGCAGCAGAGGGAGATAGAGAGGCTATTCAAGAGCTCTTAGGTGATGCAGACATGATCTTTATTACAGCTGGCATGGGTGGAGGCACTGGAACTGGTGCAGCTCCTGTAATTGCATCTATTGCTAAAGAAATGGGCGCACTAACCGTTGCTGTTGTAACAAAACCATTTAAATTTGAAGGCAAAAGAAGAATGACTGCAGCCGAACAAGGCTTAGCAGCTCTAGTTGAAGAAGTGGATAGCTTGATTACAATCCCGAATCAAAGACTCATTGAAGTTCTTGGTGGAAATACAACTATGACAGATGCATTCGCCAGAGCAGATGATGTCTTAAAAGGTGCCGTGCAAGGCATATCAGATATCATTATGAAAGATGGATTAATTAATGTTGACTTTAATGATGTTAACACAGTAATGTCTGAAAAGGGCATAGCCATGATGGGCACAGGAAGATCTAGTGGTAAAGATAGAGCTTCTGAAGCAGCCTCTCAAGCTGTAGGAAGTGACAAAGTTGAAGATATAGATTTAAAAGATGCGCGAGGTGTTCTGGTTAATATTACTGGTAAAGAGCCCACCCTAAATGATTACGAAGAAGTGAGTAATATTGTTGAAGAATTTACCGCTGAAGATGCTTATGTTATTTATGGGACTGTAATAGATAAAGATATTGGTGATGACTTATTAGTAACTATTGTTGCTACAGGTGTTAATCAAAAAGCTCCAACATTAGCAGTGGATAATAAAAGAAGCGCTTCTATAAAACTAAATCCAGTAGGATTAGGAAGAGAAGTTCAAGTTAATACAAGTCAAGAAGTTGGCACATCGTCTGCAGAGGCATTAGATTTCCTTGATGTGCCGACTTTTATGCGAAAACAAGTAGACTAAAATGCTCCATTTTCCAGTATTGCTGGAAGAATCTATTGGTTTTCTAGTTGATAATAAAAGTGGCTCATTCCTAGATTGCACATTTGGGAGAGGTGGCCATTCTAAATCTATTTTAAACACAATCACTGATCAAGGTGAACTCACGGCTTTTGATAAAGATCCTGATGCTGTTCAGTATGCAAATGATTCAATTAATGACTCTAGATTTAAAATTATCCATAAATCTTTTAATGAAATAGATTCAATTTTTCAAGAAAAATCTCTAGATGGAATATTGTTTGATTTAGGTACTTGCTCCACTCATTTTGATGAAGGCAACAGAGGTTTTAGTTTCCTCCATGATGGTCCTTTAGATATGAGATTTAATGTCACGAAGGGTATCCCGTTATCTGATAAAATATATAAGCAAGAAATAAAAGAATTAATAGATGTTTTATACAAGTATGGTCAAGAAAAAAACGCTAGATCAATTGCAAAAGCTATTTGCGCATTTAGACAAGAATCTGAAATCAAAACAACATCTCAATTAGTAAGCATTATTGTATCTGTTTCATCAAAGAAATTTTCAAAGATTCATCCCGCAACGAAATCATTTCAGGCATTCAGAATTTTTATAAATAATGAGTTAGAGGAATTAGAGCAAGCTCTTGAAAAATCTAAGCAACTAATCAAGATAGGTGGAAAAATTGTTGTTATTTCATTTCACTCTCTTGAAGATTCAATTGTTAAAAATTCTTTTAAAACAAAGATAAAGGCATTTCCAAGAGAAATACCTATAAATCCAATAGTTACAAAAGAATTTGATTGTATTGCAAGAAAGATAAGGCCATCTAATATAGAGATTAATAGAAATAAACGCTCCAGAAGTGCAATTATGAGAGTTTTTAAAAAACTTCCATGAATGCAAACTATCTACTAATACTCTTTATTCAAATATCTTTAATATTATTTTTATCCTTCTTATATTTATTAAACAGATGGGAAATAAGTCTTCTATATGGAAATCAAGACAAAATTAATCTTGAATATCAGAATTTAAGAGATGGAGCGTTGGTCTTTTAACCTTCAAGTTTATTTTTTAAATTCTCCTGCAAGAAAACTTACTGCAGATCAAAAACAATTAATTTCAAAAGATAAAACCTAAGATAGTTAAAATACAATAATGAAGAAATTAAATTATTTTAATTCGATTTTTTCTTATTATAATTTTTTTAATTGCTTCTATTGTAGCAATTTTTACTCGAGTTATTTATCTCCAGATAGATAAGGAAAATTTTTTAAAAAATTGGGGCCAAAATCAACATATTGCATACAGAGAAGTTCCTTCAATAAGAGGAACTATTTACGATCGAAATAATATACCTCTTGCCATTTCATTAACTCATTATGATTTATATGCTTTAAGAAATTTTAGTAAAATGATTTTAAAGAAGTTAAAAAATATAATATAATTAATGAATTAATATAATTAAAGCTAGTTTAAAAAATAAGAAAATACTAATTCAAAAGAGTTTGTCACCTGAAGATATAAATTTAATTAAAGATTCTTCTTTAAAGCATTATGAAATTGAAATTAGGTTCTCAAGACATTACCCCCTTGCAGATCAAATTGCGCCTTTAGTTGGCTTTTCCGGTAAAGATAATTATGGCCTTGAGGGGATTGAGAAAAGTTATAACTCTTTTTTATCCGGAAAGGATGGCAAGGAACAATATTATAAAAATAGAAAAGGTGAAATTATTTCAAAAGCTATTAGCATTCATGCTCAAGAGCCAGGACATGACTTGCATTTAACCATTGATAGTAATATTCAATTTTTTGCTTATAAAAAACTAGCTGAAGCAATAGAGGAAACTAAAGCTAAAAGTGGGACCGCAATTGTTTTGGATAATACAAGTGGTGAAATTTTAGCAATGGCTAGCTATCCTTCATACAATCCTAATAACCCCAACAGAAAGCCTCAAAAAAATGGCGCACTTCTTGATAAATATGAACCAGGATCTGTTTTAAAACCAATTGCTATGGCTAAGGCCCTTGATATGGAGCTAATTAATATAGATGACCCTTTTGATACCTCACCTGGATATATTTCTTTAAATAATTATTCTATTAGTGATTATAAAAATCATGGAGTTTTGAAAGCATATGAAATTATTACTTATTCAAGTCAGGTTGGAGCATCTAAGGTCGCCTTAATGCTTGGTGCTGATAATATTATTTCAACATACAAAAAATTTGGTTTCAGTAAACCAATTAATGTTAATTTTCCATCTGCAACATTTGGTCAAATTAATAATAGAGAAAATATGTCAGATATAGAAATTGCTAATCTTGGGTTTGGCTATGGTCTTGATGCTAGTCCATTTCAAATTGCATCGGCTTTTTCAGTCTTTGCAAATGAAGGTGTTTATAAAGAATTTACATTAATCATGAATGATGAATATAAATATGAAGAAAGAGTTATCTCCAAAGAAACAGCAAATAAAATATTATTTTCTTTAAAAGATGTTGTTGAGAACGGATCAGGCCGAAAAGCAAAAGTACCAGGATTTAATATAGGTGGTAAGACAGGAACATCTCATAAGAGTGAAAAGGGAGGCGGATATGCAAAAAGTATCTATACAGCATCATTTGCTGGCATAGCGCCACTAGATAGTAAAGATCTTACTATTTTTGTTTCTATTTATCAGCCTGGCTTGAATGCATACACAGGTGGGGACATAGCAGCACCTTTGTTCTCAGAAATTGCTTCTGATACCCTTAATTATTTAGGATATTTTGAGAGTGAATAAATTAGAGAAAATAGAAAAGGCTAAAGTGAAAGAAGTATCAATGCAACCAATTCAACAAAAAAAGTTATAAAGAATTCAATTTTTTTTGGTCTGCAAGGTACTAAAGTTCATGGTAGTAAATATATAGAAGAGGCACTGGATTTAGGTGCGTCAATTGCTGTTCATGATGACCCTAATTTTAAATCTAATCTAAAAAATATTTTTTATGTAACAGCGGTCTTTCATCTTCATTTCAGTTTTTAAAAGTAGTAAATTATTATCTGTTTTTAAATCAATATAACAATGCAAATGATAAGAATTTTATTATTCATTCTGTTACTGGAACTAATGGAAAGACCACTACCACTTTAATTAGCACGAAAAAGAAAACAAAGAATAAAAAAAGTAAACGAAAAAATAAACTTTCTAAAGTTTGATGAGGAAATAATAAATCAATCCATAAGTTTAAAAACCACTCCAGATTTATTTGAATATTTTGAACATAAATATGATATAAAAGTTAATGTAGTTAAAGCAAAATAATCAACTTTCGCAGCTTATGGTATTGCCAGAAAAGCAATGGCCTCATCTGCTCTTCTTAATATTGGAAAAGATCATCTTGATTACCATAAGAACATAAGTGCATATAGAGATACTAAATTTCAGATATTTAATCAAATTACCTTAATTAATCTTATTGATGATGAGCTTAAGCCTTCTGCTGTTAAGCGAGGAGTGCAGTCATTAATTTCAATAAGTAATAAAAATGAATTATCAAATATATTTTCAAAAAAATTAAATGTTTTGTATTCAAAAAACAATATTTGAAATAACTACAGATAAAAGTTTTGATGGTATGAGGAGGAAATATAAATTTTCCTGTTTGTTATTTCCGGAATTCAACATAAATAATCTTGTTTTTGCAATTTCATCTATATATAAAGGATATGATGAATTTTCAGAACACAAAGTTAATGATCTATCTTACTTAAAGCTTCCAAGAGGCAGATCAGAACTTATCAATGATTTACCTAAAAATATAATAATAGATTATGCTCATAATCCAGATAGTTTTAAGTTATTCCTGTCATCAATAAAAAATTATTTTAATAATTTAGTAATAGTTTTTGGGTGTGGAGGCAATAGAGATAAAACCAAGAGACCTGAAATGTTAAAAATAGCTACTGAAAATAGTAATCAAGTAATTTTTACTTCTGATAACTCACGAAGTGAAAGTTTTTATGATATTTTCAAGGATGCATCTAATGGAAATAAAATAGATGATGTCCTTGCTATTGAGGACAGAAAGGATGCAATAATTTATGCAAGCACTTTAATAGGTGATAATGATTGCTTGGTAATTCTTGGAAAAGGGCACGAGGAAACGCAGGAAATAGATGGAAAGATAATACGTTTTAGTGACCATGAGGTAATAAATGAAATTTATAAGTAGTTCAGAGGATTTGTCTAAATATCTAGAAATTTCAATAAAGAAAAGTATAGAAATAAAAAGTATTTCCACTGACACAAGGACATTAAATAAAGGCTCTCTATTTATAGCGATTAAAGGAGAATTTTTTGATGGTAACAATCATATTGATGAAGCTATAAAAAAAGGCGCCTCTCTAATTATTTCAGATAGTAAAGAATATCTGGATTCTAAGAATAAAAGAATTATTTATGTTAAAAATTCAGTTCTTGCCCTGAAAAAAATCGCTAAAAATATAATTAAAGAATATCAAGGTAATATTATTGGAATTACTGGAAGTAATGGTAAAACGACCACAACTCAGTTAATTACAAATTCTATCAAGAGAAGCTCAAGTACGCTTAAAAACTTTAATAATGAAATTGGTATGCCATTAAGCATAATTCATGCCAACCCTAAATCTAAAACTTTAGTAATTGAGATGGGAGCATCAAAACCAAAAGATATTCATTATTTAAGTTCAGTTTTAAAGCCTAGTATTGGAGTCATAACTAATATAGGTAATTCACATCTAAAAAATTTAATAAATATTAAAGGAGTCCTTAAAGTTAAGTCAGAATTAGTTTCTAACATAAAAAAGAATGGCTATTTAGTTGTTCCTAGTGAGAATTCAACTCACTTAAAATTTTGGCGCAAAATAAGAAATGATATTCATATTATGACTTTTGGGCTTAAATCAGATGCAGATTTTTATCCTAAAAATATTAGGAGTTATTCAAATAAAATAATTCTTGATTATTAGACTCTATAAGTTTCTTAGATATTAAAATTTCTACAACTCTATTAGGAGATCATAATATTAAGAATATTTTAGCTACCTTTGCTGTAGGTTTTTGTATTAATAATCCAATTGGTTCTTTCTTAAGAGGGCTGGAAAATTATTAGTTAATGACATGAGACAAAAAAAATCTAAATGGATAAGAGGTTCTCTCCTAATTGATGATACTTATAATGCAAATCCTGAATCTGTTAAAAAATCTATAGATCTAACTAAAAACTTCAACAGTCAAAGAACTGTTTTTATCTTAGGTGATATGAAAGAACTTGGCAGATCTGATAACTCTAACTCGCTTTAAGAGTCTATATTACAAATTTATAAATAAAAAGGTTTTTATAGGTTTTGGAAACTTAACTTTTAGAGTAGATGCTTTTGGTAAAAATGGCTTTTTCTTTAGTGATAAAGAACAAATGCACGAATTTTTAGTTAATAATATTGAAAGAAAAGATTTAGTAATTTTAAAAGGCTCAAGGGGAATGCAAATGGAACAATTCATTAATACTCAAAGAGGAGATTCCTAGATGTTTGAGTATTTAGGAACAGTTTTAGTAGATTTTGATCCAGGCTTTGATATTTTAAGATATCTTACTGTTAGAACAATTGGCGGCACCGTTACCGCACTTCTTATATCTATTTTATTGGGTCCTTTAGTTATAAATCTTTTAAAGAGATTTCAGTTTGAACAACATGTCAGAGTTGATGGACCTAAAAGTCACTATAAAAAAACTGGTACTCCCACCATGGGGGGATTGCTTATTCTAATGTCACTCGTAATATCAACATTACTTTGGGCTGATTTAAGTAATCGTTACATATGGGTAGTTCTTTTTGTGACTATCTCATTTGGTGTTGTTGGATTTTTAGATGACTTCATTAAAATTAAATCAAAGAGCTCTGATGGATTATCAAGTAAACAAAAAATCATCCTTCAAAGTTTATTTGCATTTATTGCAACTACGTTTCTGTATTTCTCTGCTGAGACGTCACCTGAAACTGCTTTTATTGTTCCTTTTTATAAAGATCTCTTGATAAGCATGAGTCCATTTTTTTCATATTTTTAGGGTCTTTTGTTGTTGTTGGTTCTTCAAATGCTGTAAACCTGACTGATGGCTTAGATGGATTGGCAATTATGCCTACAATTCTTATAGGTGGCGCTTTGGGTCTAATTGCTTATGGAATGGGGAATGTTCTGATTGCAGATTATTTATATTTACCTCATCTTAAGATATCTGGTGAACTAGTGGTATTTTGTGGAGCACTGGTTGGTTCTGGTATTGGCTTTCTTTGGTACAACACTTATCCGGCACAAATTTGGACTGGTGATGTTGGTTCTTTAACTCTTGGTGCAATACTGGGCATACTTGCGGTTATTCTTCGACATGAACTAGTGTTTGCAATAATGGCAGGTGTTTTCGTAATGGAAACCCTAAGTGTAGCGATTCAGGTCATATCATTTAAATTAAGAGGCAAAAGAGTGTTTCTTATGGCGCCAATTCACCATCACTTTGAATTAAAAGGCTGGGAAGAGCCAAAAATAATAGTTAGGTTCTGGATAATAACAATCATTTTAATATTAGTTGCTTTAGCAACATTAAAAATTAGGTAAATACCAAGCTTTGTGAAGTCTTTAATATATGGCTACGGGATTACTGGAAAATCAATAGAAAGATATCTCATAAAAAATAATATTGATTATAAAATATATGATGATAATAAGGACCTCTATACTTCAGATTACTTCACCAACGACTTAGAAAATAATTGGGATGTAATATATTGCAGCCCAGGAATCAGTAAAAAAGATTTTAAAAAGTTTCAGTGATATTGCTTCTATAGAAGTTTTAAAAGGAGCTTCTGCTGCTGCAATTTACGGTACTGGTGCTGCGAATGGAGTATTAGAAAAAGCACAACTTGTTTTCATCTTCATCAACTTTTAAGTAAAGATTATGCTGTAAATTTAATAGGTAATATTGGAGAGCCTGTTCTTGATTACATTAATAGTGGTGTAGATTTTTCGGTTATAGAACTATCAAGTCAGCAATTGGATAAATTTAAAGAAAATAAACTTGATTACGGAGTTTTATTAAACATAGCCCCAGATCATATTGATTATCATGGAAGCTTTGATGAATATAAGTATGCAAAAGAAAGAATAGTATTTGAAAGGACTATAGGAGAAAATCAAAGTATTCAAACACATCATCATTATGATCATGTTGGTGGAAATGTAGATTTAAATAATTTACCTTTTAGATTTGAGATGATTACAGAATCTATAATTAATGACTCTAAATCAACCAATATGCATTCACTAGATTATGCAATTGATAAGGCGAATATTTATTTTAAATGCAGCAAATATCATTTAATTATCTGTGGAAACCCAGTAAAAGAAGGCTTTAATAACTTTCATCCTGAGGGTCCTGACCTTTTTTATTTTTTGATGAAGTAATAATCATCTTTGGAAAATCTTCCCAATAATCTGAAAGTTGTTTTTTTAAAGTTTCTAACCTTTTATCAAATCTCAAATAATAAAAATCAGAATATTTTATTTTCACCTGGTTATCCAAGTGGAGATGATTTTAAAAATTTTGAAGAAAGAGGAGAGTATTTTAATAAATTGGTTCATGAAATTTTACTTAAATGATTTATAGAAATAATATTTTTCTTTCAGTTTCTTTTATTGGATTAATTAGTCTTGGGCTAGTAATGGTCACTTCTTCAAGTATCTATATTGCAGATAATTTAACTGGAAATCCTTTCTATTTTGCAACCAGGCAAGCTTTATTCATTGGAATTGGTATTTTAGTATTTACTATTTTTATATCTCTACCATCTTCCTTTTTAGAAAAAACAGACTGGCTTTTTTTGCTCATAAGCATATTACTTCTGGTTGCTTTATTGATCCACTGGTTTCAGGTAGTGAGGGTAATGGGGCATTCGCTGGACCCAAGATTAGGACTCATTGATCCAATGTCCTGCTGAAGTTTGTAAATTTAGTATGATTTTATATACCTCTGGATATTGTGTTAGAAGAATGGGTGAGATAAGCACTCTAAGAGGTTTTCTTAAACCTTTATTATTGCTAGGATTAGTCTCTTTTCTAATATTATCTCAACCAGATCTTGGAACTACAGCAATAATATGTGCAGTAGTAGTAGCTATTTTATTCTTTGCTGGAATATCTTTTTTTCAATTTGTATTGCTTCTTCTTTTAATGGGAACTTTAGGATTTATTGCAATCTATTTCACACCATTTAGATTAACGAGAGTTATGTCATTTATGGATCCATTTTTAGTACAACAAGGTGCAGGATGGCAACTAAGCAATGCTCTGCTTGGTATTGGGCGAGGAGAATGGTTTGGAGTAGGTTTGGGAAATGGAATACAAAAAAATTTGTATCTTCCTGAGCCACATACAGACTTTATTTTTGCTGTACTTGTAGAAGAGTTTGGTGTGACAGGTAGTTTAGTTTTACTTGCCCTGTATGCAGCTTTAATTTTTGCCATCTTTTCAACCGCTATTCAATCTTTAGCCTTAAAGAGGTTTTTTCAGGGTTTTGTTTCTTTTGGTATTGGTTTTTTAATATCAATACAAGCGCTTTTTAATTTAGCAGTTAATATAGGCCTTCTTCCTACAAAAGGTTTAACATTACCCTTTATAAGCTATGGGGGAACTAGTATTATCATAATGATGTCTTTAATGATAATCCTTTAGACATACTTCATGAAACAATCGATTAACATATTAATTTCTGGAGGTGGAACTGGCGGACATATTTATCCAGCAGTATCAGTTGGAAGTGAGCTTATTAATGGCGGTCATAATGTTATTTTTCTAGGTTCAAATAGTCTTCTTGAAAAAAATGCTATTAAGAATGTTCCTGAAATTCAATATGAATCAATATCAATGAAAGGTTTTAGAGGGAATGGTTTAGTAAATAAGATGCTGGTTTTACTAAAACTTCCCATAAATATTTTCAGACTATTAAGTATTATAAAAATCAATAAAGTTGATTCTGTAATTGTTTTTGGTGGCTTTATAACTATTCCTGTTTCTTTAGCAGCACTTATTCTTTTTAAGCCCATATATGTTCATGAGCAAAATACAGTTTTAGGTTCAGCTAACAAGCTATCTGCAAAGATTGCTAAGAAAATTTTTTTAGGCATGCCACTTCATCATAATCAGATAAAAAGATCAGAAGTTGTTGGCAATCCAATTCGCAGTTCATTTATACCCTCATTACAAAAGCCAGACGATGAAAATATTAAAATATATATAACTGGAGGAAGCCAGGGAGCAAAGTATCTCAATGATAATCTTCCTATAATTTTAAAAAACACTAATTATTCAATATCTATCAGACATCAATGCGGCAAAGACAAGAAACAAGAATACCCATATCTCTTGTTTGTGATAGAAGAGTTTTTTGATAAACCTAATTTATTAATTGATTGGTCTGATTTTGTAATATCCAGATCAGGTGCATTAAGCTTGTCAGAAACAATGTCAATGAATAAAGGCTTGCTGATGATACCTTTGCCTAATGCTATAGACAATCATCAGTTATTTAATGCTAAATATATTAATAAAGTTTCTGCAAGTAATTTGGCGATGTAAAAGATCTTGAGGATCTTGAGAAAAAAATTAACTCTATTTTAGAAGATAAAAAATACCTAACTTGGCAACAAATGAATTCAGAAACTAATCATAACGAGGCTGCAAAGAATATTGTTTCTTCAATCTTAAACAAGAATATTTTATGAACCCTCTAAAGAAAATTAAACATATACATTTTGTTGGCATTGGAGGCATTGGGATGAGTGGCATAGCATATTTACTTTTAAGAAAAGGCTATAAAGTAAGTGGATCAGATATAAACAAATCAAAACCTCTTAGTGATCTAAGAAAAATAGGGGCAAAAGTTTCTTATACGCATAATGAAGGAAATGTTGGCAAAGCAGACTTGCTGGTAATGTCTTCAGCAATAAAACCCTCTAATCCAGAATATAGAATTGCAAAAAGAAAAGGTATTACAATTATTCCAAGAGCGCAGATGTTAGGAAGTTTAATGCGAGGCTATGAAAGCATAGCTATAGCAGGAAGTCATGGAAAGACAACTACAACGAGCATGATTGCAAATATATTTAGTGAAGCTCTTTTGAGCCCAACATATATTGTGGGTGGAAAAGTTTTAGGTATGGAACTAATGCTAAGCTTGGAGCGAGTGCCTATTTAGTTGCTGAAGCAGATGAAAGCGATGCTTCGTTTTTACATTTGCAGCCGTTAACGTCTATTGTCACCAATATTGATGCCGACCACATGTCCACCTACGAAGGCGATTTTAATCGTTTAAAGAAAACCTTTGTGGAATTTTTGCATAATTTACCCTTTTATGGACTTGCCATTGTTTGTGTTGATGACCCAGTAGTATGGGAAATATTACCTCAAGTGAGTCGACCATTGATGACCTATGGTTTTGATGACAATGCTGATATCAAGGCCGTTAAAAATAATTACCAAAGTTTTAATTTAGCTGACCATATTGAGAAAAAGAATTACCTATTTAGTTTGCCAATGCCTGGAAAACATAATTTGTACAATGCTGCGGCAGCTATTGCTGCAAGTATCGAAGAAGGCATTCCAATAAAATCTATACAACAAGGCCTTAAGAATTTTAAAGGTGTCTCAAGAAGATTTGAAAAACACGAAATAAAGATTAATAAAAAGAAAATAATTTTAATAGATGATTATGGGCATCATCCAGAAGAAATAAGATCAACAATTAATGCAATCCATCAAGCATTTCCTAAGAAAAAGATTTGTATGATTTGTTCCCCTTATAGCTTCAGGCGGAGCTGGTTCAGTTAATGATTTTATTGATGTTTTATCTATGCCAGATTCACTTTTATTATTTAATATTTATCCAGCAAGCGAGGTCCCTATAAAAGGGATATCCTCAAAAACGCTTCTAGAAAGTATTAAGCAAAAAGGAAAACTTAATGCGAGCCTTACCTCTGATAAATCAATATTAAATGATATTAAAAACTCATCTGCTGATTTTGATATTCTGGTTACCCAAGGAGCTGGCAGTATTTCATCTATTTGTGAAGCAATACAGAAGAAATGGCAGAAATAAAAAAAATTATAGTTCTTTATGGAGGAGCATCTTCAGAAAGAGAGGTCTCTCTTAATAGTGGAGAAGGAATATATAAAGCTCTCTTAGATTTAGGTTACTCAGTTAGCTTAAAAGACTTCAATGATGTTGATAAATTAGAAAACTTAAAAGAATATGACCTAGTTTTTATAGCCTTACATGGATTTGAAGGAGAATCAGGTATCTTACAAAAAAATTTAGATAACCTCGGTATTCTTTATACGGGTTCAAAATATCTATCCTGTAAAAATACATGGAATAAAACTAGATTTAAAGATATTTTAGAATCTGCACTTATACCGACACCAAGAGGTTTTTCAGTAGAGAGAACATTCATTTTGACATGCAATCTCCTTTTGATATTTTTAATACAAAGCATGATTCAGATATTAAAAAATTATTCTTAAAACCATCAAGATATAATTGCATCACACTATGATTATCTTTTGGCATAACTGGTAGCCATATATGAATTCCTGCAAGAGGATTTTCCTCTAGAGCTTTTATTTTTGAAGAAGCGGTGTCCGTATGGAACTCTATCTGGTTATTTTTTCGAATAACAAATGCTTGCCAGTAATTGAAATCAAGACCACTAATAGTTTTTATGACTATGATGCAAAATATATTTCAGAGACTACTCAATTAATAGAGGTAGAGCTTGATCAATCAACTAAAAAAGAAATTAATAATTTATCTTTACAAGCTTTTAATAAATTGGGCTGCTCAAATTGGGGGAGAGTAGATATTCTTGAGGATGCAATTGGAAATTTTTATGTTTTGGAAATTAATACTGTTCCTGGTATGACTTCTCATAGTTGTGTGCCCAGATCTGCTGAATTAGCTGGCATTTCTTATAAAGAGCTAGTTCAATTAATAATTAAAGATGTTCAGATTTTAATCATATTTTTAGTAACTTTTTTAATAATTTTGACCTCCTGTAGTAAATCTAAAAATATTGAGATAATTGGTCATGAAAATAAAACTTTTCATATTGAATTAAAGAATTAATATTTGAATTAATCTTTTCAAATAGAAAAAGATATAAAAAATAAATTAATACTTCTGTAAGTCGAATTCTAAAATTAATTTTAGAATCAAAAAAAATGAATAATTACCAGTATAATGAAAACCCACCTCTTAACGAGTTTGCAAAAAAACCAGAAGAAGTATCAATACTTTTAAATTTTGATAAAACAAATAATCAGTTAATAAAAGTTTTTTGTCCGAGTAATCAGCTAAATGACGCAATGAATCTAATTGATTTTATTAATATTAAGAGATAACAGAATAAAAAAAAGGATACAAATTGTATCCTTTTTTTATGAGTATAACATTTGATTTTCTAAAAATAATACAGAAATAAAAGGTGTTCGATCTGCACATTTACGTGATGGTGTAGCTCTATAAAAGATACTCTAAATTACTTGTACGAAAGAAGATCAATACCTAGTATGATAGATCTAAGATACAAAGACGGAGTTGCATTGGATTATGGCAAATAACACAAAAAATTCTAATATGATTGTTGGACTGGATATTGGTACATCCAAGGTCGTTTGTATTGTAGGAAAATACAATGAATCAAATAAATTAGAAATCATTGCACTGGGCTCTTACCCTTCTAGCGGTTTAAAAAAAGGAGTTGTTGTTAATATAGATGTAACAACTGATGCAATTCAAAAAGCAGTGGAACAAGCTCAATCCATGATCGAAGAGAAAATTAAATCAGTATTTGTCGGAATCGCTGGAAATCATATTAGAAGCTTTAATTCTCAAGGTATAGAGGCGATAAAGGATAAAGAAGTGTCATCTTCTGATATAGAAAGAGTTATTGAATCAGCTCAGGCCATTGCTATACCTTCAGATCAAAAAGTATTACATGTAATACCTCAAGAGTTTGTAATAGATGATCAGGATTGCATAAAGGATCCCCTAGGAATGTCTGGAGTAAGATTGGAAGCAAGGGTTCATTTGGTAACATGTTCGAACAATGCAGTTATGAATATTGAAAAATGTGTAAAAAATTGTGGTCTTAAAGTTGAGGGTTATGTTCTTGAACAACTAGCAAGCTCTCATTCAATATTATCTGATGATGAAAAGGACTTAGGGGTATGTTTAGTAGATATTGGAGGAGGAACCACTGACATAGCAATTTTTCAAGCTGGCTCAATTGGTTTTACAGGAAATATTCCAATTGCTGGAGATATGGTAACTAATGATATCGCTGTTGCATTAAGAACTCCTACTCCTGAAGCGGAGGATATAAAACAAAGACAAGGATGCGCAGTTCCAGAATTTACCAATGATGATGAAGTTATAGAAGTTAGAGGGGTAGGCGGAAGACCTCCCACGGAGCTCGCAAGAAGAACTTTAGCAGGCTTTATAGAGCCAAGATATATTGAGCTATGTCAGCTAGTTAAAGCAGAGATAAGCAGAAATGGTTTCGAAGATAAAATTCCTGCTGGAATTGTCCTTACTGGCGGAACATCAAAAATGGAAGGTGTTGTTGAGCTTGCAGAATCAATTTTTCAAACAAGCGTAAGACTTGGTGTGCCTTCTAAATTTCAAGGAATGGAAAATATTCTTCAAAACCCTATATATGCAACCTCAATTGGCCTAGTTTCTCACGGGCATCTTCAAAAGAAAGAGAATTATATTCTAGAAAATAACCAAAGCCTTATTTCTAAGTTTTTAAATTGGGCTAAAGGTGAGTATTGATTGTAAAAAACAATTACATTAGAATGCACCCTCCTTGGTTTTCTTAAGTAAAAGGAAATCTTTAACCAAAAGGTAAAATATGAACAATTACGAAACAATATTAATAATTAATCCCAACCTTTCTTCTAAGGTAGGCGATTTTCAGAAGAAATTCGAAAAGCTACTTTCAGACAATTCATTTGAAGTTAAGAAAGTTGAAGATATTGGAAGAAGGCAATTAGCTTATTCTATTAACAACCACCATAAAGGCCATTACTTGTTATATCGCATGCAAGGTGATCCTCAGAATATTGCTGAAATAGAAACAAAAATTAAATATGATGAAGCTATCATCAGACATCTTATATTAGCCGTAAAAGATTTATCGGGAGAGGATTCTGTTTTACTTACAGAAGCTCTAGAAAATAAGAATAAAAGAACAGAAATAGCTGATGAGGCACCAAAAAAAGAAGTAAAAAAAGAGCTCCTAAAAAAGAAGAAGCTAAAAAAGAAGAAACTGAAAAGAGGAGGTCTCTTAAATGAAGAAGTTTCAATTACCAAATAATTTTGATTATAAAAATACAGATGTTTTAAGACAGTTTATTACTGAAACAGGAAAAATTGTACCAGCTCGAGTTACTGGTATATCCGCTTCAAATCAAAGAAAAGTTACTAAATCCATTAAGATTGCAAGGTTTTTAGCCTTACTTCCTTACACTGACATGCATAAATAAAAATGAAAATTATACTATTAGATAGAATACAAAGATTGGGTGAAATTGGAGACATAGTTGATGTTAAGTCTGGTTATGCACGAAATTTTCTTATCCCTCAAAAAAAGGCTGCATTTGCAAGTGATAAAAATATAGCAGAAGTTGAATCTAGGAAAGGTGAATTAGCCGCAGCATCAGCAGATGCTCTAGCTCAAGCTCAAGGAAGAGCTGAGGCTATGGAAGGGGCTTCATGTGAAATTAAGGTTCCTATAACTGAAGAAGGTTCTTTATATGGCTCAGTTGGCACTAGAGAAATTGCAGATGCTTTTGTTGCAACAGAAATAAATATTGATAAAAGTGAAGTTCAATTACCTGATGGCCCTATTAAAGAACAAGGCGATCATAATGTATTTATAGCACTTCATCCTGAAGTTTCTGTTGAAGTTTTAGTTAAAGTATTGCCTGAGTAGTTGTGTATTTTAAAATATGATGTAAAAATCATGTTGCATGTCTGAATTAATACTAAACATAAACGAACAAGTCAGAGAGGCAGAAAGAGCTGTCTTGGGCGGCTTAATGCTAGAAACAGAAAGGTTTGATACCGTCACTCCCATTATTAATCACGAAGACTTTCAAGGAAAAGATCACCAGCTTATCTATGAATCAATGTTTGAATTGATTGAAGAAAATAAACCTCTTGATCCAATAACCGTTTCAGAAAAACTAGATAACAAAAATTTACTTAACAAAATTGGCGGAAAGAACTATCTTATTGAATTAGCAACTAGTACGCCTACAGCAGCAAATATTGAGGCGTATGCAGAAATAGTTAGACAAAGATCAATTACTCGACAGTTAATGAAAACTAACTCTGAGATAGCCGAACTAATAAATAATCCTCAAGGTCAAGATGGAGCTAGCTTACTAAATGAAGCTGAAAGAAAGATTTTTGCTCTTAATGAACAAGCAAGTTTATCTGATAGTGCAATGCAATCAATGCAGGAATTGATTCCAGCAACAATGGATAGATTACACAAGCTATCTAAAATGGGTAAAGGCAATATTATTGGAAACTCTACCGGCTTTAAGGATTTAGATACAAAGCTTCAAGGTGTTCAGAACGGGGATTTAATAGTAGTAGCTGGAAGACCTAGTATGGGCAAGACAGCATTTGCTATGAATCTAGCTGAAAATATTCTTTTAAACGATGATAATGATGGAGCTATTTTAATATTTAGTTTAGAAATGCCTGGCGAATCTTTAACCACAAGGCTCCTCGCGAGTAATGCTAAAATTGATCAACAAAAAGTTAGATCGGCATCAATGAATCAAAATGATTTAAAAAGATTTATGGAATCTTCTTCCAAGTTAAAAGATCTCCCTCTTTATATTGATGATAGTTCTATGCTATCTCCAATGGAATTAAGGGCTAGAGCCAGAAGAATACATAGGCAGGAACCAAATGGCTTATCTCTTATAGTGGTGGATTATCTTCAGCTAATGGAGCTGCCATCCTCTACTGAAAGTAGAGTGAATCAAATTTCAGAAATATCAAGATCTTTAAAAATGCTGGCAAAAGATCTTAATGTTCCTGTAATAGCACTATCTCAGCTTAATAGGGGTGTTGATTCTAGACCAAATAGAAGACCTATTATGTCTGACCTAAGAGATTCAGGTGCTATTGAGCAGGATGCTGATGTAATTTTATTTCTTTATAGGGATGAGGTTTATAACGAAGATTCTGACCAGGGAAACAAAGCTGAAGTTATTATTGGTAAGCAAAGGAATGGACCTATTGGAACTTGCTATCTAACTTTCTTGAAGGAATATACACGATTCGAAAACTTTTCAAATGATGGATTTTACGATTCATTTGAATGAAGGAACCATCTGCAGAACTCACAATTGATATAAATATTATTCGAAATAATATTGTCTATTTAAAATCATTTCTTAATCCAAGTACTAAATTTATGGCTGTATTAAAAGCTAATGCTTATGGTCATGGTCTTAATAAAATTGCTAAAAATATTGATGATATTGTTGAAGCGCATTCGAATACATTTAGACTAGCTCAAGAAATATATTTTTAATCAATAACAAACTTTAATGCAGGGGTTATATAACAAAGATGACTTAGATCTGGCTACTGAAAATAATTTTGATACAGTTGTTCACAATCAAGATCAATTATTTATTTTAGATAATGTAAATATTCATGCATGGATAAAAGTTAATACTGGAATGAACCGACTTGGTTTCTCACCTGAAGATTTTTTAACCCTTTATAAAAGTAGACTAACTCAAAAAGAATTTACACTGATGTCACATCTGGCTTGTTCAGACAATCCTGCAGATGATTTGAATACCAAGCAATTTAATTCATTTAATGATATTTCAAAATCTTTAAAAGAAACTACACCAAAAAGCATTGGTAATACTGGATGTATCTTAAATTTTCCACAAAAAACCTTTGATTGGGTTCGATCAGGCATAGGTTTGTATGGAGGATTCGTTGGAAATGATACTTTAGAGCCTGCAATGACATTTAAATCTCAGATTATTGAGATAAAAAAGATAAAAAAAGGCGATAGAGTTGGCTCCTGACGTAGTTTCACCGCATTATCATCTATCCCAGATTAAGGGCAGATTAATTAGCCAAGATCACTTGATAATACGAAAGTATCTATAAATAATTTTTCAGCAAATATTTTTGGTCAGGTAAGCATGGATTTACTCTCTATAGACATTACAAATATTCCAAACTCCAAGATTGGTGATTGGTGTATTTTTTGGGATAAAAATAATTCTATTAAAAACTTAGCAATGAGAAATAATTTGATTTCATATGAACTTATGACTAGGATAAGTCCAAGAGTAAAAGTTATTTATAAAAATTCATGAAAATTAATTACATACAAGAAAATTTAGATTACCTATGAGGAAGATCTTCCTGAGTACATGACTGAAAAGCATGCTGAAGACATAGCTGAGGTATTTCATACACCACTCCAGGGAACCTATAACTGGGATTATAGAATCCAAGATAATAGGATTAAAAGATTATATGAATTAGGTAAAGAATTAAATTGGAATGTCGAGATGGATATTGACTGGAATAGACCGTATGAAGAGCTTAAGGAACCTTTTCCAATTTTTTGGGATAACTATCCTCCTTATCAAAAAATGTCAGATGAAAAGAAAGTTGAATTTTTAAACGGACCAAAAGTAGTATGAGCCAATTTTTACACGGAGAACAAGGTGCTGTTTTAGTTGCCTCGCAGCTAACGAGTTGCGCCCCTACTTTTAATGCAAAACTATATGCTGCATCACAAACTTTTGATGAGGCTAGACATGTCGAAGCATTTAATAAATATATTCAAACTAGAACAAAGTTAATGTATCCAGTTGGCAATGAGCTTAAATCAATTCTTGACAAAATTCTTACAGATGAAAGATGGGATCTTAAATTTATTGGTATGCAAATTATTATTGAAGGTTTAGCATTAGCAGCATTTCAATCCTCTCGAGACTTAACTCCGGATCCAGTGTTAAAAGATATGCTTGGATTAATAATAAGAGACGAAGCAAGACATGTCACTTTTGGAATTAATTATTTAGAAGAATTTGTTGAAACTTTAACCGAAGAAGAAAAAGAGGAAAGAGCTCAATTTGCTTATGAGGCATGCTGGTTGAGTCGAGAAAGACTCTGTATCAAATGATGTTTTTGATCATTTTGGATGGGATAAAGAAGAATCACGAATATTTCAACAATCTTCAGATATTACTAAAATGTTTCAAAAATTACTCTTCCAAAGAATTGTACCTAATCTATCTAGAATTGGTCTTTTAACTGATAATGTTAGACCTAAATTTGAGGCACTTGGATTGCTTGAGTATGAGCATGCACCAGATGACTTTCGATGTAGATTGGGCTGATTTATCTAGACCTTTATTTGAAGATTCTGCTTAATTATATTTATCAATCAGTAATTATCTGATATTCTGTTATCCCATCATAAACAAGTAAATTGATGGCAAATGACGAAATATGTATTTATCACAGGCGGCGTTGTTTCTTCATTAGGAAAAGGACTTGCAGCTGCATCTCTTGGCGCTATACTCGAATCAAGAGGCTTATCAGTTTCCCTAATTAAAGTAGATCCCTATATAAATGTTGATCCTGGAACGATGAGTCCTTTTCAGCATGGAGAAGTATTTGTTACCAATGATGGAACTGAGACTGATTTAGACCTTGGACATTATGAGAGATTTGTAAGATTTCAAGCATCTGCAAAAAATAACTTTACTGCTGGCAGGGTTTACGAAACTGTTATTAGAAACGAAAGAAAGGGAAATTATTTAGGTGGAACTGTTCAAGTAATTCCTCATATTACTGATGAAATTAAAAGAAGAATAAAAGCAGGAGCAAAAGGCAACGATATCGCTATAGTAGAAATTGGTGGAACTGTTGGCGATATTGAAAGTCAGCCATTTATAGAAGCGATTAGGCAAATGATGCTTGAAATGACATCTTCTTCATGGGCTTTTGTTCATCTTACTCTTGTTCCTTTTATAAAGGCCTCTGGTGAACTTAAAACTAAGCCTACTCAGCATTCAGTTAAAGAGCTTAGAAGTTTAGGTATACAGCCAAATATTTTAATATGCAGATCTGAGCAAGAGCTTCCTAAAGATGAAAGAAAAAAAATAGCTTTATTTTGCTCTGTAAATCCAACTAGCGTCATTTCTATGCATGATGTTTCAACGGTCTATTCAATTCCACTACTTCTTCATAAACAAAAGGTGGATGAAATTATTATTAATAAGTTAAAAATTAGCAATCAGGAGAAAAAGGTCTAGAGGACCAGCAAGAGTAATTAAAGAAGATCAACACAGAATTAACGATAGAATACGTTTTGTCGATGAAGTAAGGTTCATACAAATCTATTAATGAGGCTTTAGAGCACGCGGGAATAAAAAACAAAGCTAAAGTAAATATAGTTTTTGTTGAGGCTGAAAATATTACAGCTAAGAATTGCGATTTGTATTAGGCTTTAGTGATGCAATTCTTATTCCTGGAGGTTTTGGAGAAAGGGGCGTCGAGGGAATGATTCATGCATGTAAATATGCAAGACTTAATCAGGTTCCTTTTTTTGGAATATGTTTAGGAATGCAAATGGCAATTATAGAATTTGCAAGAGATGTTTTAAATGAAAAAAATCAAACAATACGTGAGTATTTTTTAAATACTCCTGATCCAGTTCCTCAAGTAGCCCTAAACGAGGCTATTAGTTTTGCTAGTGTTGAAACACGTGATCATGACTCTGATTTAGGCGGCACTATGCGTCTTGGTGGTTATCCATGCAAATTAACTAAATCATCAAGTGCATACAAAATGTATAAACAAAATGTAATTAAAGAAAGACATAGACATAGATATGAAGTCAATCCTGCCTATAAAGATCAAATGGTCGAAGCTGGCCTTAAAGTTGCCGGCACATCTGTTGATGGAAAATTAGTAGAAATGATTGAAATACCCAATCATAATTGGTTCTTAGCTTGCCAGTTTCATCCTGAATTTACATCAAATCCTAGAGACGGACATCCGATTTTTAACAGTTTTATAAAAAATGCCCTTAAAATATCTAAATGAAAGATATTAAGTTAAGAAATTTTACAATTGCTAACAACAAACCTTTTACTCTAATGGGTGGAGTTAATGTTCTGGAATCTGAAGAGATGGTTATGCAAGTTGCAGAAAAATTTAAAACCATTTCAGATAAACACAATATTAATTGGATTTTTAAAGGTTCATTTGATAAAGCAAATAGGAGCTCTATAGATTCTTTTAGAGGCCCTGGGATGGATGAAGGTCTAAAATTGCTTGAAAAAGTATCATCTAATTTTGATTGTCCTGTCATTACGGATATTCATGAGCCCAATCAAGCTATGCCTGTAAGTGAAATTTGTGAGATTATTCAAGTTCCTGCTTTCTTAGCAAGACAGACTGATCTCGTTATAGCGGCAGCAAAAACTAAATCCATTGTTCAGTTTAAGAAGCCTCAATTTTTAGCTGCACCAGAGATGAAAAATATAATAAAAAAATGCTCTGAAGCTGGTAATGATAATATTACTCTTTGTGAAAGAGGTAATAGTTTTGGTTATAACAATCTTATTGTTGATACTTTAAATTTCCAGATTCTTAAAGATTTTAGTTATCCTGTAATTTTTGATGCAACTCATTCCCTTCAACTGCCTGGTGGTCTAGGTAATGCTGCTGGCGGAAGAAGAGAGTTCTTATTGCCTCTTGCAAAAGCTGGTTTAAGCCAAGGTATTGCTGGTTTATTTCTTGAAGCTCATCCTGACCCAGATAATGCTAAGTGTGACGGCCCATGCGCATTAAGACTTGACATGTTAGAGCCATTTTTAAATCAAATTAAAAATCTAGATAAATTTATAAAAAATCAAGAAGACTTAGATATTTCTTAAAATCAATGTCAAAAATAATATCAATAAAAGCTATTCAAGTATTAGATTCAAGAGGCCTTCCTACTGTGGCATGCAGAATCACATTAGATAACTTACTTACAGCCGGAGTAATGGTTCCAAGCGGCGCTTCCACAGGAGCTAAAGAGGCAATAGAACTAAGAGATGGTTTAGATGCCTATTTAGGAAAGGGTGTTCTTAAGGCAGTAGATAATATAAATAAAATCATAAGCCCAGTTCTTATAGGTCAAGATCCATCAGAGCAAGAAAATATTGATAATCAATTAATTGAACTTGATGGAACGGAAGATAAATCAAATCTTGGCGCCAATGCAATTCTGGCTGTTTCTTTAGCTATCTGCAGAGTCGCTGCTAAAAATCTAGATAAAAGTCTTCATAGTTATTTTGCAGATATTTATAAAAATATTACAGGTAATTCCGTTAAACCAAATCTTCCTATGCCAATGTTAAATATTCTTAATGGCGGAGAGCATGCTGATAATAATATTGATATCCAAGAATTTATGATTATACCCAGGGGTGCTAAGAATTTTAATGAAGCCATGAGATGGTCTTCAGAAATTTATTGGAATCTGAAGACTATATTAAAAAGTAAAAATCTTTCTACAGCTGTTGGAGATGAGGGCGGTTTTGCCCCAAACCTTCAATCCAATGAAGAGGCAATTAAGCTTATTCTTCAGTCTATTGAAAAATCTAATCTTGAGCCTGGAAAGGATGTGTATCTTGCGTTGGACTGCGCAGCTAGTGAATTTTATAAAGATGGTAAATATCATCTAACAGGAGAGGGAAGAAGCTTAGATTCCTTTTCTGCTAGATAAATTGGAGAGCTTGGTAGATAAATATCCAATTATTTCAATTGAAGATGGCATGGATGAAAATGATTTTGATGGGTGGAAAATCTTAACCAAGTTACTGGTGATAAAATCCAATTGGTTGGTGATGATTTATTTGTTACTAATAAAAAAATTTTCCAGGAAGGTATAGATGCTGGTTTAGCAAATGCAATTTTAATCAAGTTTAATCAGATAGGTTCATTAACAGAGACATTTGATGCTATGAAATTAGCCCATAATGCTGGATATACATGTGTTATGTCTCATAGGAGTGGTGAAACTGAAGATACAACAATTGCAGATCTAGCAGTAGCCACAAATTGTGGCCAGATAAAAACAGGTTCTTTAGCGCGCTCTGACAGATTGGCAAAGTACAATCAATTGCTACGCATTGAAGAAGCCTTGGGTTGAAGTAAAGAAGATGGAAGTGAACCCAGAAGATGTTCTTTTTATTTTTCTATCAATATTAATTTTAGTTCTTTTATATAATCTACTTATTAGCTCTAATGGTTATGAGGAAAGAGAAAATTTAATGGATGAAAATACCGAGCTATCTCTTAGAAACGGCACTTTAAGGGACAGTAATGAAGAATTAAGATTTGAAATCATCAATGCACAAGATAATAAGAGCTCTCCTTTTTTAAGAGTAAAATTTAAATCTTTCAATGCCAAATTTTAAATTTATAAAATTTAATGAAAAAGAAGTATAGAAGTAAGATGAAAAATAATATTTTAGCCATTATCCCTGCTGCAGGAATAGGAGAAAGGTTTTCATCGGAACAACCTAAACAATATTTTAAAGTTGATGATTCTACTCTAATCGAAAAAACAATATCAATTTTTAGCTCCTGTGAATTAATTTCTAAAATTATTATTCCTATCCATAAGAATGATCAATTTATTAAAGATCAAGACTTTTACAATGATCCAAAGATTCATTTAATTGAAGGAGGGAAAACTAGAGCTATTTCAGTTCTAAATGCCCTTAAGAGTGAAGTATTAGATAATTATGACTATGTATTAACGCATGATGTAGCTAGACCTAATATTGAGGCCAAAGATATTAAATTGCTATTAGATAAAATTCAAAATGATAAATCAGACTGCTCATTTTTTTATACACCCGTTAGAGAATCTATTAAAAAATTCTCTCTTAAACAAGATGTAACAGTTAATAAAGATGACTATTATTTAGTTCAAACACCTCAGGCGTTTAATTATAAAAAATTATATCTGCTTTAAAGACCTGCGTAAAAGATGGAATTAATATTCCTGATGAATCTTTTGTAATGGAAAAGATGAACTATGTATTAACAAGAATTAAAGGAAGCTCGGCAAATATCAAGGTTACATATCCTGAAGATATTGATTTATTGAAGAAATTTAATACTAGGGTAGGGACAGGATTTGATTTACATACCTATTTACCTGGAAATGGATTTATTTTAGGTGGGTGTTTTATTGAATGTGATCATTCGATTAATGCGCACTCTGATGGTGACGTCCTTTTGCATTCTATTGCTGATGCAATATTAGGTGCGAGCGCTCTTGGTGATATAGGAATCTTTTTTGCAGATACAGATACTGCCAATAAGAATTTAGATAGTAAAACCATTATTGATTTTTGTATTAATAAAATTTCTAAATTAGGATTAGAAATATTTAATATTGATGCAACTATAATTCCAATTAAAGCACCATGAAATGACATTCCTCCTTGCCAAATCTTACTTCACTTTCTAAAATTTTAAAAATTGATCAATCTAATATTGGACTAAAAGCCACAACCTCAGAAAAGATTGGTATTATTGGCGAAAATAAAGCAATAGCTGTTCCATTGAAATAATTTATTAAAAATGAAAATATTACTAACTGGAGCAACTGGATATATAGGAAAACGACTGCTCCCTCTTTTAATAGAAGAGGGTCATGAAGTTGTATGCTGTGTTAGAGATTTGGATCGTTTTCATCCTCCAAAGATACTGAAATAAAGAAGATTAATGATTACACTTTTGCAGTAGATGGAACCCCAGCAGATTGCACTTATTTTGGTTTATTAAGCGTCTTAGGCTTTGAGCCTGATATGGTTGTAGCAGGAATCAATCATGGCGCTAATCTTGGAAATGATGTTCTTTATTCTGGAACTGTAGGCGCTGCAGTTGGCGGAAGAGCTTTAAAATTCCCACCAGTTGCTATATCAGTAGCGTCCTATAATGCAATTGATCCAGATTATATTTCAAATAAATCTGCAGAAATTATAAATACAATTTTTGAAAATTAGTAGATATACAAAATAAAGTAATTAATATTAATTTCCCTGATTTAGTTGAGTCCGAAGTTAAGGGAACTAAATTTACAAGGCTTTCAAGAAGAGGGATTCCAACTAAACCAACTGAGATATCTTCCTCATCTAATTCAAAAACCTATAGATACAATCTTCAAGGTGAAGCAATTAAAGAATCTTATCTTTCAGATGTTGAAGCAGTTCAATCGGGTTATATTTCACTATCAATTTTAGATTACAACTTAACTAAAGCTGAAGAAGATACTAATCTTGTAAGGATACTTTGTAGTGAGTAATTCTGGATTTACATTTAGACGAGTAAGAGAGGAGATGATTGAAAACTTGCTTGAAATGGGAATAAAAGATTTTAGAGTTCTTGATGCCATGTCTCAGGTTCCAAGACATATTTTTTTAGATGAAGCTTTAAGATCAAGAGCTTATGAAAATAGATCTTTAACAATCGGGTACAAGCAAACTATATCTCAGCCATATATTGTTTTTAGAGATGAATAAATATGTTTATGTCTTTGCACTAAGGTCATATTTTTAAAAATGTCACTAACAACAACAAGCTTGAAGTGTGACTCAGAATCTTTAGGTACATTATGCATAAAGCTTTCATTTACCAATTCAACATACGAGGGATTATAAGACTCCTCAATTATTTTATTAATAGTAGATGCATATCAAGACTGGGATAATAAAAAACAATATGAAGGCATAATTTGTGCTGCTGCGCCTCGAGCATTTCCAGAAGAATTGCTTAATTGCTCCTTAGAAAACTCTAAAATAGTCATGCCTATTGGAGACTCTAAAGAGCAAAAGCTGCTTGTAGTAACTAAAACAAATACTGGATTTGTCCAAGAGTTTCATGATGAGGTTGCATTTGTGCCTATGCTTCCAGGAAAATCTAATGATGGGAATAATTAATGAATGAAAGAATAAAGTTTGTATTAGCAGGCTTTTGTGTTGGTTTTGCAGAGCTTCTTCCTGGAATCTCAGGCTCTACTGTAGCAATATTTTTTGGTATTTATGAAAAAATTATCAAATCCTTAAGTTCAATAAGGCTTAAGAATATAAGTTTTAATGTAAGTAAATTAAATCAAATATTTGCTCTTGATCTAATGATCCCATTTATTATTTCTATGATTATAAGCGTATTAGTTTTTTCTAAATTTATCTTATTTTTACATAATGAATTTACATCAATTTTTAATGTCTTTCTTGGAATTATAATGATTGTTGGCGGTTATTTATTGGCTCATAAAGAAATTATTAAATTTAAACTGAAAACAACTTCACTATACATAATAGGTTTTATTGCAAGCTTTATACTTTCAACTCTAGCCATTGATTCTATTGATATAAGCTTTATTAATCTAATATTTGCTGGCTTTGTAGCTTTTTCCTTTTTTCTTATTCCGGGGATTTCAGGAAGTGCCATTCTTCTAGTATTTGGACTTTATTCAACAATAATAGAATCTATAGCCAATTTTAATTTTACTGTTCTAGTCCCTTTTGCAATTGGTGCGTCAATTGCACTTTTAACTATGCCTAAATTAATTTCTTATCTTTTTGAACAATTTAGAGAATTTATAATTGTTTTCTTTAGTGGATTAATTATTGGTACTGGCCTAATCCTTCTTTTTTAATGAAAAAACTGGCCTCATATACTAATTAATGAGTTGTAAAGGTATTAATTTTTAATATCTGATTGCTCAGCAGTATCTTATATTAGTTTCCCTTTTAAGGTATTTGTTACACTTTTATAAAACAAAAAACCTCTCACAGAAAAACCATGAGAGGTAAAAAAAAATTGCTATTAAAATGAAAAAAAAAAACCTTACGTGATATACCCAGGTCAAAAACTTAACCTTTCTAATCTTGAATCAAGTAATCTTAAAAAAACCTCTTTACCAAAATGGAAATTGCCAACAATTCCAAGCATCAAGCAAAATAGAGAAGGCAATTTTTGGTTTATCTTTAATGGCAAAGTTGGAGATCCAATTTATGCTAGTAGAAAAGGTAAGGTTGTTTTATCCGGCCCAGTACTCCCAGGATATGGCAATTTTATTATGTTAGACCATGGTGATGATTATTTAAGTCTCTATGCTCATTGTAATGATCTGTTTATAGCTAAAGGGGAAGAGGTTTCTTCCGGACAGCAGATAGCTACTATTGGTTCATCAGAGATAGACAAGCCAACCCTAAAATTTCAAATAAGAAAATCTGGAGTACCAATAAAAATTTCAGATGTAGAATTTAATTAAGGTTTAAAAAAACTTTTTTATCTTTAATATTTTTATATTTCTCAGATTCAGGAAGAGGTTCTTTGGCCTCGGTAATATTTTCATAAACCTCAGAAAGTTTTGCATTAATTTCTATAAACTCAATCTGATCATTGGGGAGCTCATCGTCAGAAAAAATTGCATCTATTGGGCATTCAGGAACGCAAAGACCACAATCAATACATTCGTCTGGATTAATTAACTAAAAAATTTGGACCTTCATAAAAACAATCTACAGGGCATACTTCTACACAATCGGTATGTTTGCACTTTATGCAGGTCTCTGTAACAACGAATGCCATAAATAATTTTCAAAGAAAAATTGATTTTAACGTACATAAAAACAAAATTATAGAATAGTATTTGATTTATAGAGTTTTTCTATTATACTGTATAAACATACAGTAAGGAGTTATTATGGCTACAGACAAAACTAAAGATCTTAAAGAGACCCTAAGTCAAATTGAAAAACAGTTTGGTAAAGGCTCAGTTATGTTTTTGGGCGACGAGGAGGCAAGAACCGACATTGAGGCCAGTTGGCTTGGATATAGCGCTAGGTATTGGTGGCATTCCTCAGGGAAGAGTTACTGAGATATATGGACCTGAATCATCAGGTAAAACCACTCTAACATTACAGATTATTGCTGAGTGTCAAAAAAAAGGTGGAACAGCTGCATTTATTGATGCAGAGCATGCATTAGACCCACAATATGCTGAAAAGCTTGGTGTTAATGTCGATGAGTTATTATTATCTCAGCCAGATACGGGTGAGCAAGCATTGGAAGTAGCTGATATGTTGGTTAAATCTAATAGTGTAGATTTAGTTATTATTGATTCTGTAGCAGCATTAGTTCCAAGAGCAGAAATAGAAGGTGAGATGGGAGACCATCACGTTGGATTACAGGCGCGTTTAATGTCACAGGCTTTAAGAAAGATAACTGGAAACATTCAAAGATCAGGAGCAACTGTGATTTTTATAAATCAAATTCGAATGAAAATAGGAGTTATGTTTGGAAGTCCTGAGACAACAACTGGTGGAAATGCTCTTAAATTTTATTCATCAGTAAGACTAGATATCAGAAGAATTGGTGCTGTCAAAGAGGGTGACGAAGTGATAGGAAATGAAACAAGAGTTAAAGTTGTTAAAAATAAAGTTTCACCTCCTTTTAGACAGGCAGAATTTCAAATTATGTATGGTCAAGGAATTAATTCAGAAGGTGAGATTTTAGACTTCGGTCAAAAATTAGGCGTTATTGAAAAAGCTGGATCTTGGTATAGCCATAATGGAGAAAAAATAGGCCAAGGAAAAGTTAATGCAAGTACTTTTCTAAAAGAAAATACTGCAATAAGAGATGCTTTATTAAAAGATATTAGAGCTGAATATATTGTTTCAAACGCAAAACCTTCCAAGAAATAGAAATTTAACATTGGCATTTATTCCTACTTTAGATTAGCATTATTACTAATTTAAAGTAGGGGATTTTGTTACATGACATCAAATAATGCATATATCGTAAGCGCAGTCAGAACAGCTGGCGGCAAAAAGAATGGAAAGATGAAGGTGGAACAAAAAAAATTGTTGCTAAAGTTTTAGATGAATTAGTTCTTCATCAGGTGTAGATCCAAAAGATATTGATGATGTTATTTTTGGTTGTGTTGACCAGGTAGGAGCACAGTCAGGAAATCTTGCACGAAATGCTGTTCTTGCATCAAGTCTCCCAGAATCTGTTCCAGGCACTACAATTGATAGACAGTGTGGTTCTTCTCAGCAAGCAATTCACTTTGCAGCTCAAGCTGTTATGTCAGGCACACAAGATATAGTAATAGCTGGCGGGGTAGAAATCATGTCAATGGTTCCAATTGGCGCGAGCATTAAAAGATGGCTTTGATGCTGGTCATGGTTTTCCTTTTAATGCAGATGGTATTGCCACAAGATATCCTGGTGTATTTTTCTCACAATTCACAGGTGCTGAATTGGTTGCTGACAAATGGAAGCTGTCCAGAGAAGCTCTAGAATTTTTGCTCTTGAAAGTCATCAGAAAGCTAAATATGCCACTGAAATGAAATATTTTGATTTAGAAATATTACCTCTAGCAGGTAAAAATGAACATAACGACACTGACATGGTTCTTGCAGATGAGGGCATTAGATTTGATGCATCCCTTGAAGCTCTTGCAGGTCTTAAGACAGTTGTTGAGGGTGGCGTAATTACCCCTGGAAATGCTAGCCAGATTACAGATGGCGCAGCTGCTATTATGATTTGTAATGATGAAGGTCTTAAAAAGATTAAGTGTGATCCTAGAGCTAAGATTACAGCATTGTCTGTTGTAGGCGATGATCCTGTTTTCATGCTAACAGGGCCAATACCTGCATCACATAAAGTATTAGCTAGAGCAAATCTAAATATAGATGATATGGATCTTTATGAAGTGAATAAAGCATTTGCTCCAGTACCATCATAAAAACGAATTTGATTTCCGTTATCTAAATAAATGTTAATGGTGGCGCTATGGCGCTTGGACATCCATTAGGAGCAACAGGAGCTAAATTAATGACTACTATGCTGCATGAGTTAGAGAGAAGGGAAGGCTAAATATGGGCTTCAGGCAATCTGTGAAGGCGGCGGAACAGCAAATGCAACTATAATCGAAAGAATCTAATTTTAATTAATTTATTGACATAAATTCTTACATCTAATATATTGACATAAATTATGCCAATAGATTAATTTATGATAGCTTTTATATTAGACTCTAAAAATTTCATAATCCTTCGATCGAAGTAAGGAATATGTATTTTGATTTAAAGAATAAAAAAGGAAAAAATTAATATGACAATGATAAAAAGAGACCCTTCATTTGAACTGAAGAAACACCTATCTTCAAATTGGGCAAACGATGATGCATTTTTAACTGCAGTTTTTAATGCTTTGAGTTTTAGTTTTCCAAAAGGTGAGAAGTTTTTTATGAATAGCGTTCGTGCATTCAAAGACGAAGTGAGCAAAGAGATGTCCGAAGAGATTCGTATGTTCTGCATACAAGAGGCAACACATACAAGAGAACACATCAAATACAACAAACTATTATGTGAACTTAAGGGGTATGACTTAGAAGATTTAGAAGATGTATTTATAAAAAAACTTGAAAAATCTCATACAAATAAAATCGACAATAAAATACGATTAGCAATCACAACTGCAATGGAACATATTACTGCATCAATGGGTGCAAGTATGTTAAAAGGTAATCTTGTTAAGTCAGACAATCCAGTAGCAGATATGTGGAAGTGGCATAGTTTAGAAGAAGTAGAACATAGAATCAGTTGCATACGATGTTTATAAAGCAGTAAATGGTTCAGATAGAATGATGAGGATTGTAATGAAATTGGCATTGATTGATATGATTCATGCAAACACAAGAGTTGCAATCAAGATGTTAAGACATGACAAACAATTCTGGAAACTATCTACATTTAAAAGCATGTTCAAATTCTTCTTTTCAAAGAAAGGAGCATTAAGAATGAATTATGCAGACTATAAATTATTTTTTGACAAAGATGTATTTCTTAGAAGACATGGCAATGATCTGGACTTAACACCTTGGAAAGAGAAATTTAGTTCTAACGAACCCATTCTAGGTAAATGATATTTAATTAGATACTGTACTATATTGATATCCATGAAAAACCTAAAGATCTTTTTTGTATTAATTTTTATAATAAGTTCATGCTCTGAATCAGCTTCTCAAATAGATAACCCCCAGTCATTAAATCAAGAAAAGCCATTAACAGATAATCAGTGATATTTATCCCTCACCAAATCCTAATAAAAACGCTTATTTTGGAGATTTGCATATTCATACATCTAATTCCTTTGATGCCTATACGTTCGGAACTTTAAGCACACCAGAAATAGCATATAAATATGCTCAAGGTGAGTCAATTCCTCATCCAACGGGTTATGATATCCAGCTTCGAAGGCCGCTTGATTTTTATGCTGTTACAGATCATGGTGTTTCTAGGCTTGCTAGTAGAGGCGGCTGATACAAGTTCTAAGTTTTCTCAATATAAGCTTTCAAAGCCTTTCCATAATCTTAATGAATCTGTAAATAGTGGGCTACTTTCAATTATGAAAAGAGCAAATCTCTTTAGGCCTTTTGCAAGAGATGTTCGTAAGGGTATAGAAGAAGGTACTATAGATAATTCTGAAATACTCAAAGTTGGGAGCAGTGTTTGGCAAGAAACCATTAAGGCTGCAGATAATGCATATGTTCCTGGCACTTTTACTACTTTTGCAGGCTATGAATATTCTGAAGGAAGTGCCTCTCCGGAGCGAGAAGCCCTGCATCGCAATGTAATTTTTCGTGGCACCGGACGCTTACCGGCACTACCCTTTACACGCTTCAATAGTATTAATCCCGAGGGCCTTTGGGACTGGATGGACAAGATTCTCAGAGCTAAGGGAGTTGAAAGTTTAGCGATTCCACATAATTCAAACCTCTCAGGTGGTCTTTCGTTTATGTTAGATGATTTTAACGGAGTTGAAATTGATGAAGATTTTGCTCAAAAACGAGCTCTCAATGAGCCACTGGTAGAAATAACACAGGTCAAAGGAACTTCAGAGACCCACCCTTTACTATCAAAAAATGATGAATGGGCAAGTTTTGAATTAGGTGAATCTATAGACCAACCTATAGATCAACCCAAAGGAAGTTTTATAAGAGATGCATATTTACGGGGTTTAGCACTTGCTGAAAAGGGCATTACCAATCCTTATAAATTTGGTCTTATAGGAGCAAGTGACACTCATGTCGGCGGGGGCTCTGATAACGAAGAAGTATATTTTTCTAAAATTGGACTCTTAGATGGTACTGCTGAGTTACGAGGCTCTATTCCATTTAGTCGGTTTTATGGAACTATTGCAAAAGTTATTAGACCAGAGTCTCTCGATAAAGTTGATGGAAAAAACTATCTTGCTTTGAGTGATCGACTTATACAATGGTCAGCTTCTGGTGTGGCGGGGGTATGGGCTCAAGAAAATACTAGAGAATCAATTTATGATGCTTTTCGTCGCAAAGAAACATTTGCTACAAGCGGCCCTAGAATCAAAGTTCGTTTCTTTGTCTACAGCTAAAAACCTAAATTTAGATGATGATAGTGCGGCTTCAAAAGGTACTATTGGTACTTTAAATGCAGCTCTTAAAGGAGGTATTAATGAACCAACTTTTCTTGTTTGGGCAGCTCGAGATCCTTTTGGAGCTCCCCTTCAGAGAACACAAATTATAAAAGGCTGGTTGGAAGATGGGGAGCATCGGGAAAAAGTTTTTGATGTCTCATGTTCTGATGGATTGAGTATTGATCCAGAGACATATCGCTGTCCTAATAATGGAGCTATTGTTGACCTTGATAGCTGTTCAATAAGTTCTAATAAAGGGGCTGTGGAACTAAAAGCTTTCTGGAAGGATCCTGATTTCAAAGCTGACCAAGAAGCTTTTTACTATACAAGAGTCCTTGAAAATCCAGTATGCAGGTGGTCAACATGGGATTCTGTCAGAGAGGGCGTTAAGCCTAGATCAGATATACCAGCCACAATTCAAGAAAGAGCATGGTCTTCACCTATTTGGTTTAAGCTAGATAATTAAAAAGTTTTAATGTACCAGCTACAAACTTATAAACAAGATATAACAAAAACAAGAATTGTTGAATCTGATTGGCCCGCGATCAATTGCAATCGGGCGATATTTTACTGCGTATAGAGCGCTTCGCGTTCACCGCCAACAACGTCACCTATGGTGCGGCTGGCGATACCATTGGCTATTGGAAATTTTTTCCAGCCCAAGATGATGAAAATATGAGTGGGGTTGTATTCCAGTTTGGGGTTTTGCAGAAGTTACTCATTCAACCAATAAAGATATAGAGGTGGGAGAAAGACTATTTGGTTATTTTCCTCCATCTGATTCATTAAACCTAAGTCCAATAAAAATTACTGATCAGGGCTTCACTGACGGAAAAGAACATCGCAAGGACTTGCCTGCTGTCTATAATAATTACGTCAGGCTTTCAGGAGATGAGAATTATGACATCTCTATGGATCAAGTGAGATCCTTACTTTTTCCATTACATATAACTTCCTTTTGTTTATGTGATGCTCTTCAAGATGAATCTTATCTTGGAGCATCTCAAGTTATTATTGTTAGTGCTTCAAGCAAAACAGCAATAGGTCTTGCACAAGGTCTGGCTGACACAAATAAAGCTCCAAAAATTATTGGTCTTACATCATCAAAAAATACTGACTTTGTAACTAAGTTAGGTTGTTATGATCAAGTTATTTCATATGATCAACTATCCTCAATAAATAGTAATCTCAAGACTGTTATGGTTGATATGGCTGGTAGTCGTGAAATCTTAGGAACACTTCATGGTTCATTGGGTGATAATATGCTCAAGTGCTATACGGTTGGGATGACTCATTGGGACAATGAGGTAACAGCAGAAGATGCTTTAGGCCAAGCAATGTTAAGAGATAGAACAGAATTCTTTTTTGCTCCAGCTCACATTCAAAAAAGATTTAAAGATTGGGGCTATGAAGGCTACAACCAAAGGACTAATGAATTTATGACCAAGAGATCCAATCAAAGTAAAGACTGGATGAGTGTTATTGAAATTGATGGTATTGAAAATTTTATAGAAACTTATAACAAAATTGTTGCTGGAGACATAAATCCTAAGGAAGGAATAATTGTCAAAATATAGAAGGCAATCGCTAGATCATATCAATTAAAGGCTTTGTAAAGAAAAAAAGACGTAAATTTTTTATTAATTAAAAGTAATAGTTATTTATCTTTAAAAAATCTAAAATTGTTTCTATATCTGAGATTGGGTTTATAGAGCTTTCTCCACTTCTAGACTTTAATTCAACTTCTTTATTTTCAATAAATTGTTTACCGATAATAATATTTAAAGGTATACCTATGAGTTCAGAATCTTTCATTTTAGTTCCATAGCCATCTTTTCTATCATCTAAAAGTACTTCATATCCCATTTCTCTAAGCTGCTCATAGAGACCATCAGCAGCTGCAGCTATTTCTTCATTTTTATCATATCCAATAGCAATAATATTAATATCATATGGAGCAATACTATGAGGCCAAATAATCCCTTTATCATCATTATTTTGTTCAATTGCTGCTGCAACTAATCTTGAAACTCCAATACCATAGCAACCCATAAACAAATCAATAGCCCTGCCTTCTTTATTGAGAACATTTGCTTTCATTGAATCAGCATAAATTTGACCTAATTTAAATATATGACCAACTTCAATACCTTTTTTAATTTGAATTGTTCCATTACCATCAGGTGAAGGCTTGCCTTCAAGTGTTTTAATATCTTCACCATCTTTTAATAACAGCTCTGTATTTATTGCAAATTCAGAAGCATTGCTTACCGCTATAGTATCTTCTCCATTTTCTGCCAATACATGAAATTCTTCCGAGGCATCGCCACCTATCGCGCCAGAATCTGCCTTTACTATTTTATATTCTAAGCCAATTCTTTCTAGAATCTTTTTATATGTATTTCTCATGGTTAAATATGTTTCTTGAAGAGAATCTTCATCTATATTAAAACTATAAGAATCTTTCATAAGAAATTCTCTTCCACGCATAATTCCATATCGAGGCCTTACCTCATCTCTAAACTTTGTTTGAATTTGATAAATATTTAATGGAAGCTCTTTGTAGCTTTTTACATTAGTACGAATTATATCAGTTATAACTTCCTCATGCGTTGGACCAAGACAAAAATCTCTATCATGCCTATCCTTAAATCTTAATAATTCTGGTCCCATTTTCTCCCATCGCTTTGTTTCTTCCCATAATTCTTTTGGTTGAACCATTGGCATAAAAACTTCTTGGGCGCCTGATGCATCCATCTCTTCTCTAACAATATTCTCAATCTTTCTAAGGTTTATTAGTTGGAGGAATTACGGGTATGATCGGTGCAGGTGGTGGATTTCTAATCATTCCAGCTCTTGTGATATTAGCGAATATCGACATGAAGGTTGCAGTAGGGAGCATCTTTTAAAGTTGGTAATAATAATTTTGAAAGCAGCATTTTATTAATTTTGTATTATAAAAATTCTTATAGTTTATAATTTTATATTTTTTTAGAGACTTATGCCGATTTATGACTATAAATGTTCAAAATGTGACCATCAATTTGAAGTAATTCAGAAGTTTTCTGATAAACCTTTAAAAAAATGTCCAGAATGCAACTTAAATACTGTTTCAAAAATGGTTTCTGCGCCTTCTTTTAGATTAAAAGGTGGAGGATGGTATGAGACAGATTTCAAAACAGGTAAAAAGAAAAATATAGCTTCTGACGATACATCTTCAAATAATAGTTCGAAGAAACCCAATAAACAAGATAAAATTACTAAAAAGAACTCTAAAGATAAAAAGGCAGGATAATTATGCGATCTCATTATTGTGGTGAAGTTACATTAAAAGATCTCGATACTAATATTTCTATATGTGGCTGGGTCCACAGAAGAAGAGATCATGGCGGTATTATTTTCTTAGATATAAGAGATATAAGAGGAATATGTCAGGTTGTAGTGAATCCTGAAAATAACATAGCTTTTGAGATTGCAGATAATTGTAGAAATGAATTTGTAATTAAAGTTTCAGGAATGGTCTTAACAAGACCTGAAGGAACCATCAACAGCAATATGCCTACTGGAGAAATTGAATTAGAGGCAGAGAATATTGAGCTTTTAAATAAAGCAGTTACTCCGGCTTTTCCATTAGATAATTATCAGGACGTAAATGAGGATGTTAGATTAAAGAATAGAGTTCTTGATTTAAGACGTCCTGAAATGAATCATAGAATTGTTACAAGGTCTAAAATAACCTCTGTAATTAGAAATTACCTTGAAGATAATAACTTTCATGAAATTGAAACGCCCATTCTAACAAGAGCTACACCTGAGGGAGCAAGAGACTATATTCTTCCTAGTAGAGTTCATCCGGGTGAATTCTTTGCTTTACCTCAATCACCTCAATTATTTAAGCAGCTGTTAATGATGGGGGGATTTGATAAATATTATCAGATTGCGAGATGCTTTAGAGATGAAGATCTTAGAGCTGATAGACAACCTGAATTTACCCAATTAGATCTTGAATTTTCTCTTTTACCAGGAGATATTATTTCAACAGGTACTCCGTTTGATAGTTTTATTAAATAAATTTGTTACACCCTTAAGTAGCAGAAATTCCTGCATTAAATTGTCATAGTAACTATTTCTGGAAGCAAATAAAAAATCCCTTTAAAGCTTGTTGAAATATCTAATTTAGTTGCAAATGAAGAGTTTAAAGTTTTTTCTGGACCAGCTAAAGATAAAGAGTCTCGAGTTGTTGCCCTTAAAATTCCTAATGGAAATTCTTTATCTAAGGATATTGTTCATTCATATCTAGCAGCAGGCGCTTACATAAAAATTAATGATGTAAATGATCTTGAAAACGGCAAGCAATCTCCAATTTTAAAATTCCTTCATCAAGATACCATTAAAAGCTTAGTAGAAAATTTAGATCTTCAAAGTGATGATCTTTTATTTTTTGGTGCAGGCTCTAACAATGTTGTGAACTTGAGTATGAGTAGCTTAATCAAAAAAATTGGAAAAGATCTAAATCTTTATACTTGCAAATGGGCACCTTGCTGGATAGTTGATTTTCCTATGTTTGAAAAAAATAAGGAAGGTAATTTAACCTCACTACACCATCCATTTACTATGCCAAAGTCATCTCTTGATGAGTTAGTTGATTCCCCAGAAAGCGTTATTGCAGAGGCTTATGACATAGTTCTGAATGGTTATGAAGTTGGTGGTGGATCATTAAGGGTTCATAGTCCAAATATGCAAGAAGCAATCTTTAAAGCATTAAATATTTCTGATGAAGAAGCTCAAAATAAATTTGGTTTCTTCTTAAAAGCATTATCTTTTGGTTGTCCACCTCATGGAGGTATAGCATTTGGCCTTGATCGCTTAGTTATGCTTTTAACTGATACTGCAAATATAAGAGACGTCATAGCATTTCCAAAAACTCAAAGCGCTTCTTGCCTTTTAACAGAAGCACCAAACTCAGTTGATGAAAATCAATTAGAGGAATTATTTATTGAGTCTACCTATAAAGAGGAAGATTAATGGCAGGACATTCCAAATGGGCAAATATAAAGCATAGAAAAGCTAGACAAGATGCATCACGTGGAAAAGTATGGACTAAGGTCATAAGAGAAATAACTGTTGCAGCAAAAGGTGGTCCTGATCCAGATGACAATCCAAGATTAAGATTGGCATTAGATAAAGCAAATGCAGCTAATATGCCAAAGGATAATATTAAAAGAGCAATTCAGAAGGGCTCTGGAACTGGTGAGATGGGAGCAATTGAAGAAATTACATTTGAAGGATATGGACCAAATGGAGTTGCTATATTAGTTGAAACAATGACTGATAATAGAAATAGAACAGTTGCTGATGTTAGACATGCTTTTTCTAAATTTGGTGGAAACTTGGGAACAGATGGCTCAGTTGCATATATGTTCACAAAACAAGGTTTTATAAGCTTTGCCTCAGGAGATGAGGATGAAATCATGGAGGTTGCTTTAGAATCTGGAGCTGAAGATATGACATCATCTGAAGATGGTTATGAAGTTATTACTAGTTCAGTAAATTTGAGTAAAGTTTTAGAAGCTTTAACAGCCAATAATATAGAAACAATTGAAGCTGAAGTTGCAACAAGAGCAGATGTTTTAGTAGATCTAGATGCTGAAGCATCAGAAAAGGTTTTAAAGATTATGAATTTTATGGATGATCTTGATGATGTTCAAGAAGTTCATACTAATGGAGAATTTGCAGATGATTTTGAGATTGAGGAATAATTTTGCCAGTTAATTCAAGAGCTAAAGGTGCAAATTTTGAAAGAGAAATTGGAAATTTATTGGTCCAAGATCTTAATTTAATTAATCCAGTAAAGAGAATTCTTGAGCAGACCAGAACAAAAGAATTGCCTGATTTGAGGCTTGGCAGGTGGTGTATTGAGTGTAAAAGATATGGTGATGGTGGAGAGCCGCCAAAAGAATGGTGGGAACAAGTTTTAAAATCTTGTTCTGCAGAGTCTTTAATGCCTGCACTTATTTATAAATTTAACAGAAGACCAATCAAAGTTAGATTACTGGCATCTTCAATTAATCCAGCAATCCAAAATAAATTAATAACTGTGGATTTATTATGGGATGATTTTATAGAGATTATCTAGAATTATTTCAAAAAGATATTCAACTCCATGAAGAAACATTTCAAGTGTAAGGATTTTTCCTTTAACAGTATTTTGTGAAGATACTGATTTTCAAGGAATTGTTTACCATGCTAACTACCTAAAATATTTTGAAAGGGCTAGAACCCAATTTCTTATAGATCAGGATATATCTCAAATTTTACTCGAAGCATCTAAACTAGCTTTTGTTGTAAGAGACATCAATTTAAGATTTATTTCGCCAGCTAAACTTGAAGATAAACTTATTGTCAGAAGCTCGGTTCAATTCATTTCGAAGGCAAGATTGCTATTTTCTCAGCAAATAATTCAGTTAAATAATGATACTATTATATGTCGCGGAGGGGTTGAAGTATGTTTTGTAGATTTAATAAAAAACAAACCACGATCTTTCCCTGAAAGGTTATTAAAAATTTTCTAATGGTTAACTTATATGAATGACATATCAACAATTAACTTATTCCTTGAGGCTGGATTAGTTGTAAAAAGCGTCATGGTAATATTATTATTAATTTCATTATTCTCTTGGATAATTATTATTTAGAAAATATTCTTTATAGAAAAATTAAAAGTCTAAACATTATTTTTGAGCGTAAATTCTGGTCTGGTGAAGATCTCAATACTTTATTTAAAGAAGTTAATAATAATGATCTTGTCTTATCAGGTTCCTCTAGTGTTTTCAGGAATGCTTTTAAAGAATTCAATCGTTTAAAGTCTGATGAGGATGTTAATGAGTTAGATTTAGAAGGAATCAATAGGTCTATGAGAGTAGCTATTGCTAGAGATGAAGAGGATATGAACAAGCACTTACCTTTTCTTGCAAATGCTGGATCAGTAAGTCCATACATAGGTTTACTTGGAACAGTTTGGGGAATAATGACCTCTTTTCAAGGTCTATCTGATGCAACACAAGCAACCATCAATGCTGTAGCTCCAGGTATTTCTGAGGCGCTAGTTGCAACTGCAATGGGTTTATTTGCAGCCATACCAGCAGTTGTTGCTTATAATAAATTTACTTCACAATCAGATTCTATTTCGCAAGCGACAACTATTTTTGCTGAAGAGTTAGCTAGTATTTTTTATAGGCAGGTTTTAAAAAATAAGAAATGATTTATCGCTTAGCGAAAAGAAAAAAATTACAAGCCGAGATTAATGTAGTTCCATATATTGATGTAATGTTAGTTCTGTTAATTATCTTTATGGTCTTATCTCCTTTACTGATTCAAGGCATAGAGGTTAACTTACCTCAAACTGATACAACAAAAATGTCAGTCCAAAATGAGCCTTTAGTTATTTCCATAGATTCCAAAGGTAATTATTATCTAAACCTTGGTGATGAGAATCTTTCAATATCAATTGAAGAGTTAAAAAGAAAAGCTTTAGTTATATATCAAGCAAATAATGATATTGAAGTGGTTTTTCAAAGTGATGAAGCTGTTAGTTTTAACAGTGTGGCAAAAGCCATGGCAGCAGTTCAAAGTGTAGGTATTTCTAAGATTGGCATTGTTACAACTGGATATGCAGACTAGAGCTAATTACTTACAAGCGTCCTTCTTTTCATTTTTAATTCATGCGGCCCTTTTTCTATACTTAATAGGTTTTTTTTACTCAGAAAAACAATTAAGACCAATTTTAAGCAAACCAGTTACTGTAAACATTATTGTTGATGACTTACCAAATAAAAATATTAAGCAATCAGAGTCTACAAAAGTTCTTAAAAAAGTAACCCAAACAAGTCCAGTCACTATAGCTAAAGATAGCGCTCTAGAAATTCCAAAAATAAGCTCTGAAGGATCAATTATTAATCTTGAAGATTTATTAAACCAAGAATTGGAAGCATTAGATTCAAATCAACTAGAGAATGAAATTAATCAATACAGCAGCCTGATCATAAACTTAATAGAGTCTGCCTGGATTAAGCCAAAGAATATTCAGGAAAATTTAATATGCGATATAAAGATAAAAATAAACTCACGAGGAAGAATTATAAATATAAGCTTAATCCAAAGTAGTGGTAACATTCGTTTTGATAATTCAGCTCTTCAAGCAGTTAAAAGAGTAGAAATTCCATTTTTTTAATGAAATAAAAAAAGAAAAATACGAAGATGTCTTTAAAAATATTGTTATTAGCTTTAATCCCTCAAAATGAAAAAATTTCTTATATTAATATTACTTCCAAATTTATTATTTGCAGAATTGCTGCTTGAGATTACTAAAGGATCTGAAAATCCTTACAGAGTTGCAATAATTCCCTTTCAAGGAACTAATAGCTCGGTAAATATAATAGTTGAGGTATTAAAGAGTGACTTGATTAGATCTGGAGAGTTTTTTATTTTAGATGAAGAGATGCTTTTATCTATCCCAAGTAACATAGAGGAAATAAAGCCTTCTGAATGGAAATTACTGAATATTGATTTTATTGTTTTAGGTAATGTTATAGATGAAGAACCTTTTAGTGTTGTTTCACCTTATCAAATTTATGATGTTAATAAAAAAAATAAGATTAGATCTTCAACCGTCTTTGGTATACCTGGAAAGTTGCGTCAGCTTTCTCATTATATTAGTGATGGTATTTATGAGACTGTTACCGGAATAAAGGGAGTCTCTGCTACGAAAATCCTTTATGTTAATGAAATAATCAATAGTACTGATTCAGATTATATTTTATATGTAGCAGATGCAGATGGAGCCAATGAACAAGTGCTATTAAAAAGTAGTGAGCCAATAATATCACCAGCCTGGTCTCCAGACTCAAAAAAAATAGCCTATGTTTCATTTGAAACAGGAATGGCAAAAGTTTTTATTCAAGATATCGGAACCGGAGAGCGTGAATTAGTCTTGTTAAATGATAATCAAATTAGCTCACCAGCCTGGTCTCCTGATGGAAAATTACTTTCTTTAACTTTATATCAAGATGGTAATGCGGAGATTTATATCTTAAATTTACTTAATAAGAACTTAACCAGACTGACAAAACATTATTCTATAGATACAGAATCAAGCTGGTCGCCAAACGGCACCAAGATTTTATTTACTTCAGGAAGGTCTGGAGCTCCTCAGTTATATGAAATAGACCTTACTAAACTCAATACAAAACCATCACGTCTAACCTTTGAAGGTAATTACAATGCTAAAGGTTCTTATTTACCAAATAACGAAGGTATAGTTTTTCCTTCAATTTCAAATTGCTTTGAAGTACTTTAATGAAAATTTTATAAGACCATTAACTGAATCAAAAATGGATGAATCACCCAGTGTTTCTCCTAATGGTAATGTGATAGTCTATGCAATAACAGACGACCAGTCAGGGATGATTGCAGGAGTAACCCTAAGTGGTGCAACTTTTGTTCTTCCGGCGACAAATGGTAAAGTCAGAGAGCCAGCCTGGTCTGGATTTTTAAGATAATTTTTAGGAGAAATAAACAATGACAAGCAATAATAAATCAATAATTTCATATTCCTTTATAGGATTATTTATTGCATCTTGCAGTAGCGTTCAAGTTACCGAAGAGGCCGTATATGAGGATTCTATTCAAAGTATAGAGGTCTCATCTAAAAGAGCCGAATCATCAACTCCTACAGAGTCTAAGGCTGTTCTTGCTAATGCAACAGTATATTTTGAATTTGATAGTTTTAATCTCTCTTCAAGATCAATACAAGCGTTAAAAAGTATCACTATGCTAATGCAAGATAACTCTGAAATTGAAATTACTATTTCTGGTCATGCTGATGAAAGAGGCACCAGGGAATATAACTTAGCGCTAGGACAAAGAAGAGCAGAAAGTGTTGCCGATTATATAGAATTAAAAGGCATCTCAAGATCAAGGCTTACTATAAAAAGTTATGGAGAAGAAATGCCAATGATTCAGGGATCCAATGAAAGATCATGGGCAAGGAATAGAAGAGCTGAAATTAATTAAATAAAAATGCTTAAGTTAATTCTTAATCAATCAGTATTATTTAGCTTTTTAGTTTCTTTTTCCTTAGTCGCATTAGCGCAAGACTCCCAATCAACTGAATCTGATATATTATTTTTAAAGATTCAAGAGCTTGAGATGGAAATGGCTGATTTAAGAAATGAGGTAGAAGCTCAAAACTATTTACTCGAGAAGTTAATCAAAGAATCAGTAAAAAATGATGATAAACCTGCTGAAATTAAAAACATTGATTCCTCTATAGGCGATGAAGTTTACCGATTTGATGGAATCAATGATTCTAAAAGTATTAGTGAAATTTATAACGAAGCAGTTAGGTCTCTTGCAGACGAAGATTACGATTCAGCAAAAAAATTGTTCATGTATTTGATAAATAACTTTTCTGATCCAGATAAATTACCTTTATCTTTGTTTTGGTTAGGTGAAATTGAATTCTCTTCATCAAACTTTGAAGAGAGTAAGAAGCATTATATGCAATTAATTTCTTCCTTTGAAAATCACTGGAGAGTGCCTCTTGCTCATAAGAAAATTGGGGATATTTCCTTCAAACTTGGCAATATAAAAATGGCAAAACAAAAGTATCAATTTGTAATTCGTGAATTTCCTAATAATCCCGCATCATCTATGTCTTTGCAAAGTTTAGAAGATATGGAATAATCACCACTTTTTATGACATGCTAAATCAAGGGTCGCTAGCTCAGTTGGTAGAGCAGTTGACTTTTAATCAATTGGTCACAGGTTCGAATCCTGTGCGACCCACCATTTACAGCATAAAAATTTTCAATACTTTTTTAGCACCTTCATATCTAGAGATAGACAGCTATGATTAAGAGTAAAACTTTAACGCCACTTTTACTTGCAGGTGTTTTTTTCTTTTTTGTATTATCTTCCGAGATAATGTAAGGCCTGTTAGAAATGAAATGGCTGTATCAAATGTAGAAAATTTACCCTTATTATCCAAACAACAATTGGCCAACCAATTGATATTAATCCAGTTTATTCATGGCTGGCTTCTAGAAAAAATTTAAGGGGTGTTCTAATAGGCTGCTATTCTTTTTTTATTAGCAACTTACTTGGATTTATTATTTTATGGAAATTCTTTGATCTTTCATCATCTATTGTTCTAAGTCAGATATTTTATATTTGGTGCAATGTGTATTCTTTTTTTGTTGTGTCTATATTTTGGGTTGTCATTATTAATTTGTTCAGAGGAGATAAAGACTAGAAATTTTTATGGAGTAATTATGGCTGGAGGCTCTATTGGTGCCTTAGTAGGATCCGAAATTTCAAAACGTTGTGTTATCTCATCTATTCTCATCTGGTTACTGTTGCCTTGTGTATTTTATTGTTTGCAGCTTTATAGCTCACAGAAGTATTTTTAGCAGTTATTGGATTACTACCACTGAAACTTGTATTCATATTGCCTGTTTGTATACATTAAAAATGCTATTACAAAACAAGATATCAGATCAATTGCTATATATGTATGGCTATTTACTGGACTCATGACCGTTCATTGGATGACTGCGATATCTATTATTGATGCATGGTCGAGTAATTCAGTAGAAAGAATAGCTCTATTTGGTCAAATGGAGCAATTGGTAACAATCTTAACTTTACCTACTCAATTGTTACTTACTTCAATTATTATTAATTTCTTAGGAGTTAAACGCATTCTATTTTTATATGGAGTAGTTTTTTTAATTGTTTTCTCTGCATATGCCATCTCGCCAACAATATCTATTGTAATATTTGCAACCGTATTTCTTAGATTATTTGAGTACGCTATAAATAAACCTACAAGAGAAATAGTATTTAGCCATTTAAAAGAGAATGATCGATATAAATCTTCAGTCTTTATAGATACTTTTTGTTCAAGATTAGGCGATCTATCTGGTAGTTTGTTTATAACATTTGGTAGTTTTATCGGGGTAGGTTTTTCTCTAATACCATTACTTGCTTTACCTATAACTGGTTTATTCTCTTATTTTGGTATCAAGATAGCCAAAGAAACAAAAATTTATTGACCACGAAGTTCTTTAATAGATTTTCTGGTCGTATTAATTTTTGTAATTATAGATTCAGATACTTCAAAATTACTTTCAGTTAATTTAAGTGCAAATTGAAGTTGATTTAGAGCATCTTCATACTGACCAAGCAATAAATAGTATTCAGCTCTACTCTGATGGTAGCCAATAACATTCTTGCTATCTCTTTGGATCTCAGACAGATAAAGCCAAAGATATGGATCTGTATTCCTCCTTAAAAGTTGATCTCTAATTAACTCTTCAGCAGCAAAAAGTTTTTTGTCATAAGCTAGAATTTTTGCCTTTAGGATTGTTAGTGGGTAATTTTTTGGAGAGATATTTAAAAAAATATTTACTATATTTAGAGCCTCTTTTGACTTACCTGCATTTAGTAATATTTCTGCTTTAGTATTATTAAGAATTAAATTTTTGGGATTTTCGTCTATCAGTTTATCAATCTCTTTGAGACTATTTGTATGCTGGCCACTCATCATATAAGCAATTGAAAGAGCATATCTATTTTCATTAGATGGATTTCTTCGATCAAGCTTTTCATTTTTCTTACAGAATTTAAAGGAATATTTTCATATCTGATTTGAAGCCTTCCTCTAATAAATTGATAATTTAATGAATCTTTATTTTCGTATGGTGTTTCAACTTGATCAGCTGCATTAAAAGCATCCGCAACTCTAGAAGAAGAAACTGGATGAGTTAAAAGAAACTCAGGAATTTTATCTCCAGCAAGTCTTCTAAGTTTTGCCATTTGTTCAAACATTTCACCCATACTTGAAGGATCATAGTCAGCGTTAATGAGATTATTAAACCCAACTCTATCAGCCTCTCTTTCAAATAAGCGACTATACCGCAAGCTTTGCTGCTGAAGCAGCAGGTCCTATTGCCATTGCATTTGGATTATTGCTTATCAATGCGATGGCGATTGATGATGCCATTACCAAGGCGGAAGCTAGACTTGAATCCTTTGATTGCAAGACATTTCTAGCAAAATGTCTTTGACTTAAGTGAGCAAGTTCATGTGATAAAACGGATGCAAATTGTCCTTCATTCTGACTAGTCAATAACAAGCCAGTATTAACCCCAATAAACCCACCTGGTGCAGCAAATGCATTAACTCCCCGGTTCGCTACCATGAAAAATTTGAATGGCAAGCTAGGACGGTTGCTATACATTACTAAACGTTGGCCCAACTTATTCAAATAACTATTTACTTATCCTTATTATTTTAAACTTGTTTTAAAAATTCATTGCCTATAATTTTTTCCTGGTCAGTTGAAACAACCCCTGAAACTCTATCCCCTAGTTCAGGTAATGATAAATTTATTGGGGTTGGTTTATTTGTAATATTGATGACGCCGCTTCTTAAAAAAAGAATGCACGGTATTCATTAAATTTTAAAAAATTTTCATTCCCAATAAAACTAACACATATAGAGCTTATTAGGCTAATATAATTAAATAAATAGGCTTAAATTATATATAATTATTGTTTGACAGTGATAAGTTTAAATAGTTTTCATGTTTATTGAATTTAAAAGGAATAATGTCTTTTATGAGTGATCTATTAATAAGTAATGCGCTTTCGTTTATAGCCTTGGGTTTATTCGCGAGTATGGGATACTTTTTCTTTACTCAATCAGTTAAGAAAGTCTTTGTAAATGAAGAAACAATAGTCTTTTCCTTAGTTATATTGTTTGTTTTAGTACTGGTGAGCTTCTTTGGTTCAGTTTTAACACCATTCTTTATTAGTATAGTGGTTGCATATTTACTGGTAGGGCTTCAAAAAAAGATAGAATCTTTTAATATTTCATCAAATTCTTTTTTAATTTTAACTTATTTATTTTTCTTAGTTATAACGACTACTCTATTGGTATACCTGATACCTCTAATTTATCAGCAGCTTCAAGCTCTTGTTTTAGAATCACCAAGGTTAATTAATGAACTTATTGGTTTCGTTGCAGCTCTTCCAACCTCATACCCAGATCTTATTTCTTCAGAGCAGATTTCTATATTCTTTCAAGCAGTATCGTCTGAGCTATCATCTATAACTCAGAATCTAGTTAAGTCATCAATATCAGGGATTCAAAGTACTATTACAATTCTTTTATACATAATACTTTTTCCAATCTTGGTGTATTTTTTCTTATTTGATAGAAAAAATATAATAAATAGCTTCATGGCTATTATTCCAGGTGAAAGAAAAATGCTTTCTAACGTTTGGTTTGAAATGGACAATCAATTAAGTAACTATGTAAGAGGAAAAACAATTGAAATATTAATAGTTGCTGTTGCTTCAGCAATTATCTTTGCTTCTTTAGGTTTAAATTACACAGCTCTTCTATCTGTCCTTGTTGGCGTTTCTGTATTGATACCATATGTTGGAGCTTTTTTAGTTACTATTCCAGTTCTTGTAGTTGGCTTAATACAATTTGGTCTCTCAGCAGATTTTTAATATAAAATACCAACCTTTATATACTTCTCGATGGAAATTTATTGGTGCCTTTAATATTTTCTGATGCAGTAAAACTTCATCCAGTAATTATAATATTAGCAGTATTTATTTTTGGGAGCATGTTCGGTTTTTGGGGAGTATTTTTAGCAATACCAATAGCAACTTTTATTAAAGCTATTTGGAATGCATGGCCATCACAAGCTTTAATTTATTTAGATAGATTTAATTACTTCTAAAACTTCTTCAACATGACCTTTGACTTTGACTGCTCTCCACTCGTTAATAACTTTACCTTCTGTATTAATAATAAAGGTGCTTCTGTCAACGCCAATATACTCTCTTCCATACATAGATTTAAGTTTCATGACATCAAATGCCTTGCAAACTTTTTCGTCTGGATCTGATAAAAGCTCGAATGGAAAATCTGCACTATAAATTTACTAGCAGAAAAAACAGGTTCAAAAGTAATTGCTGCTGATGCTACAAATTTAGATGATTTAAATTCTTTATATGAATCTAATCTTTCATCTTTTGTTGTGCATCCCGGAGTACTATCTTTTGGATAAAAGTAAATTACTACATTTTTACCTAAAAAATCTTCTGATGATATGTTTTTGCCACCGGTAGATTCAGCAGTAAATTTTGGACATTTTTTTCCTAATATTTTTTTTGTCATTTTTTTTCCTTAATTGTTAGTATAAAAATAGTGTATAGTCCTATTTTTTACTGAAATAATTATTCATGCAAGCCCTTAAAGGAAGTTTAGTAGCATTAGTTACTCCCTTATCGTCAAACGACGAGGTGGATTATATAGCTCTTAAAAAGCTTGTAACATGGCATATTGATCAAGGAACTCATGGTATCGTTTCAGTGGGAACTACTGGCGAAGCTCCAACATTAAGTCCAAAAGAGCATGCTGGAGTAATAACCAAAACAATTGAATACGTTAATGGAGCAATTCCAGTTATAGCTGGAACTGGGGGAAATTCTACCCATGAATCTATTGCTTTAACCAAACTGCTGCATCACTAGGTGCTGACTTTGCTTTAATAGTTACTCCTTATTACAATAAACCAACTCAAGAAGGTTTATATCAACATATTATATGAAGATTGCTGATTCTGTAGAAATACCTCAAATTTTATATAATGTTCCATCAAGAACTGCTTGTGATATGCATCCCAAAACCGTAGACATCCTTTCTAGCCATAAAAACATAGTAGGAATAAAAGAGGCTGTAGATGATATGGCTAGAATTAAAGAATTAGTAGATATCTCTAAGAATTCAGAAGGTAATTTTTATATATATTCGGGTGATGATCCATGGTTTTGATAGACAAGAAGATATACTCCTAATCAATACTGAGAAAGATCATTTTATGAGTAATAAAGAAAAATATATGATAAATAATAATTTTATTAAGGAAGAGATTGTCCCCGGGTTGGGCCATATACCTTTTATATCTGGAAGTTTTGTCGAGTCAAACCCAATGCCAATAAAGTGGATTATGTATAAACTTAATAAAATTGAAAATAATATAAGACTACCTTTAATTAATCTTAATGAAACTTTTCATGAACAGATCGAATTTTTATTGTTAAAATTAAAATTATTATGAAAAACACATCTCAACTATTATTAGCAATCTTTTTTATTCATTCATGTTCTTATTTGACTGGCCCTGAAGGGATGTTTCCAGAAACTAAATATGATTTTTTAGAAGAAGAGCTTGCACCTAACTTAAATATTCCTGAGTCGCTCAACGATATTAGCAAAGACAATCATTATCCAATAGATGAAATACTCTCAGGAGTTACCTCTAAAGATGTTCCTAAGCCTAGACAGGTATTTTCTTCTGGAGGAGCTTCAGAAGTTCAGTTAAGAAGATTAGGAGAATTAATGTGGATCTATGTTGAAACTCTTCCTTCGACCGCCTGGCCTATATCAAAAAATTATTGGGAAGCATCTACTTACGAGATCCTCTCAGCAGACGCAGAAGCTGGTGTTATAAAAATTAAATATGATGAGAGTTCTAGTCTCGAAATGACTGTTGAGCATGGAATTAAAGAAGCATCAACTGAGATTTTCTTAAAGCAATTAAACAAAGATAATGAAAATATTACCGAGGTTGAGTCAATAAAGCCAGAGCTTCAAATGATTGTTGATTACTTAGCAGCATCAGTTGAAAATTTTTCAGGTACATCACTTGCAGCACAAAGTCTGAACGAAAATAAAAAAGCAAGAATATTTACCCAAGATAATCAAACTGTAATTGAGCTTGATTTATCATATCAAAGAGCCTGGTCTTCAGTCAGTAGAGCCTTAACAGCTGGCAAAATTGTTACAAATGACAGAAATAGAGATGAAGGAATTTTCTACGTTAGTTACGCTAGCGAAACTAATCCTGGATTCTTTTCTTTTTTATCTTTTGGTAAAGAGGAAAATGAAGAAGGTCTTATTCTTGGTGAAGAAGCTGCATTTGAAATTCAGGTCAAATCAAGTGGAGTAAAAACTATTATTACTGCTAAAGCCTTAAACGGTAGCATCGAAGATGCTGAAACATTACTTTCTAAAATAAATGAATCATTAAGCTAATGAATAAAATAGATGAAATAACTGCTGGAAAAGCAAAGTCTTTATTCACCACAGATAATTCTGATCAACTTATAATGCATTTCAGAGATGACACTTCTGCATTTGATGGTAAAAAGAAAGAAGCTTTCTTGGAAAAGGCTCGGTTAATAATCAATTTAATGCCTTTATAATGGATCATCTTGAAGCTAAAGGTATAGCTACTCATCATATAGAAGTATTAAATTCAACAGATTCATTGGTTCATAAATTAGAAATGTTTCCTATTGAATGTGTTGTTAGAAATAGAGCTACAGGCTCTCATATGTAGAAGACTTGGAACAGAAGATGGTTTAATTCTTGAAGAACCATTATTTGAATTTTTCTTAAAAGATGATGATCTAGGTGACCCTTTAATAAAGAGGAGCATATATTATCCTTTGGGTGGGCTGCTGCAGAAAATATTATAGAAATGAAAGAGATAACTTTAAAGATTAATGAAATACTTTCTAAGCTTTTCTTGAATAGCAACTTAATTTTAGTTGATTTTAAAGTTGAATTTGGAATATGTGATGGAAAACTTCTACTTGCGGATGAATTTACTCCAGATGGATGCAGACTCTGGGATACCGAAACGCTAGCGAAAATGGATAAAGATAGATTTAGGCAAGGCCTAGGCGATGTTGTTGAATCTTATCATCAAGTTGCAGATAGATTAGGCATGAATATTAAACTTGACTAAATAAGTCAGGTATTTATAATTGGCGCGTGAAACTCACCACCAGAAGCAAATATGCTGTAAATGCGCTAACCGAACTCTGTACACTTCAGAATGACGGACCAGTAGCACTTTCAGATATATCCATCCGTCAAAATATTGAAATAACATATCTTGAGCAGTTATTTAGAAAGCTAAGAATTGCTGGAATTGTAGAGAGTGTTAGAGGTAGAAAAGGTGGCTATGTGTATGCTAAAGATCCATTGTTAGTATCTATAAAAGATATTATGGATGCCGTTGATGAAGATTTAGATGCAACAAGCTGTAATGGCTCATCTTCTTGTCACCATGGAAAAAGGTGTAATGCCCATAATCTCTGGAGTGAGTTAAATGAAGTTGTTGATTCATTTTTAAGCAATGTAACAATTTCACATTTAATACAAAATGATAATTCTCATATTCAAGTTAAGGAGATAATTTGATGAAAGCAGTAAATGAACCAACAATATATTTAGATTATGCTTCTACAACTCCTGTAGATCCAAGAGTTGCAAGTAAGATGATGGAATATCTTACTCCTAAAGGGGAGTTTGGAAATCCAGCTTCAAGATCTCATCGTTATGGATGGGCTGCAGATGAAGCTGTCGAGGAAGCGAGATCTCATGTTGCAAATCTTGTTAATTGTGATCCAAGAGAGATAGTTTGGACTTCTGGTGCTACTGAAGCAGATAACTTAGCGATTAAAGGAGTAGCAAGATTTTATAAATCTAAAGGAAATCATATTATTACCTCTAAAATTGAGCATAAGGCTGTTTTAGATACAGCAAGATACAAGATGCCTATCACTATAAAAACATCTTTAAATGGACAATTATTACACCAGAAGCAATACCATAACAAGATAGCCAATCATGTTATTTTCAATGGGAAAACTGAATACGATTATGAAATTTGGAAAATGAATACATTAGAAAAAAACAAAGATATTTGGACAGGTCTTCAAAGAAAACTTTGGAACACAGCTATTAACGATGTTTCCTCCTTGCTAAATTCTGAAATTGGTTATCCTAAGAAAACAGAAAACACAGAAATATATATGGTTAAAAAATTTCAAGATTATTCTTACGAAAAATTATTATCTGCTCTTAATTAGAGGTATGCGATCAGGTACGCTAGCAACTCATCAGATTGTAGGTATGGGTGAAGCATTTAGAATTGCACAACAAGAAATGAGCAGTGATTTGGTAAAGATTAGTAATTTTCATGAAAAATTTCTAAAAGAAGCTATGAAAATAGAGCACGCATACATCAATGGTGATGTTAATAACAAGGTGCCAAATATATTAAATATCAGTTTTAATTTTGTAGAAGGAGAATCTTTATAATGGGTTTAAAAGATATTGCCGTTTCTTCAGGATCAGCATGCACCTCGGCAAGCCTTGAACCTTCTTATGTTTTAAGGGCATTAGGAAGAAAAGATGAATTAGCTCATAGTTCTATTAGGTTTTCATTTGGAAGATTTACAGAAGAAGCTGAAGTACAAAGAACAATAGAGATTTTGGGCAATGTAGTTGAAAGACTAAGGGAATTATCTCCTCTATGGGAAATGCATTTAGATGGCATAGATCTTGATGCAGTAGAGTGGGATACACATTAAAAATACGTATAGGAGTATAAAATGGCATATAGCAAAAAAGTAGTAGATAAGTTTGAGAATACTTTAAATAATCCTCAAGCATTTAAAGTTGGAAAATTTGATCCAAAAGAAGTTAATGTTGGAACTGGAATGGTTGGTGCGCCAGCATGTGGTGACGTAATGAAACTTCAAATAAAATGTGAACAAAAGGGCAATACACATATTATTAAAGATGTTAAGTTTAAAACTTACGGTTGCGGATCAGCTATCGCATCATCTTCACTTTTAACCGAATGCTTATAGGTAAGACTCTGGAAGAGGCTAAAGAGATTAAAAATAAAGAAATAGTTGATGCTTTAGAGTCACCTCCTATAAAAATTCATTGCTCAGTATTAGCTGAGGATTCTATTAAGCAAGCTATTCAAGATTTTGAATCAAAACAATAAATTATTTAGATGGAAATTTTTAAATCAACTGAACTTAACTTCTCTGATAGGGCTATAGAGCATTTCACAAAAAGCTTAGACAAAAGAGGAAATGGTCTTGGTATTCAAATAGGAGTTAGAAAAGCAGGTTGCTCAGGATATGAGTACTTTTTTGATTTTGTTGATGAAGTAAAAGTAGATGATACTATTTTTGAAAAAAATGGGTGTAAAATATAAAATAATTGATGGATATATAAAAGGTAGCTTGGTTGATTACTCTGAAGACGGCTTAAATAAAGGAATCAAGTTTGAAAACCCTAACGCAAAAGCTGTTTGCGGTTGTGGGGAAAGTTTCACCATATAAGCTATGGCAAAAATAAAAATTTGGCCTCATGAGGAGCTTTGCCCTAATGGAGCAAATATTGAAAGTCTACCAGAAGAAACTATCTGTGAGGCTGCATTAAGGCAGGGGATTAGAATAGAGCATGCTTGTGAGAAATCATGTGCCTGCACCACTTGTCATGTCGTTGTGCGTGAAGGCTTTGATTCAATGATTGAATCTGATGAATTAGAAGATGACATGTTAGATAAGGCTTGGGGTTTAGAGCCAGACTCTAGACTCAGTTGTCAGGCGGTTATTGCCGAAGACAATTTAGTAGTGGAAATTCCAAAGTACAATATTAATATGGTTTCAGAGGATCACTGATGAATGAATTAGATTGGCTTGATATAAATGATATAGCTATTGAGCTATATGATAATTTTCCTGATATCGATCCACAGTGGATTAGTTTTCCAGATCTTCATAGAAAAGTATGCGAATTAGAGGGTTTTAATGGAGATCCAGCTAAATCAAATGAACAAATTCTTGAAGCAATTCAGATGACATGGATAGAAGAATTTAAATAAGTCTCCTATAATAGCGAAAATTTTTTAATAAGGATTAATATGACTATACAACAAACACTTTCAATAATTAAACCAGATGCTGTAGCTAAAAATGTAATTGGTAAAATTTTATCAAGATTTGAAGATAATGGATTAAAGATAATAGCAGGTAAATTAGTATCTTTATCTGATGAGATGGCATCAGGTTTTTATGCAGAACATGAAGGCAGACCTTTCTTCCCAGCTCTAATAGAATTTATGACATCTGGCCCTGTTTTTGTTCAGGTTTTGGAAGGCGATGACGCGGTTATAAAGAATAGAGAGTTAATGGGAAGTACAAAACTCAATCATTTGCCCCTATTTGAGCGGATTTTGCAAAAAGTATTGATGCTAATGCTGTACATGGATCTGATTCTGATGAAAATGCTTATAAAAATCAATTATTTTTTTAATACAGAAGAGATTACTTCAACTTAATTTTGCAAGATAAAACTAATCTATTAGGCTATTCTCAAAAATCTTTAGAAGTTTTTTTTAAAGATATTGGCGAGCCATCTTTTAGAGCCAAGCAACTGCTTAAAATGGGTTCATCAAAAGGGTGAATTGGATTTCGAGATGATGACTGATTTTAATAAAATTCTAAGAGAAAAATTAAAAGATTTAGCTAGTAATAATTTATTATTTATAGAAGTGTTCTTACATCTGAAGAAGGCACTAAAAAATATTTAGTTGAGTTAGATTCAGGTTCTTCTATCGAGATGGTTAGAATTCCTGAAAAGAAAAGAATGACTTTGTGTATATCTTCTCAAGCTGGATGTGCACTTCAATGTACTTTTTGCGCCACAGGCGCTCAAGGTTTTGAAAAAAATCTAACCTCTGATGAAATAATAGGTCAAGTTTGGCTTGCTAATTTTTATGATAAAAACGAGGCCCCTATAACCAATGTTGTATTTATGGGTATGGGTGAGCCACTTTTAAACTTTAATCCAGTTATGGAATCTGTCGATATTATGCGGAATCAAATAGCTTATTGTTTATCAAGAAAAAGAATTACCATTAGTACCTCTGGCATAGTTCCTCAAATCGATCAACTTACAAGTTCTATAGATGTTTCCTTAGCAATCTCTCTTCATGCACCAATTGATTCGCTTCGTGATGAAATCGTGCCTATTAATAAAAAATACCCAATAAAAATGCTAATAAATTCATGCAAGAATTATTTATCTTTTTATGAGGGAAAAAGAAGCATCACTATAGAATATATTCTTATTGATGGTGTGAATGATTCTCCAGAATTAGCTAGACAACTAACTAAGCTCCTTTCAAATATCTCATGTAAAATTAATTTAATTCCATTTAATCCGTTTGATGGAAGTGACTATAAAAGATCGACAGATAAAAATATTTACGCATTCAAAAATTATCTAGTTAATAAGGGCTATATTACAACTTGCAGAATCACCAGAGGGGATGCAATTGATGGAGCCTGTGGACAGCTTGTAGGAAACTTGAAAAAGACAATTAAAGGAAAAAGCCTTATTCAGCATACAAGTATTCATTAGGTGTCTAAATGCCAAAAGAAATTAAATCAGTAAAAATAGGTTCAAAATTTTTAGATGAAAGATCTAAATTAAACCTAACGCTTGAAGATATTTCAAAAAATATTCATATAAATATAAGATATCTTAAAGCTATAGAGAGTGATGATTATTCATTATTTCCGGCTAGAGCATTCGCTATTGGTTATTTTAAAAAATATTCAGATTTCCTTGGAATAAAAGATCCATTTCCACTTAATGCGGATGAAAGAATTGTAAATTCTGAAGAGAATAAAGCTCAATCTTCAAGCAAGCAAATCTTGGAAGTTAAGTTATTTATAAAAGGAAATTTAATTCCAATATCAGCAATTTTGATATTAATACTTTCTATTATATTTATCTTAATGAATAACAAATCAAGTGATCTAGAAAAAATTTATTCTGAGACTCTTAATATTGAGCCGATCGGCGTTATTAAGGAAAAAAGTGAAGAAAAATTGATAGCTAAATCTCTGGTTAAGGATAGCAATTTAATACTAGTATTTTCAGGTCCTTGTTGGGTTGAAATATATACAGATAATAAAAAACGTTTAATCTATAAGTTATATAATAAAGATGAAATTTTAGGAGTGGAGATTGAAAAAAGCTTTACACTTGTAATAGGTAATATTGATAATGTAAAAGCCACACTACGCTGGTAAAAATATTAATCTCATTGATAGCGCTAATGAACAAAAAGTGAGTACAACTACATTTAAAAATGAGTGATTGGATTAAAAGAAAAAATACTAAAATAGTCAATGTTGGCGGGGTGCTTAGTTGGTGGAAAAAATCCTATTGCTATTCAATCAATGACAAATACCAATACATGCGATGTTATCTCAACAGTTAATCAAATTAACGACTTACAAGCTGCTGGAGCAGATATTGTAAGAGTATCTGTACCAGGTTTTGATGAAGCTGCTGCATTTAAAAAAATAAAGACACGTGTTAATATCCCTCTAATTACAGATATTCATTTTGATTATAAGATTGCTTTAAAAGTTGCAGGGTATGGCGCTGATTGCTTAAGAATAAATCCTGGTAATATTGGTAAAGCGGATAAGGTCAGAGAGGTAATACAAGCTGCAATAGATAATAATGTTCCAATAAGGGTTGGGGTGAATGCAGGCTCATTGGAAAAAGATCTTCAAAAAAAATATGGTGAACCAAATGCTGATGCTTTGGTTGAATCTGCCTTACGACATGTAGATATTTTAGATAAATTTAACTTTGAAAATTATAAAATGAGTTTAAAAGCTTCAAATATAGAGATGACGGTTGAAGCATATAGAAAAATATCAAAAATTATCAATCAGCCACTTCACTTAGGCATTACTGAGGCTGGAAGTTATAGAGCAGGAACTGTTAAATCGTCAATTGGTATTGGGATGCTTCTTTCTGAGGGTATTGGAGACACTATAAGAATATCACTCGCATCTGATCCGGTAGATGAAATAAAAATAGGCTGGGATATTTTAAGAAGTTTAAATATTCGAAGTAGGGGAGTAAAGAATAATTGCATGTCCTAGCTGCTCAAGACAAAATTTTAATGTCATAGAGGTTGTAAATGAATTAGAGAATAGATTTGAAGGAATTTCAGAGGATTTAGAAGTAGCAATTATTGGATGCTATGTACAGGTACAGGTGGTGCAGGAAAATCATCATTAGTGGATGAGTTGGTAAGAAGGTTTATTACCGACTTTCCTGACAAAAAAATTGCTATCGTATCGGTTGATCCTTCTAAAAGAAAAACTGGAGGTGCTTTGTTAGGAGAGGCTAAATGACTAAAATTAATTCGTTAAGAGGCATGCCTGATTTTTACTCTGATGACTTAATTAGCTGGAGTCCTGTTGAAAATAAACTGGAAAAAATTTTTAAAGCCTAGATACTAATGAAATAAGAACACCAATCATGGAGTACACAGATTTATTTAAACGATTATTTTGATAATAATCTTTGTTAATAAAGAAATATATTCATTTAATGATAGAAATGACCAAAGTTTAAGCCTTAGGCCCGAAGGAACAGCGGGTGTTATTAGATCGATAATTGAAAAAAAATTAGATCAACAATCTCAGCATTGGGTATATGGGCCCAATGTTTAGATATGAAAGACCTCAAAAAGGAAGATATAGACAATTTCACCAAGCAGGTGTTGAAATTTTAGGATATCCAGAGGGGCAAGCAGATTTTGAGCTAATCTCTATGATCTGCTCGATAATTAATGCCTTAAATATAAAGAATGCAAAATTAAAAATAAATCATCTTGGAGATAAAGACTCCAAGAAAGAATTTTCAAAAGCCTTAGTTAAGTATTTAATACCTTATAAAGACAAGATGGATGAAAAAGATCTAGAAAGACTTGGTAAAAATCCCTTAAGAATTCTTGATACAAAGGATTTAGGTATGCAGGAAATTCTTAAAGATGCACCTTCTCTTAATAATTTTATTTCTGATTCTGCAAACTTGCTACTTTCCTCAATTCAGAAAACGTTTAGTGATTTATGCATTATAGAGATAGATAACACGCTCGTGAGAGGTCTTGATTATTATACAGGGTTAGTTTTTGAAGCATCTTCTTCTGATTTAGGAGCTCAAGATGCATTTATAGGCGGAGGCAGATATGATAATCTTGCAAATACTCTTGGTGGCAAAGACATGCCAGCAATAGGGCTTGCAATAGGTCTAGAAAGATTAATATCAATCTCATCAGTCTCTAAATTAGATGAAAAAAAGGTAGTCTTTATAAGTTCTACTAGCAATATAGCGCCATTAGCATTTAAAATAGCGAACCAGTTAAGAAATACCAATTCTAAAATCTCATTAGATATGGATTTAACTGATAGCAGTATTAAAGCTAAATTAAGAAGAGCTAATAAAACAGATGCTAGTCACGCATTTATCTTTGGCGATGAGGAGATGAGCAATAAAAGAGTTATTGTTAAGTCATTAAGAGACGACGATGAGCAAGTTAGTATGAGTATTGAAGAATGCATAGCATTCTATAAAAAAATCTAATCTAAATATTAAGGATAGAAACATGGCTGAACACAGTAATGATGAAGAAAGACTTCTAGCAATAGTTGATTTTTTTAAGCACTATAGAAATCTTATACTTTCTATAGTTTTATCTATTTCAGTTATTGGCATTGGAGCCTATGGTATTAAATACACTCAAGATTCTAAGAATAATTCAGCTGCAGTTATATACAGTAAATGGATGGAAGCAGTTTCTGCAGAAGATACCAACGCACTTGATGATAGTTCTTTATTTGACCAACTAATCAATGATTATAGATCCACGGGATTTGCCCAATTTGCAATGATTAAGAAGGCGTCTGCACTTGCTTCAAACTCTCAGCTTGTGAGAGTAAAATATTTTTTAAGAAACTAATTGATACTTCTGGTGGTTTTTTTGGTAATCCATTAGTAAATAAAATGTCTAGGGTAAGTTTAGCAAGAATCTTAATTGCAGAATCTAATTATGGCGAAGCTTTAAATTCTATTGAAGGCTTAATGACTGGCTCAGATCCTTTGGTAAATGAACTAGCTGGCGATGCTCTAGCAGGACAGAAAAAAAATACCCTAGCTATTGAGCAATATAATTTAGCTAGAGATTTGTATGATGACGATGCATCAAAAAATATAGTTATTATGAAACTTAATAATATTCAACAGGTCTTATAAACAACTATGAAATATTTCTCACATTTACTGATAATTATATTTTTAAGCTCATGCTCAAGTATGGCTTTCTGGAACGATAACGAGGAACAAGTTGAGTCTAAAGAGCCTAGAAGTTTTGTTGATATTATAACTTTTTGGAATAATGGGCCAGAAGAAGAGGTCGATTTAACTGAGCCTAAGGCTCTATTTGATATCTCTAATCAAAAAGAGCTTATTTTAAATTGGGAGATTGCTCTTCCTTCTGATAGAAGTGCAACAGATTTTATTCCTAACCTTTCGGGCTCAGGGGATAACAAGTTAGGTGCTTTTTTGCCAGCTTTTTCTGGTAAGACAATATTTTTTGCAAATAATAGTGGAGCTATAGGCTCTTTTGATCAAGCTTCAGGTCTAGAAAATTGGACCGCGCAAGTTACAGAGCTTTCTTCAGGTATTTCTGCAGGCTTTGGTGTACTTATTGTCGCTGGATCCCAGGGTGAATTGATTTGTTTGTCTCAAGAAGATGGTTCTACTCTTTGGTCTATTGACGCAGGAGCTGAGATTCTTGCACCAGCTACTATAAATGCAAAACTGGTCTTGGTTAAGACAAGTTCAGGTGAGCTAAATGCATATAATATATCTAATGGTACTAAAAAATGGTCTTACAGATCACAATTACCAGCACTTACATTGCGTGGAAGTAGTCCCCCAGTTATAGAAGAAGAAATCGTTTATGCAGCTTTTGATAATGGAAGACTTGGTGCCTTCCAGATAGATACAGGCTTTTTAGTCTGGGATGGAGCTATATCATATGTAGAAGGCACATCAGAATTAGATAATATGATAGATGCAGATGCTGCTCCAGTGCTCGAGGGTGGACTTTTATTTATTGCTAACTATCAAGGGCAAATAGCTGCTTTTGATCCAGCTCAAAGAAGAATTGTATGGGCTGAAAAAGCCTCATCGTTTTATTCTCCAGTTATTTCTAAGGGTGTTATAGCTATTCTTGAAACCGATTCAACCTTTACAACATATTCAACTAAAACCTTTATGCCATCTTGGACAAATGAAGACTACTATCTCAGAGAGCTATCAAATGCTGATATTTATAAAGGAAGCATCGTAGTAGGTGATTTTGAAGGGTATGTGCATCTTATCAATACATTAAATGGCACAACAACCAGCAGAATTAAATTAACACGAAGTCCAATTAAGTCTATTATTGCTAGAGCTAACAATATATATATTGTCGATGAGCAATTTAATTTATATTCAGTTAGTCACTAGAATGCAAAATAACAATGTTTACTTCAATAGCAATAATTGGCCGTCCTAACGTAGGAAAATCAACTCTTTTTAATAAACTTACTAAGACGCGTGAGGCTATAGTTTCAGATTTTCCGGGTTTAACAAAAGATAGAAACTATGGCTATATCAAACTTGGCAGCATAAAAAGCTTCATCATTGATACTGGAGGAATTGGGAAAGATGAATCTAATTTATCCCAAAATATATCAGATCAAGCCTGGATGGCAGCCAATGAATGTAATTTAATTTTATTTCTTGTAGACGGGTCTGAGAATTTAACATCAGAAGATTTTGAAATATTAAGTAGCCTAAGAAAACTAAATAAACCATTTATAACACTTATTAATAAATCTGATAAATCATCTAAATCAGAGGCTTTAAACGATATCTCATCTAAAGGTATTAAAGACTTCTTAGACATTAGTGCAGAACATTCAAGAGGATTGGATGATTTGAAGAAGCTTTTATTACAAATGTTACCTGATAAAACTGATGATGAAATTATTGATGGAAAAAAAATAGCAGTACTTGGGAGGCCTAATGCAGGCAAATCCACATTTATTAACAATTTTATTAAAGAAGATAGATTAGTTGTGTCAGAGGTAGCTGGAACAACCATCGATGCTATAAGAATACCATTCACTATAGATGGTAACGAGTTTGTTTTTATAGATACAGCTGGAATCAGAAAGGGATATAAACAAAATCATAAAGTTGAATACTTTTCATATGTTCGAGCAATGCATGCAGTTGGAAGAAAGCGATGTTATTTTATTTTTAGTTGACTCAGAAGAAAGTATTGTCGATCAAGATCTCAAGCTTATTAATATAATAGCTGAACAAGGTAAGCCGCTCTTTAATTGGATTAAATAAAGTTGATTTACTAACAAAATCAGAAAGATCAGAAATGTATGAAACAAAAAGAATGCAATCTAACTTTTTAAAAGATTTTGTCAAAGTAGAAGTATCAGGGATGAAAGGCCTAGGATTTAAAAGACTTTTTAGAATCCTTAATAGTCTTATAAATAAATCACAAACTAACTATTCAACTGCATGACAAATAAATATTTATATAAATTTATTGAACGAAGTGCGCCTCCATCTGTTGGAGGGCGTCAGCTCAAATTAAGATATGTCCATTTTGGAGGCACGCAGCCAACAACTCTAATCATTCATTCTAATCAGGATAAGAAGATTCCTGCTAACTATAAAAGATACTTGGAAAACTCATTTAGAGAAGAATTAGGTTTAAAAAGCATTCAGTTAAGAATTATTTTTAGAAAATCTGATAATCCTTTTGAAGGAAAAGTTAATAAATTAACTGATAGACAAATCAAGAAGAAGAAAAGGTTGATGAAGCACGTAAAAAAATAGATCACAAATCTTATTAATATTCATAGATAGACCAAATTTGTAGCATAACTACATAAAATAACTCATATTTATACTACACCTAAAGGTTATTTTATATATTTGACATCAATTAGCATCTCTTTATAAATCCGCACTACAGAAAAGTCTTATTTAAAATAAATAAGATTTTATTTTTACAATTCCGTATAATTAGCTTGTAATTTGGATGTATAAGGGAACATTTGTTACTAATGAAAAATGACCATAGACCAGTCAATATAAATTTAATTAAGATAAAGCTGCCGATTTCAGCTTTAACTTCAATAACTCATAGGTTAGCTGGGATGTATATTTTTTTTATAACATACCCTTTATCAGTTTATTTATTTTTTCTTGCTTCAACTAACCAGGAGAACTTTACGTATTTAACAAATATGTTGATAAATAGCTCTTATTTAGCAACTTTTGTTGCTTTTAGTTTTTTAGTTCTTTGGTATCATATTTTAACTGGAGTTAGGCATTTAATAATGGATATGCATATAGGTGAATCTCTTCAAGCTAGTAAAGTTTCATCAATTTTTGTTTTATGTATTTGGTTTATTTCAGTTATAGCAACTGCAATGGTTATCTTTTAGTGAAAGGATCAACCATATGGTACCTTCAAAGATGTAGTTCTATCTTTATATTTATATATATAATTTATGTTGTTGTATTTATTATTTCCTCACTACCAATAGCATTTAATGAATGGTTTTTGTTTAAAAGCTCATTATTATTTAAGTTGTCAACTACTACAGCATTTCTTAGTATTTTAGTTCATGCTTACATTGGTTTATGGACCATAGGAACTGACTATCTAACACCAAGAACCTTGGGCTTCCTGAATTTTACTTTATCAAAAATTGCAGATACATCTAGGCTTTTATACAACATACTCTTCACCGTTCTTGGTCTGCTCTTATACTTTTATTTACTCTTACTTGTTTGGATATAGATTTATGACAAATATAATTAATGCTAATAATATCAAAACTTTCTACAAAAGCAATAAATTCTTTTTTGGAGTAACGCTGGAATGAGAACCTCTCTTGAATTGGCTAAATCAGGATTAAAGACAGCTGTTGTTTCTAAGGTTTTTCCAACTAGATCTCATACTGTATCAGCTCAGGGAGGTATAACTTGTGCCATTCAAAGCGCGGATCCAAATGATGACTGGAGATGGCATATGTACGATACCGTTAAAGGTGCTGATTTTATTGGAGATCAAGATGCAATTGAATATCTTTGTTCTGAAGGACCTAAAGCTGTATTTGAGTTAGAGCATATGGGATTACCATTTTCTAGATTTGAGAATGGTAAAATATATCAAAGACCTTTTGGAGGGATGACAAAAAATTATGGTAAATGGCATAGTTCAAAGAACATGTGCAGCCGCAGATAGAACTGGACATGCAATTCTTCATACACTTGTATCAGAATAATGTTAAAGAAGGATCAAATTTTTTAAATGAATGGTTTGCTGTTGATCTGGTACTAAATTCTAAAAATGAGGTTACTGGAGTTATTGCTTTTTCTATTGAATATGGTGAAGTTGCATACTTAAAAGCTCAGGCAACCGTAATTGCCACTGGAGGTGCAGGAAGAATCTATGCGTCAACCACAAATGCATTAATTAATACTGGTGATGGCTTGGCTATGACTTTGAGAGCAGGTTTTGCAGCTCAAGATATGGAGATGTGGCAATTTCATCCAACAGGTATTTATGGTGCGGGCTCCTTAGTTACAGAAGGTTGTAGAGGAGAGGGTGGTTATCTTACGAATTCAGAAGGTGAAAGATTTATGGAAAGATATGCTCCTAATGCTCAAAGATTTAGCTGGCCGTGATGTGGTCGCTCGATGACCGACTTTTAGAAATATTAGAAGGAAGAGGTTGCGGAGAGAATAAAGATCATATCTTTTTAAAACTAGATCATCTAGGCGCAGATGTTTTAAATTCTAAATTACCTGGTATATGCGAACTATCCAAAACCTTTGCTCATGTAGATCCTGTGTATCATCCAATTCCTGTTGTCCCAACTTGTCATTATATGATGGGAGGTACTCCAACAAACATCCATGGCCAAGCTTTTACTAGAATTAATTCTGAAGATGTGACTGTTCCAGGATTATTTGCTGCAGGCGAAGCAGCCTGTGTATCAGTTCATGGAGCTAATAGATTAGGAGGAAACTCTTTACTTGATTTAATTGTATTTGGAAGGGCTGCTGGAACTTTTATTCAAAAAGAACTCAGTTCAGGTGGAGGAGTTGAATCAGCATCTAATTCAGATATTGATAACTCTCTAGAAAGATTAAATAAATTAAATGAATCAAGCTCAGGTCATGAAACTGCCCCTGTTAAAAAAGAGTTACAAACATGTATGCAAAACTATTTTGGGGTATTCAGAAGAGGCGAGTTTATGGAAAAAGGTGTTGCTGAGTTGGAAGAAATTAGAAATAAAGCAGAAAATCTTTATTTAAGTGATAAGAGTGCTGCCTTTAATACGAGTAGAGTTGAGGCTTTAGAGTTACAAAATTTTTTTGAAGTTGCAGAGGCAACAGCTATTGCTGCATACAGTAGAAATGAAAGCAGAGGAGCTCATGCCAGAGATGATTTCCCAGAAAGAGATGATGATAACTGGTTATGCCACTCTCTATATGACCCAATTTCATAAGTCTCTTTCAAAAAGAGTAGTTAACTTTGCTCCTAAAACCATGGAAGCATTTCCTCCTAAAGTTAAGAGTTTATTAGGAACTATTTATGTTAAACATCAATATATACAGATATAACCCAGAGGAAGATAAGTTTCCCTACATGAAGAACTATGAGATCGAAAAACCTCAAAAAGATATTATGGTTTTAGATCTTCTTCATCTTTTAAAGGAAAGTGATTCATCCTTATCATTTAGAAGATCTTGCAGAGAAGGTGTGTGCGGTTCAGATGGGATGAACATTAATGGCAAAAATGGTTTGGCGTGCATTACAGCTTTATCTGAAGTTTTAAAAGGAGATAGGATTGATATAAGACCATTACCTGGACTTCCAGTCATAAGAGATCTAGTTGTTGATATGACGCAATTTTATAATCAGTATGAAAAAATAAAGCCATTTCTTCAAAATGATACAACTGCACCAGAGCAAGAAAGGCTTCAATCCCCAGAAGATAGAGCTAAATTAGATGGATTATATGAATGTATTCTATGCGCATGTTGCTCAACAGCCTGCCCTTCATTTTGGTGGAACCCTGATCGATTTATAGGTCCAGCTGGTTTGCTACAAGCTTATCGGTTCTTGGCTGATACAAGAGATTTAGAGAAAGACAGCAGGCTTGATGATTTAGCTGACCCTTTTAGTGTTTATAGATGCCATGGAATTATGAATTGTGTTGCAGCTTGCCCGAAAGGACTAAATCCAAATAAAGCTATTGGTGAAATAAAAACAATGTTACTTAAAGGTAAAAATTCAAAAAATATAATTGCATCAGACGGAGTAACTGCCTTGAAAGAAAATCTGAGGAAATAAATACTTTATTACAACAAGAAAATAATAATTTTGAAGCAGTTTTGTTTCAATTATTAATAAAGAATTTTGGGTTAAAAGTGAATGGAGAAGTTTTTTTGAGTTTGGCAAATTCCTTTGATTTTTCAAGATATCTCTCATAAGAATATTATTAATGCATATAAAAATCATAGAAGAGTTTTATCGAGCTCTTCATCAACAAATGAGATAAATGATAAACAAGTTAGGGTTGTTCAGCTCATCCAGGCATATAGAAATAGAGGACATCAAGCTGCTAAGTTAGATCCATTGGGAATGATGGAAAGAGAATTAGTTCCAGATTTAACTCTTGAATATCATGGTCTATCAAAAGAGGATCTTAAGACAGTTTTTAAAACCGATACATTAAAAATTGGAAAAGAAGAAGCTACTTTACAAGAAATCATTGACTCACTTCAATCTATTTATTGTGGTGATCTAGGTATTGAGTATAACTATATTGTAAGCACTGAGGAAAGAAAGTGGTTCCAAGAGATATTAGAACCAAGTCTTGGGCAGTGTGAATTTAAAGATGATGAAAAAAGACCTAATATAGTATGCGATATAAGTAAAAAAGTATTAGCAAAGTTTCTTGCTGCAAAATATCCTGGCATGAAGCGTTTTGGTATTGATGGATGTGAGTCCTTAATACCTCTTGTAGACTCCTTAATACAAAATTGTGGAATGCTTGGAGCTAAACAAATATGTTTTGGTATGGCTCATAGAGGCAGACTAAACTTACTTGTAAATGTTCTTGGTAAAACTCCATCTGAATTATTTTCTGCTTTTGAGGAAGATGTGGAACTAACTGGAGCAAATACAGGAGATGTTAAATATCATCTTGGCTTTTCTTCAAATCTACTTACACCTAAAGGTGAAGTGCATGTTTCTCTATTTAACAATCCCTCTCATCTTGAAATAGTAGATCCAGTAGTTCTTGGATCTGTTCGTGCCAGACAAGATAGATTATATGATGAGAATAGAGAACAGGTTATTCCAATTCTTATTCATGGAGATGCATCTTTTTCTGGCCAAGGTGTAGTGATGGAATCTCTTCAGATGTCTCAAACCAGAGGCTATGGTGTTGGCGGTACTTTACATGTAATTATTAATAATCAAATTGGATTTACTACTAGTTATAAATATGATGCAAGGTCAACTGAATACTCAACAGATGTGGCTAAGATGATAGAAGCACCAATCATTCATGTTAATGGTGATAATCCAGAAATGGTTGTTCACGCTGCACAAATAGCATGTGAATATAGGCATAAGTTTGGTAAAGATATAATTTTAGATTTATTTTGTTACCGAAGACGAGGTCACAATGAAGCAGATGATCCATCTGCAACACAGCCCTTAATGTACGAAAAGATTGCTAAACATCCTTCAGTATTAAAAATTTATGAAGAAAAATTAATATCACAAAATATCATTACCCAGTCAGATTCTAAAAGTTCATCGCATAAATTACGATATATTGTTCTTGTAGAGCAGTTAAGTAAACCAGCAACTCTTAACCAAGTTACTTTAGTACCCCACTCATTTAAATCAAACATGGTTTGATAAATATCGGTTTCACAAGTACCATTATCTGAAGTGATCACTTGACCTAAATGAGTCGCAACACCAGATAATACATATATCTCTTCTCCAGTATAAGTATAGTATTCTAATACCCATAAATTGGGGTTTTGCTGAGTCGATGGCTTATGCAACATTATTATCCGAAGGCTACCCAATTCGCTTGACAGGCCAAGATGTAAGAAGAGGAACATTTTCACATAGGCATGCCGCTATTTATAATGCTGAAGATGGAGTGGGCCATATACCATTAGTAGATGTAGCTAGAGATAGTTCTACTAGGATGGATATCTATGATTCATTTTTAAGTGAGGAGGCTGTTTTAGGTTTTGAATATGGATATTCCTTAGCTGGCCTACAGCTTTAGTAATGTGGGAAGCTCAATTTGGTGATTTTGTTAATGGTGCTCAGGTTGTAATTGATCAATTTATAGTCTCAGCTCAACATAAATGGGAAAGGTTGTCAGGATTAGTAATGCTTCTTCCTCATGGTTTTGAAGGACAAGGCCCAGAAGCATAGTAGTGCTCGAATAGAAAGATTTCTTCAATTATGTGCATCTGAGAATATTCAGGTATGTGTTCCAAGTTCGCCAGCTCAAATATTCCATCTTTTAAGACGTCAGGCTATAAGAAAGATGAGAAGACCTTTAATTGTTATTTCACCTAAAAGCTTATTAAGAAACCCTGCAGTGACATCTTCTGTATCTGAATTAACTGATGGAGAATTCAAATGCGTTATTGATGACGAAATAATTAATAAAGAAAATATTAATAGAGTTGTAATGTGCTCAGGTAAGATTTACTACGATCTGCTCCAAAAAAGAAATGAAGATAAAATTAATGATACGGCACTATACGGATCGAGCAATTGTATTCATTTCCATATGACGCGCTTGAGAAAATCTTATTATAATAAAAAAGCTAAATTTATTTGGTGTCAAGAGGAGCCAAAAAATATGGGAGCATGGTTTTCAGTGAGAGCACATTATTAAAGACTCGGTGATTAATAGCAAAACTGAAATTAAACCATATAGTAGCAGCTGCAGCAGCACCAGCAGTTGGTTTAATGAAATTACACTTAAAACAACAAGAAGAAATAGTAATTAAAGGCTTTAAATATAAAGAAAATTGATATAATCAATGAGTATTGAAATAAAATCACCAACATTTCCAGAATCTGTTGCAGATGGAACAGTTGCTAATTGGGTTAAAAAAGAAGGTGAAAAACCTCAGCAGGATGAGCTAATAGCTGAGATCGAAACAGATAAAATTGTTTTAGAAGTTTTATCTCCCATTAATGGTAAAATTTCAAAAATTTTAAAACCTGAAGGTGAGGTAGTTAATAGTGGTGAGCTAATAGCTCAAATAGAGGAGACCTCTGGTCATGCTGAAGAGGAAGATCAAGAGGATAGTTTAAAAGAAAATGTTTCTTCCAAAAATGAAAATAACTCACTAAATCATGGGCCTGCGGTTAGGCGCATGCTTGAAGAATATAATCTTGATCCAAAAAATATAACTGGATCAGGTAAAGATGGAAGAATTTCAAAATCTGATATTAAAAATTATTTAGAAAATATAAATAAAAAACCTGAAAAGCCTATCGAAAAAGATATAAGTACCTCTAGTGGATTGACTGATAGAGATGAGGAAAGAGTTCCTATGTCTAGAATGAGGTCGACTATAGCAAAAAGACTTCTTTCAGTTACACAAGAAACTGCAATGTTAACAACATTTAATGAAGTCGATATGACTGGCATAATGGCTTAGATCAAAGTACGGCGCTGAGTTTGAAAAACAACATGGGGTAAAGCTTGGATTTATGGGATTCTTTGTTATTGCTGCTATCCAGGCTTTAAAAAAGTTTCCACTAGTAAATGCTTCAATAGATAAATCAGATATTGTTTATCATGGCTATCAAGATATTGGAGTTGCAGTTTCTACTGATAGAGGTCTTGTTGTTCCAGTTATTAGAGATGCAGATATGATGTCTCTTCCGGAGATTGAATCAGAAATTAAGAGATTAGCTATTAAAGCTAGAGATGGAAAGCTTTCTATCGATGAAATGCAAGGTGGAACATTCACCATTTCAAATGGAGGTGACCTGCCATTATTATCAACACCAATTTTAAATTTACCTCAAACAGCCATTTTAGGAATGCATAGTATTCAAAATAGACCTGTTGCTATAGAAAATGAAGTAGTAATAAGGCCAATGATGTATCTAGCAATGAGTTATGACCATCGTTTGCTCGATGGAAAAGAAGCAGTAACTTTTTTAGTATCAATTAAAGAGCAACTCGAATCACCTGAAAGATTGTTGCTGAATTTATAAGAGGTTTTATATGTATGATGTTGTAATTATTGGAGGAGGTCCTGCTGGTTATGTGGCTGCAATTCGGGCCTCTCAGCTAGGTTTATCAGTTGCATGTGTTGAATCTATGTATAGAAAAAAGAGAAAGGCTAGGTGGAACTTGTTTAAACGTTGGATGCATTCCTTCTAAAGCGATGCTTCATGCTTCACAAAGATTTTATGAAGCGAGTAATGATTTATCTAAGCATGGTATTAATACTGGTGAAGTAAAACTAGATATCCCTGCCATGATGGAAAGAAAAGATAAAGTTGTTGATCAATTAGTTGGAGGAATAAGTGGTTTATTTAAAGCAAATAAAGTTACCCCTATTCAAGGTCATGGAAAGCTTCTCTCAGGTAAAAAAGTAGAAGTTACTAATGGTGAGTCTATTGAGATAATAGAAGCTAGTAATATTATTTTAGCAACAGGATCTAAGCCAATAGAGATAAATTCAGCAACTTTTAATAATAATAATATTGTTGATTCAACTGGAGCGCTTGAATTTTCATCTATTCCAAAAAAACTTGGTGTTATTGGTGCAGGCGTTATTGGTTTAGAGCTTGGAAGTGTATGGTGTCGATTAGGTTCTGAAGTGACTATGTTAGAGGCATTGCCTGAGTTTTTACCTATGGCAGATAAGAAGATGGCAAAAGAAGTTTATAAAGAGTTTACAAAACAAGGTTTAGACATAAAGCTTGGTTGCAAAGTTACTCAAGCAAAAGCTAATAAGACTAATGTAAAAGTTGAGTATGAGGAAAATGGTTCTATTAATGAGAAAGTATTTGATAAATTAATATTTGTTAAAGAGCTCCAAATACTCAAAATCTTTTATCTGATGATTGTGGAATTTCTCTTGATGATAGAGGTTTTATAAGTGTAAATGAACACTGTCAAACAAGTAGCCTAATATTTATGCAATAGGTGATGTGGTAAGAGGTCCAATGCTTGCACACAAAGGAAGTGAAGAGGGTGTAATGGTTGCAGAAAGAATTGCTGGTAAACATGCAGCAGTCAATTATGATCTTGTTCCATCTGTTATATATACTCATCCAGAGTTAGCATGGGTTGGAAAGAATGAAGAAGAGCTAAAAGCTGAAGGAGTTGAATATAAAACTGGCTCCTTCCCATTTGCCGCAAGTGGTAGAGCTCTAGCTACAGATGAATCAGTTGGATCTGTCAAAGTGCTCGCTGATAAGTTAACAGATACTATACTAGGAATTCATGTATTTGGGCCTTCTGCAGCTGAACTGGTTCAGCAGGGCTTAATAGCTATGGAATTTGGTTCAAGCTCTGAAGACATAGGTTTAACCATGTTTAGTCATCCAACGGTATCCGAAGCACTTCATGAAGCAGCCTTAGCTGCAAACAATCACGCAATTCATATAGGAAATAGAAAAAGATGAATCTTCATGAATACCAAGGCAAAGAATTATTTGCCAAATATGATCTGCCAGTCTCTTTAGGTAAAGTAATTTCTAATGCTGAGGATGCAATTAATGCATGTAGAGATATTGGAGGTAATAAGTGGGTTGTTAAAGCTCAAGTTCATGCAGGCGGAAGAGGTAAAGCTGGTGGTGTTCAATTAGTTAACTCTCCTGATGAGGCTTTAGTATTTGCACAAAAATGGCTTTGGAAAAAAGCTAGTTACATATCAAACAGATGCCAATGGTCAGCTTGTAAGTTCTATTCTTATAGAGGAGTGCACAGATATTGCTGATGAGCTTTATTTAAGTGCAGTTGTTGACCGCGCTTCTCAAAGAGTTGTATTTATTGCTTCTTCTGAAGGCGGAGTAAATATTGAAGAAGTAGCAAAAAATTCACCTGAAAAAGTTATCTACGAGTCTATCGACCCACTAACAGGAGCTCAACCTTATCAAGCAAGAAAAATCTCAAAGGTTCTTGGTTTAAATCAAGATCAAACTAAGCAATTTTCAAAAATGTTACCTAATCTAATGAAATTATTTACTGATTGTGATTTAAGTTTATTAGAGATTAATCCTCTAGTTATAACCGCAGGAGGAAATCTACATTGCTTAGATGCAAAAATTAATATTGATTCAAATGCTATATTTAGACAACCAGAAATTGCAGCAATGCATGATCCTTCTCAGGAAGATGAAAGGGAATCTGAGGCTGCAAAAAATGATCTTAGTTACGTCTCATTAGATGGAAATATAGGCTGCATGGTTAATGGAGCTGGCTTGGCAATGGGTACCATGGATACATTAAACTGTATGGGGAAGAGCCAGCTAATTTTCTTGATGTTGGAGGAACAGCAACACAAGAAAGAGTGGCAAAAGCATTTAAATTAATTCTAGCTGATCCAGAAGTTAAAGTTGTATTAGTAAATATTTTCGGAGGCATTGTTAGATGTGATTTAATTGCTCAAGGGGTTCTCGCTGCAATTGAGGAGGTTGGGGTTTCAGTTCCAGTTGTTGTTAGGTTAGAGGGAAATAATGCTGAGAAAGGTTCTGAAATTTTAGCTAATGCAAATGTTAAAATTGAAAGTCTAAATAATCTTAAAGATGCTGCCAAAAAAGCAGTGGAGTTAGCTTCATGAGTATATTAGTAAATAAAGATACAAGAGTCATTGTTCAAGGTTTTACAGGCTCTCAAGCAACACTTCATTCAGAACAAGCTATTAAATATGGAACTAATATTGTTGGTGGTGTTACTCCGGGTAAGGGTGGTCAGATTCATCTAGATAGACCAGTTTTTGACACCATGGATGAAGCTATGAAAGCTGTTAGTCCAAATGCAGCCTTAATTTTTGTTCCAGCAGCATTTTGTAAAGACTCAATTCTTGAGGCAGCTGAATCAGGAGTAGAATTAGTAATATGTATAACTGAAGGCGTGCCTACACTTGATATGCTAATGGTTAAGAAAAGAGTTGATGAGCTTGGAGTTAGGCTTATAGGCCCTAATTGCCCTGGAATAATTACACCAGATGAGGCAAAGCTTGGAATTATGCCTGGAAGTATTCACATGCCAGGCTCCGTTGGAATTATTTCTAGATCAGGAACTCTAACTTATGAAGCAGTAAAGCAAACAACCGATCTTGGTTTAGGTCAAAGCAGTTGTGTTGGTATAGGTGGAGATCCTATTCCAGGCTCTTCATTTATTGATATCTTAAAATTATTTGAAGAAGATGATCAAACAGAAGCCATAGTGATGGTTGGAGAGATTGGAGGTTCAGCAGAGGAAGAGGCTGCAGAATTTATTAAAACTTCAATTACTAAACCAGTTATTTCGTATATTGCAGGTCAAACTGCACCTGCAGGAAGAAGAATGGGGCATGCGGGAGCTATTATCTCAGGTGGCAAGGGCACGGCGGCAGACAAGATTACTAAACTTCAAGAATGCGGAGTTCATATTGCAGATAATCTTTTAGAGATAGGCTCAAAGACAGCAGAAGTTATTAATTTATAACCTTACTAAATTTATTTGAAATCCACTGAACTCTCATACTAATTAGGACTGCAAATACAGACAAGCCAGCAATCATAGCTATCCACATTCCTGATGCTCCTAGAGGTTCAGAAAATCCATAAAATGTTAAAAAATATCCAAATGGAACTGCCATAAACCAATACACTAAAAGAGTAATTATCATTGGTGCAAAAGTATCTTTATAACCCCTAAGCGCTCCTATTGCTCCAATTTGAGCGCCATTATAATTTATAGTCTCTTTTCCTGTCATAACAATCAATACCACAGCATCCTCTGTAGAGAACATTGCACTTAATTGATCTTTAAAAGTAAGAATAATAACTGTATTTATAAATGCAATCATTGTGCATAAAACAATTGAAGAAATAGAAGCAAATCTTGCATCCAGCATTCTTTTAGCACCTATTAAATTTCCTACTCTTGTTGCAGCAGCTAGACCAATAGATAGCGATATTACAAAAAAGAAACTAGCTATATTCATTGCGATAGCATGACCAGCTACAATTTCTTTACCTAACGGAGATATAATTAAAGCTGCTCCTGAGAACATTGCTAACTCAATAAAAATACCCAATCCTATTGGAAAACCTAATTTAAAGATTTCAGTAAGCGTGCTTCTTGAAGGAAATGGAAGTTTTTGAAAAGGTTTAGTTTTTTCGTAATATTTAGACTTAGCTATATAAAGAATTAAAGCAATCATCATAACGAATGAAACAATTGTTGTTGCATAACCACAACCAACACCACCAAGTTTAGGGGCTCCAAACCAACCGTATACAAACATCAAATCCAGAGGAATATTTAGTAACATACCTCCAAAGGCAATATAAAAAACTGGTTTTGCTAATGTCATCCCTTCGCTGTAGCAGCGAAGACAAGTAAAAATAGTTATAGCAAACATTCCAACTGATAAGGCTTTAAGATATTCTCCAGAAATTTTTGCAACTTCTGGATCTAGCTGCAGAAGATTTACTAAAAGATATAAATTAGGATAAATTAGTAAAAATAAACTACCTAGAAAAATTGAAATCCAAACCACTTCACCTAACTTGTAACCAATTTTATTAAATTCCTTTGCGCCATATAATTGAGCAACAATAGGAGTGATAGCAAATGTAATACCAGCTATAAGTAGCCAAATTGGATGAGTAATAGCTGAACCTATAGCTAAACCAGCAAGGTCTGTTGAGCTAGCTCTTCCAGCAACAAGCGTATCAGTAGTTCCCATAAAGACATAGGAAACCTGAGATCCAAAAATAGGTAACCCTATTTGAAGCAAGCTTTTAAACTCATTTTTAAATTTTGTTAACAAATTTATCAATAAAAAATATTTTCGATACTTTATCATATTAAAATAGTAAATATATCAGGAGAATATAATCAGAAAAGATAATAGACCATATTGGCTAAAAAAATTAGTCAAGAATTAATAGACGATATGTGAGTTATTTTTTAAAACCTCAATTCTTAAAATTAGGGAAGGGTGGAGCTTATTTCAAGCCACAATATATAAACCTTTTTGGTAAAAATATTTCAATAGATGATTACCCGACATTAATAGGAGCTAAGGATGCCAATATCCAATTCACCACTTGGAACGTAGATACATGGGATGGAAAGCTAGATATTGGTAAATATGTTCTTATTACTCCTGGTGTAAGAATTATGGCTGCAGATCAAATTACAATTGGTGATGCATGCATGTTTGCTCATGGCGCTTATATTTCTGATGCAGATTGGCATGGTATTTATGATAGATCTGAACCAGTTGGAAAAACTAAACCCGTTGTTCTTAAAGATAATGTTTGGATTGGAGATAGTGCCATAATTTGTAAAGGAGTTACTATAGGAGAAAATAGTATTATCGGAGCAGGAGCTGTTGTTACAAAAGATGTGCCACCAAATTCTGTTTTAACTCAAAAAAGAGAACTTGTTAAAGTTTTAGATGTTTTGGGCAGAACAGTTGTTTCTTAGAGGATCCAATTCAACTTGCAAAAGACTTCGATGCATTAGATAAATATACTCTCGGTAAAAAATTCTTTTCTAGGATGGATTCAAAGTATTTTTTGGCCAGATAATACCAATTGATAAATATTATCGCAGACAAAGATATACCAAATTTAGATAATCATTTAAATGAATTGCTAGACTCTAATTTTTTTAGAATTAAATATCTGCATTATCTGGATATTAATATTAATACCATAAAAGATTGCGAAGTATTATTAGTAAGATCCACAATACAAGTTAACGAATCTTTACTTAAAGAAACAAATATAAAATTTGTTGGGTCTGCTACAGCAGGAATAAATCATTTGGATATGAATTATCTTAATAAAAATAATATTCAATGGGATTATGCGCCAGGTTGTAATTCCTCATCTGTTACGCATTATATTCTAGCGGTTTTTGCAGAACTTATAGATCAAAGCAAATTAAACTATAACTCAAAAATTGGAATCGTTGGCTATGGGAATATAGGAAAAAAAATTGCTAATTATCTCTACTCATTAGGCTTCACTGTTTTAATTAACGATCCTTTTTTAAAAGATCCAAGTTTAGTAGATATTAAAGAAATACTTGATTGTGATCTTATAAGCCTTCATGTCCCTTATATAGAAGATGGAGATCATCCTACTCAAAATCTAATTGATGAAAAAGAATTATTAGAATTAAAAAATAAAATACTTATCAACTCCTCACGAGGCGGGATAGTAAATGAAAAAGCTTTATTGAAACAAAAAAGCATTACTTATATTAGTGATGTTTGGAACAATGAACCTTTGCCATCTAAGGCTTTAGTCAAACAATCCCTCATTTCCACTCCACACATTGCTGGTTACAGTAAACAGGGAAAATTAAATAGCTCCAAACTAGTTGCATATTCTGTTGCAAGATACATAGAAGCTAGTAAGAATATGAACCCATTTAACTTTAAAGATCCTTCTGATAAAAAAGTACCACATTATGAACCTACAGATTTAGAATCACAGCCTTACCCACTTCATGTTTTTAAAGATAGCTTTAATATTAAATCTATTTCATCTTGTGAAAGAAAATGTAAACCTATAAAAAACGAATTTTTATCAAAAGCATTTAATCAAATGCGCTCCTCTCATCCCAAAAGAGATGATTATGATTCAAAAGAATTTATAGAGAAATATACATAGCTATCAAGCACTTGTTTCTTTAAATAAGAATGATTATCATCTAAATTCATACAAATTTAAAATATATATAAATAAATTATATATATCTTGTTTCAAGAAATTAGAAGTGTAAAATTAATCTCCTCATGAGAGCAATCTTATTTTTTAACACAAATTATGACTGATAAATTAAAACGAGCTCAAGCAATTATTGAAAGCATTTATTCAACTACGATAGGTAACTCTTCAAATCCAGCATCAATGAGCTTTTATCAATTAGATACATACAGATTTTTCTTTCTGCTTGCTTTTATGCAAGAGCATTTTGAAGGTAGTGAGATATCTCAAGAATATGCAATTTCTCTTGTACCAAAAAAATTTGCTTCACGAATTAAAAGACTTCAAGTTCTTAAACAATCTGTGCAACTTGGTTATATTAATGAAGAATCATCATTAACTGATAAACGTAGAAGAATTTATACACCTTCAGATTCAATGGTAAATGATTTTTTAGAAATGACTGAGTCAGTATCAAATATTCAAAAAAAGCTTCTTAAATTAAGAAGAGCAAGATAAACCTATATCTGCTGCCCATTCTGGTGATTTCTCAGCATATTTTTCATATTCTAGGTTTTCTTCATATGGATTTGTAATTAATTTCATCAGATCTCTTGAAGTTGCCAAAGCTAATAAAAATTATTTTGAACTAAATAATTTCTCATTGATTCATTCTGACTGGCTATCATCGATAAAAGACAGATCTATTGACTTTATTGTCAGCAATCCTCCCTATATTGACTCACAAGACATACATTTAAACTCTCATCAACTTGAATACTGTGATTATTATTTAATATATTGCTTAGACTTCTAAATGTTCTTGTAAAATCTAATTTTTTGACTTCCATAAGGCCTAGTAACTCTTGTATTAAAAACTATTAAAAGAGTTAAGTTATTTGCAGGTCCTTTATATAGATTAAATAATGATAATGGAATAGACGTCTTCATATAAAGACATAATTCTACCTATCTCCTCTTTGTCAATTAAATGACCAAATGTATGGGCTAAAGCAGAACAATTCCACTTACCAATATAGGGCTGATTTTGATACGAATATCTACCAGAAGAATCAGAAAGGTTGCAAACATGCGCAGGGTTGAACTTGTCAATAAAGCCATAAGGTCCATAATCTATTGTCTCTCCAAGAATTGACATATTATCGGTATTCATTACTCCATGACAAAATCCAACTGATTGCCAGTTAGCAATCAAGGAAGCTGTTTTAGTTACTATACTTTCAAGCAGATATGAGTACTTATTTTTATATTTATTAGCCTTTGGAAGATATTTATAAATAACATAATCACTTAACTCTTTATGTCTATCGAGCAACCCATCATGAAAGAATTTTTCAAAACTGCCGAATCTTATATGTGTTTTTGCTGTTCTAGCAATCATTGCTGCAGGTTCAGATTTTTCTCTATACACCATGTCATGGCTTCCAAATATCATTAAAGACCTTGAAGATGATATTCCTAAGCCATTCATAGCTTCACCACATAAATATTCCCTTAATGATGACCTTAATACAGCTCTCCCATCTCCAAATCTTGAATAAGTCGTTTTTCCAGAGCCTTTAATATGAATATCAAAGAATTCATCTTTTATTTTTAATTCTCCAAGCAAAATACCTCTGCCATCTCCTAATTGCTGCACATATTGACCAAACTGATGTCCCGCATAATTCATTGAGATTCCTTGAATACCAGGTATCTGAACATTACCATTAAAAATATTCATTAATACTTCATGACTTTCTTTAGATAGACCTAATTCACTTAATAAACTTTTATTTACATGAATAAGATAAGGGTCATTTAATGGTTGTTGAAGTTGTTCAGAGTAAAACTCATTACTTAAACTTGAATAAGAGTGTTGTTTTAAATTGTTTTTTATAATTTCCATTTAAAAGATTACAGAAAATTTATATTTGATATGTATAATTTACATTAGTTCTAAATAAAATAACCGGAAAAAGGATAATAAAAATAAATGTTAGGTTTTAGCCAAGAATTTATATGGTTTGGAGTAGTATTTTATGACTTACTTTTAGCCGTTTTTTTATTTAGATACTATGGAAAGTATGGTCTTTATTGTGCGGTCATTCTAGGTATTATTCTTGCAAATCTTCAGGGTGGTAAAATAACTGAATTAACTATGTTTGGTTATACATTTAATGCAAGCATGGGAGCAATTCTGTATTCTGGTATATATTTCTCAACTGATTTTTATTTTTAGTTGGATTATTTATGTTAATTTATTATAGATTATTCGGATTTATAGCAAATATTGCAGTTTTAGTTACATTGTTCATAAGTTTACAATTCTTACCCTCAAATTTAACAGGATCTGCATTAGAAGTTCATAATGCTATAAACATTTTAGCTAATTATTCCCCATATTTTATTATTGGCTCTTTAACAGCCTACATAATTAGTCAAAAATTTGATGTATGGCTATTTCATTATCTTAAAGAGAAAACAAAGGGTAAAAAGCTATGGCTTAGAAATAATGTATCAACTATGTTATCTCAACTACTAGATACGCTTATCTACCAAGCAACATGGATTATAGCTACAGATGTAACTTTTATGCAGGCCTTTCTTTTAGCTTCAACAAAGTATGTTTTAAAAGTTTGTATAGCATTAATTGATACTATATTTATCTATTGGGTTAGGGATTGGCAGGTTAATGAGTAATCTGAAGATCGTAAAAATTGGATATTACCTTTACAATTAAGTATTAAATTTGACCAAAAATATTGTAAATACAGCAAATGACAAAGATAAATAAAACAAACGATGAGTGGAAGTTAGAACTTTCCGATGAATCATTCCAGGTCGCCAGGTTGGGAGGTACAGAGAGGCCTTTTACTGGAAAATATTGGGATTTTGAGCAAGAGGGCTCTTATACATGCATATGTTGTGAGACTCCTTTATTTAAATCAGATTCTAAATTTGATGCAGGATGTGGTTGGCCAAGTTTTTTTCAACCTCTCAACGAGAAGGCTATTGATGAATTGCCTGATTATTCTCTACTAGCTCCAAGAACTGAGGTTAGATGTTCTAACTGCGATGCTCACTTAGGGCATGTTTTTAAGGATGGTCCAAATCCAACTGGACTCAGATATTGCATAAATTCAGTATCTTTAGAGTTTACAAATAAAAATAATACGTAGTGCAGCAAAATAAGCCATTTATAAATACTGATATGTTCAAGTCATATTTTAAAGTAGGTTCATGGACTGGATTATCTAGAGTCTTTGGTCTTTTAAGAGATATAACTACAACAACAGAGAACGTCATCAGGTCTTCATGATATTTTTGTAGTAGTACTAAAAATACCTAATGTGTTTAGGAGATTTTTTGCAGAGGGAGCTTTTAGTCAAGCATTTATTCCAATTTACAGTGAATATCAAGAACATAAATCAACAGAAGAGATTAAGGATTTCATTAATAATTTAGCAGGAACTCTTTTAATAATTCTTTTTATATTTACTTTAATTGCATTATTTTTTGCTCCAATATTTATTTTTATTTTTGCTCCTGGATTTTATGTAGATGATTTTAAAAAGATTTAGCAGTAAATGTTCTAAGAATAATGTTTCCTTATTTAGGATTAATCTCTCTTGTAGCTTTTGCTGGCGGTATTCAGAATTCACATCAAAGATTCTCATTACCAGCTGCCACACCAATTATTTTTAATCTTTGTATAATTTTATCAGCATTTAGCGTGGGTTGTTTATTTTCAATTCCAATTGTAATTGCAACTCAAGATGAAGTTTTTAGTTTTATAGAGTTTAAAAACATCAAACTAGCTCCGTTATCTCAAATTGACAGATTACCTATTCCTAAAATAGGAATGAGTAATGAAGGAGTAAAAAAAGTTTTTATATTAATGTTTCCTGCAATTATCGCTGGGGGTGTCGCTCAAATTAATCTTTTGATTGATACAATTTTTGCATCTCTTCTTGTTACTGGAAGCCCTACTTGGTTATATGTCTCAGATAGGTTAATTCAATTTCCGCTTGGAATTTTTGCAATTGCCATTGGTACTGTTCTTTTACCAACTCTCTCCAGAGCAAATCAAAGAGGAGATCTGGTTTTATACAAGGAGCAATTAAGGAAATCTCAACGACTGGTGATATTTTTAGCAATACCATCTCTTATAGGTCTAGCTATATGCTCAGAACATCTAATTAGCACTCTCTTTCAAAGAGGAGAGTTTCTATATTCGGATGTTGTACAAGCCTCCAAGAGTTTAGTTGCCTTTTCTTTTGGACTTCCATTTTTTATGTTGATGAAGGTTCTTGTTCCTGCATTTTTTTCAAGGAAAGATACTAAAACCCCTATGTATGCAGCAATAACTGCTTTAACTTTAAACATTGCTTTAAATTATTATTTTGCAATCATTTTAGGATATGGTCATACCGGTTTAGCGCTTGCTAGTTCAATAGCTGCTTTGCTGAGCTCTGGTATTTTATTTACAATCTTAGTAAAGGATAAATATATTCAATTAAGTAATCCATTCAATAAATTTAATTTAGCTTTAATGGTAGGCTCATTTTCAATCATTATATTTTTGTTATATGGACCTTTTAATATCGAGTTCGATTCATTAAGTTTTTTTGAACGATTATTAAATCTAACTTTAGAAGTAGGAATTTCTATTATTTCTATATCTATTAATAACAAGAGCTATTATTGGCGGTAAATTAAGGGAGCTGTTTTAAGGATCATGTATTTGATAAGAGGGCAAAATAATATCTCTTTATTTAAGAAGAGACATCCTAAAACTTTCATGTCTGCAACTATTGGTAACTTTGATGGATTACATATTGGCCATCAAGCAATTTTAGATAATTTAAAAAAAGAAGCTAATGAGTTAGGCACATCAACATTAGTTTTTTTTACCGAACCTCATGCAGCAGAATATTTTTCTGCAAAAGGTCTTACAAATAACCAATCGCCTCCAAGACTATGTCCATGGAGAGAGAAATTTAGATTACTAAATAATTATGGTATTGATTATTCATATTCTTTGGTTTTTAATTCTTCTCTTAAATCATCTTCCTGAAAATTTTATAAAAGATATTTTAGAAGAAATGAATATAAAATCTTTAACAGTTGGAGATGATTTTAGATTTGGCGCTCAAAGAGTTGGTGATTTCAACTTACTTAAAGAATGGGGCCATAAAACAAATGTAATTGTTTCAAATACTGAGACCGTATTATACGAAGAGGAAAGAGTTAGTAGTACCAGGATAAGAAAAGCTCTTTTGGAAAGTAATTTTAAACTAGCTAATATTTTATTAGGTAGACCTTATATTTATTCTGGAAAAGTAGTTTATGGTAATCAGCTCGGAAGAACAATTAATATCCCGACTGCAAATCTATGGATACCTAAGCAAAAACTATCTATTTCAGGCGTTTATGCTGTTAACTGTGTTTTTCAAGGTAAAAAATATAAAGGCATATCAAATATGGGAGTGAGGCCAACTGTTGGAGGTGAACAGCCTGTTTTAGAGGTTCATTTATTTAATTTTTCTGGAAATCTTTATAATAAGTATTTATCTGTTGAATAGAAGGTCAAGATTAGAGATGAAAAAAAGCTTCGAAAGTTTAGATTTTTTAAAAGAACAGATACAAAAAGACATATCTTTGGCTAAAAAACTTTTACAATAGCAATAATTATGACTATTAATTATAGGGACACATTAAATCTCCCAGAAACAGATTTATCCATGAAAGCTGGTCTGGCCAATAAAGAGCCTGAAATCATAGATTTATGGAATTCTTTAGATCTCTATAATGAGATAAGAGCAAGAGCTGCTGGGAAAGACCAATTTATACTTCATGATGGACCTCCCTATGCAAATGGTGATATTCATATTGGTCATTCTGTTAACAAGATTCTTAAAGATATAACAATTAAGATTCAAACCATGCTTGGTAAAGATGCTCCATTTATTCCAGGCTGGGATTGCCATGGATTGCCTATTGAGCTTAATGTTGAAAAAAAACATGGCAAAAATAGCGACCTCGTAAAAAATAAAGAAACATTTATTAAGGCTTGTAGAGAATACGCACAAACTCAAGTTGATAAACAAAAAGCTGCTTTATTAGACTCGGTGTTCTAGCTGACTGGTCTAATCCTTATAAAAGCTCTGACGCATCTTTTGAAGCAGATACCCTTAGAGCATTAGCTATAATTATAAAAAATAATCACTTGCAGAGAGGTGAAAAACCAGTTCATTGGTGCACAGAGTGCTCATCTGCTCTCGCTGAAGCTGAAGTTGAGTATCAAGATAAAGTATCTAAATCTATTGATGTTTTATTTGAAGTCTCAAAGAGCTCACTTGAAAAAATAAGTTCTATATTTAACTTAGATCTAAATAAGAGATGCTCTTTTGTAATATGGACAACAACTCCTTGGACCCTGCCTTCAAATGTTGCTGTTTGTATAAATCCAAAATTAGATTACTCAATTGTTGAACGAGATAATGAATATTTAATTATTGCTACTGATTTAATTGAATCATGTTCAGTCAGATGGGGAATTGATTTAAAAGACTTATCTAATGTTAAGGGTAATTTATTCGAAGACATTGCTTTAGAACATCCTTTTATTAATAGAAAATCAGTATTATTACAGGGAGCTCATGTTACTACTGATGCTGGAACAGGTTGTGTGCATACGGCTCCTGCTCATGGCTTGGATGATTATTTTATATGCAAAGATAATAATCTTGAGCCTATTAAAGCACTTAATAATAAAGGTTTCTTTAAAGATGAGTATGAAAATATTGCTGGTTTCCCAGCGTTTAAGGCTGACCCTTTTATCATAGAAACTTTAACATCAAGCAATGCCTTAATTCATGTAGAGAATTATGAACATTCTTATCCGCATTGCTGGAGACATAAAACACCATTAATTTTTACATCTACCCCTCAATGGTTTATTTCAATGGATAAAGCTGGTTTATTAACTCATGGTTTTGATGAACTAAATACGATGATAACCTGGTATCACAATTCCTACCAAAAGGATCATCTTGAGAAACTAAAAATGAAAAAACTTGCAGACAAACTGCTTGAAGAACGAGGAGAATTAGAAAAGATACAGGAGAAATTCACCAAAGAATTTGAAAATCTTGCAAATAAAATACTAGATTCTAAATGTTATTTACAAAATAATTGACAATGATGAGTGGGAAAAAGTTAACGATATTCTTGATGTATGGTTTGACTCTGGAGCTATGCCATACGCTCAATTGCACTACAAAGGTTTGAAGAAGGCATTGTTGCTGATTTATATCTTGAAGGCTCTGATCAGCATCGAGGCTGGTTCCAGTCATCACTTTTAACCAGCATAGCTATTAACGGAAGACCTCCTTACAAAGAGGTACTAACTCACGGCTTTGTTGTTGATGATAAAGGAGAAAGCAATCTAAGTCATTAGGAAATGTAGTATCACCTCAAAAAGTCTGGGATAGCCTAGGTGCAGATATTTTAAGGTTATGGGTTGCCTCAACAGATTTTAGAAGTGAAATGGTTGCCTCTGACGAGATACTTAAAAGAGTTTCAGATCAGTACAGGAGAATTAGGAATACATTCAGATTTATTTTAGGAAACCTTAGTGATTTCAATGAAGCGGATAAAATAGAGCATGAGAATCAGATTGAGCTTGATAAGTGGATAATAAATGCAACAAGAAATCTAGAAAAAGAAGTTATTGAATACTATGAAACCTATTCATATCATAATGCAGTGCAAAAAATTCATAATTTTTGTGTGAATGAGTTGGGCGGAATATATTTAGATATAGTTAAAGATAGGCTCTATACATGTAAGGATAGCTCGCCCTACGATTATTGAATATGGCACTCCTGAGCAAATAGAACAATATTTAAGGCCAATGTTTACAGCTGAAGAGATATGGCAAACTTACGAACCTCTAAAAACACAAGAAAAATCAGTATTCCTATCTAAATTTTTTAATGAAATAAATCCCGTGGATCAAAATATTAATAATGAAGATGATTTAAAAATTGCAATTAAAGATTTAGTAAATCAATCCATTGAATCTGCTAGAAATAATGGGCTTGTTAAAGGCTCCTTAGATACTAATGTTGAAATCATATGCCCAGAAGATTTATATAAGATTCTAGAAAGTTTTGGCGAAGAACTTCATTTTGTATTTATATCCTCTAGTTGCCAAGTAGAAAAAGGACAATCTTTATCAATTAAAGTCTCCTCATCAGATAATGAAAAATGCTCAAGATGCTGGCATAAGTCATCATCCGTTTCTCAAAGTGTAAAACATCCAGAACTCTGCTCGCGATGTGAAGAAAATATTGAAGAATCAGGCGAGGTTAGAAGATTTGTCTAGAGCATCAATTTGTATTTACCTAAGTTTCCTACTTTTAATAGACATCGCTTTTAAACATATTGCATTAGGGAACCTTACGCCTTATGAAAATATATATTTTCTACCATTCCTTAACTTTTATCTAACATTCAATACTGGCATTGCTTTTAGTATGTTTGATTTTGGTATTACTGTTGAGTTACCACCCTCATTGATTGTTCCGTCTTCATTGAAGTTAATGTCACCAATGAAAACGTAATAGACTAAGCCAAACTGCATTGGTGTTAATAGTTGGAGGTGCTCTTGGTAATATTCTAGATAGAGCAGGTGATGGAGCTGTAACAGATTTCTTACATTTTTATATTAATAATTTTTCATTTTTCATTTTTAATCCTGCAGATGCTTTTATAATTATTGGAGCTTTATTATTAATATTTTTCGGCATTAAAACACAGAATAATAAATTAAAGTATTATTATCTGCTCCAAGAGGTTTTTGTGCTGGAGTAGATAGAGCTATTGATATAGTAAATAGGGCGTTAGAAGTATATGGAAGTCCTGTCTATGTTAAGCATGAAGTTGTTCATAATCGTTTTGTTGTCGAGAGCTTAAGTCTCAAGGAGTTATTTTTGTTGATGAATTAGATGAGGTCCCAGAATCAGCCCATGTAATTTTTAGCGCTCATGGTGTGTCAGATAAGGTAGAGCAAGAGGCTATTAAATTTAAATTACGTTCATTTGATGCAACCTGCCCTTTAGTAACAAAAGTACACAGTGAAGTTCAACGTCATGCTAGGGCGGGAAGGGATATTATACTTATAGGCCATGATGGACATCCTGAGGTTGAAGGTACCCTAGGCAAACATCATCCAGGGGAATCTGGTAGCCAAATTTATTTAGTTCAGGATGAAGAGGAGGCAATATTTTAATAAAAATAAAGAAGTTGCTTATGTAACACAAACTACGCTATCAATTGATGATACAAGTAATATAATAAAAGTAATTAAAGATAAATATAAAAATGTCATAGAGCCATCTAGAGGTGATATTTGCTATGCAACTACTAACAGGCAAAATGCGGTTAAAGATCTAACTCTTAAATGCGATATAATTTTTGTAGTAGGATCTGAAAATAGTTCAAATTCAAATAGATTAAAAGAAATATCAACACGTGCAGGGTGTGAAGCGATATTGATTGATGAGTTTAGTGATTTAGATTTAGAAAAAATTAGAAATGTTAATAAAATTGCTATTACTGCAGGAGCATCAGCCCCTGAGGATAGAGTGCAAGAAATAGCACTAGCGCTTAGAGACTTTACTGGCGGTGTTATAAATGAAATTGGAAAAGATGAAGAAAATATTGTCTTTAAGATGCCGCCTGAATTAAGAAAAGAACGAGTTAAATAACCTTATTTGTCAAAATTAATTTCATATGGGATATTAAGTTATGTCCTTAATAAATATAAAAGATAATCTTATAGAGGGAGCCATTTTTTATCCTTCCCCTAACCATGATAGTAGGCCAAAAAACATAGATATTTCTTTAATAGTTGTGCATGCAATTAGTTTACCTCCAGGAAAGTATGGAGGAAATGAAATAAAAGATTTCTTTTTAAATAAATTTGACAAAACCGATCTTTCAAGTTCAAATTTTAAAGGGTTACCAAGTATGGTTTCTGGGACATTTAAAATAAAATTCTTAAAAAATCACCAATTTGCTTACGCATTAATTTCAAGAAATAGATACGAAGTCGATCTCAGTTTTAATACTGATATCGTTGATAATGAATTCACCAATGAACTGCCTGGAATAACAAAATATTTTGTTAAAACTTATTCCAATCTATCAAAAGATAGATTAGTAGGACATTCAGATATTGCACCAGGAAGAAAAACGGACCCTGGTTCTGGTATTATCTTATAGCGATTAATTTATGAATTTAAAACAAATAAGTATTTGCTTTCTAGGCTTTGCATCTGGATTACCATATATGCTAGTTTTTGTAACACTTGGAACATGGCTAGCTGTAATAAATCTAGATTTAGCAACAATAGGATTTTTTGCCTGGATCGTATTAACTTACTCATTAAAATTTTTTTGGTCCCCGCTAGTTGATAATTTTTCTGTGCCAATTTTAAATAGATATGGGGCAAGGAAGAGCTGGATTATTTTGATGCAGATTCTAATAATAATTTTTTTATTGTTAATTTCAATTACAGACCCATTAACTAATCTAAGTTTATTTGCTCTATTTGCATTCTTTGTTGCTTTTTTTGGCTCCATCCAAGATATTGCCATTGATGCTTTTAGAATAGAACTTGCTGAAATAGATGAGCAGGGTAATTTGGCTGCAAGTTATCAATTTGGATATAGAATAGCAATCCTAGTAGCTACATCAGGAGCTCTTATACTAGCCTCAAGAACTAATTGGCCATTTGTTTATCAGTTAATGTCTCTATTTATGATTTTAGGAATTATTGGATTATTATTAGTTCTAATAAAAATACCTCGCTTAAACGATGAAATAATACCATTAAAGCCTCTATCCTAATTCCATTAAATGATTTTTTTAATCGATTTGGCCTCTATGCCTCGGTACTGCTTTTATCAATAATTGGTACCTATAGGCTTACCGACATAATGACAGGTCAAATTATTAATCCTTTTTATATTCAAATGGGATATTCACTTGAGGAAATAGGATTTGTTGTAAAAACAGTAGCTTTAGCTGCCTCAATTTTTGGTTTTTTTGTGGGCGGTAAATTAATTAAATCTGCTGGTGTTAAAAACTCTAATCATGCCAGGCTCTTTTTTAGTGATGTTAACAAATTTATTTTTTGCTTATATTGCCATATCAGAAAAAAGCTTAATATCGTTATCCATAATTGTAGCGCTAGACAGTATAGCTGCTGGAGTGGTGGGAACTGTAAATATTACTTTTTTAACAAGCTTGGTCTCAAAAAAATATACAGCTGTTCAATATGCATTATTTACGTCATTTATGATGCTGCCCGGAAAAATTCTTGCAGGATTTTCTGGCCTTATAATAATTAAGTTAGGTCTAATTTTTGGAGATAGCTATGGCTGGATGTCATTTTTTATAATTACTTCAGCCTTAACAATACCCTCAATTCTATTAATAAGATTTTATAAAGATATATATGGATAAAATTATTTATTTCGTTCGATTTGTATTCTTTTTAACAATTTTATTTACCTCTGTAATGAGTTTTATTTCAATAGATGCATCAACTGCAAAGTTTTTGCTTCAAGATAAATTACTTCATTTTCTAGCATTTACTGTAATTACTTTTTTAGCATATGCATCTGATTTTAAAATAAAAAGAATTTTCTTATTTTTATTATTAATTTTGTATGGATTCTTAATTGAAGTTATTCAGAACTCTTTAGAATATAGAACTTTTGAATTATATGACTTACTTTCTGATATTATTGGTGTAATCGTTGGCTATATGTCCTGGAAATATCTTAAAAAGTTCTATCCTGACTATTGATTTATTAGAATTAGTCCATAACTAACGGTTAGAATAAATTTTTTATTAAATAACTTAATTTAAGTAATTTTTATAATTCATAAAGTAGGGAGAATACTAATGAAATTAAGACCTTTACATGACAAGGTTCTTGTCGAGCGAACTGAAGAAGAAAAAACATCAGCAGGTGGAATTATTCTATCTGGAACTGCTACAGAAAAACCATCACAAGGTGTTGTTATAGCTGTTGGTCCAGGTAAGAAAAATGATTCTGGAGAAGTTATGCCAATTGGAGTCAACACAGGAGATTTAGTTATCTTTGGTCCTTATGGTGGAAGTGAAGTAAAAATCGATGGTAATGAATATCTTATCTTAAGTGAGAGTGATATTTTTGGTGTTATTGAATCTTAATTAATTATATAAAAACGGAGATATAAAAATGTCAGCAAAAGATGTGAAATTCGGTGACTTAGCAAGAAGTCAAATGTTAGATGGTGTTAATACTTTGGCAGATGCTGTAAAGGTAACATTAGGCCCTAAGGGGAGAAATGTTGTTTTAGATAAATCATTTGGCGCACCTACTGTAACTAAAGATGGTGTTTCAGTTGCCAAAGAAATTGAATTAGAAAATAAATTTGAAAATATGGGAGCGCAGATGGTAAAGCAAGTTGCTTCACAAACTTCTGATGAAGCTGGAGATGGAACAACTACTGCTACAGTTTTGGCTCAATCAATAGTTAATGAAGGCCATAAATCTGTTGCGGCTGGAATGAATCCGATGGATCTAAAGCGTGGAATCGATAAAGCAATTACAACTGCTGTAGCTTTTGTTGAAAAGCTAAGCGTTCCATGTGCTGATGACAATACCATTGCTCAAGTTGGAACTATTTCTGCAAACGGTGATGTGGATGTCGGTGGAATCATCGCAGAAGCAATGCAAAAAGTAAAGAGGGTGTCATTACTGTCGAAGAAGCTAAGGGTTACAAATGAATTAGATGTTGTTGAAGGTATGCAATTTGATAGAGGCTATTTATCCCCATATTTTGTTACAAATCAAGATAGCATGACAGTTGAGTTAGAAAATCCACTAATCCTTTTACATGATAAAAAGATTTCAAATATAAGAGACCTTCTTCCATTATTAGAATCTGTTGCAAAGGCTGGAAGACCTTTGCTAATTATTGCTGAAGATATTGAAGGTGAAGCGCTAGCAACCCTGGTTGTTAATAATTTAAGAGGAATTGTAAAAGCTGCAGCATGTAAAGCTCCTGGATTTGGTGACAGAAGAAAAGCGATGTTAGAAGATATCGCTGTTCTTACTGGAGGCACAGTTATTTCTGAAGAAGTTGGTCTTTCTCTTGAAGGAGCCACTATTGAGGACTTAGGTACTGCAAAGAGAGTTACTATGAATAAAGATAATGCGACAGTTATTGATGGTTCAGGTGATCAAGATGCTATAGCAGCAAGAGTACAATTAAACAGCAGATAGCTGAAACAACTTCAGACTATGACAAAGAGAAACTTCAAGAGCGAGTTGCAAAACTTGCTGGCGGTGTTGCTGTAATTAAAGTTGGAGCAGGATCAGAAGTTGAAATGAAAGAAAAGAAAGCTAGAGTTGAAGATGCTCTTCATTCTACTAGAGCAGCAGTTGAAGAAGGTGTTGTTCCAGGAGGCGGTTCTGCGTTAGTAAGAGCTTTAGAACGCAGGTGAAATTACAGGATTAAATGCAGATCAAGACGCAGGTATTGCCATTGTAATGGCAGCAATCGAAGCACCGTTACGTCAAATTACTGCTAATGCTGGTGATAGTTCTGATGTAGTAGTAGCTAATATTTTAGCTGGCACAGGTGACTTTGGTTATAATGCAGCAACAGGTGAATACGGAGATATGATTGAAATGGGTATTTTAGATCCTGCTAAAGTAACTCGAACAGCTCTTCAAGCTGCCGGGTCTGTTGCAGGGATGATGATTACCACAGAAGCTATGGTTACAGATATACCTCAAGATGCATCTTCAGCTCCAGCAATGCCTGATATGGGCGGAATGGGTGGAATGGGCGGAATGATGTAATTAGAGAGCTAATTATTAAAAAATGTCATGAGTGTTTTTTTATGTTTTTTTAATAATCTTAACTTGGGCTATTGAATTATCTTCGATCTGTATAATTTCGAATCTATAACCATTTATTTCAACACAAAGGTTAGCTTGGGGTATTTGATCTAAGTACTCTGTAAGCAAGCCATTAATTGTTTTAGAATTTATTTCTGGTATTAACCATTTTGAATATTTATTTAGATCCCTGATTTTACAATTACCATCAGTAACAATTGACCCATCTTTTCTTTTTATAAATTCTTTTTCAAACTCAATCTTTTCATTACCAAATCTTCCAACTATCTCAGCAAAAATATCCTCTAAAGAAATTAGACCCTCAATTTCACCATACTCGTCGACTACCATCCCAATATTTCTCTCAGATTTTTGAAATTCACTGAGTTGTTTAATTAGAGTGGTTGATTGAGATACAAAGTAAGTTTCCATAAGAATGCTCTTAAAATCATCTTTTTCTTTTAATAAATTTAAAAAAGAATGAGAGTCTTTTAAATGTAGAACTCCCAATATCCCATCAATTGAATCTTTATAAACTGGAAGGAGAGAGTAAGAGCTTGATTCTATAATATGTTTTGCATTTTCAAATGAATCGTTAATATTAATACCAATAACCTCTGACGTCGGTATCATAATATCTTCCACAACTAATTCTTCCATACCGAGAATAGATGAAAGCATTTCTTTAAATTGGAAAGGTATCAAGTCGCCTGACTCTTCAAGAAGCGTCCTTAACTCTTGAGTATTAAGATTATCATTAGCATGTGATTTTTTAATATCTAACTTAATAAGTCTTAATATTCTTGAACATGCTTTTAGAAGTTCTACAAAAAAGGAAACTAAATACTTTGAGTAAACCGGAAGATTTTATTGCAAATTCCTCAGGCTTAATAGCTGCTATAGTCTTTGGTGTAATTTCTGAGAAGATTAATACAAAGATAGTTAGCAAGATAGACCCAACTAACACACTGCCATTAAAATAATCTAACATCAAAATAGTTACAATCGCTGAGGCTAGTATATTGGCAAAATTATTCCCTACTAATATTGCAGATAAGAGTCGATCAGGTCTTTTAAGTAAATCTAATGCCCTTGCTGCACCTTTATTATTTTTCTTTGATAGATTTTTAAGCTTGACCTTATTAGAGGCCATCATTCCAGTTTCAGATCCTGAAAAAAATCCAGAAAGTACTAACAGAAATATTAATACTATTATTAAAAATAATAACGAGGGGTTTTCTAACATTAAGCTATTGTACTAAAAATAAATGAATTCCCTAAATAGGCTATTAATATAAATATTAAGGTAAAAACCAAACCTCTTACTGCATACTTAGTTCTTAAATTAAAGAATTTCATTCCAATCAATATTGCAAAATAAATTAACCAAGAAATTAAAGTATATAAGGCCTTAAGTTGTATCTCTGTTGTAACAATATCAGTAATATAAAAACCACTTAACAAAGCAAAACTTAAAAAAGCTATACCAAGGCCAGCGAGTTTAAAGGTAGTTTGATAATTCTTCTCTATAGAAATTGGCATTAAGTCATTAACTTCTCCACTTTTAACTTTATTTACACGCCACTCTAGTAAAAATACCTCATAACTAGCAATAAATAAAAATGCTATCGACATGCTCGTAACGTAAAAATGAAGTGACGTCATTAAGTCATTAGATTGCTGACTGTAAAAAATAAAATAGAAAAAAAAGCCTATTAAACAAGCAATTATACTAATTGTATCTGTTAGATCTTTTATAGAATATTTTCGTGAGAAAATACGCAGTAGTTGAGCTTAGTGCTATGTATAAAAGGTTCATTTAAATGTTAGTTTGTAAAAACTTATATATTAATACTATCAAAATTATCAAGGTTAAACTAAAATACACGCCTTTTTAACATAAATTTTAATTTGAGACAGTATGGTAATTATAAGATTAGCTAGAAGTGGGGCAAAAAAAAACCCTTACTACAATATAACAGTCGCTGACGAGAGAAAGCCAAGAGATGGCGCCTTCATAGAAAGATTAGGATTTTTTAATCCTTCGGCAAAAGGCCAAGAGGAAAGATTAAGAGTTGATCTTGAAAAAGTAGACCTATGGATTTCAAAAGGCGCTCAAATGAGTGACAGAGTTAGTAGTTTAGTCAAAGAGGCTAAACTTACTCCAGAAGAACTTGAAGCAAAACTTGCTGCAAAAAAAGCCAAACAAGATGCTAAGAAAGACGCCATTGCAAAAAGATTAGCAGAAGAAGCTGCTGCAAAAGCTGCTGAAGAAGCTGCTGCTAAAATAAGAGGCTGCCTGAAGAAGCTCCTGCTGAAGAAGTAGTTGCTGAAGAAGCTCCTGCTGAAGAAGCTCCTGCTGAAGAAGCTCCTGCTGAAGAAGTAGTTGCTGAAGAAGCTCCTGCTGAAGAAGTAGTTGCTGAAGAAGCTCCTGCTGAAGAAGTAGTTGCTGAAGAAGCTCCTGCTGAAGAAGTAGTTGCTGAAGAAGCTCCTGCTGAAGAAGCTCCTGCTGAAGAAGTAGTTGCTGAAGAAGCTCCTGCTGAAGAAGTAGTTGCTGAAGAAGCTCCTGCTGAAGAAGTAGTTGCTGAAGAAGCTCCTGCTGAAGAAGTAGTTGCTGAAGAAGCTCCTGCTGAAGAAGTAGTTGCTGAAGAAGCTCCTGCTGAAGAAGTAGTTGCTGAAGAAGCTCCTGCTGAAGAAGTAGTTGCTGAAGAAGCTCCTGCTGAAGAAGTAGTTGCTGAAGAAGCTCCTGCTGAAGAAGTAGTTGCTGAAGAAGCTCCTGCTGAAGAAGTAGTTGCTGAAGAAGCATAAAGCAATCTGGTGATAAATTCATTTCAAAGATTAAAGACATTGATGATGTTGACGAAATTAAAAAATTAACAAATGACGTGTTATTTATAAATAAATCTGAGTATCAACTTATCAATAATGAAATATACTGGCATGATCTAATTGGTATGCAGGTTATAAATAAAAATGATGAAGATCTAGAGATTCAACTCCTATAATTCCTTGTAGTTCTCTCATAGCATCATCTAAATCATCTTCAGATAAAGATGCGGGATTAGTCGCTGCAACATGCATAGCTATTTGTTTGGCAATAGTTTCAAACAATTTATTAATTGTTGACTGGGATTTAGATTTCTAAACATGAACTTTAATATCTTAACAATTTTTCCAGATTTATTTGATACGCTTGATCATGGTGTTATTGGAAAAGCTAAAAATAATGGTAGTTTTTCAATCAACCTTCATGATATTAGAAAGCATGCTGTGAATAAACATGGTCAAATAGATGGAAAACCATATGGACGTTTAATGTCTCGGATTTCCCCTTTTACAAAAAAATCACTTGAAGATATTCCAAAAAATAAAATTGGAAAAGTGATATATCTATCACCACAAGGTAAGCCATTAAATAATATAAAAGCTAAAGAACTTTCTACTGAAAAATCAATAACATTTATATGTGGAAGATATGAAGGAATAGATCAACGATTTATAGACAAATATGTTGATGAAGAAATATCAATTGGAGACTTTATTATAAGTGGAGGAGAGCTTGCAGCATTGTGCTCAATAGATGCAATTGTAAGACATATTCCAGGTGTTCTTGGTAATGATGATTCGAGTGAAAGTGACACATTTTCAAATGGTTTATTAAAAGGCCCTCAGTACTCGAGACCTGAAATATTTGACGAAATGGAGGTGCCAGAAATTTTGCTTTCAGGTAATCATGAAAAAATTAAGGAATGGAAAGAATTAAAATCTCTAGAAGCAACCATTAATAGAAGACCTGACCTGTTAAATAATGTAAAATTAACAAAAAAACAAAGAAAACTCTTGGAAGATTTAACTTCCCAGCGTATCCTATAGCACTTTTTAGGCAATAATCATGACAGATAAAGATAACTTAGAACAAGAAAACGAGGCTGGAGTAGAGCAAGCAGAACCTGTTTCAGAACAAGTGAAAGCTGAAGAAGCTCCTGCTGAAGAAGCTGCTGCTGCTGAAGAGGTAGTTGCTGAAGCTGAAGAAGCTCCTGCTGAAGAAGCTGCTGCTGCTGAAGAGGTAGTTGCTGAAGCTGAAGAAGCTCCTGCTGAAGAAGCTCCTGCTGAAGAAGCTCCTACTGAAGAAGTAGTTGCCGAAGAAGCTCCTACTGAAGAAGTAATTGCCGAAGAGGAAGTTGTTCCAACTGTCTCTCTCAAAGAAAGAACACCTGCACAGATTGTTAGTGACTTTGAAGCAAAACAAGTAAAAACAGACCTGCCAGCTTTTCGTCCAGGTGACACTGTTATAGTAAATGTAAAAGTTAAAGAAGGAGATAGAACAAGACTTCAAGCTTTTGAAGGTGTTGTTATGGGAGTTAAGAAGGGCGGACTAAACGCATCTTTCATTGTCAGAAAAATTTCTAGTGGAATTGGTGTTGAAAGAACATTTCAAACTCATAGCCCTATGATTGATTCAGTCACTGTTAAAAGAAAAGGTGATGTTAGACAAGCAAAACTTTTCTATCTAAGAGAAAGATCTGGCAAATCTGCAAGAATTAAAGAAAGATTAAACTTAGAAATGAAAAAATATCATGAAAAGGATGCTGATCTAGTCTCCTTTCTTGATTCATTGTTTATCGAAAAAGGCCTATCTAAAAATACTGTTTCATCATATAAAAGCGATATTCTTGATGCTCTAGACTGGTCAATGACTAAGTATAAAGTCTCTTTAAAAAAAATTAAAAATCATGAAATAGAAACTTATATCAAGTTTTTATTTGATAAAAATTACAAAAGTAGCACTGTAAATAGAAAAATTTCTTCTCTAAAGGCATTTTTTTTATTCTTATTAAAGAAGGGTCGAATTTCTGAAAACCCCTTAAGCGATCTGCCGTCGCCAAGACAAGAAAAAAGATTACCAGTATCAATTTCAGAAGATGATGTAGAAATGCTTTTAAATGCTCCTATTCAAGATTCTTTTGTAGGCTGCAGAGATAAAGCTATGCTTGAGCTTTTATACGCAACTGGTATGAGAGTTAGTGAATTAACCAATCTTAAATTTTCTGACATTGACTTAACTAGATCAATCGTAAAAGTATTAGGTAAAGGTTCAAAAGAGAGACTTATACCTTTTGGTGAATCTGCAAATGAATATACAAAAATTTACTTAGAGAATAGATCTCAAAGAGGCATCAATAGATCAATACAGTATATATTTATAAGCACAAGAGGCTCAAAAATAACACGAGAGGGTTTCTGGCATAGAATTAAACTCTATTCCAGAAATATTAATGCTACAAAAAATTTACATTTTACATCGTTGGGTTTATTTTAAATAGGGGAGCTGATCTTAGATCAGTTCAATTACTATTAGGGCATAGTGACTTATCAACTACTCAAATATATACTCACATTGCCAAACAAAGACTAAGTGATGCTTTAAAGAAGCATCATCCAAGAGGTTAGTTGATGAAAATTTTATTTAATTTAATATTTATTGCTTTATTAATAATATCAGGAAACTTAGAAGGATGAGATGCAGCCCACTTTAATGTGGGGTTGGGGGCAGAAATAATTGATATTACTGAAACTCCTGTTGATGGAATATATAAACTTGAGCTTGAAGACATGCAATCAGTTTACCTATCCTCGGATGGTAATTTTGTAATCATAGGTGAAATATTTCAGATAACTGGTGATGGCTTGCTTAACCTTACTGAGATGGAGAGAGATGTAGAAAGAAGGAATATTATTTCTGAGATTGATGATTCGGAATTAATCTCATTTCCAGCTGAGAATGAACTTTTTTCAGTAGTTGTTTTTACAGATATTGATTGTGGGTATTGTAGAAAGCTCCATAGTGAAATAAGTGAATATAATAATTTAGGAATCTCTGTAAATTATGCAGCATTCCCTAGATCAGGACTTCAATCTGAATCTTATTCAAAAATTGTTGGTGCCTGGTGCTCTGAAAAACCAGCTCAAACTTTGACCGGTTTAAAACAAGGTAGAGATATGAATTTATCTTATTGTGAGAATAATCCAGTAGAGAAGCATTATAGGATTGGGAGAAAAATTGGTGTTACAGGAACACCAGCAATAATTTCAAGTTCTGGACAATTAATACCTGGATATGTGCCTGCAAAAGACTTACTAAGTAGGCTTCAAGGTTAAATATGAAAGAAATAAAAGTAGGTATATGTGGTTGGGGTAATGTCGCAACTGGTCTTTACAAAGCAGTTAATGCTAATAAAAAAATTATAGAAAGAAATACAAACTTAGATATAAAAATAAATTTTATCGGGGCAAGAAGAGATAACCCAAATTGTGATCCTCAAGGAACATTGGTTTTAAGAGACATTTTTGATGTTGTTAGCCAAGATGTTGATGTTGTTATAGAGCTTATTGGCGGAGTTGAAACTGCTAGAGAATTAATACTCGCTGCAATAAAAAACAAAAAACATGTAATTACAGCAAATAAAGCTGTAATTTTTAACCACGGTGATGAGCTCTTTAAAGCAGCAAGAGATAATAATGTGAAGATTTTATTCGAAGCTGCAGTTTGTGCAGGGACTCCAATAATTAAAGTTCTTCAAGAAGAGCTTGCAGGAAATAATATTTCCAAAATATCTGGAATGCTTAATGGAACAACAAATTTTATTTTAGCAGAAATGGAAAAAGGTGAAGATTTTGAACCTACTCTCAAGATTGCTCAAGAAAAAGGATATGCTGAGCCAGACCCATCTTTTGATATTGATGGAATAGATGCAGCGCATAAGATAGGTATATTGTCACATATTGCCTTCGGAAATCCTCTTCCTCCTAAAGATTTTTATATTGAAGGAATTACAGAGATAGCAGGTGATGATTTTCAGCATGCTAAAGAATTGGGTTATGTAATTAAGCATTTGGCAGTAGCAAAACAAGATTTTAATACTGTTGAGCTTAGAGCGCATCCAGCCTTTATAAAAAATACCTCAATATTATCCTCTTTGCAGGGAGTAAGAAATGGTATAGAAATTGATACTGATCTCATAGGTAAAATACATATTACTGGTTCTGGCGCTGGGCAAGAATCGACAGCTTCTGGCTTAATTTCAGACATTATTCATCTAGCAGGGTCTAATAAAGATAATGCAGAAGAGATTTCTAAAAGCTCTAATGAGATTGAGATAGTTGAATTTAGTCAAATATCCTTTCAGCATTATTTCTATTTAGAAGTTGATGATAATCCAGGTGTTATGGCATTAATTACTTCATTGGTGGCCAGTCACAATATAGGAATTGAGACAATAATTCAAAAGGATGAATTGGCTGATAATCTAGTTCCGGTATTTTTCATCACAGATTTATGTGAGGAATTAAAAGCTAAAGAAATCTTAAATAAATTTAAAAATACAGACGTCATAAAAAAAGTTAAAAGAATTAGAGTTGAAGCAGATTAATGTTATTTCACAGCACAAGAGGTGGAGATAAAGATAGAACTTTTGAAGATATTTTAATGCAAGGATTAGCTTCCGATGGTGGCTTATTTATGCCAGATTTTTGGCCTCAAGTTGATCTTGAATCATTGGCAAACAAATCATCGTTTATAGATATCGCAAAAGAAATAGTTCCTTTATTCACATCTTCTTCATTTGATAATGAGGTTGTTTTAAGTATTTTAGATAATACCTGGCACGATTTTGCTCATGAAGATATTGCACCACTTAAACATCTTGATAATGACATGGCAGTTCTTGAACTTTTTCATGGACCAACAGCGGCTTTTAAAGATTTTGGACTTCAATTAGCTGCAGCATTTTTCAATGAAGTACTAACTAAAAATAATAAAACAGCTGTTGTTTTAGGAGCAACTTCAGGTGATACTGGGTCAGCAGCAATTAATGCAGTACATCAAAGTTCAAAAATTAATATCTTTTGTTTATTTCCAAAAGGGAGGATTTCTGATTTTCAAAAAAAACAAATGACTACAGTACATGGCGATAATATTTTTCCAATTGAAGTAGATGGAACATTTGATGATTGTCAAAATATAGTTAAATCAATTCTTGTATAGTATTCTGTATAGTTATCTGAAGTTGTTTTATTAGCAGTTAATTCAATTCTAAATTGTTTAATAGGTTCAACTGTACTTCTTTTATGCATCCCTCAAATTTAATAATCTTAATGAAGATAATAATTTTTCAGTACCAACTGGAAATTTTGGAGATGTATATGCTGGCTACCTATCAAAAAAAATGGGGCTACCTTTAAATAAAATAGTAGTATCAGTAAATGAAAATGATATTTTAAATAGATTTTTTATAAACAATGATTACTCAAAGCAAACAGTTCAGGAAACTATTTCACCAAGCATGGATATAAGTGTTGCCAGTAATTTTGAAAGATTAATTTATGATTTCTACTGCGATAGAGATGCAAAAATTTGTAATGATTTTTATGCAAACTTTCCTTTGGATTCGATTAATCTTCCGAATAATATGTGGGCAAAATCAACAGAATTATTTTTAAGCTACGCTGTTAATGATTTACAAACAATTAAAGCAATTCAGGAAGTTTATGAATCTCATAATTATCTTATTGATCCCCATACCGCTGTAGCTTCAGTGGCCGTTGATAACCTAAGCAAGCAATTAAAGAATTCCACACTGATACTATCGACAGCTCATCCAGCTAAATTTCCAGACTCAATTGCAGAAGCTGGAATAGCCATCAAAGAAATACCTAAGAGACTAAGTGATGTTTATGATAAAGAAGAAATATTCTATGAATTTTTAGCAGATAAAAATGCTATTTTTAATTTTATAGCTTCTAATAATTAATTATGGATTCCTCAGAACTTAAAAGCATTTTATTGGATCTTCAGTCAAGAATTGTAGAAATAAGAAATGGTATTTTTGATGTCACATCCAAAGAAAAGAGACTTAATGAAATTTCAGATCAGCTTTCAAAAGAAGAGGTTTGGAGCAATCTAGATTTATCTCAAAAGCTTAGCAAGGAAAAGGTTTCAATTGAAAAATCATTAACCTTTTTTCAATCAACTGAAATGCAGGTTAGTGACAATCTATCATTGCTTGAAATGGCTTTAGAAGAATCAGATCTTGAAACAATAAAAGAAATAGCAATTTTCAGATTTATGAACATAGAAGTATCAATTGCATCATATGAATTTAGAAGAATGTTTAGTGGTAATATGGATCAAAATTCTGCATATCTAGATATTCAGTCTGGATCTGGAGGAACAGAAGCTCAAGACTGGGCAGAAATGCTTCTTAGGATGTATTCTAAGTGGGCTGAAAGTAGAGATTTTGATATAGATGTTACTGAAATATCTCATGGTGAAATTGCTGGAATTAAATCAGCAACACTTCATGTGAAAGGAGACTATTCATATGGATGGCTGAGAACAGAAACTGGAATTCATAGACTTGTAAGGAAATCACCCTTTGATTCAGGAAGCCGGCGTCATACCTCCTTTGCATCGGTTTTCATATCTCCTGAGGTTGATGATTCTATTGAAATTAACATTAACAATGCTGATATTAGAGTTGATACATATAGAGCATCTGGAGCAGGCGGACAGCATGTTAACAAAACTGATTCTGCAGTTCGTCTAACCCATATTCCCAGTGGTACAGTTTCAGAATGTCAGGATGGAAGGTCTCAGCATAAAAATAAAGAAACTGCTTTTAAACAACTAAAATCTAAGCTTTACGAGTTAGAATTACAAAAACAAAAAGATGAACAACAGGTATTAGAGGACAGCAAGTCTGATATTGGATGGGGTAATCAGATTAGGTCTTATGTATTGGACCAATCAAGGATAAAAGATCTCAGAACTAATTTAGAATCAGGCAATACAACTGCAATACTAAATGGCGATCTTGATGATTTTATGAAAACAAGCCTTAAGGAAGGGGTATAAATGTCAGAAGAAAATATAGGTGGCGAAGAGGGAATCATTGAGGAAAGAAGAAAAAAGCTTGAAGTCCTTAGAAATAATAAAAAAGCATATGTTTAATGATTTCTTTAAAGATCACTATGCTGCAAATTTATCACATGACTATGCTTCACTAATCAAGGAAGACCTAGAAGAAAAAAATATAACTGGATTTATTATGGCTGGTAGAGTTGTTCTTAAAAGAGTAATGGGTAATGCAAGTTTTGCAACAATAAGAGACTCTAGTGGAGATATCCAAATATATGTAAGTAAGAATACAGTTCCCTTAGAACTTTATGAAGATTTTAAGACATGGGATTTAGGAGATATTATTGGAGTTGAGGGCAAGTTATTTAAAACAAGAACTGATGAATTAACAATTGAAGCCTCCAAAGTTATTTTGTTAACTAAGTCCATCAGACCAATGCCAGATAAATTTAAAGGCTTAGCTGACATAGAAACAAGATATAGACAAAGATACTTAGATCTAATGAGTAATGAAGAGTCGAAAAAAGTATTTATGGATAGAACCAAGGTAGTCGAATCTATGAGGACTTCATTAAAAGATAGGGACTTTATAGAAGTTGAAACTCCGATGATGCATCCTATTCCAGGTGGAGCTGTAGCAAGACCTTTTGTAACTAAACACAATGCTTTGGATAGAGATTTATTTCTTAGGATTTGCCAATGAGCTTTATTTAAAAAGACTAATAGTAGGTGGTTTTGAGAGAGTTTTTGAAATAAATAGAAGTTTTAGAAATGAAGGACTCTCTATAAACATAACCCAGAATTTACTATGCTTGAATACTACGAGGCATACTCATCTTTAGATAGAACTATTTCTTTTACAGAAGACATGATTAAAAAAGCTGCAGAAGAGATTAATAAATCCTTGCAACTCCAGTGGGGTGAAGATTCTATTGATGTTTCAAGCTTTAGAAAAGCAAATCTCTCTGATCTTGTCTTAGAAGAAAATCCAGAGTTAACAGAAAAGAGCTTGCAAGAAATGGGTGGGAAAAATCTTCTAGAGCTTTTTGAAGAAACAGTAGAAGCTAAGCTAATTCAACCAACCTTTGTGACAGAGTATCCTGTAGAGGTATCTCCGTTATCTAGACGTAATAATGAAGACTCATCTATTGCAGATAGATTTGAGCTTTTCATTGGCGGCAAGGAGATTGCAAACGGATTTTTGTGAGCTAAATGATCCAGATGACCAAGCTGAACGTTTTAAAGATCAAGTTAAAGCAAAGGATGCTGGTGATAAAGAAGCTATGGCCTATGATGAAGATTACGTCATAGCATTGGAGCATGGCATGCCTCCAGCTGTTGGTGTTGGTATAGGAATAGATAGACTTGCGATGCTTAAATATGGAATTAATGATTTAAGATGTTTCTATCAAGCTTCAAGTAGTCTATTTACCATCTAAATTTATCAAAATTCTCAGGGTTAGCCCATCCTTTAGAATTATTCCAATCTCTTTTATTATTATAAGTCTTTAAGTTATAAGCAAAGATACATAAGCCAAGTTTCTTATTTTCAAATTCCTGTGGAAACGATAATCTCGCAATTCATCCATCATTATCTCATAGGAAGGAAAGTAAAAAAGAGTTTTTAAAAGTGATTCACTGGATAAAACTTGATGAATGGCAGTTATCAAATGGGCCTTGCTTAAATTATTATCAACAAAGCCATTTTTTAAATGTCTTACCGGAGATACAGTTGTTATGATGAAAGCTTTCGGGTTGTTTACTTTTATTAATGAAATTACTTCATCTTCAATGACATCAGATAGAAAACTTTGTATTATTTTATTTTGCGCACTGATCACAAAAGATGTTTTACAGCCTCTCTCTCAGATTCAAGCTCATCAATAGATATAGCAAATTTTGTTTTAGCAAATTCAGATAGAGTCATATCTCTTATAATTTCAACACTTCCATCTGCCATCGTCATTAACGGATAGCCGCAAATTAAGCCTTCTGGAACATCATAAGCACCATCACTTGCTATAGCTGCACTAAAGCAATCCCCAGCTTCTGTAGGCGTCTCACAAGCAATTATTGTATCTAACGCAGCTTTTGCTGCAGAGGTGGCTGAGGAGGCTCCTCTTGCGTCAATAACTGCTTTACCCCTCTGCTGAACAGTTGGTAAAAAATCATTTTCAACCCAATTCATATCATTAATAATTGAACCAACTGAATTATTATTTACAAGAGCGTTTTCAACATCAGGATACATAGTTGGGCTATGATTTCCCCAAATAATCATTTTCTTAACATCAGCTATAGAGCAGCTAACTTTTTTAGAAATTACTGATTTTGCTCGACTTGAATCTAGCATTGTCATTGCCATCCACAATTGCGTATCAACTCCAGATGAATTTTTACCTATAAGAGCATTAGTATTTGCTGGGTTACCTACAACTAATATTTTAGCATCGGCTTTTCCATATTTTCCTACCGCCTCTCCTTGAGAAACAAAAATGCCACCATTAATTTTTAAAAGATCAGATCTTTCTTCTATTTTTTTACCTTCATAAACAATTCCTCTAGGAATACTGCCTACTAACAAAAACCAGTCAGCATCTTTTGCAGCTTCAGGAAAATTATCTGTGTAGGTAACATTTCCCATATGAGGAAAAGAGGAGTCTTCTAACTCCATGACCAAGCCTTCTAATTTTTCTACAACTTGAGGAATTTCAACAAGCTAAATCAACAATTTTGTTACCAAATGTTTTGCCATCTAGCAGTCTGGGTATAAGTGAATATGCTATTTGACCTGCAGCGCCTGTAACAACAACTTTAACTCTTGAATTCATTTTTTTTCCTTAATTTACGAATTATTTATGCCGTAATTATAGTCCTAAATGTAAGATTTAAACGGGGCTTAATTAATTTTTTTGATTTTTTTATACAATGTTTCCAGTATTTTTGAGTATCACCATCCATAACTATTACAGAACCATGTGATTGATCTATAGCATCGAATTGTATCTTCATTTTTATGTTTAATTTTAGTATTAACTATCTCTAAATTTGACTCTCTATTTGCACCTTCAACATTAATGGCAGGGCCAATAAATCACGATCACAGTCCTTAAAATCCATTTTATATTTATCGATATCAATAAAATTTGGAACTACTTTTATATCATTTTGAGTGTTGAATAAACGCTGAGTATCTTCTTTTAAACTTTGAGAAACAGAAGTAACGGCATCAGATTTATTAATACTAAAAGTTACTGCTGTTTTACCAAATAATTTAATTTCTCCCTCAAGCCAATTTAATTCATCTAATGAGGATTCTAGCCATCTATCAGCCTGATCTTTTGTAAAAGAATCTTCGTAGTTTTTTATCGATAGATTAGGGTATTTAAATATATTCTTATGCATTAATATAAAATGAAATAAAAGAGTCAATATTATATTTTATGAAGAAAATTTTTGATATTCCATTAAACAGAAAAAATACTTGGAGCACTAAATGGGATCTTTACAAAAATAAAGATATTATTCCTCTTTGGGTTGCTGATATGGATTTTAAATCTCCTGATGTTGTCGAAAATGCCTTTAAAGAAAGAATTGAGCATGGTGGATATGGATATACAGACATACCCCAAGAGCTAAATGAAGAAATTATACATTTCTATAAAAAAAATAATTGGCTTATTCAAGAAGATTGGATTGTCTGGCTTCCTGGCCTTGAGACAGTAATTCACCAAATTTATAATCTTATTATGGATACTCAATCTGTAATTGTTCCTCGGCCAATATATCCACCATTTTTAAATGCAGCCAAGCATAGTAATAAGAAGATAATTTTTCATGATCTAGAAAAAGTAGATGGAAGATTAGTTTATAACCTTGAAAAGCTTTCTGAAGAAGCTGAAGAAAATGCTAGGATGGTAGTGCTTTGTTCACCACATAACCCTGGTGGTCGCGTTTGGACCCGCGCCGAACTGGAACGACTGGCTGCTTTTGTGCGTCGACATGATCTAATCTTAGTTAGCGACGAGATCCATCATGATCTAACATTCGGTATAAAACACACCCCAATGGCACTTATAGAGGGAATTAAAGACCAGCTAATAATGATGACTGCTACCACTAAAACATTTAATATTGCAGGTGGACATGTGGGCAACGTAATTATTGAAAGCCCAGGCCTTCGAGACCAGTTTGCAAAGAGAATGACAGCACTCCATCACCAAGCATCTTTGGCCTGATAGCAACCCTAGCTTGTTTAAAGGGCGGAGAGGCATGGAAAAATAACCTTTTAGAATACTTAAATAAAAATAAAGATTTTTTACTTGAAGAATTATCTCCTAGAGAGGATATAGAAATCATAGAGCCCAAAGGAACATATTTACTTTGGTTTAAGGTGCTGAATGCTAAAACTGAAAAGCTTCAAGAGCATTTTGAGAAATTTGGAGTTGGCTTATCAGATGGAAAAGATTTTGGTAAAGCTGGATGGATGCGATTAAATTTTGGGACTAATTTAGAGCTATTGACTCAAGCGGCACCCAGAATTCATAAAGCCTTGGACGATTTAGTCTAATGAGTGGAGTAATAATTATTGGGTCAGGGCATGCAGGCTGCAATACAGCAATAAACCTTAGAAGATCAGGCTATGAAGATAACATCATAATTTTTTCTATTGAAAATGAATTGCCTTATCATAGACCGCCACTTTCAAAGAAATTTTTTAAAGGGGATATCTCCTTTGAAGGTATTTTGATTAAAAATGAATCTTTTTATTCAGATAATAATATTCAATTTAAAGCGAACTCTGAGATTACACAAGTAAATATAAAAGAAAAATATATAACAACACATGCAGGAGATCGCTATGAATTTTCCTGCCTTGTTTTTGCTACAGGTTCATCATCAAGAGTTTTTCCTGCAGGTATAATTTCTTTACCTGTATTATCCACTAAAGAAATATAGCAGATGTTAATTGTATAAATAACTTACTCAAAAATTCTAAAAAACCTTTATTAATTGGAGGAGGGTATATAGGGCTTGAACTTGCGGCTTCAATGACTGAAATGGGAATGCCTGTATCAATTATTGAGCAAGAAGAAAGATTATTAAAAAGAGTTACAGCACCTGTTATGTCTAAATTTTATAAAGATCTACATGAATCAAGGGGTGTAAAAATATTCTGTGATCAGAGTATAGAAACTATAAATAAAATAGATAATAACTATGAGGTTTTAACCAATAACGGTATCTCGATTAGTACTGATTTAATAATTGCTGGAATAGGCGCTATCCCTAATAACAAACTTGCACAAGATTCTGGAATAAAGTGCAAGAATGGAATTATAGTTGATCAATATTGCAGAACTAACGTGCCCTATGTATTTGCTGCTGGTGATTGTGCAAATGCATTCAATGATCTTTATGGATACGCCATGAGGGTTGAAAGTGTTCCAAGCGCTAACGCTCATGCTAAAGTTATTGCATCTTCCATTATTGGCAACGAAGTGACGAATAGAGAATTGCCATGGTTCTGGTCTGATCAGTATGAGTTTAAACTGCAAATGGCAGGATTGTCTGAAGGATATGACGAAATTCATATTCATGGCAAAATTGAAGAGAACGCATTTATGGCATGTTACGGCAAAGAGGGTAGTTTAATAGCTGTAGATTCTGTTAATATGCCTAAAAATTTTAATAATTATAAAAAAGCTTTAGCTAATAGCATGAGGCTATCCATGGATTTGATTAAGGATCCTAATTTTGATCCTTCTTCTATTTTTTCAGCTTCCTATTAATTTTATTTGGAGAAAAGTATGAGTATAAGATTTGATAATCAGGTTGCCATTGTCACAGGTGCAGGTGGCGGAATTGGTAAAGAGCATGCATTAGAGTTAGCAAGAAGAGGGGCTAAGGTTGTTGTAAATGATCTAGGTGGAAGCGTTGATGGCAGCGGCACAAGTGATGCAGCAGAAGCAGTGGTTCAACAAATCAAGTCAGAGGGTGGAGAGGCGATGGCTAATGGAGCAAGCGTTACCGACTTACCCGCTATTCAAAGCATGGTTAAAGATGTTATGGATAAATGGGGAAGAATTGATATCTTAGTTAATAATGCTGGAATTCTTAGAGATAAAAGTTTTCATAATGTAACTTTAGAAGATTTTAATTTAGTCATGGATGTTCATTTTCAAGGAACTTTAAACTGTACTCATGCTATTTATCCAATCATGAGAGAGCAAGGTTACGGAAGAATTGTATTTACAAGTTCATCAAGTGGAGTATTTGGTAATTTTGGTCAAAGTAATTATGGTGCAGCTAAAATGGCTATGGTTGGCTGCATGTTGATAAAATTGAAGGCCAAAAATATAATGTTTTTTCAAATTCAATTACTCCTGTTGCTTATACAAGAATGACAGAAGGCTTAATTCCTGAAGATTTTGGTAAAAATATGCAACCTGAGTATGTTACCCCAGCTGTTATTTACCTTTCAAGCGACCAAGCCCCAAATGGTGCAATTATGTCAGCTGGTGCTGGTGTTTTCTCAAGAATATTTATTCATGAAACTATGGGTGTTTCTCTTGGAACAGGTGAAGACATGACACCTGAAAACATTGCTGCTAATTGGGATAATATTTCTGATATATGACAGATGCAAGAGCGCTACAAAATGGCGGAGAGCAGACATTGAAAATATTTGAATTAATTAATAAAGAATAAAAAATATTTTTTCAATTCAATGCACATAAGTCATTATATACATTGAATAACTTTGTAGTTTTAGCCAACTATGGAATATATAACTATGAAGTGCAGGATAGCTGCTACAGAAACCAATATATGAAAAAACTCATGATAACCAAAATACTTAGGGCTAAAATCTGGAAACTTTAATCCATAACCAATAGCCCCAACTGAATAAATAGTCCCACCGGCTACCGTCAAACTAAAGTTAGTAAAACCCATAACTGTAGATAGAACTGAAAGGTATGGAATGGCTATATAGCCTGCAATAAGATAAATTCCAGCTCGCACCAAGCGAGGGACATTTGTAAATAAGAATGTTTGAAGTATGCCAATACCTGCAACTGCCCACATTATTACAAGTAGCTGCAATCCTAGCTTATCAGGTAAAACAAGAAGACATATTGGAGTAAAACTACCAGCTATCATTATAAAAATTGATGAGTGATCTAGTCTTCTCATAACCTTTAAGACTTTTGGTCTCCAGTTAATTCTGTGATACAGAGCGCTGAATCCAAACATCATAAATATACCCATTGAATAAACAATAGTAGCTATGAGTTCATTGGGGTTTGTACTTTTATTTATTAGTGGGATGCATGCACCAATGGAGATGAAGAACATCCATTCGTGAAAATAGCCTCTTAAAAGAGGCTTTTTCATATTAGATCTTATTATTCCCAGTTAAGAGCACCACCAACTTGATATTCAGTAACTCTGGTTTCAAAGAAATTCTTTTCTTTTCTTAAATCAATAATCTCTGACATCCAAGGGAAAGGATTTGTTACGCCTTTAAACTCTTCCTCTAAACCAATTTGAGTTAGTCGTCTGTTAGCAATAAATTTAAGATATTCTTCCATCATGGCTGCATTCATACCCAATACACCTCTTGGCATAGTATCCCTAGCATACATAATTTCTAACTCTGTGCCTTCTAGGATCATTTGAGCTGCCTCAGATTTCATTTCTTCATCCCATAAATGAGGGTTTTCAATCTTAATTTGGTTGATAACATCAATACCAAAATTCACGTGCATAGATTCGTCTCTTAAAATATACTGGAACTGTTCTGCTGTTCCTGTCATTTTGTTTCTTCTGCCCATTGATAGAATCTGAGTAAACCCACAATAGAAGAATATTCCTTCAAGCACACAATAAAAAGCAATTAAGTTTTTTAGTAGCTGCTTATCTGTTTCCTCAGTACCAGTTTTAAAGTCTGGATCAGAAATTTCTTGTGTATATTTCAATCCCCAAGAAGCCTTTCTTGCAACACAAGGTATTTCTCTATACATATTAAAAATCTCTCCTTCATCCATCCCTAAGGATTCAATACAATATTGATATGCATGCGTATGAATAGCTTCTTCTAAACTTTGTCTAAGAATATATTGTCTGCACTCTGGATTAGTTATTAATCTATAAAGAGCTAGGACAAGATTGTTGGCAACCAATGAATCTGCCGTTGAGAAGAACCCAAGATTTCTTTTAACAATCGTTCTCTCATCTTCAGTTAAGCCATCTTCAGATTTCCAAAGAGCTATATCATTTGTCATATTTATTTCTTGTGGCATCCAGTGGTTAGCGCTTCCATCAAGATATTTTTGCCATGCCCAGTCATATTTAAAAGGCACTAATTGATTAAGGTCTGCTTTACAGTTAATCATCATCTTCTGATCAACTTGAACTCTTTCACCCATCATCTCATCTAGTTCTTCTATTCCAGCGGCTTCATCTAGATTTAATACAGCTTCTCTGGCTTTTTCAGCTCTTGAACCTTCTTCAATTACTTTGCTAGAGTAGTTATCAGGACCTTCATCTTGAGCCACTACAGGAGTAGGTTCTACAACCTGCTGAACTGGAGCAGGAGTTGCTGTTACTGTTTCAGTTGTAACACTTGGAGGTGCTGTATTTTCTTCTTTACTATATTCATCCCAATTTAACATATTCTTTTTCCTTTATTTATTGACATGCCTCACACTCTGGATCATCCAAAGAGCATGCTGTTGGCACTGGAGCTGGAGCTCCAAGTTCTTGTTGTGGAGCTGATGCTCCGAGTTCTTGTTGCGGTGCTTGTTCAGCTCCCGCGCTAACTGCGTTGAGTTTCCCTTGTTGAACAGTTGATTTTTCAGTTGATGTTGCAGCGATAGATCTAAGATAATATGTTGTTTTTAAACCAGAATACCATGCCATTCTGTAGGTAATATCTAGTTTTTTACCATCCGCATTTCCTATATACAGATTTAATGACTGACCTTGGTCTATCCATTTTTGTCTTCTAGCTAGCTGCTTCAACAATATATCTTGGCTCAACTTCAAATGCTGTTGAGAAAAGCTTTTTAATATCATCAGGGATTCTTGAAATTTCAATTCACGTAACCAATAATATTTAAGGTCATTAATCATAACCTCATCCCACAAACCTAAATCCTTCAGCTTACTAACCAGATGTGGGTTAACTATTGTAAATTCTCCAGAAAGGTTAGATTTAACATATAGATTTTGATATGTTGGTTCAATTGATTGAGTCACTCCGGTGATATTGGAGATAGTTGCTGTTGGAGCTATAGCCATAACATTAGAATTTCTCATACCGTCTTTTATTACTTTTTTTCTTAATGTATCCCAGTCAAGAGTTTCAGATCTATCAACATTCAAATACTCATTACCTCTATTCTCTGCAAGTATTTCAATTGAATCTTTTGGTAAAATGCCTTTGCTCCACAAGGATCCTTCAAATGTCTCATAACTTCCTCTTTCTTTTGCAAGCTCCATAGATGAGCGAAGTGCAAAGTAACTAATTTGTTCCATGCTTTTATCAGCAAAATCTACAGCTTCTTCTGATGCATATGGGATTCTTAATTTATACAACGCATCTTGGAAACCCATTAATCCTAAACCAACCGGCCTATGCTTTCGCATTTGATGTTTCTTGCTTTTTCTACACTATAATAATTAATATTCTATTACATTGTCTAGCATTCTTATTGCTGTTGAGACCGTTTGCTTTACTTTTTTTTCTAAAACTCCTAATGAAGCTGCTAAATTAACAGAACCTAAATTACACACAGCAATTTCATCTGCGCTAGTATTTAAAGTAATTTCTGTACAAAGGTTAGATGAATGCATTACCCCTGCATGTTGTTGCGGAGATCTCAAATTACATGAATCTTTAAAAGTGATCCATGGATGACCTGTCTCAAAAAGCATCGTAAGCATTTTTCTCCAAAGCTCTTTTGCAGGAATTGATTTAGCTTGATCCATTTCACCAGCTTCAGCCTTTCTTTCATATTCCTCATACTTAGCTTTCAAAATCTTTTCCAATAAGATCATGAAGTTCTGGTGTTTCTCCTGGTGAAAATAATGTCCAGTTCTTACCTTGCTCAACTCTTTTCATAAATAAATCAGGCATCCAAGTTGGCCGTATTCATGTCATGAGTTCTTCTTCTTTCATCTCCAGTATTTTTTTGCATCATCTAGGAATTCTTCAATATCTACACCTTCTGGATTTCCTGCTCCTTTCTTTTCCCACCTTGATTAACTGCTACAGCTGTATCATTAGCAACTTTTAAGAATGGCACTACACCTTAGATGTTCCATTAGTTCCTTTAATATAAGATCCCGTAGCCCTAATCTCGGAGACCAATCATTTCCAAGCCCACCTGCCCATTTTGATAAAAGAGCATTATCTTTCATAGCGCCAAATATTCCATCGAGATCATCAGGTATAGTTGTTAGATAGCATGATGATAATTGCGGTCTCTTTGTTCCAGAATTAAATAATGTTGGAGTAGAGCTCATATAGTCAAAACTTGATAATAATCTATAGAACTCTATTGCTCTGTCTTCCCTGTTTTCCTCTTCAACTGCTAAGCCCATAGCAACCCTCATAAAGAATACTTGCGGCAATTCATATCTAACATCATCACAATGAATGAAAGTATCTATCATATAAAGTTTGAAGACCTAGGTATGTAAATTGGTTATCTCTCGTATAGTCTAAAGCTGCTCCTAGCTTCTCTAAGTCAAAAGTTTTTAATTCAGGGTTTAATATATCTAATTCAATTCCCTTATCTATGTAGGCATTTAAAGCCTGCGGATAATACTTTTCCATTTCATCATATGTTGCCTCATCAGCAACACCAAGAAATCCTAAAGCTTCGCTTCGAATTTGATCCATTAGTATTCTTGCTGTAACAAATGAATAATTTGGTTCTTTTTCAACCTTTGTTCTCGCTGACATAACAAGACTTGTTCTCATATCTGCTAAAGATACTCCGTCATAAAGATTTTTCAGAGCTTCTTCTAAGACTTCATTCATTGAAACCTCTTCTAATCCTTCGCAAGCATCATTAATCAAGGAAGCAACTTTATCTATATCTAATGGAACAACAGATCCGTCTGTTTTAGTAATATTTATATTTGGTCTATTTGATATATTAATTTCTGGTGCTTCTTTTTTTCTTTCTTGTGTTCTTCCCGCTCTATATAAAATGTAACTTCTTGCAACTTCAAGCTCTTCTGCTCTCATTAATTGGAGCTCTACCTGATCCTGAATTTCTTCTATATGAAGAGTTCCTCCAGAAGGCATCCTTCTTTCAAACACATCAATTACACCAACTGATATTTGATTCACTTTTTTATGTATTCTTTCACTGGCTGCTGCATTGCCTGATTCATTTGCTAGAAATGCTTTTGTAATTGCTACCTTAATTTTGTCTTCTTCAAATGCAACAACTTTTCCATTTCTTTTAATTACTCTAATTTTTCCTGGGGCATTTATTGCTAATTCGTTTGCTTGTTTTTGCTGTGTTGCGAGTATATTCGCTGCTTCTTGTGTTGTTTCATTCAATGACATCTTTTCTTTTAATCCTTTAGCTTGTTATTTATTGTCTTTTTTCGTTAAACTCTTTTGCGGTTATTTCGTTTTTCTTGTGGTTTTGATTTAAGCTTTAATTTACTGCGCTTTCTTTCGCCCCATGGATAATATTACTCACTGTGGATAAAGAAGCAAGAGGAAAACACAATATATAGTATATTTTTTTTACATATAGTCTATATAGTGTATATAGCCTGTTATTGACTTGTTGATAATTTGTGGATAAATTTTTGTTTTTTAGGATATTTATGAAAGAAATTCTTACTATAGATCAAGGGACTACGAGCTCTCGCTCGATCATTTTTAATAAATCTCTGGATACTGTTCAGGAAATATTCCAACAGCAGTAGCAGCAATTAAAGAAGGTGCATCAAAAGCTGAAGCTGATGATATTCTTAAGCAGCTTGAAGAAGCTGGTGCTACTGTCGAAATAAGAGCACCTCACTATCAAACATTGTTGTGTGTGCTGGTATTACCAACCAAAGAGAGACCACTTTAGTTTGGGATTCCGTGTCTGGGGAACCTATCTACAACGGTATTGTTTGGCAAGATAGAAGAACTGCAGATTACTGCTCATCTTTAAAAGAGCAAAACCTTGAGCAAATCATCAATAAAAAAACTGGCCTTCTGCTTGATCCCTATTTTTCTGCAACAAAAATTTCATGGATTTTAGATAATGTTGAAGGCGCTAGAAAAAAAGCAATGAAAGGGGATCTGAGGTTTGGGACGGTAGATACATATCTTCTTTGGCATCTATCAGGCGGACAGCTACATAAAACGGATGTTACCAACGCATCTAGAACTAATATTTTTAACATCCATTCAATGGAGTGGGATCAGGAGCTTCTGAATATCTTTGATATTCCTGCTTCGATACTGCCTGAGGTCGTTGCATCAGATGCAATGTTTGGAAATATTGAGATTGGTGATAATAGCATTCCTATTTGTGGCGTATTAGGCGATCAGCAGAGCGCACTAGTTGGACAAAACTGTTTTCAACAAGGAGATGTAAAAAATACATATGGAACAGGCTGTTTCTTAATGGTAAATACAAAAGATAAACCTTTAAAAGTGGAAGAGGGCCTTCTTACAACAGTTGCTTATAAATTAAACAATGAAGTTAATTACGCTCTTGAGGGTAGTATCTACTCATGTGGAAATATCATTCAGTGGTTAAGAGATAAGATGCAATTCTTTGAAAATGCCAAGGATAGTGAGTTGTTTTTAGATTCAAAAGGTATTTCAAATAATGTTCATTTCTTTATTCCAGCCTTTACCGGTCTTGGAGCTCCTCAGTGGAATCCGGATATTAGAGCAAGTTTTTATGGTATTACCAGAGATACATCTAAAGAAGATTTTATAACAGCAGCATTTAATTCTTTGTGCTATCAAACTAAAGAAATCCTAATAGCAATGAAAGCAGATGGTCTCGAAGTAAAAGAGATGTCTATAGATGGTGGCATGGCAAACAATACTAGTTTTGCTCAATTACTTTCAGATATAACAAGTACCGATATTTCGATCCCAGCTAATACAGAAGCCACAGCTTTAGGAGCAGCCAAGGTAGCTGCAGTAGGTTGCGGTTTGGTCGATAATATTGAGATCTTTGATGAAATGGCCGAAAGAAAGCAACTTGTATCAAATTTTTCTCAATCTCATAAAATCAATTTTATGATATGGAAAGAGTATTTAGATACAATGCTGACATTGAGCACAAAACTAAAAAATATTATGAACAACAAGGACTAATATGAAATATTTATATTCACTTTTTTACTTCTTCCCTTAGCAGCATCTGCAGCTTTTAATGATTATTCTAATTTGAATTCTTTTTTAAAAGAAAGTGATATCAATAATAAAAAAGTATTTGTTTTACTTAATAACAAAAGATTATTTTCTACAGATTATCACCCTTCTTCTTTTAAGAGAGCTCGAGATGAATATCCTCGATACCCATCAACAATGATTAAAAAAGGAATTGAGGGTTTTGTAGAAGTTGGCTTTAATGTTAATGAGGATGGTTCCACGTCAGATCATAAAATAATTACTTCAGAACCCTCTGATTATTTCGATAATAACTCTTTAGAAGAGGCAAAGGGCTTACGTTACACAAAGGATACAAATACAAATTATACAAATACCAAAGGCTCTAAGCATATGCATAGATTCACTTTCAACCTCCCGGAAGAATCTAGAAAAGTTCCAAATGGAGTATTCTCTTGTATGGAATTAATTTATCAAGACAAGCACCTTGCAGCAAAAAAATGTTCTGAAAATAGAGTTAGTATTCACAGCGGTTATACGGTTCCTTACGCAATGTCCCTTTACTATATGAATCAAAGTGATGAAGCAATTAAATTATTAACCGAGCTCCTTAAAGACCCTCAAGAAGAAAGTTTTTATGTTAAGGCTTTAAGTGCTTCAGCTGTTTCTATTTTTCTATTTGCAAATAAATCTTATCAAGAAATTATAGAATTAGAGCCTTTCTTTATAGATATAAGAAAAGTTGGATATGAAGAGGCAATGCTAAATGCCTTTTATTTCCTTAGGCGTTTCATTGTTTTATGCAAACAAAACAATTGATTCTTTATACTATTTGAAACTTACTCAACAAGATTCTAATTGTAAAATTTCATCGATGAATTCAAATGATGATATTAAAGCAAAAAAAGCCCAAAGTTTATTTAGGCTTATTACCTCAAAAGAGCTGCTATATTGATCAATTCAATAGAACAGAAGAAACATTAAAAGCTATAAATAAAATAATTTAGTTTAAACTCTATAATTTCTTTATTTCCAAGTAATCCAAAAATAAGTTTTCCACTATGACCCTCTACAGTTGATATTTTAATAGATCCTCTTGAAATTTTCTTCTAGTTTGCTCATCAACTGCTGAAAAAGGTTCATCCATTAATAACACTTGAGAATCAACACTCAAAGCTCTTGCTAAACCTACTCTTTGTCTCATACCACCTGATAGTTCATGAGGAAAGCTATTTTCAAAACCTTTTAAACCAACATCACCAATATATTTTGCTGCAATTGATTCTCTTTCAGATTTTGCAACACCTCTTAATTCTAAACCAAATCCAACATTTCGAATAACAGATGCCCAATCCCCCTTTTTTCAGAAGGGACAAAATCCTCAGAGGAATTCAAAACAATATTATTAATTTTTATAAGACCTTTATCTGGATGCATCAATCCTGAGATGATATTAAGAAGGGTGGTTTTACCACAACCACTTTCACCAACAAAACTAAGAGTATCTTTATCGATATCTTCAAAATTAATATTATTAAGTCCAACACCATATTTAGAAATTGCTAAAGGATAGATTTGAAATTAAAAGGCTCATTTGTTAATAAAAAGTTTCTTCTTGTAATGGTATGTAATAAACTAATTCAAAATTAATGCTTGGTTGATAATACCAAAGACTATCTCTTACTAACAATGTATAAATATAAAATTTTCAATAATATTGCTGACGATGGCATTGATGTTCTGAAAGGACATAACTTTATAATCGATGAAATAAATCCTGAAACGATTATATTAAGAAGTCAGGTTCTATCTAGTGATGATTTCAATAAATCTCTCAGATGTATTGGCAGAGCCGGAGCAGGCACTAATAATATACCTTCAGAGGAAGCAACCAAGAAAGGTATTGTAGTTTTTAATACACCTGGAGCCAATGCTAACGCTGTAAAAGAACTTGTTGTTTGTGGAGTTGAGTTTCTTGCAGAGGCAATCCAAGGCAATACTTTTTCAAAAACCTTAGATGGGCTTGATACTTCAGATTTAAATAGCGCTATGGAAGAGCAAAAAAAGCTTTTTAAGGGGACGGAGTTAAAAGGTAAAACCTTAGGAATAGTTGGTTTGGGCGCAATTGGATCTTTAGTTGCTCAGACTGCGCAAAGCATGGGTATGAATCTGATCGGATTTGATCCTCATATTTCAGTTGATTCAGCATGGAGACTTCCAAAGGAGGTTGAAAAAGCTGAAAGCCTAGAAGCTTTATTAAGTATGTCTGATTATATTTCTTTACATGTTCCACTGGTCGAAGCTACCAAAGACCTTATATCAATAGAAAAACTAAAGAATTGTTATACAAAAGTATTAAAATTAGTTTGTTTATTAAATGGAAAAGACTAAAAAATGATGATATTATTTTACAACTTTAATTAGCTCGAATTTATATTGTTAAAAAACAGATACTTCATCTAGATAAAAAACAGTTTGAAAAACTTTTTTCTTTTACCGCATCTTGGAGCTAGCACGAATGAAGCAGAAATAAATTGTGCATTTATGGCATGTGACCAAGTTAGTAACTTTTTACTACATGGAAATATTATAAATTCTATAAATTTTCCACCTATAAGATTAGGCAGGACAACACCATTTAGGTTAGTGATTATTAATCGTAATGAGCCAGGAATGATTGGAAAAATTGCAGATGAAATTGCATCTGCAGAAATCAATATTGCTGACATGACAAATAAAAGTAGAGATGAAATAGCAATAAACCTTATTGATATCGATGAAGAGCCCTCGCAAAATCTTATTAGATAGTATTCAGAAAATAGACCATGTTGGAATATGATATTTTAACTAGTATTAATTATAAATTTCTTAAAAAAACTTCTTGGATAACAGGTGAACTTCATGGAAATAGAGATTTTGAGCCCTAAATATAGTTAATTTATATAACCTTATAGCTGAAATTTATTTTATTAAAAATTAAATAAAATAATACTTGCCCACAAGTAAAAAAAGTGATATTAAGAAAAATATGCAATAAATAAACCCATACTACATGTTATTTCGTTAAATTACTGAAATGCGGTAATAAAAGACTTTATTGTATAAAAATTAACCAATTAGCATAAAAGCCTTATTCTAAAGGATTTACAGTGTAGAATATAAAGTTATCCAATAAGTTATCCACAGATTCTGTGGATAAAATTTCATAGAAAATGAACAAATTTAAACCTGAAAATTACCTCGATCCAAAGTGGAGACTTTTGTTACAAAAAAAATAAAACATCCATATGTAGATATAATTAGTAATTACATAAAATTAGAAAAAAAAATATACCCAGATGTAAGAAATATTTTTAGCTTTCGAACTTTTGCCAGCCTGAAGATATTAATATTGTTATTATTGGTCAGGATCCATATCACGGAAATGGCCAAGCGAATGGGCTAGCTTTTTCAGTAAATGAAGGAATAAAAATACCCCCATCTTTAAGAAATATATTTAGTGAATTAGAGTCTGATTTAAGTATTCCAATTCATAAAAATGGTAATTTAGAATCTTGGGCAAAGCAGGGCGTTCTTCTATTAAATACATGCCTTACAGTAGAAGAATCAAAACCCGGGTCTCATCAAAATATTGGCTGGGAAGAGTTTACGGATGCTATTCTCCAAAATATTGGATACAAAGGCTCAGTTGTATTTATGTTGTGGGGAGCAAAAGCTCAAGCTAAAGAAAGTATCATCTATAAAGACAATAATCTAATTATTAAATCAGCACATCCGTCTCCATTTTCTGCAAGAAGAGGTTTTTTTGGATCAAAGCCATTTTCTCGTGCAAATGCTTTTTTAAAGTCAAACGGTAAAAATGAAATTAACTGGAATCTGGATATCTAATAAATTCAATTGATTTATATATGTCATTTTGAAAATCATCTCTTTTGATGTGAGTAGTAAAAATTTTATGATCTAAAAACTTTAAGGTTTCTCCATGAATTTTTAATTTAGTATCTATAGCGACTCTGCCTGGGACCACTGCTGTAACGAATTCCCTTCTATTAACTCCTAAATAGTGAACTCTAGCTACTACCTCTTGGCCTCTGAAACAACCCTTGCTAAAGGAAATTGGGACTCTTAAATATAGGGTTACACTAGTAAATCTAGTCGACTAATACGATAATTTTGTTGTTTTGAGTTTCTACAACACCACCATTCACCTCAAAAGATTCTTTTTTGCCATTTTCTAGAGCAATGGTGATTTTGCCTCCAGATAGTGTTGCAATAATCGGGGCGTGATTGTTTAAGATTTCAAAACTACCGTCCGAACCTGGAAGCTCAATAGATAGAATGTCGCCTGAGAATAGCTCTTTGTCTGGTGTGATAATATCAACTAACATATTGCGTAGATTAAGCTTTAGCCTCAGCTAAAATTTCAGCCTGAATGAACCCCTTATGATCAAGTAAACAAGACATTTGGGCATTGTTATTAGCTAATTCTGAAATATCAGACGTGACTTGTCCCTGTAATAAAGCTTCAACTTTATCAATATCACCATTAAGTTTTAAAACCTCATAGGTATCTAAATCAATAGAGCCTGTTTTTATTAGATTCTTTAGCATCAGTTTTCTTGTAGAATTAACCTCTTTAACTTTATTCTAACTAATGAGCGAACAAATAAATAGATTGAGATGGAAATGTAGACGAGGTATGCGTGAATTAGATCTGTTGCTTAAAGAATTCTCTGAGAAAGAAATGCTTAATTTATCTTCTGACGATCATGCTACTTTTGATGAAGTGCTAAATTACGATGATCAGACTCTTTACGATTTTATTTTTAAAAAATTAAGCTTATCTTCATACATGAAAGGTTTATTAATAATAAATTAAAAAAATTTACAAAATTAGAGAACTTTTAATAACAAGACTGGTCATATTGGTAAGGAAATTGAGTTTTTAAAATGGATAAAAATAATATTAACGAAGATTTCTATTTAATAGAGAAAGTTAAGGAAAAGAACCAGGATGCCTTTAAAGTGTTAATGATCAAATATCAACCAAGAATATATAGTGCTTTGTTCGGTTATGTTAAGTCAAAAGAAGATGCCGAAGACTTGACTCAACAAGTATTTATAAGAGTGTGGAATAAGATAGATTCATTTAGAGGGGATAGTGCATTTTTTACATGGGTTTATAGAATAGCTATTAATCTTGCTAAGAATCATGATAACTAGTGCGACTTTCAAAAAAGATAAATTAAATATTTCAGATGATGTCATGCATTTTGATTATCCTCACTTTAGCTCACCTGAACTAAGTGTTGAAAGCGCAGAAACATCTATAACTATTAAAAATTTTATTTCTACCTTAAATGAAAATTTTAAAAACACCCTTTATTTTGCGAGAGTATGAGGGTAAAAGCTATCAAGAAATAGCTGAAATAATTGAATGTCCTATTGGCACTGTTAGATCAAGGATCTTCAGAGCTCGAGAAACTATATTAGATTTTATAAAAGAGGAAATATCCAATGACTGATATTAATGAAAAGCTTTCAGCTCTATTTGATGGAGAACTCTCTCACTCAGAAACAGATGAATTATTGATGCAGATTAATGACAACGGTGTTCAAGATAAATTAAAAAATTATGCTCATCTTAGTGCAATGATTTCTAACGAAAAACAAACAAAATTAAAATCTAATGTAACTTATTTAAAGTTTCCAGATTTTCTACAATACAGGCCCTGGCTCTCAAATGGGATGTCAGCTGCTGCAGCCATTCTCTTAACAGTTTTTTTAATAAACCCATCAGATTCAGACAGGCTTGGTTTTAATAGTGAAGCACAATCTCAAATACAAGCTGCAATAAACAGCGATGAAGCAAAAAATAATATTATTAGAATTGAGGAGGGCTTATTGGAGCATATGTTAAACGTTTTAGATCAAAGCGGCATTGAAAGTAAAAATCAGTACAACCCAAACTTAACCAATGTTGGCTTTCAAAGCAGATCCAACAGACCAGGACACTATACTAATGGGAAAGAGAATTTTTATATGCACATTGCAAATAAAGATTTAGGTTTAAAGAATGTAAGATACTGGAAATCTGGAAAAAATATGGTTTACTTATATCCATTACCAGGCGGAAAAGTAATCACACTTTATGGAAATCTTCGTTTAGAAGAAGCCAATAGAATTATTAGTTCAATACAAATTAGATAGGAGATATCATGAAAAAATTCGCAAACATTAGTTTTGTTTTAGTCTTCGCATTAAGTATTAACCTCTCAGCTGTAGGCTTGCCTTCAAATATAGCTGGTCTTGTTGAGGACTCTGCTCCTGCTGTTGTAAATATCACATCAAGAAAAGAAGTCTCTTCTCAAAACTCATACAGAGGAATGCCTCCAGAGCTAGAAAGATTTTTTGGAATTCCAAGAGGTTATGAAGAGGCTCCACAACAAAAAAGGAAAGCAGAAGGATATGGATCTGGGTTTATTTTTTAAGAATAATTATATTCTAACTAATTACCATGTTGTTGAAGATGCTACTGAAGTTTTGGTATCACTCTCTGATAGAAGAGAATATGTTGCAGAAATAATTGGAGTTGATCCTTTATCAGATCTAGCTGTCTTAAAAGTTGATGGAACAAATCTACCTAAAGTATCGATTGGTGATAGCGAGAATTTAAGAGTGGGTGATTGGGTTGTTGCTATAGGTTCTCCTTTTAGTTTTGATTTTTCTGTTACTGCTGGAATTGTAAGTGCTAAGGGAAGAAGTATTCAAAATAATAATATTGGAAATTATGTCCCTTTTTTACAAACAGATGCTGCAATTAATCGTGGCAATTCTGGTGGACCTTTATTTGATATGAATGGTAATGTTGTCGGCATAAATTCTCAAATTTATTCTAGAAGTGGCGGTTATCAAGGTCTTGCATTTGCCATACCTATAAATGTAGCTATTGATGTTGCCGAACAAATTATAGATACAGGTATTGTAGCAAGAGGCTATTTAGGCGTTAGAGTTGGGGAGGTTGATAATGATCTTGCTGAAGCTCTTGGCATGGATAAGCCATATGGAGCTTTAATAAATGATCTTGAAGAAGGAGAATCTGGAGATAATGCTGGATTAATTCCAGGAGATGTCATCTTAGATTTTGATGGTAAGGAAATTAAATTTAGTGCAGATCTTCCTCATGTCGTAGGGCAAATAAAACCAAATACGGAATCTACTGCAACTATATTTAGGGACGGTGAGGAGATGGAGCTGACTTTTATTCTTGGAGAATTACCTTCAAGTGATAAACCATTTGTGCCTGCAAAAAGTGATAATAATTCTGATATGTTAGGACTTCAAATTGAAGAAATTGATAGAGATAGCACCGCAAATGGAAAATTTAGAAAAAGAAATTGGACTAAATGTTATCAAGGGTCTCCTGCATCAGGCAAAATACAAAGAGGTGATGTTATTACTCATATACGTTATAGAAATATGAAATATAAGATAGATAGCCTTGAATCTTTTCGGATACCATAGAAAAACTTGAATCTGGATCAATAGTAGCTGTTTTTGGTAAAAGAAATAACGCTCGTTTTATTGTTCCAATCAGATTAAATTAAAAATATTTATAAATAGACTCCTCTAAAGCTAATAACTTAATAGCTTTCCTTGTAAAATGTATTCATATGAAGAACATTAGAAACTTTTCTGTAATTGCCCATATTGACCACGGGAAATCGCACCCTGTGCTGATAGGCTTGATTAGAGTTTTCTGGCGGCCTGTTACTGCACAGAGAGATGTCTGACCAGATTGCTTGACTCATATGGATATTAGAAAGAGAAAGAGGTATTACTATAAAGTCTCATGCGGTAACACTGGAATATATCAAAGACGGAACGCCGTACCAATTAAATTTTATTGATACCCCAGGACACGTGGATTTTTCGTATGAAGTTTCTAGATCACTTTCAGCATGCGAGGGAGCACTCTTGGTAGTTGATGGCTCTCAGGGTGTCGAAGCTCAAACTTTAGCTAATTGTTATACAGCTGTTGATCAAGGCTTAGAAGTTATTGCTTGTTATTAATAAAATTGACTTACCTCAATCTGATCCTGATAGAGTTAAAAAAGAAATAGAGGACATGATAGGTATTAATTCTGAAAATGCACCTCTTGTAAGTGCAAAAACTGGTGAAGGAACAGAAGAATTATTAGATATGCTGGTCAGAGATATACCCCCGCCAGAAGGAAGTCCAGATGCTCCATTACAGGCCTTGATAGTAGATTCCTGGTTCGATCCTTATTTAGGAGTTGTCTCGCTTATCAGAATTAAGAATGGAACATTAAATACTGGACAAAAATTTAAAATATTTACAACTGGTGATGAGCACCTTGTAGATGAGGTTGGTATCTTCACTCCTAAAAGAACCAAGACTGATAGTTTAAAGGCTGGAGAAGTTGGCTATTTGATTGCTAGTATTAAAAATATTGATGGTGCTCCAGTAGGAGATACTATTACTGGAAGCAAAGATCCAGTTAAGGTTCCATTGGAGGGTTTTAAGCCAGTACAACCAAGAGTTTTTGCGGGTTTATTTCCAACCTCTGGAGAAGATTATGAGAAATTTAGAGATGCACTTGCAAAGTTACGTTTAAACGATGCTGCCTTACTTTTTATCCCAGAAAGCTCTGCTGCTTTAGGCTTTGGTTTTAGGTGTGGTTTTCTTGGAATGCTTCATATGGAAATTATTCAAGAAAGACTAGAAAGAGAATATGATTTAGATCTTATATCTACAGCTCCTTCAGTTGAATATGAAATTTTAAAAACAGATGGTACTGTTTTCAAATGTGATAATCCCTCCCAGATGCCTGTATCAAATGAGATTGATGAAATTAGAGAGCCAATAGTTCTTGTAAATGTTTTAACTCCAAATGATTATGTTGGAAGTGTTATCACTCTTTGTACAGGCAAAAGAGGGATTCAAAAAGAGATGAATTATTTTGGCACTCAAGTATCCATTATATTTGAAATGCCTCTTTCTGGAGTGATTGTTGATTTTTTTGACCAAATAAAATCTTCAACAAAAGGTTTTGCCTCTATTGAGTATAGCTTGATTGGTTTTAGAGCCTCTGACCTTACAAAGATAGATATTTTGATAAATGACCAAAAAGTAGATGCGCTTTCTATGATTGTACATAAATCTTTTTCTATGATGAAGGCTCGTGAAATTGCTAAAAATCTACAGAAATTAATTCCAAGACAAATGTTTGATGTTCCAATTCAGGTAGCGCTAGGTTCAAAAATTATCCAGGGAAACAGTAAAAGCACTTAGAAAAAATGTTACTGCTAAGTGTTATGGTGGTGATATCTCAAGAAAGAAAAAACTTTTAGAAAAACAAAAGAAGGGCAAGAAGAAAATGAAGCAACTTGGCAGAGTATCAATACCTCAAGATGCATTTTTGAATTACTTTAGCTCACAGGATTAAGCTATGTTTACAGATCCAATATTTTTATTAGCTCTAGTGGGAGTTGGTATATGCCTTTCAATATGGGTGCTAGAAGCCATGAAAATGGATGAGTCTAATAATATTGATATAAAGACACCCAGCCAAGACAAGATTTCAAAGATTGGCTTTGCATTAGGTCTTGTCATTTTATATAGAGTTTTTATTAATGCTGGCGACCTCAGCATCATCCTCTTACTTGCGACTATTATCAGTTTAATAATTTGGCTTACTGGTAAGTTTACGAGCAATTCATATTTGGGAGCCTCAGGAAGAAGTTGGTTTATCCCCATTTTTTTAATATTTGTATTAAGAACATTTATGTATGAACCTTATCAAATCCCATCTGGCTTAAATATTAATCGATAAAATTGAGTTTTTATATTAGTTAATAAACATTCATATGGTTTAAAACTTGAAAGAACAGGTAAATCTTTTGCCTTAGCAAAAGACCCTAAACTAGGAGATGTTGTTGTATTTATACCTCCACATAAACCAATGCCTTTTGTTAAAAGATTAATTGGAAAACCTGGTGACAAGGTGAGTTATATCAACAAGAAGCTTTATCTTAATGACATTGCTGTTCCTCAAAATTATTATAAAACTGAATCAGGTATTGATTTTTATCTTGAGAATTTTAATGGTAAAGAGATAACGGTTCAGCATATGAGATCAAGACCATCTGGCGCTCCATCAGAGTGGATTGTCCCAGATAATATGTATTTTGCAGTTGGAGATAATCGTGATAATTCTAACGACAGCAGGTACTGGGGCTTCGTCCCAAGAGATAATTTTATGGGAACAGGCGAAATGATCTGGATGACATGGGAGTGTTGGACCTGCTTGCCTTCCTTTGAGCGAGCAGGAAGTATTAAGTGAAACTTGAAGATTTTGAATTAGTTATTAACTATTCTTTTAATGATCAAGAACTCCTGGAGACTGCTTTTCAGCATAAAAGCTTTAATAAGAATACTAATAATGAAAGATTGGAGTTTCTGGGTGACAAATCTTAAATTCTGTAATTGCAGAATATCTTTTTATTAAGTTTCCAAATTTTTCAAAGTCTTCAATGATGTCTGAGCTTTACTCGTTAAGGGGAGCTCATTAACAAAAAAAGCTAATGAAATAAAACTTGATGAAATAATAAAACTTTCAAAAGGGATGATTAATTTATCTGATGACAGAAAGTTTTCTTTATTAGAAGGTGCTTTTGAGGCAGTCATTGGGCACTAATAACTTCAATTAGATATTTGAAATCTCAAATTTATCAAAATGATTTTAATAATTTATCACTAGATAATGACTTTAAGGACCCTAAGTCTCTATTGCAAGAAGCTATGCAGGCCAAGGGAATAACACCGCCTGACTATCACACTGAGGAGCTTAAAGATCAAAGGTTTAAATCCAGTCTTGAGCTTAAAGGTAATTTATATAGCGCAACTGGAAAATCAAAAAAATCTGCTGTCATTCCAATTATATAGAAAATATTTTAAATAAAGGAATGAACAGTAAAATTATTATTGTGGATACATATCAATAATTGGAAAGCCTAATGTTGGAAAATCATCTCTAATCAATATTTGGCAAGAAAATTTCTATAACTTCTAGGAAATCTCAAACAACACGAAATAATATTCTTGGCATTAAGACTGTTGATAATAAGCAGATGATTTTTGCTGACACCCCTGGAATGCATATCAAATCTACAAAAGTAATGAATAGATTACTTAATAAATCAGCTGCAAGTTTAGTAAAAGATTCAGATTTAATATTATTTGTTATCCAAAGAGCTTCAATGCAAGAATTAGATCATTTGGTGCTTGAAAAAATAAAGGAATCTGATTCTAGGGTTATATGTGTCATTAATAAATCAGATCAAGTTGATGATAAAAATAAACTCCTACCTTTAATAGCCCAACTTCAGGATGCTTATAATTTTTTAGATATTATTCCTATTTCAGCAATCAATGATGAGGGTATCGAAGAATTAGAAAAACTAATATTAAGTTATCTACCTGAAAATAAACATATATATGGAGAAGAGGGTTCAGAAATTAATCAAGATAATTTCATGGTATCTGAGCTTGTTAGAGAAAAAATTATTAGATCACTGGGTGATGAACTCCCGCATGACACCTTTGTCCAAGTCGAGCAGCTAGAGGATGAAAAAGATATTGTTAGAATTCACGTAATTATTTTTGTAGCTCGTCAAACACAAAAACAAATAGTTATTGGTCAAAAAGGAGAAGTTTTAAAGAGGATTGGCACCCAAGCAAGGATTGATTTAGAAAAGTATTATGGTAAAAAAGTTTTCTTAAAAACCTGGGTAAAGGTTAAGAAAAACTGGAATACAGATTCAGATTATCTTCAAAGTCTTGGTGTCGGTGGAAGCTATGAGTCCTAATGACTGGGAGGAATGCTTTCTACTTCATCAAAGGTCCTATGGCGACACAAGCATTATTGCTGAAATCTTTACTAGAAAATCTGGAAAAATGTCAGTAATAGCTCGAGGAGCTAAAAAACCAAAGTCTAAGTTTTTTGGATATCTAGTTCCATTTTCAAAACTTCAGATAACCTATTCAGGCAGATCTGAATTAAAAACACTAACTAATATCGATAGAGATTTATCTCTTTTAGATAATAATCTCTCTAAAAAAAGCTATAGCTTGCTTTATATAAATGAATTGATGATTAAGCTTCTTCCAAAAGATGCTGCAAATGAAGATTTATTTAATTTATATAGCTCCATCCAGAGTTCTGTAGATATGAGATTTTTATTACGAAGTTTTGAATTAGACCTTTTAGAAATGCTTGGCTACGGAATAAATTTCCAAACAGATATAGATGCACATGAGCCAATAGAAGCTACTTTGGATTATATTTTTATTGCAGAAAGAGGTTTTCAATCATCTGATAAGAATCATTATTAACAGGTGAAGATATTATTAATATAAGAAATAGAAACTTTACTGATGTTCCTAGTAATAAACTAAAGCAACTGACCCAAGCTACAATTATGTTTTGTTTAGAAGGTAAAGATTTAAATAGTAGGCAAATTTTTAGAAGGCTACAGAAATGATTTATGGTATTGGTACAGATATAATTTTTTGAGAATATTTACAAATAAAGAATCTTTTGCAAAAAAAATATTATCTGATAATGAAATAATTCTATGGAAAAAAAAATCGCCTTTAAAACAGCCTTTCTTGCTAAGCGTTTTGCTGCAAAAGAGGCGTTTTCAAAAGCTCTAGGCACAGGAATTGGAAGGGTAGTTAGCTTTCAAGATCTAACTATTCGAAACAATGAAAATGGAAAGCCCATATATCAACCCTCTGGATAGTTTAAAAAAAATATTTAGTGATTTAAAAATCATTGGCAGCCATGTTAGTATTGCAGACGAAACTGATTACATAGTCGCATTCGCTATTATTGAAACATGAATAAATTAATTTTATTAGGACCTCCTGGCGCTGGCAAAGGCACTCAAGCAGATTTGATCTGTCATTTCTTAAATATTCCAAAGATTAGTACAGGAGATATGTTGCGAGAAGCTATAGCTTCTGAAAGTGAACTAGGTAAGCGTGTATCTGGAGTACTAAATTCTGGCGCCTTAGTGTCTGATGAAATCATAGGCTCAATAATTGTTGAGAGGATTCAACAAGATGATTGTAAAAATGGTTTTTTATTCGATGGAGTTCCAAGAACTCTAGGTCAAGCAAATATGTTGGTTGATATGAATGTTTCTTTTTCTCATGTAATAGAAATACAAGTAAATGATCAAGTTATCATCGACAGAATCTCAGGGAGACGTTTTCATATAGCATCAGGTAGAAGCTATCATCTAGATTTTAATCCACCAGCAAATGAAGGCTTGGATGATCTGACTGGTGATGCCTTGGTGCAACGCGAAGATGATAAACCTCAAACTGTTACTAAAAGACTCCATGTATATCACGAAGAAACCAAACCATTATCAGAATTCTATGCTCAAAAATCTAATAACAGTGAGTTAATGTATTTTGCCGTTAATGGATCAGGAACAGTGGAGTCTGTATTTGAATCCATTAAAGTTAATCTGTAGTCAGCCATGAAGCTTCTTGCAATAGATAGCTCTGGTGATTCTTCTTCTGTAGCCCTTATATATGAAAATCTTATAATATAGATGTGAATTATATTTCAAGAAAAGAAAGACCTAATTGGAATAAACTTTTAAGGTAGTTGGTATTAATTCTCAAATAAATATTTCTGAGATAGATTGTTTTGCTTTTGGAAGAGGGCCTGGTTCGTATACTGGCATTAGAAGCCTGGCTAGTTTTATGAAAGGTCTTAGTTGGACTCAAAATAAACCACTTATAGGTATCTCAAATTTAAAATCTATAGCCTATCAAGCAATTAAGCAAAAAAATGATACAGAATTTAATGTAATAAATGTGGCACTGAAATCAGATCTAGATGAAGTTTATTTCTGCAAATATCTCAGCTCAGATTTGTTGGAAAATCAATCAGATGAAAAAATAATGTCTTATAAAGAATTATCTGACCCGATGCTTTTAAGCAATCCATCTGCAATTTATGCTGGAAATGGATGGGATGATAAAAGAATTAAATTAGAAGCCAACTCTCCTTTAATATTCATTCAGATGCTTTATCTATAGCTCATCTAGCAGAGTTAAAATTTAATAACCAAGATAAATTTTTACCTGAAGATGCAAATCCAGTATATTTAAAAGACACTAATTACAAAAAGATTTCTAATGAATGACATTTTTTTAAGCGTAGTATTAGCATTAATTCAGGGCTTAACTGAATTTTTACCCGTTTCAAGCTCTGCGCATTTATTATTTCCTAGTCTTTTATTTGGAGCTAATGATCTAGGTTTAAGTTTTGATATCGCAACTCATGGAGGCACACTTCTTGCAGTTCTTATTTATTTTAGAATTGAACTTCAAAAAATGATTTTATCGATAAATCCACTGAATCCCAATAAAGACAAGGAGAGCAGGCAATTAGCTTTCTATCTTGTAGTTGCAACTCTTCCTATTGTTCTTTTTGGTTTATTAGGTTCTGATTTTATTACAAATAGAAATTTTGGGGTTAACTCTATAGCATGGGCAAACTTAGTTTTTGCTGGTATTTTATTTTTAGCCTACCGATACAGCTCTCAATCTAAGACAATGTTGCAACTCAGCATACTAACGGTTTTTTTTATAGGTTTATTTCAAGTTTTTGCATTAATACCTGGAGCGTCAAGATCAGGTACGGCAATAACAGCGGCACTCTTGGTTGGATTAAATCTTAAAGAGGCTTCAAAATTTGCATTTCTTTTAAGCATTCCAACTATATTAGGAGCGCTAGTATTTTTAATTATAGATAGCATAGATTCGTTTGCAGCAATTAACCTATTAAGCTTATTTATTGGATTTAGTGTCTCTGCAATCTTTGCATTTTTTACAATAAAATTCTTCTTAGCATTTATCGATAAAATTGGAATGTATCCCTTTGTTGTATATAGATTATTACTTGGATTTGCACTTCTTAATATTATTGTATGACCTGTGTTATATATCTAGAAGACTCTTATAAATTGAAGAAATTTCAGATTATCTTAATTTACAAATAGTTAATAAAATTCCAGTAAGCGGTTCTTTTTTAGAGATTAAAGAAGAGGGCTTATGTTTTATAAATGATGCCAAAGACCCTCTTAAATATCTTCATATCGACTTTTTATCAGGTTCAATGGGTTGGAGAATAAAAAGATCAGAGCATGAAACTTTACTAAAAAAGACATTAGGAAAAACTAAAGATACTTTGACTATTTTTGATGGAACTGCCGGCTTTCTATCTGATGCAATTATATTTTTATCTCTTGGTCATAAAGTTATTGCTTGTGAGCAAAGTAAGATCTTATATTTACTGGTTAAAGATGCTTGTAATAGAGCAATTGAAGAACTACCTTTTTTATCAAACTTAACACTGCTTCATGGAAATTCTTTGGAGGTTTACAAAGAGCAAATGGATATTGATGTAATTTACTTAGATCCTTTATACCCAATAACTAAAAAACATATATTAAGAGCTGGAAATATTAGTGCTATAAGACCTTTAAGAGATGGAGTTATTGGATATGGCGGATACTCTTTTTACAGAATTTAAAGAATTAAATTACAAAAAAATTATTTTAAAAAGACCTATTAAAGGTGAAAAAATTTGTAATAATATTAATTATCAAATCAAAGGCAAGTCAACTAGGTTTGATATATACATTTAAAAATAATTTTTTGGAGAATTAAATGAACCCATTTGCAATGATGAAAGATGCTAAAAACATGGAAAAAATGTTAAAACCAGCATTAGAAAAATTTATGAAAGAGTCGGGTTTTATTAAAAAAGATGAGCTTGAGCCATTAAAAAGAAGAATCGCTGAACTAGAAGCTGAGGTAAATAAGTTAAAGCGTTAACTTATTTAAATATTATTACCCTTAAAGAATCAGAAAACAGAATCATTGAAATGGCCTGGGAGGACAGAACTCCCTTTGATGCCATAGAAGCTACTTACGGCCTTAATCAGAATCAGGTAGAAGATCTTATGCGTGAAAACCTTAAGAAGAATAGCTATACGCTCTGGAGAAAGAGGGCTAGCGGAAGAAAGACTAAGCATGTTGGCCTAAGAGAGTTTGGCCAGGTGGGCAGGCACCACTCCTATGATCAGCACAAATATAAAAAGTAGCCACTTCAAGATAGAGAACTTATTTAAGTCTATCTTCTCCGACATACCCAACACATCTATTGTTCTCAATGACACTTCGGTCATTATTCAGCATGATGATGCGACTAACCAAGATGCAGCATCAATAGAAATAACCGAAACAGCAAATATATATAAAATTACCTATTGGGATGGTTACTCTCTTGCAGAAGAGGAAGAGAGTGATAATTTAGTAAAATCTTTAAAAATATTTAAAAGGTTTTCAAAAAAACTAGCCAAAAATCTAACCAGGTTTAACAAAAAACCTTAACGATCAAGCTCTTGTATGACCATTCCCGTTTACGAGATACTTAAAGCTTGTTAGTTGTTCCATTCCTACCGGACCCCTTGCATGAAACTTTCCGGTTGCAATGCCAATCTCGCCACCAAGTCCGAATTCCCCTCCATCAGCAAACTGGGTTGATGTATTGTGCATAACAATAGCGCTATCGATTGTATTTTGAAAGTATGAGGCTGTGTTTAGATTCTCGGTCATAATCGACTCAGTATGGCCTGTAGAGAATTGCTCAATATGACTCACGGCATCATCAGTAGATTCAGCAATTTTAATACTTACAATTGGCAGCAAGTACTCTGTGCTCCAGTCTTCTTCGGTAGCAGGAAGAACTTGATCTGATAGTAATTGCGATAGCTTACATCCACGAACTTCACAACCTTGAGTGGAGAGGGCATTAACTATTATTGGTACGAAAAGAATTAGCTATATCTTTATGAATAAGGATTGTTTCAACTGCTCCGCAGATCCCAGGCCTTCGCATTTTTGCATTAAGACAAACGTTAACTGACTTATCTTCGTCTGCTTCCTTGTCTACATAGATATGACAAATACCCTCTAGGTGTCCAAAGACAGGTACCTTTGCTTCTTTTTCAACTTCAGCTACTAAGCTTTTACCTCCCCTAGGAACTATGACATCTATAGATTTATTAATACCTTGAAGCATTAACTTGACCGCCTCTCTGTCAGTATCATCAACTATCTGGATAGCATGCTCAGAAATACCAGCTTCTTTAAGACCTGCAACTAAGCACTTATGGATTGCTAGGCTAGAGTTAAGGCTGTCAGAGCCGCCTCTTAATACCGAAGCATTACCTGCTTTAATACAGAGTACACTAGCATCAACTGTTACATTAGGCCTGCTTTCATAAATAATACCTATTACTCCAAGGGGAGTAGATACCCGTGATATTTGAAGGCCATTAGGTCTTGTCCAATTTGCAAGTACTTTGCCAACAGGATCTTCAAAGGAAGCAATATCTTTAAGAGTATTTGCAATAGAGGTAATGCTTTCACTATCCAATTGAAGCCTATCTATAAATGACTCAGACAGTCCTTTTTGCTTTGCATTTTTAGCGCCGTTGGCGCTGGGTTTTCTTTTTTCGTCAGCTAGAATATACAAGAGGGGATGCCTGAACGACTCCTTCGATTTTCGCTCCAGAAATTCTAGCAAGTTCCTTGGATGCTACTTTGGCCTGAATACCAATTTGATTAACTGTCTTTTCTATTGTGCTCATGACTTAGCTATAAACCTTGTTGCTTTGGTTGTTGTTCTTGAAAGACTCTTAATAGGGTCTTTCTTTAGTCCTGAAGTAATAATGACTGAGCATTTAGACTTCATACATATCTCAGCTGCCTTAATCTTAGAAACCATGCCGCCTTTACCAAGCTTAGATGCTGTTCCTGCCATGGACTCAATTTTCTTTGTAATACTTTTAACTTCAGTTATTAAAATATCATTTTTTTGATTCTTTGGAGGCTCACTGTAAAGACCATCAATATTCGATAGAAGAATTAGATGATCGGCACTGACAAGCTTAGAAATTTTGGCAGCGAGAATATCGTTATCGCCAAACTTTATTTCGTCGGTTGAGGTTGTATCATTCTCATTAATGATTGGCACACATCCAAACATTAATAGATTCTCAATAGTGGCTATAGCATTCTTAGATGATTTTTTATTCTCTGCATCAGAGGGCGAGAGAAGAATTTGTGCAACCTGAAGCTTGTGCTTCTTAAACTCTGACTGCCATGCTGCCATCAGCTCAATCTGACCTGTTGCGGCAACGGCTTGAGATTCATTTAATGTAAGTTCTGACTTAAGTTTTAATTTTCCTCTACCAAGCGCGATAGCTCCTGAGGAAACAACAATCACATCCTTCTTTTTATTTAGAAGCCAGACAATATCAGCTACTACATTTTTTAGAACAGATTTATTAACTACGCCTTTGGAGTTGGTTAGAAGAGATGATCCTATTTTCACAACCAATATATAGTTATAATTAATTATCAATATAAATGATAAAATAAGTTAGAAAGATGCTTGAAACATAAACAATAACTAAAACTTGGTGCCCCATGCCTGAGTCGAACAGGCACTCCCGAAGGAACGCGATTTTGAATCGCGCGCGTCTACCAGTTCCGCCAATGGGGCATGTTGGGCATTGTAGCTAAGTATTATCTAATTTAAAATCATCCTCATTCATGAAAACTTCAGATTTTGATTCTAAAAAAGCTCAAAAAATAATGAAAGAATTACAATCTTTAAAACAATGGGTTAGAGATTATAAAAAAGCTGTAACGTTATGCGAAGATCTAGAGGTTTTATACGATTACTTTAAAGATGGAGATCTATTGGTTGTAAACAATACTTCAGTTATACCTGCAAGACTGCATGGTAGAAAAGAATCAGGTGGAGTTGTTGAGGTTATGCTTGAAAGGATCATGGAGGATAATCAAGCTTTAGTTCAAATACGTTCTGGAAGAAGTCCAAAAATTGGGACTAAAATTTATTTAGATTCCTATGAAGTTGAATGTATTGATAGACAGGGTAGCTTCTTTATTTTGCAATTCAATGAACCACCTTTAAATATTTTTAACAAGATAGGGCATGTTCCTTTGCCTCCATATATAAAGCGTCCAGATGAAGACTTAGATAAAGATAGATACGGAACTGTTTATGAAGATAAAAATTTACAGAATTCAGTGGCAGCTCCTACTGCAGGTCTTCATTTTGATAAAGAGCTTTTAAAGGCTATTAAAGGCTTGGGTGTAAAAATAGTATCAGTTAATTTAAGCGTTGGAGCTGGAACCTTTCAGCCCGTTAAAGTTGAAGATATCAAAGATCATGATATTCATAGTGAGTATCTTGAGGTATCTCCTGAAGTTATAGATTTAGTTGAAGAGACTAAGTCAAAAGGAGGTCGTGTATTTACAGTAGGGACAACAGCAACACGAGCTCTTGAAACTGCTTATATAGATACAAGCATTAAAGGTTATCGTGGTTATACAAAACTTTTTATCTATCCTGGATATAGCTTTAAAGCAGTTGATATGCTTATTACTAACTTCCATCTTCCACAATCTTCTTTACTAATGCTCGTGTCCGCTTTTATTGGTTATGAGAATATGAAAGATATATATAAAACAGCTGTTGATGAAAAATATAGATTCTTGTCTTATGGTGATGCTATGCTTCTGAAAAATCATGAAATTTAAAGTACATAATCAATCTGATTTTGCCCGAAGAGCAGAATTAGAATTCTCTAGAGGTAATATCCAGACACCTGCTTTTATGCCTGTTGGCACTCAAGCTACAGTTAAAGCTTGTAAAATTGAAGATCAAGTTAATGCTCAAATTATTTTAGGTAATACTTATCATTTGTATTTACGCCCTGGAATAGAAATCATCAAAAAGGCGGGCTACACAAATTTTCTAATTGGGACAGACCCATTCTTACAGATTCTGGTGGCTTTCAAGTATGGAGTTTGGGTGATCTAGTAAAAATTTCAGAAGAAGGGGTTAAGTTTAGTTCCCCATATGATGGAAAAAAATATTTATGTCTCCAGAAGACTCAATTCAAATTCAAGAAAACCTTGGTTCAGATATTATCATGGCATTTGATGAATGTACTGACTATCCTTCAACCCATGAAGAAGCAAAAAAATCCATGGAGCTTTCTATGCGGTGGGCAAAACGATGCAAAGAAGCTCATAAAACAGATTCTGCTCTATTTGGGATTGTTCAAGGTGGAATGCATAAAGACTTAAGAGAAGCTTCATTAAATAGCCTTAAAGACGTAGGTTTTGATGGAATTGCTCTTGGTGGTTTGAGTGTTCGCTATCCTGAACAAGAAAAAACTGATATCTCTCACTCCTCTGATAAAATGCCTAAAGATAAACCAAGATACCTTATGGGAGTTGGCAAACCTGAGGATATTTCAGGTCTTAGATATGGAATTGATATGTTTGATTGCGTTCTGCCAACAAGAAATGCAAGAAATGGACAATTATTTACTAACAGGAGTTGTAAATATTAGAAATGCTCCATATAAGATGAGTGAGGATGCTGTAGATGAAAATTGTGACTGTAAGGTTTGCAAGGATTACAGCAGAGCATATTTAAATCACTTAGACAGAACCAATGAAATGCTTGGCAGTATTTTATCCAGTTATCATAATATTTATTACTATCAATCTCTTATGAAGGGAATAAGAGAGTCTATTGAAAAGAATATATTCGCGAAGTTCGTAAAAGACTTTTATAATAAGCGAAATTTAGATATACCCGATGGGCCTTTGTAAGGAGAAATAATATGGATACTACTGGATCAGCATTCACACCGCTTATATTCCTTTTTACCTTTATGATACTTTTGTATTTTATGTGATAAGACCACAGAACAAAAGAAATGCAGAGATATTAGATATGATCTCCAAAGTAGAAAAAGGATCTGAAGTAATCGCAGCAAGTGGAATTCTTGGAAAAGTAACTGATGTTAAAGACTTACTATGTTGCAATAGAAGTTAGTGAAAACATTACTTTTAAACTCCAAAAAAATGCTATTTCAAACACATTACCTAAAGGCACTATTGCCTCAATCAACAGCTAGGATAATTTGTGAATAGATTTTCTCCATTTAAGTACTCTCTGATATTACTAGTACTTACTCTTGGGATTCTCTATGCTCTTCCAAATCTCTATCCTACGCAGCCTTCAATTCAGGTTGCTTACACTGATTCTGGTAAGTCAGCAGATCAGATATTGCTGAATCAGCTTGAGGATACACTTAAAGAAACTAACTCAGATTTTGATAACTTATTTCTAAGAGATAATAAGATTGTTATACAATTCTTCTCTATCGAAGATCAATTAAGTGCCAAAACAATCTTGCAAAGAGCTTTGCTAGATGACGCAATCATTGCTTTAAATCTTGAACCATCAACTCCACAATGGCTTAAAGATATCGGAGGCAGACCATTAAAGCTTGGTTTAGATCTCTCTGGTGGAGTGCATTTCCTTCTTGAGGTTGATATAGAAAGCGCATTAGATAGCAGACTTGACGCTCAATTAAACTCATTACAGAAAAACATTTAGAGATCAAAAAATTTATCTAAATGATTCATCAAGTAAAGCTATGACGATGATGTTTGAATTTAAAGATTCAGAAGGATTCACCAAAGCAAGTAGCATTATTGGTAAGGATAATATAATCGGTATCAATGGCGCCCTTTATGATGTTACTGAAAATATTGAACGTAACTTGATATCAGTTGCATATACAGATGCATCAATTAAAGAGATTAGAGACTATGCGGTAGGACAAAATCTTACTACGCTTAGAAATAGAGTAAATGAATTAGGTGTTTCTGAGCCAATTGTTCAAAGACAAGGCAGTAGCAGAATAGTTGTAGAACTTCCTGGTGTGCAAGACCCTACAGCTGCTAAAAAAATTATTGGAAAAACAGCTAATCTTAGAATTTAGACTTGAAGCAGCTCCTACAACATCACGTTTACGCAAAGAAGAATTTACTTATCAAGATGAAAGAATGGGCTCAGCTTATCTAGAAAAAAATATTATTGTTGCCGGCGAGAGGAAAAACAACAACTACATCTTGATGAGAGCGGTTTCTCACAAGTCAACATTACTTTAGATATGCAGGGCGGAAGAGCTCTTCAAAAAGCTACCTCAGAATATTGGTAGAGGTCTAGCAGTTCTTTTTGTTGAACAAAAAAGTAAATATGAAAATTGAAAATGATGATGATGGAAATGAAATTATTACTCAAACTTCTTATATAGAAAAAAGAATTATTAGTCTAGCGACCATTCAAGCTAATCTAGGAGCTTCATTTCGAATCACTGGCGTAGGAACTCCTCAAGAAGCAAGTGAATTAGCACTGTTGCTTAGGGCGGGTGCTTTGGCTGCTCCAATGAAATTTGTTGAAGAGAGAACAGTTGGGCCCAGCCTTGGTAAAGAAAATATTGAAACTGGTTTTAGATCTGTAGTTATTGGATTTATGTTAGTTGTTCTCTTTATGGCTTTTTATTATGGAATGTTTGGTATTGCAGCTAACGTAGCTCTTTTTAGTAACTTAATCCTTATAACAGGCATTATGTCTTTGTTAGGAGCCGCTTTATCATTACCAGGTATAGCAGGTATTGTTTTAACAGTTGGTATGGCGGTAGATGCCAACGTGCTTATCTTTTCAAGAATTCGTGAAGAGTTAAAAACTAAAAATCCACAGAGCGCCATCAATGATGGTTTTTCTAGAGCTTTTGTTACTATCTTTGATGCAAATGTAACTACATTAATTGCCTCACTTGTTTTATATACCATTGGTACTGGTCCAGTTAAAGGTTTCGCAATTACCCTTTCAATTGGAATTGTTACTTCAATGTTTACAGCAATTCTAGTCACAAGATCCATTGTGAATATTATTTATGGTGGAAAAAATATTAAGGAGCTCAAGATATAATGAATAATCCTATTCCATTTATGAAGTTCCGCAAAATAGCAGGAATAATCTCAATAGCACTTTTTTCTATTTCTGTTCTTACATTAGGTTTTAGAGGATTAACTCTAGGTTTAGATTTTAGTGGCGGCACCTTAGTTGAAATCTCTTACGAAGAACCTGCGAACCTTGAAGAAATTAGATCAATATTAATATCCAATAATTTTGAAGACTCACAGGTTGTAAATTTTGGAACAGATTTAGATGTTTTAATTAAAGTAGCAGATCGAAGTGGTAATAGTAAATTAGGTGATCAGATATTTACTTTACTTGAAGATCAAGGCTTACCGGGTACATTGAAGCGCTCTGAATTTGTAGGACCTCAGGTAGGTTCAGAACTAAGAGATCAGGGTGGTGTAGGTATGCTTGTAGCCCTTGTTTATGATATTGCTTTACGTTGCTTTTAGATTCCAATATAAGTTTGCCTTAGGAGCTGTTACTGCTTTGGGTCATGATGTAGTAATCATTCTAGGTTTATTTTCTATCTTTGCATGGGATTTTGATTTAACTGTTTTAGCTGCACTTTTGGCTGTTATTGGTTATTCATTGAACGATACAATTGTTGTCTCTGACAGAATAAGAGAAAACTTTAGAACACAAAGGGAACTTGATGATCCGCAAGAGATAATAGATCTTTCATTAAATCAGACTCTAAGTAGAACGGTTATAACCTCATTTACTACATTATTAGTATTATTTGCTCTATTTATATTTGGTGGTGATTTGATAAGAGGCTTTAGTCTTGCATTAATACTAGGAGTTCTTATAGGTACCTATTCATCTATTTATATCGTTGCAAATATGCTCATGTCATTGGGAATAACTCAAGAGGACATGGCTATCCCAGAACCAGAAGGCGCAGATTTTGATGAAATGCCTTAAGGGGCTTTATAGAAAGGTTTTATAGCCTGTAACATCGGCTTGAAGCACTTAGGTGATGAACAAATAAAATGATCTCCATCCAAATACTTTGGATCGCCATTAAAGTCACTTATTAAAGCTCCAGCTTCTTCGGCTATAAGTAATCCAGCTGATACATCCCATTTTTTTAACCCATGACCCCAAAAAGCATCTAGCCTTCCTGATGCTACATAACAAAGGTCTAGAGCTACAGAGCCAGATCGTCTAATCGTTACCTCATCTTCATAAAGCTTTTGAAAAGTTTTCATATTCTCATATTTATAAGGTTGCGAAGAATCTGTATGAGATGAATTTGAGAGCAGAGAGCCATCCAAACCGGGTTGCTTACTAACTCTAATCTTTCTATTATTTAAATCAGCTCCACAGCCTTTAGAAGCACTAAATTCTTCTTGGCGTGTTGGATCAATAATTACTCCAGCTACAGGAGCGCCATCCACAAGACAGGACAAAGAAATACAAAAATGAGGATAGCCATGCATGAAGTTTGATGTGCCATCAATTGGATCTAAAACCCATACAAATTTGAGCTACCTAACTCTTCACCAGTTTCTTCACCAAGAAAATTATCATCTGGATAAAATCTCTTGATCTCTTCTAAAACAATTTTTTCGACTCTGCGATCAATTGCAGTCGTGTAATCAGCTGGACCTTTCTTTTTAACATCAAGGGTATGAACTTTTTTTACGGCAAATTCAATTTCAGCAGCGCCCTTTCTTGCAGATAAGAGAGCAACATTTAATAAAGCTGGTATAGACATGTCGCTATTGTAATGGAAATGAGGATAATAGTTGCATGACTTTTAAAAGTAAATCAAAAATTGTATTGGTTGAAACATCTCATCCAGGCAATATTGGCGCCGCTGCGCGCGCCATGAAAACAATGCAACTAAGCAACCTAGCCTTAGTCAATCCGGGGGATTTGCATGACCCCTCTGCCAGAGCGCGAGCAACACGAGCCTATGACATTTTGGATCAGGCGCAAATCTTCAGCAGTTCTCGAGGAAGCAATCAAGCAAAGCACTTTTGTATATGCTACTTCTGCCAGAAATAGGAGTATTAATTGGCCTACAGTGAATCCTGAAAAAGCTGCAGATCAAATTACTGAACAAATAGCTGGTGATAAAGAGATCTCCATCATATTTGGAAGAGAGGATAGGGGTCTTACCAATGAAGAGCTACAGTTAGCCAACACCCATATCGAGATTCCAGCTAATCCAGAATATCCAGTTTTAAATATAGCTATGTCAGTTCAAATGTTGTTAAATAAATTTTTTTAAGAATATAAACAATACTGAAGACAGAGAGTGGAGAGATTATCCGGAAATTAATTCAGAAGATCTACAAAGACTTATTGATCATTTTGTTGAGACCTCAATTAAGCTAGATATGATCGATCCAAAAAATCCTTCCCAAATAATTGCACGTATTAAAAGAATGTTTTCAAGGCTTCAACCTGATTCAATGGAAGGGAACTATTTAAGAGGTTTTTTAACCGCAATAAATAAACGCCTGAAATAACAAAGAAGGCTTTTATATTTTAACTTGAACCAATATAATGGCACTCGCATCTAGTCCCGTTCGTCTAGAGGCCTAGGACACCGGGTTTTCATCTCGGCAACAGGGGTTCGACTCCCCTACGGGATACCATCTTTCTAAGAAGCCTACATTAGTGGGCTTTTTTATGCCTTTAAGAAAAAAATGTAGTCATATAAGCTTAAATTGTAGTCAGTATTTAAGCTAAATTACACACCAATTATTTCAGAAAAGTAGTCACAAAGTCTAAAAACTGTAGTCATATTGCAGTCATTCCTTGGCAAGGGGTGGGGCAGGAGTGCCATACCGGGTGGGTGGTATATATATAGTGGTCGAGTATTTTGAGAAGTTATTGGGTGTTAACTAGATTTCAACTACTACCGGAACATGGTCACTTAATTTAATCCAATCATCATAAGAGCCTATCTCAATACTTTTAGGATTCAAGCCTTTCAAAAATACATAATCAATATGATAGGTCTTATCCCTTTTCTTTGTGTGATATAGAGTTGCACATTCTTCAGTTCCAAAATCCTCATTATTCAATTTGTGATAACAGCTTTTAAATCCCATGGATTCTAAGACTGCATTAGTATTCCCGAAGTTAGAATCTTTATTGCCTTTATCCCAAATAACAGAATTATTAAAATCACCTGAGATTATTGCTTTATCAGAACCTTCTAACCAATTTTTATAGTACTTAATAGCTTCACTTACATGTCCAATATGTCCTTCTCCAAATCTACCTGCAGCCCTGTGAGTGAATGACCATGTTGCTAGAAGCCTTGTGCCATTGTCTAGATTAAGCGGAAGGAAGTAATCCAACTTATCATTAAAAGATTTATCTACCTTGGCTGTATTATTAAAAAGAACTACTCCTATACCTTTATTTTTTGTATGACCAGTCCAGTAATACTTAGCATTCGGAAAGAAATCTTCTGGCAGTTCTTCACATTCTTGAATTATTAAAATATCAGGATTAAGTCTATTAATTTCTTCAAATTTCTTTGACAAATTAAGACAGCAATTCCAGGTTATTAATTTCATAACTTATCCTAAACAATATCAGACGCAATATTTTGAAAAAGACTTAATAAAAATTGAAGGTCTAGATTATGAGAATCTAAAGTTTAAGGTAGTTCGTCATAAGATGAATAGTAAAGAGTGGGAAGACTTTGATAACTTAATCAGATTTGATAATGAAATGCTTTCTGCTTTTGCAGGAAGTCAATCAAGACAGGTCTATAAAGATGCAGATATCATCCTTACGTTTGTTGCTTTGCCAGGTACAAAAGCTTTATTTAGAACAGCTCATATCAATCACGGACAAATTTCTTTCAATCAATATAAAAAATACTACAGTGGATATAAATCCTTCTTGAACTATATAAAGATTAACAACATCGAAGGAGGAACTCTTGAATACCTTCACTATTACAAGCTTGAAAACTCTCAGCTTCTAGAAAGTTATAAAAACAGACTGGTAATTGAATGGGGAAGGTCAACAGTATCATGGGTTCAGTCTGGTATTGAAAAGGAAGTAACAGAAATTTATCCAAAAGGCTTTGTTTCATTGTTTCCGGGTTGGGATAAAGTTCATCTTTCACATAAGGAGCTATCAGAAATAATAAATAACCCCAACGGTAATAAAGATTGGTATGAGTACTTGTCTAGACATTCGGGTGTATATGTAATCTTTGATTCATCAACAGGCAATCAGTATGTTGGTTCAGCATCTGGCGGAAAGGGTATCTGGTCAAGATGGGAGGGCTATGTAAAGACAGGACATAATGGAAATAAAGGGTTAAAGGCTCTTGCTAAAAATAACCTAGACTTTGCTAACAACTTTACCTACTCGCTGCACCATGTCTTTCCTAAGACAGTTAGTAAGAATGATGTTTTATACTATGAGTCATTATTAAAAAATAAACTTGGCTCTAGAGCTTTTGGATTAAACGAAAACTAGGCGGGGCAGATGACCATAGGGGGTGGGGTGGGTATATATCTAGTGGTCGAGTATTTTGAGAAGTTATTGGGTTTTCTATTAGATTGCTTTTTAAGCTTATCAATCATTCCTTCTAATTCACTGTTCTTCTTATCCATTTTAGTTTTGTACCCATAAAGAGTATATAAATGTACCCATGATTGATATTTTATTCACCTCCGCCGCCAATTGCGCCTCCATCAGCTGAAGCTGCAGCAGCAGCTATAGCAATAGAAGAGAATAAAGCAATTTGATCAACTCCATTTCCAAGTCCAAAAGTCAAATGATCTTTAGCAAAGTTTGCTAATTCTGGCGCCTCTATGCATTTGCCAGAATCAATTTGTACATGGAAGGATTTTTTCTTCGATAATATATAAATCTTATCTTTTGCTACTGTTAGGATATAGGTTGATGAGTCATACCATTTTTTAAATTTAGTTTGAAAAAGTAATTTACCTGATATTCCGCATAATTTGCATACAGCACCTTTAGCATTAGTAAAAAAGATGTCTCCTTTATGATATTGCGGAACAATCCAACATCCAATGTCTGTTGCTGCCCATATTTGATTGCCTGTTTGAGAATCTAGAAGGTAATGGGTATATTTCCCCCATATAGTTGAACTTTGAACCAAGACATTATTACCGCAGGTAGAAATTATAGATGGAGAGCCCTCAATAGCCTTACCCCAGACTGATTTTTGAGTATCTAGGTTAAATCTAGCAACGGAATTTTTTTGACCTAAAAACAATTAGAAGGGTTGTTTTGTAGCGTGAATCTGACCAGAATAAAAACGGTAAGAGAACTAAGCAAAGCAATTGTTTAACTAGCTAGTTAAATTTTTTTAAATATTATTGAAGGGGAATTTCAATGAATAAGACTCTAATCGCTCTTGCGATCACTGCTGCTCATCATGAAGAAGAGAAGGTTGCAGCCCAAGGAATGATTTCATCAGATGTCTTTGATCTTGCTGGAGAAATGGATTTATATGTTGAAAAATATGAATCGTGCGGTCAAGCCGATGGAAAAGAACATTTTCATCCATATGGAACAGTTGTTTATGTCTTAGATGGCGAGACTACAACAAATTCGTCCGGTTCATTTGAGCCAGTAAAGAAAGACGAATATTGGTTTGAAAGATCAAATTGGGTTCACGGTGGTGTAGATCCAGACTCTCCAGAAGTAGACGATACTCAATGCAGAAAGATGTTAGTTATTCGAGTTGCAAAAAAAGGTGAATCTCCTTAGGTTGCTGAGATAAGAGAATCAAAAGTTACTTAGCCTTTTATTAATAATGCTGTCAGCCTCGGTCATAATGGAATCAATTAAGTCTTTAACGGTAGGTATATCGCTAACTAATCCTGCAACCATGCCGCATGACCAAGCCCCTACTTCCATCGTGCCCTCATGCATAATTTTTGGGTAAACCCCAGCCACTTCATCAACAATATCTTCAAATCTTAACTTGTCGCCAAGAGCTTTTTCTTTTTCCATGAGGCGCTCAACAGCATCGTTATTTAATACTCTCTCTGTGTTAGTTAAAGAACGCATAATTAATCTTGTATCTAACTTCGCTAGCATTCACAATTGCATCTTTAACATTCTGATGCACCGGAGCATCTTGCGTTGCAATAAATCTAGTGCCCATATTTATTCCATCTGCACCAAGTGCTAAGGCGGCAACTAATTGCTGACCATTGCCCATGCCTCCAGAAGCAACAAATGGAATTTTTAATTCTTCTGCTGCTCGTGGCAACAAAATCATATTTGGTATATCGTCTTCACCCGGATGACCACCACATTCAAACCCATCAACACTAGCGGCATCACAACCAATTTTTTCTGCTTTTAAAGCGTGACGTACAGAAGTACATTTATGAATAACTTTAATTCCCGCACCTTTAAGAGCTCCCATATACTTTTCTGGACTCCTACCTGCTGTTTCAACAATCTTAATTCCACCTTTAATTATTGCATCTATATAACCTGGGTAATCAGGTTCAACAAAACCAGGAAGAAGATGTAAAAAAATTAGATCAGTGGATTCTTTTTATTCAATATCTAGACCTTTTTTGGAGAAAATCGATAGAAAAATTAGCACCTATTTATAAAGATAAAATGGATATATCCGCTCTAGAAAAAAAACTGTCTTTATTAAGTTAACTGATTAAGTTTAATTTTTTTCATCGCCTTCCATAGGAGTTAGAAAATCTTCATATTGCTTTTGCAGTCTTTGCATTCCTCCAATCCATCTATCTCGATCGTTTGCTTTTCTTTGCATATATTCTGTTACTTCTTGATGAGGTAGAACTAGAAAACGCTCTTCCTTTATTGCGTCTAATACATCATTTGCCACAACATCCGCTTCAAGCATTCCATCTACTCCTGCAACACCAGGGCCTTGTTCGGTCATAGCTGTTCTAACTGCCTGAGGGCATAGACAAGAAACTCCTATTCCTTTGTTACCATATGTAATTTTAATCCACTCAGCAAAGCTTACAGCCGCTGCTTTCGTAACAGAATATCCAGCAGCACCCAGTTGAGTTAATAAGCCTGCTGCAGAAGAAGTGTTTACTAAATAACCTTCGCCCCTTTCTATCATCTGAGGCAAAACATGCTTAGCCGCATGAATATGAGACTGAACATTTACACCCCAAATATGATTCCAATCAGCAGTATCGGCTTCAAAAAAACCGGGTTTGCCACCGATACCAGCATTAGAACAAAAAATATCAATACCACCTGAGAGTTCATTAGCCTCGCTAATAACATTAATAATATCCTGCTCGTTTGAAACATCAGCAGCAACTGCGAGACCCCCAATAGTATCTGCAGTTTCCCTTGCTCCATCAATATTCATATCAACACATACTATAGACTTTGCACCAGATTCTTTAAAAGCAATACATAAAGCTTTACCAATCCCGCTAGCAGCACCTGTAACTACGACTCTTTTATCTTTAATTTCCATATCACTATCCTTTTATTAAAATTTCACAACTGGTGGCATCGAATAAGGCCATAGCATTTCTTCATCATCTAGATTATTACTAATAAAAATCCAAGTGAAGCATTTTGCTTGATAGTTAAAAGTTTTTTGTTTCCAAGTAGATCCATTAATTTCAGCTTCCCATGTATCAGCATTCTGTTTAATCGCTTTGTCTTTCATTAACCTGAAATGCTCTTCTTTTAAAATATCTTTAAGAGTTTGAGGACTATCTTCCAGACTTGTCCAATTTAATTGCTCTGGATCAATACCAGTTAAATCCTCCATCACATCTACCCATGCAACACTTCTAGATGAGATTTCATGAGCAATTTTTCTTGAAGTTGGATCAAAGCCAACAAGTTGTGTGAGCTGACCATAGATAGCAAAGTCTGCTGAGGAGGGTTTATCGCCAAAGAGGAAAGGACTTATTAATAAATGAGCTTCCATTAATTTTAAAAATCTTTTGTAACTTGAATCAATTAATGCAGCAGTTTTATCGCTTGAGCCTACAACCCAAAGTCTATCAATTTGTCTTTTAGCAACAATAGATTTGAAGTCTGAATGGATATCCTTGGGAAGATTTACCGCATGGCTTAATGGAAGAATTGTTCCAGCATTATCTGCATCTTCTTCAAAATGCCATCTATAATGAAACATATATTTGGTAACCCACTCATCACCAAAGTCTTCTAATAAATAATTTATAAAAGCTAGAGCAGGGTCATTTGGAACTATCCTTCTTTCAGTAAATTCATTTTCTAATCTTCTTATAATTGGAGTAGTGTCAGTTGTTGCAATGTAATCATTTTCTTCATTTTTTAAAAGTACCGTAGGCAATAAAATAGGACGTGGTGGCTCTATACCTAATTTTGCAAGATGAGTAGCAACATCACCCCAATGGACTTCATATGGAATATGCTTATATCTTAAAATAGATAACATTTTGCGCGTATAAGGCGAATTAGCTACGCCAATAATTTTTATTCTCTCAACCATAAATATTCCATATAAGATAGTTACGTTGATATATTAAAGTAACTAAAAAAGTTAAACAAATTGAATTGTTTTTAACAAATTAAATGAAGAAACTCATGATAAAATCCTTTGATGATAAAAGTTACAGAAAATAAGATATGGCATGATTCTATTGATTCTCAAGATAGTTATGGGGCAATGGTTAATATGGATAAACACCTAGGTGTAGAAATTATAGAAATTGGTGATGATTATGTTATTGCGAAGATGCCAGTATCAGAAAAAACTAAACAGCCTTTTGAGATTCTTCATGGAGGTGCTTCATGTGTTCTTGCAGAAACAGTTGGAAGTATAGGAGCAAACCTTGTTCTCGATAATAATACTCATATTGCAGTTGGCCTTGAGATTAATGCAAATCATCTTGGGTCAGTAAGGGAGGGTTTTGTTTATGGAAAAGCTACTGCAGTACATATTGGAAAATCAACATCTGTTTGGAATATAGACATCACAGATGACAGCGGCAAAAGAACATGTTTTTGTAGATTTACAGCTATGAACAAAGAGTTACGTATATGAAGCAACTATTTATTTTGTTAGGTATATTGCTTTCAGTTAATGCTTTTAGCAATGGCTTAAAAGAGGCCATTATTATTGATGTAAGATCAGAAGCAGAGTGGAACCAGGGACATCTTTCTAGAGCTCAAAGAGTTAACTGGGATGATATTTCAAATGAAATCGCAACAGATAGCCCCTGATAGAAAATGGAAAAAATAATTCTTTATTGTAGATGATTCCTGGAGCTGGAAAAGCCATGAAAGATGTAGATATAGATGATGATGCATTTAAGCATCTGAAGCGTACAACTGTAATTCATGGCTAATACGATAAAGTGGTAACAGATTAATCATGAACTATAAGTTTCTATTTCTTATTTTTCTTGTTCCTAGTTTACATGCTCAATCAACAACAAAAGTTATTTGTGAGCTTGAAGGAACCTACTCTATAACTTATGAAGATGTTACTAAGAACTATTTATCTGAAGGCATCGAGCTTTTTAGAAACCTTGCAGTTCAAACTCAACAATCTATTTTTCTTTTACAGAAAGCTAAAAGCAATTTTGCTGAAGAATTTTGGCAAAAAGATCCAATTACAGTCACCCAGTATTGGGAGATAAATAAAAAAGATGACACCATGGTTAAGCTAAATTATATTTTTGAACCATCACCAACCTGGATTAACCCTGAAGCTAAATGGGTTGAAAATAATACAGATAAAGGTATAGAAATATTAACAACAATGCTGCCTGATGAAATCCATCCTGTATTTACAGATTTTAAAGTTGATTTATACCGTGTCAGTAATTCGATTAACTGGTATACAGGAAAAGGTAGAATTGATGCTGATATTTGGTTAAAAAAAACCGATGGTACTAAAAATAAAAATCCTAAAGTAGAGATTCAAGCTTCAGGAAAATGTGGTCCACAAAAAAGAAAATTTTAAGATTTTGAACTTTTTATTATAAAACCAATCTATATTAGTAATATATTTTATATAAATAGCGTAATTATGAAACATACATTAATCCTCACAATATTACTTTCAATGCCCCTTTTTGCAGTTTCAGCTGAGCAAGATAAAAGAGTTATGGAAAGATTAAGAGTAGATATAGCAGAGCTCAAAGGTGCGCCAAGCGTTGAGCAGATTGTCGAAAAGCAAAAAGAAGCGGCTGATGACCTTCTTTTAGTTATCAACTCTGGAAGATATGAGGGAAAGCGACTTGCTTATTTACAACAAGTTCATAATCAGATGCTACTTCGTCCAGAACCTACTCAGGCCGAAGTTAATAGAACTCATGCCGCAATGATTGAGCATATGAGCAACAATCAGAGAGATAATATAAAAAATAATTCATCTAACCAAAATAATAATTTTCGTGAGCAGCAAATTAAGATGCGTGAAATGAGACAAACAATGAAACGAGATTCAGCAACTAATCCAAGCACCCCGTAATTAAATATAGTTTATAATATTTCAATAATTTAAGGAGACTACAGCCATGACTTTAAAAAACCTACTAACTTTATGTATTACTTTTTCTTTATTTGCATCTTCGCAACTTGAAGCTTCTGGACCATCAACAGTTGAAGATGAGTTAGCTAAAGTGACGATTACTGTTTTCAGAAATGTTTTCAATAGATTCTGGTAAATATTCAGGTAAGCAATTAGTACCTACAAAGACTTTCATCAAAAAATTCTTGATTTCCCTATTCCTACTCAAGCTCAACTAGATTCGAGATATACAAATAATCAAGAAAAGATAGCGCAATCTATTATTGACAGAGAAACTCAAAGAATGGCCATACTTCCCATGAATGCAGATAATATGGAAAAGAGGGCTGATGCGATCGATAGAAATGCTAGAGCAGACAGTAGAGGTGCTGGATCCTCAACACCAGATTAAGCTTAACTTTTTATTTCTTTTTAAAGGATCTTTGTAATGAAGAATTACTTTGAAATATTCTCCCGTAAAAAAGCAAAACGAGTCCTGTCATTTGATGGAGGTGGAGTTCGAGCTATAGCTGGAGTAGTTTTCTTAAAACAGTTAGAAGTCGCAACCGGAAAATCTATTTTTGATTTATTTGATATGTTCATTGGAACTAGCGCTGGCGGAATGAATGCTCTACTAATTGCTGTTGAAAAAATGAACGCCAGTGAACTCCATGAATTTTGGTCAAGAGAAAATATTCTTTCTTCTATGTCAGCTTCATGGGAAAACAGAACTTCTTTTTTACATACCAGGCCTAAGTATGATGGTATCGGTAAAACTGATACCTTAAAAAAATATTTATCTGATGCATCAATGGGAGAAGCTCATAAACCCATTATGACTCTGAGCTACGATGTCGAAAATAGAAAACCTACACTTTTAAGTAGTATGAATACGCCAGAAATCAAAGCAGTAAGCGCAGCAATGGCAACTAGTGCAGCACCAATATATTACCCAACCTCTGAGCTTGAAGATGGAAGCTGGCATATTGATGGAGGAATAGTTTCAAACAATCCTGCATTGATAGGTTATGCAGAGGCAATGAAATTATTTAAGACAGATAAAGTTAAAGTCTTAAGTATAGGCACCGGGATTGATAGAGAAAAAATTGATGGCGCTGCTTCAAAAAAATGGGGCGCCCTTGGATGGCTCAAAAATGATGTTATTGGAATAATGCTTGAACAAAATATGGATCATGAAATTGCTATTGATTTAATGAAAGAGAAGTATTTAAGGATTAATTCGCCTACTGAAAAAGTAAATAAAAAGCTTGATGATAGCTCTGAAATCAACCTCGAAAGAATCCATTTAATGGGTATGGAATGGTGGTCTGAGTTTGGAGACTCAACTATTAAATTCGTTAATAATTAAAAAAAGTTACTCAGACGAAGAAATGTAATGTAAAATGCATTTTTTTTTATAAATAGGAAATTATGAATATATACGTTGGAAACCTTTCTTGGGGCATGAGCGACCAAGATCTTGAAAACCTTTTTGCAGAACACGGAACAGTTACTTCAGCAAAAATTATTACTGACAGAATGACTAACCGTTCTAGAGGTTTTGGCTTTGTTGAAATGAGTGAAGGTGCTGAAAAAGCAATTGAAGCTCTTAACGATTCCGAAATTGAAGGCAGAAAGTTGGTTGTTAACGAATCACGTCCTCGCGAATCTAGATAGTCTCTCCTTTTAAATTTCTTATAACAAATTTTACGTCTCTTACCTTTTAGGTAGGAGATGTATTATTTTGTTTAAATTTTAAGGCAAATATTTGTGCGTAAGAAATGCGCACAATTATCCTCAGTAGTTTTTTTGCATTTATACCCAATTTTTAGATATAATTGCGTGCATATATAACTGACATCGATGTCATTAAATTATCGATGTAATCATTCTTTAATTAGAATAGAGGGGAAATGATGAATTTTAATAGGTATTTACTTTCATTGCTTGTAATTTCATTTGCAAGTATCACTAATCATACTTTTGCTCAAGATGAAGCAGATGCTTCTATTGAAGAGGTAATTGTTACAGCAACTAAACGTGAAACTAACTTAATGGAGACACCAATTGCTGTTTCTGTTGTATCTCAAGATCAATTGAATACACAAGGTATAGCAAGAATTTCAGATTTATCAAATCTAGTTCCTAATATGCAAGTCGGAACTTCTGCTGAAGATTCAGGAGTTAATATTGCTATTAGAGGTATCGGTTCTAATAACTATACTGAAATAGGCGATCCAACTGTTGCAGTTCATGTTGATGGAATGTATTCACCAAGACCTCAAGCAGCTTTAATGCTTGCCCATGATGTTCAAAGAATTGAAATAATAAGAGGACCTCAAGGAACTCTATTTGGAAGAAATAATACTACTGGGGCCATTCAGCTAGTCTATAACAAGCCTTCTGATGATGGGTTTGTAAGCTGAGATTCCAGCGCGGGTGTTTTAAACAGTAATTGATGGTTTCATTAACATTATTATTTTTAGCATCGTCGAACATGGGCTGTAAAAAGAAGAAATCAAATTTCAAGTGAGTAAAGTCACTTGGCTGGTTACAACAGAGATGGAAAGATAGGTATTAATAGATCTGGTCCAGGTGGTCCAAATCAAAGCACAGAAACTTGGGCTGATGGCAGAGATGTTATGGCTGATGGAATAGCAAACGTTGACCAAAGAAGAGCTAAAGATGTTAAAGCAGCAGATGCATACGGTAATACAAACAATTGGGCTGGTAGATTAGGATTCTTATTTGCACCAGCAAATAATTTAGATCTTGAATGGTATGTTGCTTTAGATCATTTTCAAGATGATGGTGCTGGTAGTATCTATTTAAAAGATTGTGAACAGGCTGAAATGTCTAGAGGAATGGCATATGACTTTTCATGTGATCAAGGTCCTGACGATCCTTTTCATGCAGCTATTAATAACCCAGGTGAATTAGATTTTGGAATCACTAGTTTAAGATCTGAACTTAAATTCAGACCAATTTGAAGACGTTCTTGGAGAATTAAACAAATATATGAGCAAGATAGATATCAAATTAATGATAATGATGGTGGTAATTTTGTAGATCCATCTCACCCTGCTTATGGTTTTAAAAGACAACACCCAGACTCAATGATGACTGGATGGTTTGCTCTTAGAGGGCATCATGATTGTGGCGGCATATATGGCTGTCAGTATGGTTGGGGCCCTAAAGTTGAAGGCTCAAATGGAACAGGATTTAATGGTGATGCATATTTCCAAAATACTGCTTGGAGCATGGGTTATGATAATTGCCAAATGGGCTGGGGTGGATCAGTTGAAGCTTCATATGCTTATGGATGTCAGTATTCAGTTTGGATGCAAGATTTTGATGCAGTTGCAGGAGCACTTGGTTTAGTTCCAGGTTCAGCAGCAGCTACTTTAGCTGCTAATGTTAGACCTATGTGGTTTGATGAGATGTCAAGAACAACACAGGAAATGAGTTCAAATGTTGTTGAATTCCAACTTAAATCAGATACAGATGATCAACTTCAATGGGTTGCTGGTGTTTTTTATATGGATGAAGATAACTCATCTAGATATGATGTTGAGCAGCCTTTTAATGGTGTAACTATGAGGCCTTTTGCAGCTTCTTACTATCAACCAAATAGAACAGTTGAATCAATGGCTATTTTCGGTCAAATGGATTATGCAGTTGATGATAGATTAAATATTACTTTTGGTTACAGACATACTTGGGATGAAAAAGAAGATGTAGGCGGTAAAACTATAATCACTCATGGATATTGGACAAATCCAAATATGTATTGTGCTGATGCAAATGACTGTTTTTGGTTTGAAAGTTATGATTTCGTTGGTAATACACGTTTAGTTAGTGATGCAGGCGGAAATTTAACTTTTGTAGACTGGTCAGTTTATAACGGAGTTTATCAATCAGATGATCTTGGAATGAATGACGGTATTTATAATCCTAACTTCCTTGATATTCCAGCTAATGCAGACAATAGCTATGCAGCAGAATGGGATGCAGGAACTTATAAATTAGGTTTTGACTATATTGTTAATGATGATCTATTTGTTTATGGTTCTGTAGCTACTGGTTTTAAAGCTGGTGGTTTCGGTGATAATGTAGACAGAGGTGACGGTGTATTCATTAATTTCCCTTACGAACCTGAAGATAACACAACATTTGAATTAGGATTTAAAGCTTCCTTATTAGGTGGAGATTTAAAACTTCTAGGTAATGCTTTTGTTTCTCAATATGAAAACATGCAAAGAACTATGTTTGGTTTTGTTGGTTACGATGAGCAAAATGGAAATGCAATTTACACATTAATGACCAAGAATCTTGAGGAAACAACAATTCAAGGTCTTGAATTAGAGTTTGATTGGAATGCTTGGGACAATGGAAGAGTTTATGGTTGGGTAGCAGCATTAGATGCACCTCAACCTGGCGGCTCAGAAGATTTTGCCGATGGTTATCTTTGTCTTGAAAGAGCTTTATTAGGTCAAGATCCTTGTGCAGCAGCTGGCGATCATAATCTTGATGGTAAGAACTTAATGTGGTCTCCTGAAGTATCAGCAACGGTAACTATTGAGCATACTTTCTATCCAGCATCTGGATGGTTTGTTAGACCTAATCTAAGTATTAGTCATACTGGAGAAATGTTCTTTAATGAAACTAACTATGCTGTAGCTCCTTTCCATAGTGGACAAGAGGCTACAACTACTGCAAATGCTGCAGTAACTCTTGTAAATGAAACTGAAGCATGGGGTCTTGAGTTCTATGTATTTAATTTAACTGATGAGTTAATTAAAACAGATTCTTTTGCAGGCAATGCTGGTTATGTTAGAGCTATGTATGCTCCACCAAGAGCATTTGGATTTAGATTCCAAACTGCAATCTGAAATAATTAGAATATTAAAAAGAGGGTTTTTTTAACCCTCTTTTTTTTGGTTTAATACTTTTAATGGTAATATTAGGACCATGAAATCTATAACAAAACCAATCTTAACTCTTTGTGTATTATGTATTGTTGCAGCTTGCGGCGGCGGTGGCGGCGGTTCTGGTTTTCAATAACTGCTAACTCTCAAAGTTTTTCTACAGATGAAGACGCTATCTATATCGGGAATTTAACAGCATCAATTTCAAGTGCTTCAAGTGTTACTTTTCAAAATATTTCAGGCCCAAGTTATGGAGCAATTAATTTAAATCCTGATGGAGGCTTCTCATACACCCCTCAAGCAGAGTTTAGTGGGAGTGACTCATTCCAATTTACGGCGACTGCAGTAGAGAATTCAACTGTATCGAGCCCAGGAACAGTTTCAATTACTATTAATGATGTTAATGATTCTCCTGTTGTTCAACTTACCAATGTGCCTCAAGCATGGGCGGGAATGTCAGATATATTAATGCCTGAAAACTCCACTTTTGAATTTACGGTAAATGATCCAGACAATGATCCTGCAGAATTAAGATGGATGATGAATCACAAAGCAACTGCTATAGTTACAATTTCTGAAAATGGCGCTAATATGATTACTCTTGATTTTACTGATGTAACCAGTGCTGGTTTTAAAGAAGTTACTATTATTGCTAATGATGGTAACTCTTCAGGTGAATCGTCATTTACTGCCATTATTCCTTCAAATATCGTAGTCACTGAAAAGTACAAAACTTATGTAGTCAGCGGAACAAAAAGACAAAATCAACAGCCTGGAACGAATTACTTAATTGTGGCTGATTCGGTTACAGATATAGAGGACTTTAGAAATAGACTTGGTCAAACTGCTTACAATCTAATTGAAAGAATAAATGAAGGAGGTTTTGTAGAAGAGTATTTTAATATTCTTGCGGTTGAGCCCTTGCTTTTAGACGGAACTGATTCTTTTGTTGGCTTGTATACAGGTTGTTTAGATTGGGATACTTCAATATATTGTTGGGATTGGGATGTGCTTGATGCTAATGTGACTGCAGCTTTTCCAGATGGACCTTTGCCTGATACCATTTCTATTCTTGCTGGTTTTAATGGAAGGGGAGTAGCAAGGGGGTATGTAAATGCTCAACCTCTAGGCGGCTCAACATCTTATATTGCTATGCATGAGCTTGGTCATAGTCATGCTAATCTTGGTGATGAATATATAACAAGTGATGACAGAGGTTTTGATATGAGTATTTATGCTGATTCGTCACCTAATACAACTACAATCAATGATCCTTATAATGTTAAATGGTCTCATTGGATTCAAGATAAAACTAATGTACCTGGCTATACAGAGGGAGCTTCTAGCAGTGGTGTGGGCTTATTTACAGGAACATATTATTCTTCAGATGCATCATGGAGGCCTGAGGACTATAACGTAATGTATGGAGGAGACTACAATGGAAGTTGGGGAGTGCCTGAAAACTTTATCTCTCAATACGGCCCCATTAATACTGAAGCTTTTATTATTCAAACCATTGCCAATCAATGTTTTAAACAATATGACAATTATGATAATTGTCCTAATGTTTGGGGCAGCATTTATTTAGTAAATAGTGATGGAGTTGAAACTGGTTTAGATCGTCTTCAACAAGACTCAGGTTATACATCTATTAAGTACAATCTAGGTGTTGAATTTAATACAAATAATATTCAACTTAATTGGTATATTAATGGAGTACTTCAAGAAGACCTTGTAAATCAAACTGAAGTTATTTTTACCAAGCCTGAAAATGGTGGAGTTATGGAGTATTCATATAAAGCAGTTGATACTTTAGGCTTTATGACAGCTCCTGATGACATACTTTTAGACTCAGATAATTATGAAGGTTTCTTTAACAGTGAATATTATTGGAATACATCTATAGACTGGTCTGGTAGCTATGAAGCAAATCCAACAAATAAATCTGATTATGCTATAGGTTATATAGATGGAACTACTGGCGGCACGATTGGAATCAACTGGAGTAATTTATGATAATTCTCAAACAAATTTTTCTAGCATCACTTATTGCTGTGCCAACTTTCATTATGGCTGCAGATGACCTTATTCCAGGCAAACATCAAATCTTAAAAGATACCAAAGTAACTATTAATGATAATAAATTTCATCAGGTAAAGCTTTTCATGAAGGATGGAGTTTTTGAATTTAAATCAGTTGAATACTGGTATGTTGAATAAAGCTATCGCTTTAAAAAAGATCCTATAGAAATAGAAACTTATGAAGCTGTATTCTTAGATTCTGAGGGTAAACAGCTTTATCAAGTTAATATCGGTAATCCGTTATTAGTTAAAGCTCAACATATAGGGTTTGAAGATAGTGAATTTTTCTATGGTTATGATAATCAAGCTAGCTTTTATATACCTTTTCCAAAGAATATTGAGCCTGCTTCAGTGGTCATTTATAAAGATTTTTTAAATACAAAAGAGAAACTGCAAAAAATTTTTATTAATTAATTTTCTTTAGAGATATCTTAACTTTACCTTGGGTTTTTAATAATAGATAATACTGCTCCAGACCTTATCAAATAAGGTTAATAATGCGGGAATAGCTCAGCTGGTAGAGCGCAACCTTGCCAAGGTTGAGGTCGCGAGTTCGAACCTCGTTTCCCGCTCCAATTTATATACTTTGACTGGATAAAAATTTCTATTTACTATCAAGTCTATGAATAAAATCTAAGCATTTTTTTAATTTCACTAACTCTTCTAGCCTATGGTGACGAAGATCCATTTAATGCATTTATTAATATAGATAATACCAATTTGGACTCAAAGATAAATATAGGTATTAAAGACAATATAGATGTAAAGGGTATGATCACATCTGCAGGCTCATTGGCTCTATCTAATAACTATCCTAGTAAAGATGCTTTTTTAATTTCTAAATTAAATTTCATTATATTACCATATCTATGGAAAAACAAATTTATCAGAATGGGCTAATTTTAGATCATTCAATTCGGTAAGTGGCTGGTCAAGTTTTGGAGGTCAAACTATTAATCCTTATGGAAAAAATAGAAATCCTTGTGGCTCAAGCTCAGGCTCAGCTGTTGCAGTTGCTTCAGGAATTGTAGATATTGCTATTGGAACTGAAACAAATGGATCAATATCTTGCCCAGCCTCAGTAAATGGAATTGTTGGGATGAAGCCATCCGTTGGCTTGGTTAGCAGAAGTGGCATAGTGCCAATCTCCTCAACTCAAGATACTGCAGGCCCTATGGGTAAGACGGTTATGATTGTAGCTCAGACACTGGAAGCTATGGCTGGGAAAGATCCACTAGATGATTCCACCCAAAATATACCGAATAATTTTGATTTTAATTTTATTATACGAAATAAGAAAAACTCTTTAAAAAATAAACGCTTTGGATTATTAGACTCAGGATCAGATGATGAAGAGGGCCAAAAACTTTTAAATAAAATAACTAAAGTTATTACATCTCGTGGTGGTGATGTTGTTGAAATACAAGATACAAGAGTCTATCCAGGTGAAGAGGAGTTTTTCTTATTATTATATGAATTTGAAAGAGACTTAAAACTTTATCTAGGTAATTCCGAATATCAGTCCCTTGGCGAATTAATCGCATTTAATAATTCAAATGCAGGCTCTGTTATGCCTTATTTTAAACAAGAAATATTTGAAGCCAGTATTGAGGCCTCTTTAGATGACGATAAATACAAAGCAGTTCTAGTTACTCTTGAAACGGTTAAGGGAGATTTTGATAGATTACTCGATAAATATAATTTAGATGCATTTGTTGGCCTTACCCGCAATCCAGCATGGCTTATTGACTATAAAAACGGAGACGGTGGAGCTATGGAAGGGCAGAGAAGTTGGGGTAATGGAGGCTTTGCTGCTATAGCAGGTTATCCTCATATCACTTTGCCTTTAGATAAAGTTGAAGGTTTGCCTGTTGGAGTTTCATTTATAGGGACCAAATGGTCTGATAAATCATTGCTTGAATATGCAGCTTCTTTTGAAAGGGCAAATAGATAGTTTATTTATCTTTTAAAATTTCTCTAGCAGCATTCTTTCCAGGAAGACCAGTAACACCTCCACCCGGATGAGTACCTGCTCCACACATATATAAAGATTTAAGAGGCCCTCTATAGTCTCCATAGTTTAAAAGAGGTCTCGCAGCCCACATTTGATCTAAAGTCATATGACCATGCATGATATCTCCTCCAATAAGACCAAATTTTTCTTCTAAATCAAGTGGAGATAAAATCATAGTTCCTTCAATAGAGTTCCTGAAATTTGGAGCATATGCATTTACAGTATCAATAATACATTCAGCGGCATCAAGGCGAGCATCATGCCAAGAAACACCATTTTTTAATGTAGGAGAGAATTGTTGACAAAATAATGAAGCAACATGCTTACCTGCTGGCGCCAAGCTATTATCTAAAGTTGAAGGTATAAGCATTTCAACAATTGGCTGTTTAGACCATCCGTAATTTTTAGCATCAATATAAGCTTGATCCATATAATCCAAGGTTGGAGCTATCACTATTCCTGATTGATGATGCTCTGCAACATCTTTGCCAGGCAGTGATGTAAAGTCTGGAAGTTCTGATAAAGCAACATTCATCCTAAAAGTACCTGAGCCTGATTTATAACCATCCATGCTTCTATTAAATTCTTCATCTAAATCACTTTGATCAATTAATTTTTTATATAAAAGAGTTGGGTTTAGATTAGATACAACTTTTGATGCATTAATAACATCACCATTCTCTAATTGAATACCTGTAACTCTTTTATTATCAACCATAACTTTTTTAACCGGAGCATTAGTGGTTATCTTCACACCAACATCCACACATGCTTGTTGCATAGCTTGAGTGATAGCACCCATTCCACCTATAGCATGACCCCATGCTCCTTTTTCACCATCAACTTCACCAAAAACATGATGAAGTAGCACATAAGCAGAGCCTGGAGTATCAGGACTAGCATAGTTACCAACAATGGCATCAAAACCAAAAGCTGCTTTAATATGCTCGTTTTCAAACCATGAATCTAAGAAAGATCGAGCACTTTTTGTAAAAAGATCATAAACATCTCGGTGGACCTGATTACCTTTTTTTACAATTGGCCAAGCTTGTAACGCTGCACCCATAAGAGCCTTAATGCCCTGTTTTGGATTTGGGGGAGTTTTAATTGATAGGTCCCTAAGAACATCTGCTACCGCCTCAATGCGGTCATAGTAATCTGGAAGCCTGTTAGCATCTCTTTCTGAAAACTTTCTAAACTCAGCTTGAGTTTTTTCAAGACCACCACCCAATTTTAAATATTTACAGATTCTGCAAAAAACCAAAAATCAATATTACTATTTGAAAATATTCCTTTAATTTCATATCGACTTCTATCGGTTTGATTTGGCAGTCTAACTTGCTACTGAGTTTCTAAAACCTGGATGGAATTCTTCTGTAACAGCAGCGCCACCAACAATATGTCTACGTTCAAAGATATGAACATTTAGTCCAGCCTTAGCAAGATAATAAGCACATACGAGCCCGTTATGACCTGCACCGATAATCAAAGCATCAATATTTTTCTTATGAATCATATAATAATTATAAATTATTTAATGGGGATTTAATCAGTTCAAATGTTTTATAGACTTACTAGCTTGTATATAATTCTGTTATGAATATTTTTACAAAACTTGTCTCATTATTCGAAACAGAAATGGTTCCAAATCCTATAGATGATTCAGCGAGAGTTAAATATGGCAATCTTCATGTTTCAAAAGAACTTGATAATTTTTTAAGAGAAGAGCTGGCTCCCGGTATTAATATTCAGCCTAGTCTTTTTTGGAAATCGCTTGAATCAATTTTAGATACTTTTGGTCCTAAAAATCTTGAACTCTTGGCGAAAAGAGAGTCTTTACAGAAACAAATTGATAATTGGCATTTAGAAAGAAAAGGCCAAGAGCATAATGCACCTGAATATAAGAACTTTCTTAAAGAAATAGGTTATTTACTTGAAGAGGGTGACGATTTTTCTATTGAAACCTCTGATGTGGATGCGGAAATAAAGACTATTGCAGGTCCTCAGTTAGTTGTTCCTGTTATGAATGCAAGATTTGCATTAAATGCTGCAAATGCAAGATGGGGTAGCTTTATATGATGCTTTATATGGAACAAATGTGATTTCAGAAGAAGATGGAGCTGAAAGAGCAGGAGGTTACAACCCAGCAAGAGGAAGTAAAGTTATCGCCTTTGCTAAAAACTTTTTAAATGAAACTGTGCCCCTTAAGAATGGATCATATGAAGATGCAATTAGCTTTATGATTTTAGGTGAAAGTCTTCAAGTTGAATTATCTGATGGTACTCGAACAGAATTAAAAGATACCAATCAATATATAGGTTATGCAGGAGAATAACAATCCTAGTGGCATTTTATTAAAAAATAATAATCTACATTTAGAAATTCAAATTGATAAAGATCACAATATAGGAATGGATGATCTAGCAGGTATCAAGGATGTATTGGTAGAGTCTGCTATTACTACTATTCAAGATTGTGAGGATTCAGTAGCAGCTGTAGATGCAGCTGATAAAGTTATTGTTTATAGAAACTGGTTAGGTCTTATGAAAGGTGATTTAAAAGAAACCTTTATGAAGGGTGATTCTGAGATGACTCGATCACTTAATCCTGATAGAACCTTCACCTCAAAAGACAATAAAAAATTAAATCTACCAGGAAGAAGTTTAATGCTAGTTAGGAATGTAGGTCACCTCATGACTAATCCAGCAGTACTTGACAAAGATGGTAATGAAATTCCTGAAGGAATTCTTGATGCTATGTTTACTATTTGTATATCTAAACATGATCTAGAGAGAACTGGTAATTATTCTAATTCACGAAAAGGCAGCATTTATATAGTTAAGCCAAAGATGCATGGACCTAAGGAAGTTAAATTTACTTGCGACCTGTTTGCAGCAGTTGAAAAAGAATTAAGTATCAAGCCTCTCAGCTGCCAAAGTTGGAATTATGGATGAGGAGAGGAGGACTACTGTAAACCTTAAAGAATGTATTAGGATAGCCAAGGATAGAGTTATTTTTATCAATACTGGATTCTTAGATAGAACTGGAGATGAGATACATACAAGCATGGAAGCAGGCCCTATGCTTTTAAGGCCGATCTAAAAGCTATGCCTTGGATTTCTGCTTATGAAGACTGGAATGTTGATACTGGTCTTGAGACTGGATCTCAAAGGTAGGGCTCAAATAGGCAAGGGTATGTGGGCGATGCCAGATGAAATGTTAGAAATGTATAACACTAAAGCAATGCATTTAAAAGCAGGAGCTAATTGTGCATGGGTTCCTTCACCAACTGCTGCATCACTTCATGTTATTCATTATCATCAAATACTTGTTTCAAGCGAACAAGAATCAATTGCTTTAAGACCTAAAGCTAGTCTCGATGATATTCTTACTATCCCTGTTATGACTGATCCTGAGAGTCTATCAACAGAAGATATTCAAAAAGAATTAGATAATAATGCCCAAGGCATTCTGGGCTATGTTGTTAGATGGATCGATAGCGGCGTTGGTTGCTCAAAAGTTCCAGATATAAATAATGTTGGATTAATGGAAGACAGAGCTACGTGTAGAATATCAAGCCAACATATTGCTAATTGGTTGCATCATGATTTATGTTACAAATGCCCCACCTAAGACAATGAAAAAAATGGCAATTATTGTCGATAAACAAAATGCTGGCGATCTTGATTATCATAATATGTCACCAGATTATAATAGCGTTGCATTTGTAGCAGCTTGCTCCTTAGCATTAGAAGGAAGGAATCAGCCAAGTGGCTATACAGAGCCCATCCTGCATTCAAAAAGATTAGAGTTTAAAAGCTAGTATGAAAGGATATTGGATTGCAAGATGCCATATTACCAATGGAGATGAATATTCAAAATATGCAGCTTTAGCAGGACCTATCATTGAAAGTTATGGCGGCAAGTTTTTAGTAAGAGGAGGAAATCAAATAGAGGTTGAAGGAGGCTTATTTGAAAGAACGGTTCTTGTAGAATTTGAAAGTTTTACTGCAGCTAAGAACTGTTATGAATCAGATGCCTATCAAGCAACATATACAAATCATGTTACTGGTTCTGCAATAAGATATGTTGTTTTGGTGGAAGGGGTTTAATAATTTAGATCTTTTTTAAAGTTTCTAAATTTTTATTTAATAAATCAAGATTATTTTCTTTAAAGTCATTAATGGATATTAAAGCAGACGAGCCGACTGCTACAACATTATCTAACTCAAGATAAGATTTCATATTAGATAAATTAATGCCACCAGTAGGGATAAATTTTGCCTCTGGAAATACAGAATTAAAGGCTTTTAATTTCTCAATACCACCAGAATATTCAGCAGGAAAAAATTTAAGCAATTTATGGCCATATGATAATGCTTGCATTACTTCAGATGCAGTGTCTACTCCAGGAATTAACAAGAAATTTTTACTCTCAGCATATTCAGATAACTCAATATTTAATCCTGGTGATACACCAAAGTTAGCTTTAGCATCTATGGCAGTATCTATATCAGATAGGTTTTTAATAGTTCCAATACCAAGAAGGATATTATCAAGATCAAGATTCTTAAGTGCTTTTTTAACTCTTGAATCTCTTAAAGTTATTTCTACAACAGGAAGACTATTCTTTTTTAAATATTTAAATAATTCTTGTGCAGTCTTCTGCTCAGTAACTGTAACAATAGGTATAGCTTTATAAAGCGATAATTTTTTTATAATATCCATTATGAGTTATCCATAAAAATTGAAGCACCATCATCTGTAGAACCTACATTGCTTCTAAATATATTAAATAACTCCCTTCCAACACCTTGATTTGAATTGTTTAGTTCACATAGGTTTCTAGATGCTAACTCTTCATTAGAAAGGTTTACTGAAAATAAACCACTCTTAATATCTATGATTACTTCATCGCCATTATTTATTTTTCCAATAGCGCCATCGTTTTTAGCTTCAGGTGTTACATGAATAATTGCAGGAAAACTTCCTGATGCCCCTGACATTCTTCCATCCGTAATAAGAGCAATTTTATATCCTTTTGACTGAAGAACATTAATAGGCGAGGTTAATTTATGGAGCTCAGGCATACCATTGGCGCTTGGACCTTGACCTCTAACAACAATTATACAATCTTTATTTAAATCGCCTTTATTAAAAGCATCGATTACTTTATTTTGGCAATTAAATACAAGCGCCTCTGTTTTTATTGTTTCTGAAGTTTTTAAAGCTGAGGTTTTAATGATTCCTTTCCCAATATTACCTTGCATTAATTTTATACCTCCAGATTTTTTGAATGGATTATTAGCATCTCTGATAATACCTTGATCTAATATTTTTACCTCATTAATCCATACAACCTTCGTATATTCTCCTAACCCACCTTTAGAAACAGTGGCAACGTCGGAGTACATACAGCCAGCATCAATCAACTCTCTAATAATAAATGCTGGGCCACCTGAAGCTTGAAATTCATTTACATCAGCTTTACCATTTGGATAAACACTTGCGAGTAAAGGAACTGATTTTGCTAAATTATGAAAATCTGTCCAATCGATAATAATGCCAGCTGCTCTTGCTATCGCTACCCAGTGAATTAAATGGTTTGTAGATCCACCTGTAGCTAGTAAGGCTGCCATAGCATTAATACAAGATTTAGCAGTTAGCATCTCACCAAATGAAATATCTTTATTTGATAGTTCTAAAATTGTATCAACAGTTTTTTTAATTAACCCATCTCTTAATTTAGATCCAGGCGGAGTAAAGGAAGATCCTGGGAGTTGAATCCCCATTATTTCCATAATTAATTGATTTGTATTTGCAGTTCCATAAAAAGTACAAGTTCCGGATGTATGATAGGCAGCTTGCTCTGATGCTATTAATTCAGATCTATCTATATCACCAGCTGCAAAAGCATTCCTTGTTTGCGCTTTTTCAATATTACTTATACCTGATGGCATTGGTCCAGCAGACATAAAAGCAATTGGCATATGACCAAAAGTTAATGCAGAAATTAAAAGACCTGGAACAATTTTGTCACAAATTCCAAGCATTAATACTCCATCAAAAACATCATGAGATAGCCCTATAGATGAAGACATTGCTATCGTGTCTCTTGAAAAAAGACTGAGCTCCATTCCAGGTTCACCTTGTGTGACGCCGTCACACATAGCAGGAACCCCAGATGCAACTTGTGCTGTCGCCCCATAATTTGCTGCAAAATTTCTTATTATTTTAGGATAATCCTCATAGGGCTTGTGCTGAAAGCATGTCATTATATGCAGATACAATGCCAATAACTTTTTTACCTTCTGCAGCACCTGCTTGTTGATCCTTATCGCATGAAGCAAAAGCATGCGCAAAATTACTACAACCCATATTATTTCTTGCAGATTTATTATGCTCTTTGGAATGCTTCAACATCTTCTAAATCTATTCTAACATCTTCATCTAATAGTTTAAAAAATTTTCTACCTCTATAAGAGCAGGGTGTATCTTCATATTATTTTCCATTTCTCCAAGATCTATTTTCCTTATCTAACATAAGATCTGATGCTGAGGGTCCCCAGCTACCTGAAAGATATTCATGTAATGGTATATCAATTTGATCCCAAAGCTCAACCAATCTATCAATCCAAACCCATGAAGCTTCTACTTCATCTCTTCGCATAAATAATGCAGGATTACCTTTAATCACATCTAATAATAGACGTTCATAACAGTCTTGATGACCTAACTCATGATATTCATTTAAAACAAGATCAAGTGGCAGTTCTTTTAAATTAAAACCTGAAACACTTGGTTCTTTTGTCATAAGCTTTAATTGTATTCCCTCATCAGGCTGAAGTTTGAGTATTAATTGATTTGTATTTAGTTTCTTGTCTTTACCAAAAATATTATGCGGTATTGATTTAAACTCTATTACAATTTCAGAGCATTTTTTAGCCATATTCTTGCCAGTCCTTAAATAAAAAGGAACTCCAGCCCATCTCCAATTTGATATATGAGCTTTTAAGGCAACAAAACTTTCTGTTTTACTATCCTTGTTATTTACATGATTTCTAAATATCTTTTTTTCAACGTATTATCTATTGAACCTTCTGAATATTGACCTCGAATACAGCTTGCGTTGATATTATTTTTATCTATTAAATAAGTGCTTTTAAAACTTTAAGTTTTTCATCTCTTACTGACTCACTAGTTATATCTGTAGGAGGCTCCATAGCAACTAAGCATAAAATTTGGAGCAAATGATTTTGTACCATATCTTTTAGTGCGCCAGTAACCTAGAAGGTCTCATCGTCTCATCCGACCAAAACAAATACATCAAGATGATATTTATGAATGTATGATAGCTACAAATGACATGGGTAAGAAAATAACATTAGCAAACCTTGCTATTAAATTAAGAACAGCTTCTTTACCTAAATAATGGTCAATTCTATAAATTTGATTTTCTTGAAAGCTCTCAGCCAGCATATTGTTAATTTCATTAGCCGTTTCAAGGTTTGATCCAATTGGTTTCTCTACGACTATTCTTGAATTAGAATTAATTAAATGAGGGTGTTGCAGGTCATATTACTCTTAGGGATCCAGAATTTAATGATCATTTTTGGGTTAATCCTCTTGGTGTGCATTTTTCTCAAATATCTGTTTCAGATTTAATATTTATTTTTTTATAACTAATTCTTTCAGAAAATCTATCCCAAGAATTATTATCTAAGTCGCATATTTTTGAGTACTTTAATAAAGAATTTCTTATAATGAGTTTATATTCCTCATTTGTCATTTCTTTAGTGCCTAACGCGATTATCTTAGAATCCTTAGAAAATGATGATAAAAGATCTTGTCTATATAAAGCAGGTAATAGCTTTCTTTGAGCAAGATCGCCTGTCCCTCCAAATATATACAAGTTAAAACTTTCTAACATTACTAGTTAGCCCCCTTTTTATTAACTTTAATAACATTTTAGTTGTAATTGACAACGTTGTCTATTAAAATAATTTATAACTAGGTTATGATAGCAATCGCTATGAATCACATAAGAACAAAAATAATATGTACAGCTGGGCCAGCAACTCAAAGCATAACCATGCTTAGAAAACTTCATAAAGCAGGAATGAATATTGTTCGAATCAATATGTCGCATGCTGATCATAAGTCAGCTTTATCGACTATTACTAAAGTTAAAAAAATTAACTCTGATCTTAAGGACGGAGCAGCACCATCGCAATTATGATGGATGTGAAGGGTCCTGAAATAAGAACAGGTGATGTGCCCGAAACTTTCGATCTGAAACAAGACGAAATCTTTGAATTCACCAGCGCCGAAGGCATGGGTGGCGTCACCGAATAAATTACAAGGATTTAATTAGCAGCGTAACTTCTGGATCAAAGATAACAGTTGATAATGGGCTTATAAATTTTGAAGTCCTCTCAAAAGATGAAGATACTTTATTATGTAAAGTGTTGGATGGTGGAAAATTAGGCAGTAAAAGGCATGTAAATTTACCTGGAGTGAGAGTTAATCTTCCCTCTATTACAACAAAAGGATTTAGAAGACATTGATTTTGGAATAAAAAATAAGGTTGATTTTATTGCACTTTCATTTGTTAGAGGCCCTGATGATCTTGAGAAGCTTAGAAGAGATTTTAAAAAAGAAATCATCCCAGGCAAAAATTATTGCAAAAATTGAGAACCAAGAAGGTTTAGATAATATTCATGAAATATGCCAAGCGTCTGATGGGGTTATGGTTGCAGAGGTTCCTTTGATTCAAAAGAATTTAGTTTTAAAAGCTAAAAAAGCTCGTATTCCAGTAATTATTGCAACTCAAATGATGGAGACAATGATTGACAGTTTAACACCAACAAGAGCAGAAGTAAATGATGTTGCAAATTCCATATACGAGGGCTCTGATGCAATAATGCTTTCAGGTGAAACAAGTATAGGAAAATACCCTGTTGAGTGTGTTAGATTCATGAAATCTATTGCAACAAGAACCGAAAAGTTTAAAACTTTAGGTTACGAAGAAAACCTAACAGCAGATTCTGATTGGCAACATCTTGGGGTTGCTGCAAATCAATTAGCTCAATCTATTAAAGCGGATGGAATTATAGCTATTACAAGAACTGGCTATACTGCCAATGTAGTTTCAAATGCAAAACCTTTTGAAATACCAATTTTTTGCTTTACTAGCAATCAATCTACATTTAAAAGTCTTTCATTGGTTGGCTCTACCCAAGCTCATCTTCTTAAAAGTATTTCAAATCATGACAAAACAGTTGCATTAATAACAAAAAAACTTAAAAGTTATTATGGTAATAAAAGAGGTCTTAAATTTGTGATGATTTCTGGTATTTTTTCAGAAAAACACTCAGAAGCAATCCAAGTTATTAATATTTAATTTATTTATAATTTTCTGGTACAGAAACTATAAAAGAAGATCTGTAAACTATTTCATTAATACCTATTTTTGCAGCTCTTACTACTGGATTGAATAAAAAACAAATTAAATCAATATACATAAGAGCATCCGCAGTTTCACTTATGGTTTTGTCTTCATTTTGGTTATTTGGTAATGCAATTCTTGATGCAATGAATATAAGCATGGATTCATTTAGAATTATTGGTGGATTATTTTTGATTGCGATAGCTTATCAAATGGTCTTTGAGCAAAGACAAGTAAGAAAGCAAGAAACTGCTGATACAGCTATTAATGATGAAACAATTGAGTCAATAGCAATTTTCCCTTTATCTATTCCTATAATTGCCGGCCCTGGGGCAATGGCAACAAGCTTATTACTTTCAAAGCAATCGTATGCGAGTCTTGCCGATGCCACTGTTTCGTTCTTACCAATTTTTTTGACTGTTCTTATAGCAACTCTTGCAATGTGGCTATCATCTATACTATCTGCCAAATTGGGCCCAACGATGCTTACAGTTATTGAAAAAATATTCGGCTTATTACTTGGAGCTCTTGCTATTGAGTTTGTAATAGAGGGCATACGAAACTCTTTTAATATAGTTTAAATAAAAAATATTTAGTTTTAATAAAAGTTATTTCTGTCCATCTATTCTAACTACAATATCAGAATCAAATGTTTTATTTATATTCTTTTTCTCAGATTTATTTGAAATATTATCTATAAGTATTTGAGCTGCAGATGAAGCCATCTCTTTAATAGGCTGAGCAATCGTTGTAATAGATGGCCAGGCTTGACTAGCAGTAGGGGAGTTATCAAATCCTACCAATGAGATATCATTTGGTATATTTATTTTAGCTTTATGGGCTGCTTTCATAACCCCTGCAGCCATAGCATCATTAGAAGCAAAGATTGGACCTATTTCTAATCTTATTGGAACGCCTTTAATTTCCCAATCATAATGTTTGGTACCTGGACGGATATTTCTATCATCAATTTTAGTTCTGATACCTACTTTACGTAAGTCTGACTCAATTGCTCCATGATCTTTATGGCCTTTTATAAAACCAATTTCTTTATGGCCTTGCTTAATAAGATGGCAGGTCATGCTGTAGGTAGCCTTAAAGTCATCTGATGAAACACATAATGGGTTTGATGTTAATAATCCAGGCGATACAACACATAATGGAATTTCTAACTGAAGATTTTTTACCAATTCCTTCATATCAGTGTGCGAAATGGTAGGAATAAGACCATCAAGGTTTGTTCTCTTAGCAAATTCTATTAATTTCTCTGTAAGATCTTTTTCTTTGTGATTACATGGAAACAGAACAACGCTAAATCCATTTTTGGCACATGTTTCTAAAACGCCTGACTGAATATCTGATAAATAAAATTTATCAGGATTATCGTAAACCAAGCCTATCAAAAAAGATTTTTTAGATCTTAAACCTTGTGCAGCTTTATTTGGATTATAGTCTAGTGCCTTTATAAAAATAAATAAATTTGATTTGGTTATCTTAGAAACACCATATTCATTATTTATAACTCTTGAAACTGTTTTAATTGAGACCAGTGAATGACTCGCTACATCTTTAATGGTGGCTTTCTTATTTTCCATACTCAATATCATACAAGAATTATCACTTACCAAAACTCGTTTCAATAATATTTTTTTTATAATCATCTTTTTTAAGTATTTATAAATTTGATACAATGACAACGATATCTATTCTAAATTGGGAGAGGTGATATATGTTATTTAATACACTAGATTTAACTATAGTTGCAATTTATTGCTTTAGCGCTAATAGGAGTAGCTGTTTGGGTTGTTTTACAGAAAAATAATACAACAGAAGATTATTTTCTAGCTGGAAGAAATGTAGGTTGGTTTGTAATTGGCGCCTCTATTTTTGCATCAAATATTGGGTCAGAGCATGTAGTTGGATTAGCAGGAACCGGATTTGAATCCGGGGCTCCAATGGCGCACTACGAATTACACGCATGGATTGTTCTATTGTTGGGTTGGTTGTTTCTACCATTTTATATTAGAAGCGGTGCCTTTACGATGCCCGAGTTTTTAGAAAAGCGGTTTGATAGTCGTTCGCGCTGGTTTTTGTCGCTATTTTCTTTAGTTGCCTATGTTCTTACTAAAGTGTCTGTTCCAATTGCTTGTAATAATGAACACTTTGGTAAAGCTGAAAATATTTTAGCCGGATTATCTTTAGCCTATTCACTTTGGGGTGGTTTAAAAGCAGTAGCTCTTACAGATATTATTCAGGTTGTTTTATTAATATTTGGTGGATTTGCAGTGTTATATATAGCACTTAATCAAATATGGTAAATTAATTTCTGGTCTAGTTATTGTATATAACGAAGTTCCTGAAAAATTTGACATGATTCTTTCAAGTGACAATCCTGCATACAGCGATTTACCTGGTGTCTGGGTTCTTATTGGCGGATTATGGATTGCCCACTTTTCGTATTGGGGCTTTAATCAATATATTACCCAAAGAGCATTAGGTGCTAAGTCCCTTCAAGAGGCTCAAAAAGGCGTCATGTTTGCAGCCTATTTAAAACTATTGATGCCGGTTGTTATAGTTCTTCCTGGAATATGTGCAGCAGTGCTTTACCCACTTTAGAAAAATCAGATCAAGCATATCCAACTATGATGGCTTTATTGCCTCATGGATTACTTGGACTAACATTTGCTGCTCTTATTGCAGCTATTGTTTCATCTTTAGCTTCAATGACTAATAGTATTAGTACTATTTTTACCATGGATGTTTATAGAAGTTTTGCAAAAACTGAACCTTCGCAAGGAAAATTAATTACTATTGGAAGAAGTGCTGCCTGTATTTCATTGGTAATAGCAGCTTGTCTAGCTTTGTTATACGTTAAGTCAGCTTTCCAATATATTCAAGAATTTACAGGCTTCTTTACACCAGGTATTTTGGTTATTTTCTTAGTTGCTTTATTTTGGAAAAAAGCTACAACTATGTCAGTTTTGATTGCAGCCGGAACCTCATTATTTCTATCAATCTTTATCTTGCTGTTTTACCAGAATTATCATATATCCATAGAATGGGCATCGTATTCTTTATGTCAGGCTTTGGTTGCTATCTAACATCATTGCTTCAAGGCTATGCAGATCAAGAAAAAGCAATTGATTTAAAGGGAATCGATTTTTCTACATCAAAATCCTTCAATATAAACTCATTAATAGTTATTACTGTTCTTGTTTTAATATATGGAGTTTTTTGGTAAAACCTAAACATTTTAAATTTTAGTTATGAATAAGTATATTTTATTAATTTCAGTCTTTTTAGTTAGCTCTTGTGGTTTTAATTCTAATTCTGATTCAGTCGATGCAACTAAGTTATCTGAGGTAGATTGGTCTAATGTCAATTCATGTAAGTCGTATAACTCCTGAGTTAGCAAAAAAATATAAGCTTGGATCTATACTCAATGGTGGAGGCAGATATCCAAATAAAAATAAGTTCAGCTCAATCGAGGATTGGAAAAATTTAAGCAAAGCTTATTATGAAGCCTCTCCAGAAGTTGATGGACTTACTATTCCAATATTGTGGGGCACGGATGCAGTTCACGGACACAATAACGTAATAGGCGCTACTATTTTCCCTCATAATATAGGCTTAGGCTCTACGATGAATCCTTCTCTTATCCAAGAGATAGGAGGAGCTGTAGCTAAGGAACTTCTTTCAACTGGAATTGCCTGGACCTTTGCTCCAACTATAACTGTTCCTCAAAATGATTTATGGGGGAGAACTTATGAAGGATATTCTGAAGACCCGGAACTTGTAGCTTCTCTTGGGCAAGCTATGATTTTTGGTTTGCAAGGTGAGGGTGATGACTTCTTAGGACCCAATCATATGCTAGCCACTGCAAAGCATTTCATTGCTGATGGTGGTACGACAGATGGAATTGATCAGGGTAATGCAGTTATAAGTGAAATGGGGTTAAAAAATCTACACGGGAAACCATATTTTAAAGCTCTAGATGCATGCGTCCAAACAATAATGGCAAGCTTTAATTCATGGAATGGAAGTAAAATTACATGGCAGTAATTACCTTTTAGATAATGTTTTAAAAGGCCAAATGGGGTTTAATGGATTTGTAATTGGGGACTGGAATGGTCATGGTCAAGTAAAAGGCTGCACTAATACTAGTTGCCCACAAGCTTTTAATGCCGGGGTTGATATTTTCATGGTACCTGATGAGTGGCAAGAGCTATATAAAACTACTATCAAACAGGTAAAGAATGGCTCTATTTCGAAAGAGAGATTAAATGACGCAGTAAGAAGAATATTGCGAGTAAAAATGCAGATTGGCCTTTTGAATGGCATGAAGCCTCATGAATATAAATTCAATTTTATAGGCGATCCAGAGCATACAAAGATTGCAAGAAGAGCTGTAAGAGAATCATTGGTTCTTCTTAAAAATAATGGAAACTTATTGCCATTAGATCCTAATATGCATTATGTAATTATTGGTGAGGCAGCTCAGTCAATTAATAGCCAGATGGGTGGATGGACAATAACCTGGCAAGCTAGAGAAAATAAAAACTCGGATTATAAAAATGTTCAAAATATATATACCGTTTTAGCTTCTTACATTATTAGTCAGGGTGGATCTGTAGAATTCTCTAAAGATGGCTCTTACAAGAAGACACCAGATACAGTAATAGCTATTTATGGAGAAGAGCCATATGCAGAAGGTGATGGCGATAGAAAAGATCTCCAATATCAAGGAAAAGATTCTAAATATTTAAGTCTTATGGAGAAATTTAGTAAACAAGAACTTCCAATTGTCTCTATATTTCTTTCTGGCCGCCCGCTAGAAGTAAATAAACAATTAAACCTTTCAAATTCTTTTGTTGCAGCCTGGCTTCCAGGTACTGCAGTTGAAGGAATTGGAGATGTTATTTTTACTAAAAATGATAAGGTAAATTATGATTTCAAAGGCAAACTTTCCTATTCATGGCCTAGATATGCTGATCAAAATCTTAACTTTAAAGATGCAAACTACAAACCATTATTTCAGTATGGGTATGGATTAACTTATTCTTCAAATGAAAATATTTTAGTAAATATTGAAGAAGTTAATATTAAATCTTTGAGATCCCAAATTTTTATTTTTTGATCTTTCCCTGCGCTTACGAGTTGTTGGCTGTCCGAATGTAGAACAAATCCAATCCGATATTTACACAAGTAAGCTGCAAAATATTTCTTTGTATAAGTTTGATTATAAAAAACAGGATGATGCAAAAAATATTAAGTTCTTTAAATCAGAAAATTATAACGCTTGGGGAATTTTAGCTAATACATTATTGGATATTGATTATATGAAAAACCCTCACTACGAAATAGACCTAAAAGTTAATAGATCAGGAAAATCATCTATTTACTTTGGAGCAACTTGTGCTGGGAATGGCTATGAAATATGCAGAGGAACTATAGATATTACAAAACTATTTAATAACAAGAAATTAGCAGATTGGTCTAAGATTCAACTACCTATTTCATGCCTAAAAGAGGCAGGGCTGGATTTATCCAATATGGATATTCGATCACTGCTTTTAACTAATGGTAATTGGGATATTGATATTCATTCGATAAAAGTACTTGATAATATTCCAAGCAAGTCTATTGATTGCTCCAACCTAACAACCGGTATCCAATAATGAGTGAAGTATTATTAGTCGATATAGGTGGAACCAATATGAGGTATGCATACTCCAGGCTAGGATCTAATGACATCTTTGAATCTCAGAGGATGTCACTTGATAATTTAGATAATTTTGAAAATATTGTTAGTGATCTTGTTAATCACACTGACTTTAATATTAAAAATGCTGTCTTTTCTATAGCTGGTCCGAAAGTATTAAATACAATTAAAATGACTAATAGATCTTTTTCAGCTAATGCAGATTCTATTAAAGAAGATTTCCTACTTGAACAATGCCATTTATTGAATGACTGGGAATCAATTGGATATAGCTTAACTAGCACTCCTGAAAATAATATTGAATATTTGAAGCAGGGACTATCTTTTAATACAAACACCTTGGTTCTTGGTCCAGGAACTGGTTTAGGAGCTGCTTTTAGTAATGGGGGAGTCGTTTTGCCTACTGAAATTGGCAACACCACTAATTGGACAGCTGCCTTATTAAAGAATTTTAATATTAAAAATAATGATAATTTCTTAATCTTAGAAGATAATATTTACCGATTTTGGAATATCAAAATTATATAAAGCTGTATCAGGAGAGAGCGTTTCTGCTGAAGAAGTTATTACAAGATTTAATAGTAATGAGAATTATGCAGAAGAAGTAATAAATGGATTTATAAAAAGTTTAGCTCATGTTCTGTCTGACTTAGCTTTGTCCTATGTTCCTGGAAATGGAATCTATTTAGCAGGTGGCTTGAGTAGAACTTTAGCAGCTCTTATTGATCATGACTCTTTCGAAGTAGAGTTCCTTGCTAACAAATCCTCTGTTCATAAAGATCTCTTAAAAAATATCAAGATTGGTGTTATTACAAGAGAGCATACCTGTTTATACGGCAATCTAAATTATTTTAATTTTGTTAATAAAAATAATTAAATTTAAATAGATATTTTCAATATTATTTATAAGTTATTTGTGTATAATTGCGTCTAATTATGGCTGATAAGAAACAAACAAAAGTATATTTAATTCCTGAAAGTGAAACGAGAGATCATCACACGTATCACTATACAGCTATTAAAACTAGAAACTTCATTATTGAAAATAAGAAAATGAGAATGAAGAAGTTTAATCCCGTGAAGAGAGTTCACGAGTGGTTTGTAGAAGCTAAATTACCTCCTCATAATTAATCTATTCTGAGCCAATTTTTTGGTCTTCAGTTTCGTCTCTATGTTTTTTCAAGTACTTCATAAATGGAGTCCCACCTGTTCCTGTAATCGTTGAGCCACCTCGACCAAATGGATTTTTTATTTGAGACTGTTTGTTTATGTAAGTTCCAGCAAACTCTAAATGTAAAGCTCTAAAAGCTCTAATTTCTTCCAAACAATTATTGTATTCATCGACTAGTATTTCAGACTGATTTATAAGACCTAACTGAGATTTTTTCTAAAACTTCCATAAATTCTCTATGCTTAGGAGGCATATACTCTCTCATTTCATTTAAGTAATGTCTAAGACTGTCTTTTGTATGATAAACGCCTAGAGCACCGTCTAAGAAGGGCATAATACTACTTTGAGCTCCAGTTTCACCCCTAAAAAATTGAGGCTCATCATTAAATTCACCTTTGTAAATCAATCCTTGTTTTAGATCAGGGTTATCTTTTGTTCCAAATATAAAAGGACGCACCCTATGATAATAAATATATGGATCACACTTTTCAGGCATTCTTGAAAATATTTTATTTACCTTCTTTAATGATCCGGTAATAGCTTTTAGATTATGAAGGATTTCTTGTTCAGAATTTATATCTGTCATTTCCGCTAATGCATAAGCTGCTTTAATAGCCTCGGAAGCTGCATCCTCAATACAAACATGAATAGTTACAAACCAATCTTCATCAACACCACCTAAAAAATTTGTTAAAAGGGCAACATTTTCTAAAGATATCTCTTCCTTAGGGTTTGGTCTATACCAGTTATCCAAGCAATAACTCCCATAACTAAGAATGGGTGGTCTACCAAGAATTTTAGAAACTTTTACCCATGGCTTAGCAAGAACTTCTGGAAGAGAAGACTTCAGGTTTGGCACCTCCCCAAACATAAGCATGGGAAATAAAACTTAGGTGAACCATAGCAAGCCTGATATTTTTAATTCTACTTTCTATAAAAAGTTCATTTACCGATAATCCATCTCCTGCTAGAGATTGAATGGTAGATTGAACCTTTCCTGTTAAAAGTAATTTTGGTAGATTTTCAGCTAATACAGTTTCTGAAGTAGAAATTGGATTGTCTGAGTATGTTTTTATTGGCGGAGTTTTAGGTAAAAAAGAATGAGTCATAGTATTTATTTTTAATAACAAAAGTGATGTTAATAGTGTATAAACTAAACATCATTATAATCCTATATTTTAATTAATCTTTTTTAATAATCCTTTTATATGATTATCATATAAGATTACAGAACCAGCTAAATCCGACTAAAGACCAACTGCAGACGAGAAGTAGAGAGAAAAAAGCTGGTAGAGCCCATAGGGTGAAAGCGTTTATAAGAGTCGACAATAAAAAAGAGCTTATATAACCCACCAAGAATTCAAAAGAAAGGATTCAAGGAGCTAAAGAAAATCTTACTTTAGACCCCTAAGGAACTCGAACTAAAAGAACAGAGCTAGTCTCTGTTTTTTTTCGTCTTGAATAAACACATACATTCCTGTTTAATACGTCCCTTTAATGCTTTAACATCAATAATGTAAATCTATTTTTAATAGATGCAGGAATGTCTATTTGATCTAAAGTAATAAAACTATCTTTTACCTTTCTTCCAAACACAAGAAAATTAATATTATGATCATTAAATCTTTCTATATGATTGAAATATAATTGTACTGCAATAGAATTTCTCATCCATTATTCTAACTAAAGTATCAGCACCAATTATAAAAACAGAGTTAGGAAATAATTTTGCCTTTTCACTAAATCGACCATGTCTTGTCATGACCCAACTATCATTATCTGAGAATTGATCTAAGGTGCGCTTCATTTCATGAAAGGTAAGAGGGGGCTTATCAGCATTTCTAGCACATATTTCAAATGTAGCCCTCATACCAGTTTTCTTTTCAGCAAGTTCTCTCATTTTAATATGGCCATCATGAAGTGGGTTAAATGATCCAGGAAATATTAGCTCAGGTTTGTCATTATGGCTACTGACATAATTAATTCTGTTATTTATTAATTTAATCCAAGAGGTTGAGGCTTCAACAGTTTTTATTTCTGGTATCTCAGTATGCTCAGGCTTGTTAAAATTAAGTCCGCAGGCTTCATTTATCAGCATGAATATATATGCAGAAACTAAATTTTCTTCTTGATTTCTAGACCTTTTACCTTTTTTCAATTCGCAGCTAATTGTCTTGCTATAACTTTCAGTTTGGAGGGTTATAAAGAATTTATGTTCACCTAATTTTTTATAGGTAGTAACTAAACTTGCTGTTACTGAAATACCTAATAAGTATTTTGGATTTGTATTAGGCATTATTTTTTTAGCTTTCTGAAAAGCTCTAGCTGCCATACTCAAGCTTGTATTTAAACTGCAGTAATGGTCTGGTGTCTTATTCAGAAAAGATCCATGGATTTTTTAGAATATGGAATATATGACTCTAAAATAGTATTACTAGCTCCAGGTACTTTTAGCAGTGAAGATATAGCATTAGTTCCACCTCCGCTTGAAACTATTACTAGTTTGTAAGCGCTTTCATGAATCTTTGCGATGTCTTTTTGATCTATTTTAACTGTGTCATTTTTCATAGATAGCAAGCTTCGAAATATTTAAATTATTTTAACCTAAAATTATTATTAGCTTGATAGAATATGTAATAAATACTTTATATAACAAAATTTTTTTTATGCAGCCAACAATTAAATATATCTTCTTAAGTGTTATTTTCTATTCTTCGTTTAGCTATAGCGATATTCAAAAAGTAACCTATGCATCATGGGACAAACCTGATGTTGAGCTTTTATATGTTTTACCTAAAACTGTTTATAAAACTAAAGTTTTATTTATTATTCATGGCGGCGGAAGAAATGTAGACTTATATAAGTCATTGGTTGCTAGGAGCTAAAGATAAAAATGTTATTTTAGTAGCGCCTCACTTTACCAAAGAAAATTACAAGTATTACAACACACTTAATATGGCAAAAAGTTCTGGCGTCGTCATCCCCAATAAAGAAAAATGGTTAACTAACTCTATAACTTCATTTCATACTTTTTTTAAGAGTAGATTTAATTTAAGTACAGAAACGTATTTAATGTTCGGCTTTTCTGGCGGCTCCCAATTTGTTCATAGATATTTAATGTACGGCGAAGATACAGCGATTGAGAAAGCTGCAATTGGCAGTGCTGGATGGTATACATTTATTAATTATGAACCATTTCCATATGGCATTAAGGGTATGCCGCTTGAGCCCAATAGATTGGAGTGGTTGATGTCCAGAGAAGTACTATTTTTGCTTGGAGAAGAAGATAATGATCCAAATAGCTCAAGTTTAAATACAAGCAAAGGGGCCATGAGGCAAGGGTCTCAAAGGGTAGCTCGAGGATGGAATTACTTTAATACCCTAATAAATATTGGAGACCAATTTCAAACACCTTTTAGGTGGAGGTATGAATTAGTTGAGGGCGTGAAACATGATACTTTTAGGATGTCTCGAGCAGCTATGCCATTTATTCTAGAGGATCTAGATTACAAGGGCTGATCTTTATTTGTTTCTATAAATTCATTAGCTTTTTTAAAAATCATTTTTTTATTATCTTTATTTAATTTTTCTATAATTTTTATAAGAGCTAACCTTGGATTTTTTTTAAAGAAATTAATATTATCTTCTATAAATTTCCAATATAGAACCATCAACAACATCACACCATTCTCCCTTTTTATAGTTAGACATTCTTAGCATATAGCTTGAACCGCAAATGTATGGTTTTGTTGAAAAAATACCCCCATCAGCATATGTTCCCATGCCATAAACGTTAGGTACCATTACCCAATCATGAGCATCTACATACATTTCAGTAAACCAGTCATAAATATTATGAGGACTCACTCTAGAAAGATTCATAAGGTTAGATATTATCCATTAATCTATTGATGTGGTGGGTATATCCAAATTCAATAGATTCTTTTATTGCGTCATCAAGAGGGGGTATGCCAGTTTCACCAGAGTACCAGCTATCAGAAAGCCTTCTATCATGTGACCAAAAATTTAAATCTTTATATTTAGGCATATTATCCCAATACACACCCATTATAAACTCCCTCCACCCAAGCAGCTGTCTTACAAAACCCTCAATAGAATTTAATGGGATATCAGAATTAGGATCTAAGAATCTTTTTTCACATTCATGAATACAATCCATGGGATCTAGCAAGCCATTATTTAGATAGGGAGAAAGCAAGGAGTGATAAAGAAAAGGATCTTCTTTATTTATAGCATCTTGAAAATCACCAAAGTTCATTAAGAACCTATCTAAAAAATCTATAAATATTTTTTTAGCATCATTATGAGTCACAGCCCAATTTAAACACAAATCAATCATTAAACTTCCTAAACCTTTCCCTCGTGCCTCAATTGAAAAATACATTTTCTGAAGTTCACAAATATTATCATTGGAATTCTTGAGTTTTGAAATTCCTGCTCCACCAAGTAAAGAATTGTTTTTTAATATTACAAAATATGAACTTCTTTTTTCTTAACCAGCGATAATAAAATTCTTGAACTAAGCTTTTTTTCCCATCTGACCAGGACTTAAAATCATCAGCATGTGAAATAAATTTTGTATCTTCTAAAATATGAAGTAATTTGCCATGACTTTGTGCAAAGAACATTAATTCTGATAAAGTTTCATAATCTCCAGGTTTAGTAACAAAGATCTCTTCATAATCTTTTTTAAGAAATAATTCTTTAAGATAGGTGCCTATAAAAGTAGTTTTTTTAGGCTTAATTTTCTCATGAATAATATTAAATTTAGCACTTAAAGGTTTTTTAAGATTTCTTAATGATGCTAATAAAAATACTAGTTTTTGTTTATGGTGGTTATGTTTATAAAAAGATTCAATAGGCTCATAGAGCAATAAGTCATCACTGCTTTTAAGTATTTCATATACCTTATTATTTTTTGATAACTGGTCAGGAAAAATAATACCAAGAGCACTCATTCTGAACTATAAAAGGGTATGGATACAGACTCTAACATTCCACCATTTTTATCTTTTAAGTCTAGTTGAATTTGTGAAGTTTCAGTATTTATTGAAATAATCCCATAATTCTCTTCATAATGAGTTTCCCCAATAAGCAATGAATCTGTTTCAATACCTTTAACAGGTCTATTCATTGAAGAGGCTGTTAGTTCATATACGTCATTATATTTATATATACCACCTCTATGTCTATCTCCAGAGATAACTACCACTTGCTTGCCTGATGACTCAATTAAGCCTATAAGCCTTTCTCTTTCTAACGAAAAATTGCTCCATTTCTCAAACCTATGCTCTGTTGCCAATAATTGAATAGATGTAAGTAAGATAATAAGATCAGATTCTTTTTTTAATGAATTAGCAAGCCATTTCCATTGAGCTTGCCCTAGAACTGAAGCATCCTTATCCACATTATCTATATAGTTAGACTTAGGCCCCTTAAGTTCTGATCGAAAGTATCTGGTATCAAGGCCAATAATATGAATCTTCATATCATCTAATTCTTTCATGGTATCAAAATAAATACCTTCTCTTAATCGCCTGATATCATCTGAGGGTATATCCCAAAATGTAAGAAAGAGCTCTTGTGCTTCTTGCTTTAATTTGTATTTTGGACCGCCATCATTTTTTCCATAATCATGATCATCCCAGATAGCTAATATATCTTTTTTCATCAACCAAGTTGGAAAATTTTCTTTTTGCTTGGTGTAAGCCTTAGCCATTTTATTTAACTTTAAAGATGCTGAATCACCATAGACATTATCACCAAGAAAAATAAAACCATCTAGGTTATCTTTTTTAACTGAACTCCAGATAGGTTGAGGCTCATCTTGATGAATGCAGGACCCAAGTCCAAATCTTAGTTCATCAGAAAAGATAGAAGAAATTAATCAAAGAACTAGAGACGCTTCATGCAAATAATCAGATTTTTTTTCATGTTAAAATTATTTTAGCAAACTATTACTTTGAAAACATTTGTTTAAATATATAACATCACTTTTAATTTTACTTGTATTGATCTCTTGTTCTTCAGAAAATAGTTTTGAAGATGAAAAATCTAGCTCATTAATCAAGCCTAATTTTTTTCAGATACAAGCAAGATACGATTGCGCTTTATCAAAAGACACATCTTTGAATCGTTTAGAGGCTTTCATACCTAATTTTGTTATTAAAGTTAAAGATGCTTTACCTTCAGCAAGCCTAGAGATTTTTTTTAATGATCAAGAAAATATTAATAACTTTTCATTACTTTATTTAGATGATGATATAAATTTTAATTCTGCAGTAATAACTGATCTTTTGTATGAAGAGGGTATGGATAATGTTGCGGAATGTTCTTTGAATGGTGATGCAATACTTTCTTCTAATTTTTATATTGATAATAAATCGATAGACCTAGATTCATTTGAAGTTGAAGTTCTTAATTGCACATTTAATGACGGATTTAACTTTGGAACTTTTGCAATTGAAGTTGATAGCTTTTTAAATCTTATTCGTAAAAAAGGGGTTACATACTTTGCTAAGTTTCAACAGGCAAATGAGAGAAGCCTGAATTTCACTTGGATTAATTATTTAGGTTCAATTGAAGATAAAGATATTCTTTACAAAGGCTGGCTAGAGGAAGAAGATTCTATAAAAATACAAGAAGCTTTTAACCTGCATTCAACCTGTGAGTCATCAATAGCTTACAAAGGATATAAAATTCTCTAAAATAGTTATATGGCTAATCTTATTGGTTTCTTCTTCTTCTGTTTGATATCTATTTGCTTTATAATTCCATCCCACGCGGGTATCGTATAATGGCTATTATAAGAGGTTTCCAACCTTTTGATGAGAGTTCGATCCTCTCTACCCGCTCCACTTATCTTTCATAAAATTCATCCTTTAAATTTATAATTATATTTTTATATTTCATTTCTAAACGTTTATTTCGAATAGGGTAAACTGATATTAATATTTAAATCCATGAAATTAAAGGAGAACAAATGAAAAATATCTTACTTATAACACTTCTTGCATTCGGCTCAATAAGTTTTGCGATGCATCATGAAACAGGAGAGGCAGATGCAAAAGTGCTCTTAAATAATACCGCATTGATGTCCACTTATGAATTAGCAAAAGGGGATTCATACGGACCCCTGCAGAGAGAACTCGTAAAGTATCAAAAAGATCAAATGAAATCTGGATTTAATGCTTGTGGTTTATACAGACATGAGTTTGGTGAAATGCGAGGTTTCTATACATTTTGTTATTTTGATGATTTATATCAACTAGCTGACATCATGGATAATGCAGAACCGGCTAATCTAAATGAAAGACAGAATTTTGCAAGCCACACTGATCATATCGTCGGTATAGTTGAAAAGCACATGAAGACTCAACCCAAATATATAATTCAAACTAGATGGAATTTTGACATGACAAGCTTAACGATTAATGAGGTGGCAGAAGAAGCTAAAGGCATTTTTGCTCATTTTTTAGAAGCATTTGGAGCTTGTAACCTTTATGACCATCAGTGGGGACCAGCAAACGCTTGGTATATGACTTGCGGTTTCGATGATTATAAAGATTTTGCTGATAAGGCAAATAAATTTTATGGAATCATAGGAGAAAAGATGGGTGATAAAAATATGCATCTTCTAAGTCACTCAGATGATATCTTGGTAAGAGTAGATTTAAATTAATCATTCGGTTTAATAATAAAAAGCGGGCTCATGGCCCGCTTTTTTGTTGGCTAAAGGGGAAACTTATCAACATATAAGAGGAGATAACAGTACCAACATATCTATAGAAAGAATAAGTTTATCATATCTTTCTATTTTTATTAAATTATTTAAATAAAAAGAGTTTTAATTAAATAAAATAAGCTTGCTCCGAGAATAAGACCTGACCCTAAAGGGATTTCCTCTCTTTTTGATTTATCACTTAATGTATAAATTAATATTGAGCAACTAGAGCCTAAAAGAACTATCGGGCCTAGGCTAACTACACCAAAGATACTGCCTAATCCACCTAACAATATAAAATCACCACCACCAATACCATCTTTAGATCTAAAGAATTTAAATACAACATTTATTATCCATAATGATAAAAATCCAGCTAAAGCACCTAGTAAAGCTTCTTGTTGTGATGTAAATAAATTAAAAAAAATATTTGTTGTTAGCCCTATTAAAATTAAACTTATATTTAAATAGATTGGAAGATATAAATGTTTTAGATCTAAGATAAATAAAATATAAAAAATAGAGAAGATTAAATAGTAAATAAATCCACTGAAAGAAACTCCAATATTCACAGCTATTAAAATAATAATAAATATATGTATTAATTCATTTATAAGATAGCTAGAGCCAATTTTCTTATTACAAAAAGAGCACTTTCCTCTTAAAAATATAAAGCTAAGAACGGGTACTAACATCCTCATAGCCAAGGGAGATTTACACTGAGTGCAATGTGATCTTGGGCCATATAAAGTTAATGAGTCATCATCTCTCATCTCTGGTAGTCTATAGAGCAACATTGATGAGAAGCTGCCCACACATGCGCCACATAGTCCTATTAACAATAATTCAACCATCAGTCTTTATAAGAAATTCTATTTTTTTGATATTGGTATAATTGATGCCAAAATAAAATAGCTGGGATCGCATAGGCACTTATTACTAGTAATTTATCTAACATTTAGTCCACTCCAATGGCTAGGGAATCTGGTCTTCTTGTATCACCAAATCCATAGTAAAAATTATTTTTAATCATAACAATCTGCAAAGCTGTTGCTGGGTTTATCATTAAAACCTCATAACCCTTTTTAGCTAAAGTTTCTGCATGATGAGAATTATAAGACTTTTCTAACTGAAGGATATCTGGATACCATTGATGATGAACCCTTGGAGCTAAAATCGCATCTGAAACTTCTAGTTCAAAATCTACTATATTTAAAATTGATTGCAGAACACTAGTAAGAATATTTGAGGATGGGAACCACTTATATCGTCACCAGAGCAACTTATTGTGTCTATATCATCTTCTATTATTTTGATATTAGATACTCTCATATATCTATAAAGAACTATAATCTCCTAGCTTCATCAATCTTTCTCTAAACCTTTCCTTGATTTCTTCTGTCAAATATTTTAAGTCTACCGCTTTCTTCATTTTATCAATATTATTTATATCTTGAAATAATATCTCAGCAATTTCATATACAGACATACTGTCACTTTCTTTTCTTATATATTCACCAGGCTCAATTGATGTTGATGGAGAGGGTGGTGGCTCTTATCAATTTAAAGAGTTTAAGTTTCATTAGTATTTTTTTTGCATATTCTTTATTAACAATATTAACAGGAACCTCGAAGAAATCTGGATCACCTAAATATTTAGATCTATCTGCATATGCATATTTCATAACTTCTGCTAATAAAGATACATACCGTGGATTATTATGACCATAAGCTTGAAGATCATGGTTTTCTAGGATATTTAGCATTTGAATTAAATGAATGCCACCTGATGAAGGTGGACCCATAGTTACAATATCTATTCCTTTGTATTTTGAGCTTAAAGGCTTTCTCCAGCTGGGCCTATATTTTTTTAAATCACGATGGGAAATTAAACCACCATTCTTTTCCATGGCATCCACAATCTTGTCTGCAACCTCGCCTTCATAAAATCCAGCTACCCCATTTTGAGCAATAAGAGTAAGAGTTCTTGCTAAATCTGGCTGTGTAAGAGGAGTATTGAATTCAATTGGATAATTTTTATAAAAAATAGATTCCGTGCTTGGAAACTGGGAAAGTTTCTTATGTACTTTATTCAAAGTCATCGTCATATAAGGCGACATAATAAACCCACCGTCAGCTAATTTAATTGCAGGTTGAAGTAATTCCTCCCATGCGATTGAACCAAATTTTTGATGAACTTCCCACATTCCATAAACAGAACCAGGAACTCCAATAGCAAGATAGCCAATAGTAGATCTTAATGAATTTACTGAACCATCTTCATTTAAATACATATCTCTTGAAGCTTTTAATGGTGCTTTTTCTCTATAATCGATTGAAAAGCTTTCTTTGGATGATGCATCATGCATGACCATAAATCCACCGCCACCAATATTACCTGCTCTTGGGAGCACCACAGCTAAAGCAAATCCAACTGCTACAGCAGCATCATAGGCATTTCCACCTTGGCTTAAAATATCTTCGCCAACCTTAGATGCAAGATAGTGCTGAGTAGCTACCATACCCTTACTTGCTAAAACAGGATGAGTAATTGAACTTGGATTTAATACTAGGTTTTGCGCATTTAAAGTATATGAAAAAGCACATGTGATGATAATTAAAAATTTTAAGTTTTTGATCATGATACTAATTCATCTTCAGCTGTTTTTTTAGCCCACTTATAATCAGCTTTTCCATTTGGCGCTCGCATAACTTCTGGAACAAATATAATTGATTTTGGCAATTTATAACCTGACAAATGTTCACGAGTGGAGCTAATAAGTTCAGCTTCATCAATTTCACAATTTTCAACTAGAGATACAACTCCTACAACTTTATTGCCAAATCTTTCATCAGGTAGACCAACAACCAAAGAGTCATAAACATTCTATTTAGTTTAATTGCTTCTTCAACCTCTTCTGGATATATTTTTTCACCAGCTGAGTTTATACAATTACTTCCTTGCCTAATTTTCCGTAGGTAGTTTGAGCTTCAACTAAAGCATAATCTCCTGGAAAGGAATATCTAGTTCCATTGAACTCTTTAAAGGTAGCATCTGATTTTTCTTTATCCTTATAGTAACCTTCTGGTACTAAGCCGCTTGTGCCTATAAGACCTCTGACTCCAGAACCTGGTAATACTTCTTCACCTTCATCACTAACAACAACAACACCAGGATTGAGTCTAAACTTAGCAGTGGCAGATCCATCTTCACGAGTGGTAACCGATGAACCCATTCCGCCTTCACTTGAGCCCATAGCATCCATTAAAACCATATCATGATGTTCTAACAAAGAAGCTTTTACATCTGCACTAAACATAACTCCACTTGAATAAATGAGCTTAAGAGTTTCAAGGTTATAAGGTTTATTTTCTGAGACAGCTCTATCTAATTCTTTCACCATAGGTTTGGCAAAAGAATCACCCACTATAATAATATTAGTAATACCAACTCTTTCAACTTCTTCCCATAAGAGTTTAGTATCAAGACCTAAGTTAGGAGTAGTCACAACACAGCCTCCCAATAAATGTGCAAGAAATCCACCAAGCCACATTCCAGTTCCATGCATTAAAGGGCATGCAACAAAACTTTTAGCAAGCTCCCCATTTTCATGTAAGTTTAAAATTGTATCTTTAATATCTCTAACATCTGGAACTTTATAGCCTTGAGCTTTTAACCCTCCAAAGATAGATACAACAAAACTTCCATGAGTATACATAACACCTTTAGGCATTCCTGTTGTACCACCGGTGTATAACATATAAATATTACCTTCATTTCTCTCTATTCTTGGCATTGGAGCTGTATTTTGCACAACATCGCTATAAGCATGAGAGCCCTCCAGTAATGGAGTTGAATCTTCAAGTTGTATCCAAACTTTTACTTTTGGTAACTCATCTCTTATTTTTTTAACTTGATTTGCGTAACACCCTTGGTAAAAAACAGCTTCAGAGTCTGAATTGTCTAATAGGTAGATTAATTCATTAGATTGATATCTATAATTAACATTAATCGGAACACCCATAACCTTAAATGCAGCATAGTGAGCTACTAGATATTCATTAGAGTTGTGAAGATATAAACCAACTTTAGAATCTTCACTAATATCATGATCAGATAAAAACTGTGCTACTTTTGCAGCTTCATTATCATATTCTCTCCAAGTTAGAGTTGAATTACCACAGATCGCAGCAGGATTATCTGGAAGTAAATCTGCATTTTGCTCAAAGATATTTGCAAAGTGTCTTAAAGAGTAATTTATAGTCATGTTTTTCCTTTATCTTTGTATTTTAAGTATTTGTTTAACCAAATTACTATATTTTTTTGCCTATGACAATTTCATTGTTAACCAATAGATTGTTTCTTTAATTTCGTAGTAGAATAATCTGGTCAAATATCAATTAATAAGAGAGATTACTTATGATGACAGATGAATATCAAGAATTACTAAATGCTCATACAGCACCCGGCGAACTCTTTGAATACAAAGAAATGACCCATACCAATGGCGTAACTTATAGAGAATTTTCTAATCCAGGAATACCTGCAACCTTACGAGCTTACTATGACTTTGGATTACTGCATCCTGCTAAGGATTGGTTAATTTATGAAGATGAAAGATATACCTACAAAGAAGTTTTTGATAAAGCAGCACAAGCAGCAAATGCTCTTAAAAATGCAGGAGTTGAGAAAGGCGACAGGGTAGCGATATGTATGATGAATAATCCAGAATATATTGTATCTTTTATGGCTATTACTGGAATGGGTGCCGTAGTTGTACCTTTAAATTCATGGTGGGTGCCTTCGGAAGTCTCGTATGGATTAGATCATTGTGACGCTAAGGTTCTTATAGCTGATGAAAAACGCCTTATAGGTCTTGAAAATAACTCTGATGTTTTAAAGCTTGTAGTTAGGCCAGAAAAAGATTCAGACCATCAAGAATTTAATATGTTTATAAACAATTATTCAGTTGAATGGCCTCAAAGTGATTTTTCTGGAAATGATAATGCAACTTTATTTTATACATCAGGATCTACAGGATTCCCAAAAGGAGTTCTTTCATCTCATAGAAATGTTCTTGCAACTCTTTTTAGCTGGTTATGTTACTCAACAATAAGAAGCAAGATGTCAGATGGAGCTAGCGTACTTGGTGAAAATACCGATGGAACAGTTAAAGAAATTTCAGTTTTGCATTGCGTACCCTTATTTCATGTAACTGGGAGTCATTCTTGATTGTTGATGTCTATTTTAGCTGGTAGAAAAATCGTAATGATGAAAAAATGGGATGCAACTGAAGCATTAAGACTAATAGAGCAAGAAAGCATTACAAATATAACTGGTGTACCTACTCAATCCTGGGAATTATTAAGTCATCCAGAAAGAGAAAAGTATGATATCTCTTCATTAGAAGATCTTGGTGGTGGAGGAGCAGCAAGACCACCAGAGCATGTTAAGCAAATGGATGAACAATTTAAAGCTAAACCATCTATTGGATATGGATTATCAGAAACTAATGCACTTGGAACTCTTAATGGCGGTGCAGAATATTTAGAATACCCATCTAGTTGTGGCCGAATAGTTCCACCATTAACTGATATTAATATTATTGATGAAGACTGGAATATTTTAGAAGAAGGAAAGCTTGGAGAAGTAGTTATTAAATCTCCAGCTAACATGGTTGGTTATTGGAAAAATCCAGAAGCAACAGCTGAAGTCTTTAATGGCGATGGTTGGTTTAAATCTGGGGACCTAGGGTACTTTGATGGACCATTTTTACATATAGTAGATCGAGTGAAAGACTTAGTTATTCGCGGAGGTGAAAATATTTCCTGCATAGAGGTTGAAGCTGCAATATATGAGCATAAGGATGTTTTAGAGGCTTGTATTATTGGAGTTCCAGATGAAAGGCTTGGGGAGCAAGTTGGATCAGCTATCCATTTAAAACCAGGGGTTGAATTAAAGCCCGAAGATATTCAACAATTCCTTTATGGAAAGATAGCAAAGTTTAAAATCCCATTTGATATAAGATTTTATAAAGAACCACTCCCTAAAATTGCTTCTGGTAAATTTGATAAACCTCAATTAAGAAAGTTATTTGCTGAGAATTGATTTATATTAAATAAAGCGTATAAAATTAGTATCACGAAACAACTAAATAAATAAAAATGTCAAATTATTTTAACACATTAACATTAAGAGAAAAATTAGAACAATTAGGAAAATGTAGATTTTAAAGTATCTGGTTGTGGATCAATTAAGGAAGCAAAAAAGCTTATAGAGATTCCAAATTTCTCTATTATTTTATTAGATTTAATGCTGCCTGATGGTTCTGGATTAGACCTATGCAGAGAAGTAAAATCTAATTCATTAACAAAAGATATTCCTATTATCATTCTTAACTGCCAAGGATGATGAGGTTGATAAAGTTGTAGGTTTTGAATTAGGTGCTGACGACTATGTAACCAAACCTTTTAGTGTTAGAGAGCTTATCCTTAGAGTTAAAGCAATACTAAAAAGAAATGCAAAACCCTTATCTACTCCTCTTGAAATAAATAGAAATTTTGGATCATTGAAAATGGATATTGAATCTCACGAGGTTTTTATCGATGATAAAGAGATTATTTTGACTGCCTTAGAGTTTAAATTATTAAATCAGTTAGTCGAAAGGCGAGGCAGAGTTCAAACTAGAGATCAGTTACTATCTGATGTCTGGGGTTACAGTTCTGATATTACGACTAGAACAGTTGATACTCATATCAAAAGATTAAGAGAAAAGCTTGGCTCGATGGGTAAATATGTTCAGACAATCAGAGGCGTAGGTTATAAATTTTCTCGAACACCTGAATAATTAGATGGGCATTAGATCTAGGATATTTCTATTAGTTTTCCTTTTACTTACCTCAAGTATTGGTATTGCCTATATCGTAGCTGAACGAGACTGACCATAAAATTGAAAATGACGACTTGGTCAATGAGCTAGAAAAACAAGCAGGACTACTTGCTGCATCAATTGATGATATAGGCATTTACAAAACGATTGAGGAGGCTGATGCTATTGCAGATAGCCTTGGTGAGGCAGCAAACTCAAGAGTTACCTTTATACTTAATAACGGAAAAGTTGTTGGAGACTCTAACTTAGACATCAATCAAATTAGAGCTGTCGATAATCACATCGATAGGGCTGAGGTCAGCGAAGCATTAAAAAATGGTTCAGGGTGGGTTTCTAGGTATAGCGATACTCTAAAACAGGACTTATTATATTTTGCCGTAAAAGATGGAAATCTCAGTAACCCAAATATTATTAGAATTTCTGTTCCTCTTAATTATCTGGAAAGTGCTGCAGCTACTCTTCAAGTTTCTGTTATTTTGCTCTTTGTTGTTGTTTTTATGCCATCCAGATCCGTCTACAGAAAAGTGTATACTAGGAATTCCTAAGATGTTAGCCAAGGCTGCTACCAATATAGCTGAGGGAGATTATAAGAAAAGAGACATAAGAGCTCTTCCAACTCAAAGAGTTGATGAATTTGGCACTGTAGCCAGATCAATTTCTCAAATATCTGAAGATCTAAAGAGTCAGATTAAAATGATTGCAAAACAGCGTGATCAATTTGGTCAAGTAGGAACTAACATACCTGATAACGGCACATACCGACAAGGTGATATTGTCTATAATACAAATGCAGTTGCTTAATACTCAGGATTTAGATAAGCAGAATATAAGTTCATTAAATTTACCTGCAATTAATTACTTATTTAATAGAGTTACAAATAAGAAGAGAGCAGACATAGAATTTGAAATTGAATTACAAGATAAATCTACTCGATGGGTTCTAGGTTCAATGAATCAATCAAAAACAACAGGTGAATATATATTAGTAGTTCATGACATAACTCAATTAAGACAATTAAATTCCATGAGAAGAGATTTTATTTCAAATTTATCTCATGAGTTAAGAACTCCTGTAAGCGTTATCAGGGCAAATTCAGAAACTTTGCTTGATGGTGCGCTTGATAATAAGAAGGAAGCAAAAACATTTGCCAGAGCAATATTGCATAATTCTGAAAGGCTTTCCTCAATGGTCAGTGATTTAATCGATCTGTCTAGAATTGAATATGGAGATCTTAAATTAAATATAAAAGGAATTGATTTTAATGATTTTATGGAATCCTTTTTAGTATCTATGAAAAGTGTTGCAAAGAAGAGAGACATTGAACTCAAATACAATCCTGATCACCAGGGTTTATTAAGTGCAGATACTCAGGCTTTAGAAAGAATTATGAATAATCTACTTGATAATGCATATAAATATTCTGATGAGGGCACCTTGGTAGAAGTTTCTACAAAAGATCAAGGCAAGATGATTAAAGTTATGGTTGCTGACTCGGGTGTTGGAGTGTCAGATGAAGATCAGGAGCATATCTTTGATAGATTCTATAGAACAGCTTCTGCAAGAGCCTCTGATAAGCAGGGCAGTGGATTAGGTCTTGCAATTGTTAAAAACCTTACAAATAGCTTAAATGGCGAAGTTGGTGTTGAGTCTAAACACGATTCTGGTTCGATCTTTTGGTTCACTATTCCGATTGGTTAACTTCTCCTTTCTTTACTTAGTCACCTATTTGTATTAATATGTCACACATCTGTAACAAAGAAGTTACATATACGTAATAAAAAGGTCAGATCATGATAAATCATTTTAAAATTATTTTGGAGTAAATTTCACTTTATAATGAAATCTGGCCGTTTGCATAAGATAGTCAAAATATCAGGTATTCGTTAATCCTATTTAACTAAATTTATTTGAAATTAAATTGAAATTAAATAAGATTTTTAAAAAATGAGCTACACTATGTAGCTCTTTTTTATTATGAATACTAAACAAGTTAAAAAATTAATTAATGCCTTTGTAGCAATCTTGCTGCTTGCATTACTTACAATGCTAACCTTTAAGTTTTATTAATAAGCCTAATATTCAAGACATAAGATTTACTAATCTCGATAAGATAAAAAGCAATAATGTAAATAACTCAAATCAAGAGTTTAAAGTTACAGATAATGCTGATTTTAGTTATGTAGTAGTTGGTTATAGATTTGGTGATGTTAATTCTTCAGTAATACTAAAAAAAGGTAATAAGGAATTTGTTTTATATGAAGGTGATATTTTGGAAAACACTTATGAGCTTACCAGCATTAGTCCAGATGAAATTATATTTAAAGGATCAGGTAAACTATATAAACTAGAAAACAAGGTTGGGAAATAAAAAATGATTAAAATTCTAAAATTATTATTTTGTATATCATTAATTAGCATTTCTACGTCAGCACTTTCTCAGGATGCTTTTGTATTAAATTATGAAGACGCAGACATTAAAAAAGTTTCACAAGATATTGCTAGATTTGCAAAAAAGACAATTATTCTTGATCCAAGAGTTAAAGGTAAAATAACAATTTACTCTAATGCTAGCTTAAATAGCGAACAAGTTTGGGATGTATACCTAAGAACTATTCAAGTAAATGGCTTTAGCTCTATTTCAGATAACGGTGTAGTTAGGATTGTTCCTGAAAATGAAGCAACTAGAGATGAAAATGATATTAATAATGAAAATGGAAACTTTTTAACAGCTGTTATTCCTCTAGTTAATAGATCTGCAGGAGAAATCCTAACTCAAATCAAACCTATAACAGGAAGGCAGTCGCATCTTTCTAGCATTCCATCTATCAATTCAATTTTGTTGGTAGATAAAAAATCAAATATTAAATAGGATTAAAGCGCTTGTTGATGATTTAGATAAAAACAATTCAGCAAATATTTCAATAATTAAACTCGATAATCTATCATCTACAGAAGCCGTAAGAATTCTAGATAAACTTAAAGCTCAAAATAATCCAACTATTAATAACTTTGTAGCCATCCCATTTAGTCCATCAAACTCTGTAATATTATCTGCAAACTCAACTATTACATCTAATATAGAAAAAACACTCGTTTCTCTCGATGCTGATGTTAAAGCAGACAAATCAATTGATGTTGTATATCTAAAATATGCCAAAGCAGAAGAGCTTTCTACTATTCTTAATAGTGTCTCTGATCGATTTGCTGCAAGCCCCGATGGTATCAAGACAGTTATTACTTATCATGAAAAAACAAATTCTCTTATTGTTTCATCTGAAGAATCAAATTTACCAGGAATTAGAAATCTTATTTCTAAGCTAGATATAAGAAGGGCACAAGTTTTGGTAGAGGCAATAATTGTTGAATTATCTGAAACAGCAGCTCAAAATCTTGGTGTTGAGACTTTATATACAGGTGGTGGCGATGTTCCAATTGGTGCAACTTCATACGATGTTGGATCTGGGCCTAACCTGCTTGCAATTGCAGGATCAGCAGCTTCAGATGGAACTGATGCTACCTTGGGTCAGCTTGCTACATCATCTCTCTTAGCTTCGCAGGGTTTAGTTGCAGGTTTTGGAGATTTTACTGGCGCTGGTAACTTTGCGGGTATCTTGAGTGCAGTTGCTAACGATCAAAACTCTAATATTCTATCCACCCCTTCAGTAATAGCAATGGATAATACGCTATCGAAGCTTTTGGTTGGTCAAGAAATTCCTATTACTACTGGTGAGAGCCTAGGTTCAAGTAATGTAAATGCATTTAGAACAACCTCAAGAGAGGAAGTTGGCATTAAATTGGAAGTAACTCCTCAAATTAATGAAGGTAGCTCGGTAATTCTTACCATTAAACAAGAAGTTTCAAGTGTTGCAGGAACTTATGCAAGTGGAGTAGATTTAATTACTAACAATAGAACTATCGAAACAACAGTCTTGGCTGATAACGGTCAAATCATAGTCCTAGGTGGTCTCATTGATGAGGATATTCAAGAAAATATATCCAAGGTGCCTATTCTAGGATCAATCCCGTTGATTGGAAAATTATTTCAATCCTCTTCAAGTCAGGTTATAAAGAAAAAATTATTTGTTTTTATAAGACCAACAATTCTTATAGATTCAGATTCAATAAATGAATTATCGGCTGAAAAATATAACTTTATTAAAGCAGAGCAACTTTCAAGAGAGTCAGAGATAAATTTAATTGATCTAACTAAATCTAATTAAATATATATGGAAGATTTAGCTGTAAAAGATATAGATACTATCTCTAATATACTTCCTTATGATTATGTTCGAGATAGAATGATTTATTAAATGAAGATAATCAGTGTAATGTTTACTCTCCAAATATTATAAATATTAAAACATATCAAGAATTATCAAGGTTTTTAAATAAGCCATTTGTAGTTAAAAAATGCTCAGCTGAAGACTTTAATGAAATGCTCACTAAATCTTTTGGCTCCAAAGACTCCTCCGATATGTTATCTGAAGAACTGTCTGATGACTTTGACCTTGAATCTTTTGCAGGAAACATAGCGCCAACTGAAGATTTGTTGAATGGAAATAATGATGCACCAATTATTAAATTAATTAATGGAATCATAAGTCAGGCAATAAAACAAAGAGCTTCCGATATTCACTTTGAGCCATACGAAGATCAACTAATTATTAGATTTAGAGTTGATGGAATTCTAAAAGAAGTTCTATCTCAGGATAGCAGGATAGCGTCTTTAGTTATTGCCAAGAATAAAGATTATTTCTAGACTTGATATATCTGAAAGAAGATTACCTCAAGATGGAAGAGTGTCTCTTTCTCTCGGTGATAAGAGTGTTGATGTCAGAGTATCTACATTGCCATCTTCATCACAATTCACAACTACAACTTTCATCCCAACCATTTGAGCACTTGGACTTCCAAAACAAATACTTCATAATTATAAAAAGTCTTTAAAAAATCCTGAGGGTATTATTTTATTTACCGGTCCCACTGGCTCAGGAAAAACAACAACACTTTATGCTGGATTAAGATATCTGAGTGACTCTTCTCAAAATATTTTGACTGTAGAAGATCCTATTGAATATACCCTTGGAGGTATAGGCCAGACACAGGTAAACACTAAGACAGGGTATACATTTGCAAAAGGGCTTAGGGCTATACTTAGACAGGATCCCGATGTAATGATGGTAGGAGAGATCAGAGATATTGAGACTGCGCAGATTGCTATTCAATCAAGTTTAACTGGTCACTTGGTTCTTTCAACAGTTCATACAAATAGTGCTGTAGGAGCAATTACCAGGTTAAGAGATATGGGAATTGAGTCATTCTTGCTTTCATCTAGTTTAAGATCAATCATTTCACAAAGATTAGTAAGAAGGTTATGTAACTCTTGTAAGAATGAAACTAATCCTTCAGAAGAGGCTGTTAGATTATTTAATTTAAATAATAATTCAAAAGTATTTACATCAAATGGTTGTGACGAATGCTCATACTCAGGTTTTCAGGGAAGAATTGCTATTGCAGAATGTATTCAAGTAGATCAGACAACAAGAGATTTGATTCATCAAAAGGCTTCTGAAAGTCAAATTATCGATCATGTCTTTAAAGATCATCCTTCAATAGATGATGCTAGCAGAGAGCTTATTATTCAAGGCATTACATCCTGTGAAGAGATAATGAGACTCAATAATCTTAAAGAAGATGCCAGCTTATAGTTATACAGCTTTTAATAATTCCGGAAAAAAGGAAAAAGGATTCTTAACTGCTTCCTCTGAGAGAGATGCTAGAAGAGCTATCAAGGAATTAAACTTAACACCTCTCGAAGTTAAAGAATCAAACAAAAATTTAACCAGTAAAATAAAGATTAAGAACAAAGATTTAGTTTTAATTACTAGGCAAATAGCAACTTTATTAGATGCTGATTCAGCTTTAGATGAAGCCTTAAAAATAACCGCAGATCAATATAATGATGAAGTTATTGTTGATATTCTTTATTCTCTTAGAGATGAAATTATTCAAGGGAAACGTCTTGGACAGGCGATGAAAAAATATCCTCAGGTATTTTCAAATACTTATATTTCATTAGTTAGTGCTGGTGATAGTTCAGGAAATTTAGATATTATTTTTGATAATCTTGCAGATTATTTAGAGGAAAGCGCCACCATAAAACAAAAGATTTTTTCAGCCTTATATAATTCTTTTAACCTTTTCTATCGGGGTAGTTTTTGCCTTGCTTACATTTGTTATGCCTCAGGTAGTTGATCAGTTTGTAAGGGCTGGGGCTACTCTTCCTTTGCTAACGAAATTCCAAATTATTTTGAAAGAATAGGGTTTGCTCTTATTTTAATTGGTCTATTTTTACTCGTTACAGGATTAACTTTTCTTTATAAAAGCTATATTTCAAATTCTGATAATCATATTAAAGCTCATAGGAAGTTTTTATCTTTTCCTTTGTTTGGAAAATTTATTTTACATAGTGAGATCGAAAGATTCTCCAGTACCATGTATCTTTTAACACAATCAGGAATGAATTTAGATTTAGCAATGGAAGAGTCCGAAAAAGTTTTTAATAATAAATTTCTTAAGAGCTCTATTGATAAAGCCCGCAGAGAGGTTGTTGAAGGCAAAGACTTTGTTCAAGCTCTAAACAAAACTCAAATCTTTCCTGATATTTTTATTCAGCTGATTTCAAGCGGCTATAGGTCTGGTAATTTGGTAAAAATGTTTAAAAAAGTTTCAGATTTCATGAAATCAGAAATAGAATCAAAAAGGTCTGTTTTGTTATCTCTACTTGAACCGGTAATAACAATCTTCATGGGCGGATTTATTCTATTGATAGTTCTCGCTATACTAATACCAATAATGCAAATGAATACTATAGCTTTAGGATGATGGATATGAAAAATAAACAAAAAGGTTTTACGTTAATAGAGCTAATGGTAGTCCTAGTTATATTAGGAATGCTCACAACAATTGTTGCAGTGAATGTATCACCTTTTCTTCAAAGAGCAAATTTAGAGAAGATTAGAGCAGATGTTGCTCAAACAGGCAAAGCTTTGGAGTTATATAAGTTTAATGAGATGACTTATCCAAGTACATCGCAAGGCTTAGATGCACTAGTCATGCCTCATTCAGAGCTAAAAAGACCATTTATGTACCCTGAAGATGGCTATATAAATTCTATACCTACAGATCCATGGGGAAGAGAGTACATATTGATAGATAGTGAGCCTAAAGTTTATGATCTTTATACTCTTGGGGCTGACGGTATCGAAGGCGGAACTGGTGAAAACTCAGATATTGGCAACTGGCTGCAATAAAAATAACAAAGGCTTTATCTAATAATAGGAACTCCACCAAAGCTTTTAATAATTGGTATTGCAACTTCTGAGTATTTTTTTAAATTTTCCTTATCTGTTAATAAAATATAAAAGGCCAAACGTCAGTTGAAAAAAACTTCCAACTTATGTCAGAGGAGAGTATTCTTTCAAGTAAGATTCTGGGATGGTTTCCTGGAAAATCATCACAAAAAATTTATATATTAGATACTACTGGAAATAAAAGTTCTGAATTCAATTCAGAATCATTAGATTCTTACTGGAATAGCATCTCTGAATATCAAAAAATTATAAAAGGTAGCGATGGTGAGGAAGTCGAATTAAACTCTGATATAACAGATTACCCAGTTATTATTTTTTATCCATCAGGTGAAAATTCAGGTGCTGAGCTATTTATTTATAGAGATGAATATGTTCAAAAAATTATCATCTCCCAAAATGGCAAGATTAACAATGAAACAAAACTTAAATAAAGGCTTCAGCCTTTTAGAGGTTGCAATTGCACTATTGATTTTAAGTACATCTGTTATGGCTATCTATCAAGTAATCTCCACATCAACAATTTCTACATTTGAATTAGAGGATAGACATATAGCAAGAGAAATTGGAAATAATCGAGTAGCTTTAATGAATACTATTGATATACCTCAAGGTACTGGAACAAGAGAGGGAAGCATTAATATGGCTGGGTTTGAGTGGGAATGGAGAGAGGAAATTTCAAAGGGCCCAGCAATAAATGTTTATGAGTATTCAATTATAATTAAAAAATTAGAAGCTTTAAACATATCTATGAAGCAAGAGGTTATCTTGTTAAAAAATAATAGAAAAGGCTTTACCCTTATTGAAGTACTTGTATCAATAGTAATACTTAGCATCATTGCTATTGTGTCAACAAATTTTTTACAGTCATCACTTGAGGCCAGAGAGCAGGGAGCAAGCAAATTACAAAATGTTAAAGAGCTTAATATAGCTTCAAGTATTGTAAGAAGAGATATGCGCCAAATTCTAAATGTTCCAATAAGAGATTACTTTGGTAATAATTTAAAGGGTAATTTTATTGCTGATGCTTCTTCTAATTCCATTGTATTTACAACTCTAGTGAACTCATCCTTTTCAACATCAAGGGTCAGAAGAATTGAATATCTATATCAAGATAATGCCTTTATAAGAAGACAATATTTTGCTGATAATCCTTATTCATATGAAGAATATTTTGAGACAATTCTTCTGGGCGGAGTTACTGATATTGAATTTAGTTACATGACTAATAGAAAATGGTATGCCGTATGGCCAATCGACATTATTACAAAAGCTAAAATACCAGAATTAGTAAAGATAACTTTCACTAAAAATAATTTGCAATATGAGTGGATTATTACAGATAATATAGATTATGTATATAAAAGATAAAGAAAAAGGGGTAATTTTGATCTCTGTTTTGTTAATTGTCCTTGTGCTATCTGCAATAGCTATGTCAATTGGCAATAATTTTCTATTAGCCTTTAAGAGGTCTATATACCAAGATCTGCAAACAAATAGCTTTGAGTTATTTAAGAATATTGAGTCTATCTCCATAAAAAGAATTGAAGAGAAAAATAGATTTGGATCACAAGCGTTGACTAAAGAAGACCCTTTATTTAAAGATACCTTCTATTTTGAATTACCTAATGGTCAGTTATATGCGCAAATATCAGATGCTTCAAATTGCTTAAATATTAACTCTGTTGTGTCCTTATCCAATAAAAATTATATTCAAAATCCAAAAGGAATGGCATCTATAAAAAAGCTACTACTACTCAAAGAATTTGATGAAAGAGATATAGATTCATTGATAGATCAGATGATTGACTGGATTGATATTGATAATCAACCAAGACAAGGAGGGTTAGAGGATTACTTTTATACAGGCCCTCTTCATACCCCTCAACAATATACTAGCAAAAGACTTTTTTATGACTTATCTGAACTTAAAAATTTACCAGCTTTCAGAAATTTTAATTGGAATGATGTTAGTAACTATTTATGCTCAATCCCTTTATCGGGAAATTCTAAAGTGAATATAAATACCTTGAATATGGAGGATTCTGAGCTTTTATCCTCCTTGTTACCAAATGCAACAGTTAAAGATGCTGAGGCAATTATTGCTAGTATTCCACAAGAAGGCTTTGTTGATATATCTCAGCTTATGCTTGAATTTCCTGGAGTTGATTTTACTAAGAGCGATGCTAGTATTTCATTTACATCAAATCTATTTTCCATAAAATCTGAGATAATAAGCGATGAGTTGAAAATCAGCTCGGAAAGTATTATGTATTTGGAAAATAACAGGAATGGATATGTTGTTTCAAGAACATACAATGGACTTTAAAATAGAAAATGAATAGATATTTATTACATAACTTAAGCAATAACCATAACGAAGTTGAGGTTTTTCATTATGTTGATAATATTTTTCAGTCAAAAAAACTACTTCACACCTCAAATGTTTACCGCATTGCAAACCAAGAAAAACTGGCAACACGTCTATGTCAACTTGCTAATATGGACAAAGCCTTCTTTTCAAACTCTGGAGCTGAAGCGAATGAAGCTGCCATTAAAATTGCTAGGCTGTATGCACGCTCTAAAAATATTCATAATAGAAATTCTAAACTCAATTTAGCAATTTTAATTGATAAGAGTTACCTCATATCTATCACTGAAAAATTAAGAAGCACAGGTTCAAAAATTTATATTTATCCTGAGCATATGTTGTCTTTTTTAAAAGATGAATCTTCAATTTTCAAGGTCTCAGATAGAATCATTTTCTCATTTTCTGCTGGAGAGGGATTTAGGCTACATAGACTCTCTTAATTTTAAAGTAAATGGCAAAAAGGTAAAATGGGTATTTTTAAATAACAAGATAGATATTGCAATTATATATCTAAATGAAAGTATTGGTTTAAAGGAATCTATTTCCATCTAGTTTTTATAAAAGAACACTCATTTCTTCCCAATCTTTATCGTGGTGGTTTCCATTTAGATTATTGGATAAAAAGATATCAAATTAATAAACTTGATCTTGCTTTAGCAATTGCTGCTATGAGTCTTCTAGTCATTTATCCAATTTCTAGTACATTTTTAAATAACTCTTATGCTGATGAGTATAAAACTGAAACCGTAAGCCTTTTTAAAAAGATCAATCCTAATATTAAAAAAGTTGTTAATCCTAGAAGGCAAATTGATGAGATTTTGAATTCCTATAGTTTAGAACAAGCCTCAAATTTAAATATTTCTGGACTAGATAGTATAAAAAGACTTGATATAGCTGAAATTACTAAGCTTTATATGGATATTGATAAATCTGAGGCTCAACTAACTCTGTCTGGTCTTGGAAGCACTCAATATCAGTTTTTGAATTAATCTTATGCCTCAAGCAAATCTTATCTTAATAAAAGAAGATTTAGAGACTAATGATGGAAAAGTGTCTGGCTCTATCCTCATAGGGATTACAAATTAATCATGAAAGAGATATTCAATAACCTTCAAAGTAGAGAAAAGAGCTTATTAGTTATTTTGTCAGCCATTGTTATATTAGGAATTATTTTATCTTCTGGAACTAATCTTTATAGCAATCTCCAAGAGTCATCTCAGAGATTAAACTCTGCTAAATCAGATTATGATTATGTTTATAGTCAGGCTGAAGTCTTATCATTTAATCTTGCCCAACAAAGCTTCTTGTTAAACGCAGAAACTGCCTATGCAACGTTAGATATTATGGCTAAAGATTATGAGCTAATTAATTATGTTTTAACCAAGAATAAATCAGAACTTAAGATGGTTTATATTTTGAATGATCTAGAAAGGTCTCTCTTATTTATTGAAGATTCAGTCAAGATTATTGGCATAATGCCACTTTCAATAGAAGTATCAAGACTTAATGAAATAAAGCGATTCACGGTTATTTTTAATACTAATTAATTTAAATATATTATTTACAAAATATTAGTTATTTTTAATTTTAATCTTCTCTGAATAAAGCTCATGAAAGAGCTTCACTGCTGTTGAGTCAGATACTCCCCATCTAGTTGATGCAATCTTAGATATGGATAATTTACTAATTATCTGGGAATATATATCAATAGCTGAATCAATAACATCAACCCTGTCATCATTAAGATTATATTTAGATTTTTTTTCTAACTTATCAATTATAGATAATACAAGTCATATCAAAATCTTCAATGGTCATAGAAGTGATTTTATAAATATTAAAAAAAGATCTAATATTTGCTACAGTTCTATTATTATTGTCTGTTGCCGTCTCAACTAACCAATCAAGCATTCTTTCCCATTCATCTTTATGATCCATGCCTAAATAATTTCTTACAGCACCAAGCTGAAAAGACTGTATATAATCTTTTTCTTTTGTATGAATATAGAATTCAGTAGAACCTCCTCCAATATCTACATATATCTTATCTGTTGAAGCCTGAGCTTTTGGGTGAAACCTAATTAATTTAGCTTCCTCTAACCCAGAGATTATTCTTATTGGATGCTCAATACTATTTTCTACCATTCGTCTTGCATCCTCAGAGTTTGAGGTGTCTCTAAACGCTGAAGTTGCTACAATTTCGTACATTTCTATCTGATTTTCTTCAAAGTATTTCTTATACTTTTCTAAAACATCAATGAGCGCTTTTAACTTTTCCTCTGAAAGAAAGCCGTCTTTAAATACATCTGTACCTAGCCTCATTGGAGTTCTTTTACTTTCTATAAATTCAATAGAAGTTGGAGTGGTAGAAAATATTTTAGATTTAATAGCATTTGATCCAATATCTATAGCTGCAATTTTCATATTAGTTAACTATCATCAGAATATTTATTATCTTTGTCATAATTTAAATTATTAAATATTACGCCATCAAGACTAGCTGAATAGTTTGCGATGTCTTTAGACCAAGACACTGGTTTTAAAAGTTTCTTTTTTTCATAATCAGTTTTATTTAATAAAAATCTTAGAGCTGAAAGTCTTGCAATCATTTTATTGTTTGCATTTATTGCTATCCATGGGGAAGAGGCTGGAGAAGTTTTCTGAAACATTTGCTCTTTATAGAGCGTAAAGGCATCCCATTTTGTCACTATTCGCTCATCATTTTCTGACAACTTCCAGTATTTGAGTTGAGAGTTTCTTCGAGCATTTATTCTTTTTTTTTGCTGATCCTTTGATAATGAAAAATAGAATTTTGTAATCTCTGTACCTGAATTGAGCAAGATCATCTTCCCATTTATTAACTCTATTCATAAAAGATCTATATTGCTTTTCATTACAATAATTCATAACAGGTTCAGTTATAGCTCTTGTATACCAGGACCTATCTAAAAAGGCTATTTCACCATTTTTTGGCAATACCTTTTGCCATCTTTGAAACCAATGTGATGACTCCCATTTAGATGGGATACCAAGATGTACATAGCGAAAATTTTTAGGTATGAGATACTCAGAAAAGAACTTAATTGCTGAGCTTTTTCCAGCCGTATCCCTGCCTTCAAAAACAATACATATCTTCCTATTATTTTTTATAACATCTTCTTGTAGTTTTAATAGCTCTATTTGAAGACGTCTCTTTTCTAATGCATAGGATTTAACATCTAGTCTTTTGTATTCAGTTTGATCCAATGTTATTAACATAAAGTATAAATATTAAAGTTTATTTTTTGTACACTATAAATTCACTAAAAAGTATGAGTTTGTTCACTATAAATGTCACATGATGAAGCTTTAATATCTCTATATATAATATATATTCAAAACAATTATGGAAACTTTATTTCTTGACCCAACTTTAATTCTTATTATAGCTGCATTTGCAGGCTTTTTCATGGCATTTGGAATAGGTGCTAATGATGTAGCCAATGCCATGGGGACTTCAGTGGGAAGTAAGGCAATTACCTTAAAACAAGCAATATTCATTGCAGCGATATTTGAATTTCTTGGAGCATACTTAGCTGGTGGCGAAGTCACCAATACTATTAGGAAGGGGATTGTCGACCCTAATCTTTATGCAGATAATCAAGATATATTTATTATTGGCATGCTATCAGCGCTTCTTGCAGCTGGTACTTGGCTATTTATAGCTAGTCAAAAAGGATGGCCTGTATCAACCACACATTCAATTGTAGGAGCTATAGTTGGATTTGTTATTATTTCAATGGGCTTTCAAGCAGTTTCCTGGGGTAAGGTTGGAATTATTGCAGCTAGCTGGGTTGTTTCTCCAGCTATTGCTGGGACTATGGCTTTCTTTATATTCTTAAGTGCAAAAAAATTAATTCTTGATAGAAGAGATCCTGCTCAAGCGGCTGTCTCTTTAATTCCTATGTACAGCTTTTTTGTAGCTATTATCATTGGTTTAGTTACAGCAAGAAAAGGTTTAAAACACGTTGGCTTGCCTTTGTCTGATGTTGAAATTCTTATTGCTACCGGTGTTTTTGGTATTCTAGTAGCCATCCTTACATCAGTATTATTAAATCTTAATAAAGAAAAAATAAAAGAACATGGGGTGGAATCGGCATTTGCGATACTTATGCTTGTTACCGCTTCTGCTATGGCTTTTGCTCACGGTTCAAACGATGTTGCTAATGCTATTGGGCCTGTATCTGCCATTATTAGTGTAGCTTCGGAGGGTGAGATTGGCTCCAAGGCAACAGTTAGTCCATGGGTACTATTATTAGGTGGAATAGGAATAGTCTTCGGCTTGGCTATGCTGGGCGGAAGAGTAATTAAAACAGTTGGAAGTAAAATTACTCAACTAACTCCAAGTTTGGGTTTTTCTGCTGAAATGGCTGCCGCATCTACTGTTGTTGCTGCTACATATATAGGCTTTCCAATTTCAACAACGCACACCCTAGTTGGAGCTGTTATCGGAGTTGGCTTGGCTAAAGGTGTAGAGCATCTTGATCTAAAATCTATTGGAAGAATCGTGCTGTCATGGGTAGTAACAATTCCGGCCGGAGCAACATTCACTATTTTATTCTACGTCTTACTTAGATTTATATTCGGAGTTTAAGAAAAATTAAACAATCTAGCCTCTTGTTAGGTTCTTAGTCTTAAGTCTATTGACTACTAACTTACTCCTTGATTACTCTGATTAATCCAGTTTAAAAGATATGCATGAGCTGCTCTATGGGCTTCAATTTTTCCAACTTCATTAAGCTCTCCGCTTTCCTTTGTGTTTAGAGAAAGTATCGATAGAATTATTTGTGTAAATACTCTAAAGACACCATCTTTATTGAACATCTCAGGAAGCTTTATATTTACTTCAATAATTAATTGGATTTCAGATGATAGCTCATGGAGAGAGGAAGAGGGTACAGGAGTAACCAGGCTGTTAGAAAGTATGAGTATCTGAGCTCCTTTTGAGTTCTTAAAAAAGTTATAGAGCATCTCAACACATCTCAGATATTAAATATATTCTTCTTGGTGAAAACAGAATGAATAGCATGATTGGATATACTAGCCCCTATATCATAAAGGGACTTAAGATTTCGCTTAATTCAATTAGCCAATCAGCAGGATCTTATGAATCCATTTCAGCGGATTACTCAATAAACAAAATTAAAGCTTCATTTGCAATAGACAAAAATGCAAAAGGGCATAAAGGGGAAAGGTTTGCCATCATGATTCCTTTTCAAAATATTGATATAGGCTTTCTTTATCAATCCTCTAAAAAAACCTTAATTAATAAATCATACTCAGGTCATGTAATAAGTATAAAAAGAAATTTTTTAAATCAAGGTAGTTTATATATTGCTTTAAGAATATGTGAAAATATTTCTTTAAAAAACTTCTATAGGTTATTCCCATAAAATAAATAATACCACTAAGACTTTTCTTCATTATTCAAAACAGCATCTGCTGAAGCAATTGACATTACTTTTGCCTCAATTGGTTTTGAATATAAATTTTAATTACTTTATTAACATTTCTTAATTTACTTTTCTAAACATTTGTCCATAATTAGGTTATGGGTGTAAATGCTAAACAAGATAGAAGCAAATTAAGGGTAGCTAAAATTATTGAAGCTGCTCATCAAATACTATTAACTCAAAACTTAGAAGATATAACTATTTCAAACCTAGCAACCCACTCTGACTTAAAAAGAACTTCTACTTATAAATTTTTTGCAAATCCCGATGACGTTAAACTCTTACTTGTTAAAAGATACTTTGAAGAATGCTCTGCTGAATTTCGTGAATCTAATAATAATCAAAATTATAAAAATCTATCTAAAGCACTTGAGGAGTCAGTAATTAGAATATTTAATTTCTTTTCTATAAATTTAAGAGGTGATTGCTGGTTTGTAGCAAATCTAATCTCTCTTTGCATGTTACTTTCAGGATCAAACCATAATAAAGGCATCCTTGAAGTGTGTTTTGAGTTTATTGTATAAGTTAAAGGAGAGTATCCGTGTAACAAATAATAATTTCTATCTTTAATTTCCCAAGACGTATCTTGAGTTTTTGCTTTTACAGCCATAATATAATATAATTTAATAATTTATAAGAGTAATAATTACCCCCGTTAATACAACGAGGGTAACAATTACATTAATTTTAACTTTTTTACAAAGTCTATAACATCTTTAGCTAAAATCTCTGGATTTTCATTCGCGGCAAAGTGTCCACCATCAAATTCATTCCACTGAACAACATTGTAAATTTTCTCAGCCCATGCTCGAGGTGGTTTAATAATTTCATTACTAAATAAGGCTCCTGCAAAAGGGGCTTTGATAGGGTTAAAAGAAAAACCAATTTGACCATTTGCTTTGTATATTCTGCATGAGGAGGTAATAGATTCTGTAAACCAATAAAGTGAAACTATAGCTAGCACCTCATCTAAATCTAGTATTAACTTATCATTCTCATCATCGGTCCATGCATGAAACTTTTCAATTATCCATGCTGCCAAACCAATGGGAGAGTCATTAAGCCCATATCCAAGTGTTTGTGGTTTTGTGCTTTGAATTGCATAGTAGCCATAACCGCTTGATTGATACTTTTGTTGATTATTTAAGCCTTTTATTTCACTTTCGTTCAATCCTTCAAGAGGATCACTGTCAGCAGGAGGCCAAGCAATAATTAAATTAAGATGAATACCAAGACAGGCTTCTGGAAATAATTCGGCGATCCATTTACTGACGGTAGCTCCCCAGTCACCACCTTGAACAACATACTTGTCATAACCTAACTCAAGCATTAGTTCATGTTCAAGCTTAGCAATTTCTTCAGAGCTCATTCCTGGTGCAGAGGCTTTGTCTGAGAATCCAAAACCGACAAGAGAAGGGCATACGATATGAAAATCTACTTCAGGATTATCTTTTAAAATAGGAATAATTTTTAAGAATTCCTGAATACTTCCTGGCCAACCGTGTGTCATAAGCAAAGGAATAGCATCAGGATTACTAGATGGAGAATGCAAGAAATGAATTTTTAGCCCTGAGCTTGTTTTAAATTTATAGCTACCGATCTTATTTAATAAACCTTCATGATGTCGCCAATCAAAATCATTTACCCAATACTCGGCAATGTCTTGCATAAACTTTAAACTAGTTCCATGTGACCACTTTTTGTCATTCACTTCATCAGGCCAACGTGTTAATTCTATCTTTTTATGCAGTAACTCAATTTCAGAGTTTTCAATATGTATTGGAAAATTTTCGATCATGCTTACCCCTTATTTACAGATACAATATTTTATCTATGTTTATTTTACAACTGCTATAATTCACACCCACTTATGAATCTAGAATCAATACAAGAATTTTTAATTAATAATATTGAATACTCCTGGATGATTATTATGTTTTTTGCATTTGCAGAAAGTATTTAATAACTGGAATTTTTATATCTTCTGCAATTCTATTTTCGATTTGTATCTTTTTATACAACATGGAAGCTCTGAGTATTTTTGGCATTGTTCCAATTGCAATATTGGGAGCGCATATTGGTGATATCTCGAGTTTCTTTTTAGGCAAAACACTAGGTCCACAAATATTAAGCACTAAAGTTCTTACAAAAAGAGCAAAGACAATTAAAAGAGCTCAAAAGTTTTTAGATAAATTTGGCCCATATACAGTACTTTTTGGAAGATTTGTCCCTGCTATTAGAGCACTTACTCCTTTTTTACTTGGAATTTCTGATGTAAAAGCTGTAAGATTTTATATAGCAGATGTAATAGCCTGCATTACTTGGGGCATTGCTTTAGGTTTTCTGGTAATAGGAATTGGATCAATTTTTGGTTAAAACATTATGATTAATATATTAATTTTATTTTTAAGCGTTATTGCAGTTATATTTTTATTTCAGCAATTAATAAAAGCCAAGAGATGAAGAAGAAGTTATTCAAACAATAAGAGACTTAAGTAAAGTATTACTTGCCTTAGCAATGACCTCGGCTATTTTTTATATAGTATTTAGATTAGTTATTAGCGCTAAAGATAAATTTGTTAATGACTTTATTTCAAAAGATTATAGATAAAGAAATTCCAGCTAAAATTATTTACGAAGATGATCTGTCTTTAGTATTTGAAGATATTAATCCACAGGCTCCGACTCATCTTCTTATTATCCCCAGGAAACCTATTGTTAAGATATCTGATGTTTTAGAAGAGGATAAAGAACTGATGGGGCATTTAATTTGGGTTGCTGGCGAGGTAGCTAGAAAGATTGGTGTTGAAGATACTTTTAGGCTAGTTGTAAACAACGGCGCCAAGGCTGGACAAAGCGTATTTCATGTCCATATTCATCTTTTATCAGGCCGTCCATTTTCATGGCCGCCAGGTTAATTCACTAACCTGGATAAAACATAGATCCAACGCCCAGTGCAAATACGAGTGCGCCGATACCTAATACAAAGAATGCTCCATGTCTTAAAGTTTCTGAATCAGTATTCATAATAATCTCCCTGTTTTAAATATAAAAAAAAATACACTTATATTCAAGTTTTATCTATTTATTTTGTATATATATTCTTCCCAAACAATAACCTTATTTCATTAGTCGTTTTTAAGTTATATTGACATATTATAGATACAAAGATAATTTTATGAAAAAATTTAAATTAAATACAGAATCCAAAGCTTGGATAGCTTATGACGCTGGGAATTCAGCTTTTGCAACAACTATTGTTGCAGCATTCTTCCCTATTTTTTACAAAGAGTTCTGGTCATCAGGAGTTGATAGTCTTACAGCAGCATCCTATTACAGCTGGACACTTACTATAAGCAATTTGGCTTTACTATTTACTGCTCCAATTATTGGATCAATAACTGATCTATCCAGAACAACTAAAAGATTATTTGCATCTTTTACTTTAGTTTCAATCTTTTTTGTTGGACTGTTATACACCTTAGATCTTGGGGCATGGTTTCAAGCATTAATATTTTTTGGAATTGCTAATTATTGTTTCTCTGCGGGTAATATTTTATATGACAAGATGCTAGTTCAAATTGCACCTCAGTCACAATTAACAAGAATTTCAAGTCTGGGGTTTGCTTTTGGGTATTTAGGCGGAGGCATGTTATTTTTAGTTAACGCAGTTATGACTTTGTATCCAGAGTCTTTTGGCCTTGACGATGCATCTGAGGCAATTCGCTGGTCGTTCATCATGGTATCTATTTGGTGGAGCTTATTTTTAATACCACTTGTTATTCATTTTAAAGATAGGGGTGTTGCCTTGTATTTATTCGCAATCAGACATCGCCCACAGCGTCTGTTTTTATCACTCTAAAAAATATTTCTCAACATAAAAATGCTTTTCTATTTTTGCTGGCTTTCTTCTTATATATAGATGGCGTCCATACCGTTATGGCGTTAGCGTCTACTTTTGCTTTAAATCTTGGATTGGAGAGTAGTGCTGTTATTACTGGGTTGATTCTTGTTCAATTTGTAGCATTTCCAGCTACCTTAATTTGGTCCAAAATTTCTGCAAAATATGGAGATAGATCAGTTATTAATATATGCATCATTGTTTACATAGCAATTGTGGTTTACTCAACTACGCTCTCTTCAGCAGCAGAATTTTACATATTAGCTGCAGGCGTTGGATCAGTTCAAGGAGGAATTCAGGCTTGTTCAAGAAGTCTGTTTGGGAAATTAGTACCCGAAGAAAAAGCGGGTGAATTTTTTGGATTTTTTAATACTTTTGGAAAGGCTGGTGCTTTTATAGGACCTGTCTGGAATGTAACTTCAGCTCTGCATACACCGCTAATGTCTGTGACGAATGCAATTTCTGGCATTGTCATCGTAGGTGCAATATTGCAAGTTGTTGAAATTAACGGAGAAATAATAACATTTAGCAGCATTTTAGGAGCTTTTGCTATATTTTTTGCAGCTATTAACATTTTTGGCTCTATTAGACCCATTTTCTGTCATAACATCAGCAATAATAATTCCCATGTATTACTTTGCTAAAAAGTTTTTTGTAAATCTTAAGACGAAATATTTTTCTTAGCTAAAAGTTGCTTAAGCTCCAAAGGTTTATCAGTAATAATTCCATCAACACCCATTGATATAAGTTTATCCATTGTCTGAATATCGTTAATGGTCCAAACAATAATTTTCAAACCTTTATTTTGAACATAATTTATGAATCTTTTAGTGACTATTTTTATACCATATTGATATATAGGCACTTGAAGACATTGTCCATGAATAGATTTTGAGTAAAGACCAAAACTTGCAAGCAATGTTTTAATTATTTCCTTGGGGCCCATTGATATACAGATATCAGGATATAAATTTCTAACTACTTCGAGCCGTTTGCTTGAAAAGCTCGCAATGCAGACTCGACTGAGTGCATTACATTCTTCAATAACTTTTAACGCAGGTAATGCAACATCATCAGTTTTTACATCAATTTGGAAGAGGGTAGTCGGAAGGCTTTCCAGTACAGATCTGAGAGTAGGAATTTTATGATCAGAAAAAATTACTAAATCATCTTTTTTCAATTAACTCATTAAATAATTTTTTTTTAACAACAATCCTTGATAAGTCTTCATCATGAAATATATATGGAATTCCATCAGAGGTAACTTGAACATCGGTTTCAATATATTCACATCCTATGTCATGAGCGTACTGAAAAGATTCTAGGGTATTTTCATTGGCCTCTAAATGCACCCCCTCTATGGGCTAGAACCGCCATGCCTTGAAAGTCTAAATAATGTTTCATAAGCTAATATTACTGTAAAATAAGAGTTAAATTATATCCTAATGGTTGCACGTGAAAAGATTTGATTCTATTAGACCTTACACTGATTCAGAAGTACAAAGTGTACTTCAGCAATTATCTACAAATAGTGATGTTGTAAAAGCTTTTATTTCTGCTACTAAGTTTGGCTTTTTAACAAAGATACCTTTTAGCGTATGGATTGCATCTAAGATTCTTCAAACAAAGATTAAAAATATTCATACTATTAATGACTATCAATCTATTTTTGAGAATTTAGTTAGCAATATGATTGATACAAAAACTTCAGGTTTTACTTGTAACGGCTTTCAAAATATCAAACCAAATATGTCATATTTGTATATGTCTAATCATAGAGATATTACCGTTGATCCAGCTTTATTAAATTTCCTGCTGCATAAGAACAATCTAATAACAACTAATATCGCAGTAGGCAATAACTTAATGAGTGAAGCTTGGGCTTCAGACCTAATGAGACTCAATAAAAGTTTTATTATTGATAATAAAATCTAAACGTGAAATATATCAGGGACTTAATTTAGCTTCTGAGTATATTGAGGACAGTATTTTAGATAAAAATGAGCCTATCTGGATCGCTCAAAAACAAGGAAGGGCAAAAGATGGCCTGGATAAAACTGATCCCGCTTTATTAAAAATGATTCATTTAATTAATAGAAAATCTATACCAATTAGTGATTACTTTAATTCTCTATGCTTTATACCTGTAGCAGTTTCATATGAATTTGATCCCAATGACTTATTCAAAGCAAACGAACTTCATGCCATTGAAACCCATCAAGAATACCAAAAAACAGATAAAGAAGATTTAAATAGCATTACTAACGGCATCTCAGGACAGAAGGGTATGGTGAACTTGAGTATCGGGTCACCTATCAAGTTTACCAAGGAAAGCTATGAAGATTCTGCAAAATTAATTTCGTCCCAATCTAGATTTATATGAATTACAGCCTTCAAATTTTGCTGCATGCCAATTACAAAATATTAAATACACTCTTGATTGTAATTTTTCTAAGGATCAAATTAATTTTGCTAAAGATTATCTTGAAAACAGAACTAGGGGACTTGAACCAGGAATTAAAGCATTACTATTGCAGCAATACTCTAATCCTGTAATTCAAAAGGAAGCACTATAATTTAAAAACTATATCCTTGTTCGTTGTGCTCATTAATATCAACACCTTCAGACTCTACATCTTCACTTACACGGATATCAGTAAAGACACTTATAGCTCTAATAATTAAAGTTAATAGCTGAAAGCCCATCACCATTATCACTCAATTGAATTTTTAATTGAACTAGAGCTCCACCTTCAGCAATACCCGCAGCACCAGATCCTAAAAATCCATCTGGACTACCAACAAAACATAGCATTATTATTCCAAGCATTCCACCAACACCATGAACTGGAAATACATCCAAGGAATCATCAATTTTAAAGTAACCTTTAATAATTTGAGTGGCATAAAAACAAACTAAACCAGCTGAAAACCCAATTAATAAAGCTCCTTGAGGGCCAACAGTTCCAGAGGCAGGCGTGATAGTTGCTAGACCAGCTACCATACCTGTAGCTATACCAATCATAGTTGCTTTACCTTGTTTAACCCATTCAATGCCCATCCAGGTTAAAGCTCCTACAGCAGCACTTATATGAGTAACTAACATAGCCATCCCAGCTGATCCATCCGCAGCTACGGCACTCCCAGCGTTAAATCCAAACCAACCAACCCAAAGCATAGATGCTCCAATCATGACCATAGTTCTATTGTGAGGTGGCATTGGTGTTTGCATGAATCCCTTTCTCTGTCCAAGATATATTGCTGCTACAAGAGCTCCTATTCCACAAGTGGCATGAACCACAAGCCCGCCAGCAAAATCTATAACACCTATATTTGCCAGATAGCCTCCACCCCAAACCATATGACAGGCTGGTAGATAAACAAAAGTAAACCAAAGAACGGAAAATACACAAATAGGCCCCAAACTTCATTCTTTCAGCAAATGCTCCAACAACAAGTGCCGGGGTGATTATTGCAAATGTCATTTGAAACATAACAAAGAGTGACTCAGGAATAGTTCCAGTCATTGAATCTCTTTCAACGCCATTAAGAAATATTGCACTTAGATCTCCAATAAATTGACCATCACCTTTAAATGCTAAGCTATATCCATATATAACCCAACAGACAGAGACTAAACAGGCGATTGCAAAGCATTGCATTAAAACTGAAAGAACATTCTTTGATCGAACAAGGCCTCCATAAAATAAAGCGAGTCCAGGCAATGTCATAAAGAGCACTAATGCAGTAGATGTTAATATCCAAGAAGTATCCCCAGAACTTAAATCCTGCGCTAAAAGTGTTGGCGCGAAGGTGCTCAATGAGCAACCTAATAGTAATTTTTTAATAGCCATATTAATCATGGAAAGTTTCATGATAGGAGTTTTTTGTTCGAATTCGTATGACTTCGTCAAGACTTGATACAAAAATTTTTCCATCACCAATCTTTCCGGTATTTGCAGATTTAATAATAGTTTTAGTAACGAGATCTTGGTTTGAGTCATCAACTAAAATATCTAATTTAATCTTTGGTAAAGTATCAACAGAATACTCAGCACCTCTATACATCTCAGTATGACCCTTCTGTCTACCATACCCCTTTACTTCAGTGATTGTTAACCCTTCAACACCGGCCTCTACAAGCGCCTCTTTAACTTCTTGAAGCTTAAAAGGTTTTATAATTGCTGTAATTAATTTCATTATTTATATCCTCTTTGCTTACCCTTGAATCGAACACGAGAACCAGCTTCATCAATTAAATCAATAGAGTAAAAACTAAAATTAGAATAGGTTAGAGCGCAATCATAAGATTTACATAAAAAAGCCCAATCAAAAGCATAATTTGTACCATAAGTATCATAATCACCATAAGATAATGAAAAGGCGCCCATTGAGTATGATAAATCTACATAATCAGGTGCACCATCTTGACCAGAGTAATAACCCATTCCAAAATCACCATAGCTTAATGCAACACCAATTTCTTGAAAGTCTAGTCCTGAGTCTCCAGGATAACCAAAATCAACGTAACTAACGTCGATACCGACTTCCCCGAGAGAAAAACCATATCCAAAATATGTATCTAACTCACTTCCAGCACCTTCAGAAAAACTTACATTTGAACCCCAAATACCGGCATAAAAACCAGATTCAGATTCAAAATCAAAACCACCTGATAGAGCTGGATCGCTACCAGTTTGTGTCATGCCTCTCCATATGTAATCTGAAGAAAATCCAACATTAGCACTAGTATCAGCAAAGCCTGGAAGAGTTAAGAGGCTAGTTATAAATATAGTTAATAATTTGTTCATTTAATATCTCCTTAATATAGGTTAAAAAAATCGTTCTATAACTTTAGTAAAGCAATTTTCATGCCAAAAAAATGGTTTCATTTAGTAGCTGTTTATATAGCCGTTAATGGTTATAATTCCTGTCTAAGTTTTTACGGAGTTAATATGGATTTAAAAAATAAAGTTGCACTTGTTACAGGTGGAGCATCTGGTCTTGGAAGAGCTACTGTTGAAAAGTTTGTTGCCGAAGGAGCAAAAGTAGCCATTCTTGATTTAAATGAAGACAATGCTAAAGAAGTCCAAGCAGCATTAGGTGAAGAGAATGTTCAATATTTTTTAACGAATGTTATGGAAGAGCAACCAGTTATGGATGCAATTGCAGGTATTAAAGAGAAATTTGGAGCTCTTCATATAGCAATTAATTGTGCAGGCACGGGTTACGGCGGAAGAATTCTTGGTAAAGAAGCCCCTCATCCATTAGATCATTTTAAATTTATCATTGATTTAAATTTAGTTGGTACTTTTAATGTCATGAGACTAGCTGCTGAGTTGATGGATAAAAATGAGCCTGATGAAAAAGGTGAGAAAGGTGTGTTGATTAATAGAGTTCTGTAATTGGTTTAAAAGGAAACGCTGGTCAAAGTAATTATGCAGCTTCAAAAGCTGGTGTTATAGGTTTTACAAAATCAATGGCAATAGAATTAGGTTCTCGAAATATTAGGAGTAATGCTATTGCACCAGGATTTATTGTTACTGAAATGACAGAAAAATTAGGTGAAGAAACAATTAAAAAATATTACCTCACAGGTTTGGAAATGTCCAAGAGTTTGCCGAGTTAGCTGAGCACATTATTAGCAATACTTATTTAAATGGTGAGACTATAAGAATAGATTCAGGTATGCGAATGACGCCAAGATGAAAACTTATAAAGCCTATCTTAATTGAAGAAAAAGACGGCGTTTATGCAGGATCTATTCAGTTAATAAATACACCTGAAATTGAAGACAATCATTTGATAATTGATGTTGAATATTCATCCTTAAACTATAAAGACGCTTTATCAGCCTCAGGTCCTAAAAGTGGTGTAACAAGGAATTATCCATTTGTTCCTGGTATTGATGCGGTAGGAAAAGTTTCTCAATCATCATCTGATAGATTTAATATTGGCGATGAGGTAATAGTCACTGGTTATAGTATGGGCATGAGTGTCTATGGCGGATTTGGTGCAGTTATTCATGTTCCTGCAAACTGGGCAGCCAAACTTCCTGCAAACTTATCAGCAAAAGAAGCTATGAATTATGGTACAGCGGGTTTGACAGCTGCAGCATCTATTAAAAAGATCATTGATAATGGGGTAGATAAAGATAAACCAATATTGGTCTCAGGCGCTACAGGCGGGGTTGGCTCTGTTGCAGTAAATATACTAAATAAATTAGGGTATAAGGTCCATGCAATTACAGGAAAAAATACTGAAGATCAGTTTCTTAAATCAATTGGTGCTGACTCTATTTTGCTTAGAAGTGAATTTATGGAGAATCCAACTAGACCATTAGATAAAGCTATATATGGTGGCGCTGTTGATACGGTTGGTGGAGATATACTTGCTAAAATTATTTCAATGATAGCTCCAAAATGCTCAGTATCAGCATGTGGTAATGTTGCTGGAATGGAACTAAATACAACAGTGTTTCCTTTTATTTTAAGAGGAGTTTCTTTGCTAGGTATTGATTCTGCTGAATCTGCTATTGAATTTAAGGAATCCATTTGGGATCTCTTGTCAGGAAAGTGGAAAGTTGACCTTGAAAACTCTTCAAAGACAATTAGCTTAAGTGATGTTGGCGAAGAAATTAAAAGAATTTTAAATGGCGAGCAGGTCGGAAGAGTCGTCATTAAACATGGAGAATAAAAATATGAAAGACGATATAGATACTTTTTATGATGATGTAGAATCAAATGAAGATAGCAAATCTGATGCTAAAGTTTCATTTATTATTATTGTCGTTGCTGTAATAGCTGCGCTTTATTGGGTTTCAGGGCAATAAATTTATTCAGATAGATACTTCTCAGCATCTAGGGCTGCCATACAGCCAAAGCCAGCTGAAGTTACTGCTTGTCTGTATATTTGATCAGATACATCACCTGCAGCAAAAACTCCTTCAACGCTTGTTTTAGTAACAGATCCGTTTGTACCAGATTGAATAAGAATATAACCATTATCCATATCTAACTGCCCATCAAAAATATCTGTATTAGGTTTATGACCTATTGCAATAAAAATACCCATGACGTCTCTTTTAATTTCTGTCCCATTTTGATTAAGAAGTGCGCCTGTCACTCCAGCCTTATCACCTAAGACTTCTTCTAATTGAGTATTCCATAAGATTTCTATTTTTCCTGCAGACTCTTCTTTAAAAACCCTATCTTGAAGTATTTTTTCAGCTCTAAACTCATCTCTTCTATGAACTAGACTTACTGATTTAGCTACTTTAGTAGCTAGACCAGCTCCTCTAAAAATATTTCCACCGCCAATTACAATGGCTATTTATCTTTATAAAAGAATCCATCACAAGTAGCACAAGCTGAAACCCCTTTTCCAAGAAATTCTTTTTCTGAAGGAATTCCTAGGTACATTGCACTTGCACCTGTTGATATTATTAATGAGTCACATGTGTAGTTCACTGATCCTAGTTAACAAAAAAGGTTTTTGGGTTAGATCTACAGAATCTATATGATCAGCAATCATTTCTACATCAAACTGCATTGCATGATCTTTCATTCTTTTCATTAAATCTGGACCTTGAAGACCATCACTATCCCCAGGCCAGTTTTCAACATCTGTAGTGGTAGTTAATTGGCCACCTTCTTGCGATCCTGCAATAAGTGCTGGATTTAATCCTGCTCTTGCAGCGTAAATTGAGGCTGAATATCCTGCTGGACCCGAGCCAAGAATTATTAGTTTTTTATGATTATTCATGTAGCAAAATTATAATTCAAATATACACAAATTGTGATTAATTCCAATATAATTAATCATATATTAATAATATTTAAACAATGAATTCTCCATATACTAAAAGCATCTTTAAGAGTTTTCTTGGATTCGCTCTTTTAGGTTTATGTTTATATATTTTTATAGCACTTATTTCTTACAATTCATCTGATCCAGGCTTTTCTTCCTTTTCTTCCAATCAAGAAATTTAATGAACCTGATTTAACGCTGCTTAAAACCACAATAAACAACCACGGAGGTCAAGTATGTATAAATCGGTCTGACTTTAATGGTCTAGAAATGACATTTTTTTCTAGTAAATATTCTTCAAAAGCTAAATCATATTTCCGTTTACTTGGAGCAATAGTTACAGTTTTATGTGCATGCTCTTTATTTGAATTTTACTTAGAAGGTAAGACTTACCCTGAATTATCTGCAGGCGGCTTTGTTGGCAATTCAATATTTACTTTTTTATCAAGCATCTTTGGTCAGATAGGATCTTTGATATTTTTAATACTATTTTTAATACCTTCCTTCGCCTTAGCATTTAATTTTAGCTGGTCCAAAGTAATAGATTTAGTAGGTTCATTCTTACTTTTAGCAGCTAACAAATTAAAAGAGATAACTTTAAATTTTTATAACAAAATTAAAAATTTCATTAAGAAATCAAGAGAAAAACAAAGATTGAGAGTTGAAGCTAATACAAAAAGAAAAGATGAAGAAGTTGCTCTAAAAAAACCTATTGAAATTAAAACCCCTGTTCAAGAGATTCAAAAAACTCCTGAGCCAGAAAGAACTAAATCAGACATTAAACCAATTCCCAAAAATACTTCGACTGTAAAACCTGTATCTGAAGATAAAAAAACTAGAATGCCGAGCACTGAGCTCTTAGATAGGGCTCTTGATGATGGTTCATCTTTATCTCAAGAAGATTTAAGCGCTCTAGCAAGTTTGCTAGAACTAAAACTTGCTGAATTTGGTGTAACTGCCGATGTTGTTTCTGTTTTACCTGGGCCAGTTGTTACTAGGTTTGAGATAGAATTAGCTCCTGGCACAAAAGCTAGTAAAGTTACAAATATTGCTCAAGATATAGCTAGATCTTTGGCGGTAAGCAGTGTCAGGGTGGTAGAGGTTATTGAAGGAAAATCTGTAGTAGGTATTGAGATACCAAATACAAATCGTAAAATGGTTAGATTAACTGAAATTCTTTCCTCACAAGCCTTTAAGAATTCACCTTCCAGTTTAACTTTAGCACTGGGTCATGATATTTCTGGAAACCCTGTTGTTGTTGATCTTGCTAAAATGCCGCATTTATTAGTTGCTGGTACCACAGGATCGGGTAAATCTGTTGGTGTAAATGCTATGTTATTAAGTTTATTATTTAAATCTGATCCAGAGGATGTTCGTTTAATTATGATTGATCCTAAAATGCTTGAGCTATCTGTTTATGATGGAATTCCTCATTTATTAACTCCAGTTATTACTGAATTGAGGCTGGCCATGCACTAAACTGGTGTGTTGCAGAGATGGATCGAAGATATAAGCTGATGTCCGTGATGGGTGTTAGAAATCTAGCAGGGTTTAATAAAAAGATTGAAGATGCTGCTGCTAATGGAAAACAGATAATAGATCAAACTATTGTCTTATCTAGAAAAATTACCTTCTGAAGTAGTAGTAGATGAGTTTGCTGACATGATGATGCTTGTTGGTAAAAAAGTAGAACACCTAATTGCTAGAATAGCCCAAAAAGCTAGAGCAGCAGGAATACATCTTATTGTTGCTACCCAAAGACCTTCAGTTGATGTTATTACGGGGTTAATAAAGGCGAATATCCCAACAAGAATTGGTTTTCAAGTTTCTCAAAAATTGATTCTAGAACTATCTTAGACAGTGGTGGTGCAGAACAATTATTGGGCTATGGAGATATGCTTTATCTTCCTCCTGGAGTTGGTGTTCCTGTTAGAGTTCATGGTGCTTTTGTTGGTGATGATGAAGTGCATAGAGTTGTTGATAGTTGGAAAAAAAGAGCTGAACCTAATTACCTTGATGAGATCACCTCTGATCTCCAAGAGACAGGTCCGATACCAGGCTGGTCTGGATCAGAAACCTCATCATCTGAAGATGCAGATGAGCTATATGATGAAGCTGTTAATTTTGTTATTGACTCGAGAAGGGCATCTATATCTGCTGTGCAGAGAAAATTAAGAATAGGTTACAACAGAGCAGCTAGACTTATAGAAACTATGGAAGAGGCCGGCCTTGTATCAGAAATGAGCTCAAATGGTTCAAGAGAAGTAATGGTCCCAAAAAGAACATAACTTTAATGAGATTAATATATTTAGCCCATATTTAGCTCTTTTACTTATTCTGATGATTTAATAGATTTATTTAATCAATCCATACAAACCGCAAATCTAGCTTTTGTTCAATCTTCTATCAATCCATACACAAATTCAATTGATAAAAGTGAAGGAAGAATTGTAAGAGATAAAGAGAGGAGCAATTTTTTATGTTGATCACCCTTTTAAAGAAAAATATGAACTGACTAAGGATGAAATTATCATTACAGACATAGAGCTAAATCAGACATCAAGAATGCAGTTAAGCGATCTTGAAGACAACATGCTAATAGATATCCTTTTAAATGGTCTTGCTGTTAATAATTCAAGTTACGATTTAGAATTTGACAGAGACACTATCTTTATTAAGTCTTCGCTTGGAGAGGGTTACAATCAAATAGAGGTTAAATTTAAAGAGAATAAGATTTATTATTTAAAATATAATGACAATCTTAATATTGAGAATTTAATTATGTTTAAAAACTTAGCAGTGAATTGATGAACATTTTATTTATAGGAATTGGTGGAGCCTTGGGAGCTATTTCTAGATATGGGCTAACAGAAATAATTACAAAATATTTTTCAACTAGCCAGCACATAGGAACACTTGGGGTTAACTTCTTGGGTGTTTTCTTGTAGGTTTACTTTTTGGGTTATTTGCAGATATGAAATCTGAGATGCAGGTTTTTTTTGTTATAGGTTTTCTAGGTTCTTTTACTACTATGTCTGCTTTTTCTTTTCAAACATTAGAAATGTTCAATAATCAAAACTTTGGTGAGGCTGCTCTATATATATTAATGACAATTGTATTTACAATAATGTTTACATATATAGGTTTGACCTTAGGAGAGCTAAAGTAAGATGTTAGATATAAAATTATATTTTAATTCCTTGTTTTTTTCATGAGTATAAAAATTAGCTCTAATTTATTAGATATTAAAAAATTTAAGTCAACTTTTTCAAAATATAAAAGACTAAATGAGTTAGGTTTGGTTCTTGAAAGAAAGACATTATCAAATAAATTTGCCGAGTTAAAAAAATCAGGAGCTTCTACTGATGTTTTAAAAAGTGATATAGATAAGATTAATGATAGTTTAAAAGTTGGCGAAGAAGGATTGAAAAGCATTCAAACCGAATTAGAAATTTTTTTATTAGACATTCCTAATATTCCTCATCCCAATGCGCCTTTAGGCTCTAGCGAGAATGATAATGTTGTAATTAGAAAATTTGGCGAGCCTAGCTCGTCAAATACAAAAGATCATATTGAGATTGCTAGAGATATTGATTCTGAATTAGCTGTAAAATTATCAGGTACCCGTTTTTCTGTTTTAAGGAATGATATTGCAAAGCTTCAAAGAGGGCTGATAGATCTAATGCTTAATTTGGCTATTAAAAATGGTTATCAAGAGCACTATGTTCCATTTATTGCAAATGCAGATTCTCTTCAAGCAACTGGTCAACTTCCTAAATTTGAAGAAGATTTATTTAAACTTTCAAATGACTCTATTTAATTCCAACTGCTGAAGTTCCTTTGACCAATATGTTTAGAGATCAGCTACTTAATCTGATTTACCAAAAAAGTTAACAGCACACACACCATGTTTTCGTTCTGAAGCTGGAAGTTATGGAAAAGATACAAAAGGGTTAATTCGACAGCACCAATTTGAGAAAGTTGAGCTAGTGCAAATAGTTCATCCTGATAATTCTTTTGAAGCGCTTGATAGCTTGCTTGCTAATGCGGAAGAAGTTTTGCAAGTGCTTGAATTGCCTTATCAGGTTGTTGAGCTTTGTTCAGGTGATCTTGGTTTTACTGCCTCATTGACTTATGACATAGAGGTATGGATGCCGAGTCAGAATAAATATAGAGAAATTTCATCATGTTCTAACTTTGGAGACTTTCAAGCTAGAAGGGGAAAAATAAGAGTTAAAGATGGAAATAATAAAATCTTTGCCCATACTATTAACGGTTCTGCGCTAGCTGCAGGTAGGACTCTTATTGCTATTATTGAGAATAATTTTGATGGTAAAAACTCTATAAAAGTTCCTAAAATCTTTGGTTAAATTTATGGATAAAACCCACATTGATTTAACTTAATCAAGTTAAGATCTGAGAAGTTTCAAAAGCTGACAAAGAAATCACCTTAATGGTTCTATTTTCCCTTTCATAGGTTCATGAAAAGGTATATTATTAGTTTATATTAATCTTATCTTACAAAAAGAGGGAACTGTTATGAATAAGTGGTATTTATCTTTGTTAACTGTATTTTTTATTAGTGGATCTGTCTATGCAGCCAATGAAACAACATCTTCAATTCGTGGTGATGTAAATGTTTCAGGAGCTACTATACAAATCACACATACTCCAACTGGGTCTTCAAAAACTGTAGTTTCTGGTGGCGATGGAACATTTTCTGTTGCTAACTTGAGGCCAGGCGGACCATATGTAATTAAAGTAAGCAAAACAGGATACAGTCCTGAAATGCTTTCTAATGTTTTTCTAAATGTATCTCAAACGTCCAATATTGATGTCAACCTTTCAGGGGGCTCAATGGATGAAGTTGTGGTAACTGGCTCTAAAACATCATTTACTAAATTTGGTTCTGGTTTAGCAATTTCTGCAGCTGATATTGAAGGTACTCCTAGTATCGAAAGATCTATCTCTGAATATGTTAAAAAAAGATTCAAGAATCTTTGTTGAAGGAACATCAAGAAATGCAACGATTTCTGTTTCAGGTACTAATAATAGATATAACAACTTTACTGTTGACGGTGTTGCTCAGAATTATCCATGGAACATTAAATGCTAATGGTTTTCCATCAGTTAGAAACCCAATAAGTATCGAAACATTAGAGCAAATTTCAGTTGATATCAGCCCATATGATGTTTCTAAAGGTAACTTTACAGGTGCAAGTATCAATGCTGTAACTAAATCAGGAACTAACGAATTTAAAGGCATGGGTTATTACTACTCAACAGATGAAAATAATGTTGGTGACTTAAATGGAAGCGCTCCAAGTCAGTTCGAAGATGAGACTACTGGTTTTGTTTTAGGCGGACCTATTATTAAAGACAAACTTTTCTTCTTTACTGCATTTGAAGAATTTGAATCTTTAACTCCTTCTGAAGAGGTAGTTTATAGAATAGCAGATCAAGCTCTTATAGATAGAATTACAAATATTACAAAAACTTTGTATAACTATGATCCAGGATCACCAAATTTCTCTCCTCCACCAGAAATGGCCGAGAAGCAACTTACAAAGATTGATTACATTGTGAACGACAGAAATAGATTAGAGTATGTTTACAGTTATTCAGAAGATAACTCTGTAAAACCTTATAACTACGATATTAGATTTAGTTCTCATTATTACAACTATCCAACAACGAATGAGAAATCTACTTATTCTTGGTATGGTGATTTAACAGATAATTTCTATGTACAAGCTAAATTTTCAGATGTCGAATACACAAATGATCAGGATGCTTTGGGTGGAGAAGATTTCCCTCATGTTGAAATTAGAATTACTGATTCAATGGGTGGATATACAAGTGGTTCTAGAGAATCAATCTTCCTAGGTGGAGATAAGTACAGAAGTGCTAATGAAACATCTGCTACTGATGAAATTTTAAATATTAAAGGTGTATTAACAGTTGGCGATCATGAAATCACTATGGGCTTTGACACTATAGATAAATTTGTAAGTAATTTATTTATTTCAAGAGAAGATGGTAAATATACTTTTGAAGGTGTAGATAATTTTGAAGCAGGTGTTCCAAGTTTCTTTAGATTTAATCAATCAGCTACTGGAAACCCTTATGATGCTGCAGCAGCTTTCTCAGGTACTTTTAAAACTATCTATATCCAAGATAAGATGTATGTTTCAGATATATTAACAATATTAGCTGGTGTTAGATTTGATTCATTTGCAATGGATAATGGACCTATGTATAACGAATTAGCTTCACAAAAACATGGTTTTTCTAATTCTACACCTGCTAAGTCAAGAATTATTCAGCCTAGAGTTGGATTTAATTTAGATGCAACAGATTTAATGTTCTCAAATTCAAGCAGGGTAGTTTCTGCTGAGTTAAGAGGTGGAATTGGTCTATTTGCTGGAAGAGTTCCAAATGTTTGGTTAGCAAGCCCATTCTCTAATACTGGTGTTGCTACTTACGGTGCTAGATATTATGACCCATGTCCTGTTGCTGGAGATCCAACATGTTTTTATGGAGATGCTGATCTTTATACTTTAATTCCTCCAGGATCTGTTTCTCCAGGTGGAGCTGAGGCTATTGACCCAAACTACGAAACTCCATCAACTTGGAAGACTTCAGTAGAGTTAGATCTAACAAATCGCAACCAATACAAGATATTTTTGCTCAAATAAATGAGCGTTTAAACGGTGTTTTAGAAAAGAACCAAGACAAATTAGATGATGTTGCTTGGCAAGAAGAATAGTTTCTTATAACGGTTATGGACACACAGTAATAACTAATGCTGAAGGCACAAGCTCTGAGTCAATGACTTTTGGATTTGATAAAGACTTTGATAATGGTAGAAGCATTTTCCTTAGCTACACAGGCATGAAAGCTTCAAGTGGTTGGTCGGCAACCTCATCACAGGCTTCATCTAACTTACGTTATATGCCAAATGCTGATATTAAGAATGTTCCTACAGCGCCAACAAATTGGTCAAATGAGCATAGACTTGTTATGGGCTTAGATAAAACAATGAATATCTTTGAAGGAGCTCCTACAAAGGTTTCACTTTTCTACAAAGCATATTCAGGATCACCATATAGTTATGTGCTTGATGGATTTGATAACGGAATGGATGATGCAAGTACATTAATGTATGTTCCAACAGCGAACGATCCTAATGTTGTCTATGATGGCGTATCAGAAAATGATGTACTGAATGCTATCAATACAGCAGGTTTAGGTAGTTGGCAGGGAAGAGTTATGCCTAGAAATCATTCTACATTACCTTGGACTAAGCAACTTGATATGAGAATTGCGCAAGAAATTCCAACTTTTGTTGATGGACATAAATTATTTGTGTATTTTGATGTTCTTAATTTAATGAACTTCATTGATGATGAAAAAGGTCATCAGAAGTACTATAGATATGGATCAAGAGGTCTTCTTGAATCAGATGGATTTAATTCATCAGGTCAAATCATCATCACTGGTATAGATGATAGAGGTCCTAGTACAGATTCATATAGCTCACGTTACAGAATGCAGTTAGGATTTGCATATAAATTCTAATAGTAATTAGTTGATTAAAAAGGGCAGTTCACTGCCCTTTTTTTTGTTAAAATAAAACATGTCTTTCAATTCAATACCTGAATTTTCTTTTTCCCTAATCAATGATCGGGATCCCGATACTATTAAAGCCCTTAAAAATGCTTTAACAACTCATGGATTTTTTACAATTACTGACCATGGTATAGACTCGCAACTACTAGCTAATAGTTATAGTTTATCTAAAGAATTTTTTGATTTATCGGTAGATAGTAAAGTAAGATGAATTATCAGCAATGTGATGGGGCTGGACAAAGAGGGTATACCCCATTTGGCATAGAAAAAGCTATAAATGCCGATTCTTCAGATCAAAAAGAATTTTGGCATCATGGGAGATCAAATTGGGACAATAAGCATAAAATTATAATGCCCAAAAATGAAAAAGTTGATTCTATCAAGGGATTTAATGATTCATTAAATAAATTATTTTTAGCTATCAATAGCTTAGGCATGAATGTTCTTAAAATTATAGCGCTACTGCTAAATCAAGATTCTAATTTCTTTGATCCATGGACAAATAAAGGTAATTCACTTTTAAGACTTATTCACTATCCACCTGTTACAAACGATACCAATAATTTACGTGCTAGAGCTCACGAAGATATAAACCTTATAACTTTATTAGTTGGGGCTGAAGAGTCGGGTCTGGAAGTTAAATCTAAAAAAGGTGATTGGATTCCCATAAAGGCATCTTCTAATGCAATAGTTGCTGAAAAAGAGTTTCCATTTGTTAATATATATAGTTGTCCTTTAAAAATATTTTCCTTGGGTGAATAAACATCCATCCCTTCTTTATTACGTCTTCTGTAGTGGTTATCACTAATTTTTTTCACTTTAAGCCAACTAAACAAGTTGAGAAGGAATACACCTTGTTTTTTATAGTATTTTCTATCTTTAATTTTATTAGTTTTAGTGTAGACGTCTTTGTACATAACAAATTTCTCATCTATCAAATATGAAATAAGTTCTTGTGTTGGGATAGGGTCACCCCCTCCATTGTTTCTTACATCAATAATTAGATGTTCAATATTTTTAGCTTTAATTTCTGCAAAAGACGCTTTCAATAGAGCCTTGTAATTTGACTTTTTCAGTTTTTTAGCATTAAACAGGCCACCCAAGAAGGTGCTAGTTTTCTCTTTGGCTTTGCTCCAGCTGAAGGAGCTCCTGCATATAGATCTCTATTGGAGACTTTTGCATTTGGTGTACTGCCATATATTATTGTCATGTCATGTATTTCAGCTATTTTATGGCACTGGGGTATCCTTCCTTTTTTAGTAAATATGCTCTCAAAGGCATGTCAGAAATTATTTAATATTGGTGGTCCTGTAGGATTAGGTGCTGCAGCAAATGTTTTCATTGGTCAGGTAGAAGCACCTCTGCTAATTAAGCCTTATTTAAAAACTTTAACTAACAAGGAATTATTGATCTTAATGACAGCTGGAATGGCTACCGTTGCAGGCTCTGTTATGGTTGCATTGATAAGTATTCTTGAGGTCTCATTCGCAGATGTAAACTTAATACAGCATTTTATTACAGCATCTGTTCTTTCTGTTCCAGCAGCAATAATGTATGCAAATATCATGATTCCTTCAAATGAAATTACTGAGTTTGGCGAGAATAAAACTCCAAAAGTTTACAAAAGTACAATGGACGCTATCACTAGAGGAACTTCTGACGGAGCTAATGTTGCTGTAAGTGTTGGAACTATATTAATAGCTGTCCTAGCATTGGTTTATATAGTGCTTACCTATTGTTGAGTAAAGCTCAACTTGGTTTTGATCTTTTTTATTAATAATTGGCTTATTGCTTTGCATAATTGGACTAATTGGAAGTTTTGTTCCAATAATTCCTTTGATGGCTGTATTCCCGGCTTCATTGGATCTTTAGGAACAATAGTTTTAATCTTTGAGCTACCGAATGAGATCTTTTATCTGATAAATCTAAATTAATAACTTTTTATGGGTTATGTGGATTTGCAAACTTATCTTCTGTTGGAATTTTAATTTCTGGAATGGGGGCTATGGCACCTGAACGAAAACAGGATTTGGTAGATGTTTCTTTTAAAGCACTAATTGCAGCAACCCTTGCTTCATGTATGACCGGATTAGTAGTTGGTTTATTAATTTAGAGTTATCTTGATCTGAAGAAGCGAGTAATTGTATTTTTAACACTTTCTACAAAGTGAGACCCTTTCGGTCTTGCTTCAATAAATATATAGAAACCTACAAAAACTGTACTAATTAAAAAAACGATTAGTCCATCATATTCTTCCATGTGGTTATTATAAATATTATTTATTATTAATGTTTAAAAGAATGATAATTTATTCTTTTTCTATCAAGAGCGAACATATTGAATAACCAGCTCCAAAGGAACAAATAATTCCTTTATTGCCTGCTTCGTGCTGGAAGTAAAAATGACCCTGCTGATGCAACATTGCCGAATTCACCCAGAATCATAGGAGCTATATCAGGATCATAGTCACTCGTTCCAAGTATTCTAGTCATTATTACTCGACACATATTTGCATTAGCTTGATGAAGCCAGAATTGAGAAATATCTGAAACTGGAATATTCAGACGACTCAATTGATCTGTAATTAAGCTTGCTACCATTGGACAGACCTCTTTAAAAACACTTTTACCATTTTGTTTAAAGAATAAATCTTTTTCTTCTCTAGGATTTTCTTCAACTCTATTAAGGTAACCAAAATCACTTCTAATATTATTTGAAAATTGTGTAACTAGTTTTCTATCTATAATTTTTGCTCTGTGTTCGGATGTTGAATTTTTTTGAATAACTGAAGCAACGCATGCATCTCCAAAAATAAAATGACTATCTCTTAAAGTAAAATCATTATGAGGGGAGGTTAACTCTGGATTTATAACTAAAACAGCATTGGCTAACCCTGAAGCTATATCACTATAAGCATTACTAATTGCAAATGTTGTAGATGAGCAACCAATGAGCATGTCATAACCATAACCCTCTATGCCTAGCTCATCCATTACCTCACATGCTATTGCAGGATAGTTTCTAGAAGTATGTGATGTTCCAAGAATCACTGCATCAACATCTTTGGCTTCAATACCAGCTTGATTAAGAGCTTCTTTAGCAGCATGAACACTCATCTCTGCAAGTATTGAAATATTTTCTGAACTTTCTTGTCTTAGAATAGGCTTCATCACGTTAATATCTAAACAATTCTTCTTATCAATTAGATATCTAGTTTTAATGCCCGATGCCTTTTCAATGAATTCAACAGAAGAGGGTCCCAAAGCTTCTTTGGAGCCCTTTAATATTTCTTCCTCATGTTCTATGTTAAAACGCTCTACATAACTATTGTATGAAGCCACTATCTCATCATTAGTAACAACTTCATCTGCTTTCCAGTAGCCAGTTCCTGATATATAAATATTTTCCATAAAATTAATAAATTAAGTCATAATATTTTAAACGTTTATGAAATTTATTACAGCCCAAACATTAACTAGCGATTCTATTAAGATATTTATATCAGAATCTACATTACCAAATACTCCCTAAAGGAGTAATTCATATCTATCATGGTTTGGCAGAATATTTTGGAAGATATACTCATACCACTAAATATTTAAATTCATTGGGTTATCACGTTGTAGGAATAGATCATAGAGGTCATGGACATTGGATTGAGTCTGGTGCTACTCCCGGATTTTTTGCAAAAGAAAATGGATGGGATCTTGTTGTTGATGATATGGAGACCTCTTTTAAAAAAATACAAACTGTTTATGAAGATATACCCCATATTATCCTGGCACATAGTTATAAATCTAAGTCACCACCAACCGCACGGATTGATCTTCCTTCTAAGGTAATATTATCTACTTGTAAACTTTTGGTGGGGGAAAACTAATGCTACAAAAATTAATAATCAAAATTATTAAATTTTTTAAAGGGCCTAAAAGTCAAAGTCACTTTTCTGATTTATTAACAACACAGCAATTTAACTCCCAATTTAAACCTAATCGAACAACACATGACTGGTTATCTAGCAATCATGAAAGTGTCGATGCTTATATTAATAATCCTTTATGTGGATTCATTCCAACCAATCAATTGTATGAGGATTTAGCTGATGGAGTTATTGAATCTTTTTCTCATAAAAAGATGTTATCCATTGATAAAAATTTATCAATTTTATTAATCGCAGGCACTCAAGATCCAGTAGGAGAGAGCGGGAGGGGTGTTGAAGCTCTTTATAAGTTTTTAGGTAAATACAATAAATCTGTAAAACTTGTTCTTTTACCAGAACTGCGTCATGAAATTTTAAATGAAATTAAAAAAGAACAAGCATTAAGCAAGATCTCTGAATTTTTGAATTCATGAAGTTACTTATATATATATTTTTAATTTTTACTCCACTCCTTGATAGCATGGAAAAAATTACCATTATGCATGCGGATGAAGAGCGCTCATATTTACTTTTTACTCCTTCAGTGAAGAAAGATTCTTATAAGTTAATTATTGGTTTGCATGGCTATTCTGGAACTGCATCTGGTTTTGAAAAAGAAACAACTGGTGGTTTTAATTTATATGCTGAAGAGCAAGGTTTAATTGTGGTATATCCTCAGGGCAAGTATTTCTATCCAAGCTATGAAATAACTAATGAGAATGGCAACAAGATTACGCAAACATCATATTCAAGCTCATGGAATCATTTAGGGCCATTAATTGCTGGCAATAAAGATATAAAAATGTGTGAAGACAATTCTCAAAGTGCGCCTCCATTTCCAAGTTGTAAAAACCAAGATGCTTGTTATTGGACAAGTTGTGTAAATGATTCAGATTTTATAAAGTTTATAGCTCTAAAAATTTATGAGGAAATTTTCAATTGATAAAAGTTATGTGATGGGTCTTAGTAACGGCGGGATGATGGCACAGTTAATTGGTTGCGAGTATCCTGATATCTTTGACGGAGTAATTAATGTTGTTGGTATGCAACCACATAAATTAAGTTGTGTGCCTGAATTGCCTATAAATTTAATTATTTATGGGGGATTGCTTGATAAATCAGTGCCGCCAATATCAATTAAGTCCTCAGGTGGCTACTATTACGAGCCTATTAAAAATACTGCATCCTCATGGTCTTCAGAATTTAATTGTAAAGATGTTAAAAGTTCTGAAATAACCTCACCCTTTAAGTCCTCAGAGACCCTTTATTATAATTGTGATGACAATGTAACCATTACAGCAATCATAAACTCAGAAGCTGGTCATGCATGGCCAGGGATTACTTCAAATGAAGGTTATTGCAGAGCAAATATTCAATCAGAAATCATTTTTAACGAATGTAGGCAAATTAATAAGGTTTCAGGCTCAAAATATCTTCTTGACCGAATTTTTAATAAATAGCTACTCTTTTAAAAAAACTCCTAAATCCTCTTAAATTAGCATTTCCTATGCTAGTATTAGCTATAAGTTTACATAGTAAACATATAAATATAATAGAATTTAGCCTTGCTAGGGGGATAGCATGAACAATATTTTACTTAAACCTCTTTTTGAAAAGAAAGCAGATCCATTAACCTTATTACTAAGCATCTTTAAAGACAATAAATATGCAATGTCATATTTAGGTGCTTTATCCATTGGCCTTGGTTTTTCTCAAATTAATACTCTAAATGCTGAAGAAGCTGATTCGAGTGTAGAAGAAATAATAGTTACAGCTTCAAAAAGAGCAACTAATATTCAAGATTTACCTATGGCAGTTCAAGCTATTGGTGCAGAAGAATTAGAAGCAAAAAATATTACTGATTTTGCTGATATTGCTGCTTTATCCCCATCAATAACAATGGATTCAAGTGGAACAGGTAATTCATATTTTTATATTAGAGGTGTCTCTGATGGTGGTTTTGGTAATAGAGCAGGAGCTCAGGCTTCAACTGCTTATTATATTGATGAGCAACCAGTATCAAGTATTCGTAAGCTCGCTAAGACTGCTGAAACTGTAAATAGAGTTGAAATTTTAAAAGGACCTCAAGGAACTTTGTATGGATCTTCATCTCAATCTGGAACAGTTAAGATTATTACAAATAAACCAGATCCATCTGGCTTTGAAGCAGGCTTTGATATTGAACGTGGCGACATTCATGATGGTACCACTGATGAATCTCTAGAGACTTTTGTTAATATACCGCTTGGAACAAGTACAGCAATTAGAATTAGTGCATATGACATCAGCAATGGCGGTTGGATAGATAACGTTCCTTCAACTGTTAGCTTTTACTATACAGGGGCTACGATTGATAATAGTAGCTATGTTGAAGATGACTATAACTGGATAGATAAATCTGGTCACAGAATTCGTTTAGGTCATGATATGGAAAGTGGCACGACTGTAGATCTATCGTTCTTAAGTCATGAGTCTTTTTCAAATGGATCATGGGAAACTGATGTTGCAGAGGGTGCAAGAAAAAATTCAAGGTTTGCTGATGAAACTTTTGATGATGAATTTACGCAAACATCCTTAACTATTGCTGGAAATTTATCAGATGATGTTGAATTTACATTCAATACATCAATATTTGATCGTGAAATAGATTATACGTATGACTACACCAATTATGTATATACAAACTACTACGATTTTTATACTGCATATGCTTATGATTACGATTACTACGCATCTACAGATGCAAGAATGTTCTATGTTGAAAATGATCAATACGATAGACAAAGTACTGAATTTAGAATGCAATCCTCTAATGATTCAGGATTTAGATGGATTTTAGGAGTCTTTATTGAAGATCAAGAATTAGCATATTCAACTACATATAATATGCCTGCTATTTCGAATACTTTAGCATCTGTTGAAGGTAGATGGTGGAAACAAGATAATGTAAGAGAAGATAGTCAAAAAGCTATTTTTGGTGAAGCAACATGGCCAATTAGCGATAAGACCGACCTAACAGTAGGTCTTCGTGCTTATAAAAATGAAGCTATCTTTGATGCTAAGGATGGTTACATGGGCTACTATACAGATCACCCTACATTATCATGGGCAGCTGGAAGAACAGAGAAGTATTCAAAAGATGTTTCTGACATAGCGCCTAAAATTAATTTAGCTCACAAGTTAAATGATGATGTTCTTTTATATGCTACTTATTCAGAAGGATTTAGACCAAGTGGTACCAATAGATTAAATAGACAAGCTAGAGAATCAGGTATTGTTCCCGCAACATATGATTCAGATACTTTAACGAATTTTGAAGTAGGCTTTAAGTCAACTTTAGCTAATGGCAAAATTGTATTCAATGGTAATTTACACACCATGAACTGGGATGATTTCCAATCAACTAGTTATATATATGATTTATTAACCGTAGCCTTTGTTCAGAATGTTGGTCAAGCAACCATAACGGGACTAGAGCTTGAGAGTTACTTTAATATCTCAGATAGCTTTAGCGCCTCATTAATGATTGCTTTAACTGATCCAGAGTTTAAAGAAGACATATATGATCTCCAAGGTGAGCTATCAACTCCAAAAGGCAATCAATTAGCTTATGTGCCGACTGAACAATTTGTAATGTCAATGAACAAAGACTTTGTCATTAGAAATAGAGATGCATACATTAGCTATGATCATTCATATACTGGAGAGAGCTATCAATCATCTGCAAATACTGATACTAATGCATCATATTCATTAGCAAACTTAAGATTTGGAGTTAACCCTTCAAGCAAGGGAAGCTCTGATGCTGACGATATATTTGGATTCCTGCAGAATTCCTCTGTAGAAGTTTACCTAGAAAATGTTCATGATTCCGATCCAACTCTTGGAATATACGATGACTTTGGTGATGTCAGAAGAACAGGAAGTAAGCCAAGAACTATTGGTCTTAGATTAAGATACAGATTTTAATAATTATTTAGATAATAACTTACCAAGCTCACTTGAGAGCTTGGTAGGGTCTTCATAGAATGTAAAGTGACTTAAATCTTCTAAGATTAATATCTAAACCACTTATCTATATCCACATCCATATTATTAATTTACCATATTTTTAAGCTTTTTTCGCCTAAAATAAAACTTATCAATTTCTCATAACCAGTAATGTCTTCATCATTAATTGCAAAATTTTTGCATGCAGTTAGATCATTGTTAAGAATATCTTTTGTTATCTGATTAAAAAGTTTCTTTAGAGCATATAAATCTATTTCATCATCAATCTTATCAACAATTTTTTTACTTCCGTATGGTGTATTAATGAGATCGCCGTCCGCGCAGAAGCCAGAACCCATAGTTCCAAACATTGGGCCTGAGGACTTTGCCTTAGGAGCTTGATTTACACCATAAGTAGTTAATATATCCATAGCCGAATCTAAATTTTTTCTTGAATCATCCAGAAGCGCACCGCCTACAAACATTGGACACGAAGCATTTAGAATATTGACAGATTTAAATTGTAATTTTTGATTAAAAGCTAATCTAAGTGCTATAAGCCCACCCATACTATGTCCACAAAGATGAAAGTTACTAACATCAACATCCTGTAAAACCTCTTCAATACCTTCAGCATATTCTTCTATAGATGTAAGCTTAGGGCCCGTTGAATATCCGTGATGAGGCAAATCAATTGCAAGAGTTTGATTAAACTTAGCTTCATCTAATTTAATATCTTTTACAATCCTATGATCCATTCCAGCGCCTGGAATCATAAGTACAGAGTCTTTTGGATTCATCAATTGATGCAAAATTATGTAAATAGTAATTAGAATTATTAGATTTTTTGTACATTTTTAAAGATATAGATATTTTAATAAAATATTTATAAATAATAATGGAATGGCTGTTATTACGAGCATCCATTTTACAGTATTAACACCACCAAGATACATAAGAATTGCTGGCTGAATAACCAATAAGATTGAGAAAACTATTCTTAAAATTTTTGAAGGCTGCATATCAGACCTTCTCATAGCTGTTTTAGATAGAATATATGCACATGAATCATATGTTGTGCATAAGAATATTACTGAAATAGCTCCATAAATAAATAACATTAAATAATTTAAGGGCAGAGTTAAAATTACATCAACAATAACTTTTGTAGGCTTCTCTGAGGCATAAAGCGCAGGGATATCTAAGGCATTTGATTCAAATAAATGTAAAGAATAATTACCTAGTATTAAAAAGTGCAAAATGCTGCCAAAACCACCAATAAATATTGTTCCCAATATAAGTTGCCTTATTGTTTTTCCATTAGAAATATTTACAAAAAATACTCCTAAGTAAGGAGCAAGAGCTAACCACCATGCCCAGTAAAAAACTGTCCAATCTTGAACAAACTGACTACCTACATAGGTGCTCATAGATATGAATTTTTGAGTATATGTTACTAACACCTCTAAACTATTTGCAAGAATATATGAGGTGGGCCCAACCACCAAAACAAATAAAAGCAGAAGGCCTAAAAGGCCAATATTAATATTACTAAGTCTTTTTATGCCTTTAGTTATTCCTAAGTAAGCACTTGTTGTAATAATACAGAGGCAGATTAAAAGAATAAGCATTTCTAACACCAGTGATGATGATATACCTAGAAGTGACGCTATGATTTCTGCAATTAGTGGAAATGACAGCCCAAGCCCAACACCAGCTCCAGCAAGTATTCCAAATATAAAGAACATATCTAAAATGGATTTAAAAATACTACTAAAAGGAAAACTATCTTTAACTAAAATTGATCCAAAAGTCAGAGGAGTAGATGGATTACGAGTTGATGCAATAGCAAATGCTACTGCTGGAAGAGCATAGATAGCCCAACCACTAAAACCCCAATGAAACGAGGTATATGTATTAATAACTTTTATAGCCTCAGTAGACCCAACTTCAAGGCCAAAAGGCGGAGTATTGTAGTAGGCAGCCCACTCTATAGGTGACCAGTACAGAATAGTGGCACCCATTCCAGAGGCAAATAGCATGGATGACCAAGATATAAAAGAGTACTCAGAAATATTAGCAACTTTAATTTTCTTATTACCAACTTTAGTTAGAGCAAGAATAATTAAAAAGAAAAAAATAAATAGCGCACCATATTGAAATATTCCTTCAAATCTTAGTGCAACTAGTTTATAAATATTAGATAGCTGAGTTGCTGTAGTGACTGGATCATTGATTGCATACACACACATAATAAAAGATAGTAAAATGGGTATGACTACTAAAGACTTATTCCAATCTTTTGAAAGTTCTGAAATGTTTTTAAAAATATGAAAGATTTAGATTCTCCTAAAAAAGCCTTCGAACAAGCTAAAAATTATATTTCTCATAAAGGCGGAACTATAATTAACGCTTATTTAAATGATTATCCAAATGAGTTAAATTCGGAAGCAAGATTTCAATTACTTAGCAACTCTGCAGGTAGTATTTTTCATGCTCAGAGTGGTCTAATACCGGCTGATCAAATGCCAACACATCAATCTGAATTTACCTCTAACAGGAAAGAGTATTTTCTAGAAGGTGATAGTGAATTGATTGTTCCTCTAAGCTGGACTGGAGATAATGGCATCCAGGTTACAAAAAATTATCACTTTAAACCTAACAGCTACATTATTGAAGTTGATTATGATGTCACTAATAATAGTAATGAAGATAAAACAGTAAGTAGTTACAAAGGTATCCGTCATGCAAAAGCTGGCAGATTAAAATTAGCTGAAGAAGTTTATAAAACAATTCTTAAAGAGGAGCCTGATAATGTCGACGCAATGCGATTATTGGGAATTCTTGCAACTAAAGGTGGAAAATACAAAATAGCTGAACAAATTCTTATAAAAGCTATAAAAATTGTTCCAAGTTATAGTTTGCTATGGAGAAATATATCATTGGTATACAGACTCTCAGGACAACTCGAGAAGGCACAGAAATCAATGGATAATATCCTTGCCCTAGACCCCAAAAATGCAAGCGTATGGGCTGACTATGGAACTATTCTGATAATGCTCGCTAAGTACAAAGAAGCTATTGTTGCTTATTCTAGATGCGTATCATTAAAACCAGATAGTCCTCGAGCTTACCTAAGCTTAGGACATGCATATAACACCATAGGTAATAAAGATAAATCTATAGAGTCCTACTTAAATTCAATTAAATATAATTCCAATTCAGGAGAGGCCTACTGGAGTCTAGCTAACTTAAAGACATATTCATTTACCCGTCAGCAAATAGACCAAATGGAAGAAACCCTTAAAGGAGATATTGAGGAAATAGAAAAGATTCAATTATTATTTGCTCTAGGAAAGGCCTATGAGGGGTTGAAAGAATTTAAAACTTCATTTATGAAATACAAAGAAGGTAATTGGTTAAAAAGAAAGTCTATTAGTTATTCATCACAAGATAATACCGATGCCATCAATAAAACCATTAATTTTTTTAACAAAGAATCAATCCTAAAATAAAAAAATCTAAGTGTTTAAAAAATGATCCAATTTTTATTTTAGGCTTACCTAGATCAGGCTCAACTTTAATTGATCAGATAGTTTCATCACATTCAATGGTTGATGGGACTCAAGAACTTCCTAACATTATGAATCTAAGCAAGGAAATACAGACTTTAGGAAAAAGTAAGGACGCTTATCCAAATTTCTTAAAAGATTTGGATGAAGCTAAATTGAAGGAATTAGGAAGAAATTATATTGATGAAACTAAATGGTCAAGAACTTCTAAACCATTTTTTATTGATAAAATGCCGAATAATTTTCTTCATATAGGGCTTATAAAGACTATTCTCCCCAATGCAAAGATCATAGATACCAGAAGAGGTGCTATGGACACATCCTTTAGTTGTTTTAAGCAATTTTTTGCTAAGGGTCAGCTCTTTACATATGATCTTGAAGATTTAGGGTTATTTTATAATGATTATATTAAGCTTATGAACCATTGGCACGATATCTATCCTGACGAAATATATACAGTTAAATATTCAAATATGATAACCAATACAGAGGAAGAGATTACTAAACTTCTTAATTACTGCGAGCTTCCATTTGAATCTCAATGTTTAGAATTTTATAAATCTAAAAGACCGGTAAAAACTCCTAGTGCTGCGCAAGTAAGGCAACCTATTTATAAATCTGGATTAGATTATTGGAAGAATTTTGAAGAAGACCTAAATCCATTAGAAAAACTATTTTCAAGCGCAATAGAAAAATGATTAAAAATAAATACAATTATCCTGACCTAGAGCGAGTTGATCTAGATAGAGGGCGTCATTATATTGATAGCACCGGCACTCCGGTTCCTAGTGTAACTACTATCCTTTCTGGAACGGATGACTAAAGATGGTATTGAGCAATGGAAAAGAAGAGTTGGTGAAAAAGAAGCTGAGAGAGTTGTAAAAGAAAGTACTGATATTGGATCAGCTGTTCATGAATCAATAGAGGAGTATTTGCACGGTAATAAATGGGACACTTTCTCTGATTCTAGAACAGATCATATTGCAAAAAGTATTACCAAGAAGTTTATTAGTGATGGTTTAGAGGCTATTGATGAGGCCTGGGGACTTGAGGTTGGCCTGATACTTGATGGATTATATGCTGGTACTGCAGACTGTGTTGGTCTTGTTAGAGGAGTACCATCCATTATTGACTTTAAAACTGCCAAAAAAATAAAACGCCGCGAATGGATAGAGGATTATTTTTTACAAATATCCGCATATGCTTTGGCACATAATAAAACTTATGATACTCAATATTAAACAGGTCGTTATTTTAATGATAGATAGAGACTTAATTTTTAAGGAATTTACAGTTAAAGGTCATGAGTTTGATTCTTTTACCAATAAGTGGAAACAAAAAATTATCGCATTTAATAAAAACTCTAAATCTTAATGTTCTATTCCCTTATAATCTCCCAAATCCATAAACCTATTTATATATGAAACCATTAATTTTAGACTCAGCTCTTGGCACAGAATTAGAAAATAGAGGTGAGTATCTTTCCAAGTTTTAAAACATCTATATGGTCAGCGTATTGCTTAATCCATAACCCCGAAGTTATTAAACAAATACATATTGATAATATAGAGGCTGGCGCAGATGTAATTACCACATCAAATTACCAAGCTACTCCAGAATTATTAAAACGAGAGCCAACTGCGCTCCCCTATGAAGATTTAGCAAAGCGATCACTGGAATTGTGCCAAGAAGCAGTAATTAAATGTGGAACTCAAACCAAGATTGCGGGATGCTTTCCTCCAATTCATGTTACTTTCAGACCAGATTTAAGTGCAAAAGAAAAACAGCTAAGAAAATTTTATGAGACATTGGGTGGAGTTTATCAAGATGAAGTCGATGTTATTATTTGCGAAACAATGGCATCAATATACGAGGGTATTACTGCTGCTACTATGGCAAAAGAATACTCTTCAAGAGTTTGGTTAAGCTGGACAACAAGAGGCAATAAAATCAATAGACTGCCTAGCACAGAGCTTCTGGAGGATGCAATCTTAAAAGGCGCTGATTTGGATATCGAGTGCCAATTAGTTAATTGTATTCATGCTGACACAGCATCTAAGGCTATTTTAAAGCTACAAGATCAAAATAAATTTGGTATATATGCTAATTCATCTATTTATAAGAAAAACGCACTTGAAGGCTTCGTAAGTGATGCAGATGAATATCATTATCATAATCAACAGCCTATTGACCATCTTGAATACAAAAAATATGTCCAAGAATGGGTTGATAATGGGGCATTTGTTATAGGTGGTTGCTGCAGAACAACGACCAGCCATATAAAAGAAATAAAAAAAATTATTAAATAATTATGAGACAAATAATAGCAATTGGTGGAGGTGGTTTTGGAAGGTCTATAGGCGCTCTAGCTATAGAGAAATATATAGTTGATCAGCAAAATAAAGAGAATCCAAATGTATGCTTTATTCCAACTGCAACTGGTGATAACGATGCTTATAAAGTAAATTTTTATGATGTTTTTACTAAGCTTAATTGCAATCCTACTCATATAGATTTTTTTAAAAGAACTATAAACCTAGAAGGGCATATAAAAAAACAAGATATTATTTTTGTTGGCGGTGGCAATACAAAAAGTATGCTGGCTGTATGGAAGGATTGGGGTTTAGATACACTTCTTAAAAAAGCTTATATGACTGAAGGCACAGATAAGTCTGGGTTAGCGCTGGTGCTATATGTTGGTTTGAAAAAGGTATTACAGACTCATGGGCTGATGATTTAGCTATCATGGACTGTCTTGGTTTTGTTAAAGGCACATGCTGTCCTCATTATGATGAGGAGCCAGCTAGAAGACCTTATGTTAAGGGCCAGCTAGCAAACAATAATATTGAAGATTGTATTGGCGTTGAAGGTCATGCAGCTTTACATATTATTAACGAAGAATCATATAAGTCTGTAAATTTTGGAACCAATAAACATTCATATATTGTTAATTATCAAGATAATTTAGTCATAGAAAATCCATACGATTCTATAAGTATTTAATATTTTTTTAGAACCCTTATTCAAATAATATATCTATAATTTATAATTCAAGAGATATTTAATCTATTTCAGACAAAAAAAAGCCCAGATTAACTGGGCTTTTTAAATTTAGATCTATTGAATTAGAAATTCATTCCAAATGTTAGACCGTAAGTTCTAGGTTGCGAATAAGTAACCTGAGCCATACCACCTTGAAGTGTACTTGCTTGCTCTGCACCTATTTGAAAACGCTTATCACCTATGTTTTTAACATATGCTCCAGCATACCAATCTTCACTTGTTGGTGAATAGATAGCTGTCATATCAAAATACTGTTGCTCAGGAACGCTGAACTTATCGTCGTTAAATACAGATGCAAACCTTTGCCCTTTATGAACATAAGTTAATCTCACATCAGTAGCACCACCATCCATAACAAATCTTTGAGTGAAAGATAAGTTATAGTCCAGTTCAGTAGAACCTGGGAATCTATTGCCTTGAAGCTGAACCGGAGTAACAGCTGATAATCCAGGAATAGTTATTAAAGCTCCTTGATAAGAAGCAATAATACCAGTATCTGTAAGAGCCCAATTAGTTAAACCCAGCATTTGGTAATAAAGTTCCAATATAAGCAGCAGTCCCGGCAGCAGTAGCTGCATCCATTCCTGTTGCCTGAAGTAAACCAGTTAAACCAGCTGTAGCAAAACCTCTACCTAAGACTACTGAAGCCTGGTTAGGGTTAAGAGGATTATCTTGTAAAGCTTCTCCCATTTCTGAGTTTAGTGTTAACCAGTTGAAATCTAATTCAGTATTATCTGAGATAAAGAACTTCATTTGTCCTTCTAGACCAGTATTAACATAGTCAAAAGTTTTGTTAACAGCTCCTGCATTATAAATAAGACCTATTTGACCATTAGTTACATCCATTTCAAATAAAGTAGCATTCAAAAGCATTCTTCCGTCCATTAGAATATTTCTAGTTCCAATTTCTAATGATGCAGACTCTTCTTCAGCATAAGGAATTTGAATAGAGAATTCATTAGGTGATGTTCCACCAGCTTTTAGACCAGTTGTGTAGGAAGCATAAACCATGCTGTTATCATTAATAAAATGCTGAACTGCTAACTTATAAGTTAAAGCGCTGTTCTCTGTTTGTTCTCTTGATGTGCCTGGGTTACTTCTTGAGTAATCAGGACCTGTATATGCATAACTTGTATTTGAGATATCTGAAAGTGAACTAAAGATAGTACTTTCATAAGTATCATCATTATCTCTAAGACCAAAAGTAAATTTAGTAGCATCATCCATCTGATAATAATACTCAGCCATTAAAGCAGTAGATTTTGTAATACCATTTTGATCAGTAATTAATCCACCCATTTTATTTGGAAGAGATCTTTCACATAGTCCACCATAAGCAGCACATGTACCTAAAGTATTTTGAACAATTAATCCTAAAGCAGCTGGAAATCCAATCGTTGGAACAATTCATGCACCAAAAACACCACCAAATACTGACCAAGCAACAATACCACCAAGGTCATTAAGCGCTCCGCCAAACAATGAACTCATATATGGATGTAGATCAAAGTCTCTAAGCATTTGATAACTAGAAGTTTGAACATGATAATCATTATCAAAATCTGATTGCCACTGGTATACACCAGCAGTAAAGTTATGCGGACCATCAAAATCAGAAACTACAGATATCTCAGACTGTCTAGTTATACCATCAGCTTGAGCACACTCTACAGCTTCAGAACCCATAGTAATAGAAGCAGGGAAACATTCGAACTGAACAGCCCATGGATCTACCGGACCTACAGCAGTCATAAAACCTTCAGTGGACATAGAGTGATCGTTATCATCAATATGATCATAGTCTCTTGTTGAGTATGAATATTTTGCTTTAACAGTCATGTTGGTAAGCTCTCTTACATATTCAATTTGAGTATTTTCAACAACCTGAGTTCTTTTAGGATCCCAGTTTTTACGGACTGTATCAATACTAGCTGGTGCCATTCCAACTGCGCTCGCATATGGATCATAGTTAACACTAGGTGATAAGAATGTCAGAACATCAATTAGACCACCAATTGTTCCAGCAACATGATAAGGCTCATTTAGATTACCTTTTTCAAAAGGACTACAACCGTAGAAAGCATCTCTTGCACAATATGTACCAGCAACATTTAATCTATTATCATCAGATGAATAGTGAGCTGTATTAAACTTAATCATACTGTCATTAGGAAGATCAACATCAACTGAAAGACGCACACCATAAGCATCTCTTCCATCAATATCGTTACCAGTTCCAGTATTTTTAATCCAACCATCTTTTACAAATGAAGAATAAGCAAGACGTGTTCTTACGTTATCTCCAAAAGGTAAATTAATTGCAGTACTGATTCTTTCAGAACCATAATTACCTAATTCAAAGTTTGCATAACCACCCGCTTCAGCAGTAGGTCTAGCAGTCACTAAATTAATAAGACCACCAACAGCATTTCTTCCAAATAAAGTACCCTGAGGTCCTGCAAGTACTTCTACTTGTTGAACATCAAGAAAACCAATTTCACCAAATGCACTTCCGTTTATACCATGACCATTTATAGCCATTTGAACAGAAGAGGTAGTTCCAGCTCCGATAGCTGCACCGGCAACGCCACGAACACCAGCTCCGGATCCAGATCCAATACCGTGGGCATAACTAAAGCCAGGCATATAATCTGATAAATCGGCAAGTTCAGTAAGCTGAGCATCAGCAAGACCTTCAACATCAAAAGCTTGAACTGATAGAGCAAGATTCTGAATTGATTCTTCTCTTCTTGTAGCAGTTACCACAACTTCTTCTACTTCTTGAGCAGAAAGGTTAAAAGACCCAAACGCTGTAAAGCTTATTGCAAAGCTTAATAATAGTTTAGACAAAATTTTCATAAGTAATCCCCTAAAAATGAAATATTAGTTGTATATAATATATGGATATATTACTTATTGCTATTTTTTTATAAATAATTTGTATTAAAAAATATCAAAAAAACACTATTTACTAAAATTAGAGACAAATAGAGACAAAGAGGTATTAAAAAAAAAACTAATTTTTACCTAATTTCTTAATATATCTATCTTTTAGGCGAGAAGATCTGGTTGTTAGGTCAATTTGCTTACCATTTATAAAGACATAAGTAGGCACAGAAGAGGGCTCTAAAGGATCAGATTCCCATATAACAACATCTGCAAAATTTCCTTTAACAAGCGAGCCTCTGTTCTTAATTCCAAAAACGTCAGCAACAATTTTAGACATGCCACTTATAGCATCTTCATACTTCATTCCATAAGCAACAGCATTTCCAGCTCCTTGTCTTATAAGGTGATAATTATGAGATCTTGCTGAATCAAACATTATGGTTATTCCTGCTTTATTCAAAATAGATGCAAGTTCTAATGAGCTAGATAATTCATCGAATGAATTGGGTATGTTATCCATAGGATTAATAATGACTGGTATTTTACTTTTAGCTAACTCATCTAATACCAATGGAGCATCCTCTATTCCTGCAAGGATTAAGTTCAAGTCATATTTATTCTTAATGTCTATTAAATGTTTTATATCCGTTGCTCTATTAGTTTCTATAATAAGTGGTAATTTTTTATTAGCTAACTTATCTAAAGCAGCAATATCCTGGAGGTGGAGTTCAAAAAATTCTGCCAGAGGTGATTCCAGAACTTTCTCATAGTTTTTAGTTTTAGCGAGTTTTCCTAATGTAATAAGATTTTCCAACAGATCCAGATCTTCACTTCGTGATCCTGATGAGGCGCCCATTTTGCCAAGCATTACCATATCTTGTTTGCCTGATATGCTCATATTGCCATCTAAAATAAAATAAGAGCCCATGCCAGCAAGAGGCATTGAGGTTTGTTGGGGTAGGGTAATTACCGAAGTAAGTGCCATTTGACCTATTCCAAGGAATTAATGTTGAGTTAGGATTAAAGGCATCGTGAATACTAAAGCCGATACTGTATATACTCGATTGATCATCCCTGGTAACACTTAATGCTCCAATTTCTACTATTCCAATCTCAGTATCTGAAGCTATAAATCCAGGAGTAACTATCTTACCCCCAGCATCTATAACCGTATCGCCTTGAATTGAAGATTGAGAGACTTTTTTAATAACCCCCTCTTCAATAAGAATGTTGCCTGAAAATGCATCATCATTCATCCCGTCGTAAATCATTGCATTTTTAATAACAATACTTTGTGCTTCAACAATATAAATATTAAAAATTAAAGCTGCTGAAAATAATATCTTTGTATAGTTCATTATTCTTGTATCCTATTTTTATTTGGGTTCAATATTCCGATATCGAAATCTGAGCTAGGCTCAATACCAGCCTCTTTATCAAACGCTATAGCGCCATCTATGTAAACTTTTTCGGCTAGAGCATAAACACTAAATGGATTTTTTGACCAAAGAACTACATCAGCATTTTTTCCTACTTTTAAAGAGCCCGTTTGATCAAATATACCAGCTGCTTTTGCTGGATTGCTTGTAATCCATTTCATTGCTCTTGCTTTTGTAATTTTAAACCCTGCTCTTAATCCTGCAGATAGTGCCTTAGAAGCCTCTTGATTAAGATGTTGAATCCCTATCGCGTCATCTGAATGAACTATAGCGCAACCAGTTCCATTTCTTGCTTGATCAACTATGGCTACATTTGCCTGAACCATGTCATAGGCTTCATGTTTAAAGCCCCCCCAATCTGCCCACATAGCTGCACAAATATTATTTTCAGCCAATAAATCGGCAACTTTATAGGCCTCAACAGCATGATGAAAGGCTGTAATTTTATAATCAAATTCGTTAGCAATATCTATCATCATTGCCATTTCTTCAGCTCTATAGCAGTGATTTTGAATTAGTATTTCGCCACGCAAAACTCCAGCAAGCGTTTCTAGCTCTAGATCTCTTGTTGGCTTATAACTATTTCTTTTGCCTCATCAGATTTTGAATCATATTCATCTAGGCGACTTAAATAAGACTCAGCATCTATCCAAGCCTTTCTATAACCTGCGATATTACCCATCCTGGTTGATGGAGCTTGCTTTTATTTCCATAAACTCTTTTTGGATTTTCTCCACAAGCCATTTTTAAAGAATGAGGTGCATCAGGAAACTTCATAGAATTAATGGTATTTCTTTGAACATTCTTTGCCGTTACTCCCCTTCCTCCAATCAAGTTAGCTGATCCAGGTAAAACATGAAAAGAAGTTATGCCACCCTTTAAAGCTAAAGCAAATTGAGGATCCTGCGTCCACACAGAATGCTCTGCCCAGACTTCTGCAGTTACAGGTGCTGTTGCCTCATTGCCATCAGAGCTAGTTGAAACCCCTGGTGCTGAATAAACTCCCATATGCGAATGTATATCAAAGATTCCTGGTGTGATCCATTGACCAGATGCATCGATAACTTTGATATGTCCGAATCAAGGTCGGGCCCTATAGATTTAATTTTTCCATCTTGAATGAGTAAATCATAATCAATAAATTCATTGCCTTCACCATCATAGATGTTTGCATTTTTTAATAATGATGTTGCTGAGGGCTCAGCTATATAAGTTGAATCAAATGGAGCGAGTATCACCGGACTGAATGAGTAAATCTGAAGTAAAAATTTTATTATTTATTTTCATGCTGATTAAATTAACATATTCAACTCATACCTTTCAATATCAATCTTATAAATTTAAATGATGACCGCCATCAAGAATCAAAAGCTGGCCTGTTGCATTTTTATTAAGCTCAGTAAAAGCCATAATAGATTCAGCAATGCTAGTAGGACTAGCTACTGATTTTAGAGGAACTGTGGATTCAAGATGACCTTTGGCAGAGTTGTAAGTCTCTTCACCAAGTCCATTTTTTAGCCATTCACCTTCTATAAAACCTGGGCATACAGCATTAACTCTTATTGGGCCTAAGTTTCTTGCCATTGAAATGGTCATAGTGTTTAAAGCCCCCTTTGATACCGCATAAGCCATAGAGCTACCTATACCCTTAATACCAGCTATAGAGGATACATTGGTAATACTGGGATTAGAGCTTTGCATTAAATACTTTTTTGCAGCTTTCACCATTTGAAATGGACCTATTAAATTGACTGCATATATTTTTTGGAAGTCATCTGCATTAAGCGTAATAAAGATTTGAATGATCCCATGCAAATTTAGTTGTCCCTGCGTTATTAATTAAGGCATCGATTCGACCCCATTTTTTAAAAGTTTGATCAATTGTATTTTTACAATCAGCATCATCAGAAACATCAGCTTGAATTGCTAAAGCTTCAACATCATATGCTTCACATGATTTTGCAACTTCCTTAGCTTCTTTAATAGTACTGGAGCATGTAATAGTAATGTTCCATCCTCTTGATGCTAATAATAATGCAGTTGCAGCCCCAACGCCTCGACTAGCTCCAGTGATTACTGCAACCGGTTTTTGTGACACATTATCCATAGTTTATAAATCAGAATTTGTAGCTTTAGCTATAGCTCTAAACATAGCGACATGAGCTGCTTTTGAATATTCTTTTTCAGCTGTAAACCTATGATTTGAAGAAGTTTTTGCTATAACAACATTACTTAGAGGATCAACATATATATATTGGTTATAGACGCCAGCAGCAGTGAAATCTGTATCAGGAAAACCAGGAACCCACCATTGATAACCATAACCCCAAGTATTGGATGAAAGATCACCAGCTTCTGGTTGAAGGTGAGGAGCATCCATAACATGAGAGGCGCTTACCCACTCTTCAGGAACAACCTGCTGCCCTTCCCAATTACCTTTATTTAAGTAGAGCAAGCCAAATTTTGCATAATCTCTTAAAGTTGCGTTTAGCCCACCTAAAGCCATGTCTACATCTTCGTTATCAGATAAATAATAGGCTTCTTCTTTGGAGGGGCTTTCTCAAAAATATTTTTTTGGAGATATTCAGAGTCGCTATAAGATAGAGAGATTGATTAGTCTTGATTCTGAAAATCAACACAGTATTTCTAAACCATTTCTAATTTCTAATTGGTAAGAGTCTTTGCAAAATCTCTGAAAGAGGTGCCAGCAGCAACAGCTCTACCAAACTTATTTATATCTGAATTAGGATCTGCATAATCTTCATTAAATAAAACTCCAGAAGACATTTGAAGAATATTTTTTATTTTTATACCGTCATAACCTGTTCCCTTAAAATCAGGGAGATACTTAGTGATTGGATCATTAATATCCTCTATCAATCCGTCGTTTACAGCAATCCCAACCAGAGCAGACAAGAAAGACTTAGCAACAGACCATGATATATGTTTTGATGTTGAAGTATTACCATTAAAATAATCCTCAAAGACAACCTTATTATCTTTAATTATCAAAAGACCATCAGTTCTAAAATGCTTTAAAGCTTCCTCTAAGTTTTGATCTTTTCCCTCAAATGCATAGGTTTCAGGAAGCGCAAATAAGTCATTAGATCGCGGTAGGGCTTTTGCCTTACTGGATGCTTTCATTGGTTCAGAGGTCACAAACAATTCACCCATATGAGTGAAATTATATGCAATCTTATCTTCATCATATAGATGCGTTATTTTATAAACTCTTAAGGCGCCTGGACCATAAATAAAAGCAATAATGGCGATGATGAGTAACAGAATAATTGAAATAGTTTCAGATGGCATTCTTTTTTATTAATATTTATTTTATTAAATATAATTTTGTTATATTTTTTAATGTTATCCCAAAATCACAACATAATCCTCTAGATCATGAATTGGAATAGTTTTATTTTTTCCAGTAGTTGTGCCGGTGTATATATATCCAATAACCTGAGCAGAAGACTCAAGCTCTAGACGTTTTGAAATAAGCTCATTAAATGCAAAATTTCCTGTTCTCCATATAGCTCCATAGCCCATTGCATTAAGTGATAAAAGTATATTTTGTCCAGCACATCCAGTTGAGATAATTTGCTCAACAGCTGGCACTTTAGGGTGCTCTTTTGGATTTGAAATTAGAACGATTATCATTGGCGCCCGGAAGGGTGCCTCGGTATATTTTGTAATCTGTATATCAGTTAATTCTTTATTCAATTCTCTGGCAGTTTCTATAAATATTTTTGATAATTTCTTCTGATAAAACAGATTTATATACCTTGCACCCCCTTGCACCCCCTCTCAGGTGCTCTCAAAGCAGCCCCTGTGGAACAACTTGCTCGTGCACTTCAAGGAGGCTGAGTCTCTAGCTGAATTTCTTGTAGTAATATTTTTTATTGCGTCCATTTATTAAGAATTATATAACTTTTTTTGGTTAAGGTTATCTCTAATATCTGCATGATATTTTCTAGTAATTTTGTAACCTGAATAAAAGAATGCTGCTATTAAACCCCAAACCATTGCAAAAGGACCATCTAGTAGACCTAAATTAAAAAGCATTGATTCAGTAATCTCTTCTCCACTACCATAGGTTGGAAAATTAATAACATCTAGAGCAATTCCAGCAACCATAGCTCCAAGACCACTAGAAGCCTTAGCGAAGAAAGATCTTGCAGAATAGAATATGCCTTCTTGACGATATCCTGTTAATAGTTCGTGTTCATCACAAACATCAGCCAAAGCAGACATGACACTAATGTTAAGTATGGAGCCAGCTGTAGCAGAAACTGAGCCTAGAATAATTATAAAAATAACTAAATCCCAAGAAGCGGCATCAGGAGCTAATCCAAACAAACTAAGAATGACTGCTAGCGACCAAAAGAAGCTTAAAACTATTGCTGATATAACAATAATTACTGGCTTTTCAAACAACATATGAAGTCTGGCAGTAATTAAAAAACCTATAGCATAGCCAAAAACATTAGTAAGAATTAACCAACCAGTTTGAATGGGGCTTAATTTCCAATAAAAGGTATACATATAAAGTCCAAGACCTTCATGAGTTCCTATAAGTATTGAAAGAAAAAATATACCTAAAAGTAGATAAAGATAATTTTTATTTTTTAAAACCTTAGCAATATCCTTTAAAGAATCTTGATAAGTTATTTTTACTTTTTCTTTCTTTGGGTTGCTTAAGATTTGGTATTTGATCTTGTGTAAAATATGCAGAACTCGTCAAAGCAATACCAACTAAAATACAGCTAAAAAAAACTATGGGTGGATAAGCCTCTCTTGATAATTGACCTAATTCATATCCTTCAATATTTGGAAAGATAAAAAACCAAACATAGACATGCATAATAATTACACCTGTATAAGAAAGAACATTGAATCCTTATTTTAGATCTTTCAATATAATCATCTGAAAGTTCAGCTCCTAGAGCCAAATGAGGAATAGTAAAAAGAGTAATACTCAGTTTTAGTAAAATTGTAAAACAAGCAAACCATGCAAATATTGCATACTGACTCATATCTTCTGGAGGTGTAAATATAAAATATATACATGCCATGACCGGAAGAGGTGCTGCAAACATAAACGGATGCCTTCTTCCCAGCCTTGAACGAAAATTGTCTGATATTGATCCAACTAATGGATCGGAAATGGCATCAAATATAACTGCTATAAAAATAGCCAATCCAGTCAAGATGCCTGATAGGCCTATAACTTGGTTGTAAAAAAAGAATGCCAGTGTAGCCAACATCCATAAAACACTAGCCTCACCAATGGCACCAATTCCGTATGATAATTTAGTGTTTAATTTAACTGCTGACATAGTAATAAAATATCATGCTAGATTGTTTGGGTTAAGTCTAACAAGTGACTAATATTTTTTTTTCAACATCTATTATTTATTAATCTAAAAATTATGTATTATTAGGTAAGTTAATAAATTTAAAAAAATTATGTTGATACAAATAATTGGAATAGCGGCTTTAGTAATTGTTTCTTATTTTGTTGTTAAAAGATTATCTAATACAGATGTTTAAAAGTGAATCTGAGGTTGAAGATAATAGTTTAATCTTTGAAGAAGAGATGTCCGAAGACGAACTTAATGAAATTGATGAAAGCATCAATGATTAAATTATATAATTCGAATACTGCTACTAATTGAGCAGGTTTTGTTTTTCTAAAATATTCTAACGTAGCATCTCTTTTACCACGAAAAGCTATTCAAAAACTATGATACTAAAATGGTCTGGCTCTGGTTTCTTTTTATAGTTACTTGGATTGATCTAATCGGAGTTTATATGTCCTGGTGGCGTATTATCTGATTCTTTTAAATCTTTAAATAACTCCATCAACAAAAAACCATAATAAATGCAAAAGGTACTCCTGTAATAACTACAGAGGTCTGTAATGCAGTTAAGCCTCCAGCATAAAGAAGCACAGCAGCTACCACCCCCAGTAAAATTGCCCATGTCACTCTAGATATCATTGGAGAATCATCATGGATGTCAGATTGGTCTTTGGATGAAAGCATGGATGCTACTAACGCACCTGAATCTGATGAAGTAACAAAAAAGGTAACAATCAGAACCAAGGAGATAATAGATAATGGTTGAGCAAATGGATATACATCATATAAAGTAAATAAAGCTACAGGAAGATTATTTGCAACCACCTGACTTATATCACCAATTCCATTTAATACTAAATAAATCGCAGCGTTACCAAAAACTCCCATCCAAATAAATACTATTAAAGAAGGAACAAATAAAACTCCAACTATAAATTCTTTAATTGTTCTTCCGTAGGAAATTCTAGCAATAAATAAAGAAACAAAAGGAGCCCATGAAAACCACCATGTATAATAAAACAAAGTCCATCCATTTTGCCAAGAGCTAGTATTGTAAACCTCAGTCCATGTTGCTGACTGAAGTATGGTATTTAGGTAAGCGCCAAAATTTTGCACTAATGCATTAAGTATAAAAACCGTAGGACCAAATATAAAAACTAGTAGAAGCAACCCGATAGCAATAATCATATTAACCTGGGATAGCTTTTTAATTCCGGCATTAAGTCCAAGCGATACACTGGTTAATCCTAAAAGTGTTATAAAAATTATAATATAGACCTTGTTGGTAAAAGTTTCTTCAATTCCAAATATATGAGCCATGCCTGCACTTATTTGCACAGTCCCAAGACCAAGGGATGTAGTGACACCAAAAACGGTAGTTAAAATAGCTATAACATCAATTGCAACTGCAAGGGGTTTATTGGACGCCACTTTTTCTCCAAGCAGAGAACTGACTCTAAACGGTAATTTCTTATTATAAGAGGCATAAGCAAAACATAAGCCTAATGAAGAATAGACAGCCCACCCATGAAGACCCCAATGAAGATTAGCAAGGTTGATGGCTTTACTGGCATTAAAAGAATTATCGCCTTCTATCATTCCTGGAAACGAACTCATGTGCATCAAAGGTTCAGCAACACCGTAAAAGAGCAGGCCTATACCAAGGCCAGCACTAAAGAGCATAGCTATCCAGTTAACATAAGTATAAGAGGGGGTAGCATTAGGTCCACCAAGTCTAATATTTTTATATTTTGTAAATAATAGGTAGATAGTAAAAACAAGAAATCCATTAGCAAGAAGTATTATCATCCATCCAAGATAATCCGATAGAAATGACTGAATTTGTAAAAAGACAGTTTCAGAAACATCTGAATTAGTTGAAACAATTCCGGTGATTAAAAGAATAAGTGAAACGGATAAAAGGAATCTAGATTTACTGATATTTTGCATTTTTAAATTATTTAATTTTTTGAGTGATACCACTATAACTAATTTATAGAAAATTAGAAAAACTTTCTATTCTATTTTGCCATGTTTGCACTCTGTTGAATTATATCTCTCTAATGTTATAGTCCTTTCAAGACTAATTTAATGAAATTGCTGGTCTTTAAACAAGCTAAACTTCCCGGGGGGGTATCTAGGGCAACCTAGGTTTAAAAAGTCGATCTTATTTACTATTAGTAATTTTCTATAAAGGGGAGCTGATATGAAGAATTTAACCGACTTATATTCGAAAGAGTATATATCTAATATAAAAACGAATGTAGCTTTAGGAGTACTAGGAACAGTTGCAGCAGTAATGCCGCAAACAGGTATTTCACAAGAGCGTGTTATTGAAGAAATTGTGGTTTCTGCTCAGAAGAAAGAAGAAAATGCTTCTGATGTACCACTTACTGTAACAGCCTTAACAGGTGAGACACTAGATGAAATGAACGTGTCTAATTTTGATGAATATATTGAATATTTACCAAATGTTACTAACGGCGGAAGAGGACCTGGACAATCAACTATATATATAAGAGGCATGGCTGTAGATCCAGTTAATGTATTCTTATCTGCAGCTCAGGGATCAACTCCTAACGTTGCTTTATATTTAGATGAGCAGCCAGTAACTGTTCCAGGAAGAAACTTAGATATTTACGTTGCTGATATGGAACGTATCGAAGTGTTGCCTGGACCTCAAGGAACTCTATATGGTGCAAGTTCACAGGCAGGTACTGTCAGACTTATCACTAATAAACCAAAATTTAATACATCTGAAGCTGGTATTAATGCTAGCATTTTCGGAACTTCTGAAGGAGAGGCAAGTAACTCTTTTGATGCTTTCGTTAATATTCCAATGATTGATGATGTTTGGGCTGTTAGAGGTGTTTTCTATAGATCAGACCTAGGTGGTTATATTGATAATGTTCCTGGAACACTTGTCTTATCTCCAAATAATCCTAGTTATCCTCGAGTGGAATAAAATGAAGTCTCAAAATGCTGCATTAGTAGAAGATGAATTGAATCTTTTTAGTGATTTGGTTTGGGATGATGTTCATCTGCTATGGCTCTTAATGAAAATTGGGATTTATTAGTTACTCACATTGATCAAGAGATTAATGCTGATGGTGTTTTTGATTATGATCCAGCTGTTGGAAGACCCAACAGTCAAAGAGATTCCAACCAGATACATTAGAAGATGCTTTCACTCAAACTTCTATGACTTTAGAAGGAAGAATGGGCACTCTTGATGTTCTATACACAGGCTCATATCTTGATAGACAAGTTAATCAACTTGTTGATTACAGCGGATATGGAAATGTTGGTGCTTACCTGCCTTATTACATATGTAATTATTTATCAACCACTGCACCTTCTTATAGTGCTTGTGGTAATGCAGATGTACTTGTAGAGCTTGATGATCAAAATGAAAGAACAACGCATGAATTTAGAATAGCTTCAAATGAAAACAGTGAGCTTCCTTTCTCATACACAGCAGGTGTGTTTATTGATGAAAGTATTCTAATGACAATTAATGAGTACAACTACAACGGTGCTATTTCTCCTGAAGGTCAGGATTCTTATGCTTTATACCAAGAAAACTGTCCAATCCCAGGAGCATGGGCTAGAGATGAGTCATGTAGACCAGCTCAAACTAGGTTCTATAACGATATCATGAGAACAGAGGAGCAAACCTCATTCTTTGGTGAAGTTACTTTCCCTGTTAGTGATAAGCTAGATTTCATGATTGGAATGAGAAAGTATGATATGGATATCGACTTTAGAGGACAATCTAAATTTGGTTATAGGATAGCACTGATTTTATTGGTTGGATTTGTGGGCATACAGTTTGTGCCCACAGACCTCAATCAAAGTGATACTGTTACTAAGTTCACAGCTAGTTATAAGCCAGATGAAGATACCTTTATGGTATTTCACAAGATCTGAAGGCTTTAGACCTGGTGGATGGAACAGGGGTGGATTACTATCATCTAGAAATCCTGCTTTCCCAGACGTACCATTAACTTATGGTTCTGATGACACTATTAACACAGAGATCGGTATTAAGACTTTGTTAATGGATGGGTCTTTAAGACTTAATGCCACATGGTATAACGTAGAGTGGACTGATATTCAAGTATCAAGATTTGATCCAGTCAACGTCTCTATTCTAACTTTCGTAGAGAATGCAGCTGATGCAGACGTTAGTGGTATAGAAGCAGATATCCTTTGGTATCCTTCTAATGAAAAATGGACTGTAATGGCAGCTATGTCTTCTAATGACACTGAAATCACAAATATTAAAGCTCAGATTGTAGAGCTAGCTCCTGTAGGAAGTGCGCTACCTTTAGCGCCTGAATTACAGTGGAATGTTAGAGCAAGACGTGATTCAGAATTCATGGGTAATGCAGCTTATACTCAAATTGCAGTTAAAAATGCAGGTGAGGCATTTAGTTCTCTAGAAGCCGATAAACGTTATCAACAAGATGCTTACAGAATTGTTGATCTTGCATATGGCTTTGAGATGAATGGAGCAGACTGGGAGTTCTTTATTAGAAACTTAACTGATGAAAGAGCACAACTATATTTCAATGATCAGGATGATATTCCAAGAATATCTACTAACCGTCCTAGAAATATGGGTGTTAGAGTCTCACTGAAATTCTAATAGACTTGAATTTAAAAAGGGTGCATTAGCACCCTTTTTTTTATATTATCAAATAAAAATAGGATTATATTTTGTCAGAATATGATCGATACTAGTAAAATAGTCAGAATGGTTCGGCATGACAAAGAATTCCAAGAAGCTCTTAATAAGCTAGAGAAAGATAATTCTCAAGTTAGCAAGCAAGACTATTACTATTTTAAATCAGTTTGTCATAGATATTTAAAGCAATCAGATAAAGCTTTATTATCACTAGATCAATTAGTTAAATATTTCCCAAATTACGCTAGAGCCTATCAAGAACTAGGCTATATTTATTCTGTTAAAGGTGATGATAAAAAAGCCTTAAGAGCTTTTCTTCGAGCGGTTAGATTAAATGATTCATTGCACGCATCCTGGTTATCAATCGTTAAGTTTGCAGAGGGTAACGAGAAACTTCTTGAAATGTGCGATACAAATATCTACTATTTAAAAAACCTACCACCAGAGTTAAAAACTGTTTTAAGTTATACCAATGAAGGTAAGTTAGCTAAAGCTGATCATATCTGTAGAGATTATCTTCAAAAAAAACCACACGATGTAGAAGCAATGCGTTTACTTGCTAAAATCGCTTTAGAGTTATACATATACGAAGATGCTGAATTTTTATTAGAGAGCTGCCTGATCTTTGATCCTGATAATATCAAAGTTAAACATGATTACATTACAGCCTTATTAAGAAGGCAAAAGTATGGATTAGCACTAGATACCGCAAAAGAGCTTTATACCTCAAATCCAGAACAGCTAGTTGCAATGAAGCTTTATGCAACAACTCTATTTAGAGCCGATATGTATGATGAGGCCATCGAGTTATATGAAACCATTTTAGACCTTGAGCCATTGAATACAGATGTAATGTTGTCGATGGGCCATTTATATAAAACAGCTGGCCAAATAAACAAGTCTATTGAATCTTACATAAATGCTTTTGGAAGAGATAAATATTTTGGAGATTCATATTGGAGTCTAGCTAATTTAAAAACCTATAAGTTTACTGAGGAGCAGATTCAATCCTTGCAAGAGATGGTCAAAGATGAGTTTGTTCCAGATGAGGAAAAGGTTTTTATGTATTTCTCTTTAGGTAAAGCTTATGAAGATATGGGTAAGTACAAAGAATCATTTAAGTTTTATAAATCTGGTAACGAATATAAAAAAGCTAATTCATCTTATAGTAAAGAAAATTTCTCAGAAGAGTGTAAAAATCAAATTAGTGTCTGCAACAGGGACTTATTTGAAGTAAAGAAAGATTGGGGATGTGACGCTAAGGATCCCATTTTTATATTAGGGCTTCCAAGAGCAGGCTCAACATTAACTGAGCAAATACTAGCATCTCATTCTATGGTAGAGGGAACGCATGAACTGCCTAATATTTTAGCTATTGCTCATAAGTTAAATCTCAGACAAGCCCAAGAAGAGGAGTCTAGATATCCTGATATTTTACTGAGCCTCTCTGAGCCACAACTAAAGGCTATAGGAGAAAGTTATATAAGTGATTCTGAGATCTTTAGAACCGATAAACCGTACTTTATCGACAAAATGCCAAATAATTTTAGACATATAGGCTTAATCAAGATAATTCTTCCTAATGCAAAAATTATAGATATTAGAAGGGACTCAATGGCTGGTTGTTTTTCATGTTACAAACAGCTTTTTGCTGAAGGACAAGAGTTTACTTATGGATTAGATGACTTAGCATCCTATTACAACGACTATGTTGAATTAATGGATCATTGGAAAGAAGTCTTACCTAATAAAATATTATCAGTGCAATATGAAGATCTTGTAGGAGATCTTGAAAATTCTGTAAGAAGAATTCTTGATTATTGTGAGCTGCCTTTTGAACAGGACTGCGTTGATTTTTATAAATCAAAAAGAGCTGTAAAAACTCCGAGTGCTGAGCAGGTTAGACAACCTATTTTTAAAGAAGGTTTAGACTACTGGAAGAACTATGAGCCTTACCTTTTGGACCTAGCTAAAGGATGCAGCAGAAATTGTTAATAAAATACTGAAATAATTATTCATATATATATTTTCCAATATGCAAGTAATATAAATTACAAATTAAATAATTTTGAAAACTTTTCAGACTTGCTCATCTGATCGTGTATCAACATCATTATTTGCAGCTTCAACCTGCACTCGTTTTGCTCAAAAAATTATTGATCATTTTGAAGGTGATTTAACCGGGAAAACAATTGCAATTTTGGGATGGGCGTTTAAAGCCAATACAAGAAATTTTTAGACATGTTTATGGAAAGGCCGACTTGGCATCCAATACAGAAGCCGATAAAGATACCATTTATAGAATTTACTCTATGTCAAAACCTGTAACAGGTGTCGCGATAATGCAGCTTCTTGAAAATGGTAAATTGCGATTTAGATGATGATGTTTCAAAATATATTCCAGCATTTAATACTTTGAATTGCAAAAATTCTAATGGAGAAATCTATCAATGTGAAAATCAATTAAAATTAACTATTAGAGACCTCCTTACTCATACAAGTGGTTTAACTTACAGTTGGGCTGGCGAAGGTCCTGTCCATCAGATTTATAGAAAATATAATATACGTCCTTACTTTTTTGGCTCTTTAGACGCTAAACTTGCAAAATTTCCTGGTAATACCTGTGAATTTGCCTCTATAGCAGCATCAGCGCCGCTTCTTCATAATCCTGGAGAAGAATGGTCATATGGAATTAATATGGATATCTTGGGTTGTGTGGTCGAGGTTGTTAGTGGAATGTCTTTTGCAGATTATCTTGATAAGAATATTTTTAATCCACTAAAAATGAATAGTACTGGTTTTTCAGTAAAATCAACTGATAAGAAATCTTTTACATCATTGTATACATCAGGTGCTTTTAGTAAAGATGGTGAGATAGTAGGACCTCTTGGAGCTAATTATGCTGATCTTGAGTTTTCAAAGTCACTTAGATCCATTGATGCATTCGATAAATCTCCCTATTTAGAAAATTCTAGCAAGCTTTACGATGGTGGTTCTTGATGACCCAATTTATATTAGTAGAGTTGAGATGCTTTTAAATAATGGTGAGCTTAATGGTGTAAGAATTTTAAGCGAGGCATCAGTTAAATTAATGTCTAGAAATCATCTTAATCTTGATGATCCTGAGGCTGCCTCTTTTGGTGCATCCGGCATTGGATTTGGACTCACGGTTGGTGTGCTGGAAGATGCTGGACAAGCCGGAATGTTTGGTCCTGATGGTCAATATTTCTGGGGTGGAGCTGCAAGTACAACTTTCTGGGTTGATCCTGAGAAAAAAATAACAGCAGTTTTTACTAAAAATGTAGAGTTAAAAAAAGTTTCTACATATTTAGCATTAGGGGATAGCTATACAATTGGGTACTACTATGTCATTTTTTAAAAATCTTGTTAAATACATGGATGATTACCTTGTCTACCTACTTATTATTTTATTAGCTGTAATATTCTTTGCTTTAAATTGATAGATCTCTTTTATACTTAAAGTATGACAATAATAAGCGCGTCTAACCTTGTAAAGACATACAAGGATCCAGACAAACCATCTAAATTATTTAATGCTGTTGATGGCATTTCTTTAGCAATTAATTCTGGTGAGATATATGGAATCCTAGGACCTAATGGTGCTGGCAAAACAACAACCCTTGAAATGTTAGAAGGTTTAAAAGATATCGATCAAGGATCTGCTTTTATTAACTCAATTAATGTTCAAGATGAACCATATAAAGTTAAGCAAATTATAGGAGTCCAACTTCAAGCAAATGAGTATTTTGATAAAATGACATTATCTGAATTGCTCAATCTCTTTAGTGCTTTATATTCCTTGAGTAATGACCCTAAAGAGCTTCTTAAAAAAGTTAATCTAGAAGATAAGGCTAATGCTAATGGGACAACTTTCTGGTGGTATGAAAAGGCGAGTACTTATTGCCAAAGCCTTGTCGCACGAGCCCAAGGTACTTTTTTTAGACGAGCCTACTGCGGGCGTAGATGTTGAATTGAGACAAGATATGTGGCGCATGTTATATTAGATTTAAATAAAATGGGGATGACCATTGTTTTAACTACTCATAATATGGAAGAAGCTCAAGCCTTATGTCAAAGAATAGCTATTATGGATTATGGAAAAATTATTGCTGAAGATACTCCTCAAAATTTAATTCTTTCAATATGCACCCGATAAGCCAGAAGAAGTTATTCGTGGAAATATGGAAGATGTATTTATTGCCTTAACTGGCCATGGACTAAGAGATTAAGATGTTTAATTCACCTGAAACCTATTTAACAAAAGTTTTTATACATATTTTTTTAAGAAATAAGCAATATATTATTTTTAGTCTTATTTTACCCATCGTTATTTTGGGAATTGTTGGTTTAAATGGAGGAGAGCGTGATCCTATTGATATAGGTTTAGTTGATAACTCTGAATCGAATCTTTCTGAAAAATTTATTACGAGCCTTGAATCAAATAATCTATTTAATGTAGTAGAGGGCGATGAAGATTTATTAAGAAATGATTTGATTAATGGCGATTTGATGATGGTATTAATTATTCCTAGTGATATGGATAATCAATCAGAAATTACTAATATCAAGCTTTTAGTCGATAAGTCGCAAATTCAATTTATTCAAACTATAGAGCCTATTCTAAAGCAATCTTTATTATCTATTGAAAGAGAGATTACCGGAAATACTCCTATGTTTGGTTTGTTTATTGAGGATGTAAAATCTAGATCTCAAAGCTATATTGATTTTCTTTTACCTGGAATCATGGCCTTTATGCTGATGAACTTAAGCATTGCCGGAAGTGGTTTTAATGTAGTTGAATTTAGAAGAAGGGGTATTCTTAAGCGCTTGTTTGTCACTCCTATAAAACCTATAGATTTTGTTATAGCTATTGTTATAGCCAGGATGGTAATTGTTTTAGGTCAACTTAGTTTTATTTTTGGTTTCGCCTTACTTGCCCTGGATGCCAATATAGTGGGAAGCATTATTAGTTTATATGCGGTCATTATGCTTAGTGTCATTATGTTTTTAACCTTAGGATTTTCAATAGGGAGCCTAGCTAAAGTGCCGGCTTCAGAGCCTTGCTTAGTTAAGGGCTGCATATTGAGAATTGCACATCCATGGCCAGCGCTGACAAGGCTGTGATCATTTCCGTTGAACTTGCCAAGGCGGCAATGGAAAATACCTTGGATTGGGTTGGGCTTAATCGATATATACTTAAATTTTATAGGAATAGGTATATGGATTGCTATTGGAGCTCTTATATCTACTAAATTATTTGTTTGGAATATTATTGAGATAGTCGTGTTTAAAAAAAGAATGCGCGGGCCAGCGGATTATTGTTTAACGATGTTGTTTGGTTCGCTGCAGCTGAAGACGATTAGGATTGAATCATGAAATCACAATGGATGATCTATGGCGCAAGAACTCATAGCGCGGCTGGCCAGCTTCGCTTAGTCAATGAAATGGAGTGACGGATGAAACTAACTCGAATTGTTCTTATAGGTTTACTGTTTATAAGTGCTACATCGTTGGCAAATTACAGCCGCGACCAAGCTATGACCGTTGCGCATCTAAACGGTATTGATGTTGCTTATACCAGCGTTGGCGATATCAACGCGCCATCGGTGCTTATGATAATGGGGCTTACCGGGTCGCATCGTGTATGGCGCGAGGATTTTATTAACGGCTTGGCTGCGGCGGGGTATCACATTATTTTATTTGATAATCGGGACACGGGTGAGTCTGCGCGGCTTGACGCATTAGGTGAGCCTGCCGTGTGGTGGCAGTGGTTGAAAAACACGGCCGGATTTAAGGTTGATGGCCCTTATAGCCTTGACGATATGGCCGCAGACAGCATTGCCGTGCTTGATGCATTAGATATCGAAAAAGCACATATTGTTGGGGCTTCTATGGGAGGTATGATTGCGCAGATTGTTGCCGCAGAATATCCCCAGCGAACAGCGTCTTTGGTGTCAATTATGTCTAGCACCGGTGCGCGCCATTTGCCTAGATCAGAAAGGCGCGGCGAAAATGGGCGAGAAGGTATGACCGAAGCGGAGCTACATGATCTAGGTTTTCATCTTGAAGCAGTGCCACGACAGCTGACGGCAATTTATGCCAGCGGTGATCGCTCTGAACAGGTGCGCACAATTGGCGTGCCAACACTTGTATTACATGGAGAAGATGACACTGTGTTACCTGTCGCTCATGGCTTGCATACCCATGAGCTAATAACGGGCTCTACCTATATAAGCTATCCGGGGATGGGGCATCGACTTCCACCAGAACTGTTGTCGACATTTGTGAGCGAAATGACCAATCATTTTTCGGCCGCCGCCGAAGCTGTGACGGAGGTTAATCCACAGGAACTCTCAGATGAAATACAACTACCTTAGAAAACGCTACAAAATATGCATGCAGTCTGGCGTTGCAATTCCACTGACCGGTGCAATAGCCGGGCTAGCGCAATTCGCGCCGTAAAATTTTACCCACGCTGGATTTAGGCAACTCATAGCGAAACTCGATATGCTTGGGTACCTTGTAAGCGGTCACGCTTTAACTGGCGGAGAGACAGGGATTCGAACCCTGGAAGGAGTTGCCCCCTTGCTAGTTTTCAAGACTAGTGCATTCAACCGCTCTGCCATCTCTCCAACGCTAAGACTCGCTATTTTAAAGCTTTTTTAGGGTATGTCTATTTATAATTTATTTGGGTATTTTGAAAAGTAGTCGAAAAGGTAGTCGATTAATGACTACCTAGCTGACACTTGAGTAGGTTATGGACATGGGCATTGAATTTTGTGATCTGTCGCTAAGAGATAACGAAGACTTTTATAAGAACGGTGTTCTCTTCTTTGGCGCAGTCAATTATTTAACCCTAGACCGGTTTAACAGAGTTCTTGGTAGATACTCTCTAAGATTTGGCACTGCCGTTTAATATTAAACAATCTGTTTGTGCGTTCAACACCCGCGCTAGAAAACGAAGTTCTTAGTGGATTTGACTTCAATAACGTTAATAGGTTTTTTGCTAATTGCTCGATATTTTTTTCGGGTGACAATAGCCCTGTAACGCCATGTTCGACAGCTTCACTTACACCACCTGTATCGAACCCAACCACTGGAGTTCCCATAGCCTGTGATTCCATGCAAACAGTTGACATTCCTTCTTCATTGCCTCTGTCAATTTTTACACTAGGTAAGCAGGTTAGCCAAGCTGAAGACATCAACGCTTTTACTTGAGTTCTGTTTTGCGCGCCTAAGAAAGTGATGTTTCTAAAGTCCGCACTTGATGTCACTAGTTTTTCTTGATACTTGCCATCACCCGCGATGATTAGTTCAGCCTCAGGTAATTGTGCTTGAACTATTTTCATTGCTTGTATCAAATACTGGCAACCCTTTTGCTCTATCAATCTGCCAACAAATAAAATAGTCGGCTGTTCACTTTTTTGGCCCACTGATGAAAAATACTGGGTATCAATGCCAGTATAATGCTGGATGATTTTTTCTGGTGGGCATCCTGCTTTTAATAGCTTGTTTTCAATGAACTTAGACACGGCAATTATTTTTGATGACTGTTGGAATACTATCTTGCGGTGCTTTTTATTATATGAGAATTTATCTCTTTGAGTGATATCAGAACCATGGAAAGTAGTAATAAGAGGTATGTTCAACTTCTCTGCGATTGGACTACAATAATACCCCCCTTTCCCAAAATGAGCATGAATAAGGTTTGCTGATAAATCGGTAAGTGCGGTTTTCCAGGCAGGCATTAAATGCTGCATACCATCAAGCATCAATCTTGATATAACCGGAAGTGCTTCGTATTGTTCTTGCACGCAGGTAGATTGACCATCAATTAAATCGATACCGCTTTTGTTACTCCGTAACCCAATGTAAATAGGTTGAAAATTAGGAAGGTTATTTCCTTGGGCCGCCACAAAGGTATTGGACAAAGGCAAAACGCGCTTGGTAAATATGAGTACCTTGTTAGCCATCAAGATTTACTACACTTTAATTTATGTACACATATACTAATTACTATTGCTCTAGCAAACATTATCTTTTTCCATAACGCATTTGTACTGCCTTAAACAATCTACTAGGCTTGGGATCTAACTCAGCTTTGAGCACCTTCGCAGCAAGATTCATTTATTTGTGGAGTTATTGCTACCCCTCATGCTGAATATCCCGATAACATGGCACGATTGTCCTCGCTACGCTCAGTTCGATTGGCAGTAATGTTAAGCAATATGGTATCATTTTATTAGAACAGATTCCTTTTTTTGGCTTACTTATTTATCATGATAGAAACAAAAACATTTTCACCAAATGGCTTTAATAGCTTTGCTATACAAGCTTATCGTTTAGTGTTTGGTCGTATTTTACCACAGTCATTGTTTCGCGATAAAATACCTGCTGAAGTAGATCGCAAGGCAGTAAAGGGAAAGTTTGATTTAGAAATTGTTAGTCACTGTTGGGGTTATGCCAACATGTTAACCTATCAATTAAGTTCGTTTGTAAACTATCCACCAACAAAACTAAATTTAACTGTGACCGTTTTTTATGCTGAAGAAGATACTAAAACAAAGGCTACATTGGACTTCTTTAGTCAAATAACCATGCCAAATATCACTTGGAATTTCCACCCACTTTCCAAAGGAAAGCTCTTTAGACGTGGCATAGGCCGAAATATGGCTGCGCGGTCAACAGAAGCTGACTGGATATGGTTTACAGATTGCGACATTATCTTTTATGAGAACTGCTTAGACTCACTCGCCGATAGTTTACAAGGCGAGAAAGGTTCATTGTTTTTTCCTAAAGAAGAAAAAATCACTGAGATGTTAAAAGATGATGACCCATTATTGTCAAATGATGCCCAACCACAAGTTATCGATATAGAAACAGAAAATTTCAGTTTATACGAGCGTGGTAAATCCCGTGATAAAGCACGCGGCCCATTTCAAATTGTTCATGGTGACGTTGCTCGTGCTATCGGTTATTGTGAAAAACTGTCAATATTTCAAACTGAATCTGACCGTTGGCGTAAAACCTATGAAGACACCGCCTTTCGCTGGCTACTTGGCACTGATGGTGAGCCTAAGCATATTGATGGTGTTTTTCATATTCATCATGTTACAAAAGGACGTTATACTGAAAATTCTCAATTGTCTAAAGTGCGTAGTAATATCCGTTTAAGCCAAAAATAGATGCCCTTGAAGATAAATCAAGGGATATTTATTTTACTAAAAGTCTTATTTGGATCAAAATTGTTGCATGGCATACATACAACAAAAAGCAGTTAAGTCCCACATCATGTTGTTTGATGCAGGCCATTTCCCTGCACCTGTCCCAAAAATGTTTACGGGTCAATATTGGAAGACACAAAATGCCATAACAGGACAGGCAACCGGCCGTGGCACCACCTACTTTTTTCAACATAACAAAAATGAATATGTGTTACGGCACTATCGTCGCGGTGGCTTGATTGGAAAAGTACTAAGTGATCAATATATGTATACAGGTATTGAAAAATCACGAGTATGGCAAGAATTTAAGCTACTACAGCACATGAAAAATATGGATTTAAATTGTCCAACTCCGATCGCAGCGATGTTGAAGAAGACAGGCTTATATTACCAAGCCGATATCATTTCAAAAAAAATTTCCAGCGCTAAAGACTTACATCATATTTTACTAGCAAACAGCTTAACCGCTGATGTATGGAAAAAAATTGGGCAAACCATTGCCAAATTTCATCATCATCAGATTTATCACCACGATTTAAATATCCACAACATTATGCTCGATATAGAAAACGAGGTTTGGTTAATTGATTTTGATAAATGCGGAATTAGACAAGGCAGTAATTGGAAAAACTCAAACATGGTGCGTTTAAAGCGATCGTTTGAAAAAGAAAAACGATTACGTAATATTTATTGGCAACTGGCCGATTGGCAAATACTAATATCTGCCTATAACGAAGCGGCAATGGCTAATTAAGTCGATATTTAATCTCAGTAAATACTAATACATCGGTTTTAGAATCAGTATCGTCTACTTTTCCATGTTCAATGCTTGCACCTAATTTGACTAACCATTAAATAAAATTTTTTCATATAAATTATTAATAATTTGAAAAGAAAATATGTTTCAACTCTTGATAGAATATTTTTTAACCATTATCCTCAAATTTTATTAAGCTCAACTTAGTATATTTTTTGCTTTAAAAACAATCGAAAATTTACCTATAAAATATATATATATAAATGTTCTGTTTTTATCGGGTAGAGGTCTCAGTATTTGTGGCTGGAGTGATACAAGAATGGAAATCTGTAAAACGTGTATTTACAGGAGATCAATTATACAATGCTGCTATTGATGATGAATGGATGGATATGGTTCGGAAAGGGTATCATCATGCTGAAAGTGGTGATGTAATTTTGGCTATTGCACTTACACCCGAAATTGTAAAACAAAGAAAACCTGATTTTTGGATTAGTCATAGTTACGAATTTGCTAGAGATAACTTATTAAAAAGCTATATTGATCATTATTACGAGTTATACAGTGATAAGTTATTAAAAGTTAAAGCTACTCGTATTTGTAACTCTCAGGGAATTTACTAGGTTCTTCTCCAACATCCTCTGTGGGTAATTCGAAAGGTCTGTTCTTTCTTAGACTCATCCCTTT
>CAJIYN010000002.1 GCA_905181645.1 uncultured SAR86 cluster bacterium
TTGATATAGTTAGTGAAAGGAAATTATGGAGAGATTATGAAATTTTTATTAAGGTAATTTCATGAGTGGTAGAATTCGTGGTAGTTTTATCTAAATTCCTATGTTTTTCGTTAAATTTCATTAAATATCAGAAGGTATCAGAATAGATGTAAAAACCTTATAGGTAAGGCATTTATAAAGCAGTAAATGAACTGTAATGGTAAGAAGTGAGAAGGGCATTTAACGATTTCAAGACTAGTGCATTCAACCGCTCTGCCATCTCTCCAACGCTAAGACTCGCTATTTTAAAGCTATTTATAAGGTATGTCTATTCTTAATTATTTTGGTTATTTTAAAAGGTAGTCGATTAGTGACTACCTTCATAATATCTCTCCCAGTTGTAACTTAGTAGCCTTTCTTTTTACTCCAGGCATTTCTATAGGCCAGTAAGATTTTGGTTTATACTTTTGGAATGAAAAACTTAAAAATGAGTAAATTCAGCATAGAGAATACAGAACAGTTAGAAATCTTTAGTAAAGAAATAAATCAAAAATTTTTAATAAACATTGGATTTCCTCCTAACTATTCAATAGAGAATAAGAAATATCCAGTTGTCTATGTAACTGATGCGGGAGCAAATTTCGGAGGACTGATGAGCTCTTTACCACTAATGCAATTGGTAAATGATTTACCTCATTTTATTTTAGTTGGCATTGATTATGTGAGTAATGGTTCGAACGATTTTATGAGTCTCAGAAATAGAGATTTAACTCCAACTCATGATTCTGTTTGGATGACTAATCAAAAAGATTTATACAAGATATTTGGAGATTTGCCTGTGGAGATTGGCTTGAAAGTTTATCTTCCTTAGAATTTATAAATAATAAAGTTACCAATCATAAACATAGTTATCATGTAGACGCTGCAAGGAAAATCACAATTTCTTTAGGTGGTTTATTTGGCCTTTTTACTTTATTCACTTCTCCTCAATCTTTCAATAGATACGTAATAGGTAGTCCTTCTATTTGGTGGGATGATAGGCATATTCTAGAAGTCGAAAAAGAATATTCAGAGAACATTAAACACTTACCTGCTAAGATATTCTGATCAATAGAAGGAGTCTAGAAGAAGAAGAAGAAGGAATCGATTTTAAAATGGTTACAAATGTAAAATCCTTATCCAAAACTCTAAAAAAGAGAAATTACCAAGGGTTGACAGTAAATACTGCCATACTTGAAGACGAGACTCATTGTTCGGGCATTGCGGCGACTTTAAATCGCGGTCTGAGGAATGTCTTTTCTTAGTTTTTAATTTCTTAATAAGAAATCAAAAATAAGATTTTAGATGGCCGGGTATTTACTTTCGAGATAAATTGTAGGGGAGAAAAAGATGAATGACGAACAGCTCTCCCAGTCGTAACTTAGTAGGCTTTCTTTTTACTCCAGGCTTTTCTATAGGCCACCAAGATTTTGGTTTATGCTTTTGGAATGAATTTAAAAAACCCTGATACTAAAACACTAATAATCGTTTTCATAGCATTCATGGCTTTAGGAGAGTTTTTTGCTGACTTTGTTTTACTTTGAGCCTTTGGAATATAAAAATTATTCTTGCTCAAATTCTCTGCAAGGAATATTATTTACTTAGATTTTTTTCCTTTTAAAAGGGGGGTTGTGAATGTGGATTTTAAGATTAATAAAAATTCTTTAAAAATCTATTTAAATAGCAAAGTCGAGTATGAGCTTCCGCACTTATGGATGCGAGATAACTGCTCTTGTGAAGAGTGTAGAGTCTTTCAAACGCAGGAAAAAAGATTTATGCTTAATTCTGTTTCATCTGATCTAAAACCGGATAATGTATATATAGAAGGTAGTAATATCCATATTTCCTGGCCTGACAAACACAAGACATCTATAAATTTTCAAGATATTAAATCTTTTCACCATCAACAAAAGCCTAAATTTTTTTTATGGAATAAAGATTTCACACCAGACTATTATGACTGGAATGATTTTTTACATAATAATCACACTGCAATAGATGCTATAGAGACATTTATAACTAAAGGCGCTATATGTATTAAAGACGCTCCCCAAACCCCAAATACATTAGAGGATCTTGCACCAAGACTAGGCCCTCTAAGAGAGGTCTTATTTGAGCGCATTCATAATGTTTCATTAGATGGGCATGTATATAATATTGCTCACACCTCTTTAGAGGTTCCTCCTCATAATGATTTTGCAAGCTATTCTTGGCCTCCAAGCGTTCAAGCGCTCCACATGCTGAATAATGAGTGTGCTGGAGGAGAGACTATGATTGTTGATGGCTTGTCCGTATTAGCGGATTTAAGAAATGACCATCCTAATTTCTTTGATATTTTAACAACCTTTCCTGTTCCCTTTAGAGAATTTGATGAAATAAATGAAACTTTTACTGAAGAACCAATTGTAAGACTTAATTCTGCAAATAGAGTAATTGGATTCCGATTCTCTAATCAGCTCATGCAAATGATTAATCCTCTAAAAAAGGATTTAGATATATTTTACAAGGCATATCACGAGCTATGCACTAGAGTGAATAGTAAAAAATATAAATCAATATTTAGACTTAATGCAGGCCATATACTATTAGTTTCAGGTCATAGGGTTCTTCATGGCAGAACAGAGTTTAAACCAAATGGTAAGCGCCATCTTCAAGATGCATACTATGAAATGGATAATGTAGAAAATAATTTGGTTGTTTGTAAAAGATTTCGGAGCAAATAGGTTGTTAAATAAAGTTGATATAATAAATACCTTCATGGATTTAATACAGGACACACCAAATGAATTTTGATAAACAGTTTGATGAAACAGACTTGGTAGAAGTTGAAGATGTTCCAATATTTAAAGCTAGTGAGCAAGAAATAGAGCAATTCTTAAAAGACCTTTACGGTTATTGTGTTCGTTTACATAATCATATTAAAGCTTATTCTTATCTTGGATTTACTCACGAAGAACAAACTGAACTCTTTACATATTTAATTAAAAACTCGAGTGAACCCCAATATTGCCTATTGAGAACCATAACTGTTGCTAGAGCTATAAATAAGGATGACGACCCTTCTGGGAATGCTGTAGCTGAAGTATTCCATGAGATGGAGTCTCTTAAGGCTTATGTTAAATCATTAAAAGCTATTACCTATAAAGATCTTCTTGTAAGGAGTGCAGCTGAGTATCTCTATATGGATGGTTTAACGGTTAATGAAATTACAGATGAACTAATAGCAGAGAAGTTTTTAGATGAATATAGTAAAGATGAGGACTCATTGCTTGATAATCATAGAAAGCGAATACGTAGATACATTTCCTCATTCAAAGATTTTGATATAATAATTGACGATCCTAAAGCGGAAAATTATCTTAATTAAAAAAGGTGAGATTATGAATAATTGGTGGAAAAATTTTATGACGGCGTTCTTGCTGGAGTAATAACAATCGTAATATTAGAATTCTTTGTCTTATAAATACGAATAAAAAGATATGAAAAAAGAAGAAGAATCAGTTGGAATAATAAAGCTTTAGGTATTTTATTTCTTAGCGTATCTGTTGTTGGATTTCTTTTTATTAAGATATTCGCATAAAAAACTATTAATAATAAAAATTGATGGACCAAAAAAATAAGCCTTGGTGGACTTATATAATTAAGTGTTCCGATGGAAGTTTATATACAGGAATAACTACAGACATAGAAAGAAGAATAGAGGAACATAACAGCTCAATTAAAGGAGCAAATTACACTAAGACACGAAGACCAGTTAAATTAGTTTACAAAGAAAGCTATTTAGATAGGTCTAGCTCTTCAAAACGAGAAAGCGTAATAAAAAAGTTAACAAGAAAAGATAAGCTTAAATTAATAGGTTAATTTATATTATCTTTTAAGTGGATAATATTTCCCAACTAAATCGCAAGGACATTCTTTTTAGCTTATTAATAACATCATCCTTACTTTGACTGTTCCAAGCACAATTGTCATTTGATACATCATAAATCTTACTCCATGACAATCCTTGTTCAAACAAGGACCAGCAGAGATAAAAATTAGATTTATCAGCTGTTGTTCCTCTTCGGCATAAGCTGGATTGAATCTTTCCTATATTTACAGCATGTTTCATTATTCTTTTAATACTCTTATCACTTAAAGAAGCTTCCTTTTCATAAGCAGACACTATTCTTAATGCTGGTGATGTCATGTTGCTCGTTAATGGCGATGTTTCAGGTTCATCTTTAAGAGCTTTAACTATTGTTTGGTAAACATAATCCGCATAAGCGCGATCATGCTCATATTTACTTCTTTGATTAAGTCTTGGAATGATTGATTCTGTTAAGGTTATTGGTTGAGCCATTTTTTTATTTTACTCCCTATTTTTAATTAGTTTCAGACTATGACAAAATAAATAAAAAAAAGGAAGATAAATGAATTACACCACTTACATAATTGGAAATATTATTTTTATTGGCCTGCTTTACTATATTGTTAAAGATAATATTAAGTGGTGAGCTCTAAAATATGAAAAAACTATTAACAACAATGATGGCAGTGCTAGTCACTATGTCATTTACTGCACCAGTAATGAATTTTTATAAGAAATATGGCCAGCTTATTGGTTATATAATTGTTTTAGCTTTTGTTATTTATGTTTATAGGTATTTAAATAACTTCGGAGTCTGATAAATGACAAAACAAACCAAGCCACAAGTTTTAAAGCTTTCCCTAGTTCCCCATATACAAACAGGCGAATCTGTTGATCAGTATATTGAAAAGCTTAAAGAATTTTGTGTTGCATTTCATACCGAAGTTAAAGATATTCAATTTAATTCAGAAAAAGAAAAAGCTTCGTATTTTATGTGGCTAATGATTAATTCTAATGAGCCTCAGTATCAAGCATTAAGACTTATATTTCAGTTTCAAAAAGAGAAAGCAGGGGACTCAGGGATATTAGATAGTATTTTTGCCCAAGTTGAATTATTAGATGTCTACAGAAAAAAGGTTGATGCTCAATCATTTGAAGATCGTGCTGTAAGAACAATGGCTGAGGTCTACTACTGGGGGGATATGACTGTTAAAGAAATTGTTGTACAACTTGTAAGCATTAAATTATTACCTGAGCGTGACAATGATAATAACTCGGCATTTGATACCCATCTACAACGAATTACTCAATACGTGAGCTCATTTCCAAATTTCAATCCTGATATACGAAGAAGCCAAATAAAGTAGATTTCTATCTTAAATATGATCTTGGTGCGAATAGATTACTTGAATCTGTATGGTGCATTTGCCCTGATTATGCCAAAATAAATAAAACTTAATCATTAAATACTATGGCATCTTTTGATATTAAATCAGAGATCAACACCCATGAACTAACTAATGCTGTAGACCAGGCGAATAGGATTTTAAAATCGAGGTTTGATTTTAAAGGTACAGGTGCAGAATTTACTCTCAGTGATAAACAAATCCTTCTTTCAACTAAAGAGGATTTCCAAATTAAACAAATGGAACCAGTTTTACATGAATCTCTTTCTAAGCGTGGAATAGATTTAAGAACCCTTAAATCAGGAGCAGTAGACGTGGCTAATGGTTCTGCTAGACAAGAGATTACTCTTCAAGAAGGCATAGATAGGGAATTGGGAAAAAAAATAACTACTCTAGTAAAGCAATCAAAAGTTAAAGTTCAAGCTTCTATTCAAGGCGAAAGTATTCGTATTAGTGGAAAGAAAAGAGACGAACTTCAGCAAATTATTCAAATTATTAAAGATCAAAAATATGACCTACCTCTTCAGTTTGATAATTTTAGGGATTAAGAATGAATGCATTTATAAATCTAATAGTTCTTGTTAGAAAATCTTAGCTTAATTAAGGGTATTGTTTAATGAAGGCATCTAAAGTTTGCTATGCAATGCTTATAATTATTGCAGGATGCTCTCTAGAGCAAGCTGAAATAGAGTGCACCAAAGTTGATACACAAATGGCTACAGTTCTTTTGGACTGCTCCACAGAGCCTAAAGCAGTTAAAGAATGTATTAACTTAACTATTACTAGCTTAACTAGAGCTCAAGCCTTCAAAAAAGTAACGCTTATTAGATTTAGTGACTCACAAGATGATCTAGATGTAAGAGATTTCTTATTAACGCTATATCCGTCAGAGGGTAAATCAACCATAAATCTAATGACCTTAAATAGATTAGATGTTGCTTTTAAAAAGGATAGAGAGCTAGGTAATGTTTATATCTATAAAATTCTAGATTTAATGGATAGAAATTATGATATTAATAATTTCAGCAAAGATGCTAAAGATCAACTAAAAGCCGAAGCAGAGAAAATCTGTCAAAATAACTAAACTATTTAAGAAAGTACTGGACGTTTAAAATAGATTTGATCAGAACCATTGTTTGAGACCATCTCCCAACCTTCCTGGCCTAGTTTATTAATTTCAATATTCATCATTATTAATTTCCAATCACAATCTTTATATTTTTCTTTAAAATCTTCTGTTTCTTCATTTGTATAGCCCATTGCAGTTGAGTTGCTATGGTCAATGATTTTGTATTCCCATTTAGTTGAAAAATAAGAATGTGCCTATCACTAAAGCTATGGCCCCTATCCATAGCATTAGCATAACTATTTTAAGGGTTTTTTCCTTTTTCCACTTTTTCTCAATTGTAGAAATTTATAGGAGTAATAAAATGATAGGAGTTATAGCAACATTAAAAATTAAAGAAGGTTCTGGAAAAGATTTTGAAGAAGTGGCTAGTAAACTTGTAGAAAAGGTAAATGCCAATGAGGAGGGCGTTCTTTACTATGATCTTTATAAAGATAATGAAACAATTAAAGAATTTTTAGAAAAGTATAAAGATCAAGAGGCTCAAAATATACACGGTAAAACAGATTACTTTAGAGCCTTAGGGGCTGAAATGGGAGCCTTTATGACAGAAGCTCCAGATATCAAAATGCTTGAACTTATCTAATAAAAACTATCATGAATAAAGAGTATGAAGAGTTTATTGAATCTGAGCAAGATAAGATAATAAAAAAAGATGCCGCCCAATTGAAACAGTCAGGCAGATGTCAGTGTGGAGACATATCTTATTCTTTTGATAGAGATAAACTTATATCAGCTCATAATTGTCATTGCAAAGATTGCCAGAGGTTAGCATCTGGTTTATCAATTTTATTTATAGCAAAAAAACATATATTAATGGAAGGAGATCTAAAGTTCTTCGAGGTAAAAGGCTCATCAGGATCTCATATAAGAAGGGGGTTTTGTGAGAACTGCGGGTCTGGGGTTCTAAGTTATGCTAAAGAGATATCACATATCCAATATATCAAAGCTGGAACCTTAGATGACTCTAGCTGGCTTAAAATAGATTCTAATTTTTTTATTGACTCAGCCCATGGCTGGAATAGCCCCAATGAATCCATAAAAAGTTTTAAAGGAAACCCTTCGATGCTTACTAAAATTAAAACACTATTTAAATCCTTTTAATTGTATTTATACTAAATTTTGTAGTAAAACTACAATAAATTAGCTTAAATAACCCTTCTAATACAACTAATTTAAATTAGTTGACATTATTATTTCTCTAAATTAATTTGTCACTACAAATACTGCCTTGCTTTGTTATATTGTTTATTTCATTGACGCCCAGTTCATAGAGCCTTTTGGTTCAGGATTGCGTTATGAATAAAAGAATTATAAAAAAATTACTCCCCCTATTAATGCTCAGCATGTGGTGGTGGCGGTGGTGGAGGCGGATCTAGTTCAGGTGGCGGAGGTGACGGTTACAACCCCAACAACGCTCCTGTGATAGATTCCTCTACTACCACTTATTCAGTATTAGAAAATCAAACTTCAGCCTTTACAGTTTCAGCATCAGATGCTGATGGCGATACATTAACCTACTCTATAAGTTCAGCAGATGATTCAGCTCTTATGAGTATTAATTCCTCCGGAGTTGTAACATTCATAAGTTCCCCAGATTTTGAATTACCTTCAGATGCTAATACTGATAATAATTATCAAATTACAGTTACTGTCTCAGATGGAACTCTTTCAGATAGTGAAAACTTTACTGTAACAGTAACAAACGATACCACTGATGATGTTACATCAACTAATTTTGATGGTGTTTTGATAAGAGATGGCTATATTCAATCTGCAACTGTGTGTATGGCTGTTACAGATGCAGATGGAGATGACACTTGTGAAGGTGCCACTTATTCAACTACAACTAACTCTGATGGTTCGTTCTCATTAGAAATTGATGACAATATTACTGCCACTATAAAATTATTAGCTGAAGATGGTTTCAATCCTGTTACTGATGATGCGGATTCATTTACTATGGGCTTAATTGACCCTACCACTGATCAAAATCTTGTTATTTCACCATTAAGTACAATGCTTTATGGTGATAATAGATTCTCTTATGAGTCCCTAAAGGAAAAGCTTGGTGTTGACTCAAACTTCATGATTCGTTTTGATGATCCTTATCTCAGTGTTAATAGTGCTGCATCAAATAAAGCAGCCTTAGTAAATACCCAGCTGCTGATGATGTATGAGGCCCTAAGTGCTCTACAAAGTCAGTCAGGTGTTTCGGATAATTTAACAGCTGTTTCCACAATTAACGATGCTATTTTTAATCGAGATGCTTCAACTGAAACCTCCCTTGGTGATACCACTTTAGTAAGAGACGTACTCCTCAATCTTGATTTACCTAACTACACAGTTACAAATACACAACTTGAGAATCTATCAGGAAGTTTTTCGTCATTCTTACAAAAAGTTTATGTTGATTCAAATAATGAGCAGACTTATTTCTCCATGACAGCAAGAGATCATGTAACACCTCTTCTTAAAGGTATTTTAGATGATACAGTTGATAGCACTGAAATTGATCAAATAATGTTTGATACCTTGCAATGGATCTCAGATAAAAGCTTAAGAACAAATCTTACAGATGTTGAAGACTTTAGAACAACATCCTATACAGTTGGGAACAGCGGGTCTGCATACTACACAGTTGATGGAGTAAATGCAGATTCAACTGCTTTGGTAATATATGCAAAAGTTGGAGATACTATAGTCTTTGAACCAACTGCAAGTAATGTCTTTACTGCACATCCATTTGAAATATCTACTTCTCAAAATGATACCGCTGGTAATAATAATATTGGTTCGAATGAAGGATGGAGCCAGTCAAACAATAGCCTTACAGTAACGGCAGATACGCCAACAGTTTTATATCCTCATTGTGGAGTGCATTCAGGTATGTATACAAACGGAAGAATAGAAATAGTGACAACATTTGATCAATCAAAACTAGATATTAATCAAGCTTCTGGTGCATTAGAGGTAAATGGAACTGTTTCTGTAGGCCCATTCAAAGGTGCCTCTGGATTTACACACAAAGTCTATTTAAGAACTGCTGATGCTGGAGATAGTCAACATGCACATGAGTTTAAAGAATATCCTGGAATAACTTTCTATATGCCAGCTGGGCAGGGTTACCACGGACAAACTTCAAGTTCCGGAGAGCTTAGTTTTAAAACTAAGTCGCATTATTAAGTATTACTATCATCGCTAGGTTTACCTCTCTCATTCCTAACGACTAAGTTAGTAAAAATATTACTTAATCTTTGTCTGTCTTATATAACACTTTTTTTTATTCTATACTTAACAATCAACAACATAGGAAAGTAATCATGGCTAAAGGATTAGATAAACAAAAAAATGATAAAACATAGGAGAAACTTTAAAAGAAAAAAGAAAAGAAAAGAAAGAAAAGAAAAAGTAAAATCAGATGTTATTATTTCATCTATTGTTGCTATTGATGGGTTGGCAGGTTCAGGAAAGGGAGTATTAGCCAAGGCACTTGGCTTTGCAGCATTACACTTCGACCATTAAATTCAAATAATAAAGGATTTATATATGGTCCAGCAGGCGACAACGGCGCCCATGAAAGGTCTTTACCAACTGAAAGTTGGTCGTGGTATAAGAACATCTCAACAAAGATATTTTGCCCAATACACCAGGCCATAAAGATACCAAAGGCACCCCAATTCCAATATTTAAATATATTATTATCTCTTTTTGCATAGCGCCACATTAACCATAATCCACCAAGCGTTATAGATCCGGCATCAGCAAGAGAATTCATAACCCAATTAATATTGATAGGTAGCCATTGATTTAATGTCGCTGAACGTCTTATATCAACTGAATCTCCATCCACCCATCCATAGGTAAACCAAAGCTCCCACCCTATAGCGCAAGCTAAGAATGCACCAATATATATAGCTGGTACCCAATGAGGAAGAGATGATCTTTTTAAAATAATAAGATAGATTGGTAACAGCGCTGGTACCTCTAAGAATAAATCACATCCAAGTAAAAGGAACTCATAATTCATACCATTTAAATGTATTCAATTTGTATATATCTTTATAGTAATACATCATTGAAATGTATTATATTAATTATCTTTAAATAGCATTTATTAAGTTTCATCATTGAAAAATATTGACTATCTTACATTTGGCGCTCATCAGCTAGGTCAATTAAAAGCCTTGCATACGATATGCTGTTTTCTCTTAACGAATGCCTAAAAGATGTTCCAAAAGATTCTGGCTCACTTATCTTAGCTGGAAGAGATGGTATATTTTCAGGTGGATTTGATTTAAAAACACTTGGATCTGGCGATGTTGATGCCATTATAAAAATGGTTAGGTTAGGGTATAAAACTCTTTTAGACCTTTACGCATTTCCAAGACCTGTTGTTGCTGCAGTTACCGGGCATTCTGTTGCTCTAGGTATATTTGTAACCTGTTGTGCTGATTACAGGATTGCTATTGATGGTAATTACATATGCCAAGCGAATGAAGTTAGAAATAATATGGATATACCAATTCAAATAATGGAAATTGTGAAAGCCCGAGTAAACAAAAAATATTTCTACAGAGCTGTGCTTCATGGTGATCCTTTAAATATGAATCAGGCTGTTGAAGCTGGTTATATTGATGAACTGGTAAATGCTGAAGATTTGATGAAGAGAGCATTAGAGAAAGCGGAAGATTTAGCAACTCTTGGCCATCCTTTTTACGAAAATACTAAAAATGTTGCTCAAGCAGACATTGTTAAAAAAATTAGTGATGCAATTTTCTAAAATAAATTCTAATTAAAATTTTTATACGTAAAGTACTGAATTCCAGTACTATTGTTACTTAAATTTTTTACTACAGATTGAGATAAAATCTTAACGTCAACTCCTTTATAGTCGATTAATCCTCCAATCATAAAAGGTTTAGTTAATAAGCTGACATATTCACCAAGAAAAACATCAAATCTGTATGAATTTTTATTTTTCTCCCAATCAATACGTCCGCACATGTGAGCAGGTCTAAAGATATTTGTAGATTCAAAATTCATACTAATGATTTGATCCTCAACCTCACCCTTAGTTTTAAGATAGGTATTGAATGATTTAGAATTTGCTCCTACTGCTGAAACAATCGATATTTTTTGAATACCTGATTTTTTTGCTGCTTTGGCAAGATTGATAACATGCTGCTTATCAATCTTTATAAACGAAGAAATATCTTTCTTTTTGAGATAAATTAAATCCCAAAGCTTTAAAGGGGTTCCAAGGCATATAACGAGATGATCTGAGGAGGGTAGCTGAGTATCAGCACTGAGTTTATCAAAATCAAATATAAGATTAGTCGCGTTACTAGGAAGATTGTTGGGAATTTTCCTTGATAGTGTTGTTAATTCGACATCTTTTTTTGCCAGCTCCTGCATTATATGATTACCTGCAAAGCCCGAAGAGCCTACTAAAAGAATTTTCTGTTTGTTCATAAAAAGATTTTATATTATCTATAAGCACTAATGTAATTAATACCAATAAATACACCATCATAATTTTGAGACATATCTCATATAGATAAGTAAAATAAACAAATGATAGTTTCTACTACTAATTTTTTTTCTACCAATATTTTGGATATGTCAAAAAGAGAAAAAACCTACTTTAGCCTCATAGACGCATCAATTGATTTATTGGCTGATAAAGGTTTTCATAACGCTTCAGTAAAAGCAATATGTCAACAATCAGAGGTGGCTAATGGAACTTTTTATAACTATTTTGTTGATAAAGAAGATATCTATTCTCAAGCATCTTTATACATTTCAAGACACTTAACTAAATATTTAGACTCTAAGAAATCTAAAGTTAAAGGCGCAGCTAATATTTTTAAAACTGGATATTTAGAATATATAAACTACCTTTCAGTAAGACCTAATTGGGCAGCTGTCTTAATACAGAGTCAAAGAGGGCATTACGGAAAAGATGTTTGGAGTCTAAATAAAAGACGTGTGTCAGCTGATATTAAGCGAGGTATAAAAGAGGGTGTTTTTAAAATTAAATTTGATAATTTTCTTGTAGATCACATCCTTCTAATTGTGCTTCATTCAATAGGTCAGCAAATTGGATTTAGAAAAATCGAACTTAAAAATAGCATAGCAATAATGAGGTTACTTAAATATGAAAAATCTTAAAGAAACAATGAAATTATTTGTTGAGCACAAACCTGAGTTTTTTAATGGAGGTTTTTCACCAGATGTAATTTGATGAGAATAATAAAATGAATATGATTTGTTTTAATCCATCAATTGCATTAACACATACAAATGGAACAATAGTTCAAGGTGGTTTTGTTGCTGGAATGCTGGATTCAGCAATGGCTCAATACATACTAAATCTGCATGAGTTTAAAGTGAACCCATTGTCTTTGGATATCAATGTGAAGTACTTATTACCCTGTAGACCAAAAAGACTAGAAGTTAATGCAAAGATTTTAAAAATGGGAAAATCAATTGCATTCACATCTGCTGAGCTATATCAGGATGGAAATCTTGTGGCAGCCGCAACTGCAACGAACAAACTGATAACCCTCAGATAATTCACATGCTATATATATTTAATATATAATTTTTGATATGAATAATGAGCAAGCAAAATTTACCAAAATGATTGATGGTACAGAAGATGATTATAAAATCATTGGTGGTTGGGGTATGGAGCATACACTTAGTCTTTCTGGCAGACTTTTAGAGCATATGAAGCTTTTAAAAGGTGACACAGGTGGTTTTGCTGTAGATAGACTTACTCACTGCTTGCAAACTGCAACAAGAGCACATAAGGATGGCAGAGATACAGAGTATGTTGTCTGCGCATTACTTCATGACATAGGTGACACTTTGGGGCCATCTAATCATGCTGATATTGCAGCAACTATATTAGAGCCTTATGTTTCTGAAGAAAATCATTGGATTGTAAAACATCACGGCATCTTTCAGGGTTATTATTTCTTTCATTTTCTTGGTTTGGATAAGAATATGCGAGATAAATACAAGAATAATAAGCACTTTGACAAGTGTGCAGAATTTTGTGCAAAGTACGATCAAAATAGCTTCGATCCTGATTATGAATCTTATAATTTAGATTTCTTTATTCCTATGGTTGAAGAGGTCTTTAGAGCTCCTAAAAAATCTATATATAATTCTTAATAGTAAATCATGGAAAAAGAGGAATTATATAAACTTCTTGTACCAATAAAACCAAAAACTACTTTTGCCCAATCTGAACATCCGGAGCAACCAGACTATTCAATAATTTATAATTGGGCGGCTTTACCCCACATTAAAGGTCTTCAGCATCAAGTTCCTGCTGATAATTATTCATCTATTACAGACTCTTCAGAAATAGATGTTTTTTATATTCACCCAACAGGTTTTTTTGGCAGACACTGGAATTGCAGAGTAGATAAGAATATTGCTTCTTATGACAGAACAGAATTAATGCTCATAAATCAAGCCAGTGCTTTTAACGAGTCTTGCAATATATATGTACCTCATTATCGGCAGGCTACTTACTACTCTTACTTTGATAAAGGCGAGGATGGATTTAATGCTCATGATTTAGCTTATAGGGATATTGAGGATGCTTTTGAATATTATTTAGAGAACTTTAATAACGGAAAGCCTTTTATCATTGCAGCTCATAGCCAAGGATCTCTTCATGGACAAAGACTTATTCATAATAAAATTCAAAATACTTCCTTAAAAGGTCAGATGATATGCGCATATCTAATTGGATATATGATTCCTGAAAATCATTTCAAAACTTTATTTCCAAATTTAGAACCATCTATATCACCTACCGATACTGGAACAATTATTACCTGGGCAACTGTAATGGAAGATTATATTAGAGCTAGAGAAAAAACAATTTTCTGGCTTCCTGATGGTTGGACAAAGCAAGATATGGGCCAAAAAATAATTTCTACAAATCCGGAAGCTAAATGTTATTGGTTTGGGTAAATACATTAGATACATTCCATAACAACTAAAGCTAAAAATTATAATTTTGCTGATCGTTTAGCTAAAGAATACTCTGGTTCTATTAAGTCGATCATTCCATCAAACCAACAAGATTTTGATTGCCAAATTAATCATGCTAGTGGTCTTCTTGAAACAAGAGGTGAGTTGGTAGATAAAATAAGAAAATTAGTAGATTCAGGTGATTTACATAATTTTGATATTTCTTTATTCTGGGGATCCTTGGACCTAATGGTGCAGGCAAATCAACTACAATTAAAATGTTTAAATACTCTCTTTTAATTTTATTACTTGGAATTAACTATCCTATGAATGCATATAATGAGGGTTACTCAGACAATAATGGAGTTAAGATATTCTATAGAGATTATGGTCCTATGGGTGCTGAGCCTATAATCCTTGTTCAGGGTTTAGGGGGTCAATTAACATTGTGGCCTGAATTTTTGATTAAAGATTTGCAAGCAAATAATTTTAGGCCCATTGCCTATGATAATAGAGATGTTGGCTTATCATCCCGCTTTACTTCTAAGCCCTCTCAGCTAATAAATTACGTAAAGTATTTTTTATTCATTCCTATCAGATCAGAGTATTCAATAGAGGATATGGCTTCAGATGGCATCGCTGTTCTTGATGAGCTGAAGATAGAAAAAGCGCATATCTTTGGAATGTCTATGGGCGGAATGATTGCGCAAATTCTTGTAGCCAACTTTCCAAGTAGAGCTAAAACCTTTACGCAAATTTCTTCTACTGCATCAACACCCAATCCTTTTAACGGACCAAAGCTAAAAGTCAGAAATTTAATTTTAGATAGATCAATTACTAAAAATGCATCCTATGAAGATAGATATCAGCGAGCGGTTGAACTTATCAAAGTTATTGGAATGGAGGGATATGAATTTGATACTCCTGAATTTAAAGAACAGGCTATAGAGAATATGAAGCGCTCAAAAGACGATACTGGATTTTCAAGACAGCTACTTGCTATTCTTTCGTCAAAAAATAGATTCAATAAGATTAAAGCTATAAACATTCCTACTTTGATTATTCACGGAGCAGATGATCCATTACTTAAGGTTAAAAATGCCTACAAGATGCATAAATTAATACCTGAAAGTGAATTAATAATAATTGATGATATGCGGCATCTTATAGAGCAACCTATACTCGAACAGTTTAAGAAAAGACTTCTTCAACACTTAAATTCTAATTCCTAAAATAAAAAATGATATCAATAGAATTATTGGTTCTGAAAAAGTCTGCAAAATATAGTAATTTCATTTCTTTTTACTATTTTTTTATACTAATATTGCAGGGTTGGAACCAGCTTTAGCTGGTTTAGCTATTTTAGTTGCCTTGTGTGTTGATGCAGTTACTGATCCTTTAATGGGAACAATAACAGATAGAACCAATTCAAGATGGGGAAGAAGACATCCTTATATGTTTGTTTCATTCATACCTCTGGCAATAGGTTATGTTTTATTGTTTATTCCAAATCCTAGTTGGGATGTTTCACAAACAGGGCTATTTCTCTGGATGGTTAGTTTTGCAATTTTAACCCGAGTGGGTATGACTCTATTTGATATACCTCATAGAGGCTTAGGAGCCGAACTTTCAAAGGATTACGAAGAGCGAGCATTAATAATGTCCTGGAGAGAGCTATTTGGTTGGCTTGCTGGACTAACTAACGCATTTTTGGGTTATTTTATCTTCTTGAGAGCAACGCCTGAATATCCACGAGGCATGTTAAATCCAGAAGCCTATCTTCCATTTGCATTTGCAGGTGCTGCAATAATGGTCGTAGCTATTTTATTTTCATCTTTTACAACACTTAAAACAGGAAAATCACTTTCAAAGTGGGAAGGTTCTTTAAAGCTAATCGACATTCTTAAAGAATTAAAAATAGCTTTATCAAATAGATCTTTTATAAGACTCTTTTTTATAAACTTAACTTTAGCAATTGCATGGGGTCTTGGTAATGCTTTGACACTTTATGTGAATACATTTTTTTGGGAATTTACTACTGTTCAAATTACAGCCTTTTTGCCGGTTTATGCAATTTGCTCATATTTTGGTTTCTTATTAACGCCAATACTCATTAAAAAATTCGATAAGAAATATATTGTTATATGCTCTCTATGTGTTGTTTCATTTATGACGGTTATGCCTTTTCTATTCTTCAACCTAGGTATGACTCCTGAAAAAGGTTCATGGGCATTAATACCATTTCTTTCATCCTTTCTTGTTTTTGGAATGACTTTTAATATTATTGGAATTATGACAAGAGATTCTATGCTTGGAGATATTAGTGATGAGGTTGAGTTAGACAGTGGAAAAAGACAAGAAGGAATTCTTATGCAGCTGTATCTTTTATGCAAAAAGTTAATACTGGCTTAGGGAGTTTTACAGCAGGACTAGTTTTCTTTGATACGTTTTCTGAAGCCATAGTAATGCAAAGCCAAAATGGTCAGAGCCATGGACTTTATGTCTGGCTTGTTGTTGCAATAGTTTCGGTAACTATAGCGGCAACATTTATTGTTTATAAATACAAAATTACTCGAGCTAGACATGCTGAAATTATTGCAGCTCTAAATACATCTTCTTAAAATAAATAATTATATCTATCTACCCATAATTCAAATAGAATCACTTCATGAAAATTACAGATAATCTAATCTTAATTCCCTGGTTCCTAGGTTTCATAAATTTCACAACGCCTTTTAACAATATCTATCTCTTTTGGACTATTAATCTAATATTTTATGGATTACTATTTGCTCACTTAGTTGAGAGCATCATCTTTAGACAAAAAATTATCAATGGACCAAAAGGTCCCTGGATTGGATTTTCTTTAACCCTTATTTATGGTGTTTTATTCTTAAGATCTTTTAGTCAAAAAAGTTAATGGAAACTGTATACGAAGAATCTGATATTCCAAAAGGGTCGTCTGGTGTTTGGAGTTTAGCTTGGCCAACAATAATCACTAATCTTTTATTTGCATCATCCTCAATCATTGCTATTAAAGTTGTTGGTGGCCTCGGTCAAGATGCTGTTGCTGCAACTATTACAGGTCAGAGAATTAGTTTCATTCTTCAAGCAATTCTTATGGGTCTTTTGTCTGGAACAACAGCGCTCATGGCAAGACACTGGGGAGCAAAAGAGCCCAAAGAAAGTAGCCAGTATTTATCTCAAACTATTCAATTAACACTAGCTTTTAGTATAGTTTTTTCAATATTGCTTTGGTTGTATGCAGAACCCTTCGTTGCTTTTCTTGGTCTAAAAGGTGATGCCCTATCAATGTCAGTTATATATTTAAAATACTTATGCCCATTTCTACCTCTTTTAGCAATAGGCTTATCAATTACAACCGGCTTCAGGTCTATAGGTGACGTCAAGACTCCATTAATAATTTCAGTCATTATGAATATTATTGGTGTTAGTTCTATGATTGTTCTAACACATGGATACCTTGGTTTTAATAATTATGGTGTATATGGTGCGTATTCTAATAATGGAATATAATCAGGAATATAATAATGTAAAAATGGAGATCTAATCTTGTAAAAACCAAGTACTCACCTTTGTTTGTAATTGATATCTCAAGAATAAAAAATATATTTGAAGTTGGTTTACCAGCTGCATTAGAACAAGCAGTTTTTCAGTTAGGTATTAATGCTTTTCTTATAATCGTAGCTCAATACGGAACGACAGCCTACGCTGCATATGGAATAGGGATACAAATATTAGCTTTTTCTTTTGTTATTGGATTTGGCTTCTCAATGGCTGGAGCAAGTCTGGTAGGTCAGCATATGGGGGCTGAGGATAATTTTCAAGCCAAGAGGTCAGCTTGGAGTGGAATGAGGCTATCCATAGCATTTATGACAATCTTTGGCGCATTTATTGTCCTATTTGCTGAACAAATCGTTGGTTTTTTAATTAATGATGCTGAGGTTATAAGATTAACTGTAATTTTTATATGGATTATGGGTTCACTTCAACCGCTAATGGCAATAGAATTTTCTTTAGGAGGGGCTCTTAGGGGCGCAGGTGATACTAAATCACCTTTACTTATAACATTAACTTGTTTGCTGCTAATACGTGTCTTACTAGCTATGATTGTCTTATATTTAAATATGGGAGTTGAATGGATATTTGCAACTTTAATCGCAGACTATTCAGTTAAAGCCTTTTTATATATAAAAACCTTTAGATCTGAAAAGTGGATGAATTCTCTGGATATTAAGGCAGGTCCTTAGAAAGATTATCTAAGGCCTTACTTATTCTAGACCAAAGCTTCTTCTCATCAGCTCCAGCATCTTTTGCAGGTAAACTAGAATAAAAGTCTACTAGCAATTTCTCGATGGCTAGTTTGTTATTACTGTGCCTTCAACAATATTATCAACTTTAATCCAATCACCATTTTTAAATCTTTTTTCAAGCAATATAAGAATTCCAGAAATTAAATATTTTTCTAATTGTTTATCTAATTTATTCCATTCTTCATTGTCTTTTTCTTGTTGTGTTTTAGGATCATCTTTTCGTTTAATGCCTTTACACTTTTCTCTTATCTCTTTAAACTGATCTGGTAATTCTAAATTTTTATAACGAGAACACATTTTTAACATTTCTAATTGTTTAAGATTAACAAGCAATGCTGCTGCTGATCTTAATTCCGAAGGACTTTTTGTTTTATTTTTTATTTCTTCAGTTAATAATTTTAACGCTTCCAAGTCTTTTTCAACATCTTCTTTTTTTGCATTGAAAAATCTATCAGCTGATTTATTAAATTTATCCCATAACTTATTATCATTTTTTCTGCCAGCTGAGCCAGCTAATTTCCATTGCTGCTTGAGATCATTAAATTTCTTTATACAAGTATCGTTATCTTCATCACTAATTAGATCAACTTTTGCAATTAATGATTCTTTTGCTTTAATAACAACATTTTCTTGTCGTTCAATTTCTTTAGAAATAGGTTTCTTAGCTTCATAGTAGTCGTCTCTAAGCTTTTTCAAATCCTTATCTAAGACAGGGGCAAATTCCTTCCATTGATTAAAAATAGTATTAATGAAATTAATTAAACTTCTGGCATCAGTCCACTTACCAGAATTATCTTCAACATACTGGTTCATTTTAGTTATTAATATTCTTCTCTGAACTGCGTTATGAATTTTTTTCTCTTTTAGCTCATCAAAAAACTCTTTACATGGCTCCCATGCTTTATTGGTTAATTCATTAAAAGCTTGCCATTGCTCTCTACCCGCAGGTCTACTTGAAAGGTCCAAGAGTTGCCATTTTGCCTGCAAGTCATGAATAATATTAGCTTGCTTTTTAGGAGTATCTGAAGGATTCTCGACAATATTTTTTATAGCATCAATGAGCTCATTCCTCTTAGGATTAGCTGCAAATGATGAAACATCATCGTAATATCTAGATTGTGCTAGAGCAGCATTAAACTTATGACGTAATTTATTAGGAATTTTTCCAGATTTTCTAATCTGATTATTAACATCTCTTACGATCTTTTGGGCTTTTTTAATAGCACCGTCAGAAAAAAGCTTTTCTGCCTGATCTAAATCTTTAAATAAATCTTTACTAGTTTCCACATTAACCCTTATGAAGTTTATAATTAAAAAATGAAAAAACGAATTCTAACAGGAATTACGACAACTGGTACTCCTCATGTAGGAAATTATTTAGGAGCAATAAAGCCAAGTCTTCGTTTAGCTAAGGAAAGTGAAGAGTCCTTCTTCTTTTTAGCTGATTACCACGCCCTAATTAAAACAACTGATTCTCAAAGCATCAGAGCATCCGTTAATGATATTGCTTTGGCATGGCTTTCATCTGGCTTAGATACCAATACATCATTTTTCTATAGACAGTCTGATATTAAGGAAATTACAGAACTCAACTGGATACTAACTTGTATAACAGCAAAGGGTTTAATGAATCGAGCCCATGCATATAAAGCAGCCACTGCGGAAAATAAAACTGATGAGGATAAAGGAATAAATATGGGTTTATTTTCATATCCAATTTTAATGGCTACAGATATCTTAATTTTTAACTCAACGCATGTCCCCGTTGGAAAAGATCAATTACAGCATCTTGAAATTACGCGAGATGTGTCTAATACTAAATCATCTTTATAAAAAGATTTTTAATATACCTGAAGCGATAATTCAGGATGATGGAAATTTCTGTTCCAGGGATAGATGGTAGAAAGATGAGTAAGTCATACAATAATATTATCCCTCTTTTGTCAGATGAAAAAACCTTAAAGAAATCAATTGCAAAAATTGTGACAAATTCATTAGAGCCGGGCGTTCCTAAAGATCCAAATGGATGTAATGTTTTCAATCTATATTCTCATTTTTCAACTACTGAAGAGCAATCTCAGTTTAAAAGTGAATACCTTGATGGAATATCATGGGGCGATGCTAAAAATAAATTATTTACTAAGATTAATGAAGAATTAAGCCCAATAAGAGAGACATTTAATAAATTAGAGCAAGATAAGAATCTTGTTAACGATTTGCTTGATGCTGGTGCTGCAAAGGTTAAACCTTTCGCTTCAGATATGCTTGGTGAAGTCAGGGAGCTCGTTGGTATTTCAAAGCTTGGCTAAAATAATACCGCTCAAAGCAGCAAGATCTCATCTTGATAATATTCAAAGTATAAAAGTTAGATTAAGCAATCATGCAACTTTTGTGTCTCTTCAATGGGATATTATCGATAAATCTAATTTAGATTGGAGTAATTTATTTTCAATTATTACCTCACATAATGAATATAACTTCATTCATTTAAATCATAACTCTTTTTCATTGAATGGATTTCATGGCCCCTATAATATAAATAATGCCAATCATAAACATTTTGATTTGATAGACTCAGAATTTTTTTACTCATCCTTGAACGGCATTCTGGCTAAAGATCATTGGCTTCAACCTCCTATGGATAATAGTAAAGTCTCAATCTTATTGCATAGAGCCAATGATCTAAGTAAAAGTTCATCTCAAATTTATATGCTTAATTCAAGTTTCAATAAACCTACTAAACCTTATGATCATGAGTGGAGCCATACCTTTATTGAATATTATGAATATTTTGTAATTACTCCAAACAAGGTATTTGTGTGGAGTCTGGTTTATGAATAGTGGTGGCTTTTGGTTAAAATTTGGACTTTTTACAGTTGGCCTAGGTCAATCATTTGTATTTGTATTAGTGCCTCCATTAGCTAGAGATTTAGGTCTTTCTGAAGTTCAGACTTCTACAATCTTTGCAATTTCGGCTGTAGCTTGGGCTTTAACAAGTGCAGGCTGGGGCAGGGCAAGCGACATCTATGGAAGAAGGAATATAGCTATTCTTGGTCTTGTGGGCTATGCGATATCAATGATTGCACTTATTACCCCATTATTTTTAGTTGAAAGGAATGTGTTAGACGTAATTTATTTATTTCCTTTATTGATTTTCGGCCGTCTTATAAATGGAATTATTGGGTCAGCAACTAGGCCTGCTTCTTTTGCTTATGTTGCTGATACAAGCTCAAGAGAAGAAAGAACATTAGAATTTGCAAGAATGGAATCAAGCTTTTTAGTTGGAACTGTTATGGGCCCATTAATTGGCGGCATGTTATTTTTAATTACTAAAGAGACTCCATTTTATTTATTTAGTGCTTTAGCATTAGTAGGTTCAATTGGAATATATTTCAACTTAGAACAACATGAAATCAAACCAAGAGACCCAGAAGTATCAAAGATATCCTATTCATCTAATAACGTTTGGCCATTCTTATTTTTAGCATCATTGACAAGTTTATGCCAAGCCTCATTACTTCAATCTATGGGTTTCTTTGTAACTGATACCTTTTCTTCACTTGATGACATACCCATTTTAATTAGTATCTCCTTTGCTCTCATATCAATTTCAGCAATTGTTAGTCAATATTTATTTACAGATTTAATAGCTTTAAATAATTATAAATTACTAATATGCGGTTCTTTATTAATGGCTATATCTTATTATGCTATGAGCTATGCTGACACTATCGCAACTTATTATTTAACATTGATATTTAATGGTTTTGGTATTGGGATGATGAGACCTGCGACAGCATCAAGCTTATCTCTTAGTCAATTATCTGAAAATCAAGGCTCTGCAGCTGGTTATCTTGGATCAGTTATGCCGATAGGTCATATGATGGTGCCTTTAGTAGCTATGCCAATATATGCAATTCAGCCAAATTTTCTTTACGTATTTAGTGCAGGATTATGTATTCTTATACTTTTCTTTATAATAGTTCATCCAATCTTTAAGGAAAATTTAATTGATTAAAACGAAAGCATTATTATTGGTAAATCTAGGCACGCCAGATACTCCATCTTATTGGAGTGTTTATAAATTTTTAAATCAATCTCTAAAAAAATTTGTTATTGATATTCCTGCTTTTTTTAGATTTATTCTTGTTAACTTTATAATTTGTCCATTAAGGTCTTTTTCATCCTCAAAGATATATAGAAAATTATGGAATCCAACTACAGGGTCTCCGTTACTTCACAATACTAAGAAATTAAGTGAAAAAATAGAAAATTTATTACCTGATTTTGATGTAGCTTACGCAATGCGATATCAAAAGCCCTCAATTGAAGAAAATTTAAATAAGCTTTTAGCAAATAATCCTGATGAGTTAATAATATTACCTTTATTTCCACATTACGCAGCATCAACAACTGGCTCAGTCTTTGCTGAGATTTCTAGAGTACTCAATAAAAGGTGGTCAGTACCTAAAGTTAAATTTATTAATCAATTTTACGATGATGAAGCTTTTCTAGATGCTTGGATAGATCAAGCGCAATCTTTTGATATTAAAAGTTACGACAAGATTATCTTTAGTTATCATGGCCTTCCTTTAAGCCATGTAGATAAAATTTATCCTGATTCCTTATGTTCAGATAATGATTGTGAATCAGGAATCACAGAAGAAAATAAATTCTGTTATAAAGCTACAACCTATGAAACTACTAAGCTATTAGCAAACAGATTGGGTATAGAGTCAACTGAGTTTATTGTCTCTTATCAATCTAGACTTACTAAAAACTGGCTTGAGCCCTTTAGTGATGAGGTTTTAAAAGAACTTGCTTTATCTGGTTCTAAAAATGTATTAGTTTTTTCACCGGCTTTTACAGCAGACTGTCTTGAAACAATTATCGAGATAGGTGATGAGTACAAAGAACTATTTATAGAAGCTGGTGGTAAGAATCTTGACTTCGTTCCATCACTTAATTATTCAGATAAATGGGCAAATGCTATTATTAAAATTATAAATAAAGAGGATAAAAATGTTTAAAGACGACTTATTAAAAGATAAAAGAATTCTTGTAACTGGAGGCGGAACTGGCCTTGGTAAAGAAATGGCAACTCATTTTGCAAAGCATGGTGCTGAAATATTTATATGCGGCAGAAGAGAAAATGTTCTTGAAGAAACAGCTAATGAACTCACTAAAGAATATGGATCCAAGGTACATTTTTCAACCCTAGATATTAGAGACTCTAAAGATGTCGATAGTTATATCCAAAGTATATTTGATTGACGGTCCGCTTGATGGTCTTGTTAATAATGCCGCAGGCAATTTTATCTCTCCAACTAAAGATCTTTCCCATAAAGGCTTTGACGCTATTGCAAATATTGTTTTTCATGGAACTTTTTACATGACTCAATCGGTAGGCAAGAGATGGATTGAATCAAATCATAAGGGATCAATTATCTCTATTCTGGCAACTTGGGTCTGGACTGGTTCCCCTTATGTTGTTCCCTCAGCAATGTCAAAATCTGGCCTTAATGCAATGACTCAATCTTTGGCGGCTGAATGGGGCAAGTACGGAATAAGAGTTAATGCAATTGCGCCTGGTCCATTCCCTACAAAAGGGGCCTGGGAGAGATTAAATCCTAATGGAGAAGATGGAAGCGTAATGGGAGATCATCCAATGGGAAGGGTTGGAGAAATGCAGCGAGTTGCAGAATCTAGCAACTTTCTTGATGGCTGATGGTTGTGAGTACTTAACTGGACAAACTATAGCAATCGATGGAGCTCAGTATCTGACTGGGGGCGGAACTTTTTCAAACCTCTCAAAATTGTCTGAGGATGATTGGGAACAAATGAGAAACATGATAAGGTCAAGTAATAACAAAGATAAAGCTGATAGATAAAAGCAGGATACATTATGGAAAATACATACGAAACAATGAATGGCATTTTAAGTGCTCAGAAAAAACATTTCATAAAAGAGGGAGCTCCTTCTATTGATCTTAGAGTAGATAGACTTAATAGACTAAAAGCTTTAATTATGGATAACAGATATGACTTTGTTGAAGCCTTGAATTCCGACTATGGAAACAGATCAAAAAATGCCTCGTTAATGACAGATGCGTACACAATAGTTCCTGAGATAGATAATGCTATTAAAAATATTAAAAAATGGACTAAGGTAGACAAGAGATCATCTAATTTTCCAATGGGTCTCCTTGGAGCTAAGTCTTATGTAAGTTATGAGCCTCTTGGAACTGTGGGAATGATTTCTCCATGGAACTTTCCAGTAAATCTTGGTTTTGGTCCACTTGCAGCTATTTTTGCTGCTGGCAATCAGGTTATGCATAAGCCTAGTGAACTATCACCTCTTTCAGCAGCTTTAATGAAAGATTTATGTGACAAGGCTTTTGATGAAACAGAGTTTGCAACATTTTTAGGTGGCCCTGAGGTTGGATCATCATTCACTAAATTACACTTTGATCATTTGTTATATACAGGCAGTGGAGAGGTTGCTAAACATGTCATGCAATCTGCTGCTCAAAACTTAGTACCAGTTACACTTGAGCTGGGTGGTAAATCCCCAGTTGTTATAGGAAATAGCGCTGATATGAAGGTGTCTGCAAAAAGAATTATGTTTGGAAAGACTATGAATGCAGGACAGATATGCCTAGCTCCAGATTATGTTTTGGTTCATAAACATAAAAAAGATGAATTCATCTCTGAAGTAGAAAATACTGTAAAGGAATTCTATCCTTCAATTAAAGATAATGAAGACTACACATCCATAATTAATGAAAGACATTTCGATAGAATTAATTCACTTATTACTGACGCAAAAGAAAAGGGTGCTCATATCAATCAGATAAATCCATCAAATGAAGATTTCAGTCAGCAAGAGTTTTATAAGATTCCGCCAACAGTTATTACTAATACCACCGAAGATATGAATGTTATGCATGAAGAGATATTTGGACCAGTTCTACCTGTAGTTACCTACGAAAATATTAATGAAGCCTTAGCTCTAATTAACTCTAAGGATAGACCTCTTGGTTTATATTACTTCGGTTCTAATAAAGATGAAGAAGCTAATATTTTAAATAACACCTCTTCAGGTGGCGTTACTATTAATAATGTAGTTGGTCATATTCAACAGAAAGATCTTCCTTTTGGAGGAGTAGGGCCATCAGGTATTGGAAGATATCATTCTTATGATGGGTTTAAAAATTTCTCTAATCAAAGGGCTGTTTTTAAAGATATTGGTTTTAAATTTGATAAACTCTTTGAAGCTATTAGACCTCCATATAAAGGAAGCATTGAAAAAGTATTAAAGTCACTACTAAAATAAATTATGGTTAGTTTACCCATACGCCTGGGTTACAAGTATTTTCGATCCAAGAAAGGTGGATTAATTTCTTTGACATCCGGTATTGCGATTGCCGCTCTTGCTATCGCTGTTTCTGCATTAATTATAGTTACATCTGTAATGAATGGTCTTGAAAAAGAACTGCAAGATAGAATCTTGGGAGTTGTACCTCACGTTTTAATTCATTCAGATAAACCAATAAACGATTATGAGAATTTAGTAGATAAATTAGAAAATGAGGGTATCCAATTCAATCAAGCCAAGGGCTGGTTAAATATTACTCCAGAAGGAAGAGGAATCATGCTAACTGGTATAGATTCATCTAAAGAACAAGATATGTCTATATTGCCTGATTTTATAATTGCTGGATCACTCGATAGTATTAATAATGGAAACAATATTGTTATTGGTAACTGGCTTGCCTCGTTCCTTGGAGTTTCATTAGGTGACACAATAACAATAACAACAACAAACATAAGAACAACATTAATAGGATCATTCCCTCGCTCAATTAACTTAACTGTTTCAGGAATATTTGAGCTTAAGGCAGAATTAGATCAGTCATTAGTTATTACATCCCATCAATTAGCTCAAATCATAGATAATAAAAAGGATGCTACTCAAAGTATTAGAGTAAAAGTTAATGATCTTTTTGAAGCTCAAGCAATTGCTAACGAACTTTCGTTTAATTTAACAAGTGAGAAGCAGTATTTTGTAGGCTCTAGCTGGAAAAGAACACATGGAACTTTATTTAGAGCTGTTCAAATGGAGAAATTAATAACTAGCCTACTTCTATTTCTAATAGTAATAGTTGCTTCTTTTATTATTTTATCAACTGTCATAATGACCGTGATAATCAAGGAATGATTTTAGGAAACAGTGCTTATATTTTTAGATTAAATGGTTCTGATATTTATTTTTCAAATGGACTTATTGAAGGTAAGAATGTTCAAGCTGTTCACGTTGATATTAAGTTTGTTAATGCAAATAATCTTGTAGCTTTTATTGAGTCCATTCTTCAAAGAAATTTACTTGATCAGTATTTTATTAATTACTTTCCATACAGTATCGATGTTGGTCAAATATTATTTATTTGTGGAGTATCTTTTGCCTTAAGCATTCTTGCTACGCTAGTGCCTGCATTTAAAGTTTCAAAATTAGATCCTAGTGAGATTCTAAGATATGAATAATATTAACTGTAAAAATATATATATGGCTGTTAAAAACTCATCATTTATGAAAGCTGTATTTGATAAGGTTCATATAAATTTAAACAAGGGTGACAAAATTGCTATTATTTCTAAAAACTCTAGAGCAATTAGCGCTTTTTATCAAATTATAACAGATAACGAGAAAGCAGACGCAGGGAAGTTTTCTTGGGGATATAGATTTACAAGCTATTAGCTCTATAGAGCAATCAAAAGTTAGACTAAACTCATTCGGTTTTGTTTACCAATTTCATCATCTCCTAGAAGATTTAAATGTTTTTGAAAATGTTCTTATTCCACAACAACTCAAATATGCAAATAATTCACATGAGTCTGTTATAAAAGTTACTGACATATTGGATCAATTAGGTCTAAGTTCACGTTCTAAGCACTTACCATGGAAGCTATCAGGCGGGGAAAAGCAAAGAGTCGCAATAGCAAGAGCGATAATAAACAATCCGCATTTTTTATTTCTTGATGAGCCAACAGGTAATTTAGATGATGAAAACTCTGCTTTGGTCCAAAATTCTAATGATTGCCCCATTCGTGATAAAATAGCCTTAATTTTATCTACCCACGATACTAATTTTGCGAATAAAATGAATACAATATATAACATCAATAATAGAAATATTAAAGAGGTTTAAATGAGCGAGTTAATTTCATCAGGCGGTGTCTTCATGTATCCACTTCTGATTTGCTCAGTTTTAATATTTGCTATTAGCATAGAAAGATTTTGGTTTCTCCAAGAGCGTTTAGTCTCACCTATAGGACTAAGATCCCAAGTAACTAATTTATTAAATCGTTCAAAGCTTGATGATAACTCAAAAACAAAACATTTCAGATATTTCGGCTTTAGGCTTGCTACTAATGACCGCATATAAATATAAAGATCTTAATAGGGAAGGTCTGGAATCTAAATTAAATGAAACAGGATCAGAAGTTAAATTTGTTCTTGAGAGAAATCTTACAATGCTAGGAACTATAGCAACCATAAGCCCATTATTGGGACTCCTTGGAACCGTGGTTGGCATGATAGTAGCTTTTACAGGTCTCACAGCAACTGGTGGCGCGGATTCAGACGTTCTGGCTCTTGGAATATCTCAGGCATTGATTACTACTGCATTTGGTTTATCTATAGCAGTTCCAGGTTTAGTGTTGCATAAATATTTCGAACAAAGAATAAGTCACTTATTATTAATTCTTCAATCAGAAACTTCTGAGTTTATAGATTTTATTAACAAATAATTTTAATGAATTTTTTAAAATTAAGAGCAGACTTTAACCATAGAGATAACTCCATTAATAGATATAGTCTTTTTATTGGTAATTTTTTTTGTAGTAACCTCAAAAGTTGGAGACTCTCAATTCTTAGAATTAGATTTACCAGAAACTGAATCCTTTGAATATAATCTTGTCCAAGAAGGGCATGAAATAACAATTTTAGAGAATGGGAGTGTCCTGATAAATAATAAATCTTTTAATATGAACAAATATGATCAAATTGAAGATGCTATATTAAACCTAGATAACACTACTCAAATATAATATTAAGCGCAGATGCAGCTTCTCTTCATGCCTGGGTGGTAAAAATAATGGATATTCTTAATAAAAATGGGTTTAATGAAGTTCAAATTAGAACAATAGAAAAATGAAACAAAATAGTCTAAAAAGAATACTCGGTTATACCTTTAGATATAAATGGTCTTTCTTAATAAGTGTTTTTGGTTTTATAGCCTTTGCGGCAGCTGACATAGCAGCTGTTGATTGGATTAGACGAATAATAGGCTACATTAATTCAGACCAATGAACTTCATACCATATTAGCTTTATCACTTATTCTTATTGCCATTGGAAGGGGTTTTGGGTTTTTTGTTGGAAATTACTTTATGTCTAGAGTTGGGTTTGGAATTGTTCATGATTTGCGTGCCGAATTATTTCAAAAACTACACATGCTTCCAAAATCATATTTTGATAATAGTCAGTCAGGTCAATTAATTAATCGGATTACTTTTACAACCACTCAAGTGTCTGCTGCCGCATCGAGCGCTGTTAAGACTTTTGTAAAAGAAGGATTTTTACTTATTGGTCTATTTGCTTACCTACTTTTTCTTAATTACAAACTTACATTACTCTTGGTAGTAACTGCTCCTCTTATAGCCATTATCGTATTCATTGCTGGTAAAAGACTTAAGAAGTTAGCAACAACTATTCAGACAGCCATGGGCGATGTTACTCATATTGCTTCTGAGGCCGTAGACGGTCATGTTGAAATTAAGAGTTTCAATGCTCAAGATTATGAAAATGCACGTTTTCTTGAGGCAAACGCTTCAAACAAAAATCAAAACCTTAAGCTAGAGGCTACAGGAAGTATTGCAACTCCCTATTATTCAAGTTTTAGTTTCTATTTCTTTAGCTTTAATAGCTTATTTTGCGCTCGGATCAAGTCTAGGGATTTCTCTTGATGCTGAAACTTTTATTGCATTTTTTACGGCAGCTGGTTTGGTAGCAAAACCAGTTAGACAGCTATCTAATATTAATATTGTTATTCAAAAAGGCTTAGCAGCAGCAGTTGAGATATTTGATCAATTAGACTCTAATGATGAAATTGATGAAGGTGCATCTGACTCTTCAATTACTGGAAAAATAGAATTTAACAATGTTTCATTTAGTTATGATTCAACAAAGAAAAATTTTAGATAATGTTAGCTTTTCTGCAAATAATAATCAGATGGTTGCTATTATGGGATCTTCAGGCTCTGGTAAATCTACAATTGCAAACTTAATACCTAGGTTTTATGATGCTCAATCAGGAGATATCTTGATTGACAATCAATCAACCGAGTACAAACTTCAACATCTTCGATCTGCTATATCTATAGTTAATCAATCACCTTCTTTATTTAATGACACTATTGAAAATAATATCGCCTACGGATCTGAGGCTATAGATCAAGAAAAGCTTGAGGAAGCATCTTCTTTATCTGGATGTGATGAATTTATAAGCTACCCGAATCATATGAAACAAAAGTTGGAGAACGAGGCTACGGTCTTTCCGGAGGTCAGAGACAGAGAATTGCTATAGCTAGAGCATTCTACAAAGATTCTCCTATAATTATTTTAGATGAGGCTACCTCTGCATTAGATAACGAGTCTGAGTTAGTTATACAAGAGGCCTTGAATAGATTAATCACCAATAGAACAACTATTGTAATAGCTCATAGACTTTCAACCATTGAAAATGCAAATAAAATTTTAGTTCTTGATCAGGGAACTGTTGCAGAGTTTGGTACTCATCAGGATTTATTGGAACAAGAGGGCATTTATAAAAGTCTATATAAAAATAAGTTTGAAGACTCCGGCATTAAAGCTAAATCTTCACCAACTACTACTAAATATCTTCAAACCTATCAACAAGAAGAAACCTCAAGCAGCATGGTTGTTGATGCTTGGTATAACAAAAGTTTATGGCTTTATGTAGTTTTCTCCCTAATCTATTCATTTGTTGCATCAAGAAGAAGAAGAAAGTTTTTAAGCGGAAAACGCAACTCATGGAAGCCTGATACACCAATCATAATTGTTGGAAATATAACAATTGGAGGCACTGGAAAGACCCCATTGGTTAAATATATTGCTAGCGAACTTAAAAAAATAGGCTATAAACCAGGAATTGTTAGCAGGGGATATGGGGGTAGTTATTCAGGAACGCATGAAGTTACTTCGAAAAGTACATACAAAGAAACAGGCGATGAGGCCCAGATTTTATCGAAACTAAATATGCCATTTTACTTAGATAGAGATCGCCCAAGAGCTGTAAAAAACTTAGTTGAAAATAATGATTGTGATGTAGTTATAGCTGATGATGGATTGCAGCATTATCAACTTGGAAGAGATATCGAAATAGTAGTCATTGATGGCTTTAGAAGACTAGGTAATTCATTGTGTTTTCCTGCTGGACCTCTAAGAGAGTCATCCAAGCGATTAGAGTCAGTTGATTTTGTAGTTAATAACGGCGGTCCAACAGATGAAGGTGAAAATCTGATGACTATTAGTCCAGCCAATTTTGTCCATCTCAATAGTAGCAAATCATACTCTTTTGATTCTTGGCCTATGCATAATCAGGTTCATGCAGTTGCAGGATTAGGTAATCCTGGAAGGTTCTTTGATACCCTTACGAGACTTGGATTTGATGTTATTAGGCATTCATTCCCAGATCACCATAAATTTAATCATAAAGATTTATATTTCTTAGACAATCTGCCAATTATTATGACTGAAAAAGATGCTTCAAAATGTAAACACTTTGATAATAATAAGATTTGGTATTTAACTATTGAAGCTGAACTACCTAATGAATTTATACTGAATTAAAAGAATTAGATAAAAATATTAATTAGATTTTATCGTGACTGATCCATATGTAGTTATTATTCCATCAAGATTGGCTTCTACACGTTTACCTAGAAAACCTCTTGCTGATATCGATGGTAAAACTTTAATACAAAGAGTCTTTGAACAATCACTGAAGGCAACTTCGCAATCATTTATAGCGACTGATTCACCGCTCATTTATGAGCATGCAAAAAGCTTCACTGATAATATAGTTATGACAAGTGATAAACATATATCTGGAACTGATAGAGTTTTTGAAGCAGCTTCCATTCTATCTCTTGAAAAAGATCAATTAATTATAAATCTTCAGGGCGATGAACCTTTTATGCCGGTCGATCTTATTAATACCCTGGTATACGATTATGCTAATAATGAATGCGATGTAGGAACAGTCGTGACTCAATGTAACAAAGATGAGTTATCTAATCCTAATACAGTTAAAGTTGCATTATCAAATACCAATAAAGCCTTATATTTTTCTAGATCAGAAATTCCAAATAATCTTCTCCTATTATCAAATTTTTTATAGGCATAAAATGGATTACTGCGGCTACTTCTTTACGTATTTTAGCCCTTACTGTGCTAGCTTGGAAGAAGCTGAAAAATTAGAGCAACTTAGGTTTATTGAAAATGGTTTTACGATACAAGCTTCAATATATAATGCTGAAATCCCATCTGGAATTGATACCCCAGAAGATCTTCAGTCTGCAATAAATTTTATAAAAAATGCTATAAATAAAAATGCTACCCTGATTAATTCTTTAGCTATTAAATCAATTGCTAAATATCTAATAACCATTGAATCAGAGCAATGTTTAGATGAGCTATATCTTTTTTTAATAAACCATAACGATAAAGTTTTAGTATTAGGGGAGGGTTCTAATGTAGTTCTACCAGATTACTTTGATGGCATTGTTATCAAAACTAATCTTAATGATATAGCGATGCTAACAGATTCAAAAGTTACAGTTGGGTCATCTTTTAATTGGAGTTCTTTTGTTAACTGGTCGCTAGATAATAATTTTCATGGTCTAGAAAATTTATCATTAATACCAGGTTCTGTAGGGGCCTCACCTATTCAAAATATTGGAGCTTATGGAGTAGAGTTGAAGGATGTCTTTGTGAGTTGTGCGTTTTTATGATTTATTGACTAATAAAATTAAAGAATTTAATAATAATGAATGTAAATTTACGTAAACCACTTTCTATTTTTCAAAATATGAATTATCAATATCGCTCGTTTTAATTTTAAATTCTTACCAACTACTTTAAATATTGAATATTCATCAATAATTGATTACCTTTTTCATAATGAAAATCATTAATCCCACCATCTCCTTTAGCGGCAACTGGGTCAATCCATTAGACTCTCTAAACTTCCCAATCCCAAAAAAATTGGAAATAGTGGTAGTTTTTTTAAGAATCCCATTGTCAAAAGAGAGACAATAAACACTGATCATTTTGCATACAGTGATTTAATTATCTGGGCTCAGAGTCAAGATAACGTAAAGGTTGGTGCAGCTAGATTAATTCAGTTAATTAAAGATTCAATTCCCTCTGATTTAGAAGTTGGCCTCTATGAAAACCATGCCTTAGTTATAATTAATAAAGGTAATGCATCTCAAGATGACATTATTAATTTCTCTAGAATCATACAAAAACAAGTCCTAAAAACCTTTAATATCAACTTGGATATTGAACCTACTATTATTTATTCCTAATGTTTTTAATAATAAGACTGTTTTATTTATAAACTTTTATTAGTCCAGGACCAGATACCGCTTTAATTATTAGACAAGTTGCAAAAGGAGGTCGATCTAGTGGCTACTATGCTTCTCTAATTTTTTGGAAAAATCCTTCCATTCCAAATGTTCTTGCTTCATCAGGAATATCTTTATTACTCTTATCTAATGCAAATTTAAAATTTATTATTAGTTTAATGGGTGGTCTTTACTTAATTTATATTGGGCTAAGCTCCTTATTGCCAAAAAAAATAAATAATGAAGAGCTTTACGAATATGACGCCTCATCTTTTCTTAAAGGGCTTCTTACAAATTTATTAAACATCAAGGCGTTAATATTTTTTGTTTCTTTATTCACAATCATCACAGATTCTTTAAATGGAATATGGTTATTTCTTTACCCACTCTATTTTGGAGTTATGACTATTGCCTGGTTTAGTTTTCTTTCTTTTATTCTCACGACACCAAAATTAAATTCCTTATTTATAAAATATGACATTTATTTTGAAAAAATATCATCAGCATTCTTGCTCTTTATTGGATTATTAATTTTATTTAATATTTTTTATGTCAATTGATTCAATAATAAAATCACTTAAATCGTAACAATTTCCAGACCCTAAATCCTGTATTCTAACAAATATCGTCTGTGTAGGTGGCGTCATTATTGTATAGGTAGTCGGATTCGGTATTTCATTAATATCATCATCACTATCGGCAAAAGTCTCATAATATTTAACTTCAAATTCCAAGGGATTTTGTACTCCTAATACCAAATCAGTATTTAAGATTGACGTTGAGATTGCTCCTTATATGATTACTGATTTTCACTATGATAAGAATACCAAGGAGATAGTTTTAGATACTAACTTTGATTACTCTTTTCCATTAAATCAAGAACACCCATTAACTTTAAAGAAGATTAAGAATGATGAGTTTCCTATAGTTATTGTGAGGTCTAATCTTGAAGGTTTAATATCTAGAAGTGTCTTTTATAAGTTGATAGACATTGCTGTCAATCAAGAAAATAACAGTGGCAACACATTACAAATTAAAAGTTTTAATTCTCTTCATAACTTAGGATCTCTTGCATAAAAAAATTAATCTCCCAACTAAAATATGTCTTACTTGCAAGAAACCATTTGTCATGGAGAAAAAAATGGGAAAGAAGCTGGGATGAGGTTATCGTATCTGCTAGTAAAACAATATATGCGTTTTGTTTTCTCATATCATAATTTTAGAGAAACCTAATAATGAAGATTTATTTTCATCAAAAGAGATTCTATATGTTGGGTTCGTATGAGAAAACTCTTTAATATCAAATTTAAAACCCACTTCAGTCAAAGTTTTAACCGTATTCCTATGAAAAGCAGTCACCTCTGTACCTCCTGATAAAGCATTGATGTTTAGCTTGTTTACTTTTTGCTGAATTTTCAAGAAAGAAGTTTATAGAATCATCTCTAGACCAATTCTTGTAATGCATACCGGTATCAACAACCAATCTTATGGCTCTCCACATATCATAGGTAAGCTGACCAAATTTATCATACGGATCGTCATACAATCCTAAATACTCACCTAGTTCCTCACTATAAAGACCCCAACCTTCTACAAAAGCAGTAAAGCTTTGATATTTACGGAATTAGGTAAGTCTAATTCCATATTTATAGATATCTGCAAGTGATGACCAGGCATTGCTTCATGAACCGTCAATACCTCTATTTCATATTTAGGTCTAACCTCGGGCCTATAGAGATTTACATAATAATATCCAGCTCTAGAGCCATCAGCTGCAGGTCTTTGATAATATGCCGTTGTAGTATCTGGTGCGCTTTCCATTGGTATTGGTCTAATACCATAAGGCATTGACGGAAGGTAATTAAATAAATTTACCAATTCAGGATCTATTCTTTTAGCTGTAGCAAGATACTCAGTCAAAAGATCATCAGGATTATCAAAATAAAATTTAGGATCTGATCGAAGATATTCTAGAAATTCTCTAAATGATCCATCCCAATTAACATCCTCAACAATCTGGACCATTTTAGATTTAATACGCTTAACCTCGCTAAGTCCTATTTCATGGATCTCATTAGGATTTAAGCTTGTTGTAGTAAATTGTCTAGCTAGCGCTTCATAATATTTATCGCCATTTGGAATTTGGCTAATTCCAATAGTCTCACGACACTGCGGCAGATATTCATTTTTAAAAAAATTATAAAAATTTACATATGCAGGTATAACAATATTTTCTATAACTATTAAAGCTTGAGTTTGAATTTTAGCTATATCGTCACCAGAAATAGACGAAGGCATTTCATAAAAAGCTTTATAAAAAGGGCTTAGGGAAGGGGTTACAAATGCTTGTTTCTCAATTTGATCAAGGACTCTTTCCATTAGAATGCGTGGCGGCATAATACCCTCATCAATTCCCTTTTTAGCTATTTGTATATGACCATCAATATATTCATCAATTGTTGATAGTCTTGTTAGCCAATCCTTGTAATGCTCAGCAGTCCTAAGAGGTAAATTTTCAGCTGATTCATGTTGAAGTTGAATACCACCTCTGTGACTAAAAGGAACTAAAAAAGATTTAAATTCATGCATTTCAATTGATTTCTGATACCGATCTTTAAATAGTTGAATATTCAAAACATTGTCAGCATTAAATTTATCTACAGACAGAGCATTTAGATCCGATAGTATTTTCTTATCATGCTCATGATTTGCATTAATTTTATCTAATGAGTAGATCGGCCATTCATCATTTTTGTCTAAATTACCCATACTTGATGCATAAAGAGGGCTTTCATCTATACTTCGCTGCCATTCAGAATCTTTCACCACTTTAAATTAATAATTGCATTAGATTTACAAAAATGAAATTAGTAAAAGATAAAAAGTACTTCAATTTACATATTTGGATAATTTGGACCACCAGGACCTTCAGGGGAGACCAAACAATATTTTGTGAAGGGTCCTTAATATCACATGTTTTACAATGAACACAATTTTGAGCATTAATAACAAATTTCTTTTCTCCATCTTTTTCAAGAACTTCATAAACTCCTGCTGGGCAATATCTTTGAGCTGGTTCAGCAAATTTACTTATTTAATATTGGTATCGTAGGATCTTTGAGTTGAAGATGGCATGGTTGATCTTCTTCATGATTTGTATTTGATAGATAGACAGAGCTAAGTTTATCAAATGAATAAACACCATCAGGTTTTGGGTAATCTATTTTTTTTGCTTTATCAGCATGAATAAGTGTGTCGTGATCAGGAGTAGGGTTGCTAAGAGTAAATGGTAGATTCCCTCTAAATATAAACTGATCTATAGCATTAAATACTGCGCCAAATAGTGCACCAAATTTATGGAACAAAGGTCCAAAATTTCTACCCTTATAAAGCTCATCATAAATCCAAGATTTTTTAACAAGGTCGTCATATCCAAAGTCATCAGATGGATTCACTAACTTATCATGCATATATTCACCAGCGAGTATTCCTGATTTCATTGCTGTATGAGACCCTTTAATTTTAGAAAAAATAAGTGACTTAAATACGTCGTAATCACTCACAATAAAATCACTAAAGGTAGTGATTGAAGACCACCTTTTATCAGAGCCCTTGCTCCATATGTAATTCTTTGACCACCTTTTAAATAAGCTGAAATTGAAGGATGAGTTTTCCAAGTTTGAAATTCATCAAATGGACTTAGATATGGATTCTTATAATCAAGTGGGACTACATAACCTAAATAAACTTCTTCGTTCTCACCATGATACAGGTAGGATCCTGAGGGCGTATCAAGATTAGTTGGCCAGCCGTTGGTATGAATAACTAGACCAGGCTCATGCTGTTCCTTTGGTATCTTCCAAACCTCTTTAAAGCCTATGCCGTAATGTTGTGGGTCTCTATCAGCATCTAAATCAAATTTAGAAATTAACTCTTTACCTAAATGACCTCTACAGCCTTCAGCAAAAATTGTATGTTTTAGGCCGATTCATCCGTTCAAGCTAGGATTGGCGCCAACTTCATCGCAATACCCATATCACCAGTTTGAATACCTACAACCTTATTATCTTCATAAATAATACTGCTAGCAGGGAAGCCTGGAAATATTTCAACACCTAAATTTTCAGCATGGTCACCAAGCCATCTACAAAGATTTCCTAAACTTAAAACATAATTTCCATGATTATTCATTGGCGGCATAACAAAAGATGGAATTGGTATAGCTACATTTTTTAATAAAAATTTAAGTTTATCTTTTGTAACCGGAGTATTTAAAGGTGCTCCCAATTCTTTCCAATTTGGAATAAGCAGATATACCGCCCTGGGCAGCCACCGTATGACTACGAGTAGGGAAAACTTTCGAAATACATGCAGTTTTTAGTCCACCTTCAGCAGCACCTAAAGTTGCCCTTAGTCCTGCACCACCTGCTCCAACAACAACAACGTCATATTCATGATCTATTCTTTCCATATCTAATTTCCCTTATATATGTACTTAATTTATATCTATTAATATCCCCTATTTATATCTTTAGATAATTTATAAAAAACATTACAATTATACAGTTTTTTAAAATCATCGATAACACATACTGAGGAAAAAATGAAAATCTTAGTTCCAATCAAAAGAGTAGTAGATTATAACGTAAAAGTTAGACCACTATCAGATCAATCTAATGTTGATCTTAACAATGTAAAAATGTCTGTTAATCCATTTTGTGAAATTGCATTAGAGGAAGCAGTAAGACTAAAAGAATCTGGAGCTGCTACTGAAGTTATTGCTGTAACAGTTGGAACTTCAGCCTCACAAGAACAGTTAAGAACAGCTTTAGCACTAGGAGCTGATAGAGCTATTTTAGTTGAAACAGATTCTTTGTTAGAGCCTCTTGCTATATCTAAAGCTCTCGCTAAAATATGTGAAGATGAAACAAGCAGATATTATTATTTTGGGTAAACAAGCAATTGATGGTGATAATAATCAAACAGGTCAAATGCTTGGTGCGCTATTAGATTATCCTCAAGCTACCAATGCTTCTGAAATCAAACTATCAGCAGACTCAGCAGATGTAACAAGAGAAGTAGATGGTGGCTTACAATCTATCAAAGTCTCCATGCCGACAATTGTTACAGTAGATCTACGCCTCAATGAACCTCGTTATGCATCTTTGCCAAATATCATGAAGGCAAAGAAAAAGCCTATGGATGAGAAAACAACGGCAGATTATGGTGTAGATACAACACCGCGATTGAACATTGAAGCCACTAGCGAGCCTGAAACGCGCGCAGCTGGAATCAAAGTCGCCTCGGTAGATGAACTAGTCGAAAAACTTAAAAATGAAGCGAAGGTGATTTCATGTCAATTTTAGTAGTAGCAGAACACGATAATTCGACTTTAAAAGGGTCTACCAATTCAACAATTGCAGCAGCAAAAGAAATTGGTTCTGATATTAGTGTGCTTGTAGTCGGAAATAAATATTATCTAGAATTGAAGAGGCAAAAAAACTTGGAGGGAAGGTGCTTATTGGGGGAAATCGTAAGTATCTTGCTGAAGATTTAGCTAAGGGATATTATATTGAGCCTACAGTTATTGATGCTACAACTTTCGGTAAAAACTTCTTACCAAGAGTATCTGCAATGCTAGACTCACAACAAATTTCAGAAATTACTGAAGTTGTAAGTTCTGATACTTTTAAAAGACCTATTTACATTGATCCTAGAGAACTATTTTTAACTCTTGAGACTAAAAAAATTATTTCAGTTCGATCGACTGCATTTGATGGTGTTGTTGTAGGTCCATCTGAGGCTCCAATTTCTAATGTTGCTTCATTAGATTCATTAAATATTTCATCTTTTGTAAATGAAGAAATACCTGTTAGCGATAGACCTGAATTAACTGCTGCAGATAGTTGTAGTTTCAGGCGGAAGAGGAATGCAGAATGGAGAGAATTTCAAATTAATAACATTCTATAGCTGATAAGTTAGGTGCCGCTGTTGGAGCATCTAGAGCTGCTGTTGATGCTGGCTTTGTTCCAAATGATTATCAGGTTGGCCAAACAGGTAAGATTGTTGCACCTGATCTATATATAGCTGTAGGAATTTCAGGAGCAATCCAGCATTTAGCTGGCATGAAAGAAAGTAAAGTAATCGTTGCCATCAATAAAGATGAAGATGCGCCAATTTTCCAAGTTGCTGACTATGGCCTGGTAGCAGATTTATTTGAAGCTTTACCTGAATTAGATTCAAAATTATAATTTTTTCTTTATTTATTAAAGCAATTAACTCTAAGTGAGGAGTATTTGAAAATTGATCAAATACTTCTAACTTGTTAACTTTATAATCTTTTAAATTCATAATATTAATTATAAAAGTGTGTGGCTTAAGAAATATAAATTATATTTTTAAATTTATTAAGAATATCTGTAACATTCTCATTTAATCCTGATCTTGGCGGATCTACTAAAACATGGCTAAAATCATAATCACTTAGATTAATCTCACCCATTCTTCTAAATTTTCTACCATTAAAGGCCTCAGTTAATTCAGTATCCGAAATTCTTGATTGAAGAACATTGGTTACCTTATTTTTATTAATAGACTTATTTAAGTAAGTAATTGATGCACGGTTATTTTCTGTTGCAAAAACTTTATTAAAACATCTACTCATTGGGATTGTAAAAGTACCAGATCCACAATAAAGCTCTAAAAGATCTTTGGGTTTTTTAATCATTTGTATGACCTTTTGCACCATCCGAGGCATCATAAAGTGATTTGGCTGATAGAAGGATTGATCTGTTTGATAGAGAGTTATATCAGTTCCTTCTATTATGTCTTCTAGGAAACCATTTCCACTACTATAAAACTCATTTTTTGCTCTTGCTATCAATTGAATGCCTAGCTTATTTGAAATTTTACTAACCATTATTTCTAATTCTTCTGATAGTTTTTTGTGGTAAACCAATGTCACCATGACCTTATCACTTGAATTGCTCTAAAATTCATTTGACACATAATTTCTTATACATCAAGGCGTAAATCTATCGCATCTTGGCGATTAACACTCATCCAAATATTTTGAAAATTCATCAATGTATAAAAATACTTTTTTACCATTTGGGCTTACAGAAATTTGTTTTTCCTGTCCTCTTGCTCCATAGCCGTTGCAGGACTTAAATTAATATTTATATCTTTAGATTTAATTTCATTAACTATTTGTTACTTTAGTAAACTTATTCATTAGAGAAGAAAGCGAGTTATTGTTATGATGATGGATATAAATACAATATTAAGAAGGAAAAATAATATTATCACTTTAGGTATAGATAACTTTGAAAGATCTTCTTCAAGATCTTTTTTCGATCTAATGCCCAATAGCGACCATATTATTCTTTTTATCCACATGAGCGCATTATGTCAAAAATAATTAACATTACTAAGTCAGCTGAAGAATATTTAGCTAAATTAGTCGCTGACAAGGCTGATGAAAGTATTGGTATTAGAATATTTATTTCTGATCCAGGAACTCCAAAAGCTGAAACTTGCTTAGCTTATTGTAAACCAGATGAAGCTCTCTCGGACGATGTAATAATCAATCTAGACCTCATAAACGTTAATATTGAAAAAAGAAGTATCCCTTTTTTAGAATCAGCAGAAGTTAATTTTGATCATGATAATTTTGGCGGCCAATTAACTATAAAGGCCCCAAATGCAAGATTTCCAAATATATCACCTGATAGCCCTGTAGAAGATAGAATTAATTATGTTATTTATAATGAAATAAATCCAATGCTCGAGTCACATGGTGGTGAGGTAAGTTTAGTTAAGTTTACAGAAACGAAGGAAGCCGTCCTTCAGTTTGGTGGCGGTTGCCAAGGCTGCGGCATGGTTGATGTGACATTAAAAGATGGAATAGAGAAAACTCTTATAGAGCAAATACCAGAACTAAAAAGTGTAGTAGATATTACAGATCACTCAGATAGCGAAAATGCTTTTTATAAACCTTAAGCCTTATCTTTAATTGAAACAATAACCCCAAATCTGGGATGATCAAAATAATAAATTTCATTTGGAAAAACTCTAATAGTTTGTTCTATAAAAAATTTTCTTAAATTATCCTCAGCCATAATCTTGTTACCTAACTTAATTAGATTGCTATCATTTTCAGATTCTAAATAAGCCTTCACATCAAGATGAAGGTATCTCGACTTATAGGTTTTTATATATAAACCGTAATTCAAATTTTCCTTGAAGAGATAGTGAAATAACGACAACACCTCCTATCTACGACACCTCCAATAGCGTCAAATGTTTGATATCCTTCAAGAATTCCTTCCGTCAAAAGAATTATTAAATATGGAGTCTCGAACGGATGCTACTTCCGTAAATAAGCCTAAACAAATAATTATTAAAAGTATACATACTATTAATGGAGTTAAAAATTTTCCAATAATACTCAGCATTCTATTACGGTTCAAAACAAAGACCAATACCAGGGCAAAATATATACTGCTTAATTCTAAGGATGAAATCTGAAAAAACGGTTCTATAGCAATTTCATAGGTAACCGAAGCAGTTCTTGGAGAAGGCAATGCAATTGCTATAAGATAAATGTATAAAGCTCTAAGAGATTTCATTTACAAAGTTTCTCACAAATAAGCGTCTTTGATTACTATTTTTAACATCAAGCATGTTAATTTCTAATTTCCCACTAGGATTGAAGATTAAAGATTTAGACTTTGATAAAATTAGATATCTAATATTTTATTTAAAACATGATCATCTAGCTTAGGATCAAATTGAATAGTAGTTCTGTCTTTATTTGATAATATTTTGTTAATACCAACTGCCTTAGATAATAAAAGTAACTCAGCATTACTAAAAAGCGCATCAACTTCATTTATATACTTTCCACATCTATCGATAAGCTCTAACTTTAAGCTAAACAAGTCTTTAACTGACTTAATCTCGTTAATTCTTCTGTAGACTTTGAGTCTTTCTGTTGGAGAGGGTAAATACATATCAGGTATAAAGGCATCATCAAAAAAATTAACTTCAGGGCTTATAGACTTATATGCATGAGCGGGGTTCTTAATCCCTTCAATTGAATCTTTTAACATTGATAGATATAAAGAAATTCCAATGGCATCGACGTGTCCGCTTTGTTTTTCTCCTAAAATTTCACCGCCACCTCTGAGTTCTAAATCTTCTTGCGCAATAAAGAATCCAGACCCAAGTTCAGACAATCTTATTATAGAATCTAATCTTTCTTTAGAACTTTTTGGTAGATCGGGAGTAGGAATTAAGAAATAACAGTAACCTTGTTTATTTGCCTCTTCCAACACGACCTCTTAGCTGATGAAGTTGAGCCAGTCCAAGCTTTTTCATCCAAAATAATCATGGTATTGGCATTTGGAATATCGATTCCGGATTCAATTATAGTAGTTGCGACTAAAGAAACTAGAGTTATCAACTTTTATATTTTCTTCATTTGTAATATTTGCTTTATTAAATAATGTGGCTTCAATTTTTAGTTCAGGTAGTAATTATTACATTTTCCCTCAGGAACTAGTTTTTTAATATCATTTTGAATAATAAAACATTGACCATCTCTAGAGCTTTCTCTTTTTATTGCTTCCATCATTAAGTTATCAGTTTCAACTTTAAGAAATGATTTAATACTAAGTCTGTTTGTGGGTGGTGTATGCAGAAAAGAAACATCCATATCACCATAAGCAGCCAACTCTAAGGTTCTTGGAATAGGAGTAGCCGATAGATATAAAACATGAACATCTGGCTTCTTTGATTTAATTATGTCTTTTTGTTTTGTACCAAATCTATGCTCTTCATCAATAACCAGTAACCCAATATTATCAAAGACTAATGACTGATTAAATAAAGCATGGGTTCCAATGATGATATCAACTTTACTATTATTAAAATCATCAATAGTCGACTTTTTTTCAGCTGAGCCTGAGTGCCTATTTAAAGATTTTATAGTTATACCAAATTTTTTAAATCTATCTACAAATGATTGAAAATGCTGGGTAACTAGCACAGTACTTGGAGCCAAAATCACAACTTGCTTACCAGCATTAACACTTATAAAAGCTGCTCTCATAGCTATTTCAGTTTTACCAAAACCAACGTCTCCACACAAGAGTCTGTTCATTGGTTTTATTAAAGATAAATCTTTTTCTATAGCTTCATTCTCTTCTTTGATCATTTGTTTCTTTATATGGAAATTCTTTTATGAATTCTTTGTAGCTAGAAGCATCAATCCTTAATGCTGGAGAGTTTGATGCTCTTCTTCTAGATTCTACATCTAAAATTTCTGCAGCATGATCATATGCTCTTTTTTCAGCACGCTGTTTCTTTTGAGACCATTTATTATTTGATAATGAGTCAAGTGTTGTGTAAGAGAAGCAGCATAGGAGATAGGAGGAATGGCTCCATTCTCGTTAATGACAACATATAAATTTTCATTATTTGAATATGAAATTTTAAGGTACTCATTTTTAACACCTTTAGATTCAACAATTTCAAGACCTTTGTAGACACCAAGTCCATAGCTCTCATGAATAACATAATCATTAAAACTAAAATGTATGCTTGTATCAATTCGAATATTAACAGGTGAATTATCATCTCTATTTATCGGAGTTTCGTTTTCAAAGAATTCTCTATGTAAGTAAATTGTCTTTAAATTTAAATCATAAAGAGGTCTAAAAATATTCTTGTTTATTAGATTAATACTATTTTTTAATTTATCAATATTTTCAATTTCATTAATTGAGGATAGATAGACATTCTTAATAGCTTCATATTCACTGGGTATAAGGCTTGATACAACAATTTTTTCAACTGTACCTTCGTTAAGTAATAAATTTGCAAGTTTTAAGTTCTCTTCAAATCCAAGCTCATAATCTAATTCTTTATAAGCTGAATTATCAACATCCAATAACTCAGATTTATCAATAAAATTATTAACAATATCTATATTAAAAAAAAGATCTTTGGGTTTTAAAAGTGGTCTCGATGCATCAATATTTTCTTCATCAAAGCGTCTATTTATTTCATGCCAATAAAGCAGATTTTCTTCAATAACCCCATTAGCTGTTATAAATCTATAATCACTAAAAAGATCCTCAAATGATTCAGTACTGTCAAAAAATAAAGGCAGATATATTTCATACCCTTCACAAAGAACCTTATTATTAAGATCATTAAACAAGTCACAAAACCTTTCATCATTTTCAGGAAAGTAATCCCTCCAACTATCCCTAAATAATTTAAGGCCCAGATCGTCAAGTGGAAGATTAGATCCAGTAGTCAGATTAAATTTTGTTATTTTATTTAGTGTTAACTGTGTAGAAGGATTAAATGTCCTAATAGACTCGATTTCCTCATCAAAAAATTCAATCCTTATTGGGTTGTGATAAATAATAAAATAGCTAAGAGGAATGTTTAGAAAAGTTTTTTTGTCTATTATACTGGGTTTTATTATTCTAAATACATTGATTTTTGGGGGTATAAGAATTTTTTTAAATTTATCTAATGCAATAGTTTCTCCAAGACTAAAGGTTTGCAGAGCTGTAAAAAACTCTTTGGCTGGAAGTTTTTCTAGCAAATTAAGTCCGCTGGTAATTATTACCTTAAGATTTTCTTTGCTGGAATTTAATAGTCCGATCCGACTTTGAATAATAGATTGAGACGTAGAGAATCTGTCGTATGGCAATATTTCTCTTTCAGGGTAGTAAGCAATTTCTTCTGAAGGCAGAAGCTGAACTCCATTAATTAGCCATTTACCACCAATATTAAGCATGCGATAAGCCATTACATGAAATCGGCCCTGTTGGTCCTGTATTTGGACTATCAGTTTGTAACATTTTTTAAATTAATGACATAATTATTGCCATAATACATTTCAATTATTAATATGTGTTTATTAGTTAAAGAATTTTATTAAGATTTAATATAGTTTCTTGTATAATAGTCACACATTTTAGCAACCCAATTTATAAAAAAGGTAAGAATATGGAAATTAATTTCACTGATTCAGATTTAAAATTTAGAGATGAGGTAAGAGCATTTTTAAAAGATGAATATCCATCTCACGTTAAGCATAAGCAAGACAATGGAATAGAGCTTAGTAAGCAAGATATGATTGATTTCCATAAATCAGTTTCTGCTAAAGGCTGGATGGGATATAACTGGCCAGTTGAATATGGTGGAACAGGTTGGTCAGCAACTCAACTTTACTTATTTAACAAAGAAAATTTGGTTTGGCTGGGTGCCCACCATTATTAGCTTTTGGCGTAAGCATGGTTGGTCCAGTAATTTATACTTTTGGTAATGAAGAGCAAAAATCAGGAATATTTACCCGATATTCTTAATTTTGATACTTGGTGGTGTCAAGGTTATTCAGAGCCAGGTTCTGGTTCTGACTTGGCCAAGTTTAAGGACTGTAGCAGTCAGAGATGGTGATGAGTATGTTATCAACGGTTCAAAAACTTGGACTACTTTAGCTCAAAATGCAGATTGGATTTTTTGTCTAGTTAGAACGGAAACAACTGCACTAAACATAGGGGAATAAGTGTTTTTTTAGTTAAAATGGATAATCCAGGTATTGAAGTTCACCCAATTGAAACCGTGGGAGAGCATGCAACAAATAGCGTTTTTTTTACTGACGTAAAAGTTCCTAAAAAAAATATAGTTGGGAAGGAAAATGAAGGTTGGACTTATGCAAAATACCTCTTGACCTCATTTCTGCTGGAATAGCAGCTGTTGGTGGTTCAAAAAGATCATTGGCTCGTTTAAAAGATATAGTTAGTGAACTAGATAACCCAATTTTATCTAGAAAAGTCACTCAACTAGAAATTAATCTTAGCTCATTGGAGATAACAGAATTACGTTTATTATCAGCTTTAGAGAATGGAGCCCATCCGGGAGCTGAATCATCTATCTTAAAAATTAGAGGTACAGAAATTCAACAAGAACTTACAGAGCTTTACGTAGAAGCTGCAGGAGAATATGCATTAATTTATCCTGGCCCTCATGGACATGGTGACAATGCTATGCCTGCTGGTCCAGAACATGCTCCTCATTCAGTATCAAAATATTTAAATATATCTGATCCTGTCTATTTATGGTGGAAGTAATGAAATTCAAAAAAATATTATTTCAAAATTCGTTCTAGGAGTATAAGAATGAATCTAAATTTTTCAGATGAGCAACAAATGCTTAGAGATCAAGTACAAAAGTTTTGTGAATCAGATTATTCATTTAACAAAAGAGAAGAAATTCTTAAATCAGATTTAGGTTATGACGCTGATTTATGGAAATTATTTTCTGAGTTAGGATGGCTTTCACTTCCATTTTCAGAAGAAAATGGTGGATTTGGTTATGGACCAATTGAATTATCAGTACTTTTTGAAGAGTTTGGAAAAGTTTTAATTGTTGAACCCTACTTAAGTACCATAGTTCTTGCTGGATCTGTTTTAGATAAATCAAATTATGTACAAGTAGAAACTGATATGTACAAAGCTTCTATTAGTAAAGAAGGCGGAGATATTAGAAGAAGGTTCAAAAAATAATTATGCTTTTGCTAATGCTAGCTTAACTAGCTCGGATAATGGTTTGGTTTTAAATGGAACTAAGGCTCTTGTTCTTAATGGTGGCAATGCCTCTAAGTTAATAGTTTCAGCAATGATGAATGTTTGACCATCAACCGATCTTACTCCACCTAAGGGGTGTATCAAAAATTACCTATCCAACAATTGATGGTCAGTCATGTGCTGAGATTTCATTTGAGAATGTCCAGCTTGATGAAGCTGCGACTTGTGAAAGATTATCTAACCAATTTACTTGATAATGCTATTAAAGATTTTATTTCAGACGGAGAGTATTGGATGTATGACTGCTTGTTATGTAAAAACTGTTGAATATACAAAAAGCAGAGAGCAATTTGACCAACCTATATCTAATTTTCAGGTTCTTCAACATAGAATGGTTGATATGTTTATAGAGAGTGAAGTCTGTAAATCACTACTATTTAAGGCAATGCTTGAATGTGAATCAAATGAAGAAACAAAAAATAAGTCTGTTTCTGCATTAAAAGCACAGATAGGCCTTTCTGGTAAATCAGCTCAGAACGCAGTTCAGCTTCACGGCGGAATGGGTGTTAGTGAGGAGATGATGATAGGCCATTATCTTAAAAAGATGGTATTTATCGATGCTCTTTTTGGTAATGCTGACCATCATTTAAAAAAGTATAGTCAATTATAAATAAAGATTTATGAGCGAAAAAGATACAACTTTTAATTCAACTAAAAGACAAGATAGAGTTCTTCCAGAAGATTCACTTCGCCATCAGTAGCTGCACTGCGTCAAGGGTCGTGGTTCCGATGATTGGGTCACTCTCCAGAGATGGAATTCATATCATGATTTATGGCCAGTCTCTTGTGAATGCTTCTCCGGTTGAAATTATGAAGGCTCATAGGTTTGTTCGACAGATCGAAGGTAACGAGCTCAGTGAGTTAGAAACATTTCCACTCTTAGAGCGTTTAAGCAATCTTGCTTTATCTGATTGCGAGATAGATCTTGGTGAGCTTACCGTGAGATGCCCATTTTTTAAGAATTATCTATGACCAGATAACTCTGCATAAGTGAATTATTTCCAATAATAGATTTAAAAACATAAAACTTGAAACTCCTCAAGATATAGTTTTATATGGATTTGGAAGGGTTGGAAGAATACTAGCATAGCCTGATAGTTGAGAGTACTGGTCCTGGTAATTATTTTAGATTAAAAGCTGTTGTTGTAAGAAAAACTAATTCCGATGATCTAGCAAAACGAGCAAGCTTACTTCAAAGAGATTCTGTTCACGGAAGATTTAGCGGAACAATAAGAGTTGATGATGAAAATAGCTGTTTAGTTGTAAATGGTAATCCTGTTAAATTTATCTATGCTTCTGGACCCAATGATTTTAAATACAAGGACCATGGTTTAACGAATCCTATTGTTATTGATAATACTGGTATTTGGAGAGATGAGAATAGTCTTGGTAGACATATCAGCGGGGGAGCTGGAAAGGTAATTTTAACAGCGCCCGGTAAAGATAAAATTAAAAATATTGTTTTTTTAATACACCAGTTCTGATGAAGATAAAATTATTTCAATTAATTCATGTACCACTAATGCAATTGTTCCAATACTTAAAGTGCTCAATGACAAATATGGTATTGATGGCGGTCACGTAGAAACAGTCCACTCTTATACTAACGATCAAAACCTTATTGATAATTTTCATAAAGGTGACAGAAGAGGGCGAGGAGCTCCATTGAATATGGTTATTACCTCGACAGGAGCTGTTGAGGCTGTTGCCAAAGCTATCCCAGAACTTGCTAATAAATTAACAGGTAACTCTATAAGAGTTCCAACTCCGAACGTTAGTTTGGCTATTTTATCATTGACACTTGACTGTGATGTGGATAAGGAATCTGTAAATAATTACCTCAAATCAATGGCTTTTCATTCTAAATATCGTGAAATTATTGGTTTTGTAAACTCTCCTGAAATTGTTTCAACTGATTTTTATTCAAGTCCTTTTGCATCAATTGTTGACTCTCAAGCAACAATAACTAGTGGTAATAGAGTTACTTTGTATTGCTGGTATGACAATGAATATGGTTATTCTCACCAAGTAATGCGTTTGGCAAAACATATTGCAAAAGTGAGAAATGCCTAGATTACCTCTACCAAAAGATAATTAGTCCTAGAAACATCATTTTTTTAGTTTATAATTACCTCGTTTTAGAGGCATTTAAAAGCATAATACAAGGGATTTGTGTACATTATAAAAAAAGGTCTAGATTTACCAATATCAGGCATCCCATCGCCTGAAATAGAAGACTCATCTATTACATCTCCATCTAGTCAGAATTCTGTTGTAGGTTTAAAACCTACTATGTTAGTTAAAGTTGGTGATTTTGTGCAAGCAGGTCAAAAACTTTTTGAAGATAAGAAAAATCCAGGCACTTATATTACTTCTCCATCATCTGGAGTAGTTGAATCTATCAATAGGGGTGAGAAAAGGCGTTTCTTATCAATGACTATAGATGTTGATGATTCTATAGAGCCAACAAACATTTAAAAATGCTTCAGGCAAAGCAGAAATCATCAATTTACTTCAAGAATCTGGTCTTTGGAGCGCATTGCGTACAAGACCTTTTAACAGAACACCTAAAATAAATACTTTACCTGATGCTATTTTTATAAATGCATGTGATACCAATCCTTTATCTACAGACCCTTTTAATATAATTCAAGAAGATCAAGACCTTTTTAATTTAGGTCTTTTAACTTTAGCTGAGGCATTCAATCTTCCTATTCATTGTTGCTTTCAAAACTCGGATTTTAGCACTGCTATTGATAGCGTAAAATATCATCAATTTTCTGGACCGCACCCATCTGGTCTGACGTCCACACACATACATAATATCTACCCTGTAGGCAAAGATAGACTAGTTTGGGCCTTAGGTTTCCAAGAATGCATTTCACTTGGATACTTAATTAAAAATAAAGAAATTCGAACTTCTAAAATTATAGCTTTAAGTGGCGAGGGTGTAAGTGAACCAAAGCTTATTAGAACTAACTATGGAGCAAACATTTCCTCTCTCACTGCCGGAAAAGTTGATGATACATCTAGAGTGATTTCAGGCTCAGTCATTTATGGGCATTCAGCTGACTCTGCTATGGATTATATAGGCGCTTTTCATAATCAGGTTTCAGCTATCCCAAATGAATATGATGAAGCATTTATGAGTTGGCTAATGCCAGGGTCAAAAATACACTCTAAACTAAATGTCTTCATATCATCTTTTATTAAACCTAAAAGCTTTAGCTTTAACACTGCAATGAATGGAAGTGATAGAGCTATTGTTCCAATATGTTCATATGAAGAGGTAATGCCTATGGACATACTTGTAGTTCAGCTTTTAAAAGCCCTTGCAACCTATGATCTCGAGATGTTAATTGATCTAGGAGTTCTTGAGTTATCTGATGAGGATATGGCTTTATGTAGCTATGTATGTCCTAGTAAATATGATTACTCAAGTCTGCTTTCTAAAAATCTTGAAATGATTTACAACGAAATATAATGAAATTTTTAAGAACATTTATAAATAATATAAAACCTAGCTTTGTAGACGGTGGAAAATATAATAAATGGTTTCCATTATTTGATGCTTTAGAAAACTTATTTTTCACTACAAGTGGTAAAACTAAAAATCCAATTCATGTTAGAGATGGTCTAGACATACAAAAATTGATGGTTACTGTTTGGCTGGCTGCTTTTCCTGCGATGTTCTTTGGTATGTATAACCTTGGTGCTCACTCATTAGAATATTTAGAATCTATAAATCAGATGAATACTGGTGATTGGCATCACTATTTAATAAGTTTTGTAGGCTATGATTCATCAAGCTTTTTCTCAAAAATGTGGTTTGGAGCTTCTTACTTCTTACCCATATATGTAACAGTTTTCGTTGTTGGTATTGGATGGGAGGCTTTATTTGCAATTGTCCGTAAACATGAGATTAATGAAGGGGCTTTTGTTACAACAATTTTATTTGCTTTGACTTGTCCTCCTGATATACCTTTATGGCAAGCAGCAATGGGGATAACTTTTGGTATTGTTATAGGTAAAGAAATCTTTGGAGGTACTGGTAAAAATTTCTTAAATCCAGCCCTTACAGGTAGAGCATTTATTTATTTTGCTTATCCAACTCAGTTATCTGGAGATAAGGTATGGATAGCAGGTATTAGTGATAATTTGGTTATGCCTTCTGGATATAGTGGAGCCACTCCGCTTGGCGTTGCAGCCGAACAAGGAATTCCAGGGCTTACTTCATCCTTTAGTTGGCTTGATGCATTTGTTGGAAATATTCCTGGCTCAGTGGGTGAAACATCAGTAATAGCAATATCTATTGGCTTATTTATCTTATTAGTTACTAAAGTTGCGTCTTATAGAATAATTCTAGGTACATTATTTGGTATGATTGCTATGTCATCTATATTAAATATAGTTGGCTCAGATACCAATCCAATGTTTTATGTTCCTTGGTATTGGCATCTTGTGATTGGGAGTTTTGCCTTTGGTCTGGTATTTATGGCTACTGAACCTGTTTCAGGCTCTGGCACTAATACAGGAAGGTGGATTTATGGAGCTGTTATAGGAGTTACTGTAATTCTAATTAGAGTTGTTAATCCAGCATTTCCAGAGGGAATGATGTTAGCAATTTTATTTGCTAATCTATTGGCACCAGTTATAGATCATATGGTTGTAGTATCAAATATTAATAGAAGGAAGGCTTGGTACAAAAACAAAACAAGTAGTTGACTTACTTGATAATTTTACTACAGATGCATTTAGTACAATTGAAGGTAGCGTAGGCTATAACATTGATAGTGTTCAACTTGCAGAAGGAATGAGAGTATTATTCCTTAATGACACAGACCCGTTAGTTAAGGGTAGAATCTTTGAAGTTAAATTTATTAACTTTACAGGAAGCGGTGTTAACGGACAAATTAGTTTAGTTGAAACAACAGATAGTTTGCCACTAGCAGGCGAAAACGTTTTCCTCTAAAGTTCCACAAGATAAAGACATAGCTATTATTAAAAATAGAGAAAATATTGGTAAAGTCTATATTGTCAGAGATACACAGGGAATAATTTCAAAGCTCATACTTCCCATTCGTGGTTTTGGTCTCTGGGGAACTATGTATGGTTATATCTCTTTAGAAAATGATTTTAATACTGTGGCTGGAATTGAGTTTTATCAACATAAAGAAACTCCAGGCCTCGGTGCCGACAGTAAACACTATTGATTATTCTGTTGATTATAATAATAATGAGGTTGTTTTAAAAAGAATAGGGCTTATTCCTATGCCGTTGGAGGTAGAGGGTTGATGGGCTCTCTGGTGCTACTCTTACAAGTCGAGGTGTTTCCAATATGATTGAATACTGGTTTAGTGAATCAGGCTATTCTCAATGCTAACGGAGCTAGACTATGAGTCTTAAGCGATATCAAGAAGTCATAAGCCGCTAATTGAAGAAAATCCAATTGCATTACAAATTCTAGGCATATGCTCAGCTCTAGCTGTGACTAACAATCTTTCAGTTACAATGGTTATGTGTCTGGCATTAACAAGTGTTTGTGCTTTCTCAAACTTATTCATTTCGAATTCAATTATAATATTCCTAGCAGTATTAGAATTATTGTTCAAATGACAATCATTGCATCACTGGTAATTGTTGTTGATGAGCTATTAAAAGCGTATGACTACGAAACAAGCAAGCAGCTGTCAGTGTTTGTCGGACTTATTATCACCAATTGTATTGTAATGGGTCGCGCTGAAGCCTTTGCTATGAAAAACCCACCTATTCCTAGCTTTTTTGATGGTATTGGCAATGGCCTCGGTTACAGCGCCATTTTGATGCTAGTCGCCTTTGTGCGTGAATTATTCGGTGCCGGTACGCTCTGGGGTTACGAAATACTTCCTTTAGTGACCAACGGAGGTTGGTATGTGGCCAATGGCATGATGCTCGCACCGCCTAGCGCCTTCTTCTTGATAGGCCTATTAATATGGGCATTGCGTAGCTGGAAGAAAGGGCAGGTAGAAAAAGCCGACTTTAAGATAACCAAGAACAGTCAACCGAACCTGACCTAACAAAGAGAGAGTTAAATGCTTGAACATTATCTAAGTATTTTTATCACCACAGTTTTTATTGAGAATATTGCTTTGTCAGTATTTCTTGGTATGTGCACATTTATAGCTATTTCTAAGAAGATTGATGCTGCTTTTGGTTTGGGTGTAGCAGTCATTGCAGTATGTTTAATTACTGTGCCTCTAAATAACTTCATCTTTAACACTATTTTAAAAGATGGAGCACTTGCATGGGCTGGTATTCCAGGAACAAATCTCGAGTTTGTTGAACTGATTAGTTACATAGGAGTGATTGCTGCCGTTGTTCAAATACTAGAAATGTTTCTAGATAAATATGTTCCCGCTTTGTATAATGCCTCTTGGAGTATTTTTGCCCTTAATCACAGTTAACTGTGCAATTTTAGGTGCCTCCTTATTCATGGTAGAAAAAGATTTAATGTTTGGTGAGAGTGTTGTTTATGGTTTTGGTGCAGGCTTTGGTTGGGCATTAGCTATAGTTATATTGGCTGGTATTCGTGAAAAGTTAAAATATTCAGATATACCAGAAGGTCTTCAAGGCCTTGGAGCAACTTTTATTATTGTTGGTTTAATGAGTTTTGGATTTATGTCATTTGGAGGAATTTCTCTTTAAAAAGATTTTATTAATATGGATATATTAGATTTAGTATTGGTGTCGTCTCTTTCTCTGGAATAGTACTAGCACTTGTTGTTGTTATTATTGGGGCAAGATCTCAACTAGTTTCTACGGGAAATGTTTCTATTGAAATCAATGGAGATTCTAGTAATCCTATAGTTGTTCCTGCTGGATCAAAACTTCTTGCAGACTCTTGCTGAAAATAAAATATTTTCTATCATCAGCTTGTGGCGGTGGTGGTACTTGTAGTCAATGTAAGTGTCAGATTCTTAGAAGGCGGTGGATCTATCTTGCCAACAGAAGAATCTCATTTTAATTCGCGTGAAAAAAATGACGGCTGGAGACTTTCATGCCAAGTTGCTGTAAAAAATAATTTAAAGATTAATGTTCCTGAGGAAATATTTGGTGTAAAGGAATGGGAATGTGAAGTTGTCTCTAATGAAAATGTTGCAACTTTTATTAAAGAATTAATTCTTAAATTACCTGATGGTCAATCCGTAGATTTTAAAGCTGGTGGTTATGTTCAATTAGAAGCGCCTGAATATGAAATAGATTATAAAGATTTTGATATTGGCGAAGAATATCATGAGGACTGGGATAAATTTAAGATATGGGAAAATAAGGCTATCAATAATGAGCCCGTAATAAGAGCCTACTCAATGGCTAATTATCCTGAAGAAAAAGGCATCATTAAATTTAATATTAGAATCGCATCACCTCCACCAGGTTCTGATTTTCCTCCGGGCGTTATGTCATCTTGGACATTTAATTTAAAGCCTGGAGATAAGGTAAAGGTCTTTGGCCCCTTTGGAGAGTTTTTTGCTAAAGATACATCAAACGAAATGGTGTTTGTTGGTGGCGGTGCAGGGATGGCACCAATGCGATCACATTTATATGATCAATTATTAAGAATTCATTCTGATAGAAAAATTACTTTTTGGTATGGAGCTAGAAGTTTAAAAGAAATGTTTTATGTTGATGAGTTTGATAAATTAGCTGCTGAAAATGATAATTTTACTTGGCATGTTGCTTTATCTGATCCTCAGCCCGAGGATGACTGGGATGGAAAAACAGGTTTTATTCATAATGTTTTATATGAAAATTATCTTAAAGAGCACCAAGCACCAGAGGATTGTGAGTATTATATGTGTGGACCACCAATGATGAACAAGGCCTGTATTGATTTATTGTTAAGCCTTGGTGTTGAGCCTGAAAATATTATTTGATGATTTTGGTGGCTAAATACTTTTGCTAAGTAGACAATTAATCTCTAAATTTTTTGCCCTTCTTGTTGGTCTTGGCTGTATTTATATTGCCTATGAATATAACTCTAAATCTAATTCTCTTTTAAAGGGATCAATTTATGGAACAACTTGGAACATAAATTCATCTGATTATATTTCTGATTACCATGTAGCTAATATTAAGAATATTTTAAATTCCATTGATCAGCTAGCATCTAATTACAAAGAAGATTCGGAGATTTCCCTAATCAATAAAAGACCTCTAAATGAGTCTTTAAGTATCTCTAAAGAGTTATATGAACTTATCAATACTGCTAAATCAATAACAGATCTATCTAATGGCTCTTATGATATTACTTTAGGAAAAGTATCAGCAAGTAATGGTTTTTCTCCAAATTTTGGCAAAAAACTATTAATCCAAGATAACAATTCAAATAAAAAATACGATATTAGCGACCTGGTTTTAAAAAGTATTTTAAGATCGTCATCAATAGCAAAGGGATACGCAGTCCAAAAGCTTCATGAGTACTTATTAAGTAATGATTTAAAAAATCATCTTATAGATATTGGTGGAGAGATAATCATCCATGGTAATAATAAATCAATAGCTTGGGTGGTTGGTATTCAGGATCCAACTAATAAAAAAGATAAACCTATTATTACTATATCTAATAAAGACTCAAGCTTTCTAGCTATAGCAACCTCTGGAGAGTATCGTAATTATAGATATGCTGATGGTGAAACAATTACCCATACGCTTGATCCAAGTACCAATAAATCTATTAATAATAACCTTCAGTCCATAACAGTTGCGTCTGAAATTTCAGCAACATTAGCTGATGCTTATGCAACTGCTATTAATGTTATGGGTTATGAAAAAGGCCTAGAATTTGTGAATAAGAACAATATTGCTGCACTTTTTATAATAAGCGAAGAGGGTGAGCTTCAACTAATTAAATCCCAGAAATGGTATGATTTGAGCTTATGATCGAAATTATTCTTGGAATTATCGTCGTCTCTAGCTCATTTGCACTATTAGCAATTGGTGTTATTGCAAACAACAAACCTATCGCTGGCTCGTGTGGAGGTATTGCTAATTTGGAAGATGGTGCGCCTTGCCAGATTTGCGGACGCACTACTGATGGGTGTGAATCTTGAGTATTTAGAACTGATTCATAGTATTGTCTTCACCAGCAGCCTTTAAAGCTGCATCACCTGCAAAATACTCTTTATGATCATCGCCCATATCTGAACCAGACATATTTTGATGTTTCACACATGCAATCCCTTGTCTAATTTCTTTACTTTGAACGCCAGCAACATATCCAAGCATACCTTCTTCACCAAAGTAATCTTTTGCAAGATTATCAGTTGAAAGTGCAGCTGTATGATAAGTTGGAAGAGTAATAAGATGATGGAAAATTCCAGCTTCTTTAGCTGCATCAGCTTGGAAAGTTTTCATCTTATTATCACTCCGGTTAGATAGTATCCGTCTATGATCATCCATAACTACATCAATTTGGTGCTTGCAAATCTTGCCATACTTCTCCATGCGTCAAATACTTGCTGGCGAAATTCAAGAGTCCAATTAAATGATGGACTACTTGTTATAGACTAATTTTGCATTGGGACAACTTTGTTAATTTCATCCATCTTGCTCCAATTCTGACCAATCTGTGGTCTTTCAGTTTCTATCCATATAAGATCAGCCCATTTTGTAACTCGTAATCGAATCCAAGATACATCTAGCTTCACCTGTGCCATCTTTAAATCTATATAGATTACTTGGCAATCTTTTTGGTCTAACCAGTTTTCCATCTTGATTAATTAAAACATCACCATGATTCATATCTTCAGGTGAAACTTCCTCAACATCTAAGAATGAATTATATTGATCCCCCAAATCACCTTTTTCACGTGTTACAGCGATCTGCTTTGTTAATCCTGCTCCCAGTGAATCCGTTCTAGCAACTATAACTCCATCATCAACACCTAACTCAAGGAATGCATATCTAACAGCATTAATTTTAGCTAAGAAATCAGAATGAGGCACTGTAACTTTTCCATCCTGATGGCCGCATTGTTTTTCATCGGAAACTTGATTTTCAATTTGTATAGCGCAAGCACCTGCTTCAATCATTTTCTTGGCAAGTAAATATGTAGCTTCAGGATTTCCAAATCCTGCATCGATATCTGCAATTATTGGAACTACATGTGTTTCGTAATTATCAATTTTTGATTGTACATGCGATCTTGTGGCAGCATCTGGAGCTGCGTCTAGTTCTCGAAACAATCCACCTAATTCACGTGCATCTGCTTGTCTTAAAAAAGTATAAAGCTCCTCAATTAAGGCGGGAACAGATGTTTTTCATGCATTGACTGATCAGGGAGAGGGCCAAACTCTGACCTAAGGGCGGCTACCATCCAGCCTGAAAGGTATAAGTACTTTTTATCAGTTGTGCCAAAATGTTTTTTAATTGAAATAAGCTTTTGTTGACCTATAAAACCATGCCAACAACCTAATGACTGAGTGTATGACGAAGTGTCTGAGTCATATGCATCCATATCTGCTCTCATGATCCCAGCGGTATATTTAGCTATATCTATACCAGTTTTAAATTTGTTCTGTAAACGCATTCTGGCAACATAATTAGGATCTATAGCTCCCCATGAATCATTATTCATAGAAGATACCTCATTGGCTTTATTAACTTCATCGTTTAGATTAGACATATACAAACACTCCCTATTTAAAATATGTAGTGCAGTACACTTTAATTGAATAAAAAAGTCAATATTTACAAAATAAACGCCTAAAAAACTATTTAAACAAATTTTTAAACCAGGTTTTACTACAAAAAAAAGAGGCTGGTAGACATTTAGATAAAGATTTAGCAATTTCATATCAACCACAACTTCATATTCAAGTTGATTCATTGTTCAGCCCATACGGTAATAACAAATCCAATTAATAAACTTAATGTAATCATTTTTCTGAATAGAGGATCCACGAGAAAGTTCTTTTAATTGCTCGTAAGCATCAGGAATACCCTCATACCTCATTACCGTTTGTACAGCTTCAGTTAATACTTCCCAGTTCTGATCAAGTTCAGATAATAATTTTTCTTTATTTGGAGATAATTTACCAAGACCTTTATTAAGACTAGAATTTTAAACATCTAACCAAAACCAAGACCTACATTTCTTAATACTGTTGAATCAGATAAATCTCTTTGCATTCTAGATTTCTGAAGTTTGTTTGATAAAAATTCAAAAATAGCATTTGCAAGACCTAAGTTTCCTTCAGAATTTTCAAAATCAATTGGATTAACTTTATGAGGCATAGTGGAAGAACCAACCTCGTCTTTTAAAAGTTTTAGTTTGAATAGATCATTTGCAATATACATCCAAATATCTTGATTTAAATCAATTAAAATATTGTTAATCCTAGACATGTTATGACAGGTTTCAGCTATCCAGTCATGAGGCTCAATCTGCGTTGTAAGAAGGTTTTGCTCTATCCCACATTGTTTTATAAAATTCCCACAAAATTTAGGCCAATCAATTGATGCATCAACAATATTAAATGTATGAAAGTTTCCAGTTGCACCAGACCACTTAGCCATTGGTTTAATAGCCTTGATTTGATTGATCTGTCTATTAATGCGACTATAAAAAACTTTAAATTCTTTTACTTCAGAGTGGGGGATGCTGGTTGACCATGAGTTCTAGCCAGCAATGGAATGGATGACCATTGTTTAGATTTTTTAGATAATACTGACTGTAATGACTTTAGATTATTTAGATGCTCATTTATGCCAGCTTTTAATATCACTGCATAACTAAGCGAGTTTAGATCCTCGCTAGTAAGACCAAAATGTATTAAGTGAATATATTTAGCTAAGATTTTATCAGTTAAGAAATAATCTCGAATATAGTACTCGACCGCTTTAACATCATGGTTAGTTTTTGATTCAATCTTTTTTACAGCTACAACAGATTTATCATCGAAATTTTTCTTAAATTTAAGAATTTTATTAACAGAAGTTTCAGAGAGTGTTGGAAAGTTACTAGGTAATTTTTTACATAAAAATAAGAGCCAGTCAATTTCTAGATCAAATCTTACTTTTATTAAATTAGCTTCTGAAAAAATAGTTCGTGTATCTTCAATTTTTGAAGCATAACGACTATCAAGAGGAGAAATATTATCATGCGACTTTTTCATATGTAATTTTACCATTTATTAACTTATTTAAAAGTCTTAGCTATAACGCCACCACCTAAACATATATCTTTACTATAAAGAACAGCTGATTGGCCTGGCGCTATAGCTCTTATGCTTTCTGCAAATTTAATTAAATAGCCATCATTTTCGATAGTTACTTGGCAATCTATGGGTGTATGTTGGTGCCTAATTTGAACAGAGCAATCAAGTGGAAACCTGTAATCTATTTCATTTATAAAATTAATATTCTCAAGCCATAATCCAGAGTTCATTAATAATTGATTATTAACACCCTGACAAACACTGATCTCATTATTAAGAATATCTTTTTTATAGACATACCACGGTAAGTTTTTTGTATTTTTCATACCTCCAATTCCAATACCTTCCCTTTGTCCTTCTGTATAAAGTATTGAGCCTTGATGCTCACCTATAACATTACCAGTTTCATCTTCAATATTTTTTTTTTTAAATGTTATAAATTTATTTAAAAAATCTTTTAAGTTTCTTTCTCCTATAAAACAAATTCCAACAGAATCCTTTTTATTTTCATATTGATAAATTATTTTTAATAGCTATCTCTCTGACTTCTGGTTTTGTTAGATTCGCTAAAGGAAAAATACATTTTTTAAATTCTTCTTCTTTAACTTCATGCAAAAAATAAGTTTGATCTTTGTCTCTATCCTTTGCTCGAATTAGGTGGGTATGATTATTCACTTCTCGCAAATTTGCGTAATGACCGGTAGCTATTTTTGACGCTCCCATCTTGATTGCATGATTGAGGAACGCTTCAAACTTAATTTCTGAATTGCATAATATATCTGGATTTGGCGTAATCCCTTTTTCTAGGCCTGAGATAAACAAAGAAAATACTTTTTCTTTATATTCCTTTGCAAAATTTACGACTTCTATATCAATACCTATCTTCTCTGAAGCATCCTTAAAATCAATTTCCGATGTACATTCCTCATCGGCTTCATTTTGCCAATTTTGCATGAATAGGCCTTTAACATTGTAACCTTGCTCTTTGAGTAACAAGGCTGAAACTGAAGAATCAACTCCTCCTGACATTGCAACAATAATAGTTTTACTTTTGCTCATATTTTTAACTTATTGGGTGTCAAAAATAATTCAATTAGAGTATAATCATCACCCGAATTTGTATTATAAAGCTTAAATAAAACAAGGAACTATAAATGACATATAAAAATATCAAAATACCTGAGAATGGATCAAAGATATCTATAGAAAATGGTGTGCTTACAGTTCCAGATAATCCTATTATTCCTTTTATTGAAGGTGATGGTATTGGAGTTGATATAACTCCAGCAATGATAGATGTTGTTAATAATGCTGTTGAAAGGTAGCATATAGCGGTGAAAGAAAGATTGAGTGGTTAGAAGTATTCTGTGGTGAAAAAGCTACTAAAGTTTATTCTGAAGATACATGGATGCCTGATGAGACAATTACAGCATTAAAAGAGTATGTAGTAAGCATAAAAGGTCCTTTAACAACTCCTATAGGTGGTGGAATTAGATCATTGAATGTTGCGTTGCGTCAGATAATGGATTTATATGTTTGCTTAAGACCTGTGATGTATTTTAGTGGCGTTCCAACTCCCATTAAAAGACCAGAAGATGTTGATATGGTTATTTTTAGAGAAAACTCAGAAGATATTGGCGTTGGTCGTGGTGCAAGAGCAGACGAAGGTTTGATGCTGACTGGTGATGAGAGATATTATGTTCTTTGGTATTATTAGACATAATAAAAGCTGTATCTCTTGGTGTTAAGCCAATATCAATGAGGCCTGACGCTAGGTTATGAATCTCATTTCTATATTCACTCCAAGACCCTCAGTTACTCTTGTTCATAAAGGCAACATAATGAAATACACCGAAGGTGCATTTATGGAGTGGGGTTATGAATTAGCGTAAGCATGAATTCTTATGGCGGTGAATTATTTGACGGTGGTCCTTGGGTTACTATTAAAAATCCTAATAATGGCCAAAGCATTGTTATTAAAGATGTTATTTGTGATGCTTTTTTGCAGCAAATACTTACAAGACCAAAAGAGTATGACGTCATAGCTACAATGAATCTGAATGGTGATTATATTTCAGATGCTTTAGCAGCACAAGTTGGAGGAATTGGTATTGCTAATTATGAAAATGGAAAAGCTGTATTTGAAGCTACACATGGAACAGCTCCTAAATATGCAGGCCAAAACAAAGTGAACCCAGGTTCATTGATCCTCTCCGCTGAGATGATGCTTCGCCACATGGGTTGGACTGAGGCTGCAGATCTAATCGTCAAGGGCATGGAAGGTGCAATCTCTGCACAGACCGTCACCTATGACTTTGAACGTCAAATGGATGATGCGACTTTGCTATCTTGCTCTGAATTTGGCGATGCGATTATTGCCAACATGTAATCTTTTCTAAGTGCAGTAAAAAAAACCAGCGCAAAGCTGGTTTTTTTTGGGCACCCACTTAAAGAGCCGCCAATGTACCAAGTGCTGCTCTTAAATGATGACTATACGCCAATGGAATTTGTGATAATGATCCTTGAAAGATTTTTTGTCATGAGCATGAAAAAGCTACGCAAATAATGATGGCTGTTCATTCAAGAGGTAAGGGAGTTTGTGGTATATTTCCAAAAGAGATTGCTGAAATGAAATCTCATGAAATTATTACAATGGCTCAAGCTCACGAACATCCCTTGATAAGTGAAATTGAACCATTAACGGATTAATATGTTTAGTAAAGAATTAGAACAATCCATAGCAAGCCTTTTTGATCAAGCGCAAGATAAAAATATTCAATACATAACAATTGAACACTTGTTGTTAATGATTTTAAATGATTTTGATGTAGCTGACGCACTTGAAAGCTTTAATGTTAGCCGTGATCAGCTTAGAAGCAGTACAGAGGATTACCTTGCAGATACTACTATTTTAAAAGTTGATGAAGCAAAACCAGTTCAACCAACTCTTGGTTTTCAAAGAGTTTTACAAAGAGCAGTTTTTCACATTCAATCGTCAGGAAAGGGTGTAGTTAAACCAATAAATATCCTTGTTGCTATATTCTCTGAAAAAGAAAGTCATGCTGTATTCCTTCTCTCAAAAATAGGTGTATCTAGATTAGATATAGTTTCTTATATTTCTCATGGATCAAGCTCTTCTAAAGAAGATCCTTCATCATTAAACAAGAATGAAGAGGCTGAAATTAGTGAAGAGGCTCCTAAAACTGATACCAATGAATTTCTTATTAATTTAAATAATCTTGCCTTAGAAAATAAGATAGAAAAACTTATTGGACGAGAAAATGAAATTGCTAGAATGATTCAAATTCTTGCAAGAAGAACAAAAAATAATCCAGTTTTAATTGGGTGAGGCTGGTGTAGGAAAAACTGCAATTGCAGAGGGTTTAGCTTATTTGATATGTAATAAAAAAGTACCTCAAATAATATCTGAAACAACAATTTACTCATTAGACATGGGATCATTATTAGCTGGTACTAAATATCGTGGTGATTTTGAAAAACGATTAAAGTCGTATTAAATTTCTTAGAAAATGAGATAGGCTATTTTATTTATAGATGAAATACATACTATTATTGGAGCAGGCTCTGCCTCAGGTGGATCTTTGGACGTTTCAAACTTACTAAAGCCAGCTTTAGCTAAAGGGACAAATTAGATGTATTGGCTCAACAACCTTTCAAGAATACAGAGGTATTTTTGATCAGAACCAAGCACTTTCAAGAAGATTTCAAAAAATTGATGTATAGAGCCATCCTTTGACGAGTGTGTTGATATATTAAAAGGTATTAAATCAAGCTATGAGGATTATCATAATGTTAAATATTCAGAGAATGCTTTAAAGTCTTGTGTTTATTTAACTGAAAGATATATTTCCGATAGACATCTTCCAGACAAAGCTATAGATGCTTTGATGAAGGGTTCTTTAAATATATTAAGAAAAAATAATAAAAAAATAACCGTAAAACAATCAGATATTGAAGAGGCCTTAAAAAATGGAAACGAAGTTGGTAAAAAATATCTAGAAAAAGGCCTTATTAATTCTGCTTTGATTGAGTTGCACAATTGTTTTTGTATTGTACATAAGGAAACAACTAATTTAAACTTTATTGATAAATCTAGTTTGAAAAAAATTAATTACTTTTAATATATTGAGCAAATTAATTATGAGTTTAATAAAAGATTTTTTTAACGATATTACTAAAGAAAATATTACTAATGGATGGAAAAGCATGCTGTATCAAGACTAATTGGAGCACCTCCTGGTTATGTCGGCTTTGATCAAGGTGGTTTATTGACTGATGGCATTGATCAAAATCCCCATGCTGTTCTACTGCTTGATGAAATAGAAAAAGCACATCCAGATATCTTCAATATCCTGCTTCAAGTTATGGATGCAGGAGTTTTAACTGATAACAACGGCCGTAAAGCTGACTTTAGAAACGTCATACTTATTATGACAACTAACATTGGTGCTGAAATGCTCTCAAAGCGCAACATTGGTTTTAATGATCAATCCAATGAATCTGATGCTATGAACAGACTCAATAAGTTATTCTCACCAGAGTTTAGAAATAGGCTTGATGAAACGATTCAGTTCAATTATTTAGACAAAACTATTATTTTTCTGTTGTTGATAAATTCTTAACTAAGCTGCAGGCTCAGCTTGATAAAAGAAATGTTGAGTTAGAGATAACTAAATCTGTTAGTGAATGGATCGCTGAGAATGGTTATGACAAAGATATGGGCGCAAGACCTATGGAAAGATTTATAGCTTCTGCATCAACCAAGGGATGATACTTCCCAATAATGACAGCAAATGGACCGATATGGTTAATGGAGCTTTAAAATTTACTGAAAAAAAATCTAAAGTTAAAGCTTAGGCTATCTGCCTCTAAAAGTTATTCTTCCCTTAGTAAGAGTCATAAGGCGTCATTTCAACTTTAACCTTATCACCAGTCAGAATTCGAATATAATGCTTGCGCATTTTCCCTGAGATATGAGCTTCAATAATGTGATCATTCTCCAGTTTTACCTTAAACGTTGTGTTTAAGTTTTCACGTCACTTCAATTCGAGGTTTCGTTTTAAATGAAGGAAAAATTGCTGAGATGCGAACTGGAGAAGGAAAAACTTTAGTTTCTACCTTACCAGCTTATTTAAATGGTTTAACAGAAAAAGGTGTTCATATTGTAACAGTGAATGATTATTTAGCAAAACGTGATCAAACTTGGATGGGTCAATTGCATAGATTTTTAGGTTTAGATGTTGGTTTAGTTCAAGAGACTATGAATTCTAAACAACGTCAAAACAATTATAATTCAGATATTACTTATAGCATTTCCTCTCCACCAGCTAATGGTCAGGCTGCAGTTTCAAGTTCAGGAGCTATTAGTTATATGCCAAATCAGGATTACAACGGTCAGGATACTTTTGTAATAAGAGTTTCGGCTACTCGAATAGATTCTGGGGGCCAAAGTAGTGGAACTCCGATAACTAAAACTCAATCGGTCACTATGACTATCAATCCGATTAATGACGCACCAGTTTTAACTTTACTAGATGACTTCAGTGGTTATGGTGATACAAGTATCATATTTGATGATTTATTAAATATGAATATAAGTGTTTCTGATGTTGATAATGATAATTCTGAGTTGCAGTTTTATGGCTCTATGCCAACTGAAAACATTAGTGGTGTTTATGGTGACGGGACTACCTCATCTTATGTCACATTAGATTTTAGTGGATTAAATACGGCTGGTTTATTAACTATGTCATTGTGTGTTTCCGATGGTTCTATTGAAACCTGTGCCAGTGATCAAATTCAAGCTTACTATGTAGCAAATAAAGAAGTTAAAAATGTTGCTTTTGCTATTCAAGGGACTTAACTGTTCTCAGTCAGATCAACACTTATATTATTTAGTTGGTAGTCCAAATTCTTCAGCAAGAACAAACTATATATTTATCGGTGATCAGCTAACAGGAGACTCTGATAGGGATGAGTTTAGATTAAGATTAGCTGAATCGGTTAACTTGCTTGTTGCCAGCGATGATTTGCCTCCCATTAATGGTTATTTTAATATTATTGTTTTAGAAGAGGTTGCACTCACAGGTGTTTCTGTATTTGATATCGCGATTGGCTGTTATTCAGACTGGGATCCAAATATTTATTGTATTGGGGAAGTTGATAGAAATTTAATTACCAATGTTATGCCTTCATGGACTGTAGCCTCCTTCTTAACAACGATTTCAGGCAGGGGAGTTGCTCAGGGATCAGTTAATATTCAAGGCCTATCAAGTAGAACTAGAGAAGTTGTAATGCATGAGTTAGGTCATTCACATGGTTTTATGGGTGACGAGTATGATTCTGGTGGAGAAAGAACATTCCCAGATTATTATGCAGACTTCCCTATGAATACAACAACGGTTCAAGACCCTCAGTTAGCTAAATGGAGTCATCATATCGATGATATGAATAATGTTCCTGGAGTTAATTACGATGTCTGTTATAACTACTCAGATGGTTCTATCTATTACAGGGATGAACTAACTTATGAGGAATGTGAGTGTTACATGAATCAATACCCTGATTCTGAAGATTATCCAGGTACGAATGAAGATGATAGCTGTAAGAATAAAATAGGACTCTTAGAGGGAACTTATTATGGTGAAATTGAAACTTATAGGCCTAGATGGATAAGTGTGATGTGGTGCTGTTTCTTAGAGTATGGAAAAGTAAATATTGAAGGCTTTGCTGTTGGCTCAATTATGAATCAAGGTTTTTCAAATTATAAAATAAACTCAGAGGAGTCAGATAATATGTTCTTAACAATCCATCAGGTTTAGGGGAGACTATAACTTTTGAGATTGATGCAGTTTATGATGAAACCAAGTTAAAGCTTAAATGGCTAGTTGATGGCCAAGAGCAGACAGATCTAGAAAATAATCTTACGGCAACGTTTAATAGACCAAGTGATAATAGGGCAGTTTCATACTCTTGGGTTGTCGAAGGATTTAACTTTTTCTCTAAAACTGTTTCAAAATCCAAATAACCCTCTTGATTTTTATGAGTCATATTGGGAAAGAGAATATTATTATCAAAGTGATCCAGCTTTAACTCCACTAGCATCTCTCAATCCATATGTTGGCTCATGGAGTTGGTACAAGGATGGGGGATATTCGAAAGATGATACGGTTGATTCAAGTAATGAAGATCAATTTTTATATATAAGTCTTTAACATTAGGTGATAATTTTAAAACTGTTAGAGAAAAGTGCAAAGATATAATGCCTAGTATAGTAATTGATAGCGAAAAATAAATGAGTATTGAATATATAAGAAGAACACCAACTACTAATCAAGAATATTATAACAAACAATTAGAACAAGCTGTAAATGAATTAGTAAACAGAGTTAATATAAATTATAGCAAAGTTACAACATGGATATTAGAAGACCATTTGTCAATAAATCAGATATCTATGCATTAAACTTTTTAAATGCTGATAAAGAGCTTATTTATCAAATTGGCATCAATGATCCTTTTAAAGCTGGAGCTCAGCATATCGGATATGAAGATTACAAAGAGTACCAGTTTGATGTTCCACTAAAAAACTTTAAGGTAGTTGTTCCTCAAGAGGTTGAAGCTAGCTATATAGAACTTGTAAGAAGAACTCACAATAATGAACTTATTATTATGGATATTTAAATTTATAGTTAAAATTAATACCATGATTACAGAAGTCCTATTAAGGTTTAGGCAGCAATCATTAATTAATCAGTTATGCACGGAAAAAAGCTTTCTACTTGGTTTTTCATAAAGTATCTACTTTTAGGAAAATACTCTTTCATAACTTTTTTTGTATCATTTTGACTTTCAACACTTTGAATGGAATTAGAAAAGTCATCTCTTGCAAGCATATGTCTAAATTGAATAATTGATACATCTTCATCAAAGACACCATCTCCATCATCAGCCATAGGTAACCAAGCATACCCACATTCTTTGTTCGCATTTCTAGGTCTATCCTTTAATCTGCTTACAAAGATTGTGAAATATCCATTTTTATCTAAAGGAATCTCTTCATCAAATAAACAATCATTCACTCTAGTATTGCCAAAACTTTGATTAGAACAAACAGACCAATATCTAAGTTCACTGTCTTTATATACACCATTAGAGTTATATGTTTTGGGTGTAAGAGGGGCCTTGGCTTTAAGAAGAAGTACTTTGCCATATTTCCTATTAACAATTGTTCTTAGATAGTGGTTATCTAGGTTAGGAAAAAAACCACCAGTACTTCTAGGAGCTTCATTATTAAACTCTCCTGTATATATCCCAATAAGACTCTGTCTATCCATTTGTATGTACCATTCTGGTGGATTTTTTGCAGGCCAAGTCTCAGACTTATCAGGCTGGGATGCTAATTCTCTATACTTCATTGGAGGAATTCCTGCTGCATCAAGAGTAATAGCTAAGTTTTGGGACGTATTTAAAATCTTACAAGCATCATTTCCAGAGTATGTTTTTCCATCACGAACTACCTTTAGTTCAGGCAAATTAACGCCTCCAAGGGGTCCAGTTTCATTATCTGGCAAATACACTCTATATATGATTAATTGCTGATTTGGGCCATAAAAAGGTGCATTAAGAGTGTTATATGACGATATGTTAGATATTTTTCCTGTTTCTCTATCTGTAACAGGCGAGTTATTTAAAACTTGTATTTTATAAGCTCTATTTGTATCAAGACGAGGTGTTTATCCAGTTAAATGGATTTATTGAGTTTATTACAGGCTTAATTAAATAATCAGCAAGTGATTCTAAAGGTCTTCCACGACCATCGTAACTAATAATTGACATATATCTAGCAAGAGGGAAATCACCATCTAAATAAAGTTCAACATCCTCAGGCATTGTGAATGTTGCTGCCCAATAAAATACATTAGCATCTGGATAAGCAAGATTTATATAAGGATCAGCGCTATGAGGACCTCTAGACCAAAAACAGTCTTTTGGACCAGGAACACCAATGTCAGAACTAAAAACTGGAATTGAGAATAAGAGTACTAAAAAGATATGTATATGTTTCATATTATTATATTAATTAACATGGCACGATTGTCCTCGCTACGCTCAGTTCGATTGGCAGTAATGTTAAGCAATATGGTATCATTTTATTAGAACAGATTCCTTTTTTTGGCTTACTTATTTATCATGATAGAAACAAAAACATTTTCACCAAATGGCTTTAATAGCTTTGCTATACAAGCTTATCGTTTAGTGTTTGGTCGTATTTTACCACAGTCATTGTTTCGCGATAAAATACCTGCTGAAGTAGATCGCAAGGCAGTAAAGGGAAAGTTTGATTTAGAAATTGTTAGTCACTGTTGGGGTTATGCCAACATGTTAACCTATCAATTAAGTTCGTTTGTAAACTATCCACCAACAAAACTAAATTTAACTGTGACCGTTTTTTATGCTGAAGAAGATACTAAAACAAAGGCTACATTGGACTTCTTTAGTCAAATAACCATGCCAAATATCACTTGGAATTTCCACCCACTTTCCAAAGGAAAGCTCTTTAGACGTGGCATAGGCCGAAATATGGCTGCGCGGTCAACAGAAGCTGACTGGATATGGTTTACAGATTGCGACATTATCTTTTATGAGAACTGCTTAGACTCACTCGCCGATAGTTTACAAGGCGAGAAAGGTTCATTGTTTTTTCCTAAAGAAGAAAAAATCACTGAGATGTTAAAAGATGATGACCCATTATTGTCAAATGATGCCCAACCACAAGTTATCGATATAGAAACAGAAAATTTCAGTTTATACGAGCGTGGTAAATCCCGTGATAAAGCACGCGGCCCATTTCAAATTGTTCATGGTGACGTTGCTCGTGCTATCGGTTATTGTGAAAAACTGTCAATATTTCAAACTGAATCTGACCGTTGGCGTAAAACCTATGAAGACACCGCCTTTCGCTGGCTACTTGGCACTGATGGTGAGCCTAAGCATATTGATGGTGTTTTTCATATTCATCATGTTACAAAAGGACGTTATACTGAAAATTCTCAATTGTCTAAAGTGCGTAGTAATATCCGTTTAAGCCAAAAATAGATGCCCTTGAAGATAAATCAAGGGATATTTATTTTACTAAAAGTCTTATTTGGATCAAAATTGTTGCATGGCATACATACAACAAAAAGCAGTTAAGTCCCACATCATGTTGTTTGATGCAGGCCATTTCCCTGCACCTGTCCCAAAAATGTTTACGGGTCAATATTGGAAGACACAAAATGCCATAACAGGACAGGCAACCGGCCGTGGCACCACCTACTTTTTTCAACATAACAAAAATGAATATGTGTTACGGCACTATCGTCGCGGTGGCTTGATTGGAAAAGTACTAAGTGATCAATATATGTATACAGGTATTGAAAAATCACGAGTATGGCAAGAATTTAAGCTACTACAGCACATGAAAAATATGGATTTAAATTGTCCAACTCCGATCGCAGCGATGTTGAAGAAGACAGGCTTATATTACCAAGCCGATATCATTTCAAAAAAAATTTCCAGCGCTAAAGACTTACATCATATTTTACTAGCAAACAGCTTAACCGCTGATGTATGGAAAAAAATTGGGCAAACCATTGCCAAATTTCATCATCATCAGATTTATCACCACGATTTAAATATCCACAACATTATGCTCGATATAGAAAACGAGGTTTGGTTAATTGATTTTGATAAATGCGGAATTAGACAAGGCAGTAATTGGAAAAACTCAAACATGGTGCGTTTAAAGCGATCGTTTGAAAAAGAAAAACGATTACGTAATATTTATTGGCAACTGGCCGATTGGCAAATACTAATATCTGCCTATAACGAAGAATTATTACACAAACATCACAACGTTACATCTTTAGTTCTAAGGACTATACTGAACATGTATTATTTAACATAATATATATTATGCGAAGTTATACATTGTATCCTAGCAATCTGTCGGCTAATGCCCTTTTAAAGATTTAGGTTTAATTAATCATAATGGCAAGAACAATCTATTGTTTTACATACCTGATGGTTTTTAAAATGAGAATATACAACAAGGCTTGATCCTACTAGTGTTAAGAATTTCTCAAAAAATTCACTTGGATAATAAGAATTTATAGTTACTGCCGACACTAAGATTAATAACCCCACTACTCCGATTATTAGTAATAAAGACTTAAGATGATGTCTATAGCCTGAAATTAACGCATATAAGCTTACAGGTACTCCTATAATCAGTAACGATTTATGTATAGCTTCATTATCAATAGAAAATGATAAAAAACCTGATGATAGGATGATAAAGGAAGGAACAAATAGACAATGAATTACACACAATATCGATAAAGATGATGCAAGCTTATCTGAATATAACTGAAGTTTTAAAGTGTTTTGGTTAAAATTTAGCAAAGGATTTACTGATTTTTTATAACCTAAATTACCTAAAGAAATACTATGCAAAACGTCACCTGTTTCATCAGAAAAAGTGCCTTTTAACACCAATATTTCTTCCCGGTAATGGAACTGGACCCTTAACAAAAGATGAATGATTTCTAGCTACATCATCAAGCAAATTATTTGCAAATAAAGTGACTTTCATTCTACTTTTATCATTAACACTAAATGTTTTTGTTACTCTGGTGTCAAGCATGCGATAGGAATCAGTAGCTGTCTCACCTTCACCAAAATCATTCTGTCTTTCGACACTTTTCAGGTTAATTTTAAAAACAGTATCATTTTGTTCATAAGATAAAGTATATACATTCCTTGCTGGATTAATTCTTGGAACATTATGTCCATCAGCAAACTCAGCATTAACTTGATCTCTTCCGAAATGAGTAAGTTAAATCTCCAGATGCAAGATTTACAGTTCTTCCAAATTCTAGTTCATAACCAATAAATTCTGCATTTTCTTGAACATAAAAGGAATGAATTAAATCTGCATGATCATCATGGTCATCTCCGTGATCATCTCCATGGTCATCATCTCCGTGCTCTTCATCATGATCTTCATCTTCATGTTCGTCATGATCTTCATTAAAGTAATGTAGTTATCGACTTCGTTTATATAAAAACTTGCATAAGCAAAAAAGTCTCCATTGTCATAATCAAAAGTAACATCAAAATTATTTGATGTTTCACTTTTTAAATTAGGGTTGCCAACTTCAAGTCTTCCAGTAGCTAAATGAGGTCCATTCATAAAGAGCTCAATAACTGAAGGTAGTCTCTCAACACTTGCAAAACCAAAATCTACATCTAAGCTATCACTTAAGCTTCTTCCTAAAGCTACAGCAAAACTATTAGTCGTATCATCTATATTGTAATAGTCGATATCTCCATGATCTTCATCAGTTACGCTTCCAGACCTTTCAATTTGATCCATTCTGAAACCAAAGTCGACGTTATACATTCCTATGTCTTTACTCATGAAATATCCGAGTGTGAATTCTTCACTTGTAGCAGGATTCATAAAAGCTTCTTCGCCGATAATTGATGAATCTTCATCAAGAACATTAAATACGACTTTTTGAGTCATATTGTCGTTAGATAGATCAAAAATTGCACCGTATTCAGTAGACGCGCTCATGAAGCTTGTAGGTTCATGTTCTTCATGCTCTTCTTCTTCATGCTCTTCTTCATCATGCTCTTCTTCGGCATGAGCCTCAGTTAAGATGTAATCTGAATCACGAAAAGTGAAATCAACTGAATTCACTAAATCGCCACTCATGTTTAATGAACCTTTTACAGTAAAGCTATCAGAGTCTGTAGTTGAAAAAATTCTTTCTTCTTCATGCTCTTCTTCACCCTCTTCTTCTTCATGTTCTTCTCCATGAAATGGAATACCGTAAACACTTTCAAGATTATCAACGGAGAATCCTAAGTAACCCCAATCTCCAGCTTTTGAAATGCCGAATTTTGTTGCTTCTGTTTGATAATCAGAGTTATTAACAAATCCTAAATTTTCTTCTTCATGCTCTTCTTCACCCTCATGCTCTTCTTCTTCATGAAGGATAGCTCCATCTGGAACATCAAAATTACCTAATTCAATTTTTGAATAACCAAAATTTACGTTAAAGCCGCCAACATTATCTTTGAAATTAAAGTTTTGAGCAGTACCATCATTAACAGATTGCTTTTCATAACCTGCAGAAAACTCTGATCCAGCAAAATCCATTTCTGCAATACAATCATAATTACATTGATAATTCCACCAATGGCTTCGCTAGAATAAAGCAAAGATGATGGACCTTTTACAATCTCAATTTGTTCGATATTGTTTAAGTCAACATCATTTAAATGATCTACACCAAGACTTGATACGTCGCGATTTACCATGCCATTTTTAAGGATTTTAACCCTTGGTCCAGACATGCCTCTAATAATTGGCTGGCCAACAGCAGAACCATAATCTGCTATAGATACTCCCAGGTAACTGTCAATTGCCTCACCCAAACTAGTTGATGCACCATCAGTTATATCTTCGCCATCTATTACGTATAAAGGATTATTGATTTCACTTGATTCAAGTAATGAGGATGTAACTACAACCTCTTCCATTCCATCAGCGATTATATTATTTATTAGTAGAGCACTGATAATCAAAAGTGCCAAATGATAGTTTTTCATGAAAACCTCCCATCAAAAAAATTAAAATTTAAAAATTGTAAAAAATTAAATCTTTGGAGGTGCTCTTGAGTTATAGCTCTTAGGAGCTTGGGAAAAAAATTGTTGTTTTATCTGTTCTTTAAGAACTATTACGAACGAAACATGTAATAAACTAACTCTTGATATTGAAGTGTCATATAACTCATTTTCACAAAATTGACATTCAACCTCAGCAATATCATGAGAAGAAACTTCATGATATAAAGGGTCTAAGTATGGAAAGTATATTTAAAAATGGAGTTAAGGAAATAAAGATATTATTAGATAAATTCACAAAAACCATATTGCATTTAAATATTTAAAATATCAAGAAGAATCTAAAGTTTTTAAATTTATCTATGAATTATTATACCTTTATATAGTTTCCATAAAGGGGCTTTGTGTCCCCTTTTTTATTCTCCTATTTATCTCTTCTTTAATAAGCCACATACGATCTTGGCCCCAAACATAATAAGGATTACTCCCATCTTCATCTGTAATTTTAAAACTAGGCACACCCCAGCAATTACCTTCATACATTTCTTTCAAGTTATTATCTAGGTCTTGTTTCTTTTATTGAAAGTTCATTTTTTCCAATACCACCAGATGTAGACCTAGTTTACAAACCAGATTTTGTAAAAAATCATCATCACCAATATTTATTCCATCTTGAAAAGATGCGTTAAGTAATTCCTGGATATATTCAAAACCCTTCCCTGCTTTATCAATCACTGGGAACAATGAATATGCTTTTCGAGCCGGCGAACCAATTGGTGAATATATAGATTTAATTTCGTGATTATATTTTCTTCCTTCACGCGCTGCATCTGAAATAATGTATTTCCCTTTATAGCTAGGGATTGTCATGCCGCGCATTAACATAGGTAAAACTGGTTTTGTTATCAGATTTATTGGATATGTCTCACCTAACTCCTTAACACGCTGGGTGCTTACATGCGTGTAAGGACTATTTAAGGATGGGTAATAAGTTAGATTAACTTTTTTACTAGAATTAAATTGATCAGGTGATTTTAATTTTAATGCACAAATAGACCCATCATCTAAGCTTCTTTTTAAACCTAATTCAGTCAATCTTTCTTCTAAATAATTTGGATCTATCTAGACCCCAATATAATTCTTTTTCATAATAAAAAGCTGAACCAAAATAATAACCTTTATTATTTCTTAATTTATTACCTGAGAGTATTTTATTAGAAACCTCATCCTGTGATGAAGGAAATGCTGAACAAGTTATCGATAGTATCTTCATCACCAGACCATAATGCAAAGCTTACTTTTATAGCAATTTCACTAAATTTACTTTCATTAACAGCTGATAAAATTGAATTAGCTTTATAAATCAATCTCTTTTGATGGGTAAGAATTTCCTGGAAAAGCAATATCATAAAAAGGTGCTATACGCTTAACGTCCTCAAGGCAGTATTTACTGTAAAGAGAGGTCTCATGTATAGCCTCCGCATCCTCTTCACCGACCAGTATTGGTTTGAATGAAATATTATAAGATGACTTAAGTTTTTCAATGGATTGAATTGTTAGATGTGAATATGGGTCATCCACTTTATGAAAATATAAAACTTCGTGATTTCTACCTTCTTCTTGTCTTTCTATTTCTGCATTTATTCTAACTGACTTAAAGAGCTCATAACTAGAATATTTATTCATAAATAGATTTCTGACTCTTTAGACGGATTGAAAGAAAAATTTCTAAAAGTTTTTAAAATTTTATCTTTTTTTGAGCGCAGCGCATTACGCCTCTTTTTTTATCAAAAGAAATACTTAATCTTTTTATAAAGATGATTTAGTATAAGTTATGAGTAATTTAAAGCTAGTAAGTTCATTTCTAAAGATTAGATTTCATAATATAGTTGGCTTAATTAGTTTTTACTTCTTATGTTAGAATCTCAAAAAATTATACTAACTAAAAATTATGCTATATAAATCTATATTAGAAACAATTGGTAATACACCTAGCGTTAAAATTAATAATCTAGGGCCTGAGGGAGTTGATATTTATGTAAAACCTGAATATTTCAACCCAGGTAGCTCCGTTAAGGACAGATTGGCCTTAAATATTATAAATGATGGCGAAACATCAGGTTTATTAAAGCCTGGTCAGACTATTGTAGAAGCTACAAGTGGGAATACAGGCATTGGTTTGGCTATGGTTTGCGCTTCTAAAAACTACCCTCTTGTAATAACCATGCCTGAAAGTGCTTCTATTGAAAGAAGAAAAATGATGAGATTTCTTGGAGCAAAGGTTATTTTGACACCAGCAAGTGAGGCTGGATCAGGCGCATACAATAAAGCGCAAGAATTAGCTAAGAAAAATGATTGGTTTTATGCTCGTCAATTTGAAAGTAAGGCGAATGCTGATATCCATGAATCAACTACAGGTAGAGAAATTATTAATGATTTTAAGAATATTGGCTTAGATTACTGGGTTTCAGGTTATGGAACAGGCGGCACTTTTACTGGCGTTTCAAGAGCATTAAGGCATTCTATGCCAAATACAAAATTAATTATGGCTGAGCCTGATACAGCGCCCCTTATTAAAAATGGTCAAACTCAAGAAAGAAATGATGATGGAACATTTGCATCATCTCATCCTGACTGGAATCCACACCCAATACAAGGATGGACTACTGACTTTATTCCATTGGTTTTACAAGAATCAATAGATAAGAGTTTTATAGATGAAGTTATTCCGGTATCAGGAATAGATGGTATTAACTGGTCGCAAAAACTTGCGGCAGATGAAGGTATTTTAACTGGTATTTCCGGCGGAGCAACATTTGCAGTAGCTATGGATGTCGCTAAAAGAGCTAAGCCAGGGTCAATAATTTTATGTATGCTTGCAGATACAGCTGAAAGATATTTATCAAGCCTCTTGTTTGAGAATATTTCAGCAGAAATGAGTGATGAAGAATTAACTATATTGAATTCAATCTCTAGTTAGCCTATTAAAATATAATTTGTTTACCGTCTTTCATTACAAATTTTACATTTCTTATATTTTTTATATCAGATACAGGATTGCCTTTGATAGCAATAATATCTGCATAAAAGCCTTTTTTAATTTGCCCTAATTCACCCTCCATTTTTAACAACATTGCATTTGTAATCGTTGCAGCCTGTATGGTTTCCATCGCTGGCATTCCTGCTTCTACCATAAAACCAAACTCTTTGCCATTATTACCGTGCTTAAAGACACCTGCATCTGTGCCAAAGGCAATCATTACTCCTCTTTGGTGAGCTTTTCTAAAGGTAGCACCAATCTGCGGGCCTACACTCGCTGCCTTTGGTCTAACAATATCAGGAAAGTAGTTATCTATTTTAGCTTTCTCAGCAACGAACTCTCCTGCAGAAATTGTAGGAACATAATATGTCCCATTTTTGATCATTAAATCCATAACTTCCTCAGTCATAAAAGTACCATGTTCAACAGAATCAACCCCGGCTAGAACTGCTCTTTTCATACCTTGCGCACCATGAGCATGAACAGCTACCCACATTCCATAATCTTTAGCAGCTTTTACAACCGCATCAGCTTCCTCAAATGTGAATTGTGGATTGTCACCAGATTTAGCAACACTTAATACGCCACCAGTAACTGTTAACTTTATTCCATCAGCACCATCTTTATATCTTTGTCTTACTGCTGTGTATGCTTCATAAGGACCATTTATTACACCATCTTCTGGAACTGGATATTCGTATGAGTCAGAACTCATTCCATTAGTTGGATCTGCGTGACCTCCAGTAGTGGCAATACTTTTACCTGATGTAAAAATTCTTGGTCCAATTACATGACCTGAATTAATTGCATCCCTTAGAGAAATAGCAACCATACCACTATCGCCAACTTGTCTTACGGTTGTAAAACCTGCTTTTAATGTTTTATATGCATGCTGAGTAGCTAATATAGCCTCAGTCTCCCTTTCAACTTTTATTGGACGTTTAGCTTTAGATTGATATTCCCGACCAAAATGAACATGCATATCCATAAGACCTGGCATTAATGTGTAAGAGTTAAAATTGATAATCAAATCATTTTTATCTATATCAATGAAGCCTTTTTTTATAGCGGTGATTTTATTGTTATCAATGATTATCGACGTATTGTTAACCTGAACTTCATTTATAACATCAACATACACAGATGAATAAATAACCGTAGATGAGTATAATGGGAAAATTAATAGAGCTGATAGATATTTTAAATATTTCATATCAAAATTCTACATTAATTTTAGATATTCATCTAATTCTTTGACTCAACATAGAAAACAATATCGTAACCTTTCTTTTCAAGGCAAGTCTCAAGACCTTTATATGAACCTAATTCTGATAATGCATCCGCAGATGCATAAAGGGTCCAAGTGGCTATAGCTATCATAGAGTATGGTAGAACTAGTAACGTAGTAACTACTCCTCCAGTGGTAGCTAAATCCGCAGCAACAATAAGCCCACCCAAGCCATAAGCACCACCAACTCTCTTTAGCAATCTTTTTGTTGGTGAGTTTTTATTTTCTAACTTTGTTTGGCAAAGCAGCACATCAGATTCAATTAAACTAATATTGGGATTATCATCAACTACGATATACGCAGGTGTTTCTTTAATATTGTAAGTATTTACCTCACCAGGTATTTCTTTAAAGGTATTTGAAGCGCAGGAGCTAGAAAGAATAACTAATACGAAGGTAATTAGTGAATTATTCATGAAGAATTATAAAACTGGTAAAAGGAGCACTTGGTGCTCCTTTTAAATTTCAGTAAAGATTATTTAGCAGAATAAATAACCTGACATAGCTCTATCGTCTCAGTAACAATCTCATCAACATATTCTTGTGCTTCTGCCCATATAGAAGCATATGAAGCTCCGGCATAAAATCCATCAAGAGCTTTTCCAGCTTCTTTTCCTGTATTAAAGATAGCTCTAAAATGAAACATACCTGTTTCATGAACTCCTCCTCCAACAGGAGCAAAAACTCCAAGATCTTTATCTTTTTCAATCTTATAATCTTCTAATGTAATCATTTTATCTGTAAATGCAGTCTCATTATTAAGCTTAATTCTCCATAAACGCTCAAAAGTATTTTGAGGAAGAATTGGGTTATCTTTTAGAGGTTTAAATACTGATGTGTATTTCACTCGTCTTAGACGTTTGTATGCAGGATCAGGATTAAATGGGTCGTAAGCCTCAACCATTGCTAATGCGCCTTCTAAATTAGAAAAAGCACTCCATACAAACATTTCACCAGGATAATTGTTTCCTGCTCTGGTAACACAAACACCTGCATCACTTGCTCCTAGAGCTTCAAATGTCTCTGTATTATTTTTCATATAATCAATGTACTTGTTTACATCTTTAGCTTGTACCATCAAGGTTGAAAATGCTCCCTCTGGGACTGCCATCAAATTGACTGAAAAGCCAAATGTGAAGAAAACAGCCAATGTTAATTTCATTTTATTCATCTATTACTCCATTAAATATTAAGTCTCAATAATACACTTAATATTGAAAAGGGCCTTCAAAGTATTAAGAATTAATTTAAAAAAATCTATCATTATTCAGAAAACTAGTTTAAATTTAATGTTCATTTTATATTTTTGTTTAACTAATTGGGGATAGTTTCTATAGAAATGTCAGATACAAGATTCTTTGACGACCGTCTCACCTACCTATCGTTTGTAACCACTTCAAATGAAAAAAATGTTGTTGCTAATGTTTTTTCGAGTGTAATTAAGTCCAAAATAGAATCCAGCTATTAATAAAACTCCAGCTATTATAGATCCAGTATTGTAAGGAAATCCAATTGAATTGTCATAAAGAATTTCCATATATTCCATTTTTTGTAATGGCAAAAGAAATAAGCATTGAGGATGTTAGGTTAGCGCTCGAAAAGCTATCTGATAGATTTATAGAGCATCCAAATATGGTTTTTACTATTACTAATTTATATTTCAGTGAAGCTGCTTCTTTACAATCAAATAATCCTAAAAAACAAAAGAAAATGAAGTGGAACTCTTTAGCTTTAGAGGGAAATAGTTCATATGAGTTTAATAACCAATTAACTAATATTGAAGATTTACTCAAAGATTCATGGACTATTGATGAAGATCCTGTAACTCATAGAGCTAGTTATAAAAACCCATCAGTTTTAACTATTTATAGAAAAGATCATGAGAACTTAGTAGATAGGTATATTCCAAATCAAACAGAATCAAACGAATTACTGTTAACAACTGAAACAAAAACATATCTAATACCAGAAAAGAAAAAAGTAGATTTTGTTATTAAACCTATGATTGATATTCTTAATAAAAATGGAAAACTTGTTATTGTTCATTCATGTGGAAACGATTCAGTCTCCAAAGTAATCAAACAGCTTTGGCCAAAAGAAAACCCATACCCTACACCAGCTAGAGCAATTATTAAGTATCTTAAAAAAACGCTACCTGCTAGAAAATTGGATGATTTAGTTTTCCATAAACCAGTAAAATTTGGTTATAAACTAAAACCTATTCCTGACGACAATAATTCTATCGCCACTTCCCTTTTTTCAGCTGCATGGAATAATATTGTTTATGTTGGTCAGATGAACTCAGAACAAATCAATCAAGCTCAAGAAGATGGAAAATATGTTGAAGTCATTGAAAATCTTTTAGAGGAGAATGATAATACTGTTCACTTTAATAATGAAATGTTTGTCATTGAAAAAAATAGAATCTTTAAACCCTAAATTATTTTTAACTAAAAATAGTTCTTTTATATTTCTTCTAATCGTAATAGCGAGTTGCACTATGAGTTCTGATAATAAATTAACACCACCTTCTCCTGAAAAGATTCCATATGTAATGGAAGCACATGGTGATACTAGAATAGATAATTACTATTGGTTAAGAGACGATACAAGGTCTGATCCTAAAGTCTTAGATTACTTGAAACTAGAGAATGAATATGCAGACAAATGGTTTAAAGAAAGAACTGATTATAAAACTCAGATTCTAGATGAGCTTATTAGTAGAGTTGTTTCAAGTGAGACCTCTTTTAAAGTTAAAAAAGGTGATTATTTATATTTCGATGAAATTACAAGCGCAGATCAGTTGCCAAAGTATTATCGATCTAAGGATGGAGTAAAAGAGTTAATAATAAATCCTAATGAGAAGCTTAGCACTCAAGAATATTATTCTATTAATTCAATAGTGCCATCATCAGATAATTCACTCATAGCTTTTAATGATGACGATAATGGTAGACGAGAATTTACGATAAAAATTTTAAATTCAGATTATGAGTTGCTTGATGATGAAATTACTAAAACAAGTTATGGCATATTTTGGTCAAGTGATAATAAATTTATTATTTATCTTAAAAAAGATCCTATTACCTTAATCGCAAATCAGGTCTATGTTCATGAGGTTGGTACGACTCAGGATGAAGATATTCTTATATACAAAGAAGATGATCCGGAATTTAATATAAATTTAGGTCAATCTAGAACAGATAAGTATATTTATATCGATACAGCAAAGACAAACTCGAATGAAATTAGATTAATTGATTCAGCAAACCCAAAAGCTGAACCAAAGATAGCTATTGATCGAGGTGAGGATCATTTATATACACTTGAACACGCCAATGATGGTAGTTTTTATGTCAGATCTAATTTAAATGCACCAAATTACAAAATTTATAAAGCATTTAATATAGATAGCTTAAATGAGTCTCTTGATGAAATCGCTGCTCACAATCCTGATGTTTTTATTTCAGATCATATAATTTTTGATGACTATCTAATTTTAGAAATAAGAGAGAATGGCTTGCCTGGTATTCAAAAAATTAAATTATCAGACAAAACATCTACAACCTTAGCTTTTAACGACGAGTCCTATTATGTCTCTCTTAGTTATAATTATGATTCTAGAGATTCAGATTTCTATTACAGCTATTCAAGCCCTACTCAACCAGTAACAATTTATTCTCAAGATTTAGAGAATGCTGAAACTAAAAATCTATGGCAAAAAGAGATTACTAATTTTAATCCAGAAAAATATACTACATCCAGACAATTCATTACAGCAAGAGACGGAGTGTCAGTTCCTGTAACAATTACTCATTTAAAAGACATAAATCTTGAATCAGCTCCCATTCTTTTTTATGGCTATGGCTCTTATGGATATACACACCGAGTCTTATTTTAGAAGTTCAATTATTCCATTATTAGAAAGAAATTTTATCCACGTCCTAGTTAACATTAGAGGTGGTGGAGAAATGGGCAAACATTGGTATGAACAAGGCAGAATGTTCAATAAGCTAAATACTTTTTATGATTTTAATGATGCTGTTAAAAGTGTTTTAAATAGTCGCCTCTGGAAATAAGGATAAAGTTTTTGTAGAACAAACTCTTAAAAAAGGGGCCATTATCAATTTTGAACCTGAGCTATACACTGGCATATTAAATGGTGTTCCTTTTGTAGACGTCATTACAACCATGTCTGATGCAAGCATACCCTTAACCACTTTTGAGTGGGATGAATGGGGAAATCCAGCAAATTTAGATGAATATAATTACATCAAACAATATTCACCATATGACAATATTAACGGCTTTAAATTATCCAGCTGTTTTAGTCACATCTAGTCTTTTTGATTCTCAGGTTCAATATTATGAACCTGCAAAGTACACTCCTAAATTAAGAGAATACTCTACCTCAGGAAATCCAGTCCTTATGAAAATGAATCTTATAGGTGGTCATGGTGGTAAAAGTGGCAGATTGAACCAAATGGAAGAGACAGCTGAGGAATATGGATTTTTACTAAATCTTCTTCAGGAATAAATTAATTACTTTTAAAGTCCCTTGCTTTAAAAAATTGATTTTTAGGCTGCCAAAGCTCTATAGAATATCCTTTCTTAGAGACATCATCTGAATAGCCTATAAAATAGATTGGTCTCCCCTTAGTATCCTTCTTAGTATCTCCATATAACCATGATTTCTTTTTAGTCATATATTAATTTAAATCTACTGAATATTTTTTAAGAACTTCTATATCTATTATTGTGGCTGCTTTTTTATGAGTCCGTTTTAAATAAACCTTTGGTGCAAAACCATGCTCATAAGCCTCCTTCCATCTTTCTGCACATACACACCATGTATCTCCTGCTTTTAAGCCAGGAAAATTAAATTCTGGCCTTGGAGTAGATAAATCATTGCCTCTTGCTTTAGAAAAGCTTAGAAATTCAGTTGTTATTAAGGAGCAGACAATATGTAGACCCATATCTAATTTACCTGTACGACAAAAACCATCTCTAAAAAAACCAGTTATTGGATTAGAGCAACATTCTTCAATTGGCTCATCAAATATATTTGTTTGATTCATAATAGTTATTTAAATTAGAATTAATATGAGCATAATATATGCTAACTTACAAAGATAAATATAGAATCTGATTGAGTAAATAAAATATCAGCTACAAGATTACCTAAGCTTGAATTAAAAAATACTTTTAATACAACCCCTGAGTATTTAAATTACATCAGCAACTCTATAGATAAGGTCATAGTTCAAGCAGAGGATTTACTGTTAACAGGTCACTCTAATTTGAGCTCAATATATAAAATTAAAACCATATTTGATAGCAAGCCCCTTGATTTAAATGACATAAAAGAAATAGAACGACAGGCTAATAATATTAGAGTTTTTACTCAAAACTAATGGCTGCAAATAAAAATATTAGGGACTTATTTAGTGATGGTTGGAATAAGTTATTAACATCAACTGATCAATTAAGAACACAAAGTCTATATAGAGCTCAAAAAGGTATATTAAACGTTGGGACACCTCACGACTGGGAAGATTATAAAAAATATAAAGCTGAAGAAGACAAAGATAAAACGTAAGTTATATTAATTTGTTTCTAGTGTTTTTATTAAGCTAGAAGTATCTTGATTGCCTCCACCCTTCTCGCTAAGAACAATATATTCATCAAGAATACTCTGGACAGTTTCCAAAGACACGCCATTATTATTAGCTTGATTAATAGCAATTTTTAAATCTTTAATCATTAAATCAATTCCAAATCCAAAATCAAACTCTCCTTTGACCATAGTATGAAATCTATTATCTAGTTGCCAAGATTGAGCAGCTCCTTGTGATATTGCATTAAAAACTTTATTTAAATCTAAACCTTCCTGTGCTTTAGCAAAATTAATTGCTTCTGATAATGATTTTATAACTCCAGTTATACAGATTTGATTAATCATTTTTGTTAATTGACCTGAACCAGACAGGCCTATGTATTCTATTGCTTTAGCATAATGCCAGAAGATCATAACATTTTTTAAATGTTTTCTCATCACCACCAACCATAATAGATAACTGACCATTTATAGCTCCAAGCTCTCCACCTGAAACAGGTGAGTCGTAAAATGAGATACTCTTTGACTTGTATAGACTATAAATCTCCCTAACAAGCTCTACTGATGTTGTAGAGTGGTCAATAATAAAACCACCAGGATTAATCTTATTTACTAAATCATCATCAGTTAAAATATTTAATATAGATTTATCATCTTTTAGACAGGTAATAACTATATCTATTTCATTAGGTAGGTCTGCAAGAGTCTCGCTGTGTGGTTTGTTAAATTTAGTGGTCCATAGCTGAGATTTTTTAACAGATCGATTGAATACCGTAACATCGCAACCAGCGGTAGCTAAATGACCTGCCATCGGATAACCCATTACGCCCAAACTTATTAATATTATTTTCATAATGATTTATTTTTAGTAATTTTATACTTTTTATCTATATATAACTATTATTTTTATGTTATGGTGTGACAGCACACTAATACATTAAAACAATGAAAAATATAAATTTGAATAAACCCATAATTACATTACAAAAAGAAAAAGAAGTAAAAGATTTTTTAACAGACCTCTGCACACCTTCTGAGATAAAAGCCCTGAATGAGAGATGGAATGTTGCACAACTATTGTATAAAGAGCAGCTACCATATAGAGATATAGCTGAAAAGCTTAAAACTAGCACTACAACTGTTACAAGAGTTGCTAGGTTTTTATTAAATGAGCCCTATCAGGGCTATCAAACCATACTAAAAAGGATTTCATAATGAAAAATAGACTAACCATAGCTATCCAAAAAAATGGAAGACTTTCAGATCAAAGCAGAGATTTGATTAAAAAATCAGGTATTAACTTTACTGCTAAAGGAGATAAATTATTGGCCAAATCAAATAACCTTCCTATTGATATTCTTTTTGTTCGAAGTGATGACATTCCATCACTTGTTTCTAACGGTGATGCTGATATTGCAATAGTAGGAGAAAATATTCTTATAGAAAAATCTTTATTTAAAAAAACTAATATTAATAAAGTACTTGAGCTCGGATTCTCTAAATGCCGCTTATCATTTGCTGCACCTCAAAATTTCTCAATGAAAAGTGTTAAGAATAAAAAAATAGCTACTTCTTATCCAAACACGGTTAAGAAATACCTTTTAGATAATAAAATTACAGCCAATGTAGTAAATATACATGGTTCAGTTGAACTAACTCCCTACATAGGCATGGCAGATTGCATATGCGATTTAGTATCTTCAGGAGCTACGCTTGAGGCAAATAACCTTAAGGAGTTAGAAGTTATACTAGAGTCACAAGCTGTCCTTATACAAAATAAAAAACTTAATAAAACAAAGACGCTTATTGCAGAAAAAGTCATAAGTAGAATGAATGGTGTTATCAACGCTATTGAAAGTAAGTATGTAATGCTAAATGCAGATGTAAAAAATATTAGTGCTATTTGCAAACTTCTTCCTGGTTCTGAGTCGCCAACAATAATTCCTCTAGAAAATAATCAAAAAGTAGCGATACATGCCTTATGTCAAGAACCTATTTTTTGGGAAACTATGGAAAAACTTAAATCGAATGGAGCTTCATCAATACTTGTAATGCCTGTAGAAAAAATTCTTTAACTAATTTAAAAAAAATGTTAAATAATATTGGGATAACTCAAAAAGAAAATAGTGATTTATTGATGTTTAGAGACTTGGTTATCACGAATGGAGATCAAGGCATAAATGAAATTAATAGGAATCTTGGTTTGCCTGAGCTTAAAAAGTTTAAAGTATCTAGTTTAGATATTAAAAAATCTGAATTACAGGTAGATGATGATCTAAAGTCTGCAATCTTAATCTCAAGGGCCAATATAAGTAAAATACATCAAGATCAAAGATTGAGATTAGATTCAAAACAAATAGAAACAACAAAAGGTATAACAGTATGGAGTGAATTTAGGCCTATAGAAAAAGTTGGCTTATACATACCTGGTGGTACAGCTCCATTATTCTCAGCATTATTAATGCAAGCCATACCTGCATTGATAGCCGGATGTAAGGATATAGTTATATGCACTCCACCTAATGAGGCGGGAAAAGTTGATCCTACCTTGTTATGGATTGCTAAACTTCTCAAAATTACAAATATATATAAAGTTGGGGGTTCGCAAGCAATATTTGCTATGACTTACGGAACAAAATCCATCCCAAAAGTTGATAAATTATTTGGTCCTGGAAATAAATTTGTAGCAGAGGCAAAAAGAAAGTATCAGATGTTGTGGCAATAGATATGCCTGCTGGACCTAGTGAGGTATTTGTTGCATCAAACAATATAAATAATTCTGAATTAATTGCAGCAGATTTACTTTCTCAACTTGAGCATGGAAATGATTCAAAAGCTGTACTGTGCTCATCAAGTAATGAATTAATTGATTTTGTTAAGAAAGATATAGCTCATCAAGTTAATTCATTAAGTAGATTAAGCATACTTAAGGAAAGTATAAAAAATATTTCATATATATATGCAAAGGATACAGACAAAATGATTAGCGTTATAAATGAATCAGCGCCTGAGCATTTGATATTGATGGATGATAGTTATGTAAATATGATTCCTTATATAAATAATGTTCTGCGGCGATTTGCCAGGACGCCCTATCCCCTGAATCATTTGGAGATTATGCATCTGGTTCAAATCATGTCCTTCCAACAAATGGAAAGGCAAAGATATATTCAGGATTAGGTGTAAAAGATTTTGGAAAAATTATCTCATTTCAAACAGCTACGGTTGAAGGATATAAGAACCTGTCTCCAGTTGTAGAATTAATGGCAGCAGCTGAACATTTAGATGCACATATCAATGCCGTAACCATTCGTAGAAATTTAGTAACACATTTAGATGAATATGCACCTCGCACTAGCTTTATTAGCAGAAAATCAAATGAAACAAATATATTGATCAATCTTAATGTTGATGGATCTGGTACTAATGTAATAAATACTGGTATTGATTATTTTGATCATATGCTTGAACAATTTGCAAAGCATGTAAATTGATTTAAATATTGAGTGTAAGGAATAATCGCTTCACTTTCAGCCTTAAATGATTATATTGGTGATTTAAAACAAAAAAAGCTATTGGTGATAGATGCAAACGTTGCAACACATTATCTTACTGACATAACAAATTACTTCGAAAACAGAGTCAATTGTATCAATAGATATGTGCACGAGAGCATTTTTAAAATTTAAAACCTCTCCATTAAGAGAATATGTTGGAGATATGCCAACAGAGATGTTCGAGCACTTCTTTGTATCTTTTATTAATACATTAGGTTTTACATGCCATATTAAAACAGAAGGACAAAATTCTCATCATATTATTGAGTGTACATTCAAGGCTTTTGCTAGAGCTTTTTCAAAAGCTTTAGAAGTTACTAATAAGGATAATACAACTAAGGGATTCTTATGAAGATAGGCATATTAGATTGTGGTGGCGCAAATCTTAATTCTATTTACTACTCACTTATGAGGCTTGGAGTTGACTCGTTAATTTCAACAGATAAAAATGAATTAGATCTAATCATATTGTTATTCCTGGCGTTGGTTCAGCAGGAATGGTAATGAACGCACTTAACTCTTTGAAGCTCACGAGCTTAATCAAGGAACTCCAGCAGCCTGTATTAGGTATATGCATTGGCATGCAGATTCTCTATGAATATTCTCAGGAACAGAACACCAAATGCTTAGGTATTATTAACGGAGAAATAAAAAAACTGCCGATTGAGCAAGGTATTAAGATTCCCCAAATGGGTTGGAATGAGGTGATCTTTGATCAAAGTGCCCTATCCAACTTAAACAATCACTACTACTTTGCAAATAGTTATTACGCCGAAGGATCTCTAGAAACTGCAGCGGTAACTGATTACAAAGTAACTATGTCTTCCGTGGTAATTAAAAATAATTTTATAGGATGTCAATTTCATCCAGAAAAATCATCTGTTGCTGGTGAACAATTTCTAGATTATTTTCTAGGATTAAAATGACAAATAATACCAGCAATAGATTTACTAGATTCTAAATGCGTACGTTTAGTTAAAGGAGATTTTGATCAAGTAACTATCTATAATAATAATCCTTTAGATCAAATCAAATTGTTTGAAGATCATGGTATAAAAAAAGTACATATTGTTGATCTAGATGCCGCTAAATCTGGTTTAAGCACCTCTAATACAAAGTTAATCAAAAATATTGCATCTTCAACTAATATAGAAATTCAAGTTGGCGGCGGCATAAGATCAATTGATAAAGCTAATGAATTCTATGATATTGGAGTTTCCAAGATAATTATTGGAACGGCTGGAATTGAATCGGCAGAATTTTTAACTAATTTACTGACTACATTCAACTCTGAGTTTGTAATAGCTGGACTTGATTTTAATGTAAAAAATAAAATTCCCTATTTAGCTATAAATGGGTGGACTAAATCAACATCTATAAATCTATATACTTTTCTAGAAAGTTTGCCTGAAATAAAAAATATATTAGCTACAGATATAAGTGTTGATGGAACTATGGAAGGTCCTAATATTTTTATATATAAGGAAATTTTAGACAGATTTCCTGATATAAATTTAATTGGTTCAGGTGGTGTTAGTTGTATCAAGGATATAAATAACCTAAAAAGCTATTTATGAAAACAAGATAGAATTAAAAAGTTTAATGAATTTTATAAATACATAATGCTAGCTAAAAGAATAATACCATGTCTTGATATTAAAGACTCAAGAACAGTAAAGGGTGTTAACTTTGTAGACCTTATTGATGCTGGTGATCCAGTTGAGCTTGCTAAATATTACTCTGAAAACGGAGCAGATGAGCTTGTTTTTTTAGATATAACAGCTACTAAAGAAGATAGAAGGACATTTGCTAAGCTTGCTGACCAGATTTCAGAGAATATTAATATTCCGTTCACTGTTGGTGGTGGAATTAAAACAGTAGAGGATGTAGAAATCCTTCTTAAAAGTGGAGCAGACAAGGTTTCTATAAACAGTTATGCTGTAAAAAACCCTGATTTTATTAATGAGTTAGCAATAAATTTCGGAACTCAATGTGTAGTAGTAGCTATTGATGCTAAGTATGTTGATAATGATTGGTTTGTTTACTTGGTTGGAGGAAGAGTTAAAACAGATATTAGGTTATTTGACTGGGCTAAAGAAGTAGAGGATAGGGGAGCAGGAGAAATTCTTTTTACTTCGATGGATCATGATGGAACTAAAAATGGATTTGCTTGTCAGGCACTTGAAAAGTTATCACAAATAGTCAACATTCCGATAATAGCATCAGGTGGAGCAGGAAAAATTGAACATTTTAATGAAGTCTTTAAATCTGGTAATATTGACGTTGTACTTAAAAACATAATAGATGAATCAAATAAAAAATTTGAATCTATTATGGAAAGTGATAATCTATTTATAAATAAAATTAATATAAGGAAACATAATGGATACACCTGATTGGAAAAAAATGAATAATTTGATCCCTGCAATTATTCAAGACAAATCAACGAGGGAAGTTTTGATGCTTGGTTACATGACAACAGAAGCTTTAGATGTAACTATTAGTTCCAAGAAAGTAACCTTTTACAGTAGATCCAAAGATCGACTATGGACAAAAGGTGAAGTATCTGGAAATAAGCTAATTATTAAAGATATGTATTTAGATTGTGATGTTGATGCATTAATTATTATGGTTGAGGCTTTGGGCCCCACTTGTCATGAGGGTGAAATATCTTGTTTTAAAACAGAATTAGGTAATAGCTTGTTTGTATTGAATCAACTCGAAGATATTATTCTTAATAGATTTAATTCAAATAAAACAATTGTTGCGAAAACTCCTGCTGAAGCTATAGCTGCAGCTAAAAAATTAACAGAAGAAGCTGGAGAAACATCCATTGCTGCTGTAACAAATGATGGAAGAGTAATATCTGAATCAGCAGATTTAATCTTTCACTTAATAGTTTTGCTTAAGTTTATGGACTTGTCCATTAATGACGTTACCAATGAATTAAAAGCAAGAATGGATTAATTGGATAGCTTTTCGTACTTAATCCAATCTATTAATAATCTCTTCTTATCATCACATAAATTTGGATTACAGCAATTACACATCTCAGATGGAGGTAGCTTGCCATTTTTTGTACCCGAAATTTAGATAGTATTAAATAAAATTTTTCATTTATTTATCTTTGCTAAAATGTTAAAAGTAGTATTAGTTACAGGTGGGTCGTCAGGAATTGGAAGAGCAATTGGAAAATTGCTTTCCGAAAATGGATTTATAGTATATGGTACTAGTAGAAAGCCTGAAAAATATAGTGATGATGTTTCTTTTCCTCTTTTAAATTTTGACCACGATACTCCATCAAATCTATTTCCCCACTAAATGGCCAACCACCATAAATTTTTTCGCTTGGCATCATCCATATAGCAGGCCATAAACCTTGTCCGATAGGATTTTTAAATCTGACCGTAAGACGACCATTACTTTTAAAATCAACTTTTTGATAAGAATTAATTTTTGCAGAAGTATAAGAATATTGACCATAATCATCTTGCGCATCTTCTACTAAGGCTGTTATTTTTAAGCAACCCTCTTCTATATATAAATTATTAGCGCTATTTGAGTAATACTGTTGCTCGCTATTACCCCAACCGCCAATACCTTGAGCTTGACCATTACCAATGATATATGTCCAATTATCTAAATTTAATTCACTGTCATTAAAATTATCAGACCAAATAATCTCGTAACCGGTGGTAGCTGCAACAGATGTTGAGCTATCACAATTTTCTTTAATAAAAATATCTACAGTCAATGAACTTGAAGCCGTATATTCTCCATCAGTGACATTGATTGTAAAAAAGAAATCAGATTTTGTTGAGTAACTCGGGGCTGTGATGAAAGTGATAACACCTGAAGCAGTAATATTAAAATAATCTTTATCTATTTTGAATGAAAATGTTAAAGAATCAGCAGTTATTTGGCGCTGTTGGTTTATTAAATCAGTTTGATTTTCAACAACAGAAATTTCGGTTGGCAAGTCAACGAAATAAGGAGCACTATTAGGGGCTGGAGCAGGACCACTATAACTACTTCCACCCCCTCCTCCGCAAGAAATTAAGACAACTAATAAAAAGAAAGTTAAGCAATTACGCAGTTGATCATTGAGCATAGTGATAATTTATTTTTTTATAACATATGAGTCAGACATAGATTTCATTTCTTTCCTTAAGATTATTAAGGCTATTATGTTTGGTATGGTCACCAAGGGTCCTATTATATAAGCTAAATTCCACACTACTTCAGTATCAATTATTGCCGCCATAAAGAAACAGGCTACATAAACAAGCCTATACCAAACAACACTCTTTTCACCAAAGACATAAGCAGCCGATCTGTCTCCATAATAAGACCATGCAATTGCTGTAGAGAAAGCAAATAAAAGCAAACCAAGAGCAACTATATAACCACCATAAACCCCAAGAACACCAGATTTAAATGCTACAGCAGTTAATTCAGCTGAATGAACTAGTGATTTTCCAGATAAACTTAGCCCATTAGTGCTTATGACCCCATCATCAATATTTATAGAACCTTCGTACCTATCTGTTGATTCACCAATAGGGTTATTGGTATAAATAACAACATCCTCAGCTATAGATTTCTTATGAAGAATCGTAACTGCATCATTGATAGATTTAGCAATAACACCATCACTTACCTGAAGGGTTCCAGTAAATAGTTTTACCTCTGAATCAAGATTATTAATAAAGTATCTTAATTCATTAATATCATCAACACTCTCCTCTGAATAAGACCCAGACACAAAGGTTGTCGATGTTTTATCAAAATTATTTTGATGCTTTTCAGACCAAGCTCCACTAGACAAGATAACTAAAGCTGTAATAGTACAAACCACTAAAGTATCAATAAATGGCTCGAGTATAGAAACAATGCCTTCTTCAATAGGATCTTCTGTTTTAGAGGATGCGTGAGCAATAGGAGATGAACCCTGACCAGCCTCATTTGAAAAAGCTCCCCTAGCTACACCTTTTTGCATAGCTAATGCAAAACTAGCTCCAAGAAATCCACCTACAGCAGATGAGCCAGTAAAGACCTGTGAAAAAATTAGTTGGAACGATGGAATTATATTTTCATAATTATCTAAAATAACAATCATGGAACCCGTAATATATATAATGCCCATTGCAGGAACCAAGGCGCTAGCAATTTTTGCAATTCTTTTAATACCACCAACAATAACTAACAATAATAGAACTGATAAGACAGAGCCAGTGATGATAGGTTTTATAGAAAACTCAGAATCCATGACTTCAGCTATATTATTAATTTGGGGCATATTGCCAGTTCCAATGGCTGTCAACATCATTAAGAATGCAAAGACTATTGCAAGCCACTTCATGTTCATCCCATGCTCTATATAGTGAAATGGTCCACCTGAGATAGATCCATCAGGTAAAGTTGTTCTGTACTTATGAGCTAAAGAAACCTCAACAAATTTTGTTGTCATTCCACATAGTGTATCATATTCAGATGAAGTAATAAATCTTATTGTAAAATTAGCCGACCGCTATGTTATGGATCGGTTCTTTCCAGATAAAGCAGTTGATATTTTAGATGAAGTAGGATCATATAAGCATCTTATTCATATACCAGTAAGTATTCTCCAACCATGCATAAAAAATTTAAATTGTGGAAAACCAAGATAGACTGTTAAAAATATACCAGTACCAATAAGTAGCATGGGAAACCATGGAGCGCTACCAATATAACCATCAAGATTAATTAAAAATTTATTAAATTCAACCATAATTTATGTCCTATTTTGATGGCAAGCTTCGAGATCTGTATAATGAAAGTCAATATAATTTGGTACTTCATGCAGTTGGAAACAATGCAAAGAAAGCATCACGATCAAAGTCTTCATCAAGTTGTTTATAGACATACTCTAAATTATTTCTTTTACATAAAAATTTAGCTTTATCGCAGAATGGGCAATTATGTTTTCCGTATATTTCTATCATGTTAGAATCCTATTAATTAGAAACTAATTATAATCATAAAATGTCATTATTTAACTTAAAAAACAAATCAATTTTAATAACAGGATCGTCAAGAGGTATAGGAAAAGCTATTGCTAAGCATTGTGCCCTTCATGGAGCTAACGTGATTATATCTAGTCGTAAAGCAGATGTGTGCCAAGCAACTACTGATGAGATAAATGAACTTGTTGGTGAGGAGCTTGCTCACTCTATTCCGGCCAGTATTAGTGAGCCTGAGCAACTAGAGCAATTGGTTTTAAAAACCAGAGAAAAACTAGGAAAAATTGATGTCTTAATTTGTAACGCTGCAACTAACCCATTTATGGGATCTATGCTTGATATGCCTTCTGATAAGTTTGATAAAGTTATGCAAAATAACATTAAATCAAATCAACTTTTATGTAATTTAGTAATACCAGAGATGGTTGAACGAAATGATGGTTCTATTATTATCATTTCTAGCATTGGTGGTATTAAAGGAAGTGCTTTGCTAGGAGCTTACAATATATCAAAAGCTGCAGATATAATGATAGTTAAAAATATTGCTGCTGAATTTGGATCTAAAAATATTAGAGCTAACTCAATTGCCCCTGGTTTAATTAAGACTGATTTTGCAAAAGCATTGTGGGAAAATCCTGATATTTTAAAAGCAGTTTTAGGTAATACTCCAATGCAAAGAATTGGCGAACCAGATGAAATTGCTGGAGCTGCAGTAATGCTATCCTCTAAGGCAGGAGAGAAAAATGGAAGCTCTTAAAAGGCTTCAAGTTGTTGAATCTTTTAAAGAATCTAATTTAAATATAAAATATTTAAATGAATGATTTTCGTTGATACTTGATACTTTAATCATCATATTTCTTAAACCATTTAACTCATCCAAAGCGTTCGATAGATTTGAGGTTGATATATTCAAATCATTTAAAGATTTAAATTTACCAGAGTAAGGCGTATTACAATTCGCTTACAAAATGGATCCAAAAAATTGGAGATTTGCTTTTGCTCTGGCTGAAGATTTGTTCAATTCAAATGATACTTCAAGCGCATTGTCAATTATTAGAAAAATCTATAAACAAAATCCCAAAAATTACTTTGCAGGGTGTTCAATTGGCGCAAGGTAGGTTGGGTAATCGTAATAATTAAAATCCTCAATACCTTGAGATCTTACCCAATCTGTTTGCTCATATGTGGGATTGATATGGATAGTTTGGCATCTAGATAAAACAGTTTGCGGAAGTGAGCGCGCATTGTGAGCTAATAAAATAATAAGAGTATTTTTTCTAGGCTCTTCTAGAGTCTTTAAAAGACCATTTGCAGCATTTACATTCATTTGGTTAATCACTACCTTATCTATACCTCATCACTCTAACCTACTACAGAGAAATTAATCATTTCTCTTATGATGAAAATAGATTTTAGAATCATCTTCGTTTATAAAAAAATCTGGATGAGTGGATTGATCAAAAAGATTACAAGAATGGCAGCTATCGCAGGAAGATGTTGAAGATTCAGAGCACAGAAGCGTTTTTGCTATCTTGCTAGCAAGAATAGATTTACCCAAGCCCTTACTTCCTTCAATCAATGAAGAATGAGGAAGCGTTAAAAGATTAGTATTTAAAAAAGCTTTATTTAACCAAGGAAAATTCTCAAGGCTGCTCATCTGATGTTATTAAAATAACTAAGGATTTGATCTGATATTGAGGAAATATCATTAGATGCATCTATAACCTTAATTCTTGAGGTGTTTTTTGATGCTTGCTGTAAATAACCATTTCTAACTCTAGTAAAAAAATCTATTCCAGCTGATTCTATTCTATCCATTTTGTCTTCTGATTTTCTGTTAAAGCCTTCTAGTGGATCTAAATCAAGCAGGAAGGTTAAATCAGGTATGGGGCAATTAATATTGTTAATGAGGGAGTCTATAAAATCTAAACTAAGACCCCTGCCGTAACCCTGATAAGCAATTGAAGCATCATAGAACCTATCGCAGAGTATAAAGTCCGTTTGAGGATTTAATAAAGATGTTTTTACCAACTCTGCTCGTGAAGCAAACATCAAAAGTAACTCAGCTTCTGAAGAAATATTAAAATCAGTATTTAATAATAAATTTCTAACTTCTTCACCAAAGGCTGTAGAGCCAGGTTCTCGAATAATACTTGAAGTGAAACCAGATGCGATAATGTGATCATGAAGCATTTGTATTTGTGTTGACTTGCCAACACCCTCAATGCCTTCAAATGTAATTAATTTCATCATTTTAATTGGTAAAGTTTAACAGCCTCTAAGTGTTCGTTGTATGTTTTTGAAAAATAATGAGAACCTTTTTTATTTGCAACAAAAAATAAGTATTCACCAGGTTCGGATAATATAGCTGCCTCAATCGAGGTCTTACTTGAAACTGATATAGGCGAAGGCGGCAAAGATTTTATAGTATAGGTATTATATAAATTATTTTTATCTGTAAGTCTTTCTTAGTAATATTACCATTGAAGTTCTTAATTCCATATATTACAGTTGGGTCTGCTTGCAACCTCATTTCTTTTCTCAATCTATTAATAAAAACACTTGCTATTAAAGGCTTTTCTAATAAATCAGAAGATTCTTTTTCAATTATTGAAGCAAGAATTAAAGAATCTTTGATGCTTGATATCGGATTAGTGTTCGATTTCTTTAACCAGACCGACTCTACAAACTTAATTAAATTATCTGAACTCAATTTAAGTAAAGTCGAGGCTTTCATGTCTTTTTTATAAAAATAAGTGTCAGGTAAGACCATCCCTTCGCTAAATCCATAAAGGTTATTTGTACAAGTAAGATTTATGCAGTCATTAATAAGATAGGATTCATCGATCATTTTAGTAATATCAAATTTATTCATACCTGGAATAATCAACAATTCATGAGTTATGGTATCGCCAACTAATAACTGGTTATGAGCACTGATGATCGACTTGTCTTGCACTTCGTACTCACCTGATTGGTAGGCTCCATTATTTAAGAATAGAAATAATTTTATATATAGAAGTTCGAGCGAATTAAGATTTGATTTAACCTGCTTCAGGATTTGTAAATTCGATGAACCTTTTTCAATATTAATTATTTGAGATGCTGGATTCAATTGAATGTTTAGAAAACTATTGTAAGGGCCTATAAAACCAAATGTGACAATAAAAGTTAGTAGGAGTAGTTGAAATAATCTTAATTTCAATTAAGTATATTTTTTAAAAATTAAAGTAGAATTTGTTCCGCCAAAGCCAAAGGAGTTATTCATAGCTATTTTTATATTAGCTTCTTTAGCTACGTTAGCAGTAAAGTCCAAATCACATCGAGGATCCTGATTATCAAGATTAATAGTTGGTGGAATAATCCCCTTGTTAATAGCCAATATACTAAAAATAGACTCTATTGCTCCAGCTGCTCCAAGAGTATGACCTGTCATTGATTTGGTAGAGCTTACTGACGGCACATTATTTTTAAAAACACTTTTCATAGCCGTGGCTTCCGCTAGATCACCAAGAGGAGTTGAAGTTCCATGAGCATTTATATAATCAACCTCGTCTCTAGAAATACCAGCATCATCTATTGCATTAGTCATTGATAAGGCGGCTCCCTCTCCATTTTCTGGTGGTGCAGTCATGTGAAATGCATCTGAACTCATTCCAAAACCAATCACCTCACCATGTATAGTGGCCTTTCTTTTGATAGCATGATCAAGTTCCTCTAAAACTAAAGCACCTGCTCCTTCACCTAAAACAAAACCATCACGGTTTTTATCCCAAGGCCTACTTGCTGTTTGAGGATTCTTTGATGTGGATAAAGCTCTTGCAGCTATAAAACCAGATATAGCCAATGGCGTGCTTGCCATTTCACTTCCCCCAGCAACCATGACATCGGATTCACCATAAGCGATAGATCGTGCAGCTAGTCCAATAGAGTGACTTCCAGAAGAACAAGCTGTAACTGTACTCATATTTGAACCCCTTAAACCAAATTTTATTGATATAAAGCCAGATGTCATATTTATAATTGAGCCAGGTACGAAGAATGGTGATACTTTTCTGTATCCTTTTTCTAGAAAAAGTTTGTGATTATTTTCAATTGTTTCAATTCCACCTATACCAGAACCAAAATTAACACCTACTCTATTTAGATCAGTAGCTGAATCTAAAAAGCCAGAGTCATTGATAGCCTGAGATGCAGCAATAACTCCATATTGAATAAATGTGTCTAATCGTCTTGAGTCTTTTGGATCAAGATAACTTGAGAAATCTAAATCTTTAACTCTTCCACCTCTAATAACCATGAATTTTCAATTTTATTATCAAAAGTTGTAATCCCAGAAATCCCATTAGTACAAGCATCCCATGAGGAATTAACGTCGTTACCTATTGGTGAAACTAAACCTAAACCAGTAACTACAACTCTTCTTTGTAGTTTCATGGAAATAATTTATGAATTAGCGTTTATGTAACTTACAGCTTCGTTAACTGTTGAAATTTTTTCAGCATCTTCATCAGCAATCTCTAGATCGAATTCTTCTTCTAAAGCCATGACAAGCTCCACTGTATCTAAAGTATCTTCAAAAAATAAGCGATGAGTTAGTCGTTCGAAGTCTTCAACATCTTTGCCTAACACGACCAAAGCAAAATCAGCCTCACCGGTAATGTAATAGCATTGCTGTACTTGAGGAGACACATTTTACATCTAATATCAAAAAGTTGCACATTTATTAATACATGTAGAGGCCGCCATCAACAGAAATTGTTTGCCCTGTTATGTATGCAGCTTCATTACTAGCTAGAAAAGCTACTATTTCAGATATATCTTTTGGTGAACCAGAGTTTTTGCAGAGGAATTCCCTTAACAATTTCTGCTTTAGCTTCATCATCAAGGTAAGAAGTCATATCTGTATCTATAAAACCTGGTGCAATCGCATTACATCTTATGTTTCTAGAACCTAATTCAAGAGCAATAGATTTTGTAAAACCTATAACACCTGCTTTAGCAGAAGAGTAATTAACCTGACCGGGATTACCCATCAATCCAGAGACCGAAGAGATATTTATAACTCTTCCAGATTTAGATTTAACAAGATGCTTAATAAAAGCCTTGGTGATATTAAAGACTCCATTAAGATTTGTATCAATAACATTGTCCCAGTTTTCATCTGACATTCTTAGAAATAACTGATCAGCTGTAATGCCAGCGTTATTAATAACAATACTAGGCATAAGGTCTAACTCCTTTAAGACAGATGGGAGATTTTTTACCTCATCTCTAGAGGTAATATCAAGCTGCATAGCTACCATTTTAGAATCTTGATTTACTGGACTAAATTCAAAAACACCTCTTGCAGTTCCTACAACATCATAGCCATTAACATTAAGAGCATTGGCTATAGATAGCCCTATACCTCTTGAGGCTCCAGTAATAAAAGCTACTTTGTTCATAAAAGCTCCTCTAATCTTGAATTAAAATTTTCTGCTGATGTGTTTAGAATATCAGACAAGCCATTAGATCTACCAATTCCTTGAAGAACTTTACCGGGGCCACACTCAATAACTATTGAGTTAGTTGTTTTAACTTTTTTCATAATATCCATCCATTTAACTGAACCTGTTAGTTGATTAATTAAATTCTCTTTTAGCCTTAATAAATTATTAGTATTAAGTTTTGGAGTATATTTGTATTAGGCATACATATAGATATTTTATTTAAATAGTTATTAAATTCCTCTGCTGGCTTTTGCATTAACATGCAATGAGATGCAGCACTTACATTTAACAATATAGCTCTTTTAGCACCAGCTTCCTTAGCTAAATTACATACGTTTGTCACTGCATCTACTGTTCCTGCTATAACTATTTGCATGGGTGAATTTAAGTTAGCGCATGAAACAGTTGAATTATTAAGATTTTGCTCATTTGTACATAAACCCTCAAGAATTGATTTTTCTAAACCCATAATTGCTGCCATAGAACCCTTCGATGCAGACTCCATTAAAATACCTCTTCTTCTTACTAATTTAGAATTAAGATCTTCAATGCTACCAGAGGCAACAAGTGCTGAATATTCACCAAGTGAATGTCCAGCTACTAATGTTGCAGCTGCTAATTCAGTATTTTTAAAATTTAAAAAATGCAAATATGAAATGAGCAATATTGCAGGTTGAGTAAAAGATGATTGGTTTAGAAGATTATTGGGATCTTCATTTATTAACTCAATAAAGTTAATACTTAATAAATCAGAAGATTTAGTAACTATGTCTTTATAGTTTAGTAATAGGTCGGGAGTCAGCATCCCTATATGTTGAGAACCCTGCCCTGGAAATATTAAACTAATTTCCTTAGGCATGGACTACTCCTCTATCTGGTCTTCGTCTTCCTTAATAGGTTTTCTTAAGTCTTTCACTAATCTACCTTTATAAAAGCCATCAGCTGTCATCTGGTGACGCACATGCCTTTCACCTGAAACTTGATCAGTTGATAGAGTAGATGCATTTAAGGAGTCATGAGAACGTCTCATTCCTCTTCTGGATCTAGTAACCTTACTTTTTTGAACTGCCATCTTGTACCCTTAAAAAAAACGTATCCTAACAAACTACAATCAATTTGTGTAGTTATATATTAATTTAAATAATCAATTAAATCAGCAAAAGAATCCTCTAGAGGGGCTTCAACTTTTATTAAGTTGTTCTCTTCATCTTTAAATTCAATTAACTTAGCATGCAAAGCCATGCCTTTAATTCCTGATTTACTAATAAACTTATTATATTCAGCATCTCCATACTTAATATCATTTGCAACATTATGATTTAACGATTCGGCTTGAACTCTAATTTGATGGGTTCTACCAGAGTAAATATCTATCTCAACCAATGATGATTTTTTCAGTTTTTTTATAGGTCTAAATAAAGAACTGGCATATTTGCCCTCTTCGCTATCAATGTTTACTTTATGATCTGTGGAGGATTTTATTGTATTAATATTATTATCTATAAATAGATCTTTTTTGAAGCTGCCCTTAAGGATTGCTATATAGGTTTTTTTTAGATCTTTATCCCTAAGCGCAAGATTTTTATTAAAAAATCTAAGTGCAGTTTTGTTTTTAGCAAAAACTAGACATCCAGAAGTCTCTTTATCCAACCTATGGCATAAGTCTATAGTTTCACTATAAAAGGACCTTAATATGTCTATAGCTCCAATAGTATTGCCTGAACCGCTATGAACTGGTGTTCCTGTTGGTTTGTTTAAGACTATGTAGTTTAGATCTTCAAATAAAACTCGCTGTTTAAATCTATCTTGTAATTTGTTTGAAATTGGCCTTTTGGGCTGATTTTCGTTATTTAAATAAGGTGGGATTCTTATAATATCTCCCTCTTTTACCTTATAAAGGGGCTTCGTACGACCTGAGTTAACTCTTACTTCGCCTTTTCTAATCATGCTGTAAATTTTGGACCTAGGTAATTCCTTATAAACAGACATAAGTAAATTATCAAGCCGCCTTTTAGCATTATCTTTATCTACTGTTAAATTTTTGACACTCATAGGCGAAGTCTATACGATGGACTTATTAAAGACGAACTTTAAAACTATTTAAATAGTTTAAGTAATAAATAAAGAAAGACTAAGTAAAAACAGATCTTGCCTAAGCCCATTAAGTGGGTGTATTTAATAAGCAACATAGTAAGACTTATTAAATTGAAATCTTCAGCATACTGACGCTGGTCTTTCCCATATAAGGGAAAAAAAATGAAAAGAATTTTAATAAACTCATCCTACGGGAATGAATTAAGAGTAGCTCTAGTTGATGGAGCTAAATTATACGATTTAGATAATGAATTTAATGCGCAAGCACTTCTCAAAGGAAGTATATTTAAAGCAACTGTATCTAGAGTTGAATCAAGTTTAGATGCTGCTTTTGTTAATTTTGGATCTGAAAGGCATGGTTTTTTACCATTAAAAGATTTATCAAGTGAATTCTATGAAAAGAATAAAGAAGGAAAACGCGTTTGTATCCTTAAGGAGCAACAGGAAATAATCGTTCAGGTAACTAAAGAAGAACGTGGAACCAAAGGAGCAGCTCTAACAACTCAGATAGCTTTAGCTGGTCGTTTTCTGGTTTTAATACCAAACTCAGACAGAGCTGGTGGAATTTCTCGAAGAATTAGTGGTGAAGAGAGAGATGAAATTAAAGAAGCGCTAAAAAGCTTATCTATTCCTGAAGGAATGGGAGCAATTGTAAGAACTGCTGGACTAGGAAGAAGTTCTGAAGAATTAAGTTTAGATTTAGCTTACTTACTAGCATTGTGGGGTCAAATTGATCAAACAACATCCGAGGCTCCGAGTCCAAGTTTAATCTATAGAGATGATAAGTTAATTGTGAGAGTTGTAAAAGATTACTTTAGAGATGATATTGAAGAAATACTTATTGATGAACAAATTACTTCTGATGTTAGCAAAAGAGTTCATCGAATCTGTAATTCCAGATCATGCTGATAAAGTTAAATATTATGATGAAGAGATACCTTTATTTAATAGATATCAAATTGAATCCCAAATAGAATTAGCATTTCAAAGAGAAATTTCACTTACATCAGGTGGTTCTATAGTCATAGACCCTAATGTAGAAATAAAATAGGTTTTTTATCCCGTACTTCAAGATGAAAATCTTCACGAGAGCATATACCGCTTTTCAAACTAATCAATATACCACATTTAATATCATGATTTGGGTTGCGTGATATGGGAGGTATTATTGTTATTGATTTTATAGATATGGCAGCAGCTGCCAATCGAAAAAAATTTGAAAATGCTTTTAGAAAAGCTGTTCATGGAGATAGAGCAAGAGTTCAAATATCAGGCATATCAAGATTTGGACTATTAGAAATATCAAGACAAAGATTAAGACCATCATTAAATGAATCTTATGATATTGAACATGTTTTAGTTAGAGGTCCAAGATCTTTAGGTCAGTCAATACTTAGAATTATTTCTGAAGATTCTATTAAAGAAAATACTGGTGAAATTCATGCATTTGTTCCTTCAGATGTTGCAAGTTATCTTTTAAATGAAAAAAGAAATGAATTAATGAGAATTGAGAACGCTTCTAATACAAAAATTTGGGTTATCGCAGATCCATATAAACCCAGACCTCAATATAAAGTTTTAAGAATTAAAGCATCAGATGTTACGCCTATGGATTCATATAATATGACTCCAGATAGCCCTACCCCGACTATGGATTGGAGAGATGATAAAAACCAGTCTAAAGTTATGAAACCTTTGGTCAATGCAATAACGCCTCCAAAAATGCCAAAAAAAGCCGGACCAGGTTTAATGCAGACTATAAAAAAAGCTATAGGGATGAATACAAAAGAAGAAGTTAAGAAAAAACCAGCTACACGTAAACCACAAAATAGAAATAACCAACAACGCAAAAGGCCGCAAAATAGAAATCAGCCTGTAAAAAAACCGGTTAACAGCAATAACCCGCAGCAAAATAAGCAACAGCAAAATAAGCCACAGCAAAATAAGCCGCAGCAAAATAAGCCGCAGCAAAATAAGAATCCTAATAATGCTCAAGCCAATAAAGCTGATCCAAAAGAGAATAAGCCAATGCAGAAAAAGGTTGAATCTACTCCAAATGTATCAAAGGCTGATAACAAGAAAGTTATTCAAAAAGATCAAGCAATAAAATCTGAATCTAAAAAAGTTACACCTAAGACTCAGGACGAGATGCCGAAACAAAAACCAGTTAACGATACTAAAAAATCAGAGGCTGTAGAAACTAAAGTCAAACCCAAAGCAAGTGGTTTGAAGCCTATAGAATCGAAACCTAAGAAGAAAGCTGCAGTTCCAACAAGAGCTGCTAACGACCCTCGATATAAGAGTTAATAAGCTTTCCAGCAATTGAAGTTGGTGGCGGTATATTTGGTAAATTATTAATATCAAACCAAGCCGCCTCCTCAATCTCTATGCCATCAGGAACAGGATTACCTGTTAAACATTCACAATAATAACCAAGCATTAGTTGGCTTGGGAAAGGCCAGGATTGACTAGCAAAATATCTGATATTAGAGACTTCAATATTTACCTCTTCCTTAACTTCTCTAACTAAAGCTTCTTCAGCTGTTTCGCCGGCTTCAATAAATCCTGCTAATGCACTAAACATTCCTTCTGGAAAAAGCTTATTTCTAGCTAGAAGAATTTTATTACCATTTGTGACAAGAGTTATTATGCAAGGTGAAATTGTTGGGTAAGTATAAGTATTGATACAAGAGCAATATAAGGCCTCTTCTTTAGACTCAAATATATTTTTATTTCCACAATAAGAACAGTATCTGTTTGACACAAGCCAATGTAGAAGTTGTTTAGCTCTACTTACAAGCTGAAATTCATCAGATGATAACTGAGGAAGCATAAAACGAAGGTCGATTTGATCTAGATCTAAATTAGAAATATTTTTACTAAATTTTCTTTAATTGCAATATCTATATCATTCTTTTAATATCTACCAATTCTGTATTTTTCATAGTTACTGTCTAAATATAATGATTTTGGATCAAATAAATAAGATTTAGTAAGATTATCGTATAAAATTGCATCACCATTAAAAAGAATAAAAGAATTATCCTTCAAGTTATCGAATTCTATAAATCTTTTTAAGTGCATATAATAATAAGTGGAGTTAATTTAGATGAATATGTTTCAGATTATATCAAAAATGTTTCTAGGTAATTCACCAATTTGGTACAAGTCTACCATATTAATTTTTTTAGCATTAAACCCGATAATCCTACTATCATTAAATAGCTTAGGTATGAATGGATCATTTATAGTTGGCTGGTTATTTTTATTAGAATTCATTTTTACATTAGCATTAGCTCTAAAATGCTACCCTCTTCAGCCTGGTGGATTATTAGCAATACAAGCTATTGCTTTAGGTCTTACAACAACTGAATCTGTTTTTAATGAGATAAGTAATAATCTTGAAGTCATACTGTTATTAATATTTATGGTTGCGGGTATTTTCTTTATGAAAAATCTAATGCTTATGATTTTTACAAAGTTATTAATTAAGGTTAAATCTAAAATAACTCTGTCATTCTTTTTTCTTTTTTCTGCTGCTTTTTTATCAGCATTTCTTGATGCCTTAACAGTTACAGCTGTTCTTATTAGTGTAGCTATTGGTTTTTATAGAATATTTCATACAGTAAGATCCAACAAAGCATTTACTGATAAAGATCATGACTTTCATTCAGATGAAAATCTACCTATAGAAGCTCAAGCTGAGTTAAATGAATTTAAGGGTTTTTTAAGAGATCTAATAATGCATGGAGCAGTTGGTACAGCCCTAGGTGGTGTTTGCACTATAGTCGGTGAACCTCAAAATCTTTTAATAGCAGGAGTGGTTGGTTGGAATTTTATAGAATTTTTTATAGCCATGGCACCGGTAACAATGCCAGTATTATTTGCAGGTATTCTAACCTGCCTAGTTATTGAAAGGTTTAAGCTTGCTGGCTTTGGTCATCAATTGCCTGAAAATATTAGAGTCATTTTTAATGACTATGATTTGTATGAAACTTCCCAACAAACAGATACACAAAAAGCTGAGCTTTACATTGAATTTATAGTTTTATTATTTTTGATTTTTGCATTAGCTTTGCACCTTGCAGCGGTTGGAGTTATCGGTTTAGCTGTAATTATTCTTTTAACATCATTTAAAGGGATAACTGATGAACATGATCTTGGTCCTGCATTTAAAGAAGCCCTGCCATTCACAGCTTTACTTGCTGTTTTTTTTGCCATTGTTAGCGTTATTCATGATCAGCATTTATTTACGCCCATAATAACTTATGTTCTAAGCCTTAAACTCGATGTACACCCATTTTCTTTGTTGCTAATGGGTTGTTATCTGCGATAAGCGATAATGTATTTGTTGCTACCATATACATAAATGAAATAAATCAGGCATATTTAGCAAATACTATTAACCGCGAACAATTTGAAGCATTAGCAGTTGCCGTTAATACAGGAACTAATATACCTAGTATCGCCACACCTAATGGCCAGGCAGCTTTCTTATTTCTCTTAACATCATCTTTAGCGCCTCTGATTAAACTGTCTTATATTAAAATGGTTAAGATGGCTTTACCTTATACAATCGTTCTTACAATAGTTGGTCTATACTCAATCACCTACTTTATATAAAGATGGACTCTCATAAGATTTGTGTAGCTCCAATGATGCAATATACAGATATGCATGATAGATTTTTATTAAGGTTAATTTCTAAAAATATATTTCTTTATACTGAAATGATTTCTACTGGTTCAATTATCTTTGGTAATTGCCTTAATCAATTTGATTTTAATAACGAAGAACACCCAGTTGGAGTTCAGCTTGGTGGTTCCAATCCAAAGCACTTAGCTGAGTGTGCCAAGGTTGCTGAAAAATATGGATATGATGAAATCAATTTAAATGTAGCTATCCATCAGAAAGAGTTCAGAAAGGTAGATTTGGCGCTTGCTTGATGCTTGAACCTGAACTTGTTGCTGAGTGCGTATCAGAAATGTCTAAAAGTGTTGATTTGCCAGTAACAGTGAAATGTAGGCTTGGTATTGATGATAGGGAAGATTATGAATTTTTAAGTAATTTTGTTGAGATAGTAAAGTCTGCTGGGGTTTCAACATTTATTGTGCATGCAAGAAATGGACTACTAAAAGGATTAAGTCCTCGACAGAATAGAAATATACCTCCTCTTAAGTATGATTATGTCTATAGACTTAAACAGGAAAATAAAGATTTAAATATCATTATTAATGGAGGCATAAAAGACTTAACAGAATCTAAAAATCATTTAGAGAAAGTTGATGGGGTAATGATAGGAAGAGCTTCATACGATAATCCCTTTATGTTAGCTGATGTTGATGAACTCATTTTCAACGAAACTACAAATAGAAAAAATAAAGTTGAGATTCTTAACGAGTATTTAGATTATGTAACGGTAATGCATTCAAAGGGTCATGATTTATCAAGAATGCTTAAACATCTATTTGGTCTTTCTAAAGGTGATACGCAGGCAAAAGCATTCAGAAGAAAAGTACACGAAACAATACTCGATGGGGATATAGTCAATTCAAGAAATGAACTTATTGCTCTAATTTAATCCTCTAGCAAGAAATCATCTAAATCTTCTAAAAAGTCATCTTCATCACTGAGCCCATCAGAAATCTCATAATCTCTGGATTGAATATAGGCATCCTTAACAAAGGTATATCTATCTCCTGTAATTAAGGCTTCAAAATCTAAATATCTTTCTCTTGTTTCTAAAGCATCTAGAGCAGTTAATGCTAACTTTACATCGGTATCAGTCATAGCAAATGTACCGGATAAAAATGATGATATTGGTCGGCTCATTAAATCTCTAACGTTGCTCGGGCCAATAATAGGCAGCATGATGTAAGGGCCACTAGGAACACCCCATACTCCAAGTGTTTGTCCAAAATCCTCGTCATGAATTTCCAATCCCATTTTGCTAGCAACATCGAAAAAACCAAATAAACCAATAGTAGAATTTATGGTAAACCTTCCAAAGTCCTGAAAAGCTAACTTTGGCTTTCCTTGTAATGCTTGATTAATAAATGTATCAATTTCAGCAAGATTTTTAAAAAATCTAGTAACCCTATTTTGAATAAATGGAGGTGTTATATCGCCATAAATCTGAGCTGCTGGTTTGGCAATAGTATTATCTAAAGCTTCATTGAATTCGAATGTTATTCTATTTATATCCTCAAAAGGATCATTAATGGTCTCTGCATGTAAAAGGCTTGTACAAATTAGCTAACGCTATTCCAATCCAATTTTTCTTAATAAGTTTTTCTAAAAATGGTGTTCCTGGGGCGTATCGTTTGTTGATTAATTTATTAGCTTTATAAATGTTTTCATCAAAAAATAGAATTTACTTTTTCTTGATCCTTGGCAATATTAGCTATTGGATTCTTTTTGTTTTGGCTTTTAAGAACCAAATGGGTCTATCTAATTTATTGAATGTACTAATTGATTTAAAAGTGTCACCTATAGCTAATACATTTGGAGTAGATACGAGAATAACACCATCTAGAGGTATTTCAGAACAAACTGTTAAATAAGCATCACCAGTACCAGGAGGCATATCTATAAAAAGTATATCAAGATGGCCCCAATCAGTTGTTGTCATTAGCTGCTTTATAGCCCCACTAAGCATGGGTCCTCTCCATATAGCTGCTTTATCATCATCTATGATTGAACCCATGGAAGCTATCTCAATTCCATAAGATGTTAAGGGTTTAAAACACTTTTTAGAATTTTTAGAAATTATTTCAGGTTTACTATTTTCAATTTCAAATAAAATATGTTGATTAGGACCATACACATCTGCATCTAAAATCCCTACCTTATAATCTAATTTAAGAAGCGCTAGGTTAGCGCATATAGATGATTTTCCAACACCGCCTTTAGCAGAAGCTAGGGTATAATTTTTTTAATATTCATTCAATATTGTTTAATTGAATTGAATTATAATATAGATAAGCAAATCAATAACTAGATATAGCATTAACAAGCAAAGAAAAATTATAGTTACGCAAGCCTTACCCTATGCCAACGGTTCCATTCATATTGGTCACATGCTGGAGTATGTGCAAACAGATATATGGGTTAGATTTCAACGCCATATTGGCAACACCTGCCATTATGTCTGTGCTGATGATGCCCATGGTACTGCCATTATGTTACGTGCAGAACAAGAAGGTATTACCCCAGAGCAGTTAATCGCTAATGTGCAGGCCGAACACGAGCAAGATTTCAAAGATTTTCAGGTGTCTTTTGATAACTTTTACTCCACTCATTCACCTGAAAATAAAGACTTCTCAGAGTACATTTATAAAGCCTGTGAAGCCAAAGGCCACATTGCTTCGCGCACGATTACCCAAGCTTTTGACCCAGAAAAACAACTGTTTTTAGCAGATAGATATGTTACGGGTGAGTGTCCAAAATGCTCAGCCCAGAATCAATATGGAGATGGTTGTGATAGTTGCGGAGTAACCTACTCTGCCACCGAGCTAGTGAACCCAAAATCTACATTAACAGGCTCCACTCCAACGCATAAGATATCAGAGCATGTATTTTTTAACCTAGAAAAATCCAAGGACTTACTTAAGCAGTTTCTAAAAACTGTGCAGATGCAAAAACCAATTGTATCTAAGCTATCAGAGTGGCTAGATGGTGATTTAAAAAGTTGGGATATATCAAGGGACGAGCCATACTTTGGCTTCTCCATTCCAGAAGAAAATAATAAATACTTTTACGTATGGGTTGATGCGCCAATTGGTTATCTGGCTTCAGCAACAAATTGGGCAGATAGAAACCACACGAATCTTGAGAGTCTTTGGGGCAAAGATTCTGTTTAAGAAATGGCGCCCTGATTATAGCGACGCATCATTTGTTTTAGAAGACAACGGAGATTATGTTTGTGGTGAAGAGGTCGAGAAAATGTCAAAGTCTAAATTCAATGTTGAGACCCCGGACGATCTCATGCCAAGCATTGTGATCCTGAGATGCTGAGATATTACTTTGCAGCAAAATTAAATGATAAAGATGAGCCTGTATACCTTACATTCTCGGATCAGCTCTGATAAACTCAGATCTGGTTGGAAAATATTTAAATATTCTTAGCAGATCATCAACCTTTATTCAAAAAAATGATGGCGACTTGGCTAATTCAATAGATATAAGCTTAATCAGTGAGATAATTAAAAATGCTGACCAGATAAAAGAATTTTTTGAGGTGCGTCAATACTCTAAAGCAATAAGATTAATAATGGATATGGCAGATTTAACTAATAAGTATATCAATGATAAAACGCCTTGGAAGTTGGACAATGATGATGCTGTTTACGTAGCAACAACAGCTATTAATGCATTTAGACTGATATCAATATTTCTTCACCCCGTTGCACCAAAATTAATATCTAAAGGTTTTGCTTCACTTGGAGTAGATATACAGAATTATAATAATCTTGAAGATCATCTTGTAAGTACAAAATTAGCAAAATATCTTCCATTATTAACAAGAATGGACCCTATGACACTTGAACTATTTAATGAAGAGGAAAATAATATGACAAATGATGAAAATTTAAATGATATGAATACAATTGATATCAATCAATTCTCTGATGTTGAACTAAGGGTTGCTAAAGTTATCAATGCTGAGGATATAGAGGAAGCCGATAAGTTGATTAAACTAACCCTAAGTGTTGGTGATCTAGGTGAGAAAACTGTATTTGCTGGAATTAAAAGCGCTTATAAAAAAGAAGACTTGTTAAATAAACTTGTAATTCTTGTTTACAATCTCGCTCCAAGAAAAATGAAATTTGGAATTTCTGAAGGAATGGTCCTAGCTTCATCTGATGATGAGGGTGGTATTTTTAATAATTGGACACATTATGATCACAGGCGTTAAAACAACAGACATACAGGAAGTTGATATAGTTGTAATTGGTGCTGGACCAGTCGGTCTTTTCACCGTCTTTGAAGCAGGACTTTTTAGGTTTAAATTGCATATTAATAGATAATTTAGATAAGCCTGGAGGCCAATGTGCTGAGCTTTATCCTGAAAAACCAATATACGATATACCTGGAGTTCCAATGCAGACGGGTCAACAGCATATTGATGCTTTATTGGAACAAATTAAACCATTTGATTATGAGCTTCATTTAAATCAAAGAGTAGAGCATATAAACGAATCTCTTATTAATGAATTAATACATGGGAGGTTACTACTTCTGATAATAATGTCTTTAATACAAAAAATGTATTTGTAGCTGCTGGAGCTGGTATACAGTTTACATTTGGTGATCCTGATCAATTTTTAGGTTCTGGTGTATCTTATGCTGTTAGATCTAAAGATTTATATAAGAGCTAAAGATTTAATTATTTTTGGTGGTGGTGATTCAGCTTTAGATTGGAGTGTGGAGCTAGCTGGTATTGCTAAATCTATAAGCTTGGTTCACAGGCGTGATGAGTTTAGGGGAGCACCTCATACTGAAAAGCTTATGAGGGATCTTAGTTAAATCAAAAAAAGTAAGTCTTCTTACTCCATACGTAATAAACGCTATTACAGGAAATGAGAAAGTTACTGGTGTTTCATTAAAGAATTTTGATACGAATGAAATTGAAGAATTTAAAGCTGATGAGATAGTGTTTCTCTTTGGGTTAAATAAAAAACTAGGTCCAATTTTAGAATGGGAACTCGAACTAAATAATAAGAAAATTAATGTTAATACTGAAAACTTTCAAACATCAAAAGCAGGAATATTTGCGGTTGGAGATATAAATGATTATCCAGGAAAGTTAGATTTAATACTTTCAGGCTTTCATGAGACTACATTAGCTGTTCAGGAAGCCTATAAGAGAATTTATCCCGGAGAAAGAGTTCCATTTGGCTATACCACTTCGAATACAAAGCTTCAGCAAAAGCTTGGTGTGGCTGATAAGTAAATTGGAACTAATTAACTTAATTCATATGGAGCTTCCACAAATTCAATGTGGACGTTGCGACACACCTGGTTGTAATCAGTATGCAGAAGCTATAGTAAATGGTGCTCCTCATGATAGATGCGTTCCAGGCGGTCAAGAGACTCTTAATGCATTAAATAAGTTACTTGGCAGTAATTTACCAAATGTAAATTTAGATTATGGGCCGACTATAAATGCTCAGAAAGTTCGTATTATTGAAGAGGAATGTATAGGCTGTAAAAAATGTATAACCGCATGTCCGGTTGATGCAATCATGGGCGCTACAAATTTAATGCATTCGGTTATTGACGACATATGCACTGGTTGTGAGCTTTGTATAGAGCCTTGTCCAGTAGATTGTATTGAAATTGTTGAAGTCGCTAAATCTGATATAGCCGAGCCTAGAAAAGTATCTCAATCATTTTATGATTTAAAAGAATCCTTAGATTTAAATATCAAACGATCAAAAATTGATAATTTTTCGGATGAAAATATGGATATTAGTAATATTCAGATACAAGCGAAAACCTAAAAAGTCTTCAATTAAAAATCCTTAACGACCAATTAGATAATTTTCATAATTTAAATGAAGATGAAAAAAATACATTTATTAGAAATCTAAATACCGAGGACTAATTGATGATTAAGGATAGATTTCGTAAATATCTCCCAGTTGTTGTTGATCTAGAGACGGGAGGATTTAATCCTAAAAATAATGCCATTCTAGAAATTGCTGCAACACTTATTCATAAAAATAGTGAGACTAATAAATTAGAAGTAGGTAAAACCCATAGATATCATATAGAGCCTTACGAAGGACTACTCGTTGAGCAAGAGTCCTTAGATTTCACAAAGATTAATCTTAATCACCCTCTAAGAAATGCCGTATCTGAAAAAGAAGCTTTAGATGATCTTTTTAAAATTATTAATACAGAACCAATAAAAACATCTACTGAGCCTGGATTGCCAACTATACTGGTATTTTGCTCATTGCATCATACTTACAACCTTTTTTAATAAGTAACAATAAAAAATCTCCATTTCACCCCTTTTCAGTTTTAGACACCGTTACTCTTGGCGCTCTTCATACCAAGCAGACTGTTTTAGCCAGAATTTGTGATGTATTGGATATAGATTATGACTCTAAATTAGCGCATTCTGCTGCCTATGATTCAGATGTCACTGCTCAAGTCTTTTGTAAAATTATTAATGAATTTGATCATGATATTTCTTCTTATACTCATAATCAAATTATAATAAAAATACCTTAAATCAGTACTTTATATAAATTTTACTCAACAAATGAAATTTTAGATTCGGATAATTAACTAAGAAAAAGGAGATTTTATGGAAATGCAAGACACTAAATTCAGAAGAAGTTTGTAATATTCTAAATGAAATAATGGAATATGAATTAGCTGGAGTTGTTAGGTATACCCACTCCTCTATGATGGTTACAGGACCTTATCGTTTACCCATAGTAGCTTTCTTAAAAGAACAAGCTACCGAATCATTACTACACGCTCAACAAGCTGGCGAATTAATTGCTGGATTAGACGGTCATCCTAGTCAAAAAATTGCTAAAATTGAAGAAACAAATAGACATTCAATTAAAGATATTCTCGAGGAAGGACTTGGTCATGAACTTCACGCTGTATCCCTTTACAAAGAGTTATTGTTTGAGGTTGTTGATAAAAGTATATATTTAGAAGAATACGCAAGAAGTATGATTGGTGAAGAAGAGCAACATTCACTTGAACTCAAAGCAATGCTTAAAGATTTTGGCTAATTTACTCTGAAGCAGCTTTGATTATTTTAGAAAGTTCACCTGATTCATTTAACTCAGTAACTATATCAGCTCCCCCTATCAACTCACCGGCAACAAAAACCTGCGGAAATGTAGGCCAGTCAGAAATGGAAGGTAATGTTGAGCGTATTTCGGTGTTAGCAAGAACATCAACATAAGAAAATTCAGCCTCACAATCAATTAAAGCTTGAACTGTTTTAGCTGAAAAACCACAACGAGGCTCATAGGGAGTTCCTTTCATATAAATAAGAATATTCAATTTAGCTATTTGCTCTTTAAGCATAACTCTTGGTGATAATTAACCTTTAGTAATTTGTATATATCTCTTTATAGTATCTTCAAAGCCAAAATTCAAGGCATCAACTATTATTGCATGACCAATTGATACCTCATCAATAAGATTTAATGCTCTTAAAGCTGGCAAGTTCTCTAAATTCAAGTCATGACCTGCATTAATTCGCAAACCTAATATTTTTGCGTGTAATAAAATATTTTTATAACTTTCAATAAGTTCAAGTGTATTGGTATTATTATTCTTATAACTCTTAGAATAGTCTTCTGTATAAAGCTCTATAGTGTCTGCAGTTAATGAAAAAGCATAATCAACAGACTCTATTGTTGGGTCTATAAATAAACTTACACGATCAGCATAGGATTTTAAAAGAGTAATAGTTTCTCTTAATTCATTGTCGTGCTCACCGGATGACCAACCATGATCTGATGTTATTTGGCTTAGTGTATCTGGAACTAATGTTGCTTGAGTGGGTTTGCATATCTTGATTAATTCATTAAACCCAAGATAGTCCCCAGTTTGTTGTTCAAATGGATTACCTTCAATATTAAACTCAGCCCCATAATCTTTAACTATTTTACTTAAATGTAAAACATCATCAGAAGTTGCGTGACGATGATCTGGTCTTGGATGTAAGGTTATGCCCTCTGCACCCATATCTAAGGCCTTAAGGGCAAAGTTTTCAAGATTTGGGTAATTGGAGCCACGTGAATTCCTAAGCAAAGCTATCTTGTTTAAATTAACACTTAGTAACATAGAAAGTTCCTAGTTATTAGAATGATCTGCAGAGTAATCTGATACTAAGTTTACAAAGCTCTTAACACCGGTATCTAGGGCTGAATCATGAACAACAAAATAAGGAGTATGATTTCCAGGTGCAGAAGTTACATTTTCAGCATTAACTCCAAGCCAGAAATATAAACCAGGCACTTCATTTGCAAAGAAAGAAAAATCTTCAGCGCCTGTCGAGGCTAGGATGTCTGAACTAAACATTCCATCAGATGCTTCAATTAAAGATTTCGAATAATTCTTTACGAGATCTGGATCATTAACAGTAACAGGATATGAACCATATATAGCAAAATCAACACTAGCTTCAACATTATGAGCTTCAGCTATATTGGTAGCTATTGTTGTCATTTCTTGATGAATTAAATCCAATACATCATTGTCAAAAGTTCTTATAGTTCCTTCCAGCATTGCTGTCTCAGGAATAATATTATTTCGTGATCCTGCTTTAACAATTCCTACCGATATCACTGCTGGATTTTCTCGTATATCTATTCTTCTGCTTAGAATAGTTTGTAAACTAGTGCCTATATCAAAAGCTGCCATAATTGGATCATTAGAAGCCCAGGGTGTTGAGCCATGTGACTGAGTTCCTTTAATATTAATTCTAAAAGCTTCTGCTGAAGCCATTGCAGGGCCTGACTTAACAGCAACAGCACCATGATATGAGTTAGTTACATGCATACCAGAATGCCCCAACGATGCATCAAACCGTCTCTACACATCTCAAGGCCACCTCCACCGCCCTCTTCAGCAGGTTGAAATATAAAATATACAGTTCCATCAAAATCGTTGTTTAAAGACAATATCTTAGCGGCTCCAAGTAACATAGCTGTATGCCCATCATGTCCACAGGCATGCATAACACCAACTTCATTTCCTTGATAGGTAGTTTTTTCGGTAGAGGCGTATGGAAGATTAGTCATTTCTGTAACTGGTAATCCATCTATATCAGCTCGCAGCGCTATGAGAGGACCGGGATGCTCACCTCTAATATATGCAGTTAAACCTGTATAGGCAATTTCAGTTTGCACTTCTAAACCTAGATCTGTAAGAATTTGCTCTATGCGTTTGGAGGTTCGGAATTCTCTATTACCAAGCTCAGGATATTGGTGAAAATAATGCCTCCATTTAATGACTTTTGACATTAATCCGTCAATATCTTGGTTTAAAGATTTAGCTAATGAAATATAATTTATTAAAATAGTATTATTTAAAAGAGATTCCTCGTTAACACTCATCAACTGTGCAGAAACAGGAAATAAAAATAATAATAATAATAATTGCAGTAATTTAGATTTATACATAGTTTCTTTAATTTAAAAGAAAATAGGATTAATTTCCATACAAATCATCTTTTTTTAAAATGCCTAGAGCTTTGGCATTGGTTGTAACTTTTGTATTGTCTTTATAACCATTTATTAAAACAATGGGTTTTCTTTGATCACCTTGACCCATTAGAATAGAGGCTGCTGCTGCAAGCTCATCACCTGCAGCTATCTCAGTTGTGACCAAGGTATTTCCATACATATCACTCGAACCTTTTTTATCTAACAGACAATTAATACCCGAGCTTCCGATTGCAAAGCCAGTTATTCCGTATCTATATGCCCGCGTCATTGAATCGCTAATAATAATATGTACCTGTATTCCAAGTAATATAGATAGCTCATTGCCTATATCTTCTGCACTTTGATTAGGATCTTCTGGAAGCAATAAGACCTGATTAGTTGATTGATCTATATTAGATCTATCGATGCCAGCGTTGATATTTATAAATCCAAGTTTATTATAGAACAATTAAAACATTATTATTTTCATTTGCTAAAAAGGCTAGCTGATCATTCATTTGCTTGCTAGTCCTCCTTGAGTTAAATATATACCAAGTTTTAGACGGATAAAGGGATAGCATATATTTAATTTGTTTTAGGATAATTTTTTGAGCAATGACAAAAATAGTTCCTTCTAAAACTTTAGTATTAGTTTCAGTTATAGATTTAAATATTATTTCAGCTAGATTATCACCTGGGTTTATATCAGGGAGGTTATCTAAGGATTGAAGTGTTAATGAATTCATAGAAAATATTATTTTAAATATTTATATACGTGAAAAAACTAGTAAAGCAAGTGTGTAACAAATTATTGGAATAAATATATATAAGAGCCATAAGAACGTTAAGCTTTCAGGAGTATTATCTGCTCCTAATGATGGTTCAAATGATGAAAATAGACCAAGAACAACATATGGAATTGCGGCTGATAGAGCTGAACCAAATTTTAAAAAGCTAGTAAGAAATGAATACATTGATCCAGAATTATCAATTAATAAAGTTCTTTATCTTGTTTAGCTAAGTCAGCAACCATAGCGATTATCAATGGTGTAACACCTGCATAACCAGCTCCAATCATAAATAATGAGATACAACTTCCAAGAAGAATAAATTCACGATTATCAAAGAAATAAAACTCCCATCCTAAGTATGCAAGAAATGAGACTATAAATAGATAGATGCAACAATAATATGCAGCTCTATGCTTATTAAACCTTAAAGCTAAACGTCTCCAAAATTCTATTCCTACTATTGCTGATGCGAAAAATAAAAGAATCATCCTTGCGCTGTATTCTGGAAGACCTAAAACATAATCAATTGTAAATAAGGCTAAAGCTCCTGAAGAGCCCTGGGCAACTACAACCAAGACACCTGTAGCTATTAGTATTTTTAAATTGCTATTAAAAAGGAAACTTTTAAATACCGAAAATGGATGTGCTACATCAACATAAGAATCCCTTGAATCTGGTACCTTGATTAATGCAGTGATAACAATAATAGGTAGTAAAACTATTACAAATATTCCTATTGCTAGAATTTTAGTTTCAATTGGAGAGCCGTAATAAATCTCAACAAAAGCAGGTATTGCAAGAACAAATAAACTAAAGAATACATTTACGGCTTCTCTTAAAGTTAATAAATTGGTTTTATCATCATAGGATGGTGCTAAAAAAGTACTCCAAGAGAGCTGAGAAATCGAACTTAATGTAAAACCTGTATAAAGTAAAAATAAACTCAGAAATAAATACCAGCCAGATGGATTTGGATTAACGGGTAGATATAACAATACTGTAGATATCATTAATACCGGCAGTGATAAGGCTATCCAATGTTTATGCTTACCCCATCTTGAAGGGTATCTATCAATCAAGGTTCCCATTATGGGATCTGTAAAAATGTCTAGGACTCGTCCAAATACAAAGATAAGTCCAACAGTAGTAAGACCTAATCCTAGATTGTTTGCAAAATAAGGCAATATATATACAACTATTGGCATTGCTGCTGCAGCGCCACTAAAATTTAATAATGCATAAAATATCTTTGACGATGTCGATACCATCGCATAACCATAACATAACTTTTATAAATTCATGTCTAATGTATAATCAAAAAATGAATAGCTTTGATGTAAAAATATTAGACGTTTTAGTTTGTCCAAAGACAAAAAAACCTCTCACATACAATAAAGAAACCCAGGAACTGATTAACGAAGATAATTCTTTAGCCTATCCTATAAAAGATGGCATACCTGTGATGTTGATAGACGAAGCTAGATCTATTTTATAGCAGCTAAAAACTTTAACTATTTCATATTTGCGCCCGTAGCTCAGCTGGATAGAGTACTTGGCTACGAACCAAGGGGTCGGGAGTTCGAATCTCTCCGGGCGCGCCATTTAAGACTTTGAGTTTATAATGATTATTAATTTAATAAAGGATATTGAATGGAATTTTTAACCAAAACTGATGAACAATCAGTAAAAGAATATATAAACGAACTTATATCGGACTGTCTTCAGTTACATATCTTTGCAAAGGCGGAAACATTACAAGCTCTAGATGAAAAAAATCAAGCTGGTGTTATGAGTTTTTATTTGGAATATGGTGACGAGCCACAATATCAATTACTTAGGATGCTTGGTTTTTACAATGAGATTAATCCTCAAGCTCAAAAAGATATGCTTGTTAAAATATATGGACTTGTCGATGTGGCGAAGATATACGTTAATAAAATTAAAGCACAATCTCCAGAAGATAGAAGGATAAGAGGCTCTGCAGAATATCTTTATTTAGATGGCTCTTCACCGAAAGAAATTGTAAGTGAGATGATTGAGACTGGGGTATTGGATGAATATGATGATCAGAAAAAACTTCTTTTTAATATGCATCTAAGTAGAATTAATTCATATGTTCAGAATTTTCCAAGTTTTAAAATCATTGAAGAAATGAAGCAGCAAGACGATTGGGATACATTAGACCTTGGTGCAATCGAAGAGCTAGAGAAAAAAGATAAACAATTAAGATCTATTTTGGTAATGCGAGAGGACTTGCATTAATCTTGCCCAAAACATACTGGCTGACATGTGCAATCCTAAATTTTAGATAATTCAAGATTACGTTTTTCAGCTGCTATCCAAGGCTATAACGTCCTAGCAACAACTAGAAAGCTAATAGATGCTAAACCCCTGCAGGACCTTGGTATAAGCTGTGTGAATTTAGATCTTAATGATAGTCAAAGCATTATCGAAGCTATTTCATATGCTAATGACTACTTTAATGGGAAAATTGATGCAGTAGACATTGCTCGCATATTAATAGGAGCAAGAGTTTGTGCAATTGCAAAGCTTGGTCCTAGATACATACCGACAAAAAGTAAAAATAATGTAGAAAGAATAAGATTTGTTTCTATTGATGACACCCAGAAGCTTCCAACACCTATTGGTAAACAAAGACTAATTGCAATTGCAGGTACCCAGCCGTATGCGCGAATATCTCTTTTTCCCCATGAATCAGCCAGCCTAGCTCCAAAAAATGCACCTCCAGCATAAGCTGTCCCGTTAATAATGCCCAATAGAATTATAAGATGCTGAAAATCAAAACTTGGATCTAAAGCTATTAAGTATTTAGTGTGAAAGGTTGAGAGAGCATAAGATGCAAAAGAACCAAAAGCTATTCCTAGACACATAGCCCACCAGGCAGGTATTTTAAGAAGTGTTCTTAATGACTCCATAAATGGCGGTTTTACCATTTCTGCTTGATCACCAAATTCCATAGCACCACGAATAGGCTCACGAAGTACCAGCTTAACTATAACTGCTAGCCCTACCCCAGTTACGCCAAGAAATATAAATATTTTTCTCCAATCAACGACTGTAGCTTCACCTTGCGATGGCCCTATGATCCATGCTGTAACAAAATAAGCTGCCATTATTCCAAATGGAATCCCCATTGAATAGACGCCCAATGCTCCTGCTCGCTCTTCCTTAGGATACATATCAGAGATAATAGAATGTGATGGTGGGCTTCCACCAGCTTCACCAATTCCCACTCCCATTCGAGCAAGACCTATTTGCATGAAGTTTCCAGCTAACCCAGTCAAAGCTGTAAAGCCACTCCAAGTAGCAAGTGCTATAGATATAATATTTACCCTGCTATAACGGTCAGCCAGCCAGGCAATGGGAATGGCGACAATGGTGTAGAACATTGCAAAAGCCAAACCGATCAATAAGCCTAACTGTGTATTAGTTAAATCAAGATCAGCTTGAATAAATGGCGCTAAAATACCTACGATTTGACGATCAACAAAATTAAACCCATAGACTACTGTAAGAAGTATTAATGCAAAGGTACGATAGCCCTTGCTTGGCATTTTTTGATTACTCATGATATTCAATTTCCCTATTATTGAACAAAAAGTGTATCACTTCTTCTAACAAATTATGTCAGGTCAGCTATAAAAAAATTGATATTTTAAATGCATTATCATGCTTATTATTAACTTACGCTTAAGCGCTCTCAGGATTGCTTGAAAACTAACCATGGTGGGACTATTTGCTCCACCATGATTTTCTTAGCTATTGATCGGAGGAATCAATACATTAATAAAACAATTATTACTTTTGCGGAGTTACTAGGTACTTCTTACCTGTTGCTTGCTTAGCATAAGATTTAATAATTTCAGGCTGAAGCATTTCTTCAAAAGAAACCTCTTGCACATAGGTACTTGCAAAAGTCCAGTTGTAATTTCTTTAGCAACTCTCTGTCTCATTTGTCCAAATCTCTCCATTCCAATTTTTCCAATCATTGGGGTTAACAACCATCCTCCTAGGCCCCACGACATTCCGAATGCTCTCTTAAGAATAGTTGGAGATTGATCAAGCCCATCTAAATGATTATAGTAGCAATCTTTCAAGTTCCGACTTGGTTCTGTTATTCAGTTAAATCTTCTAATAATTTAGCAATTTTAAAACTAATAGCATCAAATGGTTATGGTTTTGATGTAGTTTCAAAAGGAGAGCTTCAGAAAGCTTTGTATGCCAAAGCTGATCCTAAAAAAATTGTATTCTCAGGAGTCGGTAAAACAGAGGAAGATTTATCATTCGCAATTAAAAATAAGATAAAAAGTATCAATGTTGAAAGTTATTCAGAGCTTAAGCTTATTAACAAGCTATCAAAAAAGTTTGATGAAGAAGTAAATATTGCTCTTCGTTTAAATCCAGAGGTTTCATCTAAAACACATCCATTCCTTGATACTGGCTCAAAAGATACTAAGTTTGGGCTTTCTGAGGATGAGCTAAGTTGCTGTATGAAATTATTAGAAAATGGAGATAACATTAATCTTAAAGGCTTGGCATTCCATATAGGGTCAGATATACGAGACTTTTCATCGTATGAAAAAGCTATAAAAGTGATGCTTAAAAAATTTAATACTATTAGTAAAATATATCCACTTGAGTTTCTTGATGTTGGGGGTGGATTAGCAATAAAGTATTTTGATGAAGACCAAACAATTAAAATTAAAACTTTTGTTGAAAAAGTTAAACCCCGTGTACCGATGCGTCGTTGGGGCGAACCAGAGTAAATCAATCATTGGAAATGCCGGATTTCTTTTAACTAAGATCACTTATAAAAAAAATAAAGATAACCCTATACTAATAGTTGATGCAGGAATGAATGATCATATAAGCTGATTTACAGGGACCTAAAATAAGGGTAGGCATATTTGAAAAACCAATAAAACTCAAAAAAGGAGATGAAGTAGTTTTTATTCATTCTAAGGATTACGGAGTCGTTACTAAATTATTTAAGTATGATTTGGATGAAGGTGATCTTCTTGTTATTTGTTCTTCAGGAGCATATGGATTTTCAATGAGCTCTAATTATAATGCGCGCCTAAAAGCGCCGGAAGTTTTGGTTAAAAATGGTAAAGCTAAATTAATACGAGCAAGGGAAACCTTTGAAGATCTAATATATAAAGAGTTAGATCTTTAATTCCCTATTATTGAATAAAGCTATATCACCACTTGGTACAAAATATAATGGGTCAGTAAAATTTAAGATCTTAATTTTTTTAGCTTATACTTTTGTCTATGAGTAAAAACCTTGATACCAAAACAATGTTAATTATTATCCTAATATTTTTTATTTTAGGAATGATTTCTTTTGGGCTGGTTTTGGTTGCATGGCAGCACTTGAAGCTGAAAAATACCTATCTTACAAATGATTTATTAGATAAGTATAAAGAATATTATGAAGATGAAGGAATAGTGATGATAATTTTGATTAGTTATATTTTAGTTAATAGTAATTCTGATAGAAAAATGCAAAAGTGTCATCAAATTGAAGATCCACAATTACAGGTAAACTGTATAGCAAAAGTTTTCCAAGAACATCCAGAACGTTACTCTTCTTTTTAATTATCTGAGCTCGGTCTAGAAGAAACCTCTTCGTACCACCTACGCAAGCTTTTTAAATGGTTCTGGTAAATCTACCATTCTTGATGCAAAATCAACAGCAGATAATAAAGTTATATCAGCGATCGTATATCTATCCCCAGCCACAAATTTTGAAAAAGAAAACTCCCTATCTAATCGCTTATAAAAGGAATTTACATTTTTATCACTTGCTAATTTAGCAGCAGGTATTTGTTCAAAAATACCCATACTACCAACGATAGGTCCATTGACCCATGATGTTCCTATCTGGGTCCAGAGTTCTAATTCGATGTGCCTGTTTCTACTTTCTATAAAAGCAAGCTCAAAGGGATCATTGCCAAAAAGATTAGGTTCTGGCTCTAGACTTTCCAAATAACGACAAATTGCTACAGATTCGGATATGCATCTTCCATCATCTAATTCAAGGACAGGGATCTTTCCGCTGGGGTTCTTTTTAAGGAACTCCTCTGACTTGTGTTCTCTTTTAGACATATCGCAATTAACTAGCTCAAGATCAATTCCTTTTTCTGCTGCAAAAATTTTGACGCGCCTTGGGTTGGGCGCACTCGGAAAGTCATATAATTTCATTTTTTAGCTCCTTAGCTCAGATTAGGGTTTTGGGGATCTTGGTTTTTACTCATAGACAAAAGTATAAGCTAAAAAAATTAGGTTCTTAAATCTTGATGACTTATAAAAAAGCCTTGTGATGAACTAACAAGTACAAAATCTATTAAAGCCGTCGCGATAAGGGAGAGGATGTACTTATTAGAAATGGTAGTTTAAATGCAAAAGTTGCTGGTGTAAAAGAATGGGTTTTTTTATTTAGTAAATTCCTTGATGATGTATAAATCCACATTGTTGGCATTACTTTTTATCTTTCTCTTGTTTTTCCCATAGTTCTTTTTGGTTCAGCCTATCTTTTAATTTTCGGAGAGTAAAGGGACTTCTCCACAAGCAGGCATAGATGTGGAAGCTAATGCTAACTCATATCCGTTACCTTGGTACATGTCATAATGAGTTCCAGGTATAGGAATATATTCTGTTGTGACCTTGCCTTCTAAAAAATTATAAAATTTCTCTCCATTGAGGCTTCGATCAAAGAGCTCTTCATCTTTAGCATCAATAATTAGTGTAGGGATTTTTATTAAATGCCAGTATGAAGCAGGATCATATTTTTTAATTGCAATTAAGTCTGGATATCCTACTAAACCAGGGATGGATGATTCTGGTCCAGGATAAGAAGAAATTTCACCTTTTGCTCTTTGAGCTTCCCAGATAGGAACTAAAGAATCAGGTATCATCTTAAAATTAGCTTTATTATTTACCGTCCCCATTTGCGAAATTAGTGCTTTCACTCTTTTATCTTGAGCAGATATAACTAAAGCAATACTACCGCCAAAACTTGTACCCCATACCCCAATATTATTAGGCTGGACATTTGATTCTCCAACCAAACGCGAGAGCGCAGCACGAGCATCAAGAATCATTTTATCTGGATTTATGATTGATCTTATTTGCTTTCCAGCAACTAGTATTTCTTCATCTTCAGCACTTAATGGAATTAATTTATTTGAAAGAAAGAATCCCTCACTATCGCCCCATCCACGGAAATCAAATGTCATTACTACAAAACCAGATGCTGCAAATTGTGGTGCAAAAGATTTATTAAGATTGGCCCTATTCCCACCCCACCCAGTTATTAATAATATTCCTGGAAGCGTATCTTCTAGATTTAAATTAATTGGTTTGAAAACATCACCTTGCAGCCTAGATCCATCACTCCAAAAACTAATAGTTTCTTGCTTTACTTGAATTTCATCAGCAAGAATTAATAGCGGTATCATCGTGAAGCAGAGAAAGATATTTAGAAGATTTTTCATGGATCAATAATGCCATAGAGATTTGTATTAATAAAATAGATTCTTTACCATGGGGTATGAGAATAAGAGATTTCATCTTGGCATTTATAGTGGGTATAGTCTCTTTCTCTTTAGCCTATTGGATAACAACACTCTTCTTATAAATCTGAAAATGAGAATTTATTTACCTAGAATTTCTAACTCTTCTGCTTTAGCTAGCCAGGTTTTTTCAATATCTTCAATTTGAACGCTAGCTCTATTTGATTCTTTAATAAATTTTGTAAATCCATTTATTGGCACTGGAGGTTTAAATTTAGCCCACTCTTCATTAACTTCTTTTAATTTTCTATTTAAACGCTCATAACATCTTACTCAGGAAGATATTTCTGATTTTAAAAGTGACATAATTTGAGAATTATCTTTTTCTACTAATTTTTCAACTTTAGCCTCTTTATCAACCTTCTTGGCTTTTGGATTATTAATATTAAGTATGTAATCCTTATAGTCATCTAGATTACCGTCAAATAATTCTACACATCCTTTATCTACAAGGTAAAAGGTATCAACTGAGCTGCTTAAAAGGTGTCTATCATGAGAAATAAGTAAAATTGCCCCTTTAAACGATTGAAGTGCCATAGTTAGAGGCATGCCTCATTTCCATATCCAAATGATTGGTTGGTTCATCCATTAATAAAATATTAGGTTTTTTAAATGCAATGATTGCAAATGCTAATCTGGCCTTCTCGCCACCTGAAAATAGCTTAATTGGATCTTTTACCTTATCGCCTTTAAAGTTAAATCCACCTAAATAGGTTCTAATTTCCTTTTCACTTATATTTCCATCAATTTTTTGAATATGTTGAAATGCAGATATTGATAAGTCCAAGTCATCAACTTGATGCTGAGAAAAATAACCAACTGTAAAATTTACTCCCCTCTCACGCTCACCAGATAATATAGGAATGCTGCCTACTAAACTTTTAATAAATGTGGATTTACCAGCGCCGTTAGGTCCCAGTAGACCAATTCGATCGCCTGGGCATATCGTTATATCGATATCTTTTAAAATAACCTCGTCGTAACCAAGAGAGGCCTCGTTAAGTCTTACTAAGGGGTTAGATATTTTATCCGTCTCTGGAATCGTAAATTTAAAAGGAGAGTCTATGTGAGCTGGAGCTATTAGCTCCATTTTCTCCAATGCCTTAACTCTACTTTGAGCTTGTTTTGCTTTTGTGGCTTTTGCTTTAAATCTTCTAACAAAACTCTGCATGTGCTCAATTTCTTTTTGCTGTTTGATGTAGTTACTTTGTATTTCTGACATTCTTTCAGCTCTAATTAATTCAAATTGAGAATAATTACCCCTGTATAGCTCAATAGATTGTCTGTATAGATGTGCTACTGAGCCAACGCAATCATCTAAAAATTCTCTGTCATGAGAGATAAGCAGCAAAGCACCCTTGAATGATCTGAAACTCTTCTAGCCAAATAATAGATTCGATATCCAGATGATTTGTAGGCTCATCTAAAAGCAAAAAATCGGGTTCAGTCAAGGTTCTTGCTAAGTTCAATCTTACCCTCCAGCCACCTGAAAAATCTTTTAATGATTTTCCGAAATCCTCTGAAGCAAAACCTAAACCAACCATAAGCTGCTCAGCTTTAGATTTAGCAGAATAACCATCTAATGCAGTATAGGTTTCATATAAATCACCCAATAAATCAAATTTTTCATTCTTCTCAGCATCATCAATTTGATTTTTAATTTCAATAAGCTTTGCATCTCCAGATAGCACATATTCAAGAGCAATCTCATCATTTGATGGTACCTCTTGAGCTAAATAAGAAATTCTAAGTCCTTCAGGATAGGAAATGGTGCTTTGATCAACGTCGATTTCTTTTCTAATGATCTTAAAGAGGCTTGTCTTCCCAGTTCCATTGGCACCAATTAAACCAACTTTATGTTTGTGATGGATAGTTAGTGAGACATCATCAAATAGGGTTTTACCACCTAATACGAGCTCTAAATTATTAAATGAAAGCATGATATAAAAATATAGTTAAAAGATATCGATTAAAAAGTTATCTACGTCTTCTGGAATTAAATCTTTTCTTAAATTTATATTGGTCTTATAAATGTCTTTTGTAGGTACAGGTCTGTTCCAATAAACCCTACCACCATCTATTATTTTTCTATCTCTCCATTGGACCTTATCTCTTGCATAATCTACATTTGTCTGCACTGACCAAAGAAATTGCTTCGCCGCCTCTTCCAGCCCTTCCAGTTCGGCCAATTCTATGAACATAATCTTTTGCTACAGTAGGAACATCAAAATTTATTACGTGCTGGATTAATGGAATATCAAGTCCTCTGGCGGCAACATCTGTTGCAACTAAAACCTGTAAGCTGTGGTCTTTAAATGAATCTAGGGCCTTCATTCTATTATTTTGAGTCTTATTACCATGAATAGCTGCTGCTTTAATATCAACTTTTAATAATTGCTTGGTTAGACGATCAGCTCCATGTTTAGTTCTTGTAAAAACCAGAGCCTGTTTCCACTGTTCTGTTTCTATTAATTCGATCAAAAGCTCGGCTTTTCTAGATTTATCAACTGGATGGACATAATGATCTACATTAGCTGCAGTCTCATTGTCACTCGTAACGGATATTTCGGTAGGGTTATCAACCAACTCATTTGCTAGCTTCCTAAATGAATTAGAAAAAGTAGCTCTAAATGATTTAGATATTTTTTTGAAATTCACTAATAATTTTTTTAATATCTGGGGATAAAGCCCATATCAAGCATCTGATCAGCTTCATCTAATACTAAGATTTCCACTTTATTAAAATTAACTGATTTTTGATTATATAAATCAAGCAAACGACCTGGAGTGGCTACAAGTATATCAACACCTTTTTTGAGTTTAAGTTGCTGATTATGAATTCTAGCGCCTCCATATATAGCAGTTGATCTTAGATCTAGATTACTTCCATACGTAAGTACATTTTCCCTTACCTGAGCAGCTAACTCTCTAGTTGGGGTAATAATAAGCGCTCTTACATGATGACCTTTGTGATCATTTTTTGGATGAGAGAGGATATTTAATATAGGCAAAGTAAAGCTAGCAGTTTTACCAGTACCGGTTTGTGCAATTCCCAATACGTCCCGGCCCTCTAGTGCATGTGGAATAGCTTCTGCTTGTATAGGGTGTTGGCTCTTTGTAGCCCTTATGAGATAAAGACTTGAGAATTGGCTCTGATAGGCCTAGATTTTTAAATGACATAAATGTGCAAAAAGTGTTATGTGCAGGTTATAGAGATACCTAAATAAGTCAATGTTTATTGATTAATAACTAATGAATCACTAGCTACAATTATATTACCACTAAAGCTTTCCTTAACGTCTTTTAAAATAGAAAGGTCATTAGAACCCCAATATAAAATATGAGAAAGTACTAACGTATCTATATTTAATTCATTAGCAATTAATCCAATCTCTTTTGAAGATTCAACTTTCTCCTTAATTTTACCTTTTAATTGATCTGTGTTAGCAAACAAACCCTCAACAGAATCAAACTTCATGAACAAGTATTTGGGCACCTTGAGCAAATTTATTTAAATTTGTACTTGGAGCTGTATCTCCAGAAAAAACTATTTTTTTATCTTTAGTTTTAAAGACCAAAACCATATGAATTATTAAGGCCACCATGATTATTGACAAAAGCTTCAACACGAACATTTTTATCCATATAAATTAAGCCTTCTTCGATTTCATGTGCATTAATTTTAAAGCCCTCTGGATTAGAGGGTTGAGATCCATTAATTCTATAATCTATATCTAATTTATAAGCTGCTAATAAATGTTTGGACATATCTTTTAGTCCTTGGGGTCCATATAACTCAAGAGGCTCCTCTCTTCCCATAATCCAAGGCGTAAGAACTAAATCAGCTAGACCTCCCGAATGATCAGAATGAATATGTGTTAAAAATGCTATTTTAAGATTTTTAGCATTCAGTTGATTGAATTTACCACCATATTGAGAGCTTAAAACAGATGCGCTTCTTACAACTCCATATCCAAAATCTACTAAATATACATCTTCATCAACAATAACCGCATAAGCTGAACCGGATCTTTGTGGGTCTGGGTTTGGAGTACCCGAACCAAGAACAATTAAATGTGTCTCAGCCTCAACAAGAATAGTAAAAAGGATTAGTAATAAGTAAAATATTTTCATTATTCAGATCTTTGTTTATCTCTTATAGATCTAAATTCATTATCCTCATACCAGTTAGGCCAATCATCAGAATTGGATAAATTAAAACTTACATTAAATATTGTATCTATTGTTTGCTCTATACCACTCATATCCCAATCATCCAATATTTCAGATATTAGAGTTATATGCGTAGACTTAGTTAATATAGGATATCCCTCATCTGAACGATAAGATACCCGTTATTAGAATAAAGCATGGGTACGCCCCTTTTAGCAAAACTTATATGATCAGATCTATAGAAAAAACCTTTTTCAGGCGAAGGGTCAGGATTTATATATCTATTATTTTTAATGAGCTCAGTTTCGAGCAAGTCCTCAAGTTCAGATGCCCCATAACCCACTACAACCATATCATTTGATTTGCCTGATGGAAAAATTGCATCAAAATTAAATCCAGCTACGATATCTTTTAAAGGAATTGGAGAATTGTTAGCGAAGTATTCAGATCCAAGTAGTCCAGATTCTTCAAGAGTAACTGATAAAAATAAAATAGATCTATCCGTATTAACATTGGAAAACCTTTTAGAAAGCTCTAAAAGTGCTGCTACACCAGTTGCATTATCAACAGCTCCATTATAAATATTATCATTACCACTTAAATCATCTTCTTTGATACCAATATGATCCCAATGAGCTGTAAATAAAATATATTCATCTGGTTTTGTTGTACCCTTTTTAACAGCAGCTATATTATGGGATTTAAAATAATTTACAGTATTATAAATATCAGAATTTAGCTCTAAACCGCGAATTATAAAAGGCTTAAAAGTTTTACTAAGAGCAATTTCTTCTAATGAATCTGTATTAAAACCCGTATATTGTAATAGTCTATTTAACGTATCTTTATGTATCCAGCTCTCCAATTGAAGAGGAAGAGGATCGTCAGAGTTTCTTTGGAGTGATAATTGGGAGCCTGACCAGGATGACTCAACAACCGACCATGGATATGAAGCAGGCTCTTCATCATGAATAATTATTGCAGCTGTAGCACCTTGTCTTGCTGCTTCTTCAAATTTATATGTCCATCTTCCATAATAGGTCATAGATCTTCCATTAAATAATCTTGGGCTTCCTGTTGAAAAACCTGGATCATTTATAAATATAACAACGGTTTTACCCTTCACATCAATCCCTTCGTAGTCATTCCAGTTGTATTCAGGCGCAACAATTCCATAACCAACAAAGACCACTTCACTGTCTCTAATTTTTCGGTAATCTCTGGCTTGTTTGGTCCAAAAAACAACCTCTTCACCGGTCTTCATTTTTCGATCATTGCCTCTAAAGGAAAGAGTTAAATAGGAAGAGTCTTTTAAAGTTATTTCAGAGGTAGGCACATCCAAGAAATAACTTCCGTTAATTGGGTCAAGATCAAGATCTTGAAAAGTTTGCGAGATAAAATTTTTGGTTAATTGCCCGCCAGCGGTTCCAGGCGCCCTGCCTTCAAATTCATCGGATGCTAGAGTAGATATCCAGTATCTCAATCGCCCATGACTTCTTTTTTGGGTGAACATGAAATTATTAAAACTAATAAAAAACTTATGCCTATTGTACTTTTCATTATTGATCTCTCTTTGGTTAAATCTAAGTTAATTCTACTTTGCATTCTATATAATTATAAGATTAAATAGGCTTACGAAATAATCATTTTAATAATTTTTTTAATTAGAATTTAAAAACTCTTGAACCACTTTTATTGCTACAACTATGTATCTATCAAAACTAAGAAATATTTTCTTTCTATTAATTTTATTCACAAATCTTGATAAAGTTATTGATGAAATAGAGATAAACACTTTTACACTTGAGAATGGTTTAACAGTTGTTGTTCATGAAGATAGAAAGGTGCCTATGGTGGCTGTAAATGTTTGGTATCACGTAGGCTCTAAGAATGAAAAAGTTGGTAAAACAGGTTTTGCTCATTTGTTTGAACACTTAATGTTTAATGGAACAGAAAATTATAATAATGAGTACTTTGAACCTTTTGAAAAAATTGGTGCAACTGACCAAAATGGAACGACTAATAAGTGATAGAACTAATTACTTCCAGAATGTTCCAACTAACGCACTTGATTTAGCTTTATGGATGGAATCAGAAAGAATGGGCCATATTCTTAATGTTATTGATGAAGATAAGCTAGATGAGCAAAGAGGCGTTGTTCAAAATGAAAAAAGGCAAGGTGAAAATCAGCCCTATGGACAAGTTGGAACTCAATCAGGTGAATCTGCTTTCCCGAAAGGACATCCTTACTCATGGTCAACTATTGGTTCAATGGATGATTTAGATGCAGCTTCGCTTGAAGACGTGAAGGATTGGTTTGAAACCTATTATGGTCCTACTAATGCGGTTATAGCTATTGCTGGGGATATTGATGTAGAAACAGCAAAAATAAAAGTACAAGAATACTTTGGTGATATTCAAGGCGGTCCACCGCTTACCAAACCAAAAAAATGGATTGCTAAGAGAACTGAGCAAACTAGAGAGATTATGGAGGACAATGTTCCTCAAACAAGAATTTATAAAGTATGGAATGTTCCTGAAGACGGTACACCAGAGGCACAAGCTTTGGATTTAGCAGCATCAACTTTAGCTGGAAGTAAAAATAGTCCTCTATATCAAGAACTTGTTTATAAAACTGGATTAGCTACCAGTGCATCTCTTTCTACTATGGTAGAGAGATAGCTGGTTTATTTATAATCACAGCAACTGTCGCACCAGGTCAAGATGCTAAAGAGGTCGAAAATGTAATGGATGCCACGTTAGTAAAATATTTACAAAAAGGGCCAAATCTTAAGCTACTTAAAAATGTAAAGACATCAACAATTTCTAGCTATACATTTGGCCTTCAAAGAATAGGTGGTTTTGGTGGTAAGTCTGATATTTTGGCCACTTATCAAACTTTATATGGTGATCCTGGTGCTTTTAGAGATCAGCTAAGAACTTATTTAGACACTCCAGCTAAAGTTATAAAAGAAGCTTCAAATAAATGGTTAAGCTCAGGGGACTATGTTCTTACTATTGTTCCAGCTGCCAAAACATCTGTTGTTAAATCTACTGTTGATAGAAGTAAAGGTATCCCCTACCCAACTGAAAAATTATCTTACTCTTTCCCAGAAATACAAAGTACCATTTTAAATAATGGTTCAAAGCTAGTTCTGGCAGAAAGAAATAGTTCACCTTTAGTTGAATTAGAGATTATTTTTAATAAAGGATATGCAGTTGAGACTAATGACAAGCTCGGCCTTGTTAATTTTACTATGAGTATGGTTGATGAAGGAACTGAAAAGTACTCTCGTCCACAAACTGAAGAGCAAGAAAGTTTAGAGCTTCGTTTAGAAACTAATTCATCAATTGATACCACCTATGCATCTATGTCATCTTTAAAAGTAAACCTAGAAAAAACATTAGATCTATTTAAAGAAGGATTGCTGAACCCAACCTTTCCTCAAGTTGAACTTGATAAAGTTAAAAAACGTTGGCTAGCTAGAATTGATCAAGAGCTTAACAGCCCAGCATCAATGGCTAATAGAGAGATAAGAACCCTGGTATATGGTTCTAGTCATCCATACGCAAAAGCTTCTAGCTCTGGTATCAAATCAACAGTTGAGACTTTTACAAGAGATGATCTTGTTGAAATGTATTCAAAATTAACAAATCCAAGTAATGCCACTTTTATTGTTACTGGAGATATTAGCTTAAATGAAGCTGCTCAATTGTTAAATGATAAGTTTTCAAGTTGGACTTCTGATAACAGCTCTTCTGTAGAAGTAGACCTATTTACTGTTGAGGATCAGACATCACCACGAGTATTTTTAATAGATAAACCAGGTGCTATTCAGTCATATATCCTTGCAGCGCAATTATTACCACCAACTAACTCTGATGATGATATCTTGATTGATTATATGAATTATGCGATTGCAGGAAGTTTTACTTCAAGACTGAATATGAATTTAAGAGAAGATAAAAGTTGGTCTTATGGTGTCAGAACGTCAACTGGCTATTCTCAGGGCCAAAGGCTTATGAGAATGACTGCTCCTGTTCAAACAGATAAAACTGCTCCAGCTATTTTAGAAATATTACGTGAGTATGATGAGTACCTTAATGCTGCTCCTGTAAACGCGGAAGAATTATCAAAAATTAAGAAAGCTAGAACTCTTCGCTTACCTGGTCAATACGAAACTTTAAGTGCCCTACTTAGTGGAATTGAGGATATTGTTAAATATGACAGAGATTATGATTATTTAGATACTATTGCGGATAAAAGAAATTCTATAAAGCTTGAGGATGTTCAATCCACATCAACAAAGTATCTAGATACCAATAAATGGACCTGGGTAATTGTCGGTGATCTTAAAGAAATTGAAGGAAGTATGATTAGATTTTAAATAACTTTGTGAATAGTACTTAATTATCATGTCATATCCTCCAATTAGTGAAACTGCGCTTAATACTATAATTAAAGCAAATGCTTACGAGCCTTATTACTCTTTTAAGAGTTCGCTTGATTTGTATGACATACATCAATTTACTAATGGTCATCCTTTTAGTACCTATGATGAACTCAGAGAAAATAGTCCCATTTACTTCCAAAATCCTCCTGAATGGGATGTAGAGCCAGGTGCTTGGATGCTTACCATCTTATAAAGATATTGTGGAGGTTTCATCAAACCCCTCTGTATTCTCATCACAAGCTGCTACAGGCAATCTTATAACCTTAGGCGATCCTGAGACTAGACATCCTAAATTATGGCAAACTTCTATTGATCACATGCTCAACCTTGATGGGTCTTTTCATCTCGATTTGAGAAGAGAACACATGCCTTCTTTAAGCCAGGATATGTAGATGATTTGCATAAAAAAGTAGAAATTAAAGTTGAATCCTTGCTAGACGCTATTGCCAAAGTCGGTAAATCAAACCTCGTTAAAGGACATTTCTCAGCAGATACCAATTTTTACTCTATCAGAAGTTTTAGGAATACCAGAAGAAGATAGGCATAAATTAGCTACTTGGATGGAGTTTTTAGAACTAGCTCAATACTTTGCCGCAGAGAAATACAAAACAGGCTCAGGGCAAATCAGAAGAAATGGAAGTTGATACCTCTATGATTGAATTATTTGAAAATATGATTGGAGAAATGTTTGAATATGGAAAACATATCCTTCAAGAAAAAAGATTGAATCCTAAGGATGATCTTTTATCAGCTATAGCAAATGCAGAATTAGATGGAGCCAAAGCTAAGCCAAGAGTATTTGGATGGCTCATGGTTACTAATAATCTTTGCAGGCAATGACACGACTAGAAATTCTATTAGTGGAGCCATTAAACTTTTAACCGAATTTCCTGAACAAAAAAAGAAGTTGTTGAATAATTTTGATCTGTTACCAAACTTTGCACAAGAAACTATACGTATGATTTCACCTGTTATTCATATGCGAAGAACAACAACTTGTGAAACCACGCTAGGCAATCAGAAGTTAGGTAAAGGTGAAAAAGTAATTATGTGGTACGGAGCAGCTAATAGAGATCCATCGATATTTTCTAATCCTAATACTTTTGATATTGAGCGTGAAAATGCTGTTAAGCATTTGGCATTTGGCATGGGAAGACATACATGTATTGGTAAGCCTGTAGCTTTAATGCAATTAAAAGAAGTCTATAAACAAATACTTACTAGATTTCCTGATATGAAAATGGATGGAGATTGGAAGGTTGCACCAAATAACTTTGTTCATGCAATTCAAGAAATGCCAGTTAGTTTTACTCCAGAGAAATAATCTCACCAGGCTTGGGTATTACAAATAAATTTTTTAGATTAAGTCTATTCAACTCTTCTTGTATTTGAATTGGTGGATCTAAAACCGGTTCATCGGTTAACGTAAAGGTCCCCCAGTGCATGCCTATCGCAAGACTCGTCTTTAAATCGATAGCAGCTTGAACTGACTCTTGTGGATTAAGATGGCTGTCTTTCATAATAGATCTGGGTTCATAAGCTCCAATGGGAATAAAAGAGTAATCTGGTGAACCAAGTTCGTTGTTTATAGTAATAAAATCATAGGTGTAGCCCGTATCACCTGGAGCACTCCCGGTGGGTTGTTTTCAAACCACCAACCACCCCATAACGTTTCATTTTTATCAAAAGGAGTTCTTGATGACCAGTGATGAACAGGTACAAAAGTTATTAGCGAGTCTTTAATTGTTATGGTGTCCCACCAGTTCATTTCGACAACATTCTTTATGCCTGAAGATTTAAGCAACTTACCAAGACTCATTGGAACTAAAAATAATGTCTCTTTATTTATTTCATATAATTTTACTAGTGAAGGTAAATCAAGATGATCATAATGAGCATGACTAACAGTGACCACGTCGATGACTGGAAGCTTTGCAATATCTATAGCCGGAGGTATTAAACGCTTTGGACCAATAAAAGAAAAAGGAGAGGCCCTATTAGAAAAAATAGGATCTGTAAGTATATTAATATTATTATTATTTATTAAAAAACTAGCATGGCCTATCCAAACCGCGAAAGAATTATCAGGTAATTTATCAGCATTATTAAATTCACTACTTACTTCAATAGCTATTCTTTCAGGCTTATTGCCATTAAATTGCCATTTTAAAAAATCTTTAAAAGTACTATCGTCTCCATTAACGTTATGATTATTTTTAAATATCTCTTCAGCAAGAGAATTATTGATAAATATAAAAAGTGCCAATAGAATTAAAGGTCTGAAGTTTATTTTTAAAGGATTAAACAGAATGAAGTTTTTGTTCAGAAATTGAATTTTTAATATCTGTAATATTATTATATTTATCAAAATACACTAATGTAGGCTTATGAAGAGCAACCTCTTTAGAGTCTAAAGATGCATAACTGCAAATAATTAGAACATCATTCATAGAAACCTTATGAGCTGCTGCGCCATTTACAGATATAGTCTTTGAGTTTTTTTCAGCCAGAATTAAGTAAGTTGAAAACCTTTCACCATTAGTAACATTATATATATCTACTTTTTGATACTCTTGCATGCCTGAAGCTTCTAAAAAATTAGAATCAACTGCACATGAGCCCTCATAATCTAACTCAACTTGAGTTAAAAAAATGCTGTTCGCTTTTTCAGGATTGGACCAATCATAGTAAAAAAGAATTATGAATTAATTGATGATTTAGAATTTGATCAAAACTTACTGATTATAATATTATCAATAAGTTGTTATTCTATATTCATGTATTATTTATGGATTTTTAATTAATGTATGTATCAGTAACAGGACTTAATGCATCAACTGCTTCTAGATAATCAATTTTAAAGCCTAATTCTTGAAGGTTCTTGGTAGCTTTATCTTTCAATAAATTTAAATTGTTTAAAGTGTAATTTGTCTTTATTGAATTAAGTTCTATATAGATATTAGCAGCGAGTTTTACTTGGTCGTCATTCAATAAATTATTACGTGATGACAATGCTAAACCCGATTTATTTCTTTCGGTTGAGCAGCCTATGATCATTAGATTTGGGTAATATAAGGCTGCATAATTTTTGATGAGAAGATATTGCTGATAATCCTTTAATCCAAAATAAGCTATTTTAGGATCTATTATTTCAAATAATCTATTTACAATAGTTAGGACACCATCAAAATGGCCAGGTCTAGATTTACCACATAATGTATTAGATAAATCTTGTGCTTTAATTGGTTCAAGATTAATCAAGATTGCGTTATCTGGTATAAACACAAGATCACAGCCAGCTAACTCCAAAATCTCAAGATCTACTTCTAATGATTTAGGGTAATTATTTAAGTCTTCAGGATCATTGAACTGTAAAGGGTTTATGAAAATAGATACAACAACAAAATTTGATTTAGATTTGGCATTTTTAACTAAAGCTAAATGACCATCATGTAAATTCCCCATAGTCGCAATAAATGCTATATCACTATGCTTTGAAAAACTATATTCAGTTGACCTAACTACTATCAAGGCTAAAAGAAGGTATGTTCTTCGGCAGGGAAAATTCCAGATTTAACTGAAATGTTATAAAGCTGTATTGCTTCTTTAATCGAACCAGCCTCACTCATAAAATCTTTAACAAATTTTGGAGGTTTCTCTAAGCATGAAATACCAAGTAAATCATGAACAACCATGATCTGACCATCAGTTTTAGCTCCAGCACCAATTCCAATAACAGGGATGTTTAATTGTGATGTTATAGATTCAGCTAGCGCATCAGGAACGCACTCGAGAAGCAGCATTGCAGCTCCAGCAGACTCCAAAGCCTTAGCCTCCGCAATCATTAAATCATGCTTATCGGTGTCTCTACCTTGGACAAAATATCCACCAATTCTATTTATAGCTTGAGGAGTTAAGCCTATGTGAGCGCAAACAGGTATTCCTCGTTCAGCTAAAGTATTAGCCATTTTACATATCCATTCACCACCTTCAATTTTTACTGAATGAGCTCCACTTTGCATTAACCTTGTAGCGTTTTCAAAACCAAGATCGTCAGTGGCATAACTCATAAATGGCATATCAGCCATAATATGAGAATTATTATTTCCCTTACACTCTAAATGATAAATTAATTGATCCATGGTTACTGGAAGAGTGCTGTCATTGCCTTGAATAACCATTCCAAGACTATCTCCTACTAAAACAATATCAACACCTGCATCACAAATCTTAGAAGTCATAGTAGATTCATATGCGGTTAGGCAGCTAAACTTTTTACTTTCATTTTTTAACTTATTAAGGCTAGCTATAGTGGTTAAAGGTTTGTTATTTTGAGATGACATAATTTAAGTTTTAATTAAAAGTTCAATAGATTTTATAATTTGTTTAGCAATTTTAAGTTTTGAAGTCTTAGAGAGTTTTATTACATCATCATTGGTAATAAGATGAACCTCATTATCATTCGAATCAAAGCCTATTTCTTTATTCAAAACATCATTACAAATAATCATATCTAAATTCTTTTTTAAAAGTTTAATTTTTGCATTTTCAATGACATTATCTGTTTCTGCACTAAATCCTATGACTAGTTTATCCGTCATATGATCAGAAGCATATTGTAAAATATCTGGATTTTTGATTAGTTTTAAAGATATTTCCTCATCATCCGTTTTCTTAATTTTTAATTTTTCAAAAATAACAGGCTTATAGTCAGCAACTGCTGCACAGCCAATAAAATATATCCATATTGAGTAATTAAAGCCTTAACTTCATTAAGCATTTCATCAGCAGTATTTATATTAATTAATTTAATCTCCATTAATAGGTTTAATATTTACTGGTCCACTAATTAAATTAACTTCAGCTCCTGAAATTGCAGACTCTGCCAATCTATAGCCCATTTTTCCAGAGCTCTTGTTTGTTAGATATCTAACTGGATCGATAGCATATCAATTAGATAACCCGTAACTGACTTTTTTTTCCATTTAATAAAGAATTTTTTATTAGACTTAGCAATTTGAAGAGCAATAAAATCAGGTTCTGACATTCTGCCCTCACCAATATCTCCACATGCCTGCTCACCACTATCAGGACCAATAAATAAAACATCTTTAAGTTTTAGGGTCTCTAAATTCATTTGAGTAACTTTATCTTCCCACATTTTTACATTCATAGCAGGTGCTATAAAAAGCTGCGCATCAGAGGCAAGAATAACCGCACTCATCAAGTCATTAGCCCTTCCTTGTGCCAATCTAGACATGGATTCAGCAGTACATGGTGCAATTAAAATAACATCTGCCCATTTAGCTAACTCTATATGACCCATACCAAGCTCAGCCTCCTCATCAAGAAGTGAGTAATGCACTTGGTTTCCTGAAACAGCTTGAAGCGTTAAAGGTGTTACAAATTCTTGAGCAGACTTCGTCATGATAATTCTTACTTCAGCTAAATTCTTTTTAAATAAGCGTGTAAGTTCAGCGGTTTTATATGCAGCTATTCCGCCTGTAACACAAAGTAGAATTTTTTTATTTGAAAGCCTAATCATATTTATTGCTGTCAATTCGTTCGTCAACATCAGCTACTTTGGCAAGCGATTTTTTAGACCCAAACTGCAATAAATATTTTTGTTCTGCCTGCAGCGCTTTTATAAATTTTTATTAAAAAACTAAAATTAAAATACTATTTTTATAAATGACTTCCGGGGATTGAAATTAAGAAATTATTCCAAGGAATCTTGTTATGATCCAGTAAAAACCCATACCGCCAAGTGCATAAGATCCTATTAATGCAGATTGATTATAAAAATTATATTTGTGAGCTAGCCATATAAAAAATCCAAAGAAAGGAATAAGGGCAAGCTGCCCTGCCTCAATACCTAAATTAAAGAATAGTAATGATAAAAGCATCTGATCATTAGCTATACCTATATCACTTAGTGCGCTTGCAAATCCAAGGCCGTGTAAAAGCCCGAAGCAAAAGGCCATTATCCATGGTGTTTTTTTAAGTTTATATGAATCATTAATCTCTAATGCTAAGTAAACAATAGTTAATGCTATCAAAACCTCAACTGTAGCTTGAGGCAATGAAATAATATCAAAAACGGATAATCCTAAAGTAATGCTATGCGCAATAGTAAAAGCGGTAATTGTTTTAATGACGTTAAGTAAACCTGTAACTAAAAATAACAACCCTAAAATAAATAATATGTGATCAATACCGCTAAAGAGGTGATCAATTCCTAGCGTAAAATAAGTAGTCGGATAATTTTGAGCCTGTATAGGTATAAGTATTATTGATGATTTTAAATTCATTAATCCCTCAAAAATATCATCATTTAAAAAATTAATTGTAATTAAAGCATCAGTTAAAACACTCAGATTTATAACTTCAATAGAATGACCTTTTAAAGATGAATCACAGTTAAGTATAATTTTTTCAATTAAGTACTTTCCTTGGGGATACGGCGATTGAGCTTCAACAGAACAGTGTTCAGGAAATATAATTTCTGCTCTTTGGCCTATATTTTTTAATGGATACATCCATTTTGCATCATAGCTATGTTCAGCAGTAGTATTTGCATCTATGACTAAGTGAGCTGGATTAAACTCGTGAGATTCTATATCAATGACAAAAAATAAGAATAAATAAACAAAGAGTTTAGTCATTAAAATTCTAAATCAGGATTAATAATAATTTTATATTCAGATTTTATTTGATCAATATAAGTCGTTACTGCAGATTCTTTTTGGGCAGCCAAGAAATCAACCTCAACTTGATTAAGCACTTCGGTAATTAAAGGAAAATATCCCGGCTTTGAATCTTTTAAAAGAACTATATGATGACCAAACGAACTTTTAAAGGGACCTGACCATTGATCTAGAGAAATCTCGTTAAAATTAGAACTAAAAATTTTTCCAAAATTTCTTGATATTTCATCTTTAGTTTTATCAATAAAGTTTTTACCTAGAAAAAATGGGTCCGACTTGATCTTACTGCTTGAGCTTAAGATTAATTTAATTGCTGCATTTGATCTGGCTTTAGAATTATTTTCAGCTGAAAAGTAATAATGCGTAAAACTAAAAGTTGGCTGAATATAGTAGTTATTCTTATTAAGTTCATAAAAATTTATAAGAGCTTCATTGCTTGGTTTATCAGTGAGCGTTTCTTGTTTTAAAAAAGTGATCTTTTGAGCTAATCTTCTTTTAATTATTCTATCTTCTATTGAATGAAAAGAAAGCCTCTCTGTATAGAATCTCTTCTTCTATTAAATTATTAATAATTCTAGCTATTTCATCTTCAGTTGGATTTCTACCAACTTGGGATTTCCATGCGCTTATAAGCTTAAAACCTCTTGATCAGATATGTATATTTCTTTTGGATTTTCAGTTGAATTTAACCCTATATCAATAAGATATATTAATAAACCAATGGCAAAAAAATATAAATATTTTGGCTTTCAATTTTGATAAAAAATTAAGTAAAAATTGACTTAACTATCTCCAATTGCTATTGATCCAGCATAAATATATATATTATTTATTTTCAACTTTAAGCCATATTGGAGAAGACCAAGCTCTTTCTTGAATAATTGTATCAATATCAGATCTAGGCTTCTCTCCATTCCTGACTGCATCCCATGTAGACCATCTACACGATGGATTCTCTAACACACGCACGTAATAAAAAGCTTTAACATTCGGATCAAAATCAGGATCATTCCAAACTGTTTTTAATTCCGATGCTCCTGCGTCTTGCACTAATCGAGCAATCATTTAAATCTACCCAAGCTTGATTATCAGGACAGCGATTAGTTTTTGGATCAACACTCAGTCCATCAGAGCATGCAACATCAAAAACTTTTTCTTTGTGCTCTCCGTCTTCTAACCATCCTTTGATAATTTGAGTTCTTTGCAATGGTGCACCTTGATATCTCTTTGTGCCCATAAAATAAACTCAGGGGTTTTATCACCCGAATTCATTAAGTCTGAGCCCATGGTTACACCCTTTTCATAAGCTTCACTTACAAAATTTGGATTAAGAGAATCTTGTATATCAAAGTCCCACCCTCCAAAGAAACGAACCGCTATTCTTGGTCCAGTTGTTGAGTAAGTTTCCTTTCTTTTGAAAGCATCAAAAATTTCCTCACGCGTATTTTCTCTTGCCCAAACTGCTGCATACCCAGAAGCTGCGATCTGCCAGTTTTTCCATAATGCACCACCACTGTCTGAAGTATCGTCTACTCTATCACAACCACCGGCCATACACTCGTCCATTCCTCTTAGTTCAGCTGTGCCATCTAAAAGACCAATTTTTGAAAAAAACAGTTCCTCGCTATCTGAAGGTCCGCCAACATGAGAGTCACTCGATCCTATTAAGCCAAATTTATATGGATTGGTCAGACCTTTTTCAGCAAGAGTTAATCCTCTAAGATATGCATCTCTGACATAACTTCCTGATGGCTTGCTATAAGTTGGAGGTCTGCTTCCAACTCTTTTATCCATAATTTCAAAATCTGCCCATTCATCATCAGGCGAGAGAAGAGGATGGGTGTCTGAAGTTCCTTTAACTTGCGTAATTTCAACAACAGGTTCATTTCTCATTCTTTTTTCAGCATAAGCTCTATTAATAGCTCCACCTTTAAATGTTTCCATTTCAAACATCTGACCATTTGAACCATTACTATTATGAGGCATTGATACAGAATCCATTCCCTTTTCTCTTAATCCATCCTGCCAGGTCCATAAATCCTCTGGATTTAAAGAATCAATTCTTGTCCAAGGTCTAATGGGCTATTGATGAATTAAAAATAACATTTCTATGAAGATTACCGCCTTCTGTATCTGTGGAGGTTGTAAATTCATAACCTATAAAGGCTGTAAAGTGACCAGGATCATTGTGCTCATTAGCTGATCTAGCAATATCTGACCAAGCTGATTTATGAATATCATAATCAAATGAATTTAATGCTCTTTGGGTATTTTTAGTAAACCATGCCTTTAAGGTATCTGGATGCCACCATGGATTTGGTTGAATTATTGCATTAGCTAAAACTGAACTAAATATATTAGATCTTTCAGCAGCTGATTCAACATTAAGATTTTCAGGCCTATTAAGATTATGCATTGGCTTGGTCCATTCATTCTTAGACATATCTGAGGATGTATCAGCATACGCTTGAATCATTCCCATATAAAAACCATGATCTGTTACAGAATAAAAATCTAATGGTTCACGAAGTTTCATTTCATAACCCATAGGGTGTTTTATACCCTCTCCTTTAGCATATCTGTATGCATCGCTTGGCGAGGCTGTAACACCAAATACATATGCATCAAAAGAATATTTGGTATGGACATGCAGGTCTCCATAAAGAGGCACACGATCTGGATTTGATGGGATATTTTTTTCGCTTGCAGGTTTAGCAATTGAGTAATCAACTAACTTAAAGCAAAAAATATTTCTGTTTTATTTGATAAAAGAGATACTTACAAGCCTGGATTTAAGTTTAATGAACATGAAATTAAAGGAGTTCCAATTAGAATAGCTATTGGTCCAAAAGATTTAGAGAATTCAACTCTTGAAATATTTAGAAGAGATGATATGAACATAATTTGTATCAGACCTGACCAATCAAACATTAACGCTTTCCTCCAAAATCATAGCGGCCACTTTTTCACCAATCATAATCGCTGGAGCGTTGGTATTGCCTGAAGTAATAATGGGCATGATGGACGCATCTGCAACTCGCAAACCTTCATTTTATGAACTTTAAGATCACTGCTAACGACTGACATATCATCATCGCCCATCTTACATGTGCCTACCGGATGATAAACAGTATCTGCTTCTTCTCGAATTGCTTTTTCAATATCAGCATCATCATTAATATCAATAGGCCTCGATGTGTGTTCTTTGATATATTTACTGAAAGGTTCTGTATTAAGAACTTTCATCATAATCTTATAACCATCAATCATATCTCTCATATCGTCTGGATGACTTAAAAATTTTGGGTCTATAAGAGGATCAGCAAAAGGATCAGCAGATTCAAGTGTAACCTCACCTCTCGATTTAGGCCTTAATAAGCATGAATGGCAACTCAAACCAGTACCCCATGCACTTTGTCTACCATGATCAATCACCATTGCTGGAGCATAGTGAAATTGAATATTTGGAGCTTCTAATTCATCATTAGTTTTAATAAAGGCATTCCATTTTCAGGAGCTGTTATTCCAAATCCTGCGAATTTTAAAATACCCATATCTCCGTCTTCGAAACCAGGATACATTAAATTAAATCCTATTAAATTCATTGAGTTATATTTATGAACTGTAAGATAATCAATGTGATCCTGCAGATTCTTTCCTACTCCAGGAAGATCAACTAAATGATCAATGCCGTGTCTAGTAATTTCATTAGCTGGGCCAACACCAGATCGTAATAATATTTGAGGAGATCCGAAAGCTCCTGAGGAAAGAATAACTTCTTTAGTAGCATGAAAAATAAAGGTATTATTGTCTTTATCTATACATTCAACGCCTTTAGCTGAATTGTCTTCAATAAGAATTTTGTTTACATGAGTATCTGTTAGTACAGTTAAATTTTCTCTTTTAAGTGCAGGTACAAGATAAGCTTTAGCCGCGCTACATCTTTTTCCGTTAATTTGTGTAGTTTGGTAGTAACCAAACCCCTCTTGATCCTCTCCATTAAAATCATCATTGTAGTTATATAAAGCTGAACCAGCTTCAACAAAAGATTCACATGATTCAGGTTGATGTCTAATTTTAGTAACATTTAAAGGACCATTTTTTCCATGGTATTCATTATCATGCTCTTCGTTATGCTCAGCTTTAATAAAATAAGGTAAAACCTTCATCATAAGACCATCCTTCATTTCCAAGTTCAGACCAATGATCATAATCCCAACGATGACCTCTAACGTAAAGCATTGCGTTAATAGAGCTTGAACCACCAAGAGTTTTACCTCTAGGCTGATAACCTTTTCTATGTTCTAAGGATTCATTAGGCATCTTATGCATACCACCTGCTGAATCAACTGCAACAGATGCTGGTTCAGTGACAGTGACTTTTTCAAATTCTTTTTGAGGAACTGTATCAAAAGCCCAGCTGTATTTGCTCGTGTCTCCTAAGAAGTGCAAAACCAAGCGGTACATGTAATCTAGGATCACTATCTTTTGATCCAGCTTCAATTAAACACACTGAGGTATTTGGATTGGCGCTTAGTCTGTTTGCTAGAACGCAACCAGCAGAACCAGCACCTAAAATTATAAAATCAAATTTATCCATATATCCCCCAATAATATGTAACCCAAACATTAAAATTCCAAATACAGCAAAATATTTATATAATTTGTTAAATAAAATTCGCAATTTTGCGCCTGTAGCTCAGTTGGATAGAGTACTTGGCTTCGAACCAAGGGGTCGGGAGTTCGAATCTTCCCGGGCGCGCCAACTATTTAGGGTTATAAAAACGCAGAGTAGAGTCTTTTATTTTATTTAATCATAAAAAATATCAAGTAAATAATTTTGATAATTTCTCCAAGGTGCTTTTTTGCCTTGTTGAGGAAGTCTATCTAGAGCTCTTTGGACATAGCCTGAAGTGAAATCGATATAGTTATCATCTGCCTCTGCACGAGCATCTTGATCTGCCATACAGGCAGAGACACCCTCTTTATCCATCTGATTAATTAATCTGCATACATATTCTGCCGTAAGATCTGCTCTTAGTGTCCATGAAGCATTTACATAGCCAAATGAGAAGGCCAAGTTAGGGAACTCCTCCCAGCATCATTCCTTTATATGCTAAATGATTATGAGGTTCTACTTTTACTCCATCAATATTAATAGCTATATCACTCAATACATTTAATTCAATGCCTGTAGCAGTTATGACTATGTCAGCATGTAATTTCTTTCCAGATTTTAATAAGATTCCATCTTCTATAAATCTGTCAGATACTCTATTGTTTTGATTTCGGGGTAGCAGGATTAATTGCTACAAATAAATCACTGTCAGGAACAAGACATATTCTTTGATCCCATGGCTTATATGAAGGAGTAAAGTGCTTTTCAACATCGTAATCTGAGCCAAGACTTCCGGTAATAAAAAAGTTATATCCAGAACATACTGAGAATATGATATTGAGTTTGAACTCATTAAAATAATTTATAAGTACCTAAACTATCTATTATCAATAGTAGTACTATAAAAAATGTATTTTTTAGCTTTAAATTAAAAGCATCCTCTTCAGGCGCAGAAACAACATAGCTAGGCGATCTTTGAAGCATATAAACATGCTTAGCAGTTTTAGCTAGAGCAGGCACTAAAGTTACAGCAGTAGCTCCGCTCCCAATAACAATAATATTTTTATTACTATAATCCAATGACTCATCCCAGAACTGGGGATGCATTATCAAACCTTTAAAAGACTCTTGTCCATCAAACTGAGGCTGATGAGGTTTGTCATAACTGTAGTAACCGCCACACATAAATAAAAAATTACAAGTAAACTTATTAATGGAATTATTATCATCATGAACTTCTAGTTCCCATTTAGATTCTGCTGAAATCCAATTAGCTGATTTAACTTTATGATTAAATATGATTTTTTCTCTCAGATTATAATCATCCACGGTCTCGTTAAGATATTTAAGTATGGATGGACCATCAGCAATTGCTTTTTTATGAATCCAAGGCTTGAACCTAAAGCCTAAAGTATGCATATCAGAATCAGATCTGATCCCAGGATATTTAAATAAATCCCAAGTACCACCAAGATCATTTCGTCTCAAATTGAAAAGGATTTTTCTTTACAGCTTTTTTGTAAATTATAGGCAGCACCAATACCAGAAATTCCAGCACCGACAATAATTACATCTTTATGCATTATATTTATAGTTAGAGTATGTATTTATTAAATTCATTATTGTTAATATTATATCTTTTGTCATATTATATATGTAGGTATTATGAATAATGACACATAGGATGTCACTAGTTTTTAAGGAGATAAGCGATGCATTTTTTACCACTGGTTTTAGTATTTTTATTAGTTAGCTGTTCAGATGAAGAGAAAATATTAACAAATGAGTTAGTTATAAATCAAGGCATTATTCAGGGCTATGAAAATAATGATACAAATTATTATCTTGGAGTTCCTTATGCTCAGGCGCCCGTCAATGACTTGAGATGGAAACCACCTTTAAAACATAAAGGCTGGGATAAAAAACTCCTTGCATTGGATGTTTCTAAATCATGTATGCAACCAACGGGATTTGGCCTTGACCCTTTTATAGGTCTCTGGTTAGAAGGCTCTGGAATGAGCTGGTTTCGAAAAAATCTAATATATTTTGGTGCTGGTCTTGTTCCCTTTGTTAGCGACACAACGGAGACTCAATCTGAAGATTGTCTTTTTTTAAATATTATTACTCCAAAAAAAATGAAAGGAAAACTACCTGTAATGTTCTGGATTCATGGTGGTGCATATAGATATGGTAATGGATCAGGGGCTTATATTGGTGATGATTTGGTATCTAAGGATGTAATTTTAGTAACGATTAACTACAGACTTGGATCTCTAGGTTATTTTGCTCATCCCTCTCTTTCTAAAGAGTCACCTTTTAATTCATCTGGTAACTATGGAACATTAGATCAGATAGAAGCTCTTAAGTGGGTAGAAGAGAATATTAAAGATTTTGGTGGAGATCCAAATAATGTAACCATTTTTGGTGAGTCTGCAGGTGGGCACGCTGTAAGACAATTAATGTCATCGCCTCTTTCAGAGGGTTTATTTCATAAAGCTATAGCTCAAAGTAGTTACAACATTGGCAATACACTTAAATTAAAAGAAGCTTCAGGTATTATTCAGTCAGCTGAGAGCTCAGGTAAAGATTTTGTAAGAGTATTGGGTTTAAAAGAGGATGATGATTTATTAATGAATCTAAGAAGTCTTCAAGCTTCAGACCTTCAACAAGTTGGAGAAGGCCTAGTAGTTGCTGAAGATATTTCTGGTTCTACGGACATGGTTATATCTGCTGCCTGGATGCCAAATGTAGATGGATGGGTATTTGAAGACTCAGCATTAAATACCGCTAGATTAGGTAAAACTCATGATGTTCCTTTTTTAATAGGATTTAATGGGTTTGAAGGCTCCAGTTTGCTTCCTATGTTTTATACAAAAGATCAGCATGCAAATGACAAGGATTGGATTAAATCCATATGGGAGCTATCAGTTCCAAATGATCCTTATTCAATTCCAGAAGGTTATACACAATGGGCTGAAAGCATAAAAATAGATTCTTATTTAGCATCTCAAAAATTATGGGGTGATGTTCAATTTGGAGCATCAACTTATTTTACAGCTCTAAACCACAGCAAGGTAAATCCAAATACATATTTTTATTACTTTAATAAAGCTCCAGCATCAAAAAAACAGATTATAGGAGCAAGTCATGGGATCGATGTTATGTATTTATTTAACTCCTTTATACCAGGATGGCCTAAAAATGAAATAGACGATCAGATTGGCGAACAAATGCGAACTGATTGGACTAATTTTGCCAAGACAGGAAATCTTCTTTCAAAGGGATGGATGAGGTTCTCATCAGATAATCAAATTCAGAAAAATTATGATGAAAATATAACCTACTCAAAACTAGTAGAGGCTGAGTTATTTGAATCTATTTATGAATATTTAGATGCGACTGATAACTAAGAGTCTAAGTTGCCGCCATTAGAAACCCACTCAGATAGACCGCCCAAGTTATAAACATTTTCAAAACCTAGGTCTTGCAATGTTTTAGCGGCTAAGGCTGATCTCACTCCCGCTGCACAATAAACTAATATAGTTGAGTCTTTCTGAATACCCATAGGATTATTTTGAGCTTCTGGATTTAACTGAAATTCTATAAGCCCTCTTGGAATATGCAAGGCATCACTAACCTTGCCTGATTGGGCAATTTCTGACTCTTCTCTAACATCAATAATAAAAGCACCTTGAAGTATTAGCTCATTAGCTTCATCAAAATTTAAACGCTTAACTGAATCGTTTGCGCTATTTAAAAGAGCTGTTGACGCTGCCGACAGGCGTTTAATGGGGCGCAATTGGTTTCGAAGAAAAAGAAACGCAATAAGTGTCATAAATATTCCAGTTAAAACCATTAAAACTAACAACTGATGTGGATTCGAGGCAGACACTCTGTATCTCGAAAAATCGAAATACTGGAAGAAAATAGGCCACTGTTGATGTTCTTACTGCCCCTATTTTTTCAATTAATCTTATATACCCAATAAACGCTAAACCAGTTCCAACAGCTCCTAACCAAATAAGACTCATAATAGCTTCCTTTGATGGAGTCACTTCTGGAAATGACAATATTGTATATGGAAGATAAATTAATCCCCCTATAATTAGCGACCATCCAATAAGAACTAATTTATTAACTTCAGTTGCAAATTTTTGAATAAATACGTTTGCTGTTCCATAGCAAGCTGCAGCTAATAAGCAAGCCAAGCTTGCAAGTAAAGTTGTTTGCGCATTGAATGGGTTAACTAGAACTATAATTCCAATAAAGCCAATAATTAATCCAAATACCTGCTTTTTACTAACCGGCTCACTAATCCAGAAATAAGCAACAACCATGGTAAATAACGCTGCAGAGGAATTTAGTATAGCTAACATATTCGAGTTAGAAGTCAGAGAGGCGAAGGAAAAAAGCGTAAAAGGGATACTTGTGTTAAATAAACTAAGAAATAAAATCTTACTTTTATTGCCACGTATTTGTTTTAAATATTTAGGCATTAATAGAAAAGGTAGAAATAATGAACCAGCTAGCAAAAGCCTTAAACCAACTAAAGTTATAGGGCCAAATTCAGGCGTTGCTATTTTTATAAACATAAAAGAGCTTCCCCAGATAGCTCCCAGTAAAACTAATAAAAACCAATATCTTAATTGCATAGTTAAAAAATAAAAAAAACCCCCAAAAATTAATTTGAGGGTTTTATAAAAAACTCTGTTCGTTATAAATTATAACTTATAACTTGCAGTCGAAAATTTATGATTTACCTTTTGTCAAAAGGTGAACCCTCCATTTCCTGATTTAATATTTATACTAATAGGACCACCTCCTTCGTAGGGTAAGAATATAGGTATTTATAAATCCCCATGTCAATCTATAAATACGACAGTCTTATTGATGGATATATAGAGAATTAAAAAAATACTATAGAAAAAATGTGAAAGATCTTACTTATTTAAGGCTTCACTAACCCCTGGGTGAGTAACCTCACCATTTTGAGTATTAAGTCCATTTCTTAAATGGATATTCTGACTTAAAGCTGCATCAATGCCCTGGTTAGCTAATTCAAGAATGTAAGGAAGAGTGACCTTATTTAGAGCCTGAGTAGCTGTTAAAGGAACTGCTCCCGGCATATTAGTTACGCAGTAATGAAGAACTTCATCAACTAAAAAAGTAGGATTATCGTGAGTGGTTGGCCTACTTGATTCGAAGCATCCACCTTGATCAATTGATATATCAACCATTACAGTTCCAGGCTTCATATTCTTGAGCATATTTATCGTAACTACCTTAGGTGCCTCTTTCCCAACAACATAGACAGCTCCAACAACCATATCGGAGCTTGATACTGCTTTTGCTATAGATTCAGATGAAGATAAAATATATTCGATATTATTAGAACCAAATTCTGACTCTAGCTCATTGAGCTTGTCTTGGGAAAGATCAATAACCTTTACAAAGGCATTATTAGATATTGATTTAGAAATAGCTTCCTTGCCTGCAACACCGCCGCCAATTACTGTAACGACTCTTGGAGATATATCTCCAAAAGATCCAATAAGCACTCCCTTCCCCGAATTATGCTTAAGTAGGTGATATGAGCCAACAACTATACTAATTTGACCAGCTATTGCACTCATAGGTGCCAGTAATGGCATGGAGCCATCATCGGCAGTTACTGTTTCATATGCTATTCCGGTAACACCTGTCTCTATTAGTTTTTTTGCTTTCTCTGGATCACCAGCAAGATGAAGATAAGTAAATAGAGTTAAATCATTACGTAAATATTGATATTCAGATTCAATGGGTTCTTTAACTTTTATTATAAGCTCGGCTGCTGAATAAACTTCTTTGGCCGTATCTAAAATCAGAGCACCTGATTTAATATAATCTTCATTCGTATAGCCAATACCAAAACCGGCATTATTTTGAATAAAAATGGAATGTCCATCGCCGATAATAGCCCTGCAAGAATTAGGTGTTAACCCAACTCTAAACTCATTATTCTTAACTTCTGATGGAACGCCTATTTTCATATGCATAATGTACCATAATCAGTTATTAATATAAGTGAAAAAAAATTATATTAGTATTCTAAAAAGTTATACATCATTATTGTATTTAAAATCATTTAAAAAACTTATAAAGCTTTTATTGATGAGTGATAAAGGATTTGATTTTGAGTAGACAATCTCAAGACTAAACTCAAGATCAGGTTTTAAGTCTAGTATTTTTATATTTGGATGAAACGAGCTCTCAGCAGAAATTCTAACAAAAAGCATTACTTCTATCGAAACAACTCTATAAAAAGTGATATTCTTGCTGTTAAACTACAAGCCTACGAGCGTTTAACCTTATTTTTAGAACGAATGACTCCAACTAGCTTGCTGATCAGAGTTCAGCCAATTTCAACTAAAAAAGAAGATTACGAGCAGTTATTGATTAAAACCATAGAACAAGAATTTGAGCATAATCTATCACAACAAATTTACCTTTCGAAGGATTGCTGGAATGTCATTTTAACTGCGAAAAACACAACAATACAATCCATTATAAATTATGATATTTTAAATACTACAAAAACTGCTGACAAGTTCAGAGAACTCATATTAACTAAATCTATTGATAGCCCTTCACCAACTAGTGTTGCTTTGGCTTATTTTTTAATAAGATTTGAGGAAACCTTTTTAAAATTTGATAAATTATTATGTATCTTTTCGACGTAAGGAAATAATATTTTAGCTTCTTGAGTTGGAATCATTTTCTTATTCAATCGATCAAATAGTTTAATTCCAAGATCGGATTCAGATTGGCTTAATATTTTACTAATTGATGGCTGGGTAACATTTAAATCCTGAGCAGCTTTGGTTACTGATCCATGAATAAAGACTGAATAGAAAACTTCAATATGGCGATATCTCATAGAGATAAGATATCTTAATTAATCCATCATGTATAACAAAAAGATATAAATATTAAAGAATTTTAGACTCTGCTTTTAATAAAGCTAACTCAAAAATATCAAACATTTCATCTATTTGATTCTTTGTAATTATAAGTGGCGGGCACATTGCAATCCCCGTTTTGTGCGCCTCGATCGTCTTCTTCATCTTGGCATATTTTTGCTACAACTCTTCCAGCTGAACCCATGGGAGTGAATCCCTCTTTGGATGATTTATTACTTACAAGCTCAATACCACATATAAGACCAATGCCTCTTGCCTCACCAACACTTTCAAACGAATTTAATTTATTGACTCTAGATTGAAAATGATCAGATACAGATGCCACATGATCGAATATTTTATCTCTTTTATAAATCTCTAAGGTCTTTAGAGCTACAGCGCATGATACTGGATGACCAGAATAAGTATAACCATGACCAAATATTCCTATATCACCACTTGCGTCTTTGATTGGGTCATAAAGCTCATCAGGAACTATTACTGCACTGATTGGGATATAACCAGAGGATAAAGCTTTAGCAATAGTTATTGACGATGGCTTCATGTCAAATGTATCAGCACCCCAAACATTACCAGTTCTACCAAATGCACATTCAACTCATCAATTAATGGAATTGAATACTTGGTTAATACTTTTTGAATACTAGGAAAATAGTTTGTAGGTGGAATAATTACACCGCCAGCTCCCATTAAAGGCTCAGCAATCATTGCAGCTATAGTCTCAGGACCTTCCTTGCAAATAAGATCATCTAAATTTTGAGTTAATCTTTGTACATACTGCTCTTCATTTTCGTTTTCTAAAGCTCCTCTATAAAAATGCGGAGTGTCGATATGAAAAAACCCGTCAGCAGGAAGGTCAAATAACTTATGTTGAGCAGGCAAACCTGTCATGCTTGCGCTAGCAACTGTGACTCCATGGTAACCCATTGAGATAATTTTTTTCTTTGAAGTATTACCTAAGGCGTTATTGTAATAAGTGTAGAGTTTAAGCTGAGTATCATTAGCATCAGATCCTGAATTTCCAAAAAAAACTTTACCTTTATCATAAGGCGACATCTCAATTAACTTTTCAGATAATAAAATTGCTGGTTCATGGCTTTTAGATGTAAAGAGAGATGCATAACCAAGTTTAGTCATTTGTTCTGATGCGGCTTCAGCTAATTCTTTTACCCCATATCCCAAGGATGTGCACCAAAGGCCTGCTAGACCCTCAAGATACCTTTTTCCTTGTTTATCATAAACATAAATACCCTCTCCTCTATCAAGAATGAGAACATCTTCAGAAGTGTGTGATTTTAAATTAGTTATAGGATGGAATAGATTGGTCTTATCTATTTGCTCTAAATTTTTTAGTTGATCATTATTCATTATTTTTCCTTATTAAAATCTTTTAACTCACCTAAATTATTAAGATAAGTGTATCTTTTTAGATAAACTACATAATTCATCAAAAGAATTATCCCTATAACTCTTTAAATTTTGTCCTAAATTCATGTAACCTTTTACTCTTGAATTATGAGATACATCAAAATCAACATCAATAGTAAATAAATCTTCTCTGTCAGATGACTGATGTAAGATATTTCCTTCTGAGTCTGCAGCAATAGAGAGCCCGCAACCCTGATCACCACAGCTATTAACATCAATATAATAAGCTTGTTGCTGAGCGGCAGTAGTTCTTACCATTAATGTTTCCATTTCTCTGTCTTTGGTAGGAGTTAGTGTTGGATTAATAATTAACTCAGCACCAGCAAGAGCTAAAGCTCTGCTCGTTTCTGGAAACCAGAGATCGTAGCAAATATGAAGACCTATAATGCCCTTTCCTGGCATATCAAAAATACAAATATCATTTCCACTATCAACATTAATTTCGTAAGGAAGCCATGGATACAATTTACGGGCTTTAGTAACAAGCTCTCCATTAGAGTTAAATACTGGAGCAGTATTAAATACACTGTCTCCATCTTGTTCATAAAATGTTCCTGGAATAAGCCAAATATTAAATTTTTTAGCTAAATCTGAAAAAGTATTTATATATCTATCCAAGCTATGTTCTGAATTTTTAGCTCCAGGTCCGCCTACAGCTAATTCACTTAAAACAAGTAACTCAACGTCTTTATGTTTATTGCAAAAGCTTTCAATAGAATTAATAACATAATTAAGGTTATTAGTTTTGTTTAAGCTTAGTTGCATAGCTCCAACTGTTAAAATACTCATCTAGCCTTTCTCTTTGTTGTAACTGACATATACAGAAAAAACCAGAGCAGCAAGAAGTGCTATGGTTGCTAAATTAAGAATAAAATCAAAACCATTAGTCATAATAAAGAGAGATCCAGCAAGAGGTCCTGATGCTAGGCCCATTTTAGATACAAAACCAGCTAATGCAGCCATTTGTCCATGAATATCAAAGGTTGCACATAAGCCTAGTAAGTAGGGGATAGTAAAGGCCCAAGCTATACCAGTTAAAGTATTAGCAATAAAATAAATAGATACATTATCTGAATAATGCAATAAATAAGTAAAAATTGAAGCAATAGATATACCAATTAAAAGTGGTATTGTTCTGCCAAACTTGGTTCCTATAATATAGACAAGAACTCCACCAAGAATTGAAATAATATTTGCGACTGTAAGAATATTACTTATTTCATTGTTTGCTAATCCGATATCTTTACCAAGCTCAAAGGCATAATCTGCGACACCCATATTTGCAGCTTGAAATAAAAATAAACCACAAAGAACAAGAAACAACATCATACTCATTGGAATCTTAAAGAAACTAGAAGGTTTAGTATCTTCCTGAGAAGGAGATTCAACATTTGGTACAAGTGGCAAAATTAAAAGAGTCATTAATGTAAAACTAATTAAGGCACCAAAAGCAGCTCCATATCCAAAGACCTCAACAAGTCTCGGGACTACCCATATACCTAGGCTACCGAAGCTATACTGAACGACTAAAAGCATTCCAAAAATTTTGTCTGGGTTATATGTTCTTGCAATGATTGAAAGACCTATACCAACCGAAAGGCCGCCAATAGTGCCGTGTATGAATCTAAGAATAATTAAAGTTTGTGGATTTGTAAATTGTGTAGATATTGCATCAAAGGCTATTAAACCAATAAATAAAATTCTCACCACCTTTCGCCATTCAACTTTTTTAACAATAAAAGTAGCTATTAGAGCTCCAAAAGCTGCTCCATATTTATTAGCACTAACTATAAATCCAGCAACATCCCTCTCTACACCCAATCCATCTACAAACGCAGATAGGAAAGCTCCTCCAAGATTTACATAAAAGAGTCCAGCAGTAGCTACAATACTATATAAAATTGCTGCAAAGACACTTGATTGATTAAAGGTTGAAGATAGGTTTGTTGTATTCATAAGTTATATTAACAAAAAGGTTTAATAGCGTTTGATGAAAATACAGCAGACTCCCAAGCATAATCATATCCATCACTAAAATAATAATAAGTCATACCATTTGGGAAAAAAGCAAAAGTTATTCCTCCAAAGCCAGACATAAATGGTATTCTTATATCTTCTTTACAATTAAAAACACAATCTAAAATATTCCAGGCCAATCAGTATTATTGTAATAAATATTAGCTTCAGGAATAGCTAGCAAAGAATTCTTATCATTTGGATTTAGAGCTTCATGCAAAAAGGATAAATTAGAAGATGTGTCAGCCATAATTTTTTGCATAATATTTGAAATTTGATGAAGATCGTCTCTAATGAAAAACATTCCCCACCCTGTATAGGGTTGTTTGTTGATATCATTAGTTTTTAAGGTTGATTGTGAGGCTTGGCTAAAATTACTCTTTATCAAAAATGGTATCAATATATCTTCAAAATAATCATCATAAATAGTATTAGATTCTAAAAAGCTATTCATAGCTGAACCTAAAATATAAGTATCAGAGGTGTGGTAAACAAATTTTCTGCCTGGTTTAGTTTTTCTAGGAAAAGCCTTACATGCTTTATTTAACTTATCTTTATGGGTTTGTAGTTTAAAAATAAATTGAACTGATGCTACTCCGCTTTCATCTCTGTCATGAATAGCATTTATATATTGACCCGTTGCCATATCAGAAACATTATTTAATGAGACTCCTTTCCACTTCCTTTGATTACATTCAGGAACGAGATCATTGATAAATAAATTATTAATAGGACCAAATTGATTTTCTATGAGGGACATACTTAAAGATCCAGCTATAGATTTAGCAGTTGAAAAAAATGGAAACATGATCACAAAAAGGAAATTCACCTAATCTAGTATTGCAATTACTTACATAATGATTATTTCCATCAATCACTCCAAATATTGATATATCCACAGGATCAACATAATTAGTATTTAAAAAAGAGTTTAAATTTAATTCAAATTCAGAATATAAATTCTCGATAGGTTTAATATTATAAAGATTCTCTTTAGCACTATAAGAAGTAATGTTTTGATTATTTTTAATATCAGATGCAATAAATTGTGCTGGCAAAAGACCAATATAATCAAATTTATAATAGGCACATGTTTCACTAGCTAGTTCAAATAGAATGTTAGAAATCTTATTAAGATTTGATATAGAAAAAACTCCTATGCCGGAATGTGTGCAATTAGCTGTCTTATGAATAAGATTAAAGGGTAAAACTAGTAAGGTATCTGAGCTTATATTATCTGCCCTGCTTGAACCAATTCAAAATTGGTGAGATTGTACGATGAAATCTCAACAAGCTTTAAATATGGCTCAAAATAATCATTTTATGAAATCAATTGAAAAATTAGGAAAATCTTCATGGTTTTTTTTATATAGATTCCTGTCATCTACAAGAACTTTATAACCTCTACCAATAGCATTTTTATTCACGCTTAAGGTTCCTGCAACAGAATCGCTATCTTGAAGACCAATGATGGCTGTCTGTTTTATTTTCTCGTAGCTAAATGTGTTTGAGAGATTTTCATTGCCCCATAAGACATCCACTAACTCCTGAGAAGTTAGTGGAAGACATATAAAGATTAATAAAAGCTTGTACAAAGCCTTTATTTAGAAAGTTCTATTTAGAGAAATTCCAACTGTTCTGGGTAAGGCAAAAAATTCTCTATTATTGCTACCGTAGAATCCTTGAGATGGAGATGGCCCAAACGCAGGGTTTAAGAATGCTCCTGTCACGCCTCTCTCATTACCTATATTTTTTACGAAGATGGATAAATAAGTATTATCTTGAAAAAATGTAGAGGACATATTAATGATTCTAAAACCATCAAATTTAGCGTCATATTGAGAATCTTCACCAATATAGTTTCTAGTATCTGATTGAGAGTAGAAGTCCATACGTTGAGCAACACCTATACCTGAATTAAAATAGTGAGTGTAAGCTAGGCCAATATTTATCATATGCTCAGGACTTCCAGGTAGCTTAGCGCCCTCTCTTGCATATAACACAGGGGTTGAAGCGGGAGTATATAAATCCTCGCTAAGGTTAGTAGCATTAAAGGCATAGCCTATATTCCAATCTAGTGAACCGACTACACCTTTCAGTAACATCTGTACCTTTAGTTTCAGCTTCTTGGCCATTGATAACAGCATAGTAGCCATAAATTGGTGTGGATGTATTTAATTGAGGATTATCCCAGGTAATATTATAAAGACTCATATTGTAATAAGTATCACCAATGAATCCTTTAACGCCTATCTCAAGGTTAGTTACAGTATCTGATTGAAATGGCACCCAGCCTGCTTCCTCAACAAACGTACCTTCTGTTGGAACTGCATTAACTCCACCTCTTCTAAATCCTTCAGACATAGTTACAAAATAGGTAACATTATCAGCTGGTTTATAAGACATGTTAGCCTTCAATAAAGTATCAGAGTCTGTGTTAGAGGATGTATCAGTTGCAGGTCCAATATCATAAAGTTTAAAAGACATATTCATGTTTGCATCTGCATTGGATGTGAAATCTCTAAAACCTAATGTTAAATCAAGCTCATTTGATAAATGAAATGTGAATTCACCATAAAAAGCTTCATGATCTATCGATTCAGAAACGTTATAGTCAAAATCTTGTTCATTTGGATCAATGACATAATCAACTCCCCAGTAGTAACCTTTCCAGGCATTTACACCTTTTATATAAGTTTGTTGTGATCTAGACATTTCCTCTGTCTGATTAAAATAACCAAGGATGTAATCGAACGTATCTGAGACTTCTGAAACTAATTTAATCTCAAGGGTATCAGCTGCATCTGTATATTGCCTATGAGCTGGTGAGTATGGTCGTGCTGGCGTTGTCCAAATACCACCTGCTGTTTGATTATAGTATCCAGCTAAAGCAGATGTATAAACTTCTGCTCCAGCAAAGTATCCAGTGTTATCTGTAATACTTGAACCAGATTTTTCATATGTTGAATATGAAACTATTAGGTCATAATTATCAGCATCATAAGTTAATTCAGATGCATAGACTTCAACCTCTCTTTCAGAAGGTTCTAGCATTAAAGCGCCATTTTCAAATTTGCCATATTTACCAGTTGAATAACAATTTGGATCTTGCAAAGTAGTACAGTTCTCATTCAAAATATATTTAGTTCCAGTAGAAGATTGTCTTCTTCCACCAACTTCATCTTCTTGAGTTGTGGCTGTAAACATTAGCTCAATATTCTCATTTATATCAAATAAAAATTTATGTCTTAAGAAATTAATACCTACAGTATCTGCATCTTGTACTGTTTTTATTGACGGAGGTGAGGTTATAAAATCTGGAAAACCTGTACCTTCTTTAGGAGTTGGAACTCCATAAGAGGGATCAACTGGTCCGAACCAAGAATCAAAACCTGGAATATCGGATACTCTAAACACATTAACGTAATCGGTTATTCCTGGGTAATCCGCATATGAATATGCAACTCTATAGGCCATCTTGTCTGATATAGGAACATTTAAAACCAGATCAATAGCGGTTCCTAATGAGTTTGAACCTGTTACATCAGAAGTAGTTACGTTAATAGTTCCAGCCATTTCACCAATAATAGGATCATTGGTTATATATCTAATAGTGCCACCTAATGCACCTGAGCCATATAAAGTTCCTTGAGGGCCCCTTAGAACTTCTACTCTCTTTAAATCTTTTAAGAGAAAGTAGCTTAAAGACTGGCGTTTTATCAACATAGGTAGAAACTGATGCAACTGAGCTTACTGGATAATCCTGAAGCGCAGATGAATCTACATTTAAACCTCTGATTCTGGCGCTATTGGTTGTTCCAGCATTTCTATAACCTCTATCAATGGTACTGATCCCTGCAAAATTTCTTAAGAGTTCAGTAGCATCCTGAATTCCTCTTTCTTGAATATCAGATCCCGATATTGTTGATATATTGTAAGGAACATCAAGTAATGATGATTCACGGGATGTTGCTGTAACGACAATCTCCTCAACATCTGTAACGCCGTTATTAATAGTTTGAGTATCCTCTTGAGCTAATATAATTAAGGGTGAAAAAGTGAAAATTGTTAATAATAAAAATCTGGATGAAATATGCATAAAACCTCCCCGTTATTTGCACTTAATTACTATAAAAATACCTTAATACTATAATAATATAAATTGAATTTTATCTATTATATTATAACAATAAGTTATGTTAAAACTGATTAACATAAATTAAAACTATACTTTACCAAGATCTATGTTTAATAATAGAAGATATGAAAATATCTAATACTTATATAAATGGTCTCTTTGTAGATGAAAGTAATAATGATCATTTTGATCCATGAACAAAGGAAACAGTACCATGCTTAGTGCTCCTAGTACAGCAAAGGTTAACAATGCTATTAGTAGTATAGTACCTATCATCGTATGATGTGCTTACCTTGTCTAAGCAATGTGTTGGCAATGTTTAAGTCTTCCATAGTATACAAACCTGTATGCTAATGCAATAACTTTAGAGATGGGAGCTCCTATCAAGTTAACCACTAGTGCGCATATTCAGATTGCAGTGGGTCACCTACAAGGTTTTATTGACGCCTTAACCACACTTGAAGAGCGCCTGACCCTAGACAATGAAGATGTACTATTACGTGAACCCATTGGTGTCTGTGGTTTAATAACACCATGGAACTGGCCATTAAACCAAACTTTAACAAAAATATCTTCAGCTATAGCTGCTGGTTGTCCAATTGTAATGAAGCCAAGTGAGTATTCGGCGCTTAGTAGTAGAATCCTTATTGAAATAATCGATAAAAGCTCTCTACCGAAGGGATGCTTTAACTGTGTAAACGGGATTGGATCTGAAATTGGTCCATTAATATCATCTCATCCTGATATAAAAATGATTTCATTTACGGGATCAACTCTTGCAGGAGTAAATATACAAGAGTTAGCAGCCACCTCTGTTAAAAGGGTTTCTCTTGAACTTGGTGGCAAGTCAGCTCATATTATCTGCTCCGGAGTTGATCTTGAAATAGCAATTCCTAATGCTATAGACCAATGCTTTATTAACTCTGGCCAATCATGTTCAGCGCCGACCAGATTGTTAATTTCAAAAGAAGATATAAACGAAGTAAGAAGGATATCGAGTGAGTATGCTACCTCAATTATTACAGGCAATCCGAAAAATGAATCTACAAATCTAGGTCCTGTTATAAACTTCAAACAATACGAATCTATTCAAAAATATATAAAATCTGGTATTGAGGATGGTTATGAAATTATTACTGGTGGTCTAGGTAAGCCTGATAACTGTATTAATGGATATTATATTAAAATCATCATTATTAATTGCAGATATGAGAATTTATAAAGAGGAAATATTTGGACCTGTGCTGTCGATAATAAGTTATTTAGATATAGATGATGCTGTCAAAATAGCGAACGACTCAATATATGGTTTATCTAGTTATATAACCTGCTTAGATGATGGTGAGGGAAAAATAATTGCCAAAAGACTTAAAGCTGGTCAAACAATAGTAAATAAAAAAGGTAGAGGTTCTGCCCCTGCTCCGTTTGGTGGCTTTAAAAAATCTGGAAATGGCCGAGAGCATGGCCAATTCGGATTAGAGGAGTATCTGGAGGTAAAGGCAGTAATTTAAAACATTGCTAACTGACGATACTCATGAGTTTCTTTGGGCTCAGTATTTTCAATATCATTTTTAATTGTTTCAACTATCTGACCAAAGTTTTGAAGATAAGAATCTAATTTATTAGAATCTCCACCGAAGAATTTGAATGCTATTGTTTTAAAAGCAGCATCTTTATCCAGCGCTCCGTTCCATTGTTCTATTATTGGATCAGCTTTATTTATGTGTATTACGTTATTCATAAAACATAATATACTGTATAAATATACAGTAGTCAATGATTAAGCAAAATTTGAATCAATAAGCACTGCTATAAAAAGAGCTGGTTCATCGCCAGATGCAGACCAGGCATGGTTTGTACCTCTTTGGACAACAACATCACCAGCAACTAAATTAACCTCTTCTTTGTCTAAAATGAGTGTAGCTGCTCCTTTAATAAGAATAATGTAATCAATTGTTTGCGTTATATGCATTCCAGGATGCTTTATAGTATTTACTCTTTCATGCTCAGCACCAATAGCTTTAAATCCAGCAGCAAACATTAATTCAAGCTCTTCAGCTGAGATGGATGGATCTTGAGGGGCAATGCTGAAGTAACGTATCTTGGTGCCTTCTTTTGGTGGAGATAAAATTACTGCTCCTTTAGATCTATCTTCAGAATCTTTATTATCAATACTAGCTCCGTCTGTATTCCATAATTCAAGAAAAATATTATCGCCATTGATGATCCAATTACTATTATAGAATTAATCTTAATTATGCTAATCTATTACTATTAACACCTGTAACAATTCTTCTTGGTTTAATCATACGTAGTTACTCCTAAATTTTAAATATCATCCAGCCATTTTTAAACGATTTAAATTCAATAGCATTTCCGCTAGGGTCATGTAAAAACATTATTGCTTGTTCACCGACTTTCCCTTTAAAACGAATTGTAGGTTCAATGATAAAGTTGATGTTTTTATTTATCAATGAATTACTTAATTCTTGAAATTCGTGCCACTTAAGAATTATTCCAAAATGCGGAACCGGAATATCCTCTCCGTCTACATAATTACTATTAATGCATTGAGTTTGCTGAACTTGGTGACACACAAGCTGATGTCCGTAAAAATTAAAATCTGACCAGAGATCACTAGATCTTCCTTTAGAACATCCCAGGGTATTTTCATAAAAATTAATTGCTTTAGTTAAGTTATTAACTGGAATAGCTAAATGAAATGGAGAAAGTTATCGTGATTTTTATAATCTATTAACAATATCTTTATAAATTGAAATTACTAAAACAGATACTGCAAAAACTACTAGCGTGCCTAATATGTCACCTACTACATATCTAAAAATAGTCCACAAGGGAATATCAACCATCTCGAATATTTGTTTAAGAGCATTACCAAAAACACCATTTATAAAAGCAGAAAGAATAGTAATTAAACCTATGTGCCTGTAATTAGTTCTATTAAGTAATACCTCGCCTTTAGAGTAATTAAAAGAGAAACCGAATAACTTAAGAGCTAGTAACGATAAATAAACTGTAAAAGCTTTAAATACTATTAAGCCTAGACTTGATAAGGATGAAACATCAGGTATTGATGTGAAAAATTCTAAACCAATAAAGTCAGCAAGTATGATTGCTGGAATAGCATAGAGGCCAAAAATACATGTACATATTACTCTTGCAGCATGAGGAAGATAAACTAAGCTCCCTGGATATTCAGTATCCAGGTAGCCCAATCGAGCTAGCCCAGACAAACCAAAGAGTCATATAAGCAAGAAATGTGAAAGAGAAGGTCTGTAAGAAATACTTCGTTCATAATAATTTCCTTAATTTATATAGTTTTATAAAATAACTTCAATGTTAAATTCTCTTCTATCATTATCTGATTGCTGAAAATCTAATATGGGTTCTATGATTTCAAAAGGACATTTAAAAACAGTTGATCTAGATAAATTTGAGTACTCAACAACATTTGAAATATTACAATTCTTAGAATCATTTTTTTTCAAGAGAACCGAATAAAGAATCTTCTTTTGGCTACTTGTGAGTGAGACAATCCTGATGTCCTGCTCTAAGTTTGAAACAAGAGAGACAGCTTCTGAGAGTTGCTTTCTGAATAGTGACATAAGTTTTTCCGTTTAAAGTGTGTATATATCCTAAGTAGCAATATTGATGCCAATAAATATAACTAATATATATATATTATAAAGTATAGTCTCTTTTTTTTTGCAAGTTAAATAAAATGGCGGAGAGGATAGGATTCGAACCTACGGTAGGTTGCCCTACACTTCCTTTCCAAGGAAGCACCTTAAACCACTCAGACACCTCTCCAATTGTTGAAAGTTTTATTATGACAAATATAAAAAAAATATTAAAGATAAAAGACTTTAATCTTTTCACTCATTTTTAAAAAAAGGTAATCATAAAAACATCCTACTTTTCGGTAGGATTTTTTAGTTAAAAGATTAAATTTATTTTCACCTTTTATTAACAGAATAATTTGTTGAGATTTATTTATTTCATTTAAGCTCAGAGTTACCCTTGGGACATCTGGAAATCCATCATTTATATTAATTAATGCTGAATTATCATTAAGTGCTGAGGAGAGATTGGACATGTTAGGAAATATTGAAGCAAAGTGGCCATCTTCTCCAACGCCAAGAATAGATAAATCATATGCATCAATTAAACTTAGTTTAGTTTCAACATCTTCATCCAGCAAACTGATAAAAGAATTATTGAAGCTTTGATTGTTGATAATAGACTTAATAGCTCCCTCTGTGCTCATAGGATTTGATAATTTAACATTTCTTTCATCTGATAAAACAATTTGATAATCAGGCCAGTTTATTGGTTCGATTGATAAAAGCTTATAAAAATCTGTAGGGGTGGATCCGCCTGAAAAAATAATATTAGATACTCTATTATTTTTGGTGCCCTTGAAGAGTTTCAATAAAGTAGAATTTAACTCTTCGTTAGAATTAAATTTATAGATATTTTTATTGTCCAAATTCACGATGATTAGAGAAGACAGAGGAAGATGATGACGATCAAATCTATAGTAACGATGATCAATCATTAATTTCATATACAGAAAGTTTAGATAATTTATTTAAGCAAGCAGCTCAACATACTGTTTCATTTAGGATAACTTACTTTCTAGATTATAATTAAATGAAGAAAGATATTCAACCATCCACTGAATATTGATCTTTGGTTCTGATGAGATATAGATAACAGCCCAATCAGGTTGATTTGTTACTGGGCATAAAGACCTAAAAGCATCAAATTTATATTTTTTTAATCCCTAAATTCATATTAACAGCATCAATTAATGAATGTGCAACATTACTAATAGTATGTACACTGTTAAGGCAGATGATATACTTAGACAAGTCCAATTGGAGTATGTTAAGAATATCTTTCTTGCTAACATAAGATTGGTTATAAAAAGAATTTAAATATAATTTCATTGATTTAGATTCTACAGTTTTAGATGAATTCATTGGAATAACTATTTCGAGGACAGCTAAATGAGGAATTAAATTCTTATCTAAATAAGAAAATTCATATGCATTCCATATATCCTTTCCAAAAATTGATGGAGTTAAATTATCATATTTAGAAATCTCAATACTTCTATCTATGGGATCAAGTATAGAAAATTGGTTCTTTGATAAAATTTTCTGGGATTTTTTTCCTAGATACTTTCTGCTCACTGCCTGATACCAATACCTTTATTTAATAGGTACAGACATAAACCGGTAAAGAGGCCTATAAATCCACAAAATCATACCAAGTGCAAAAGGAATTGAAACATCACTAATTCCAAGCATTCCTTCTCTAAAAGTATTCACAACATAAAGCATAGGATTGGCCATGGATACGGCTCTCCAAAAATCTGGAAGAATATTTATTGAATAAAAAACTCCTCCAAGATATATCAAAGGCGTTAGTACAAATGTTGGTATAACAGATATATCATCAAAGCTATCTGCAAAAACTGCATTAATAAAGCCCATTAATGAGAAAAGTATAGAAGTTAAGAATAGAACAGTTAATGTAAGCAAAGGGCTTACCACAGTAAAGTCGGGATAGAAAAGTAAGCTAACACCAAATACAATAAAACCTATAAGGCAACCTCGACAAACACCGCCTAGAACAAATCCAAGCAGAATAGTCCAATTAGGCATAGGCGAAATTAATAACTCCTCAATCGACCTTTGAAATTTAACTGAATAAAAAGATGACACTACATTGGCATAGGAATTAGTGATTACTGACATCATTATTAGCCCTGGAATCATAAACTGAATGTAATCAAAACCATCCATAGTTCCGATCCTTGGTCCTATAAGAGATCCAAAAATAACAAAATATAAAGACATGGTTACTGCTGGTGGAACCAATGTTTGTATCCATATTCTTAGAAAACGTCTTATCTCCTTAGTTGTAAGGGTCCATAAAGCTACAGATATATTTCGATTATTACTCATATTATTTTTTTACCATTTCGATAAATAATTCTTCCAATCTATTAGACTCATTTCTCATTGAGTTAACCTGTATAGAATGATCACTTAATAATTTAAAAAGATTATTAATATTATTATCTTTGGATACAGCAGCAACTAAAGTGGTTGGATCATCTAGCCTCAAAGGAAAACCTTCGATATGTGGAGCCTCTGTTATTGGTTTATCTAAATCTAAAACGAAACCTTGAACATCTAATCTGCTGAGTAGATCTTTCATACTGGTGTTTTCTACAATTTCACCATGATCGATGATTGCAATATTTTTACAAAGCTGTTCAGCCTCTTCAAGATAATGTGTTGTTAAAATAATTGTGAACAATTTAGCATTAATTTCTTTTAATAATTCCCACATCTCTCTTCTTAACTCAATATCTACTCCAGCTGTTGGTTCATCTAAAATTAAAAGTTTTGGTTCATGAATAAGAGCCTTAGCTATCATTAAACGCCTTTTATAACCTCCTGATAATGTTCTTGCTTGATCAAATCGTTTATCCCATAAACCTAAACGGTTCATAACTGATTCAGCTTTAATTAAACCTTCTTTTGCTGGAATGCCATAGTAACCACCTTGAGTAACTACTATATCAAGAACTCTTTCAAAACCACCAAAATTAACTTCTTGAGCAACAAGCCCAGCATGCGTTTAGCTTCAGGGAAATCTTGATCAATATCTATATCAAATATTTTAACCGAACCAGATGAAGGGGAAATAATTCCACAAATGGTTGAAATTAAAGTTGTTTTACCCGCACCATTTGGACCTAGAAGAGCAAGTATTTCACCTCTTTTAATTTCCAGATTGACACTTTTGAGCGCTTCGAATCCAGTTTTATAGGTCTTAGACAACCCTTTAATTGAAATAATTGAATCCATTATTTTGCTAATTTGTATGATGCAATAAAAAGGTAGATTTTACTTACTATCTTATTGTTTAAATGACTATATAGTGTTTAAAGACAGCAATTAACAGTGCCGAGGCCATTTCAGAATTCTTCTTAGGTATTGCCATAGCAACATAGGCACATGCAAATCCTGTAAGAATGAGAGTGAGAGTTAATGCCATCTGCATCAATGGCTTCATTAGCGTTATAAATGGAAGGGTTACATATAAAAATGGTATGCCCATTAAATAATAAGAACCTAATCCATCAAATATTGAAGGCATTTCTTTAGGACCCTTCTTCCATCTCTCGGCTACGACAACATGGACTCCTGTCCATAGCGCACCCTTGAGTTGGGAAAAATGGATTTATAAGTAATCCTAAGAAATTTCTTACAGCAATAGATAGATGAGATCTGTCTAAATTGACATCTAAAGGCTCATCAGGTCTTTGAGTTTGAGCATCATTTAAAACCTCAGTACCTGTAATTAAATCACCAAATAACAATGTGTAACCTATTATTACTAAAGGTATTGCTTCTAGATACATATCAATAGATGGAAAGCCTATAGCTAATGGTGAGGTTCTGTTAAAAAGAGAAACAACATCAGGAATTCTAAAACCCCATTCAATATTAAAAGTTCCGCTTCCGCCATTCCAGCCAAGGAGTGCAGTTCAAACAAACCCAGGCAAAAGACCCAAGGATCCAACTATTTTAAAAAACTTATTATTTTTGCGCCATCTCAAACAGGGGTGTCAAACTGGTCAGGTCTTGCAGATATAGCAACAACCATTGATATAGGTTGAATCATTAACTTGTCGAGATCTGTAACAAATACTTGATAGAAAGCAGCTAATGCAGCACCTAAAATAATACCTGCTTTAAGGCCATTGGGTATAATTTCAATAAGCCTTTTACCCCACCCTGTAATACCCATGATAAATAAGAGCAAGGTGAATTCAATACACATTGCTGCCATGAATTGGAAAACTTCTGGATTATAAACACCATTAAATTGCCCTTTTGCTGCAAAGGCAGCTATAACTATAGGCACTGCAGGCGTTACCCACCCTGGAGCCATTGGCTCACCAAAAAATATAGGTCCAGCACCAATTAGAGTTCCTGCAATAAAACTTAAAGCAACTCCTTCTTCAAATGTAAGGCCAAGACCCATTGCGATAGGAACAGCCGCAAATGCTGTTGCGCCAGAAATAACCATTCCTTGAAAGAACTCCCCAGCTCTTAATCTAAGATGAATAAACGGAATTCTAAGCGTAAAGGGTCCCCATTTAATGCCTTTACTCGTTGTTGTATTACTTAAAGTTTCATTGATCATAGTTTTTCCCTATATATAAAAATGTCTTTAAAAAATTATAACCCCTAGAGCAAACTCTAGGTCAATACTAATTTTTACTAAATCTATCTGAAGAAGGTGTTAGTTACTGTATTCATTTTGATAGACTAGACATCCCCTCCTCTAAACCTTTTAATGTTAAAGAATACATCCTATCATCAAATAAGTCTTTTAAAATACAGACTGATGAGGTGTAATCCCAATGATCTTCAGGAACTGGATTTAACCAAGCTAAATTATCAAAATGATCAGATAATCTTTTAATCCATACATGTCCAGGCTCATCATTCCAATGCTCAATACTTCCACCGGGATTAGTTATCTCATAAGGGGCCATGGTGGCGTCTCCTATAACAATAACCTTATATTCTGATGAATATTTATTAATAATATCTTGGACTAGAATTCTCTCCTGAGTCCTCCTTAGATTATCTTTCCAAACAGACTCATACACAAAATTGTGAAAGTAAAAATGCTCTAAGTGTTTGAACTCACTGCGACAGGCAGCAAATAATTCTTCACACACCTGAATATAGGGATCCATGGAACCACCAACATCTAGGATGAGTAATACTTTGACGGCATTATGCCGTTCGGGCACCAGTCTAAGGTCCAGCATGCCTGCATTTTTTGCAGTTGCCCTGATGGTATCCTTTAAGTCGAGTTCTTCAGCCGCTCCAAATTTTCTTAGTCTTCTTAGAGCCATTTTAATATTTCTTGTACCAATGGTTATTGAATCATCAAGGTTGCTGTACTGACGCTGCTCCCAAACTTTAACAGCTTTCTTTTGCCCACCCTGTCCGCCAACTCTAATACCTTCTGGATTTTGACCTCCATGACCAAAAGGCGAAGTGCCGTTTGTTCCAACCCATTTATTTCCACCTTCATGTCTTTCTTTTTGCTCTTCCAAACGCTTCTTGAATTCTTCTAATAGTTTTTCTAACCACCTAAGGATTCTATTTTTTTTAACTCTTCAGGATCTAGTTCTTTTTCAAAAGCTTTTCTTAACCAATCATCAGGAATAAGTGCTTGGAAGATATCTTCAAGCTTCTCAATTCCTTTAAAATAAATATCAAAAGCTTTATCAAATTTATCGTAGTGTTTTTCATCTTTAACTAAGATTGCGCGAGAAAGGTAATAGAAATCATCCAAGTTGGCATAAGCAACTCTTTTTTCCAAGGCCCCAATAAATCAAGAAGCTCTCTTAAGGAACATGGAACACCAGACGATTTTACGGTTTGAAAGAGATTTATTAACATAAATTATTTATTAGCTGACTCTCTCCTAGACATAAATGCTAATCGCTCTAATAAATGAACATCTTGTTCATTTTTTAATAAGGCCCCATAAAGAGGTGGTATTGCTTTTGATGAATCTGCATTTTTTAAGATTTCAGATTCATTCATCTGACAGTAATAATTTTAACCAATCAATTAATTCAGATGTAGATGGTTTCTTTTTTAAACCAGGAACTTCCCTAATTTCAAAAAATCTATTTAATGCATTTTCCAATAATAATTTTTTAATCTTAGGGTAATGCACTTTTACAATTCCTTCCATGGTGCCTCTATCAGGAAATTGAATGTAATGAAAAAAGCATCTTCTTAAAAAGGCATCTGGTAATTCTTTTTCATTATTAGAAGTCATAATAATAATTGTGTTTTTAAAGTTTTCTCCTGTCTCATAACAAAAGAACTCCATTCTATCTATTTCTTGCAATAGATCATTTGGAAATTCTATATCAGCCTTATCAATTTCATCAATTAATAAAACAACTTGCTTGTCTGAAGTAAAAGCCTCCCAAAGCTTTCCTTTTTTAATATAATTTGCGATATCTTTAACTCTCTCTTCACCAAGCTGAGAATCTCTTAGCCTTGTAACGGCATCGTATTCATATAAGCCCTGAGATGCCTTTGTTGTTGATTTGATGTGCCATTCAATTAATTCAAGTCCAAGAGCATCAGCTACTTCTATAGCTAAAAGAGTTTTACCCGTTCCGGGTTCACCTTTTATTAAAAGCGGTCTTTCTAGAGCCATAGAGGCATTTACCGCCATGCTTAGATCTTCAGTTGATATATAATTTTTAGTTCCTTTAAATTTCATAGGGCATCCTTTTTAGTAAAATTAATTAGCTAGTTTTTCTACAGATTTTAGTATTTTAGTTAGTTGTCGACTTGAAGCAACTAAATTAGCATTTAAATCCCAAATATTAGAATAAGTGCAAACAGAGGTTAGTTTTATGAATGCACTAGATCAAATTAGACAGAAAATACGTCAGCACCATCTAATTGATGAAAGAATATTAGTTCCAGAATTAATTAATTTGATAAGCTTACAAAGCACTGAAAAAAAAGAAATTGCGTTGAATGCAACTGAATTAGTAGAAATACTTAGGTTAGATAAAAATCCTGGAGTTATGGAAGTCTTTTTAGCAGAATATGGGCTTTCAAACGATGAAGGTATTTCATTAATGTGTTTAGCTGAAGCGCTTTTGAGAGTTCCAGATGTTGCAACTATTGATAGCTTAATTAAAGACAAATTGACTAATAGAGGTTGGGTTGAACATATTGGGAATTCTGAGAGTACAAAATCAGAACAAGTACCAGTAAAAACAGCACAAACTTTATTATTCTTCTTTATAGTAACTCGTCCAGTTGAACTACCTCTACTGACTCTTATTACATCTACATGTATATCTATTTCTCTAGGCTCAGTTCTATCAAGATACTGGATAGATGAGCTAATTGCGCATGAGTGAGGTAAAGACGAAATGAGGGCTTTATGCATGATTGCCATCAAGTAACCGCCATGAGGTGTTGAACCTACAAAAAAATTCTCACTTGGTATTATTTTGTATAATGAATCAGAAACCTTATGTATTTCAATGGCGTCTTGAAATTGTTTAAATTTATCCATAATGTTAATTTTTGTTAGATAATTGTAATTCATAAGACCGCAACAATCTTTATAAAATGAATGATTTATTTGATATAGCCTGTAATTTTACCCTAAATCATTTAATGATGATTTAAATAAAGTTATTGATGATGGCTTGGCTAATGGAGTTAATAGGTTTCTGGTTGTTGCAGCTGAATTAGATGATGCGGAGAAGATAAATAAATTAATTCTTCAGCATGATGATTTTTTTTGCTTTACCACAGGAGTTCATCCTCATCATGCAAAAAGCTTTAATTCTGATTCTAGTGACAGAATGAGAGAATTAATTAAAAAGTATTCACCTAATGCACTTGGTGAAATGGGCTTAGATTTTTTTAGAAATCTTTCAAGTCATGAAGAGCAGATAGTTTCTTTGCAGAACAAATAAAATTAGCAATAGAATTTAACAAGCCTTTATTTCTTCATCAAAGAGACGCACATGAATCGTTTATTAAAGTATTAAATACTTATAAGGCTGATATTGATAAAGCTGTAGTTCATTGTTTTACTGGAACTCTAGAACAAGCTAATAGAGCAATACGACTTGGTTTTAAGCTAGGTATCGGAGGAGTAGTCACTTTTAAGAATGGAAAACTAGATCAATTCTTAAATCAGATTCCTCTGAGCGAAATTGTGCTAGAAACCGACGCGCCCTATCTAGCACCAACTCCTTATCGCCAAACCTAAAAGTAATAGAAATGAACCAAAGAATCTTATGCATATTGCAACAGAAATAGCACAACTTAGAAATGAGAGCGTTCAAGAAATTTGCAATGCAACTTATCAAAATAGTTTAGATTTTTTCAACCAAGTTTAGATATATCTAAATCATATAAATTAGATACTTCGTCATTGCTAGAACCTGATGCGGCAATAATAGATTTATTTTCAACTTTAGAAACTGAAAATCTAGGAGCTGGAGCTGGTTCAGCAAAACCGTTTACATCCATAAATGTATTTCTAGATTTGTGATGAGGGTGTAATGGTGTTTCTGTAAGACTTAAAACTGGAGAAACGCATGCTTCTGAAGCATCAAATACTGCAGTCCATTCATCTCTAGTTTTTAACTTAATAACTTCACTCATTTTTAATTTTAATTCTGGCCATATAGCTCTATTCATCTGATCAGAAAACTGTTTATCATGAATATCTAGTTTTTCTAAGAGTTCTTTATAAAATTGGGGCTCAATTGCCCCTATTGCTATATGCTTCTTGTCACTGCACTCGTATGTATCATAAAAGTGAGCAGCGCCATCTAAAAGATTTGATTCTTTTCCCTCATTCCAAAATCCCATCTGCTTGAATGAGTAAAACATACTCATAAGCATTGAACTTCCATCAATCATTGCAGCATCTACAACTTGACCTTCACCAGTTCTTTGAGCATGAAGAAAAGCTGAAAGCATACCAACTGCAAGCAACATACCTCCTCCACCGAAGTCACCTACCAGATTAAGAGGGGGTTGTGGATTCTCACCCTTTCTACCCATAGAATCTAATACGCCGGAAAGAGCTATATAGTTAATGTCATGTCCAGATTGCAATGACATAGGGCCCTCTTGACCCCAGCCAGTCATTCCTCCACGTAGACCATACAATCCAATGTGTTCTAAGATCTTCAGGGCCAAGTCCTAGTTTTTCCATAACCCCAGGTCTAAAACCTTCAAAAACAACATCTATTTGTGCTATTAATTTTTTTACTTCTTTAATCGATTCTGGATTTTTTAAATCAACGGTTATAGACTTTTTATTTCTATTATGAATGTCTGCCTTGTTGTGGTTTCCGTGAGTTGAAGACTTATCAAGTCTAATAACTTCAGCACCTAAGTCAGCTAATAGCATTCCACAAAAGAACCAGGACCAATTCCAGAAAATTCTAATATTTTTAAACCTTTTAGAGGACCCATAAAAACCTATGCGAAAACCTTAAACTTAACTAATAATAATGGAAGCAGAGTTAAGGAGCTAATAAAAGCTAATAATAGTGCTATTGCAGTAAAAATACCAAATAATGCAGTAGGAGCAAAATTAGATAATCCAAGAATAGAAAAACCAACAGCTATAGTAAAAGCAGTATAAAAAATAGCTCTTCCAACACTCAAATGAGATTCTTTCATGCTCGCCTCGGCACTCATTCATCTTGCTGAGTTTCAGTTTTATATCTAAAAAGATAGTGAATCGTATTATCTACAGCCATCCCAACACTTATAGCTGCAACTGTTATTGTCATCATATCCAGAGGTATCCCTAAAATACCAAGCATTCCAAGAACAGAGCCTGCTGTAATAATATTGGGTGCCAGTGCGATAAGAGTGATTTTGATCGATCGAAATAAAATAAGAGCATGAGAGCAATAACTGCAAAGACTAGTGCTAATGATCCAATTTGAGATGTGAAAAGCGATTGCAACATATTATTGTAAAGAACTGCTAAACCCGTTATTTCGAATTGATCTTCAGATAAATTAAATTTATTAACAAACAACTTTAATTTTTTCAAGGAGTTCTTTTCTATTAAGATTAGTGGAAGATTCATTCACCCTTGTGGAGATACGTACAATTGAATCATCTTTATTAATATAAGAATATAATAAAGTTTCACGAATATCTTCAGGTAAAACTGATCGAAGTAATGCCAGCTCAAGATCATTTAAATTCTTACCATCATTAATTTGTCTGGCTAATTTAACACCGCTAGCAACACTTAAAACTTTACCTATTTCAGGCATGGCATCAAGATGATCATGGATTAATTCTAATTTGTTTAAACTGTATATATTCCACCAATAACCAGAGGCTTCACTGTCCTCATCCTCAAATAAGTCATCTGAAAATAAATCGTCATCATCATTAAAAATTGTTTCAGTTGTTTCTTGGAAAGGCTCAGTAATAATTATATCTAAAGTCGCTGTGCCACCAAGCTCCTCATCCAAAAGAAGCATTCCTTGATATATTTCAGTGGACTCATGAAAGTAATCTATAAATCTATTTTCAACTAAGAGTTTTGATATCCCAAAAAAGAAAACTATAAATAAGATTATATAAGTAGCAGATAAAGAGCTTTTATTAAGATTCGTGAAAGTAATTAATGTCTATAAAATACCTTTTTCCTATTGAAGAAAGGCAACATAAAAGTACTGCAATAATTCAAAGAGAAAATGTAAATATAAGAGCAAAAGCCATACCTACCGCCATCATTTTTCCGAACTCTATAACCGGCTTTAAGTCCCCAAATGTTAAGGATAAAAAGGCTATTGCTGTTGTTAATGCAGCAAACAGACAAGGCATAAAAATACTATTAAATGCTTTATGTAATGATGCTTTTTTATCAGAAGTCTCGATATCGGTATACCTCACCATGACATGAACGGTTAGAGAGATAGTAAGTATCAAAAGTAAAGCAACAAAGTTAGATGAAACGACGCTAATTTTCCAATCCATATAACCTAAAAAGCCTGCTGTAACAAAAGTTGTTAAGAAGGCATTGGCTATAGGAAATATAACAAACCAGAAAATTACCAAAAAATAAATAGAGCATTAATGCAAAAATCAATGCAACTCCAGCTCCAAATACAGCTAGATCAGACTTGATAAATGACATCATATCAACTGCTATCATTGAAGGGCCGCCAAGAAATAAATCAGCATTGCCTCTATAGGATTGCAAGATAGTTCTTATATCAGCTACAAGAAGAGTTTGGTTCTCTGTTTCTAAATCATTTAAAAGGGAAATTTCTTTATTTAATAAGTCGATATATTTATTATCTCTATCCAGAGCATCAAGCGCTTTGTATCGCTCAGTAATCAAATTATTTTTTTTAGTATTTTCATCTATAACAATCTGAAGTGCGGTAGTTTTACCATCAATACTTAATATTAATTCCTTATATATGGGGTTATTTAAAAACTCCTCTTTAGCTAAAGATAGATTGATATTTGGAGATTCTAGGTCTTTTAAATTATCAGCTACATCGGTTAATGCTACTTTTGGTTGAAAAAATATAGGTGCATCTAAAAGTGAGAATACATTATTAACACCTCTCAGATCACCTAACTCGTCTTCAAGAGATTTTAATGCAGCTAAGGATTGAGATGAAAACAATTCATTGAAAGGCGTATAAGTAACTATTAAGAAATCTGAACCACCAAATTCATTACTAGATTCTCTATAAATTTTAAAAGCAGTATCATTTTCTAATACCAATGCCTCGGAGGATGCGTCTAGTTTAAAGTTTGAGAGTCCAAGAGAGCTAATAATTAATGTGATAAAAACAAGAAGGAGCACCCTTTTTGGTTTATTGATTATCAAATTAATATAGTTGCTAATAATATTCATAGACTGTTAATTAACGCAATCCGGGCTATCAATGGCCTTTGGATTAGATTCATACTCTTTTAAGTCATATAGATGCATAGAAAGCGCATGGATTAACTCCATAACACCAGATAATGCCTTGTAAACCAATTGATGACGCTTTACTAGCGACAATTCAGAGAATGCATCTGAAACAATAAGTAATTTAAAGTGGCTTTCAGATCCCACTGGAACATTGTGCATATTACTCTCATTAGTGACTTCAAGGTGCAAAGGGTTAAATGAACTATCTAAAATTTTTATAATTTCTGATTCAACTATATTTGATGACATAGAATTATTATAAGTTGAAGTAAGTATGATTGATTGGATTTATCATAGATTTCTAGCTATCAAGAGATCTTGCATTACTCGGGTCTGACTGTCGCTACTATGAATCACACACTCTGGTTTCATCGTATGCCAGAAATACAAGATTGGATGCTGATTCATAGCAATAGCCCCAGCATCATCACCATACTGAGAAATCAAATCTATAGATAATTTTCTAATCATTATTTAATATTTCTTATTAATCTCGGATTACAAATGGCAAGATAAATTGCTTTTATACTTATCAAAGCAAAGCTTTATTATAAAAATCATTTTAAGCTATTGGATACACTTTTTTAAAATTATATGGAAATTTGGTGGTACAAAGATAACAAAACCGGTCACATAAAGCAGGTTTCTGTTGTTATTAATGAGTTAAAGAAAGAATTTGATATAACCATAAAAGAGGTAAGCTGCAAGAAATCTTTTTTTAAAGATATATTAAATCTTTTTATTGCATATTTTTTTAAGAGCAATAATGAGAACCCAGATATCTTGATAGGAGCAGGCCATAGCGTTTATCTTAAAATCCTGGCTGATAAAGTTAATTATTGGAAAGAAAACTATAGCTATTGCTGTTCTTGTGCCATCACTTTTCAAAAATAGATTTGATCTAATATGTGCTCCAGAACATGATTATGACAAAGCAACAGAGAATAATACTTATACATTTAAGGGCTCTTTGGCTAAAGTTATAGATATAGTCCCAGATAGTGATGTTGGTCTTATTGCTATTGGTGGTAGTAATAATCATTATGAATTTTCGAATGAAGAAATATATAAGCAAATTCAATTTATAATTAACCTACATAAAAAAAATAAATGGTACATCTATAATTCCAGAAGGACTCCAGAAGTGTTAACCAATAAATTACATGCATTAGCTAGTAATTCTGTTGATTTTATAGATACAGATAATAAGTCCTCGCCAAATTTAAGTGACACTATGGGTAAGGCTAGTATCAAAATCGTCACGCCTGATAGTGTAAATCTAGTTTTTGAATCTCTTTCTTCGCAAGGGTCAACATACCTATTACACCTAAATCCAATAAAAGAAAATAGTACTCTGATTGGGCATGACGCATCAGTAAATACAGTCAAATTTTCTCCATCGAATAATTTTGGTTCTAGCTGGAGGTCTCCAGACCTACTCGTTAAAAAATCCTATTGATCAACATCAAACATATGCAGAAGTAGAAAAAGATGGACCTCGACATAGAGCAGAATTTTTAAAAGATGAAAGTCATTCATCTCGTATTAAGTAATGTGTTTGCTGGCATTGAACAGCATGTTGCTGAGCTAGCAGCAACCCAAGCAAATGATCATGAGGTAACTATTCTTTGTAATACTGAGATTGCGTCTAACTATAAAAATTTTAATGTTATAAATATATCTTAAAATCTTCTTTAAATTTTTTCATTGCAGCTTATAAAATCTTCAAAGTGCTTCAATTAAATAAATTTGATATTGTTCATGCGCATGGATCTAAGCCAGCTTTTGTCCTTAGTGTAGTGAGGTATTTTATGAACTTTAATTTTGTTGCAACAGTGCATGGAATGAAAAGTAATGTGCAGAACTTCAATAATGCTGATTATGTAATAGGCGGGAGTCAAAGGGCTCTTGAGGGAATAACTAAACCTAGCTCAGTTATTTATAACTGGTATCAATCATCATCACATGAAAAACAAAGTTCTACTCATGCTATTGCTGTTGGAAGACTTGAAAAAGTTAAAGGTTTTGATTTATTGATTAAATCCTGGTCTAGCATTAACACCCCTCTTCTTATAGTGGGTTCGGGAAAAGAAAAGGAGTCTTTGAATCAGCTAATTAATAAGTTAGAGCTGACTCAATTAATAACAATTATTGACTGGGTAGATCAAGAAGAATTAAATAAGCTCTACTCCAAATCAAGCTTACTAATTATATCCTCAAGAAGCGAAGGCGGTCCCAGGGTGGCACTTGAAGCTTTAGCAAATAATCTGCCAGTTTTATCTACAGATGTTGGTCATATGAATATTATTTTGCCAAAAGAGCTTTTAGCAGAACCAGATAACCTTGAGTCACTTAAGTTACTGCTTGAAACTTACGTTAAAAATATAGATCAGCTAAATCAATCTGCTATCTTTTAATCATGTTAGGGATGAGTTTACTCTAGATATTCAGTCAGACTAGTAAGGTTCTTAAAGTCTACGAGTATTTCTTTAATAGCGATCTGTAGACCTCTAGAGTTCTATCTATCATTCTTTCTGAAGTAAATGTATTTGGTTTTGGTTTCACTGTCCTCATCGTATATCATAATTCAATTGTTTTCTTTTTAAGGACTTTGCTTATCTCCAAGCTTTACAAGGCCTTGTGGAATAGAGTTCATTTAAGATTTCTTTAGTGCCGCCGTGATCCCATCCCATTATCTTAGTGCCAACGCTAGCAGCCTCAATGGTTGTTCTTCCAAACGGCTCTGGTGTTTTTGATAAGTTATAAACAATATCTGCAAATTTATAAACATTAACAATATCTGATCTTGATCCACAAAATGTAATCTTTGATTCAAGAATTCATTGAAATTTTCTAAGTTTATTGAAATATTTTTGGCAATTTTTGCTGTTCCAGCATAATTCTTTTATCTCAAATTTTGACTTAAGGTTAATTAAATCAATAAGAGCTAACCGTTTAAAATTTATAAGATTTAAATCTAATAAAAGATTATTAATAAAAGATAGGTCTCCCAGTTCAAAATATCCTTCCAAGACTGACTTAATGGCTCTTGATTAAATTCATTTAAATCACACCCTCTAGGTATAACTGTGATCTTATTGTCTAAAACTTTATAAGTATTTCTAATATAGTCTTCAACTGTTCTAGAAATACTAATAATGTGATCAACATTAGCCATGACTTTGCTATAAATTGGAAAGCTATATAGACCGTGGAAAGTGGAAATATGAACTGGTTTATTATTTTTAAACCTCTTTAAAGCATAGTAAGTTACCCAGGCTGGCATTCTGGATCGCACATGAACAATATCAGGATTAATTTCAAGGATAACTTTATACAAGTCTTCAGCTAATTTAAGCGTTTTAAAACGTTTCTTATGAATAGGCATACTAATATGCTTCCCACCTGAGTCTTTCAGAGAGCTCTCTAGTTTGCCTCCATTTGAAATTACATAGGATTCATGACCTTTATGAACCAAGGCCTTAGAAAGATCGCAAACACCGCGCTCAACACCACCAATATTTAACTCAGGTAGTATCTGCAGGATTTTCATATTATTCGTATCTTAATGCAACTGCTGGTTCTAGTTGAGCAGCTTTACGGGCTGGCCAAATTCCAAAAAATAAGCCAACGCAAGCAGAAAAAGTAACTGAGCCTAAAATTGCTGAGAAGGGAATCGTAAAAATCCAGTCTTGCCACATAGCAAATAAATAGAACATCCCAGACCCTAAGATGACGCCAACAATACCACCAAGCAAGCAAAGTAACATTGCCTCAACAATAAATTGCATCATGATAGCTTTGTGAGTTGCGCCTAATGCTTTTCTTAATCCTATTTCTCTGGTTCGTTCAGTAACTGAAACAAGCATTATATTCATTACACCAATACCGCCTACAAGCAGACTAATTCCTGCAATTCCTGCTATTAATGCAGTAAAAATACCTGTTGCCTGTCTTCTAAGATCAGAAAATTGACTATAGTCATTAATTCTAAAGTCATTATCAACACCAGGACCAATATCGTGCTGTCTTCTTAAAACCTGCTCAATAGCTACCATTGCTTCTTCTATATTTTGCTTATTAGAAATACTTACTCCGATAGAATTTACAGTTTTTCTACCATAAAGCCTATCGCTTGCGGTCAGTAATGGAATGTAAATATTGTCGTCAGGAGATCTCCAGCCGCTTGAACCCTCGCTTTCTAGTATTCCTATTACTTTGTAAGGAACTCCTCCAATGAGCAAGTCCTTATTAAGCATTTGGCTTTTAGATGTTTTTAATTCTTGAGGAATTTTTGAGCCTATGACAGCAACTCTTTTTCTAGCCAGATTCTCGTTATCACTAAAATTTCTACCTGAGGTAATCTTGTAACCTTGTATATCAAAATAATTGGTCCAATGGCCGCTAATCCCGGCACTCATATTGTTACTGCCAAATTTGATCTGTCGACTGCCTTCAATGCTGGGTGAAATCTTCCAATCTATTTTTTTATCATTTTGAAGAGACTCGGCATCTTTGATAGTCAGCGGATTACTTCCGTAAGTTACTCCACTTCTTTTTCGTTGACTTGCATATACTGATAAGACTCTACCACCTAAATCATCGATTTCATCATTTAGAGCACTCTGCGCCCCTTCTCCAATTGCAATCATGGCAATAACTGAAGCTGTACCAATAATGATAGCTAGGGAAGTTAGAAACGATCTCGTAGCATTGGCTCTAATTGCACTAATTGCTGAATAAAGAGACTCAAGAAATAACATCATTAATTACCAAATGTTGATGAGACTCTCTTTCTAAATTTTTCTTGATAGTCAACGAGGCTTTGGCTTGGTAAAACAAATACTTTATCTCCATTTACAAGTCCAGTTATAACCTCAACATTACTTAAATCTGATTTTCCTATCTGAACCCATGCAAGTTCTGGACCATTTTTTGAGTCTTTGATTACTATAAATTTATTAAAAGGTTCACCTTTAACTTTATTCTTAGCAGTAGACTTTCTTGCTTTGGGCATTTCTAGTAATGCTGCAGCAGATTTAATATCTTTTCTTGTTCTTAAGGAGCTGGTAGGAATACTTAATGAAACATCCTTATTCATGAATTTGGATTACTACATCTGTATTCATACCTAAAAGAAGGATCTTTCTTTATTATCTATATCTATAAGAATAGGGAATGTTGTTACATTTTGCTCAACTTTAGCTAATGGTTCTATTTTTGAAACTTTTCCAAAAAATTGTCTATCTCTATAGGCAGAGACTTTAATAGAAACTTCTTGACCTACCCTAACTTTACCAACGTCTATTTCATCAACTAAAGCTCTAACTCTAACGCTACCTAGGTCTGCCATTTGCATAAGGACAGTTCCCCCACCCACAGCAACGCTTGGTGATGATATGACTTGTCCTACCTCAACATTTCTCTTGATTACAGTTCCTTCTGTTGGTGATCTGACGATGGTGTCATCTAATGATATGTTTGCATTCTCAAGATTTACTTCTGTTCTTATAACTGAAGATTTAGCCGAAGCATAGGTTTCTTGAATATCTTCAAAAGCTTTATCGGAAATACTGCCTTCATCATGCAGCGCCTCACCTCTTATAAGTTGTGATTGAGCATTGCCTAATCTAACTTTTGATAGCTCTAAGTCAGCTTGAGCTTGAGCTAATATATTATTTGGTGTTCTTTGATCAATTCTAGCCAGGACATCGCCCTTTTTAATATAATCACCAACCTCAGCTCCTAAAAATAAGACTTCTCCAGAAGCTTTAGACTTAATTTCAATTGTTGATATAGCTTCTATCTCACCAGATGCCTCTATAGAAAGCTCAAGACTTTTATTGGTAGCTTCTTCTTTTGAATAATATTTAAATTCATCCTCGCTGGATTCCTCAGAACCGCCACAAGAAACCAAAAAGATTGACGCTAATAATACTGTGTAAACATTTTTCATATTAATCCTATACTAATTTATCTGTTTCAATTAAACCATCTTTTCTGCTTAAACTTTACAATTAATTGATAATCGTGAGTAGCCATTAATATAGTGTTTCCTTGTTTGTTTATTTCCTGAAGAACTTCCATAACCTCTAAACTAGTTTGTGGATCTAGATTACCTGTAGGTTCATCTGCAAGAATTAACTTAGGACTATTGACATCAGCGCCATAGCAATGACAATACGTTGCTGTTGGCCACCGGATAGCTGATGTGGATAACTATTTAATATTCGCTCTGGGTCTGACAGCCGAACATCTTCAACCTCAGCGCTTCTCGATCGCCCTGCAACTCTAAAGGCAGTGCGACGTTTTCCAGAGCTGTTAAGCCCGGTAGTAGATGAAATGACTGAAAAACAAATCCTATTTCTTTGTTGCGAATACTTGCTAGACTGTCGTCATCAAGATCGCTTACTCTTTTATTGTTTAATAGATATTTACCACTAGTTGGTGTATCATGAAAACGCAATAATAATCTAATCAATGTTGTTTTACCAGAACCGGTAGCACCTACAAGGCCTACTGTTGAGCCTGAAGGAATAGATAAGTTAAGATTCTTCAACCGTTTTCATCTTCAACTTTAAAAGATCTTTTTAAATCAACTGTTTTTATAATACTCATATTTTTAAGACATTTTACACTATGTAAAGTTCACTTTACATATTTATGAAATTATAGAAATTTATTTTAAGAAGAAAATTATTAACTAGCTGTTTTTTGTAAATAATCTATATATTGAAGCCATGGTTCAACCATGCTCTCTTGACCAAGTTCACTCGATATAGATAGATATTTAACAGCATTATTAAAGTCTTCTAATTCAATATATGAAATTCCTATAAAATACTCTATCTTCCCTTCTTCTTTATCCCAGCCCTTATCTTGAGCTAACTTAAATGAATCAATCGCTTTATCCCATCGGCTTAAATTTAACTCAATCTGTCCAAGCCTATAAGATAATTCCGGATCATCAGAAAGCTTTGTAGCTTCTTGAAGTGTATTTGCTGCCTTTATATTCTCTCTTGAAGCTAAGTAAGCATTAGACATAGTTTCTAAATTTTTAGCATTAGTTTTTATCTTCTTACGCTTAAAGCCAGCTTGAAGAACCTTAACTGCATCATTAGGTACTGCTTTATACATATAAAAATTAGCTAATAATAGGTAATCTTTTTCTGTTTTAAGTAGGTCTTGAGTATAGCCAAACTCTAGTGAAGATAAGGACTCTATTTCGAACTTAAGCTGGTTATACATAGCTCCCATTTGTTCAAGATATTTTTTTTCTTTTGGAGCGTGACGAACTAGATCCTGAGAAGTTTCTAAAGCTAATAAAAATTCATCAAGCCTATAATGTAAGGCAAACTTTAATTCGTACCATGGCTTTATAAAAACATATGATTGCTCTGTAGCAATGCTTATATATTTAATAGCAGGCCTGTAGTCTTCCAATTGAGCATAACAAATTCCAATTAACGCTATCCCTTTTGGAGTAAGATCAAAACGTCTCTTCTTGCCAACCTTGTACCAATCTAAAAGATATTCTAAAGCCTCTTCATATTTTCCTAAACTTGCACTTATTTGTGCAACAACATATTTAACATTATGAGCATCTCTATCTTCTAACGCTTTTTTTCTTAGGCTCCACTGAAGATGCTTTAAACCTTCAGGAACTCTATCTTGAGAAACTAAGAAAAATCCATATCTCTTTAAAATTACAGCGTGATCAAAAGATCTAGATGACCATGAGTTATCTAATAAATCTAAGTAATCAGCATCAACTTCAGCATATCTGCCTTGTTCAAGCTTATCGTCAATACCTAAAAAGTCGTAATAAACCCAACCTGAAATTGTAGTTTCATTATTACTAGGTGCTGTATGGACAATTCCTAATGAAAATAGTAATGATAATAAGAGTAAATGCTTCATATTTGAAAATCTATCCTGGTAATACCTCTTTGTTTAATAGCAACCCCGCCCTCAACTCTTGGTTTGAATTTCCATTTTAGTACAGCTTGGACTGCTGACCTATTGAAAACTGTACTTGGTCTGGATTCTTTCACAATAGCAGATAAAACACTACCTGACTCATCTACCAGCAACTCAACTAATACATACCCCTCAGTACCTTTTAATAAAGCATTTCTTGGATATCTTGGCGCAATTCTTACTAAAGGTATCAAACCTCCATCACCTAGATACTGGCCTCCGCCAACAAAAGCTCCATTTGTATCAATAGGCATCTTTATATCGGGAAACTGTATATCTAATTTAGGAGTTGGTAATGCTTGAACATCAGGTGTCTCTAATTCTGGTGGTGGTGGTCTTTTTGGTGGTGGCGGTTTATCTGGAAGCCTTCTATCTCTTTGATTTAGATTATCATCTTTTTTTAGTCTAATAAAATCTACGATTTGCTTGTCTTTTAAAGCGCCTATATCTAGATCGCCAGGAAGTATAAGCAAGTACATGAAAAAGAATAGAAAAAAGGCAGAACTAATCCCACCTGCTACATAAACTGAGTTTTTTTTAATCTTTATCTGCTGCAATAGATACATTCTGAACACCTGCTAACCTAACCTGATCCATTGTTTCTACAAGCAATCCTGTCTTAGAATTCTCATCAGCCTGAATAATAACTGAACCTTCTGGATTCTCTGCCTTTAGCCTCTCAACATTAGCTCTAACAGATCTTAAATCTATCATTCTTTTATCAATCCATATTTCATTATTCTCAGTAAGTGGCTATTAATATATTACCCTTTTTATCTGAGACGGCTGTTGATGCATTTGGTCTATTGACCTCTACACCAGTCTCTTTAATGAAAGTTGTAGTAACAATGAAAAAGATAAGCATGATAAATACAATATCAAGCATTGGAGTAATATCTATAGTTGAATCTTCAGGTATTCTTTTTTTTCTTCTAATCATTTTTCAAATACTTCAGTTTTGTTTAAATTAATTATTAATAAATCTTTCAAGAAAAGTAATAGCAAATAAACCTGTAATTGATATAACTAAACCAGTCATTGTAGGCAGTGTTGCCCTAGCTATCCCTGAAGCCATAAGCCTAGCATTACCCGTTCCGGTAATGGCCATAATATCAAAAACCTCTATCATCCCCGTAACAGTTCCAAGGAGACCAAGCAAAGGGCATAAAGCGATTAAACCCTGTATTAAAAGAATATTTTTACTAGCCTTAGTTGATATCAGCTAACGACATATCTTTAATCTTATTATTTAGCCACCTGTCATTACCTAGTAATTTTTTATATGTGTCGTGTGTATCTTTAATCAAATTATCAAAGTCTAATTTTTTTTTAAACCACATTTTAGGGTTACATTCCACATATAGGAGGCTACAAAAAATAAAACAAGTAATACTACTCCACCCTGATTAATAAAATCATTAACTAGACTAAAAGGTAAGAGTAAGTAATAAAGCATTAATTATTTAGAAGCTATTTTACCTATAGCCTCTTCCTCAATTATTTGAATAATCTCTCTGCTTCGTGTCAAGTATGTTATGGATAAACAGCAATGGAACTGCTGCTATCAAACCAAGCATTGTAGTTACAAGTGCTGAGGATATACCACCGGCCATTAACTTAGGATCTCCTGTACCAAATAAAGTAATAGCCTGGAATGTTTCAATCATTCCAATAACTGTTCCCAATAGTCCAAGCAAGGGAGCTACAGCAGCTAATAGCTTAATAATGCTGAGATTCTTCTCTAATGGAGGAGATGCTTTAGCTAAAACATCCTCTAATCTAGCCTCTAATTCTTCTGGATTTTCACCCTTATAAGCAGTGTAAATATTATTAAGGTGAGCCTTCAGCATATTTACCTGATTCTAATTCTTCAGTAAGAGACTTTTGACTATTAAATAAGAAAACACCTCTAAGTCCGCCTAAAGCAAGACCGCTAGCAAGTATTAGTAAGATAATATAACCAACAAACCCACCCTGATTAACTCTCTCAATAACACTAGGATTTTGAAGAATTAAATTAAGTAATGAGCCTCTAGTAGGGTCAATCGCAAATTCAACATAATCACCATCATTAAAATTAGAGAGCTTTTTTAAAGAAGACCTAGACCCATCTGGATTTTTAGATAGAAATTCTAATGAATTAAAGTGGAGAGCTTCTAGAGCAGACTTAATTTTACTGACCAACTCTGATAACATCCTGTAAAGATGAGTCACCACTTGTATCAAGAACTTCTGATGAAAATTTAGAAACTTTTCCTGAAGCATTCATTTCATTCAATAATTCATACCAAAGTTGCTCTAATTCAAAGACTTTTGGAAGCTCCTTACGTTCAGCTAAGTTACCTAAAAATTCAATTCTAGATGGAAATTCTAAGTTAGTTAATGATTGACTATAGGTACTTTTAGCGTCTCCACTCAACTGACGGACAACACCAAATAATTCACCAAGAGTACCAATCTTAAGATTAAGTTGTTCCTCTAGATCAGATAAATTTGAGTCATTATCTTCAAATTGTTTTGTTAATTTCTTTTCACGATTGCTTTGGACTTTAATAACCATTTAGCATCGGCGAGAAGTTTTTCTTGTTTTTGCTTACTTTTATTAAAATCCGCTAATCTCTTACTGTCTTCTACTGATCTTAACGTGGAGCTATCTTTAACTAACTCTAATAGTTGCTCAATATCAGTAACAACGACTGGCGCAGACATAGAGACTTCTTGAGCATTAAGCTGGAAGCTGGTAACCAATATAATTGGTAGAATTAAGGAATTAATTATTTTTTTCATAAACTGTGACCGGAATTTTAATTAATGACGGAGGTGACTGCTTCAATGCAATTTTCAAACCTTCTTCAGTTGATCTTTTAAGAGCGCTAGAGGATTTTTCCCAACTATTGGTAGCTTTATTCCAGAATGCTGCCTTATCTCCATTAGTAGTAATAAACATCAAGGCAACTCTTCCTATTCTTAAGAAGTCTGCATTGAACTCTTTACCTTCAAAATTAACTGAGCCTCTATATGCTTCAATAGTTCTTCCAAAATCATTTTCAATAAGGTAAGCCTCAGCAACTTTTCTGAATTTCTCAGAGGTAGAAACGTCACCTCTATCCATTGCTTCTTTTATGCTTTGAAGTCCAGTAGCTCTAGTAAAAATGGAATATCAAGAGATATAAACTGCTCCAAAGAAGCAGTCATTTTAAGCATCAAAGGAACAATTCTTTGATTGGTCTGATCTAGCTCACCTATTTTAAGGATAATGCTTTCAATTTCACTAAGTTGAGAATTTATAATCTTTTGTAGAGTTTAAGATTTTCATACTCTTTGTAAGTATCTTTATAATCAAACTCTAAAACTTTAGTTTGTTTATCAATTGTATTGATTGTTTGTTGATTGGCAGCAGAAGTTTTTAATGAGTTTGTACTTGTTCCAACTGACTCATTGAGTTCATCGATTCTTTGAGTCTCTTGGGCGCTTGCACTTACTAAAAAAAACACTGCCACCGGTAATAGGTATTTGTTCATTTTCATAATTTGCATATTATATATATATTAGATATATTTTTGTATTTATTTTTGATAAAAAAAAGGCAGCTAAGCTGCCTTTTTTAAAATTCCAGAACTTAGAAGTTCATTTGGAAAACAGCATTAACTGATGGTCCAGTAATAGGATACAAGTTAGCATTTACATGGAATGGATAGTAAGAACTACCACCATATGCTGCATCTCTATCTGGGAAAGCATCAAAGATGTTATTTCCAACGATAGCAACATACATATCATCACTAATTTCATAACCAACAGTTAAGTTAGTTGTGAAATATGGGCTACCTTTTGTGTCTTCAACATAGTTAACATGTCCAATTCTGCTTACAGAAATTGAAGCTGACCAGTCTTGTAACGACCAATTAGCACCAACTACTTGTCTTGATCTTACAACGTATGATCCATTCATATAGCTAAGTCTTGGCTCTCCAGGTTCAGTAGCTTGTTTAAGATTTAATTGGTTTGAACCTCTTACTGAGAAACCAAAGTCTCCACGTGTATCAGTAATCAATGTATAGTTTAAAGCCCAATCAAGCCCTTGATACTCTTGTGAAGCAATATTTAGAGGCTGAGTAATTAATTGCTCTATACCAGGAATAGCAAGTGGATCACTTGGCTCAACACCAGTAGGTCTACCGCCACGAACGATGCTGTCATAAACCTGAGAACAGTATGAACCTGTATATTCTTGAGCATTAGCAATTGGAGATCCAGCTTCCTGAGCTCTACAAATTGCTTCATCAATTCTTAATTTGGCCTAAGCTACTATTTGAAACGATATCTTTAAGAACAACTTTATAAGCATCTACTGTTACTGTAAATCTATCAGCAGGTTCCCAAACGAAACCGAATGAATAAGAGTCTCCAGATTCATCTTTAAGATTTTTGTTACCAGTTGTAATAGCTTCAATATTGATCTTGTTGTATTCGCCACAAGTATCAAGATCGCCATTAACTAACCAGCACTGGTAGTAATCGATACCACTTGTGTAGCCTTGAACTTCTTCTAAGAAAGCTCTTTGCATATCAGGAGCTCTGAATGATTCAGACCATGATCCTCTTAACATAAAGTCATCGGAAGGTCTCCATTCAAAGTTACCACCTAAAGTTGTTCTGTCTACGTTTACAGCTTTGTCGTCATACTTATCGTTACGAGCAGATACAGAAACAGCAAATTCAGTTGTGATTGGGAATCTTAATTCTCCACCAATAGCAGTTCTATCTCTACTTCCACCACCATCTGTATAACCTGAACCCCATAATTTTCCTGCAACATTAAGTGCTGAAGGTATAACTGTATATCCATGATCTTGGTACTCAGCAACAGCAGCAAAACCAATTGGTCCACCAGCTAACATACCAAATTCACCAACTAGTGTTGCAGTATAGAAGTCTGAATATGATTCAGCATGCTCATCATTAGTAGCCATGTAGTTTGAATAATCAAAATCAGCTCCATCATAGAACCATTCTGCATTTAAACATGTAGGCTGACCCCAGTTGTAAGCGTAATAGTAACCATTATATGGGTCAGTAGCGTCACCAGGACTTCCACTCCAGTAACCATCAGCATAAAGATCAAAAGCATCCATAACACAAGGATTACCTAAAGCGTCATTTTGACCAATATTAAAATATAGCGCTTCCATCTCTTCACTTAACCATAACTGGCCAACAGAATCTGACTCATAGTCATTTAATGTTGCAGAAACATCATATTCCCAACCATTTGAAAGAGTACCTCTTAGACCTAAGTCATAAGTATTTGATTGCTCTTCGAAAGAATTATCCCAGGTTGGCGGATTAAACATTTTAATACCATACCAGTCCATCATATAAACAGTTCCGCCAGTTCTTGGATTAGGCAAACCTGTTCCTGCTGGACCATAGTTAGAGTAACCCATTGACCATGGTGTTGCTCCGTCTGGGTAGTAGAAAGAGTTGAAATATACACCAGTAGTTTCTGTATTAAACTGCATTGCTTTGGCATATAGTTCCATTGATTCTGAAATAGTGTATGAACCAGCAAAAAATACTGAAGCATTATCTCTTTCATTCCAAATTGTTTGAGGTGGATTCTCTTCTCTTATACAAGCATTACCAACTCTAGTAGTTTCGTAATACTGGTCATAAGTAGTTTCAATTACACCGTCAATGTTAGTTGTTCCAGCACAAGTCCAACCCATGTCTTCACCATTAGGGCCTCTCATATCACTAGGACCCCAAAACTGATAACCAGTAGCATAGATATTTGCACCATACATTCTAGCTGCATACCAAGGAACATCATTGTCTGAACCTTTGCCATCATCATAGTCATCATAATCATCTCTGTCTTTAGTAGTAAGAGGATCTAAATGAGTAAATTCAGCAGCAAGAGTCCATGAGAACTTATCTGAAACTCCACCTGTTGTGAACTCAATTCCATACTCTTTACCAAATCCATCTCTTGATTGAAGATACTCACCAGCAGTTACTCTTACAGTGCTTTGTTCAACACCTTCAACTAAAACAATATTTAACAACACCAGCAATAGCATCTGAACCATAAACAGCTGAAGAGGACCTCTTAATACTTCGATTCTTTCAACTGCAGCTAGGGGAATAGAAGCCCAGTTAAATGATGATGAATTACCATTGTAAGGAAACGGCTAATCAGCCATTCTTTTACCATTAACCAAAACCAGAGTTCTACCTGGACCAAAGTCTCTTAGGTCAATAACCTGGTTAGCAGGAGTAAAACCAGCCTGGAAGTTTTCACCAGCTGTTTGACCGATATTCTGAGTCAAGTTAGATACAGCATCAAATACTGTTCCGTAACCTGCTTGGTCAATATCTGTTCTGGTAATAACTGTTACAGGAGTAGCTCCTTCGATATCGATTCTTTTAATTCTTGAACCGGTAACAGTAACACGACCTACATCGGTTACATCGTCATCGGAATCATCAGATTCTGTTTCAGTTGTAGCAACCTCTTCAACTTCATCGACTGGTTCATCAGCAAAAGCGTTAAAAGGCGCAAAAGTAAAAGCTACTAAAAATAGCAAAGATAGTTGTAATTTATTCATATGTTTCCCCATATAAAAAAGTGTTAAATAGCATGAATCTTCTTGATTCAAGCTCGTTCCCACCATTATTCATGCTATTTTTGATTTTTGCAAGCTTGAGTGTCCATATATTTATATCTACTCTTTGGATGTTAAATCTTATATATTAGTTGCTAATATTAAATTATTAACTAATATGTAAAGGAAACTTTACATCTATAAAAAAGGCTTAAAATGAAATCATATAAAATATTTAGCTTCTTAATCTTATTAAGTATTAATTTTACCAATCCAATCAATGCTGAACCAATACCTTTAGAGAAGTTATTATGTGGTGGTAGCGCATCAGGCGGAACACTGTCTCCATCTGGAAGATATTACGCAGCTATGGTTCCATCAACAACACCTACATGTTCTATAGAGACCAAGAGGCTAATAGAGCAGATAGAGTTCTAGTTGTAACGAATCTAGAAACCATGGAACCAAAAGTTTTATCTGGAACCTCTGCAGGTTCTTCGGTAAGTTCTTTTTCATGGCTTAACGAAAATACCTTACTTGTTAGTAGAGGTGGCAGAAGTATAGAATCAGCAAGTCTCTATTCAATTGATAGAGATGGTAAAAATCAAAAAGTTTTATACAAAGCCAAGCAAAGTAAAAGTGGAGGCTTTAAATACCCCAGAATGGTAGACACCCTTCCTCAATTCCCAAACAAGGTACTTATTAGTATCAATAGAAGACCTTCTGTGGCTTATAGATATAGAGATGTTTACATGCTAGATCTAGATACAAATGAGACCACGCTAGTAGCAGCTGAGCCAGTTCTTGATGATGAGATGTTTGGCTCATGGATATTAGACAATGACGGAGTTCCTAGAGCTTTTTCAAGCAGTCATGATAAAGGAGAGGACGGTAAACCTAATTCCCCTAGAGATGGTTTATTTACTTACTACTACTTATACAACCCAACAGATGGATCCTTTGAAAAAATGTGGAGTTGTGAAAATAGAGAGGCCTGCTTCCACCCCACTACATTTGATTTTGATAACAGACATTTATTTGGTGTAGGTCAAGCAATTAATGTAGATGGCTCTGTTCATGAATATACTGATACTAATGCCTTGTGGTTATTTGATACTAAAACTAGAAAGTTTGTAGAAAAAGTTTTACATGACCCTGATTTTGACTTCTCAAATCCTGAATGGGGAAGTTCAGATGGATATGTTATTAAGGATGTAGTTAATAAAAAGTTATTAGGATTGTCTTATTACACTAATAAAAGAGAGTACATCTACTTTGACCAAAACTATGCGAATGTAAGACAAGGGATTGAAGCGGCTTTTCCAGATCAAACTGTCTCAATTAGAGCAAATGATAATTTTGATAAATTCATTATTAACACCTCATCTGATCGTCATATAAGAACTACTTACTTGTATGACCCTAAAGTAGGACTTCAACTTATTGATAAGTATGCGCCATGGCTTGAAGAGTATGAATTTGGAAAAATGGAGCCTTTTAGCTTCACAGCAAGAGATGGACTAAAAATTCATGGTTATATAACACTACCGCCAAACTATAAAAAAGGTACAAAAATACCTTTCATACTTCATCCTCATGGCGGCCCTCATGCAAAAGATGTTCACGGATTTAGAAGAGAGGTCCAGCTTTATGCAACTCGAGGTTATGGTGTTGTTCAGGTTAACTTTAGAGGCTCAACTGGTTATGGTCTTAATCATATGAATGCAGCTAAAAAGCAATGGTCGCTTGATATGCATACAGATCTTCTTGATGGTCTGTTTTGGGCTAACGATAAGGGTTATGTTGATATGGAGAACGTTTGTATTTCCGGTGCAAGTTATGGTGGCTATTCAGCAATGGTAGGTATTACAAAAAATCCAGATCTATTTAAATGCGCTATCAATTATGTTGGTGTTGTTAATCTTGTTAGCATCATGGGAGACAAGCAGTGGATGTTTGCAGATATGGGAAGACCGGCTTGGAATAAGGGCATGGGTCATCAGGATGATGACAGAGCTTTACTTGAAAGAGCCAGTCCCATTAATTATTTAGACAATATAAAGGGTGAGCTTTTTGTAGTCCACGGAAGACGCGATAGAAATGTTTCTTACAAACAGGTTATAGAATTAAAGAATGCACTTGAAGATAAAAGCATTCCTTTTGAATATATGATTAGAGGTGATGAAGCTCATGGGTTTTATGGAGAAATGAATAACCTAGAATTATATACACTAATGGAAGAGTTCCTAGCAAGGAATCTTAATTAAAGGCAGCTATTCCGGTTTGCTCTTGTCCTAGGATGAGAGCATGGATATCGTGAGTACCTTCATAAGTGTTTACAGCTTCTAAATTCATGCAATGCCTTATTACATGGTATTCATCACTAACACCATTACCACCATGCATATCTCTTGCCAGTCTGGCAACATCTGGAGATTTGACCAGTCGTTGCCTTCCCGTCATTTCTAAGCTGCCCTAGACGAAAGGTGAGGAGTTGTGCTTTTGTTATTTCAGTAATCATTTCAGCAAGCTTTTTTTGAATTAGCTGAAAACTACCAATAGGCACGTCAAATTGAATTCTTTCTTTAGAATATCTTAAGGCTTGATCATAACAGTCCATAGCCGCTCCAAGAGCACCCCAGGCAATACCATATCTCGCTGAATCTAAACAGCCCAGCGGTGCACCTAATCCCGATTTTCCCGGAAGAATATTTGATTTAGGAACGCGAACGTTGTCAAAGATAAGTTCACCTGTCGATGAGGCCCTTAATGAGAGCTTACCATGCATTTCAGGTGTAGAAAAGCCTTCCATACCTCTCTCCACAATGATACCGTGAATACGACCTTCTTCGTTTTTCGCCCAAACGACAGCAATATCGGCAAAAGGGGCGTTTGAAATCCACATTTTGGCACCGTTTAGTATAACGTGATCGCCATCTGATTTAGTGGCAATAGTTTTCATGCTTGAAGGATCTGAGCCAGCATCGGGTTCAGTTAAGCCAAAACATCCAATTAAGTTACCTTTAGCCATCTCAGGTAAGTAATGATTTTTTTGATCCTCAGAACCAAAGTTAGAAATAGCATACATAGCTAATGATGACTGAACACTGAATGCGGATCTGTAACTGGAATCTACTCTTTCAATTTCACGAGCAATCAATCCATAAGAAACGTTATTAACTCCGGAGCAGCCATAACCTTTAATGTGAGGTCCTAGTAAACCTAATTCACCTAGCTCCTTATAAATACCTTTATCAATAATTAATTTCTGTTAGCCTCAAGAATTCTTGGCATTAAAGTACTTTGACAGTAATCCTGTGTAGTCTTTTTTATTAAAAGCTCTTCTTCTGTTAGTTGGTCATCAAAATTAAATATATCTGGAATCATAATGTTTTTTAAAATGTTCGTTAGAGGGACTCTACTCTGATAATCCCATACCTTGGTTCAGAAAAAATTATATCATTATTTAAAAGCATATCTTTCGCCAAATCCACCATTCTTTTACTATTTCCACAGATAATAATAAGTGGAATAGAGTCTTGGTATTGAAGAACAAAATCCATAACAAGATCTTTGGCATCGTGATGACGGACTCTGTGGAGGTCTAAATGTGTAATACCACTTTCAACAAATACGTTCATAACTTATTATAGATTTAACTAAGGAGAATTTACTAAATCATGGCAAAGATTCATTTTTTTTATTCAACCATGAATGCTGGAAAATCTACCTCCCTCCTTCAATCAAATCATAATTATCTAGAAAATAGAATGGAGACAATCTTGTTTATTCCGAAAGCAGATGCTGAAAAAAATGACGGATATATTGAATCTAGAATTGGTTTAAAGGCTAAAGCCATTATTGCTAATTCTGAATTTGATTTTTATAAACATGTTAAAGAAAATCAAACTAAGAACTTGCATTGTATTTTAATAGACGAAGTTCAATTTTTAAATAAAGATCAGGTAATTCAGATTGGTAAAATTACTGATACTTTAAATATACCGGCTATGTGCTATGGAATTAGAACTGATTTTAAAGGAGAGCTATTTGAGGGCAGTAAATATCTTTTAGCACTTGCTGATAATCTGGTTGAGCTAAAAACTGTTTGCTCTATGTGTTCACGAAAAGCAATCATGGTAGTAAGACTTAATGAGGATGGCAAAGTTTTAGTTGAAGGGCAGAAAATTCAAATAGGTGGCAATGAAACTTATCAAGTAGTTTGCAGAAAGCATTTTAGAACTTTAACGAATCTTATATAGCTATAGATCCTTTCATATAGGTTATAGCTTCTCCTCCAATAATTACTCTTTCTCCTGCTAGGGTGCATCTAAGCTCTCCACCTCTCGCAGATACTTGTTTTGCATTCAATGATTCTTTATTTAGAGCCTTGGCCCAATAAGGTGTGAGAGTTGTATGTGCTGAGCCTGTTACTGGATCTTCATCAACGCCAGTTACAGGGAAAAAGCATCTTGATATAAAGTCACAATCTGTTCCTCTAGCACTAACAATAAGACCTCTAACTGGATATATTTTTAGTAAGTCCATATCAGGCCTAATCTCGTGTATAGAAGACTCATTCTCAAAAATGCACATAATGTCATCTCTTCCTCTAAAGACCTCAACAGGAACATTACCCAGCATTGCTAATAAATTATCGTCAATCTCCAGAGGCATGTAATTATCTCTTGGAAAATCTAAATATCTTTTTATTGCCGACTCGATCAGTGGTGAAGTAAATTCTAATGCTTTCTACATCATTATTAATTTCAGTAAAATAAATATGGGCAGCAGCTAAGGTTGCATGACCACAAAGATCAATCTCCATTAAAGGAGAAAACCATTTAATATTATAATTTCCACCATCTTCACTAATAAAAGCTGTTTCTGATAAATTATTTTCTAGCGCTATTTTTTGCATGACATCATGAGGCAAGGGAGACGAAAAAATAACTGCAGCAGGATTGCCTTTGAATAATGTATTTGTAAAAGCGTCTACTTGATATAAATCTAATTTAGTCACAGTTTTCAAGAGAGGGATCCTCGAACTCAAGCGTGGAGTGAGAAATATTAAATTGGGAAAGTAATAAAGATTTTATACTAGCCTTAATTGGCTCTAGCTCAGTTAGAGTATTAGCATTATTTGTAACTACGTGTGCTTCAAGAGCTATCCTTGTTTCATCTAAACTCCAAAGGTGAATATGGTGAACATCTATTACACCATCCAAGCTTTCTAGTTCATCTTTAATATCATCTAAGGAAATTCCCTCAGGTGCACCCTCCATTAATAAATGAATAGTTTTTGGAAGCATTAAGATTCCTTGATATAAGATAAAGCCACCAATGGCTAAAGTCACTAAAGTATCTACCCAATACCACTGATATAAAATAATAAGAGACCCAGCAACGATTACGCCAATAGATGCGAATGCATCTGAAAGGTTATGTAAAAATGCCGCTTTCATATTCATATTATTTTTACTCATACTGTGAGTAATAAGAGCTGTAACAAGATCAATTACCAAAGCCACGCCAGCAATGATGACAATGATCCAACCAGATATCTCTACTGGGTTATAAACCCTTAAGATAGCCTCATAGATTAAATACAAACTAATGGTAATTAATAGAGTTAAATTAATTAGAGCAGCTATCACCTCTGCTCTTTTATAACCAAATGTATTGATATGATCAGCTGGTTTTCTTGAAATTTTTCTTGCAAAGATAGCTATACCTAAAGAAGCTGCATCACTTAAATTATGCAGAGCATCTGCGATTAGAGATAAACTGCCTGAAATGATTCCACCAACAAACTGCGCAATCGTTAATATAAGATTAATTGAAACTGCACCAATTAATAATCCATCACTAGAGTCTGGTGAGTGATGGTGATGGTGATGGTGATGACCATGAGCGTGATTATGAGCCATATTTAATTCTTAACGACTTTTCCAGATTTCATAACAAAAACTACATCTTCTAGAATACTTATATCCTTTAAAGGATTGCCCTTAACACCAATAATATCAGCAGCAAAATTTTCTTTTATTTCACCAGTATTAGTTAGACCAAATAAATCTGTTGTATTAATTGTGGCAGCTTGGATAGCCTCTAGTGGTGACATTCCCCATTTAACCATATACTTAAACTGATTGGCGTTATCGCCATGATCATATATTCCAGCATCTGTTCCAAAAACCATTAATGCCCCAAGTGAATGAGCTATTTTAAAATTTTGTCTTTGTAATTTGCCAACAACTCTTTCTTTTGCAAGAGATTCCTCAAGAATACCTTTTTTAGCTCCCTCACCTAAGATGTAATCAGAGACATAAATATCCATAGATAAATAGGTTCCATTCTCGATTGCTAGCTTCACTGTAGCCTCATCTATATAACTACTATGTTCTACTGAATCTACTCCAGCTTTTATGGCTGTTCTGATACCCTCAAGACCATGAGCATGAGCGGCAACTTTCATTCCATGACTATGCGCTTCATCTATCATTGCTTGCATTTCTTCATAGGTAAATTGTCTAGCATTAACATCGGTGTTCTTTGACATGACTCCGCCAGTGGCAGTGAATTTAATTAAGTTAGCGCCGTATTTTCTATTTAATCTAACAGCTTTTCTGCCCTCCCAAGGGCTATCAACAATATTATGCTTTTTAGTTTTAATATCACTCGTATAAGGCATAAGATTATTGTCACCATGACCACCTGAAATACTTAAAGTTGGACCAGAGACAAGCATTGTTGGGCCCTCTACAATCCCTCTTTTAATTGCATCTCTAAGCGCAACATCCGCAAACTCTCCTGCACCAACATTCCTTACAGTTGTAAAACCAGCCATAAGAGTGCTTTTTGCATTCTTAACCCCATAAAGAGTTGCCATTTGACTTGATTCACTCATTGATTGGTATCCATTCAGCTCATTATTTCCAATCAAATGAACATGCGCATCCATCAAACCAGGCACCAAGGTTATACCTTTAAGATTAATAACTTCAATATCAGCCTTAGAATCTATTTTTTTTGCAATTGATTTAATTAAACCATCTTTAATGTGAATCTGAGCTTGTATAAGCTTGCCTGATCTAACATCTAGAATATTGTCAGGAACTAATATAGCTTCATTAGTCAAAGCGACTGTAGAAAGAGTTGCTAATAGTGTAAATAAATAATTTTTTATATTATTGCGATTCATATTTATCCAACCATTCCAAAGTTTCATTAATCATTTGATTTCTTGGCAGAGGCCAATGACCAGCTTTGTAGACAACATATTTTTTATCTTCCTCAGGAGTACCTAAGCCATTATATAGAGCTTCTTGAGACTCAATAGGAATCAAGAAATCTTGTTCACCGTTGAGCATTAGAACTGGAGTTTTAACTCTATCTAAATAAAATATACCATCTGAATGTGGAGGGTATGTTGGAGCAAAACCACCACTTAAAAAGACAGCAGATTTGAAGCGTTTCTCAGTTAGTAAGACTATAGGAGTAAAGATTGCTCCATAACTCATTCCGAGGTAATTTATTTTATCATTTGTAAAATCAGGTCTATCCTCTAAATAGTCTAATACCCTTCCTGTATCTACTCTCCAATTAACCATCATTTCTCTAAATTGTCTAAATTGGTCATCTGTAGTTGGCTGAGCAATAGAGGCATCAACCATTCTGTTAAGTGATCCTTTAAATGAATTCTAAATACACATCAATATCTGGTGGATATAAAAACACATTAACTGATAATTCTTGTTTCTCATCAATATCTGGTGGGTCAAATAACACATTAACTAACGCTTCTAATCATTTTTGCACTGGCGTTAGCTTCTTCTGCCTTACTAGACTCTGCAACCATTTTTTCTTTAATCCAGTCAGGATGCGTATCATCTACATATATAGTTTTAGGATTAAGATCTCTGCGCGAATATGCAAATTGAGTTGTAAATAATTTATAAGCTTGATCATCTAATGGTTTAAAGAAGTCTGCAGATGGGGGTTGAGGTCTATTGATTGGACCTCCAAATGGATTCATGTCAGCTGGATTTAATAAACGGACAGTTCTAAAGCCTGTTAAATTAGAGCGGTTAAATCTTGGCATTGGATTGGCTTGAAAACCAGTGTACTGAGGTTCACTTACTGCGCCACCTAAAGTCATACCCCTGCCACCAAAGATATTCCACACCCACTCTCTCACATTCCCAGTCATATCATAAGTCCCATAAGGCCCGATAGATTTAAAAGTACCAACTTCGACAACCTCGTCACCTTTATAATTACTTTGTGACAGCATTTCAGGAGCTAAGGGAGAAATCCACTCATCTGGTGGAAATGCTGCTTTTGCCCAATGAAAATATGGAGGCAAAATATTGCCCATGAATTTTGCATAAGCTTGAGCTTCATACCAGCTAATTCCTGTAACTGGTAAATTTTCTTCTCCTTCAGCATAATCTGATAACTCCCAATTGAGAGGTCCAGATCGTCCAGTTTGATCCTTCATGAGAACCAGGGCTTCTTCAAAAGTTAAACTTACACCATCTTTGATAAAATCCATATCCTCCCAGTATCTTGGATTTGTATAGCCACCTGCATCTATAAATATCTTGAATTGCTCATTAGTGATCTCATATTTATCTATAAAATAAGGACTCAATGTAAAAGGTTTTGTGCTTTCACCAGAAATAGCGGGAACAAATTGACCACCAGGAACATAGACCATTCCATTTGGGATGATATCTTTATTAACTAGTTCCATAGGCGCTACTTCAAAACCTAAATCAACAGGAAGATTTTTAAACAGTAGGCTGGGGTTATTAGAGCTTATATATGCTGTTTCAAATCCATCTTTTTCTAATCTTAGTTGTACAGGTCCAACTGGAAGATTTTGAATACCTTTAGGGTCTGTACCTAAAAACTCCCATTCAAAATCATTAGATGCATAAGGCTTCCAATAAACATCAACATTGTCTTGTTTAATATTAAAGTTAGCAGACCTGCTTAATTGATCATATGCTTCTTGAACATCTGATATGAAGGGAAAAACTTGATTAATTTCACGAGCAATAATCCATGTTTTTGCATAATTATCATTATCAAAAGCTTTTTTTAATAATGTATTCTTAACAACCTGAATAGCTTCACACTAACGCTTACGATGAGGCTATAACTACTCCAACTGAAATAAGTAATAATTTAGGGGTGCTGAAATGGGAAGAGATAATAATTGATAAAAGAATAACCACCGGGAAACCGATAATACTGGCTAGGATTACACCTTGAACTAAGTTGTCACCTAGGTTAAATGGACCAGCCACAAGACTAATTACTTGAACAGTAATAAATGCAATAACTGCATAAGTGGATCCAGCTCTTACTGTTGGATGAGTTGTTAATTTATTCCATAAAGATATATTCTCAGACATTATTTCCTATGTTTAATAAGCACTTATATGATTATATATAAATAGTCATTTTGAGCAAAATTGATAAAGATTAAATAATTATTGGTGGACCTTCTGGTTAAGAATTGGAACCGCTTATATCCAAAATTCCTTTTCCTTCACAACTACTCAGAGAACAATACATGAAGGCAGATCTTAAAGAAACCATCTGTAATGAGTACGTGCACGGCCATATCAATGACTTAGGGCAAAGAATCATGCCAGCCCTTGAAGACTTAATAACCAAGAACAAGGCCCCTGCTTCTAATGTCTACCGTATTTCCAGTAAGTAAGAGGCGCCCCTAATTAATGCTATAGATCTATTCATTTGATCTGGAGTTATTCAATTCGATATTTAAAAACTTAATAATATCGTTAGCAGTTCTTTTAGGGTCTTCATACATTGGTAAATGACCCGTGTCTAAATAAACCTTAACTTCTACATGTTTTATGTTCTTTTTAAAACTCTCAGAGCTTTCAACTGCGATAATATTATCTTCTTTACCGTGTATTACTAAAGTTGGTGCAATAATTTTCTTGAATATCTCAGGCCCATAGATTCGATCTCTACTACCAAAGCCCATAGAAAGGATCGCTTTTCTTGAACCCTCAAGCAAGGTTAAATCATGAAATTGTCTAGCGTATTCTTTAGTGGCTAGCTCTTGATTAAAAACTGATGCTTTAAGTCCCTGCGTAGCAAAGAATCTAGGCGTGTAATACATAAGAATTTTTTTTATCACACTAGAACCCATCAATCTCCACACAATCGGTGAATTATCTTTTCTTTTTTCAAATCTATCTCTGTCTGCTTTTGTCATGACACCGCTTGAAGCCAATAATATTAAACCCTCAACCTTACTTGGGTATTCAATAGCATATCTCCAGGCCACTCCGCCTCCCATAGAGTTACCTGCTATAGAAAATTTATTTATACCTAAATAATTAGTTATAGAAGTAACAGTATCCATATAATTCTTTGTAGTGTAATCGGCATTAGGTATAGCGCCTGTAAGCCCAAAACCGGGTAAATCTATGCTAACAAGCCTAAAATTATTAGCCAACAAAGGCACTAGTCTTTCAAAGTTTAATAAAGAACCGTTAAAACCATGCAGTAATACAATTGCAGGTTTATCAGTCTTTCCTTCATCACGGAAATGAATTCTGGCTCCGTCAGGTAAATCAAGAAACTGAGAGGCTCCGGTTGCGTATTTAGTCTCTAACTTTTCTCTTTGAATATCGAAGTAAATTCCTGTAAAGATTAAAATTCCTATGCTGAGAAATAAAAATAAACTCGTGGTCTTTAAGACTTTTTTCATGAACTAACTATACCTTTTTAACTAAATAATATGATTAAAAAAGTATACAAACTTGGTGGAGCTAATGGTTCAAAATTGGAACCAATTAATTCCTAAGTTCATTCTACTGCATAGGCTCTCTGAGGAGCGCTCGTATAGTCTATGAGATGAGGTGTTAAGTAGAAAAAGATCTAATTTTACGAGACTATTCTTTTGAAAGCATTGTCGTGCTTATCAATGAACTGATGTTTTAAGGCACCCAATACATGAGCGCCTAGAACAATGTAAAGTAAATATGGTAATAAATATTTATGCATGGCTCCCCAAACAATATAAACATCACTCTGCTCCCACAACGGCGGCAACTCCCACGCAAAGAAATAAGTGCCATAGCCGTGATAGCTAGTCATCACATAGCCAGTAACTGGAATGGCTAGCATCATAAAATACAGAGTAATGTGTGCGCCATGAGCAAGTTTTCTCTCTTTGTGCGTGAGTGAATCGGAAAGAGTTGGTCGTTTTGAAAAACGATTCCATGCCAACCTAAAGAGCACTAAAAGGAATACGCTGACACCTAAGGTTTTATGAACAACATAATAAGCCACTCGATACTCTGTGCCTTCTGGAATCATAGAGGCAAAAATGCCCATTGGAATAAGGGCAAGAAATAGAATAGCAATGATCCAATGCAGCATGCGTGACACCCTTCCGTAACGGCCCGCTTCATTTGTTGATGCTAAGACAAGGGTATGATTGCTTTTGCTTTGGCCTCTAGCTATAAACAAAAGGAATAGCCCTGATGAGAGCGCAATAATAGCTTGTGCCCATAGCAATGATGGCTTTGCAGAGTCTAATGGTGTTTGGTTAGGCTTAGGATTTTCTAACAAGCCAGAGCCAACCACAAAAAAGAAAAACCAAGCAGCAACAGCAAAACAGCCTAAAGCTGCAAGCAAAGTTCCAAAAACTCTCACTTTGGGAGCGCTATAATTTAAGGCCCATGCAGTTAGGATTGATGTAAGAATTATTGCAAATGCAACCCAGCTACCAGTATTTTCAATGTACATCGTTTTCTTCCTTGTAAAGAGTATTGTCTGTTCGAATAAACATACCTTACAGCTTAGAGCGTACTTTAAGTCAAGCAGGTTGGTGGATATTTTTTGAAGGGGTGGATGGTGGAGCTAGGCGGGATCGAACCGCCGACCTCTTGCGTGCCACGCAAGCGCTCTCCCAGCTGAGCTATAGCCCCAAAGTTGATGAATTATATATCACCATTGTCCTATAAGACTATCAGATACCCCGGCCATTTAAATCATATGAAATTTCTATTTAACGACCTCCATCTTAAAAAGAACAAAGATATTTTAGAAAAGCTTTTTGATAAAGATGTGAAATCTATGCCTGTTTATGGAACTATAGCTTCTCAGGTCAGAAGCTATCTCATGACGCTTACAATAATTTTGCAATGCAATTTGGTGCCTTTGGTAAGGAACCTTTTCTAACAACAATGAAGACACAAATGCATATTGTTGAACTGAGAAGAAAAGCCACAGAAGAAGCTTCTCATTTTGGTGGTAGTTGGCATTCTGATTGGTCGTTTCAATCATCGCCCCCGTCTGCAACAATGCTGCATTCTAAGATTGTTCCACCATTTGGTGGAGACACATTATTTACAAATTCTGCTCTAGCTTATGATGATCTATCTGCTGACCTTAAGGCTAAGGTTGAAGGTTTAAATGGAATCCATAGTGCAAAATTACCTTATGCTGATGATGGGTTTTATGCTCTTGAAGGCAAAGAAAGGACTATGAAGATAAAATCATCAAAGTCAGCTAACAAACAGCACCATCATCCTGTAGTCAGAGAACATAAGGATACTAAGCGAAAGTCTTTATTTGTTAACCCTGTCTATACGGTTGGTATTGAAGGTATGACAGATATGGAGGCTTTTACTTTTTTATCTGAAATATTTGAAATAAAGTCTCCTGATAACCCATCATCTATAGACATAAGTGGAAGGAAGATATGTTAATTATGTGGGATAACAGATCAGTTATGCATATGGCCGAAGGCGGTTATGATGGTTATGAAAGGCTAATGCATCGCATTACTATAGCCGGCGAATCTCCAATTAAATCTCTTTTAACTTTTAAATGTGGAAGGGGCGCTAAAAGCACCCCTTTTAAAAATTCAATTACATTTAGTTCTTGAAAATCTCCAAGAGCAATTCTTCTTCCAATTTCATCTAGAGTAATATGTTTTGTAGTTCTAAGTCCTTGTTCACGTTGTAATTGCTGTCTTTTTGTTGCTATTTGCTTAATCTCTTTCTCATCATCAAGAATATTAAATATATCACCAGCACTAGCTGCACCATTCATACCAAGAACAGAAACAGGTCTTGATGGACCAGCCTCATCAACTAATTGGCCACGTGTTAGAACTCCATTACAGTACCATGACGAAGCGCCATATGCTGCAGCGTAAACATCTGTTGGATGCTCACCAATACAACCATAGTATCTAGGAGATGTTACTGACATATTCATACCACCAACAAGATTATTTGCTAACATTTTTGAACCATTAGCTTTAAAAATATGCTTTCTATGGTTAGGAAGTTTACCGTAACTACCATCAACTAAACCAGGCTGGTCAAAGTCTTGGGTAATACCAGCATCGTCCTGTCCATTATCTGATTTAACAGTTCCTTCATAGTTACCGATAGTATCAGAATTAGTATAAGCAATTCTTAGAGCCCAATCACCGTCCCAAACTCTTTCAAGTTCTACAGTCATACCATCGTATTCACGAATTGGTTTTGGGTAATTAAGATCAGCTGCAGATAAAGTTACAAATTGATCAAATTCTGGAAGATATACATTCATATCATTTCCTGGGTTAGTAACAACATACTGATGGAAACCAGTAAATGCCGCACAACCTACTGGATCACCATTACCAGCTGCACACCATGCATTCACAGCAGCATCAATCGCAACATCTTCAATAGTTGTTGCTAGCTCTCTTTGAACGTAATAAGCGTTAAGGTCCCATCCAGCGAAAGCGCCAGATTCTAGTACTTGTGTATATCCGATAATAGTCTCTTCACCATACATAGGCTTAAGATTAGCATCAGTTAAACTTCTTGTATCTGGAACTGAACCGTCACCAAATACTGATGTTTCACCACAATCTGTGTATCCAGCAGGAGCTCCGTCTTCTTGTTTGTACCATGTATGGATATAAGTTTCTCCACCAGCCATTCTAATATTAGTATTAGCGGCTATAGGTAAGTAGTATTCTCCAAATGAGTAGAATAATTTACTTGATCCATCACCAAAGACGTCATACGAAGCTCCAAATCTAAGTGCTTGTTGATCTTCTGTTTTAACAAAAGTAGCGCCGGCAGCGTTTTTGTTATCGTAAGTTGATCTTCTCAAGCCAATATTTAAGTTAAGTCTATCTGTAACATCCCAGCTATCTTGAATATAGAAAGCTTCTTGTTTTACTTCAAAGTTTCCACCACTTCTGTAGATTCTTAATCTTACAGTTTCGCCTGGATCAATCGCACCATTACCATTGTCATCATATCCACGATAATAAACACCACCAGAGTATTCACTAGTATCAGAAGCAGTTAAGTCTTCATTTTCAATACCAAATCTTAAATGATGGTTACCAATATAGTAGTCAACATCAAATTTAAAAATTTCTCTTTCATCAGTACCTGATGAAACTATTCCCTGATGTTGCACAACCTAGCTCTAGTTAGTTGGATAAGGCCACCAGATACCCATGGACATGCAGTCACCTGTACCAGCAGCTGTTCTTTCGTACGTCATTTGTACCTACAGTGTAGCTGCAGCAGTTAATCTGTCAGTTATAACAGCAGATAGTTTCCGATATCTCATTGTCTCCACCAACATTGTTGATAACTTGTTCCAATTTGCGCTCCATCTCTGTATGAATCAAAAGATAAGTTTTCACCCACTAGAGTCATCATTAAAGTATGTGTACTCTAAATGAATGTCTTCAGTGATGTAGAAATCTAGTTTAGCTCCAAAGAAATCTTCTTGAAAGGCAGCGTCAAACTGAGTTCCTGAAACGTTAGTATCAGAAGTTTGGTTATCTACTGGATTAGCTAAAATATAGAAGAAAGCTCTGTCAGGAATAATTGGACCACTTAATGAAACATTATATTCCATGTAATCTCTTGTATCTTGATCATTTAAAGATGAATATGTATTAGGCTTATCATGATAGAAGCTATCAGGATAGTAACTTACGTTAACACCAGCTTTCCATTCGTTTGATCCACTTTTAGTAACTGCGTTAACCACACCACCAATAGCTTTACCAAATTCTGGCTTGATATCCACCAGTTTTAACTTCAACAACATCATAAAATTCAAAAGGAACAGTAGATGAACCAGTAAAGTTTCTGAAGTTAGTAATGTTAAGACCATTTACTAGATATACATTTTCTGCAACAGATGAACCACCAATAGAAGCTAAACTTCCAAAAGCTGAATCACCTGCAGATGTACCAGGTGCTAAAAGCACTAAACTAGTTAAAGATCTGTTAATAGGTATATTTTTAATTAATTCATCAACATCAATAGAAATACCTGTTGTTGTTGAATTGAAATCAATTGCTTGTATCACACCAGCTGTTGTAACAATCTCTTCCATAGAACCAGAATCACTCGCAAGTACAAAATTGTAACCTGAGTTACCCAGTGCGACTTGGACTGAATCAGCAAGAGAGCCATAACCGCTCGCAGACACTTCAACGTTGTACATACCAATTGCTAAAAGTGGAAATCTTACTGATCCATCTGCAGAAGAAACAGCACTTTTAGAAATGCCTGTATCCGCAGAAGTAACAGAGACAGACGCCCCAGCAACAGCTGTACCCGATTGGTCTAATACAGAAGCTTCCAATGTTCCTGATGTAGCATCTTCAGCATTTGAAAATGATACAAAAAAGATCAATGAAGCAGCTAGTAAACCTTTAAGATTTAAAAAATTACTCATTATATAATTACCCCTTATATAGTTTTAAATAGCACTAAGCCGAAGCAAAATGCACGTAAGTCTATAGTAGATCACTAAAATCGTTACATACACACATGTTGATATTTAAGAAATAAAAATATAGGTAGAGAGCATGTCTATAGGTATTAATTTCAATAAAGTAAGAATTAAAAATCAAAATTAAAAAAATAAAACTATCTATTTATAAATTCAATATAATGTAGTTATAGCAATTTAATAATAGGTTAGATAAATATGTTACTAAAGGGAAAGAGAATTTTAATTTCTGGGCTTGCAAATAAGTACTCTATTGCTGCTGGCATTGCACGTGCCATGCATAGAGAAGGAGCTGAGCTAGCTTTTACTTATCAAAATGAAAGGTTGCTCAAAAACCTCAAACCTATAGCTGAAGAGCTTAATTCAAATATATTAATTGAAAGTGATGTTAGCTCTGATGAGTCTATTGAACAGTCATTTATAGAGCTTAAAAAATCTTGGGATAACTTTGATGGCTTTGTTCACTCTATTGGGTATGCTCCAGCTGATCAGCTTGAAGGTAATTTTGTTGATGTGACAACTAGGGAAGGTTTTAAGATTGCTCATGATATTAGTTCTTATAGTTTTACTGCATTAGCCAAAGCTGCAAAGCCGATGCTTAATGATGGCTCTGCCCTTCTTACCCTAACTTATCTAGGCGCTGTCCAAACAATGCCTAACTATAATGTTATGGGTTTAGCAAAAGCTAGCTTAGAAGCTAATACAAGATTTCTTGCAGCTGATGAAGTAGTTAGAAGAAAAGAAGCCAAGAAAGCAGCTGGAGCATAGTAATGAGTATTAAGAATATATCAAGAATAAGAAGAGCTACGAAAACTAGAATGAAAATTAGAGAACAAGAATCACCAAGATTGACAGTTCATAGATCATCTAAGCATTTTTATGCTCAGATCTTCGATAGTCTTGGAACTAAGGTTATAGCTTCAGCTTCTACTAAAGCTGCAATGCCTCTTTATGAAAAAACTGAAGAGTAGCTTATTTGTAAGATGAATAGGCCTGTTGTAATTGGGATAAGCTCTATTCAACAAAAAGGTACTTTTGATGAATTAGATGAAGCTTTAGTTCTTATGGATCAGGCTACTAAAGACGCCATCAAAGATACAACTAATCCTAATATTGCTCAATACATAGATGAAATTCAGGTTCCTAAAGGATTTTGGAAGTACAGGGACCCAGGCAGGTGGATAGCAGAAAAGAATGGGATTTCTTCAGTTAAAACTAGTGTTACAAAGATAGGAGTTCTTCAGCAGAATTTAATAAATAGTGCTTGTACTAAGATCATTAATAATGAAATTCAGGCAACTCTTATAGTTGGTGGTGAGGCAAGATTTAAAAAAATTAGAGCTTTAATAGAAGGTAAAGATTTTATTGAAACTGAGTTGAGCGAAAATCCAGATCATTATGTAAAGGCTAAAAAAGATTTGCATATCAAAGAGGAGGCAGAGGCTTTGGGTTTAATGGCTGTTGGGTACTATGCAATATTAGAAAGCGCCTTGAGATCAAAGAAAAATCTAAATATTAATCAGCACAAACAATACCTTGGAAAAATGTATTCTGAGTTTTCGAAGATAGCTGCCGCAAATCCAGATGGATGGTCACAAAGAGAATTTAGTTGGCAAGACATTGCTTTGGCTAATAAAAAAAATACTCTACAAGCACTTCCCTACAATAAACTTCATTGCACTAGCTGGAATGTTAATCAGGCATCAGCAATGATTTTATGCAGTGAAGAACTTGCAGATACATTAAATGTTCCTGACTCTAAAAGAGTTTATCCGCTAGCTTCATCTGAAACTAATCATATGATTGCAGCAATTCAAAGACCCAACTTAATTGAACCTATTGGACTTAAGTTAGCAGCTGAATATATTTTAAATATTTGTAAGCAAAATAATATTAAGCCAAATACTTATGAACTCTATAGTTGCTTCCCTGTTGCAGTTCAGATGTTCGCTGAGGCTCTTCACTTGCAAGATAATGAAAAATTAACAGTTACTGGAGGAATGTCATTTGCTGGCGGTCCTTTAAATAATTATATGATTCATTCAACTATAAAGATGTTAGGCGACATAAGAAGAACTCCTAGCAAGATTGGTCTTGTTACTGGTGTTTCTGGAATGATGACAAAGCAAGCTTTTGCTTTAGAGACTAATTCATGCATCAATCTTCAAAAAATGAATGCTGCTGTTTTAGAAAAAGCTATTCATGTGTTTGCAATTGAAAATGTTAGAAAAAGTAAAAATTGGGGTCGTTCTTGGAGTCAATGGAGAATAGCAAATACGCCAGAAGTTAAAATTCCTTTTTATTCAAATTCAAGTAAAAAAATAACGATTGCTATTTATTCGGGAGCTATAAAAGTGAATTCAATTTCTGTTGCTGCAAATATTTAGTTTCATAATATGTTTTCTTTTTGTAGAAAATGTAAACGCAGCGTTAATTGAAAATAGTATTAATAGTCATAAAAATCAGTTCCAAACGATTGCATTAAAGATATGGAATCATGCTGAGCTCGGGTATCAAGAAAATCAAAGCTCGGAACTATTAGCAGATGCATTAGAAAAAGAGGGATTTACAATAACAAGAGGTGTTGCTGGGATACCAACAGCTTTTATAGCTGAATATGGAAGTGGTGGCCCTGTTATAGGAATTCTTGGAGAGTTTGATGCCCTTCCCGGTTTATCACAGACTACATCTCCTTTTAAGGAAATTGCAGATAACGCATCCGGTGGAGGTCATGCTTGTGGCCACCACTTATTTGGAGCTTCTTCAGCATGGGCAGCTGTCACTGTTAAAGAATGGTTGGTTAAAACAAAAACTAAGGGGACGGTTCGATTTTATGGCACCCCTGCAGAAGAAGGTGGATCAGGAAAAGTCTACATGGTTAGAGCAGGCCTTTTTGAGGATGTTGATGCTGTGCTTCACTGGCACCCAAGCAGTTCCAATGGAGCCAACGCTGAGTCTTCCAATTCAAATAAATCAGCAAAATTTAAATTTTCTGGAATTTCTGCTCATGCTGCTGGATCTCCCGACAAAGGCAGATCGGCCTTTGATGCTGTTGAAGCTATGAATGATATGGTAAATATGATGCGTGAACATACTTCGGAAAGTACACGTATTCATTATGTAATTACAAAAGGAGGTGAAGCACCTAATGTTGTACCAGACTTTGCAGAGGTTTATTATTATGCCCGTCACTCTACTAGAAATGAAGTAGTTGATATTTTTGAAAGAGTTGTAAAAACTGCAGAAGGTGCTGCAATGGGAACAGAGACTTCAGTAAGTTTTGAAGTAATGCATGGAAATTATTCTTTACTACCAAATACAGTTTTACAAAAATTAGTTCATGAAAAGCTGACTAAAGCTGGCGGAGTAACCTACTCTGATTCTGAGAATTCTTATGCTCAAGAGATATATAAAACTTTCATGAAGCCTAGCTTAGAAATAGGTTCTCAAGAAAATATAAGGCCTTATAAAGAATCTCATAGTTATGGCTCAACTGATGTTGGTGATGTAAGTTGGAATGTTCCAACTGCTGGATTTAGAGCTGCAACCTGGGTTCCTGGAACTGCAGCTCACTCTTGGCAAGCAGTAGCCTCTGGAGGCACTTCCATAGGTTTAAAAGGAACAGAGATGGCGGTTAAAACTTTAAGTGCTACCGCTATAGAATTATTTCTTCAGCCTGAACTTATTAAAAACGCAAAAATAGAAGATGCACAAAGAGTAGGTAAAGATTTTAAATATGAACCTTTGCTGGGTGACAGGTTGCCACCGTTAAATTATAGAAAATAATTTACTTTTGAACTGAAACTGCTGCTCCAGGCCTTCTTAAATCTGCATAGCCATAGTTCAATCCATCTTGGATATGAATGCTTTGGGTGCTTCCCATTGTTTTTTGAGCTTCTGTTTCATGACCCATGCTATCTAATTGCCTAGAAATATCAGAGCTTAGGATAGATTCATAATCCAAACCAGTATAAGGCCAGTCTTTATGTATTCTTGGAAGCATAGTGGCTTCACCAATATTTAAATTAAAATCTATGACTCCCGATACAACTCTTAAAACTGCAGCAGGAATAAAAGAGCCACCTGGTGAACCAGTAATAAGTATAAGTTGGCCAGATTTATCAAACACCATTGTCGGAGTCATAGTGCTCATGGGCCTCTTGCCTGGAGCAAATCGATTACCAGGGCTAGCTGCCCTCCCCTCAACTGATTTATCGCCATATCTATAGGCAAAATTATTCATTTGATTATTCATTAAAATACCAGTTCCAGGAATAGTTACTCCAGAACCAAAGGAGTAGCCTAAGGTGTAAGTATTTGAAACTGCATTACCCTCAGAATCAACAATAGAGTAATGAGTAGTATCTCTACTCTCATTAACTACTGACATAGGTTTAATTTTTGAACTTGGTGTTGCTGTTTTAAATTTAATATTTTTTTGAAGTTCAATAGTTCTTGCTCTTGAAATAAGCTTTTCCATAGGAACATCATAAAATGCTGGATCGCCAATATGATGGGACCTATTGTTATGACCTCTTCTTAAAGATTCTGCAAGAAGATGATAAGTTCTTGTAGCATTGCTGTCTTGGTCTTTAAATTTATAATTTTGTAAAATATTAAGAGCGGTAAGTAGCACAACTCCACCACCAGATGGAGCGCCTGGAGCAAAAACAGTATTACCTCTATAAGACACCACTTAGGAGCACCAGCATTAATTTTATAGTTTTTTAAATCATCAAGAGTCATGAAGCCTGATTTTGCATTCATAGCTTTTACAATATTTTTTGCTACCTCCCCTTCATAAAAACCTTTAGAACCATTATTGGCTATAGAAATTAGTGTTTTAGCTAAATCAGGTCTTTGCATTAATGAGTATTCAGAAAGAGCTTTGCCATCTTTAAAATATATTTTTGTAGATTCTTTATCAGCCAATAGTTGAGGAGTGCTTTCTATAGCTTTTTGTAAATCATAAGAAACTAGAATTCCATCTTGAGCTTGCTTAATAACGGGCTCTAGAACTTCGGCTAAAGAAAGTTTTCCAAAATTAGAGTGCGCCTCCACATACCTGCAACTGTTCCAGGAACTCCGCTTTTTCATTTTATTTTGATTTATTGAAATCTCTTCTGGGGGATAAGCTTCATCTATATTAGTACCAAATAAATCTTTAAGATTTGAATTTAATGGAGAGTTGCTTCGGTAATCTATATAAAAAATTTCCTTTTGCTCCTTCATGTATATAAGCATGAAGCCACCGCCACCTAGATTACCAGCTCTTGGTAAAGTTATTGCCAGTGAGAAACCTACAGCTACTGCGGCATCGACTGCATTTCCACCTTTGTTTAAAATCTCTATTCCAATATCTGATGATAGATTATTTTGTGAAACAACCATTCCAGAAGAACTAATAATAGGATGAAAGGGAGACCTATAATCTATGTAGTTCTGTTGAGCGTTAGCTGTGTAACTAATTACAAGAAAACTAAGTAATAAAAATCTCATCCAAAAAACCATAGGCGCTAAATAGTATGAGAATAAAGTTACTACAACTATACCTACTATATTTAAAAAGAAGCCAGCTTTCATCATAGTAGCTATTGTGAATTTACCTGAGCCGTAAACAATAGCATTTGGTGGTGTTGCAACAGGTAACATAAAGGCACAACTTGCAGCAAAACATACTGGAATTGTTAAAGATACAGGAACCACACCTATAGCTATTGCCAATGCTCCTATGACCGGAAGAAAGGTGCTGGTTGTAGCAACATTACTTGTCATCTCAGTTAAAAATATTATAAGCGTTGCCACAGCAAGAATTAAAACTATCGGCTCGACATCTTGAAGAACTGTTAAGCCCTGCCCAATCCATATTCCCAACCCTGTGCTTGATACTTGAGCTGCTAAAGATAGACCGCCACCAAATAAAATCAAAAGACCCCAAGGCAATTTAGTGGTTTTATCCCAATGCATTAGATCAGAACCTTTGTTAGATGATGGAATCATAAATAGCAAAATAGCAACTATGATTGCAACTCCTGCATCTTCTAATCCTATTCCAAAAGTCTCTCTAATTACCCTGCTTGTCATCCATGCCAGAACAGCAGATCCAAAAATAATAGAAATTTTTATTTCGTCTTTTGATAGTGGGCCTAGATCATTTAACATTTGTGTTAATTTGGATTTAGTCTCAGCAGTTGCAATGATGGTAGTAGGAAAAATAAATTTAGTAAGAATTAACCATGCAGAAATTAACATAACCAAAGCAACAGGAACTCCTAATTTCATCCAACTTAAAAAGTCAATTTCAATTCCATATTGTTCACTCATAAAAGTTACGAAAACAAGGTTTGGAGCCGTGCCAATTATGGTAGACATTCCTCCGATAGTAGCTGCATATGCAATACCTAACATCAGAGCTGTATCAAAGTACTTTTGTTGTTGATTTGATATATCGGGAATCGTTGAAGCAACAACGGTACAAACAGCAAGTCCAATTGGTAAGAGCATTAATGTAGTAGACGTATTCATGACAAACATACTTACAAAGGCTGCTACCCCCATAAAGCCACCAATAAGTCTTGCTCCACTTGAACCTGTTAAAATAATCATTTTTAGTGCCATTCTTTTATGCAACCCTGAACTCTCGATACCAAGAGCTAAAATAAAGCCACCTAAAAATAGATAAATATTTTTGTTGGCATAAGGATTGGCAGATATTTGGAAACTGGCAACATTTAAAAGAGGAAATAATGCCAATGGAAGTAACGAGGTAACTGCAACAGGAAGTGCTTCAGTAGCCCACCATATTGCCATTAGAACAAGAACTGCAAGAACAAACCAGGCTGCTTGACTATTTATATATTGAATACCTTTATTTGTTTCAAAGGATGTTCCTTCTAAGGCAAGAAGGCTATCTGGTATTAAATTAAAAATACCACATAAGACAATTACACCAAATGCAAATAGACCGATGAAGAAGCCTTTATTTTGATAAGCGTGCATATCTATATCCTAATCTTTTTTTATAAAAAAGGGAGCCTGAGCTCCCTTTAAAATTATTATCGATTAAAACTTTTTATAAAGTTCTAATGCATAACTTTTACCATAATCCTGATGCACATCACCAACATAACCCCAAGTGTATTCATCAGCTAATGGAGCTCTTGTGTCTTCAAGATTTCTTACTTGTCCTTTCAATCTTAATCCATTGTTGAATTTATAAGAAAGACTGAAGTTTAAAGTTAGCATTGATTCAACTAACCAGAAATCTCCACAATTATCTCCAGACCAGCTAGATGTTCCTGAACATGCATAGTTTCCATCAGAAGTTTTTGCATTATCTGTAACACCTGTTTCAAGGAATTCACCAACCATGGTTCCAGTTAAATATGCAGACCATGAACCATTTCTCCACGAAATGCTTCCTGAATATTTATCTTCAGGATAGGCTCTTCTTCCAAAAGTACCAATTAGATCTCCAAATCCAGCAGGAGCTATTAACCCTTCTAATGGACCACCAGCTTTTACAGCTTCGATAAGTGCAGCACTTTGTGTACCAGCTACTTGATCAAACTCATCATAAGCAACTCTAGTAAATTTAGCACCAAAATCTCCTACATCAGTTTCTCTAGAGTAAACAATTGAAAGATCGGTACCAGCCATATTTCTATCATCTAAATTGACATATGTATCCATTACTCTGATAACTTGACCAGCTTCACATAAATCTGGACTCCAAGTTAAAGGATTACCATCACTATCTGAAGCGCCTTGAAATGGGCCACGAACAACTAGTGGATTACCAATACATTCTGTAGGTCCGCCTTGAGCTCTAATAAGAGTATCAAGAAGCATATGATTTCTTTCACCAAATAAACCAACAGTATTTTCAGTTTCAATAGTCCATTTATCAACAGTAATAACAAGACCATCTAAAAGTGGGAATTGTTCACCAGGCATTATAATGACACCAACAGAGGTGTTAGTTGCCTCTTCTGACTCTAGATTTTCGTTACCTTGTGCAACTCTTTGAATTGAATAGTTATTATAATTCTCACCAACTGAATATGTATATAAAGGATCTTCTTGAGTATTACTTCTAGCAATAAGCCCTTCATTGACAGTTATAAGGTTAGGAGCTCTAAATGAAGTTGATGTAGATGCTCTTAATTTAATTTGTTCAATTGGTTGATATCCAATTGCAAATTTACCAACAACAGTACTTCCAATATCATTAAAGTTCTCTCCTCTAAGAGCAAACTGTGAATCCATATTCTCCATAAGAGGAATCTGCATTTCCATGAATGCTGAAGTAATAAGTCTAGCTCCACTTGTATTTGGTGAAGGACTTGAATTAGCAATGTTAGATACATATGGGAAAGTTTCACCTTGAATTGTTGTCCAAGGAATATCACCATTTATATTTGGATCTCTTTGATCACTCATTTTTTCGCTTCTGATCTCAGTTCCAACAAGCATAGCTACATCCCCTGCAGGTAAGCTAAATACATTTGGATTAGAGAATTTAACATCCCACATATAAAGAGAAGAAGTATTATTTCTAAAAATAGAAGTCATAAATGCATCTTCATTACAATTTACAGTTGCGCAGAAAGGGTTATATGCGTCAAGAGTATTCCTATACGGGTGAAGCACACATCGAACGTCCAAAAGACCCAGCATCCATTTCTGATGAAGCTTGGGGACCATACCATTCCAGTATCCCAGTCCCAATCTCCTCTAGTTCCTCTCCAACCTTTAACTAATCTAAAAGTTTTTCTATTTGAGTCATAACCTCTTGGAGTGTTAAACCTAAAGTATCTTGCATATAAAACATCACCTTCTCTATCTACAAACTTAGAACCATCGGTTCTATTTCAGAAAGAAGAACTTATCAATTGATTTCAGGGGAAAGAGGTTTGCCAGCATTTTTGGTAGCTGAACCTGGTCTTAACAGTTCCCTGGATATAGAGTACGATTAGCTTCTGACATGTATATGCCAATTTCTGCATATGACTCTGTACCACTTGCAAGTTCTTTATTAATAAAAATCATTACATTGTCACGAGTAAGTTTTCCTCTTTTGTCCATTGTCTCACCGTAGTTGACTCTATTGTCAGCACGAATAGATGAAGAATCATATAAACACATGTGGTCTTGACCAGCTATGTTATATAGGTTGCTTGAGGAATTAGATAAGCAATTTGAATCATCTGCTCTATAGATACTAAAAATGTTACTTCCTTCGTAGAATTGTCCCCAAGGGCTTGATGCGCTTTGGTTTCTCCAAGTTGTGTCATTGAATTCACCTAACCCACCTTCATCAGGTGAAGGTAAATATCTTCTTAGATCACCATTAGCCCACTTAGGATCTTCAGTAGCTTTAATTCTTCCTCTATCGTAATGGTCAAAATAGACAGATACATTAGTACCATTAGCGAAATCTTTACCCCACTGAATACTTGCTTTATTGTCATTCGCAGCAAAACTGTCATACCAGTTAGTTCTTAATCTAACTGTAGTACCTTCAAAATCTTTCTTTAACACAGTATTAACAACACCAGCAACAGCATCAGCACCATAAATAGCTGAAGCACCATCACGCAAGATTTCTAATCTATCAATTCCAGTTACTGGAATGAGATTTGAGTTTACGCTTGTTGTTGGAACATAGTCTCCACCAATAAGCTCAGTTTGATAGCCTGGTGAATTGACCAGTCTTCTGCCGTTGAGAAGGGTAAGAGTATTACCTGTACCAATGTTTCTTAGATCAAGAGCGCCTACGTCTCCTCTGTTAGCATTATATCCACCATTAAAATCTGTTTGGTTGAAGTTATTACCACCATTTTCAGCAATGTTAGCAAAAAGTTCTTCACCAGACTCAACACCAAGCCCTTCGTTCAGCACTTATAACAGTTACAGGTAAAGCTCCTGTAATCTTAGCTCCTTTAATTTGCGAACCAACAGTAACAACTTCTTCCACATCCGAGATCTAAGAGAAGCTGCAAAGATAGGTTAAAAGATAATACTGCTGGTATTAAAAATAAGTATTTAGAATAATTCATGTTTAAGTTTCCCCATAAAAAATGAATGTGCAGGCATAATAAATTCTTTCCATTTAAAAGTCTTTGAGATTTATTATTTGTCATAGTTTGATACTATGGCATATTGTAAAAAATCTAAAGCTTTTTTAAGCAAATTAATGGATTTGTCTTTACCCATTAATTTCATATATACCAGGTCCAAATTTTGAACCTGTTAAAGCTATTCTAATAGGTTGATTCATCTTAGGTGTTGGTAATTCTAATTCTTCTTGTAGTTTTGCTAAATGCTCATCAATAATAGCTTCATTCCAATCATCAAGACTCTCTAACATCAAGATAACATGCGTTAGTGTTACTTCTGAGCCAACTAGGAACTTATTAACGCCTTTTTCATCATATTCTTTGAAAGAATCTAAATAGGGAATTAATGCCTCTGCTATAAGGCTTAAATTAGATTTAACAGAACGCATGGCCTCTATTAGATCATCAAGTTGATCATAGTCAGAGTAATCTAGATTTAGATTATCTATAAACGGCATAAGCTCTGCTTTAAATGCAGCTTCATCTAACTGACTAAGATGCTGGCTGTTTATCCAGTCTAATTTACTTAAGTCAAAAATAGCGCCAGCTTTTTGGACTTCCTTAATATCAAAATCTCTTATAAGCTCTTCTAAGTTAAAGACTTCATTTTTACCTCCAGACCATCCCAGTCTTGCCAATGTATTTATAATCGAAACATCTAGATAACCCTCGGATTGATATTCATCCAAGCTGGTAGCAGCATGACGTTTAGATAATCTTTTTTTATCTTGCCCAAGCACCATTGGTAAATGTGCATATTCGAGAGGTGGATAGCCAAGGGCTTGCTGGATATGTATTTGTCGAGGAGTATTACTTATGTGATCTTCACCTCTAATAACTGTTGTTACTTCTTGTTCATAATCATCAATAACATTACAAAGATGGTAAGTTGGAGTTCCATCACTTCTCAATAAAATAAGATCGTCTAATTCTGAATTTTCAAAAACAATATCTCCTCTTATTAAATCATTTACAACAACCTCACCTGAGTTCGGTGTTTTAAGTCTCAAAACTGTATCGTTAGATTTGCTAATTTCAGATCTTGTAGCCCAACAAGGGTATATTAAGTCTAAGTCTCTTAATTTTTTTATGTATACTTCATAGTTTTTAAAATAATCAGATTGCCTTCGCACATCTTTTTGATAATTTATTCCAAGCCAAGAAAGATCCTCATAAATATTTTTTTCAAATTCTTTGTTACATCTACCAATATCAATATCTTCAATCCTTAAGAAGAATTTACCAGAACTTTTGTATGCTATTTTTTCACTAATTAAAGCAGAAAATGCATGACCAAGATGTAGGTAACCGTTTGGGCTTGGAGCAAATCTTGTATTAAATTTTGTCATTATTTTTCATAAAATTATTTATTTTTTATATAGAATCATCATTAAATATTAGAATGAAAACTGAATTTAATTTAACATCTAATGAACATCTTGAATCTTGTCCTGCTTTAGTTCTTAATGCTGACTTTAGACCACTCTCTTACTTACTTTGTCCGCCTGTTAAATAAATATAAACATCTGCTAATATATTTGCATCCAGTAAGGCTCCATGAAAACTTCTATCATAACCAGAAACTTCAAACCTATTAGCTAGGGCATCCAAAGAATTTCTCTGGCCTGGAAATTTATTTCTTGCTAGAACTAATGAATCTTCTATTTCACATATATCTTCTAGCTTTGGGTATTTTGCTGATACGGACTTTAGCTCACTGTTAAGAAAGCCTACATCAAAAGGAGCGTTGTGAATAATTAAGGTTGAGCCTTGAATAAATTCAATAAAATCATCATTAGAAGATTGTATTCTGATTGATCTACCCTGACTGCCGTAAAAGCCATTACAAGTTACTGTGTTTATATAGGCGTGAAAATGATCAGATGATTTTTTTCTATCATTAAGAACAACTGCTCCAATTTCAATAATTTTATGGCCTTGTCTAACCTCCAGCCCAGTGGTTTCTGTATCAAGAATTATGAATTTTTTAGCCATTATTTATAAATTATCAATTCCTTTGTTCGCTAGGTCAGCCATATCATTTCCTGGATCGTCACTATGACCTTTAACCCATATCCAATTTACTGAGAATTTTTGATTGAGTGTATCAAGTTGTTTCCATAGGTCAACATTTTTTACTGGTTTTTTATTTGCAGTTTTCCAGTTCTTAGCTTTCCATCCTTCAATCCAATCATTAATCCCTTGAATTACATACTTTGAGTCAGTATATAAATCAACATTAATATCACTTGACTTAATTGATTCTAGAGCCCTGATAGATGCAGTAAGCTCCATTTTATTATTGGTAGTATTTAACTCATGACCTTTGAGTTTTTTATCATGATCTTTATAACGAAGCCAAACTCCCCAACCACCTAAGCCAGGATTGCCTCTGCATGCACCATCTGTATAAATTTTTACCGTTTTCATCTATTTAAATATAAAATCTTCATATGATTAAGATTGAGCCTATAAAAGCATTTAGTGATAATTATATTTGGTTAGTGACAACTAATGAAGGGTTACTTGTAGTTGATCCTGGAGATGCAGCTCCAGTAGAAGCATATTTAGATAACAATAATAAAAATCAATTTATCAAATATTTTAATTACCCACCATCATTTTGATCATACTGGTGGAGTTGAAAAGCTCGTTAATAATAATCCTGTAAATGTCTTTGGGCCAACTGATTCAATCTTTGATGGAGTTAATAAAGAATTAAAAGATGGCGATCAGGTAAATATTATTGGCATCGATTTTACTATCATTGAAATACCAGGTCATACATTAGATCACATAGCATATTTTGCAGAAATATCTACAATAAAATTTGTCTGGAGATACTCTTTTTTCATTAGGTTGTGGAAGAATTTTTGAAGGCACTTATTTCTCCAGAAAGAAACCTTTAAATAAGTTAAAAAAGTTGTTTAAAAATACAAAAGTTTATTGTGGTCATGAATATACTTTAGCAAATTTAACCTTTGCTCTTGAAGTAGAACATTCTAATCAAGCCTTAAAGGATAGATATGAGTCTTGTGTTAACTTAAGAAATAATGACCAGCCAACTATTCCTTCCTTACTTGAGCTTGAAATACAAACCAACCCATTTTTAAGATCTGATCAAAAAATAATTCGAGAATGTATAATGCAAAAGTTTGATTCAAAAACTGCCACTGATGCTGAAATATTTTCATACTTGAGAGAATGGAAAGACTCCTTTTAATAGTTGCTATTGCAATTCTATCAAGCTGTCAGATTGCGAACATCATACCTGCTGATAAATATATTGAGCCAGAGCCAATAGCCCTCAATCAGGAACAGACGCCCTATAGTGATGTGTGGGAAAGGATTGCTAAGAGCTCTTCCATTCAAAATCAACAGATCGATGACTTGACGCTAAAATATATTAATATCTATTTAGAAAATCCTGCTCAATTTAATAAATTATTGCTCAAGGGTCAGTATTTCATATACTTTGTTCTAGAGGAGCTTGAGCTCTATAACTTGCCTCCTGAACTTGCGCTATTACCCTACATTGAAAGTAACTATGATCCATTTTCTATCTCTTCATCTGGAGCTATGGGGCTTTGGCAGTTTATGCCTGCCACAGCAAGGATATATGGTCTCCAGGATACTTGGTGGTTTGAACAAAGGCATGATCCTTTGATTTCCACTAAAGCTGCAGTGAGGTACTTAGCCTACTTGCACAATAGATTTGATAAAAATATTAGTTATACATTGTCTGCATACAATGGTGGTCCTACTCTGGTAGAGTCAAGGATTAAAAGAAATATTAAACTTAATAAAGATTCATCTTTTGCAAATCTCAGACTCCCCTCTCAAGCAAAAAGTTATATTCCAAAATTTGTAGCTATTTATGAAATTATAAGCAATCCTGAAAAGTACAACATTGAATTACCTAATATTCCTTTTAGGCAAATTGTTGAAAGAGTAGAAATAAATGGTCAGGTAGAAATTTTAGCTTTTAGTGATTTTGTTGGCCTTAAACCGGAATTTGTTTATAAATTAAATGCTGGATATACAAAGTGGGCTTCTGCTCCTCAGGATAAAAGTATTTTTTATATTCCTTTAGATAAAGCTAATTTAATTAATAATGATAAAGATATCTTTTTAAAAGAAAATAAAATTAATTGGATCACTCATAAAATTAAGCCTGGCGATAGCTTATGATATTTATAGAAAATGAAGCTGATGAAATTATTAAAAAGATTAACTTTTTAGAAAAAGATCTTTTATCACTTAATGAAACTATTTTAATTCCACTGAGTCAATCTGATTCAAATAATTTTATACCATTTGAAGTGCATGTTGTTTCTGAGGGTGATTCGCTTTGGAGAATTGCATCTAGATATAATCTATCACCAAGAGAGATTGCAAGAAATAATAGCATTGAAACGGATAGTGTTCTTAGGATTGGCCAGCAATTAAATATAGGCAATAAAAATATCCATAGAACCATTGATTCCAAGAAGAGAACAATACTCTATTCAGTTAAGCAGGGTGATAATTTATATCGGATTGCTGACTTATTTGGAGTAGAGGCGAAAGATATAAAGAAAATTAATAACCTTGGTGATGCAGCTATCATGCCTGGTCAAATAATTAAAATTATAATTAGCGCTTTTTAATCTGCTGTTGTTTTTGGGTCTAAAGCATCTCTGAGTCCATCACCAAAGAAGTTAAGCGCAAAAAGAGTAATCGTAAAAGTTAATCCTGGGTATATTAAAAGCCATGCTATATTCTTCCATAGACTCAACACCATCCTTAATTAAGGTTCCCCAACTACTCATTGGGGGTTGAATACCTAATCCAAGGAAGCTTAAAAAACTCTCAAGTAACATAACTTGCGGAATTGTTAATGTTGCATAGACAGCTATAGGCCCTAATATATTTGGAAATAAATGTTTTCTAAACATAGACATATTACTGACGCCCATTGCTTGAGCGGCTAATACAAATTCTTGATTTTTAAGACCAATAACTTGGCCTCTAACAATTCTGGCCATAGTAAGCCACTCAACAGCACCAATAGCTCCAAAAAGTAGCCAAAGATTTCTTCCAAAAATTACCATTAAAAGAATAATAAAAATTATAAAAGGTAACCCATAAAGAACGTCAACTATTCTCATCATTATCGAATCTACCCTTCCTCCAAAATATCCAGCAATGAATGCCCCATGAAACACCTATAACCAAAGCAACGCCTGTGGCAACAAAGCCAACCATTAATGAGACTCGAGCTCCATATAGAATTCTACTAAACAGATCTCTACCCAGGGTATCAGTGCCTAAGAAAAAAGTTGAGGATGGTGGTTGTGCTCCAAGGTCAAGATCTTGATATGAGTATGAGTACGGTGCAATTAAAGGAGCAAATAAAGCACATGTTATTAATGCTACTAAAATACCACCACCTATCATTGCAGCTTTATTTCGTGTTAAACGATATATAGCATCTGACCATAGGGAAGAGTTACTGCTCATCAAACATCCCTAGATCTTGGATTTAGCCATAAAGAAGCTAAATCAGATAGTAGATTGAAAAATACAATCATTGAAGAAAAGAAGATAGTGGTCCCAAGAATCATCGTATAGTCTCTATTGAAAGCAGCCTCTACATAAAACCTACCTAAGCCTGGTATTTGAAAAATTGTTTCGACAACAAAGGATCCTGCTAATAATCCAGCGACTGCTGGGCCAAGAAAAGATACAACTGGAATAATCCGCCTTGCATTGCATGCTTAGTAACGACGACTCTTTCAGACAAACCTTTAGCTCTGGCAGTTCTTATAAAATCTTGACTCAATACTTCCAACATTCCGCCTCTGCTCAATCTAGCTATATAGGCAGCATAGGCAAATCCTAATGTTATAGACGGTAATATTTTATCTCCCGGAAGATTGCCCCAGCCTGATACAGGCAGAAGCTCTAAATTGATACCAAAAATTAAAACTAATAAAGTCATTAAAAACGTTGGGACACAAATACCAATCATAGCTATTGCCATTGGTATGAAATCTAAAAGAGTATTTCTTTTTAATGCAGCTAAAACGCCAGCAAATACACCCACAAAAACTGCAATTAGAATTGCATATATAGCTAACTCAAGGGTAACCGGTAATCCGGTATAAATCATTTCAGAAACCCCTCTTCCAGGATATCTAAATGATGGACCAAAATCACCACGAAAAACTCCACCCATATAATCAAAATACTGCTCTGAAAGCGGAGCATTTAAGTTATAGGCCTCTTGCAAGTTAATTAATACTTCTGCAGAGACAGCTCTATCTGAATCAAAGGGACCGCCTGGGGCAAGTCTGACAAAAAAGAAAGTTAAACTAGCAACAATTATTAAAACAGGTATTGCTGCTAAGAGCCTCTTAAGAAATATAAGTAGCATATAAAACTAGTCTCTTTCTAATGAAATATATTTAGGATGATGATGGTCTAGATAATTTGGATAATACCCTTTAACATCATCAGATAATTGATACTGTCTTACGTAGGTATATATAGGAATAATTGGCATTTCGTCAATTAAAATTGATTCAGCTTGTCGAAGTAAAGAGAACCTTTCATCAATATCTTGAATTTCATTAGCTTGATTTACTAACTTTTCATATTCTAAATTAGCCCATCCGGTTTTATTATTTCCTCTTCCAGGCATCAAAGTAGTTTCGATTGGCCGCATTTTTTTTAATGATCACGATGTCCATCGCTCTAGAAACTTCAAAATCTCCAATCATCTCTCTATTTAAATATACTTTCCAATCCTGATTAACTAATTCAACTGTAATACCAAGATTAGCCTGCCACATTTGCTGAATAGCAAGCGCTAATTTTCTATGATCTTCATTAGTATTAAATAAAATTTCTAGTTTAGGAAATTCATTTTCAGGACCGTAACCGGCTTCTACTAATAGCTGTTTAGCGAGTTCAGGGTCAAATGGTATCTCTGTATCAGGTTCATAACCTGATGCACCAGGAGGAGTAAAAGAGTTTGCAGGCGTTTGACCGCATTGACTTACCTTTCTAACAATTTGATCTTTGTTGATAGAAAAAGCTAATGCTTTTCTGATTCTTACATCTTTTAAAACTGGATGAAGAGTATTTGTTCTATAAAAGTAAGTTCCCATATAAGGGTCTATTTTTAAAGCTGAGTTACCCTCCTCTATGTAAACTGGGCATTTTTCAAGAGGCACAACATTAGTAACGTGTAACTGGCCTGCTCTAAACATTCTATCTTCAGTCATAGAATTATTGTACTGGATAAAAATGCATTTCATTCAAGCTAACTGTATTTGCATCCCAATAAGTTGGGCTTTTTTCAACTACTATTTTATTATTTAGTTCCCAAGATTTTAGTTGAAAAGGACCATTACAGACAAAATTACCAGGCCTAGTCCACTGCCCATTTCTGTCATCAATAGTACCGTGCTTGAGCACAGTATCTTTGTGAACAGGCCATGTACTGTAATGTGATAATAAACCAAGAAAAAAAGGTGTCGGATTATTTAATGTTACTTGAAGTGTAAAATCATCAATAGCCTGAACACCAACCTTGCTAAAGTCTTTAATTTTTTCTTGATGATAATCTTCTGCTCCAACTAAATAATAAAGCATATCTGGATACTGGGAACCCAAACTAGCTGTTAATACTCTCTTCCATGACCATACAAAATCCTCCGCAGTAACCGAATCTCCATTTGACCACTTTCCAATTTATTAATCCTGAAGGTATAAATATAAACGTATTGCAACACCCAGTACATTTTTGTGTGCAGACTCGCCACCCTTAGGATTTGATGAGGTAAGACCTTCGCATAAAGCTATTAGAATATGATGCTCAGGAACACCTGTAACTATGTGAGGGTCAAGGCTTTTTAAAAGAAGGCCCATTACCATAATGAAAGATCAATTAATCAATAGACCAAAGGGAACAGACGGTAAGGCTATAAATGCGGCCAATAGCAATACACTGAAATGATATTTATTCATTGGATTAACTTCCTTTTATGATTATAAGTTCTGTAGATTTAACTTTAGCACTATTTCTTAGCTCATCAAAAACAAGAGTAGCCATCTTATTGCTAACCTGACCTTTACTGAACTCTTTATATTCTTCCACCATTGATTCAAGAAATTCATCATCAGGGCTTTTTATAGAATTTATAGTCATAAGATAAGAATCGCCATTACTAGCAGAAACTTGAAATTCTTTAGTCATCGGAGACGTAAATGCTTTTTTAAGAACTTCTGCAGGTAGTAGTGAAGAAAATCTTTTTACTCCAACAAAGGTATCTTTAGATAAATATATAGCTGATGTATCAAAAGACTCGTCCACCTTGAGCGACTCCTGAACTGATAGACTTAAAGCTAAAGCTTTCTCATCTTTTACTGAGTCAAAGGCTCTTTCAACAACTGAATCAAACGGCATAAGTTCAGAATCTTTTATTGAGCTTAAGCCCATAACAAGCATTCCATCATCTAATTCTATAACTTCAGCTGAATTAAATCCCCTTGGAATTGAGAATAATGTTTGAACAATTTGTGAATTTTGTATTTCAAAATTAAAGTTTTGAATAGTTAAGTCATTAGCAGTCTTTATTTCTAGTCCTAAAGATGAGGCAACCTCGTCCAATGATAAGTTATCTAAAATTGCGTTATCTATAACATCCCTATCCTCATCCATTAATGCCAATGACTCTGCATTAATAAGCTCTTCTAAAAGATTATCTTTCATATCATCAAAAGGATTAGCTTCTTCTTTATTTATCTCTGTAAGTTTAAGAATATGGAAAGAATTAGTGGCATCAGAAAAGATAATATTACTTACCTCTCCTTCAGACATTTTTGATAAAGAACTTTCAAATTCTTCTGGAAATACATCACCAGAGGAATAACCAATATCATAAGTTTGTTCTTTTGAAATAATATCCGATGTAAATCCTAATGATTTAATATATTCACCAAATTCTTTAGTAGAACTATTAGTTTGTGAAAAATCGATATCAGTACTGTCTAATAATTTAGTATTAGGATCTAAATCTATTTTATAAACAATCGGTTCATCAAATTTATCTTTCGAACTACTTCAGCTAGATAATTTTCAGGCACTTCGACAAGTGACCTGTAATCGTTATTATTAAGCATAATATAATTCATACTTCTTGCTTCATCTGAATAGAATTCGATAGAATTTGCTGAGTAATATGCTTCAGCTTCAGTGAGGTCAGCTTGAATGGTGCTTTTAAGAGAATTGAAATCTATTTTTGTAAATGTAATATCTCTTTCTTGTTCAAGTAATTTTGCTAAATCTAAAATCTCACTATCTAAGGTAAAAAAGGATGAAGAAATAGAATCAATCAAATAATTTTTTGCCATCCCTTCGCTTACTATTGTTATGTAGTCATTGGGGGTATAGCCCTGTGTTCTGATTGCAGTCTCAAAGGCAATTTCATCAAACTGTCCGCCTGATTGAAAATTTGGGCTTAACATTATTCCTTTTTTGGCTGCATCCTCTGAAACAAGAATACCCATATCTCTTGTTTGAGATAAAAGTGTTTTTTGAGAAATAATTTCTTCTTTAACCATTTCTAGCAAAATGTCTTCAGGCATTTGATCTATAGAAAAATCATCTCCATAAGTATCTACCAATCTTTGATTAATAGTATTATTGGCTGAATTCAAGTCTGCTTGAGATACCTCTAAACCATTTACCTTTCCATATGTTGTAAAAATTGTGCCAACAGCAGTTGATCCAAAAAATACAAAAGGAATAGCCATAATGGTTACAAAGATAAGAAGTGTCTTACCTGATAAAAAAGATCTAAGTGATTCCAACATAATTAATTCCTATAAATAAATAATAAAAAAAAGGGTGCAATTGCACCCTTTTAAAAATTCTAAAGATTAGCTATTTTTAACCTTATCTTTTAAACCCTTACCAGCTTTAAAACCTGGTACTTTAGAAGCAGCAATATGCATTGAAGCTCCAGTTTGTGGGTTTCTTCCTTCTCTTGCAGCTCTATGTCTGACTGAGAATGTACCGAATCCAACTAGTGAAACGCTATCGCCACTTCCTAGTGCATCCCCTACATTTGCAAGTACTGAATCAACCGCTCTCGCAGCTGAAGCTTTAGACATATCACTATCATTTGCGACCGCATCAACTAAATCTGATTTATTCATGAATAACTCCTCTATAAAATTAAATAAACACACCCTATGAAAAGCTAGTTAGGCCTAAAAGTCAAGTAAATAAAGGCTTTTTAGTGAGTTTGATTAATATCTGATTTTATAGACGATATTTTTTTTTGGCGCAACCTTTGATTTTTTAAGCGGCATAGGCTCAGACTCTAATGCATTTGAAATAACTTCATCAATCCAATCAACTGTAATAATTTCTAATGAGTCTAAAATTTGATCGGGGATCTCAGTTAGATCAGCTGCATTTTCATTAGGTAAAATAACTCTCTTTATGCCGCCTCGCTTAGCTGCTAAAAGCTTCTCTTTAAGGCCTCCTATTTTTAGAACTTGTCCTCTTAATGTAATCTCGCCTGTCATTGCAGTATCAGATCTAACAGGAATTCCTGTAAAGGCAGAAATTAATGCAGTACACATACCTACCCCTGCAGAAGGACCATCTTTTGGAGTAGCGCCTTCAGGTACATGAATATGAATATCATATTTTTCATAAAATTCTTTATTAATAACATCTAAATGTATATCTAACAAAAGATTTTGCAGCCTTAATAGATTCTTGCATTACATCACCTAGTGAGCCAGTCTTAATAACTCTTCCTTTACCTGGAACATTAGATTCTATGAATAAGATATCTCCACCAACACGAGTCCAAGCTAAACCGGTAACTACTCCTGCTACTTTGGACTTATCTGCAACTCCAAACTTAAATTTCTTAACACCAGAATATTTCTCTAAGTTTTTGTTATTGATGATAGTTGGTTTTTTTTCATTTTTTGATGGATAAGAGTCTTTCTTTAACTACCTTTCTTAGGATCTTTGCAATCTGTCTTTCTAGGCCTCTTACGCCAGCTTCTCTTGTATAATATCTAATTAAAGATAAAAAGATTTGATTATCTAAAGATATCTCATTGTCCTTTAAGCCATTTCTTTCCATTTGCTTAGGAAGAAGATATTTCTCTGCTATCTTTGATTTTTCATCTTCTATATAACCAGGAATTCTAATAATCTCCATTCTATCTAAAAGTGGAGGAAGAATATTTAATGTATTTGCAGTTGCAACAAACATTACATCAGATAAATCATAATCAACTTCAAGGTAATGATCACTAAAAGTATTATTTTGCTCTGGATCTAAAACTTCTAATAATGCTGAAGCTGGATCTCCTCTGTGATCCATGCCCATTTTATCAATTTCATCTAGAAGAAATAATGGATTTTTAACACCAACAGTTGAAATATTTTGAATAATCTCTGTTGGCAAAGATCCTATATAAGTTCTTCTATGGCCTCTAATTTCAGATTCATCTCTTACACCACCAAGAGACATTCTTATAAATTTTCTATTGGTTGATCGTGCAATAGATTTACCTAATGATGTTTTACCAACTCCAGGCGGGCCAACTAAACACAGAACAGGTGCCTTTAAGTTTTTGAACTCTTTTAGTTACAGCCAGATATTCTAATATTCTTTCTTTAACTTTTTCTAAACCATAATGATCATCTTCTAATATTTTTAATGAAGCTTTTAGATCAGATTTAATTTTTCCTTTCTTCTTCCACGGCACACCAATTAAATAATCTAAATATGAGCGAGTAACAGATGCTTCAGCAGAAGTTGGACCCATTAATTTAAATTTAGATAATTCACTTTTGGCTTTCTTAAGAGCATCTTTAGGCATTCCTGATGAATCAATTTTTTCTTCAAGTTGCTCAAACTCATCGTCCTCTTCATTAATATCGCCTAGCTCTTTTTGAGCAGCTTTAATTTGTTCATTAAGATAATATTCTCTTTGAGATTTCTCCATCTGTTTTTTTACGCGATCACGAATCTTTTTTTCAACATCAACAACATCTAATTGAGATTCTATAAATGTAAGAAGTGTCTCAGCTCTTTTTTGCATATCAGCTTGCTCTAAGACTTCCTGTTTTCTATTTAGTTCAATAGGGAGATGTCCAATAATAGTATCGATTAATCTTGGCAAGTCGTCTAAAGCATCTATAGATGCAACTATCTCTTGAGGTATGCGTTTTGTTATAGAAACATAATCAGCAAATTTTGCTTTTGTAAATCTTACTAAATTAGAAGCTTCAGATGCTTTAACAGGAATATCTTCAATCTCACTAACTCGCGCAACTGAGTAATCATCTTTATCTATAACTTTTTCAATAGAGCATCTTTTATAGCCCTCTACTAGGACTTTCATGGTTCCATCAGGTAATTTAATTAATTGAAGTAAGTTACTTATAGAGGCTGCCTTATGCATATCAGCAAATAATGGATCCTCTACAACTGGATCAATCTGACTTACAAGAACAAGTTTCTTGTTAGAGCTCATAGCTGCATTAAGAGCTTCGACTGATTTAGCTCTGCCTACAAATAGAGTTGTAACGACGCCAGGAAAAACAACAAGGTCGCGTAAAGGAATAATAGGGTGATCTGATTTAATAATAGCCATATCTAGTAGATAGGGACGATTATCAACTTATCAATTGCCTGAAGAAGTTTTTTTATCAGTTGTTTTAAAAACCTTAATAGGGTCAGAGGAACTGTTAACTGAATTCTCATCAATAATAACTTTTTCGAGATCTTTATTAGGTAATTCAAACATCGTATTCATAAGAATATTTTCTATAATTGATCTTAAGCCTCTTGCCCCTGTTTTTCTTTTTATGGCTTGTTTGGCTATTTCAAGCAATGCTTCTTTTCTAAAAGATAGATCTACATTATCAATTTCAAAAAGATGTTTGTATTGATTTACAAGAGCATTTTTAGGTTCCTGAAGAATTCTAACTAAAGCATCTTGATCAAGCTCATGAAGAGTAGATATAACTGGCAATCTGCCAACAAACTCTGGTATTAGTCCGTACTTAACTAGATCTTCTGGCTCGAACATCTGATACTGCACGTTCTGTATCAACACTTTGTACATCTGCAGAAAATCCTATTCCACCCTTGTGAGAACGATTTCGTATGAGCTTGTCTAAGCCTGAAAAAGCACCGCCACAAATAAATAAGATATTGGAGGTATCTATCTGGATAAACTCTTGCTGTGGATGCTTTCTTCCTCCCTGAGGAGGAACCGATGCAATAGTTCCTTCAATCAACTTAAGCAATGCTTGCTGAACACCTTCACCTGATACATCTCTTGTTATCGATGGATTATCAGATTTCCTTGATATCTTGTCAATTTCATCAATGTAAACAATTCCTAGCGCTGCCTTATCAGGATCATAGTCACATTTTTGTAAAAGCTTTTGAATAATATTCTCTACATCCTCTCCAACATATCCAGCTTCTGTTAATGTTGTTGCATCAGCAATAGTAAATGGAACATTTAAAATTTTAGCTAAAGTTTGAGCTAATAATGTTTTACCACTACCTGCTTTTCCTTGAATAAAATTGTAAGTTGAAGCTCTATCTCATCTTTCTTAGAGTTTGATCTAAGTCTTTTGTAGTGATTATAAACTGCAACTGATAGTGTTTTTTTAGCTTTATCTTGACCGATAACATAGTCATCTAATTGTTGAAAAATATCTAACGGTGAAGGAAGCTCTTCTAGAGGATCTATCTCCTCACTCTTAACCTCTTCTTCAATAATATCATTACATAAATCTACACATTCATTACAAATGTATACACTAGGTCCTGCTATTAATTTTTTAACATCATCTTGACCTTTGCCACAAAAAGAGCAATTTAATTTATCTGTTGATTCTTTACTTGGCATTTTTGATATCCCTTGAATCTAAAATATCAACTATCCCATAAGATTTAGCGGAAGTGGCATCCAGGAAGTTATCTCTATCTGTATCTTTTTCTATTTTCTTGATTGTTTGGCCTGTATGTTTTGCCAGGATTTCATTCACAACTTTTTTCATATGAAGGATTTCTTTCTTTAGCTTGTATATCAATATCAGTAGCCTGCCCCTGAACACCGCCCAATGGCTGATGAATCATTACTCTTGAGTTTGGCAATGCATAGCGTTTTTTTTGTGCACCACCACATAGAAGAATAGCTCCCATGCTTGCAGCCTGACCTATGCACAAAGTTGAAACTTCTGGAGCAATAAATTGCATAGTGTCATATATAGCTAGACCGGAAGTTATGACGCCGCCCGGAGAGTTAATATATATACTAATGTCTTTTTCTGGATTTTCAGACGCAAATATAGTCGGATATGGCTCATAAAGATGAAAAAGATGAAATTGTCACAAAGAATTTAAGCAGTCTCGCCGCCAAACCTTTGGTAAGTCGTTTCGTTATTCAATTTAGTGTCTGGAATAGACGGGTGTTAATGCTGAATTATGATTTTAGACGTTTTAACGACATCGTTATTAGAGATAAACTGAACGAAATAAACTCCGTTATTTAAATGACTTAAATTCATTTTCTAATTTTTCAATGAGTTGGTTCTCTAAAATCATCATATTAAATTGCTCAAGCTGTTTAGGCTGACTTACAACCCAAGACTCAAATTGTTCTGGATCTTTGTATTTCTTAGCTTCTTCAGCAATGAACTCTTTGAGCTTATCACTCTCAACTTTAATTTCATAGAATTTAATTAATTCTGCAAAAAGAAGATCTAATCTAACTCTTTTAGATGCATCTTCTGCAAAAGATTCAATTGGAAACAAATCAGCTTCAGCATTTTCAACACTTTGCCCTATTCTCATCAAAGCATCTTTTCTCATTAATTCAGATTGCTCATTAACTGTTGCATTAGGTGCATTAAATGAATGAGATTTTAAAAGTAATTCATAAATAGATTCTTTTGTCAGACCTTTTTCTTGCATCTCAACCTCTTTATCCATTCTTGATTTAATTTCAGTTCTAAAAGCAGCTTCGTCCTCAACTTCCATGCTTAACTTTTCAAATAGATCTTTATTTATTTCAGCAAGCTTATTCTCTTGAACTTTTAATAAGTTGATTTTAAATTCTGCATCCTTTCCAGCCAAATCTTGCTTAAAATAGTCATCAGGAAATTTTGCAGTTATGGTAAATTCTGTTTTAGGGTCTTTATCTAATAAATTTTCTTCAAATCCAGGTATCATGGATTTACTACCTAAAACTAATTTAAAGTCTTTTGCGCTATTGCCTTCAAAGGGCTCGCCATCTACCCTGCCCTCAAAATCCATAACCAGCTGATCATCATTTTGAGATTTTCTAGAGACATCTTCCCAATCTCCATATCTTCCAAATATCATCTATTGCTAAATCTAAATCCGAATCTTCAATTTCGATTGAATGCTTTTCATAACTAGACCATCTTGAAATTTTGACTTTTATGTCAGGAAAAACTTCAAATACAGCTGAATACTTTATAGGCTTAGCTGGGTCATCGCTATCTATGCTGATAGATGGGACGCAGGCAGGCCTGATTTTATTCTCTGCAAGCTCTTTTGGGTAAGAGTCTTGTATTAATTCGTTAAGAACATCAGCATGGATTGAAGGGCCATACCTTTTCTCAAGAACGTCTGCAGGAACCTTGCCTTTTCTAAACCCTTTCATTTTGCAGTACCTTTAATTTTATTTATCTTGCTATCAAATTTAGCTTTGTAGTCCTCAACTGGAAGAGTTACATCTAATTTTCTTTCTAGATCTTTTCAGTTTTTTTAATTTACTAGCCATATTATTTTATTTATATCCAAAATGGGGCGAGCGATGGGGTTCGAACCCACGGCCTCCGGAGCCACAATCCAGCGCTCTAACCTACTGAGCTACGCCCGCCAAGAAACGAGACATTATAGATTAAAAATCTTATAATTTATTTATTAATAGGGATTTTTTATTGTGAGTAATTTTTTAAGTGATACGACCAAGTTTGTAAATAAAGCTTTAAAGCATTCAGATATATCTCCTGGCCTTGCCAACAAAATAATAACCTGTAATTCCACTTACACTGTTCGGTTTGGGGTTCGCTTGCGTGGTGAGATTAAAACCTTCACTGGATACCGAGCAGTGCATTCTGAGCATATGGAACCTGTCAAGGGCGGGATTCGCTACGCCTTGGGTGTGAATGCTGAAGAAGTTGAAGCTCTAGCTGCTTTAATGTCCTATAAAAATGCGATTATTAATGTGCCATTTGGAGGGTCAAAAGGGGGTCTAAGAATTAATCCAGACGATTGGTCAAGAAAAGAAATAGAAAAAATAACAAGAAGATTTGCTCAAGAACTCATAAAAAGAGATTTAATTAGCCCTTCCCAGAATGTTCCAGCGCCTGATATAGGAACTTCATCTGAGGAGATGGCTTGGATTGCGGATGAGTATAGAAAAATTAAACCTACTGATATCAATGCTGCTGCATGTGTTACAGGTAAGCCACCAACTAAAAATGGGCTTGTTGGAAGAGAGGAAGCCACAGGAAGAGGAGTTCAATATATAGTTAGGGAATTTTTTAAAAATGAAGATCTTCTTAAGCTCATCAATTTTACAAACTCCATGGAAGACAAAACTTTTATTGTTCAAGGGTTAGGTAATGTTGGCTTTAATGCAGCAAAGTTTATAAGCGAAGAAAATAAAATGAAATTAATAGGTATAGCTGAACATAACGGCGGTATTTATAACATAAACGGAATTAATGCTGAGCATGCTAAAAAGTATTTTGTTAATCAATAAATCTTTTGAAAACTATACGAAAGCCAAGTTTATAAAAGATGGCGCTCTTTTATTTAAAAAAGAATGTGACATATTAATACCAGCGGCTAGAGCTTAGATATAACTGAAAAAAATGCTAATCAATACTTAATGAAAACTGAAGTGACTATGGAGATAAAGGGTGTTGAGAAGCCAGCAATCCTTAATAGAAAAAAGATTTTTGTAATTCCAGATATTTTGGCTAACTCAGGCGGTGTTGCTGTAAGTTATTTTGAATGGGTTAAAAATATTAGGCATATTCGATTTGGTAGGCTTGAGAAAAGAGAAAACTTATTTCAATTCAATACTTTAATTGAGGGTATTGAGTCCATGACTGGTAAAACTATGCCGCAAGAGTTCAAGTCAAATTTTCTTAATGGAGTTGATGAGATTGATTTAATAAGATCCGGTTTAGATGACATGATGATTGATGGCTTTCAGGAAGTTAAAAAAGAGTTTATGAGTAATGACAAGATAACTGATTTTAGGACTGCCGCCTATAAGGTTGCGATTGAAAAAATTGCTATGTCTTACGACTCAATCGGGCTTTAGAAAAAATTCTGATGAATTGGAAGTGCAGGCATACATGGATACGAAGTGCTCATAATACTAAATGGTGTTTACTCGGATGTTCCATTGGAGACTTTGGAACTATTTTTGCATTTCAACAGTTTGATCATGGATTAAGTATATGGATAGTAATGTCTTTGGCGATAATAAACGGCTTAATAACAAGTATTGCGTTAGAGACAGTGATACTAATGAGACAGGCTTTTGAATTCAAGTCAGCTCTAGAGACAGCATTTAAGATGAGTTTTGTGAGTATGGTAGCAATGGAGGTTGCTATGAATATCACAGATATAATATTAGTAGGTGGGGTTCTAACCTGGTGGGTAATTCCAATTATGTTAATTGCAGGTTTCCTAACTCCTTGGCCTTACAATTATTGGAGACTAAAAAAATGTGTGATGGATGAAGAGGGTGAAATTGCTCTCTGTACACTAAGTGCTATCAATTGGGGAAATATTAAAATTTAGTTTTATTCTTCCCAGGGATCATTTTTATTCATAATATTTGCTAGTAACGAACTTTCTAAAAAATGTTCAAGCCATGATTTAACTTGATGTATTTCATTTAATGAATCAAACCATTCAGGGTCTGCGATTCTAAATTGTCTTATAAAAGGCAGAATACAAATGTCTAATTTATTTACAGAGTCTCCAAAAAACCAATTTGAATTTGAAATACTGTTTTCAATTTTATTCAAAATCTCCAAGCACTTACTTCTACTTTGTATTGGATTGGCATCTTCATACCTTACCGAATATTTATATCTATCTAAATTAAACTTAAATTCCTCATCAAAAAGTGTAATAAGCTCGTTGGTTAATGCTTGCTGATCTGGAAGGAGTTGATTTATAAATATATTATTGATATCTAGTGCCCACTCAACAATCTCAAGACTCTCATCAATCACTGTATCATTATCAATTTTAAGAACTGGCACCGTTCCTTTTGGAGATAGATCTAGCATTGACTGAGGTTTATTTTTTAAATGGACTTCTCTTAGCTCACACTTAGTATTAGTTAAAAAAATTGCCATTCTAGCTCTCATGGCATAAGGGCATCTTTTAAATGAATACAATATAGGCTTTTTCATATTAGTTCTCTTTAGCGAAATCAGCACCAAGATGTTTTTCATTTCTCTCTTTAGATAAATCTACTTGTAGCTGCCTGCTGGCATATCTAGATTTCTGATCATCGGTCTTGCTATCAAAACAGCCAGGGCATGATATTCCTCTTTGATACTTATCAGAAGATTTATCTAAATCAGTATTAAATAAATTTTTTTTCACTATCGTAGGAACCTACTGATAAATCCTGTTTAACTGAAACTCTGTCATCAAAGACAAAACATTCTCCTTGCCATAAGCTTGTTATCTTCATCAACTGATTCAAAATATTTTAAAATGCCGCCTTTTAAATGATAAACATCATTAAAGCCTTCATTTTTCATGTAGGAGGATGCTTTTTCACAACGGATACCACCGGTACAAAACATAGCAACTTTTTTTGAATTCTTATCTGATTCTGAAAAACCTTGAGAATCAACCCATTTAGGGAAATCTTTAAATGTTTTAGTTTTTGGATTTACAGAATTATTAAATGAACCAATAGAACATTCATAGTTATTTCTTACATCAATTAATAAAACATTTTTAATTAAATTATTCCAATCAGAAGCATCTACATAATTTCCAGCTTGTATATTAGGATTTATACTAGGATTGCCAATAGTTACAATTTCATCTTTTAGCTTAACTTTTAATCTTAAAAATGGATTGTCTTTAGATTCTGAAAATTTAATATCAATATCATCAAAGCCTTCGAGATCTTTAATGCAATTTAGCGCAATTAAAATATTAGCTTGGTCTCCAGAAATAGTTCCATTTAAACCTTCGTAACCAACTAATATAGTTCCAAAAATTTTATGATTTAATAATTGTTTTTTTAAAAGTTCTTGCGTAGCCTCAGGATCAACTACTGGTGAAAATTTATATAAAGCTGCTACAGAGTACATAGTGATTTTTAAAGGCACTATTGTTTCTTGCTAAGATTGATTAATGGTGATGACAAGAGAAAAATGGCGCGCCTGAAGAGATTCGAACTCCTGACCCACGGTTTAGAAAACCGTTGCTCTATCCAACTGAGCTACAGGCGCACATGGTCGGGGTAGTAAGATTCGAACTTACGACCACTCGCTCCCAAAGCGAGTGCGCTACCAGACTGCGCTATACCCCGAGGATGCAAATAGTAAAGTTTATGGAATAAATAAGCAATCACCATGGGCATAAATATTTTTTGATGACATAATTACAGCTATGAATGTAAAAATATTAGATGGTAAATCTCTAGCTCTTGACACCGAAGAGTCTATAACAAAACAAGTGACAGAATTAAATGAGAAAGGAATCGTACCTACCCTTGCAACGATTTTAGTTGGTCAAGATCCTGCTTCTGAGACATATGTAAAGATGAAAAGAAATACTTGTGCAAGAGTAGGCATGAAATCAATTGCTGTTGAAATGTCAGACACCACAACAACCGAAGAACTCTTAAATAAAATAAATGACCTCAATAATGATGAAAATGTCCATGGAATTCTATTACAACACCCAGTCCCAAGTCAGATTGATGAAAGGCAATGTTTTGACGCTATTGATTTAAGTAAAGATGTTGATGGTGTTACCTGTCTTGGCTTTGGAAATATGTCTATGGGTCTTCCTGCATTTGGATCATGTACACCTGCAGGCATCATGAGATTGCTTGAACATTATCAGATTGAAATTCAAGGTAAAAATGCTGTTGTAGTTGGAAGAAGCCCAATTCTAGGAAAGCCAATGGCTATGATGCTATTAAATAAAAATGCTACTGTTACTATTTGTCATTCAAGAACTCAGCATATTGAAGACTTCAAGCAGATATTTTAGTTGGTGCTGTTGGAATTCCAAGGTTTATTAAGCATGAATGGATTAAAGAAGGTGCAGTGGTTGTAGATGCTGGATATCATCCAGAAAAATGTGGAGATATAGACTTAGAAAATATTGAATTAAAAGCTTCTGCTTATACACCTGTTCCAGGAGGAGTAGGACCTATGACAATAAATACTTTAATACTTCAGACCCTTCAATCTGCTCAAAGATCTAAGATTTAGGCTCTTCTTCGGAAACCTCAGCTGTGTTTTCTTCTGAGCTTTCTGGTACTTTACAGAATAGTGGTTCATCTGCTTCACCTTCAACTATTTCAGGGGCATTGCTGTCATTATCTTCGCTTGAAGATTTCTTAAAAGGAAATGGCATTTCTTCTGTTTGAAAGAGTAAAAAATTTAAAGTATCGTCAAAAAATAAGAATATCTGCTTATTAAAATTAAATAATGCTTCATTTATTTTTGAAGTAAATAAGAAAAACAATGAAGGCTATTACTAAAGCTATATTTAGAGCAAATTGAATTGCAAATGCATAAACTGTCATAAAGAAAAAGCGTTTCCACTTTCCTACTTTTAATACTTCTTCTTTAACTTCCTCTCTATTAAAATTATCCATAATTTAATTTCCTCTGTGTGTGAATTCTACATCAATTTCATGCGGATGATTAATCAAATCATCTAATAAACTTTCAGAATATTAATCTTTATAAATAATTTTATATAAAGATTCCATCAGTGGCATATTAATCTGATGAGCTGCTGCTTCTTCATGAGCTACTTCCAATGTCCTGATGCCCTCTGCGACTTGTCCAACTTTATCTTTAGCTTCTTCTAAATTTAGACCTTTACCTAAAAAAGCTCCTAATTGAAAATTTCTTGAAAGAGTTGATGTGCATGTTGCTAGTAAATCCCCCATTCCTGCTAAGCCTAAAAAATGTTGATGGATTGGCTCCCTTAGCAACTGCGAATCTACTCATCTCTGCCATGCTTCTGGTAAGAATAAGACCATTTGCATTTTCACCAACCTCAAGTGAGCTAGCTAGACCGCAAATAATTGCATAAATATTTTTTAGAGCGCAATTGCATTTCATAACAAATAATGACTATAAAAGAAGCCATTTTAAAAGTACTTGAAGAACAAAAGTCTGCATTGACTTACTCATAAGAGATTTGTTTTTACTGGCAATAACTGTTCCTGCTATTTTATTATCAGCTATCTCTCTAGCTAAATTCGTTATTATTTAAAATAATATCGCCTTTAAAAGATAGATTATCTTCAATAATATTACTCATAGTTTTAAATGGATTATGTCTTATGCCTTTAGTGCATGAAATTACATCAATATTAGAATCAATTAAAGGAGCTATTCTTTTTACAATAGTTTCAAAAATAAGACTTGGTGTAGCTATCAGAATTAATGAAGAATCTTTTATGACTTCTTCTAACTCTTCAGAGGCCTTTATATTATTTGAAAGCTGAAGTTCTGGATGGTAGGTTGAGTTAGCACCTTCTGAGTTAATTCTAAGAGCTTGCTCTGCATCTCTGACCCACAATGTAACCTCATTACCATTAGAAGCAGCTATGTTTGCAAGAACAGTTCCAAAACTTCCGCCACCTAGAACTGCTACTTTATTTTGCATGGTAAGTCCTATGAAAGATATTTATCTAATTGTCGGAGGTATTTTGCCGGATCTTTGGGCGAGCCGCCTTCTGCAATTACAGCATAATCATATAGGAAATCTACAAAAGATTACGAATTTTCCTAATAATTGGGTTATAGTGTTCCTGAACTATTTGTGTAAGTTTTGGTCCGTTAGGATCAGTTGCTTCACCTAAATCCTGGCCAGCACAAAAGGCTTTTTCTTAATTGTGCTCCAGGTTCATTTTTAGGCAAAAGTAAGCATGTTGCTGAATTAACTAAACGGCTACTTACCACAACATCAGAGACTCTATCAGAAAGATGTTTTTTAATTTTAGTAACAACGTCCTGATCAGTTTCTGAAACCTTTGGCTTCTCACTATCTTGAATATCATCTTTTGCAACATTAACTAGCTCTTTACCTTTATATTCCATCAAGCTTGACATTAACCACTCGTCAATTCTATCTGTGAGCATTAATACTTCAGTATTATTGGCCTTATGTCCCTCAATATGTGGTGAATTAATAGCTGCCTCAAATGTATCAGCGACACAGTAATAAATTTTATCTTGAGATGCTGGTATTCTAGATAAATAGTCATCAAGTGTTTGACTTACATCATTCTCTTCATTAATAGATGATGCGAATAGCATTAAACTTGCTAGAAGTTCACGATTTTCAAAATCTTCAGCTGGCCCTTCTTTGATTACAAGGCCATATTCTTTCCAAAAATCTTTGTAAGAATCTAATGATTTCTTTTTCATCTTAACTAGTGCGTCTAAAACTTTTTTAGTCACTGACTTTTTAATGGTATCTACTAAATGATGCTCTTGTAAAATTTCTCTAGAAACATTGAGAGGTAAATCGCTGGTATCGATGATACCTCTAACAAATCTTAAATATAAAGGAAGGAAATGTGATGCATCATCCATTATAAATACTCTTTGTATATAAAGTTTTACACCTCTGGGTGACTCTCTATTCCATAAGTCAAAAGGCGGTTTAGATGGAACATATAATAAATTAGTATATTCACTCTTACCTTCAACTTTGTTATGCACCCAAAACAAAGGATCTTCTTGATCAAATGTAGTGAATTTGTAAAAGTCATTATATTCCTCATCTTTTATTGATCTTTTTGGTTTTAACCATAAAGCCTCTGAATCGTTTATTCTATTTACCTCACCTGATTCGGAAATTAGATTTAAAGGGAAATTTATATATTGGGAATATTTTTCTAGCAAAAATTTCACTCTAGATTTTTCAGCAAATTCTTTATTTTCATCATTTAAAAAAATCGTAATATCAGTGCCTCTTGTTTCTTTTTCTGCGGACTTGAGTTGATAGCTTTCTTCTCCAGAACTGGTCCATAATGTTGCTTCTTCGTTACTGCCCGCTTTGCGACTAATAACCTCAACTTTATCAGCAACCATAAACACAGAATAAAAGCCTACTCCAAATTGACCAATTAGATTTGAATCTTTTTTCTTATCACCAGTAAGATTTCCAAGAAAAGAAGCTGTTCCTGATCTAGCAATTGTTCCTATATTTTCAACAACCTCAGCTTCTGTCATTCCTATACCATTATCAGAGATGACTATTTTATTCTCAGCAGAAATAACGTTAACGCTAATACCAAATTCTGATGCATCTTCTAATAATGTTTCATCAATAGGAGAATTAAATTGGCCAACTTTTTCTGCATGCATTAGAGACAAGTTCTCTAATAAAGATCTCTTTATTTGAATATAAAGAATGAATCATTAGCTTTAAAAGCTGTTTAGTTTCAGTCTGAAATGTTTTAGTTTTAGTGCGTGCCATATTTAAATCTCCGTAAACCCATTTTTTGGGTCTAATTAGTTAAATTCAAGTTAAAAACAGATAAATGCAAATACTAAGAAATTCTAATTAATTGTGCTACAGCAATGATAAATAGAATAATGGTGTTTAAAACACTTAGATTATGTAGAAATTTAAAAAGTCGATTCCACCCTCTGTCTCGAGCGCTATTTGTAAGAGGAATAATAATAAAACCTATAAATGCAAGAATAGAAGCGCCTAAAGCAATCCAAAGATCCATGCTTGAAAACCACAGATAAGATATTAATGAAGCAACAAGGCATATTAAAAAAAGCAGTAAGTAGTATCTTGGAAAAATAGCTCGAAGAAACTTAGAAGCATTGTCATTATCTAGAACCTTAAAAACTACAGGAGCTGTAAGAATAACCTGAGCGACTATAATCCCTAGTATAAGAGAGTAAGAAAGTGTTAAAAGTACTATTACTGCTTCATTCATAATTAAGTGGCGGTCTGACGGGGAATCGAACCCCGAACATCGCCGTGACAGGGCGAGATTATAACCGTTTAACTACCAGACCACTTAGGTATTTGATTGAATAATATCTTGTTAAGACAAAAGTGCAACCAATTAGTTACAAGCTTATTAAATGGTGGGTGATGACAGGTTCGAACTGCCGACCCTCTCGGTGTAAACGAGATGCTCTACCAAACTGAGCTAATCACCCAAAGCTGTAATCTAAAATTACCAATTCATAAGTACTTATTACTTATGAGCCGCATAATATACTATTTTATGAGAATAATTTAAATAAATTAAATCATCTATTTGCTATAACTTAGCTACATTAATTCTAGCTAAATATATTCAGAAATTAAATCTGACACCGATCGTTAATTAATTCACCAAAAATATAAGCAGCGCAGATTGTTGCAGTTACAGGCTGTAGCAATAATCCAATAGAGCCACCGGATGGTGAAATTCTGGCGATACTATAAGTAATCATGTACTGACCACCAACCTGGCATAGTAAAGCAAGTAGAAATAGGTTTATCCATTCATCTAAAGATGGTGGAAGTATTTGAGATGATTCTATTAATGCAGCAGGAAGGGAAAATATACAACAAAATAAACTGGTGTAAAAAATAATACTTAGAGCCTCTTCTTTGCCAAGCCTTGAAATAAAGACCAAATAGGTTGCATAAAAAACTGCTGCGATTAGGCTTAAGATATCGCCCAGTAAGATTACCTGATGTATAGGTGTCAGCGGATAGAATTAAACCTGCTACTCCCATGTAAGTTACTCCAAGCGAGATAAAAAAATGTCTATTTAAGCTTTCTTTAAAAAAGAGAAAGTATATTAATGCTACAAAAATTGGGGCTGAATTAACAATAATTGTTGAATTAGAGATTGAAGTCATCGTCATACTCCAATGCCATAAAGTTAAATCTATAGTAAATGCAAAAGCTGCAATAAAAGCAATGTATATAGACTTCTTAGATCGGACTTTAAATACAAAGGATTTATTAAAATATAGGTTTATTAACAAAAGCATTGGTAGTGTAAGCAACATTCTGTAAAAAAGAATCCAAGATGGTGACATTTCGCTCCATCTAACAAAAATTGGAGCAAAGCCAATGAGGGCTGCGCCGCCTGCTAGTAAAATAAAATTATTTGCTCGATGTAAATTTTCGGTCATAAAGCTATACTTCTGTTATGAATGACATTCTAGATCAGAATAAAGAAATAATCTCTGTAGGAGAGTTAAATAGATCTGCCAAGATGATTCTAGAAAGTAACTTTAGCTCTGTATCTGTGCTTGGAGAGATTTCTAATCTTGCTCAACCTAGTTCTGGTCATATTTATTTCACGTTAAAGGATGCCGAAGGTTCCATTAGATGTGCCATGTTTAAAAATCAAAAAATGCGGATGAACTTTACGCCTAAAGATGGTGATCAGTGTGTGCTAAAAGGTCAGGTAAGTCTTTATGCTGCAAGAGGTGATTATCAATTAATAGTTCGTCAGATGCAGCCTGCTGGTGTTGGTAATTTGATGCAGCAATTTGAAGAACTAAAACAAAAATTAGATAAAGAGGGTTTATTTGATCCATTAAAGAAAAAAGATATCCCTTCCCCACCTAAACATATAGGTGTTATTACATCGGCATCAACTGCAGCTTTACAAGATGTTATTACTACAATTAAAAGAAGGGCTCCTTCAAGTCAAGTTACTTTATCACCTGCAATGGTTCAAGGTGACACTGATCAAGCCCATATAAAAATTATTAAAGCACTTCAAGCTGCAGATAATTCTAAACGCTGTGATGTCCTAATATTAGCCAGGGGAGGTGGATCAATGGAGGACTTGTGGGCATTTAATGAGGAAGAACTTGTAAGAGCAATATTTAGTTGTTCAACACCTATAATTAGCTCTATAGGACATGAAACTGACTTTACTATTGCTGATTTTGTTGCTGACATGAGAGCTCCAACACCAACGGCTGCAGCAGAATTAGTAACTGAATTTCAATTTCAATTAAGTGATAGGCTTCAGGAGATTCAGTTGGGCTTAATAAATGGATTGAAAAATATTCTTCAAATCAATAAACAAAAATTAGACCTCCTGGAATCTAACTTGAAAAGTCCTCAAGTTATCTTAAATGAACAAAAACAAAAATTAGACAATATTGAGCTTAGGTTAAAACAATCTGTAGAGAAGAGTTTCTTAAGCTCTAACCAAAGATTAGCATTATTAAATCAATCACTTACAGAAAAAAATCCATTTAAAATTATCAGGAATCTATTAAAAGATGTAGAGGCTTTATCTAAAGAGATGATAAAAAGTTTTTCATACCTTGTTACAAATAAATCAAAGTTACTTGAGAAAATTAATTCTAATTTAAATGCATTTAGCCCTTTAGCCGTTTTAGATAGGGGTTACGCAATAGTTCAAAATTCAACTGGGCAAGCAATCAAAAACTCACAAGAAATTAAAAGTGGAGAGCTTGTTACAACCAGGCTAAGTTCTGGAAGCTTTGAATCAAAAATAGGAGTTATTAAGCATGAGAAATAATTATGCTCTATGCCTATTAAGCTTGATGCTTATTGTTTCCTATAAAGCATCAGCCAACGAAATATCAGGTATATCTGGTGATGTTATAGCCCTGAAAGCTAATGCAGCATCAACAGAAAATTTAATCTTTAAATATGATCAATCTGATTATTTAATACTAGGCTTGCCTTACGTATATAAAACTTCAATAAAAACTATTGGGGATGTGAATATAAAAGTTCAATTTAAAAATTTTGGAGAATCTCGAATCACTATAAAAGATGTCTCCAAAGTAGATCTTAATAAGAAGGATAGAGACAGAGCAAATGCTGAAGCTTTATTAATAGGTTCTGCTCTGCAAAGCTATGATACTTCTATAAGTCCTTCTTTTAATTTCAAGAATCCAGTTGTTGGAATTATATCTAGTAGATATGGTAAAAAAAGATATATTAATGAAAAACCAAGATCTCCTCATCTCGCATTAGATATTGCAGCAAACTTAGGGGTTGAGGTTTCAGCTCCTTTAAAAGGAAGGGTAATCCTTACTGGTGATTTCTTTTATACAGGAAATACCATTCTTATAGATCATGGCTTTGGTCTAATATCTTCTTATAGTCATCTTGATTCATCTTTAATAAAAGAAGGTCAAATGATTCAACAGGGTGAATTGATTGGAACTGTAGGCGAAACAGGAAGAGTGACCGGTCCTCACTTGCATTGGACTGTCTATCTTAATAAAGAAAAAATTAACCCAGAAAACTTACTTAAAGATAATTTTTTACATAACCTCTTTAAGGCTGCGCAAGATATCCTCTAACGATTCTTGAGTCTGGGGTCTAAATAAACTTTGTACGATTTCTCCTTCTGGATTTATGAAATAAGTTGCTGGCACTGCCGGTGGTGTTTCTATACCCCATATATCTCTTGGATGAGATATAAGAGATGGTATTTCTAAATTAAATTTTCTAGCTACAGGCTCAAGGTCAGTCTCATCTAATTCATCAAAATTAAATGCATGACATCTTTATCTAGCAGATGCAAAGGCAACTAATTCAGGCATTTCCTTTAAACATGGAGGGCACCAATCAGCCCAATAATTTATCATTACCCACTGACCTTTAAGATTTTCTGAGACCATACCCTTAGAATTATGTAAATCTATATCAGCCTTTTGACAGCTAATTATTAAAATGAGACAGAATAACGATATAATTTTATTTTTCATGTGCCTATAATATTACAAAGAAACAAAAAATGACCGAAAAATATCTATTAATACTCTTTTATTCTGCTAGCGGTGCAGTTAAAAATTTAGCTCATGCTATAGTGAGAAAAATAGCTAAAGCTATGATGTAAAAATAAGAACTGTTCCCAAAGTATCTCCAAATACAGAGTTAACTGACCCTAGTGTTCCAAAGGAAGGAGAGATTTATTGCTCTAAAGAAGATCTTTTAAATTGTTCTGGCCTTGCCTTAGGTTCTCCAACTAGATTTGGCTCTATGGCTTCACCTATGAAACATTTTTTAGACTCAACTGGTGACTTGTGGGCAACTCATGCTCTTGAGGGCATTCCTGGTTGTGCTTTTACATCAACTGGTTCTATGCATGGCGGTCAAGAAATCACCTTAATGAATTTATTAACCTATCAATTACATCAAGGAATGATAATAGTAGGATCGCCTTATTCGATTGAGGAGCTTAATACAACACAAGCTGGTGGAACCCCTTATGGCCCTTCTCATGTTGAGAGTTTTAATTCAAGTCCAACCTTAACTCCTGATGAGTATAAAATAGCTCATAAAACTGGTATGAGGATGGCTAAAATTATTCAAAAACTAAATGCTAAAAGTTAAAACCTTTACACAGACAACCCTAGCGCTTTTACTTGGACTAATTCTTGTTAAGTTTTGTATAGTATTTACTGGCAGGATTAATTATCCAATACTTATTATTTGGTCTTTGCCTCTTTTAGCCTTTGCACCATTCTTAATTAAGAAGTCCATTAAAGCCTATCAAAGCTTTTGCTTTATTTTATTGATATATTTTTTACTTGCCTCCATCAGAGTTTTTGGAATTGGAGGTCTGTTACTAGATACATTTGAAATTCTCCTAATAATCATTTTATTTATACATTGTATGTATGGCCCTAAAACAATAAGAGCTAATAAATAAATGTAAAGTTTACTTGACATGTAAAGTTTACTTTACATATAATTACACAATAATACATAAAAGGTTTTAGATATGGCAGAAGTAAATTGGGGTGGGATGAATATCAAATGGTCTTCATTAAATACCCAAGATAAAAAAACCTATGGAGGCGGCTTAGTTCTTGTGACGCTAGCATCAGCGCTTTCTGGCTTTATCCTTGGGGGTATTTGGGGTGAAAGACTTACTGGGCAGACGGATGAGATGGCATGGATATATAGTTACCTCTATCCTATGGCCATATTAGGCTTTCTTGCGGGCGGAAAACTAATTGCTGATTTTATGAAACGCCAGGATGAAGGCTTTATAGATTTTAATATTAAAGCAAATCTTTATGGTATAAACTTTTTTTGGATTACAGGCTTTTTAGTTGCATGGCCGCTTGAAGTCTTTATGGGATTTGATTTTGTTTTTTTTGAGTACTTTTTACTTTATAGCATTGGTCTGAGTATAGGCGGAAGAAAAGCTTATAAAGAAATGTATGTAATAGATATTAATGATGCAATATGAATGGATGAATAATAATCTTAAAAAACTTCGAGAGGAGATTAATTTAAGTCAGGATGCTTTTGGTTCAAAGCTTGATGTAAGTCGCCAAACCATTAACTCTATTGAGAATAATAAATTTGATCCATCTCTTCCTCTGGCTATGAAAATAGCAAATTTTTTTGACAAAAGAATTGAAGATATTTTTTTTGAATAGAGGTAAGTGTAAATGTTAATTAGTTTTTTTATTGGCTCTGTGATACTCATCAGCAGTATTGCTTTAATTTTATATAAGGTTTGGCCTTATTTAGATACATGTATTGTTAATTGCTCAGAAATGGTAATTGGCATAAGTTTTTTAATTTAGTTTTTAGGAGTAAAGATGAAAAGTATATTTTTATGGATTGAGAATTATTTAAATAAAGCGAGAAGAATATTTGTAGCAGTAATAACAACGCTTGTTTTATTAGTTCTAACTTTTTCAATACTAGGTGGAGTTGCTGGTTCTTTTGCTGGAGATGATGAAGTAGATACTAAGAATAAAATCTTATATCTTGAAATGTCTGGTGTGATTGTTGATCAGCCGCAAAGTGGCCCATCAGACCCAGTGAGCATAATTTTAGCTGGAGATAGTCAGCCTAATGTATATGCAATTAGAGATGTGCTTAAAGTATTAGATGCAGTAGCAAATGATACAAATTTAAAAGCTGTATATCTCGATGTCGATAACTTATCTAACTGTGTCGCAATCTAAGAATAACTATTGCAGATGCAATTAAAAATATTGTCGATAATGATATTCGTGTTATTTCCTATACCAATGGATTGCTTACTAGTGATTATCTAGTTGCATCGCAAGCCACAGAGTTATATCTAAATACTAGTAGCTATTATGGTATAGAAACTTCAGGCTTTTCTAGAAAGCGTGAATATATGCAAGATTTTTATAACAATATTAAGCTTGATTATGAAATATTTTCAGCTGGTGACTTTAAATCAGGTCCAGAGCCATATACAAGAGATTCAATGTCAGATAATGACAAAATAGCATGGAATGCTTTTGCTAATCCTTTGTGGGATACATACAAGCAAAAAATGGAAAGTGGTAGAGACCTAGAAGCAGGAACTATTCAGTCATATGGAGACAACTTTGATATCTTAGCTAAAGATGAAAAAGGTGATATGAACAAAGTTGCACTTAACCTCGGCTTAGTTGATGGACTAATGAAACATGAAGAAATAAGAGACTATATGATTGCAGAGTTTGGCAGCGAAGATGCTGATAAAGATAAATGGCCTGAGGGAGTTTCATATGCTGAGTACCTTTCTACATTAGATGCTAGCTTTGATGAAGATGCTGAAGATATTATTGCGATTATAAATGTTGAAGGTGTCATTATGACCGGTCAAGAATCTCAAGGTACTGCTGGCTCAGATTCTATTGTTGAGAAAATTTACAAAGCTAAAAATGATAAGAATGTCAAAGTACTTATATTAAGAGTAAATAGTGGTGGAGGAGATGTGTATGCTTCTGAGCTCATTTTAAATGCATTAGATGACTTCAAATCAACTGATAGAAATGTATACACTTCTATGGGAAATGTTGCTGCATCAGGTGGGGTTTGGATTACAACTAACTCAAGCGAGATCTGGGCTGAGCCAAATACTGTTACAGGCTCAATTGGAGTCTATTCCATAGTTCCTACATTAGGAAGAGCTTTAGATTGGGCAGGAATTAATGTTGATGGTGTCAGTTCTACAAAAATGGGTGAATGGGATCCTACTGAGCCCATGCCTGATTATATGAAAGATCTATTTCAAGCTAATGTTGATGGCATCTATGACAACTTTGTATCTGTTGTTGCCAATAATAGAGACATGGAATATGAAGATGTTTTAAAGATTGACTGGACTACATATCTTGCTGGTGATAAAGCTCAAGAATTATATGCTAAAACTAATCATGAGTATCCAATTAGGGAAAACATGCATTGGATAACTATAAGATTAAGTATTACAAACGTGATCTTGAGCCATGGGAAGTATTTTTTGAAATTTCAAAGAATGTAAATATTAAACTTCCATTTAGCTCATCAAGACAACTTCTACTCAAAGAACTTAATGCGTTTGACCAGCTTATAAAGCAAAATGGACTATCAACATAATTAAAATTTAATCCATAATTAGTATCATTATTAATATTCTTAAATAAATTTATATTTAAGATATTTTTGATAGTGATTATTATGAGTATTACTAGTAGTGAGTGTGAATTAGTAGAGTAAAAAGGTAGTTTTTTAGAGCAACTCTTTTATCAATGGGATCGTAATTTTTCTTTTCGATCCCATTGAGTGATCATCAATCTTTTTTATAAAATTTATTAAAGTTGCTAGATCACGAGATTCAAAACAAGTAAAAAATTAATTTCTTTTTCTTCTATAGGTATTCTTAAATTCAAAGCAATTGCTTTAATCGCGTTATTAAGCTGAGCATCTTGAACAGAACGTAATATATAACTAGTCATTTTTTTTAATCTAGAGAGCAGATCTGGAAAGAAATTCTTCTCATCCTTTGAGCAGCTAAAAATTAACCTACAACCTGATTCATTGCATCGATTAATGAGGTTAAAGCAAGCCACCTCCCAGTCTTTGTTAGCAGCAATAGCATCCAGATCAGCGCTGCTTGCAATCAGTTTTGAGGCCAAACTCTCAACTTATACTTATTTAATTGCTTCTGCTAAAGGAATATAAGCTGTAGTAAAAGATGAGGAACTAAGATCATTGCACGTTGCCTGAAAAAGAAGTTTTAAAAGTGTTGTCAAAGAAAATACCGTATGCTTTATTATCTTGTATTGCAGCTACTAAATTCTCACAACCCTCTGCTACAAAAAATTTCTTAATAGAAGATTTCTTATCAATACTAAAAGGGAAAATTAATTGCTTAGGGTTGGTCATGATGTCCTTTAATGGACTTGAGCCATGCAGATGAATACACCAAGAGACTCGATGCAGTAATTATTACAATAAGCCAGTCCAGCCAAAAAAGGTGAAGTTCGGAAGATAAAGATTGAAGAATCAATATCTGAGTAATATAAAAAATTTGAACGCCAGTTGTTATCTTGCCCAGAATATTTGGACTGGGTGCATTATTGGTAATTAAACTCATATGCATAGCAGCACCTAGTAGAATTAATATATCTCTACTGATTAATATTATAAATACATATAAAGGTATAAAGTCATTAACCCATAAAACAAAAATAGTCCCTATAACTAATAACTTATCAGCTACAGGATCTAAGATTTTTCCTAGCTCCGTATACCAATTCATTTTTCTAGCCAGAAACCCATCTAATGCATCTGTAAGAGAGGCTATAAGAAAATATATTAAAGCTAATAAATATTCACCAATATAGACTGAGTTTAAAATAGGATATACAAGCCCTATTCTAGCTATAGAAAGGAGGTTGGGTATAAAAATAAAGTACTGGCTCATAATTAATTATTCAATAAAACAAAAGTTAAAATCTCATCACTTTCAATCAATTGAAGATATGGATTTGCTCTAATTTCTTTTTTAAAAGAATCAAGATCACCATTAATTTTTAATGTATAGGATATTGAATCTTTCACATAGCTTTCAATTACACTTTGGAAGATTTATGATCATTTCTTCAAATAATATCTTTTACGATATCAATGGTGGAGTAATTACAATTGAAGGTGAATTAGGAATTAATGAAAATTCTTTTGAGAATTTTGCGCTGTGGCCAAATGTACTTAGAGTTAATTTTAAACTTGTAGCTTTTTTAGACTTATAATCGCCTAGGATAATCCATTTATTAATATTAGATTGTGAAAGGTTAAGATTGAGTTGAAAATCATATTCATAATTAGACAAAATAATATCTTCTTCAGAATCAAAAATAGTTAAGCTGCTCAGCTCCTTGATATCATCTAGATCAAAAACTGGGAGCTCAAAAAAGATACCTCTTTGATTAGATACTTCATCTAAAATTAACTTAATATCATGATCTACTAATTTACTTGAAGAATTGTTTAAAATATATGGAGCATCATTTCCATCTTCAACTTTTATTTCAGCATTACTGTTGGCCTGTTGTAACCAATAATAGGTATTTTTAAGGAATCAAGTTTTTCTAAAAGACTTTTTTTATTAAATCTTGTAACTAAAAATGATTTGTCATAAATATTAATTGGCTCATAACTTACTAAGAAATCTTTTTTTAGCTTAACGGATGGAGCAATTTGTTTTATTGTAGATAGATCATTGGTGCCTGTTAATCGATAAATAAGATCATTAAATGATTTATTGATTGCTGCATCTACGTTTGAGACTTCACTCATAGGAGCGGTTATTTCAAAAAGTTTCTGAAATTCCTTCCCATAGGAGTAATTAGAAAAGATAATTACAAAAGTAATAATAAAAATAAATGATTGGCTGCTAATTTTCTTCACATAGGTATTTTAAATGACAAAAGAAATTAAGAACAATGATCCTTATAAATTAGCTGGAGTAGATATCGAGGCTGGTAATAATCTTGTTGATAAAATTAAGGCTGATATTGGTCAAGGAAATGCTTTAGGATTAGGAAATATTGGTGGCTTTGCAGGAATGTTTAAATTAGATGGCTCTGTTCAAAACCCTAAATTGTAGCTTGCACTGATGGCGTTGGTACAAAAGTTGCTTTAAGCCAAGCAAATAATAAAACTGGACACAATTGGTATTGATTTAGTTGCAATGTGTGTTAATGATCTTATAGTACAAGGGGCTGAACCTTTATTTTTCTTAGATTATTTTGCAACCTCTGCTCTTGATGTTGATCAAGCAGCTTTAATTATTAAAAGTATTGCTGCTGCCTGCAAAGATAGCAAATACCGCATTAATTGGCGGTGAAACTGCTGAAATGCCTGGGCATTATGTTGGCAAAAATTTTGATCTTGCTGGTTTTTCAGTTGGCATAGTTGATGAAAGTAAAATTATAAATGGTTTAAATATTAAAAATGGTGACGTAATTATTGGAATAGAATCTAGCGGACCTCACTCAAATGGCTATTCGTTAATAAGAAAAATTATTAATGAATCTTCAGCATCACAAGACGAAATTAATTCTATTGTAAGCATGGTATTAAAGCCTACTCATTTATACCCAGAACTTATAAAAGAAATTCTACAAACTATAAAAGTTAACGGTATGGCCCATATTACTGGTGGCGGGATTACTGAAAATATACCAAGAATAATTCCTACTGGATTAAATATTGATATCTTTAAAGATTCATGGGAAATGCCTGAGGTTTTTAAATGGCTTCAAGCTCAAGGAAGTATTTCTGATGGTGATATGTATAGGATATTTAATTGCGGCATTGGGATGACGTTAATTGTAGATCAATCGCTAAAACAAGAAGCTATGGACTGTGTTAAAAAATCTGGCTATGAAGCGTTTTATCTAGGTAATGTTCATGATAGAGACACAGACACGCCAGTTACATATTTATAATAGTGTTTAAAATAATTGTATTAATCTCTGGAAGTGGTTCAAACCTAGAGGCAATTATGCAGGCTTGTGAAGCTAGAGCAATTGATGGAAATGTCGTAGGCGTTATTAGTAATAATGCAGATGCTTTTGGTCTTGAGAGAGCTAAAAAGTTTAATATTCCCTCAAAAGTAATTAATCATAATGACTATGATTCACGTGAAAGCTTTGATGCTGCATTGGTATCATCTATAAACAGATTTGAACCTAATCTTATTGTCTTAGCTGGCTTTATGAGAATATTGTCGCCTGTTATGACATCAGCTTTTCAGGGTATGATGATTAATATTCATCCCTCACTGTTACCAAAATACCCAGGACTTAATACTCATGGGCAGGTTATAGCAAATAAAGATACTCAGCATGGTGTAACAGTTCATTCTGTTTCAGAAGAGCTTGATGCTGGCCCCATAGTAGCTCAGGCAAGGATATCAGTTAATGTGGATCAGAAGCTTGATGATCTGATTGAAAGAATTCATAAAGCTGAGCATCTTTTGTTTCCGAAAGTTATAGGTATGATAGCCTCAGGCGAAATTAATCTTAAAAAAACAGGCTTAGACCAAGAAGTGATATATAAAAATTATGAAATTTAAAAAAATTCTACCTCAACTATTAACTTCCATTATTGGCAAAGGCCAATGAGGTTCAAGATTATAAAGCAGAGTATCTTTTTGAAACTGACAAATTTTCAGTTACAGGAATAACAGAAAAGACGACTTTACTGATTTAGAATACTTTGATGCTAAAACAAAAATTATAAAATTATTTTTTGAATCAACTTTTGACGTTATAAACAATCAGGTATTTTCAGAAGAATCTGGATTTAAAACAACCATTTTTAATAAAAAGAAAATATTTAATTAAATATGGAAAAGGTAATGGAGTTATTGAATCTTCAGGTCAAAATAAATGGGAAATTTCATATCAAAAAGATCTAAAAATTCTAGATCCATTAAATGCTCAAGTCCAAATTGCGATTAATAGGTTCACAACATGATTGATTCCCTATAGATTTCAGCCCTTTCTTCATAGCACTTCAGTTAGTTAGAGAATAGTGGAATAAGGTTAGTGACTTAAAATTTGCAAGAAATGATACAATAATTGCAATAGTACTCGGTGGAATAGTTTCTATGTGTATCGTGATTTCAAGTGCAGGACTCAAGAGTGACTGAGTATTATTTGGTTCCTGAGCTAGGTTTTTTGATAGTAGAAGTTATTGATAAAAAAGAAACAAGCACTGAAAGACTAAAATTACAAAAAATACTAAGTCTTGGGTAAAGTAACTCCAACCTGTCCTTGATATTTCCCACCCCTATCTTTATAGCTAGTCTCGCAATCTTCATCTGACTCAAAAAAGATCATCTGCGCAACACCTTCACCAGCATAAATTTTTGCAGGTAGATTTGTGGTATTGGAAAATTCCAATGTCACATGCCCTTCCCACTCAGGCTCAAGTGGCGTCACATTAACTATAATTCCACATCTTGCATAAGTAGATTTTCCAAGACAGATAGTTAAAACATTTCTTGGAATTTTAAAATACTCAACAGTTCTTGCTAAAGCAAATGAATTAGGTGGAATGACACATACATCTGATTGAATATCTATAAAACTATTATCATCAAAATTCTTTGGATCTACTACACAGAATGAATATTTGTAAATACTTTAAATTCATTGGCACAACGCACGTCATAACCATAACTAGATACTCCATAGGAGATAAGCTTATTACTTGGTTTTTTGAAAAAGGCTCTATCATTTTATCTTCAATAGATTTTTTTGTTATCCACTTATCTGATTTAATCGACATTTACTTCTGTTCTCCCTTGAATTGCTCTCGCAATAGTGTTTCCATCGACATACTCTAACTCCCCTCCAATAGGAATGCCATAAGATATTCTAGAAACCTTGATATCTTTAATATGATCACTAATAAACATAGCTGTAGCATCGCCTTCTACAGTTGAGCTTGTAGCTAAAATGACTTCTTGGATATCTTCTATTGATAATAAGCTCAAAAAATCGTCTATACCAAGATCTTCTGGGCCTACACCTTCAATTGGTGAAAGCCTTCCTAAAAGAACAAAATATTTACCTCTAAAACCTCCAGTAGATTCTATGGCAAGAACATCCGATGGGCTCTCAACTATACATATACTCTTATCATCTCTTGATAGATCAGAGCAGACTTTACATAAAGTCATTTGAAGTAAGCATTCTGCAACGTTTACATCTAGAGATATCTTCAACAGCTTCTAACAAGGTAGAGGCCATTATTGCTGCCCCATCCTTATTTTTATCTAACAAGTACAAAGCCATTCTTTGAGCAGATTTTTTTCCAACACCTGGAAGTATTGTTAAAGCTTGGATTAAATCATTTAAGAGATCTTTAGTCATTTTAATCTAGGGGTTTGATTGATCCATCTTGAATCTTGCCGTTAAATTTCTTCATAATATCCTGAATGCCAGCATCGTTAGTAATAGACGATTGAGCTGATGATTGTTTCACGTTATTCGCTTTAAGCTTAATACTTGATGGACTATTTTCGCATGATCCTTGTTCAAATTTAAGAGTAATTTTAACTTTAAAAAAACTAGAACATTCATCTTGAAATTCAGTTAAAACACTTTGAGGAATTGAAGATTTATCTATATCTCCCTTTAATGTTATTGATGATCTCTCATGAGATGAAAATTCAAGATTGCCAAATAAAGCTTCTGAAAATGCACTTAAATCCATTGAGAGATAAGCCTTATTCCAGTCTTCATAGGACTGAACTGATATAGAGGGCTCTTCTTGTTCAACCTTAGCTTCTTCGATTAATGGGGCTATGGGTGGCTGCTCAATAGTTTGAGCTTTTTCTTCTATAGGTTTATTTATTTTTATTGGCGGAGGTGATTCTATTTTATTATTTTTTTTTTCAAAGTTTCTGAAACAAATTATTTTGAATATTTAAGAATTCCATATACGCACTCAGGTATATCTCTAAGGCTTCTTTTGGGTTTGGGTGAACATGAAACATTGAATAAGCGTTTACGGTGATTTCATATAGCAACTGGCAAAACTCAGGATCAATTATTGAAGCTAATTCTTTAATCTCATCTGTATCACTATTATTGAGAACTTGCTCCAAAGAAACTTTATGAAGAATGGAAATAATACTTTGTAAAATATGATCGTACTCTGGATTAAGTTCAGCTATAGAATCAAGATGATGAAAAGCATTTTTACCATCCCCATTTATAACTGAATGCATCATTCCATATAAATATGAATGATCTATAGTTCCTAATAAAGATTTAACCTCATCTAAATTAATAGATCCTGCGCCATGAGCAATAGCCTGATCAAGCAATGTAAGAGCGTCTCTAACTGAACCATTCGCACTATCTGCTATAAGTCCCAAGGCCTCATTATCATTAGGAACTTCTTCATTTTTTACTATGGAAGCTAAATGATCCTGAAGGATGTTATGAGCTACTGTTTTTAGGTTTAATTGAAGACATCTTGATAAAACTGTCTTAGGAATCTTATCTGGATCTGTTGTAGCAAAAATAAAGACTACATGCTCTGGTGGCTCTTCAAGAGTTTTTAAAAACGCATTAAAGCTAGCTCTTGAAAGCATATGAACTTCATCAATTAAATAAATTTTGTAAAGCCCATTAGCGGGTTTGTATTGAACATTTTCGATAAGATCTCTCATATCATCAACACCAGTTCTTGATGCAGCATCAACCTCCAGAAATTCCATATGACGTCCAATTTTAATTTCTTCGCAAGCGGAGCATTTATGCACTGTATTTGCACGAAATATAAGTCAGTTTCTTGGGCCAACAAACGCGCAATTGTTGTTTTACCTACACCCGGTGGTCCCCAAAAAACAAGGCTTGATGGATTCTATCTTGAGAAATACTGTTGCTTAATGCCTGAACAACATGGTCTTGCCCAACAACTTCTTCAAAGTTAGTTGGACGATATTTTCGGGCTAAAACCTGATAGGACATAGCGATAAATCATAACATGTCCTGTCGCATAACTGATTCAATTTCTTTAAAAGTAAAGCCTCTATTTTGCATAAATGTTTTTTGTTTCATAGATTCTTTAAAATCAGATGCAGGGCCATTTTTTGTATTTTTTTTTGAAGACCCATGTAATGTTCCATGGTATTGATTTTGCTACCTTTTACGGTTTACGCCTTTTGTACTCAACTCATATCCTATTCTTTTAGGGCCAAAGCCTTTTCTCTTTCTGGCAGAGGTATACATTTCTGCAAACCTTGAATCCTTTTTTAAGTTATTAAGAGTTAATTCTTCTTGAGAATTCGGTTCTCATCTGAATCAAATTTTCTTGATAATTTATCTTGAACTTCTTTCATTGGAATTTTTTTTCTTGAAATAATATCAAGAGCTTTATTGTATATGTCTGAATAGAGGTTTTCGCTCATATATTTAAATGATCAAATGTAACAATATATCCTTTTTTTTCTAATTCTAAGGCTAAGTCTGGTCCTCCAGATTTTACAATTTTTACAGCTTGTCCTGATTCAAAATTAAAATTACCAGCCTCTTGAATGATAGATATGTACCTACCTGAATCCTTAAGAATTAAAAGTTCTACGCCTTCCATTTTAGTAGCAGCACTCCCGATCTCAGCTCCAAGCCTGCTTCCAATTAAGGATCCTAAGATTGCTCCAACTCCAGATTCAATTTCCTCATCGCTATTAGCAGAACCAACCGCTCCTCCAATAACTCCTCCAGTAAGAGCTCCAAGCTCTCTATTGCCTTCAATTGTAACCTTCGTAACTTCTTCTATAACTCCAAATACAACCGATTGAGCTCTTTGTGTTACTGATTTATCAACAACATCTGGTCTTAAAGAGGTTGTTGAGCATCCACTAATTACTGTAATTGCTATAAATAAAGATAAGATATATTTTTTCATTATTTTTCTTCCTCATAATCTAGATACTCACTAGTACTCTCAATTGTATTATTTGTAGCTAGCTTTTTATTTAGTGTGTATTTTTTAAGAAGGTCTTCAGCGATCACATAGTAATTTCTTCCCTTAGAATTTCCACTTAAAAGTTTAACTTTAAAAATATTGTCTTGATAGAGACCTTCTATTATTTCAACCTGATAGCCTCTTCTTAATTTTACTAAGTTTCTTGTATCCACCATAGAAAATTGATTCCAATCACTAAACTTTCTACTTCTATAAGTTTCGTATGCACTATTAGGCATAAGATAGAGAACTTCTCCACCAATGGACATGTTATTTCCAGTTCCGGAACCTAAGGTCCAAATGTCTCCAGAATTTACTAATTTTTCTTCTATTTCAGTTGAAAAATTCATTGTTGAAAAAACAATAAGGCTTGTTAATAGTATGTGTTTCATATTATATAGTATTGTATTATTATACATATATAAATAGGTGCATTTTTTGGAGAAAATAAACTTGAAATTTTGAATAAATGCCATAAATAAGATATGTAGATGCCATTTGGGTCTACATATATAAATAAAAGCATGCCTTGGGGTGCATATTCTTAGTCGCTTAAAGGAGGACTAATTATGATACTTAAATTAACACAAGATCTCTCGCGTGGTTTTGCATTAGGTTTTGAACCATTATTTGATAGATTGCAAAGGATTTCAGAATCTACTGAAAGATCTACAAACTATCCACCGTATAATATCCATAGGGATGGAAATAATATAACCATTGAAGTAGCAGTTGCTGGTCTCTCTAAAGATGAGCTAATAATTGAATTATCAGATGGAACTTTATCTGTAAGCCATGAAGGCCCTAAAGCCGAAGTGGTCAATGATAATAGTGAAGTTGTTTATCAGGGAATAGCGCAAAGAGCATTTAAGCAACAATTTACATTAGCTGAAAATATAGCTGTAAATGGGGCTGATCTTATAAATGGTCTACTCACTATTAGTTTAGAAAAAATTATTCCTGATGAGAAAAAACCAAGAACTATTGAAATTAAAACACCAAAGAAAATGCTTGGTAAAAAATAATTTCAATTAAAACATTAGTATGGGGTGTGTATGCACCCCTTTTTTTATAGACTCAGGTAACATGTATTTATGAAATTAAAGACCTTATTCATTACGAGTTTTTTCCTAAGCAGTATAGTTTTTGCTGCACCTATAGAAACTGGTCACGCTGAAGTTTCTATTATTAAAAGTGAGCAATCAGCTGATACTTCGATGGTACATCTAGGTATTAAAATGGATATGCAAGCTGGGTGGCATACCTACTGGATAAACCCAGGTGATTCTGGTGGCGCCATTGATATTGAATGGACTCTGCCAAAGGGTAATACTGTAAGTGAAGTTTCTTATCCAACACCTCATAAAATTCCGTATCCACCATTGATGACATTTGGTTATGAAGATCATGTAATTTTTCCAGTAACTTTATCTGTAAACAATCCAGATCAAGATATTTCCATAACAGCAAAAATTGATTTTCTTATTTGTGCCGATGTTTGTATTCCAGAAACAGCTTTAATTCAAACTTCACTGAATACGATTAATAATAATAATGAATTAGATGAATGGATGGATAAAGTTCCTTCAGTTCTTTTACCAAATATAGCTTCGATTAATGGAACCAACCTTGAATTAAGATTTTCTTTTAATGAAATTATTACAGATATTTATTTCTTTCCAACAGATGAGAATATTTTTATCTACAATTCTGATCAAGAGTTCGTAAAAGAAGAGAATAATTGGCTTTTAAAAATTCCTCTTATTGGAGATGTACCCGATAATGTGGATGGTATTTTGGTTATAAATAATGAATCTTTTATTATTAAAGCTGCACTTCAGGAATCATCCCTTTCAACTTTAGAATCTATTTCTGTATGGCAGGCACTAATCTTTGCATTTATAGGCGGGTTAATTTTAAATATAATGCCTTGCGTCTTCCCAATCATATCTTTGAAAGCCCTAAGCTTCGTTTCTATGGGTGGGGGTTCATCTAAAAAAGTAAGATTGCATGCTTTAAATTTCTGCTTTGGAGTAATAATTTCATTTCTAACTATTGCTACGGCCATTCTTTTATTACAAAAAGGTGGAACTATGGTTGGTTGGGGATTTCAGCTCCAGTCTCCTTTAATTGTGGCTTTCTTGGCTATCCTTATGTTTGTTATAGGCCTAGTGTTATTAATGGATATAAATATCGGTACTTCATTAACTAGACTTGGTGCTGTTGGGCATAATGACACGTCTTACCTAGGGTCATTTATGACTGGTGTTTTAGCTGTAATAGTTGCATCTCCTTGCACTGCTCCTTTTATGGGTGCAGCTATTGGATATGCCTTAATTCAGCCATCTGGAATCACTCTACCTATATTTCTATCACTAGGAATTGGATTTTCTGCACCTTATTTACTTCTAGCTATATTTCCTAGCCTTATAACTAAAATGCCTAGGCCTGGTGAATGGATGAATACATTAAAAGAATTTTTTGCATTCCCAATGTTTGCTACCTCTTTATGGCTTTTATGGGTGTTTAGTTTTCAAACAAGTGCAGATAGTTTGATATCTCTTTTAATAACTATCTTATTAGTATCTGTTGTATTTTGGATATCTACCAAAAGCTCTTCAAGAAATACACATTAAAGTAATCGGAGTTGAGCCTGTTGACTCACCAACGCTTTTTAAAGCATTAGAGGCTAATGAAAGAGTTGTGCTTGACGATGTTGGGCGTTTTGCTGATGGCGTTGCTGTCAAACAAATTGGTGAACTTCCATTTGAGATTGCAAAAGAATGCGTTGATGATGTCATTTTGGTTAGCAACGATGAAATGTGCGCCGCTATTCAAGACCAGCAGTTAAGCAGTATCTTGAAGATAATAATATTAAATATATTAAGGCTGATTGGACTAATCGAGACAATGATATTTTACTAACTGAATATGGAAGAACTGGTGTTCCTTTATATTTATATTGGAAACCTGGATTAGATAAAACTCTAATACTTCCTGCGGTGTTAACAGAAGAGCTGCTCATAAACTCACTTTAGTAGAACTTATTTTTATATAAATAAAGTAGCATTTTTAATCAGCATAAATTAATATTATTCATCTAAATTAATACTTTCAGAGGTTATTAGTTATGGGAACTGCACCATTCGTTTTATTTGGAACTATCCATGTATTTTCACTTGCTCTTATTTTTGCAATTGTTATAGGGCTTCCTTATATGGTTAATAAGTCTAGTGATGCAAATAAAGATCTTTATAACGAAGGCTATAGCATTTCTTCTTCTGCTTCATGCAGTTGCTAGTCCTTATAAGGATTTATTTATTTTAGAAAATCCTTATCACTGGAAAGAGGTGTTACCTTTTCATATGTGTGATTTCTCAGAAATTATTCTAGCTTGGTTCTTGTTAGGTGGTCCAAAAATACTTTTCAACTTAGCATACTTTTGGGGTATAGCTGGAGCCACAATGGCAATTCTTACACCAGACATTCCTTTTCATGATCTTGATTATTTATTCTTTATGGTGGGTCATGGAATGATTGTTATTGGAGTTTTTTATGCCATCCTTGCTTTGGGTAATCTACCGACTCTTAAGGATGCACATCAAGTTATTCTAATAACCATATTTGCTCTACTTCCAATAATATATGTCATTAATTTGATATTAGGTGACTTTGCGCCCTATGGAATTGATCCAGGTGGAGTAACTAACTATTGGTACCTAATGGCTAAACCAGATGGAGATAGTCTTTTAAATCTATTTCCCCCTCCTCCTGGTCATATACTGCCGTCATTACTGATAACAGTATGTATATTTTATTTAATCTATCTTCCAATTGGAATTAAGAATAAATTAAATAATACGTAGTTATGTCACAAGTTAATCTTGATGATATTGAAGAGGCTTATTCAAGAATTAAAACAAATGTTACTGGACCTTGGGATTTCACGTTGACTTTAGATAATGCAATGAATGAAGACTACTATACAGATATGGAAGTTTCAACGGACTGGTTCTTTTAAATTTAGAGGAGCTATGTCAGCAATGACCCTGCTCACTAAAGAGCAATTAAAAAATGGCGTTATAGCATTTTCATCTGGTAATCATGCGCAAGGTGTTGCTTGTGCTGCAAAAATATTAAAAACATCCTCTGTCATCGTTATGCCAAGTGATGCGCCTTACCCATCATAGCAAAAATTAGGCCACCCATTATGATCGTCAAAAAGATAGTAGAGAAAAGATTGGAGAAACTATAGCTTTAAAAGAAAATAGGACATTAATAAAGCCATTTGATTCATCTCAAGTTATTGCTGGACAAGGTACCGCTGCACTGGAAGCGGTAAAATCTATTGAGTTACAAGATAAGCATTTCGATGCGGCTATAGTGTGTGCAAGTGGGGGCGGATTAACTGCTGGAACTAGTATTGTTTTAAAGGATCATAATCCTAATTGTGACTTATATACAGCTGAGCCATCGGCCTGGAATGACCATGAATTATCTTTTCAGGCAAATAAAAGAATATTTATAAAAAATGGTCAACATGGAATCTGTGATGCTCTAGAGTCTCCCTTCCCTGGGGAGATAACTTTTGAGATTAATAATAACAATAACGTAAAAGGTCTATCAGTTGATGATGAGGCGATTATTGCAGCAATGAAATTTGCATATCAAGAATTTAATTATATTCTTGAGCCATCTGGAGCTATCGCATTAGCATGCCTTATGAGCTCAAGAGCAACTTTTGAAGGTAAAAAAGTCTTAATTTTGCTTTCTGGTGGTAATATTTCTAATAAGAAATTTCAAGAATATATATCGACTTAATAGGTCTCTAACTTTGCTATATAGCCCTAAATAGCCTTAAAATGGCATATCAATTTATTGAAAAATGATTATGGATAGTTTTATTAATTTATTAAGTGATGTTTGGAATAGAGGATTCTATGGAGTAAACCTCTCAGATATTATTATTTCATTTATAGTTTTACTGACAGCATTCTTATTAAGAGGCTTTATTATAGCCACGGATCCTTCAAGAGGTGATTACCTTTGGATGCCAAAAGATGATAAAATTTTATCTGCTTTAGAGAAGCCACTCGGCCTAGTCCCTGTGACTATTGCTCTTTACATAATTACTCTAATTCTTCCTCTTTCAGGAACATTGGGTGATTCTGCAACAAATATTGTAAAAGCATTTGTTGTCTTCACTATTTTTAGCGCTTTAGCAAATAGTATTAAACCAATATTTGAAGCTTTATCTACAAGCTCTTGGCTCACTGCCTCTATGCAGATGTGGCTTGAAAGAGCTTCAAGAGCGATAGTTTGGATTGTTGGTCTTGGAGTTATCTTAGATATTTTTGGTATTCAGATTGGTCCTTTAGTAGCTGGTCTAGGATTATTCTCTGTTGCCGTTGCGCTTGGTGCACAAGATTTCTTTAAAAATTTAATAGCTGGTATTTTAATTATTGGAGAAAATAGATTTCAACCCGGGGATAGAATTCAAGTCAGTGGTAAATTACATGGCATGGTCGATACTATTGGCTTCCGCTCTACAGTAATAAGACAGTTTGATACATCTCCTATGATTATTCCTAATAAAGATTTATCAGATGTAATAGTAATTAATCATGCAGGCATAACCAACAGAAGATTAGATTGGAAAATTAATTTAGTCTACTCAACAAGCGTTGAACAATTAGAAGCTATTAGATCTGAAATTAAAGATCATATTATTAAAAGTGATGATTTTGCTTCAGATGGAGATCTGGACCCTGTCGTAAGAGTCATTGAACTTGGATCAAGCTCAATTGATATGATGATTGTTTGTTATTCTGACCCTTGCAGCTTTGCAGACTTTTGCAAGTAAAAGAGAATTTAGTTTTCAATATTATGAAAATAGTTAAAAGAAATCATTCTGAATTCGCCTTCCCTTCAACATCACTTTATCTTGAGAGCATGCCGGAAAATTCATACTTCTTAATGAGTGACCAATATATATTATCGATAACAATTGTTTCATTATTAGGTTTATTTATTTGGGGTAAATTTAGATATGATGCCTTAGCGTCAGCTGCCTTGGTCACACTTATTATTTTAGGAGTTATTCCTTCAAATCAAGCATTTGATGGCTTTGCACACCCAGCAGTAATTACAGTTGCCTTGGTTTTGATAATAAGTCAGGGACTTAAAAATTCAGGTCTCACAGGGTTAGTTGGTAAAATTATAGGTGGGAAATCATTTACGCAATTTCAATTTTTAATTAGCTTGCTTTTTATAGCTGCATTCTTATCATCATTTATTAATAATATTGGTGCCCTTGCCATTCTTCTTCCTATAACCTTAAATATTTGTCAGCGTCTTGAATGGCATCCTGCTAAATTTTTAATGCCACTTTCTTTTGCTTGTATTTTAGGAGGTATGAATACTGCAATTGGCACACCACCAAATATAATAATTTCAGAGTACAAAGCATCCATTAGTTCAATGGGATTTAACTTCTTTGATTTTTCTTATGTAGGTTTAGTTATAACCTTATTAAGTCTTATTTTCTTATGCATACTTGGAACAAAACTTATTCAACTTAGAGATCTTAAGGGATCTGGCTCTAGTCTTATTAATCTAAAGGGTTACTTATTTGAAGTCTGTATTTGTGATACAAGTGAGCTTATTGGTAAAACCTTATCTGCGTTCAAAAAATTAGCTGGTGAGGATGTGGAAATCATAGGTGTGGTTAATGAAAGAGGTGCAGTTAGTAAGGTTAAAAATAATACTCAGATTAAATCAGGGCAGATTTTAGTTATCAAAAGTCCTCCTGATGAGATAGGGGTTTTATTGGATAGGTTTAATCTAACAATCCCGAAAGAACTACATTCTTTTGATGATGATGATTTGGAAGAAATTGAAGCCATGATCGTGCCAGGCTCAAGATTAATTGGAAGAAAATATGATTTCTTTTTAAAACTAGCATATGAAGAATTAAACTTATTAGGCTTATGGAGAAAGGGAGCTAAATATAGAACAAGACTAACAAGAGAAACATTTAAATCAGGAGATGTCCTTTTGCTGGGCGTAAGAGATTTAGATGAAGAAGATGTTACAAATAAGATTAAGCATCTCGGTCTTATGCCTTTGCGTCAAAGAGAGCTTCAGACTATACCTAGTAGAAGTAGACTACTAAAAGGCCTCATTTTCTTTACGACTTCGATTATCTTAGTTGCCTTAAATGTTCTTCCAACATCAGCAGCATTTCTTTTATGTGTTTTAGGCTTCATTCTATAAAAATAATTGATAGTAATTTTTATAGAGATATAGATTGGCCTATAGTAATTATGTTGGCAGCAATGATCCCAGTTGGCACTGCCCTTCAGACAACTGGCTTAACTGATGTTATCTCATCAAGCATATCTGTTTTTGCAGGTGATCTGAGTCAATTTTGGCTTCTCTTCACTATATTAATAGTAACAATGGCCACTACAGATATCATTAATAATGCCGCTACTGCTGTAATAATGGCACCTATATCAGCTGGAATAGCTATAGAGCTTGGTTATCCAATAGAAGCCTTCTTAATGGTTGTAGCTGTTGGCGCTAGTTGCGCATTCCTAACGCCAATAGGGCATCAATGTAATACTGTTGTCATGGGCCCAGGAAACTATAAATTTACTGATTATTGGAGGTTAGGCCTACCATTAGATTATATTAATAATCACTGTATCTATTCCTATGATCCTATTTGTCTGGACTTAATCCCTAGACCTCCATTTCATAAATTCAGGTATATAAATACCATCCTCGGCTAACTTCTTAATATATATAGTTAATATTTGTATACAGTTATTATAATATCTATTGATAATTGATTATAAGTATCTATAATAAAGCCAATTATTGATATCAGGAGCACCTAATGATTACAAATGTTCAAGAAGCAACAGCAGAAGAGACCCGTGAATGGTTAGAAAATGATTACTTTATAGGAATGAAATTTGATCCATTGGTTATGTTTGTCGTAATACCAGCACTTATACAAATAATTGTTCTTGCAACCATGCTTGGATCTATGGCATTGACCGGATTATTTTTTGGTTAGAACTTTAAAACTTTTAGGTCTAGGCGGAGCTGAAACTAACTTTACCCCTTCTCCTCTTAAAATTCTTGCGATTGCAATTTTATTAGGTTTTTGTTTTCTAGCAATCGTAACAACCTTAATTATTATTACAGGATTATTACTATGAAAAAATTGCTACTATTAATATTACTCTCCATTAACTTTAATGCTTTCGCTGCTGACTATACAGTCAAGATGTTAAATCAAGGTACTGGTGGCGTTATGATTTTTGAGCCAGCTATATTAAAAATTAATAAGGGTGATACAGTTAATTTTGTTGCAACTGATGCAGCTCATAACTCAGTTTCAATGGATGGCATGGTTCCCTCAGGAGCAACTAATTGGGCAAGCGAACTAAGTCAAGATATTAGTGTTACCTTCGATGTGGAAGGTCTTTATGCTTATCAATGCACTCCTCATTCTGTTATGGCAATGGTTGGGGTGATTCAAGTTGGAGAAAACCCAACTAATCTAAATGAAGTCTTGTCTCAAGCTGAAAGTATGAAAGCTATGTTTGTAATGAATAAAGAAAGATTAATTGACTACATTTCGCAACTATAGATCTTTAAAAAATTGGTAGACCCGAATGGACTCGAACCATCGACCTCCGCAATGTCAATGCGGCGCTCTAACCAAAACTGAGCTACGGGTCTATAAATAGTTTTTGCATTATACAGACATTTCTTACCTTTTTTATTAGAGTTTAAAATTATCGTCAATAGTATAGAATCTAAGGATGTGGGTAGATTTTAAACATCTTAGTAAAGCAAAAATTGGTTATATTCCCCACGCTTTAAGAGTTTCTCTTGTAAGTTTTAAATTAATACTAATTGGTATAGCAGGCTTGATTCATGCCTTAATGCCTGTAATTTTTTTAGAAACGGTAACTAAAGGAATTAAAAAGCTTAATAATGAAATTAGTCACTTCTAGTCTAATAAATAGGAATTTTTAATTAATTGCTCCATTAATATCGTACTTAGCAAAGAAAGCCCAAATCTGTTCAGTCGCACTTAAACTATGATTATCTATAGATGGCCAAGTATGTCCCATAGTGCTGTGGAGAATAAGCTCAACACCAACATTATTTGAGCAATTTTGATACGAATCAAAGAGTATATAACTCCCATCTTCTAAATCAGCAATTACAGACAATGGCTCTGGATCACATGAGTTTGATGTCAACCAATACTCCATGACCGCAGGAATACTCAACGACCATGATGCTCCATCATAAGGTACAGTATTATCTGCTAAACCATGGATTTGCAAGATAGATATAGGATGATCTGGAGCACAATTATTATCTATTTCAGGAGTCATTGATCCAGTAACAGATGCAATAGCAGCAAACTTGCTCGAGTTGCATGCCAGCCCAAAACTCATATAGCCACCATTAGACATTCCAGTAGAATAGATTCGATCTGTATTAATATAATATTCATTAGTGATTTCAATTATTAAATCGCCAATAAACCCTATATCATTAGAGCTACTTCCCGTTGTCCACGAACCAACATTCCAATGAGTTGAACCATAGAATAAAGACCCTTGCGGATAAACAAGTATGAATTGTTCAGATTCTGATAAAGCACGCATATCACTCACATTCATTTGATCATTAGCGGACATATTCCAACCATGAAATATAAATAACAGAGGTGCATTAGATGATGGTGTGTAAGATGAAGGCGTGTAGACATAATATTCTCTTAGAACTCCGTTATGTGTAAAACTACATTTTCTAGTATTTGTTTGATAGCTTGCACAGGCTAAACCTGAAGGATTCTGAGTAACAGGCGGAGGTGCTATTGGTGAAGAAGATCCTCCGCCACCTCCACATGAAGATAAAAAGATTACTACACATAAATACTTTGACATTATTCATTCTTTTATTTAATAGTTAATATTAGAATCAATCAACCAAAGTTTGCATTTTTTTAAGATGCTCCAAAGTATCTTCTAAAATATTGGTTGTTTCTTGATCATCAGATTCGTCAAGTAACTTTGCGGTCTCATCTATTGAAGACTCAACATAACCCCATAAACCTTTGGTAGCAATGCGCTCATCAAATAACTCTTTATATCTATTTTTAAAGTCATCTGGAGCTTGTTCAAAATGCATTTGACAAATAATTCGTTCTGCAAAGATGCGAGTTCTTTCATCCTCAAAATTCCTAGCAATTTTAATTCTATGCTCAGCATCTTCTGTAAGATGAAATTCCTGCATGAGATCTTTATCTTTGTATGAAGGAAATCCACCAGAGTAGATGGTCTGTTCTATATGCTCTGGTTCAGGGAAGCTCATCATTCTATCTGACATAGCTTGAGAAACTTTTGTTTGAAAATCTTTATGATTTTTTACTAACTGAGCTCTTCTATTTAATTCATCAAAATTAACATCAAAAAGAGTTCTATCACTTAAAAGGTCACTATGACAAATAGGTATAGTTTTATTAATTTTATATTTCTTTAAAGGCCCACTTCTACCCCCAGAATTAATTAGTTTAAATATTTCAGATAGCTCTAATTCTAGAATTTCCTCTGGAAATCAAAGAAAACAATTTCATTTGGCCTAGATGGATCACCTCCGCAAAATACAACTGGATATCTAAACATCTGACGTCTAAATACTTCCCCTAAGGCTAAGAACCCATCAGTATTAAGTAAATTCATTACACCTGGTTTAGTTGATATGTTTAAAAAAGAATTAAAGACATCTGGTACTACTGCATTTATTTTTTTTGTAACATCTATCATCAAGTTACAGTCTGCAATTGCATCATGAGCGCTATCAGCACTTATATTATTTGCTCTAGCTATATCTTCTAACTTGAGACTAATTTTAGGACCATCTTCAAATAATGGGATGTTGATTGCTTCAGGGAAAAAACACACAACATTGTGCATCATTAACATTAAATCTAATCTACCATTACCATTTGTATTAGTAGTATAAGGTTCAAGTAAATTCCAAAAAAATTGTCGTCTAACTAACTCTTCATCAAAAGAATGGCCATTATATGAAATAAATATACCTGGATTATCTAGCGTCCACTGCTTCCATTGTCTTTGTAAATCTAAAATCATCTCATAATGAGATACATTTGAATTAAATAGATTGGTTTTTTTGTTAGTTAGCATAGCTCTTGGATTTGGAATAATCCAAGGTAACGGAGCGCAGCCTATATCTTGCTCACCTAGAGAATTAAAAGCATTATCTGTTAGTACTGATCCACATTGAAGAATCTGACTGAAATCTCGCTGGATTCCAGTCGTCTCAGTATCATAAAAAATTAGATTGTTATTGTCAGACACCTAAATGCTAGCTTCTAGATATATGCGAAGACTCTACCTCACCAGCCTCATTGACTGTATATTTGCCTAATTCATGTCTTGCAACTGCTCTTCTGTGAACCTCATCAGGACCGTCTGCAAGCCTTAAGGTTCTCATATGAGCATACATTGATGCTAGTGGATAAACCTGCGAAACACCTGCGCCACCATGCATTTGAATAGCTCTATCTATAATATCGCAGCAAACATTTGGAGCTACGACCTTTAATCATAGAAATTTCTTTGCGAGCAATTTTATTTCCAACCGTATCCATCATATAAGCAGCTCTTAAAGTTAATAGCTCTGCAGCATCTAGCTCAATTCTTGAATTGGCAATAATATCCATATTTCCACCTAATCTTGCCAAAGGCTTGCCAAATGCAACCCTAGATAAACTTTGTTTACACATCATAGCTAGCGCTCTTTCACCTAAACCAACCGCTCTCATGCAATGATGGATTCTTCCTGGTCCTAATCTACCTTGAGCAATTTCAAAACCTCTGCCTTCACCAAGAATCATATTGCTCTTTTGGCACTCTTACATTAGTAAATTTCATATGAGCATGTCCGTGCGGAGCATCATCATATCCGAATACATGCATTGGGCGAATGACTTCAACACCCTCAGCATCCATTGGAACAAGTATTTGAGACTGTCTTTGATGTCTATGATTATCTGGATTAGTAACACACATAAAAATGATAAATTTACATCTAGGATCGCCAGCACCTGATGTCCACCACTTTTCTCCATTGATAACGTATTCATCACCATCTAAGACAGCTGAGGACGCTATATTAGTAGCATCTGATGATGCAACACCAGGTTCTGTCATTGCAAAACATGACCTTATTGAACCTTCTAGTAATGGTTTTAACCACTCTTCTTTTTGCTCTTCTGTGCCAAAATCATACAGAACTTCCATATTTCCAGTATCAGGTGCTGAGCAATTAAATACTTCTGATGAAATTCCATGAGCTCCCATAACTTCTGCTAAGTGAGCATATTCAAGATTGGTTAATCCAGCGCCATTTTCACTTTCTGGAAGAAACATATTCCATAATCCAGCAGCTCTAGCTTTAACTTTCATCTCTTCCATTATCGGCGGAACTACCCATGTGCCATCAGCATCCTTAGATTGCTCATGGTATAAAGTTTCGTTATGTGCAACTTCCTTATTAATAAAATCTTGAACTCTATTTATAAGATCTTGTGCTTTTTGACTAATTTCATATTCCATCTTTACTCTCCCTTCTAAACTGCTACCAATATGGTAATATAAGTTTCGTGAATGTCTTGTTTATAGCTTATACAATGATAACTTCACATCACTTTCAATACTAGTTAGGAATTAAAAAAACTATGAAAATAAGCACTTTTGACCTTAACTTATTTGTAATATTAAATGCTATTTATACTCAAGGAAGTCTTACTAAGGCTGCAGATGTTGTGGGTATTACTCAGCCTGCTGTAAGTAATGCTTTATCAAGATTAAGAGCAAAATTTAATGATGATTTATTTTTAAGAACTGGATCAGGAATGATCCCAACACAAAAAACTGAAAATATGATTGCAGATATTCAAAATGCTCTCATGCTTATGCAGCAAAGTGTTGATGAGCCTGATGAGTTTGACTCTTCAACAAGTATTAGAAATTTTAAAATATCTTTAGCTGATGTTTCTGAAGGAAGAATCCTACCCTACTTAATGGAAGAGATTGATAAAATTGCACCTAATATATCAGTGGGAAGCTTTCATTATGCAAGACGTGATCAGGTGCATGCTCTTGCTACCAACCAATTAGATTTTGTTGTAGATCCTGTTATACCAAGATCAAATGAAGTTAAGTCTCATAAAGTTTTTGAAGATCACTATGTTGTTGCGCACCGAAAGAATCATCCTCTAACTAAAATTGATAACATCACATTAGAAGACCTTCTCTCTCAAAGACATTTAAATATTTCACAAAGAAGAAAGGGTCCACATATTATTGATGTAGAGTTAGCGAAACTTGGTCTTGAAAGAGATATTGCTCTTAGGGCTCAGCACTTCTTAATCGCTCCAGAGGTTGTTAGGAATACTGATATTGTTCTCTTCTGCACACATAGCTTTGCTATGAGGCATCAGCTTGAGTATGTTGATATACCTGCAGAACTTCCAACAATGGAATACTTTTTAATATGGCACGCAAGTGATGATATGGATGGTGCTCATATTTGGATGCGTAATCTTTTAATTGAAGCTTACAAGAATGCTATAAAGATCTAATTCTAGCCTAAGTTATGACCACCTAACTTAACTACACCGCCATCACAGGTAATAGTCTCTCCTACAGTAAACGCGCCGGCTCTTGAGCATAAAAATATTGCTAAACCTGCCATATCCTGAGGAGTACCAATTCTTTTTCTAGGGTTTCTTTTAGCAATCTCGCTGTAGTCATGAGCAACAGCAGCACCTAGCATATTGCTTGGAAATGGTCCTGGGGCTATTCCATTTACTAGAATATTTTCGTCAATTAATCTTGCAGCAAGATGCCTTGTTAAATGATGGACAGCTGCTTTAGATGCGCCATATGAATAAGTTTCAAATGCTGCAACATTCATTCCATCTATCGAACCAATGTTAATAATCCTTGAAGGATCATCTGGTGTTCCATTTATTCTTAATAATGGAGCTAGCTCTTGAGTTAAGAAGAAGATACTTTTAACATTTAAATCCATCACTTTATCCCAGCCACCTTCAGAAAAAGCTCCAAAAGGCTCAGCCCATGCTGCTCCTGCATTATTGATTAAAAAATCAATATGCTCTTCTTTATCCTTAATTTCATCAGCAAAAGCCTTAATACCCTCTAGAGTACTAAGATCACTTGCAATTGAAATACATTCTCCACCATATGTATTACTTAACTCATCAGCTTTTAAATGAAGCTCTCGCTCTTTTCTTGCAGTTATATAAACTTTTACACCATTGGCAAGAAAACCTGCGGCTATCATTTCTCCAATACCTCTTGAACCTCCGGATATAACAGCGACTTTACCTTCAATACCAAATAGGTCATTTATTTTCATTTGAAAACTCCTAAGAAATAATAAATTTAAATAATTATATATATTTTTTATATAAATAAAAAAATCGATTGATTGAAGCAAATAAAGAAAAATATCTAGATAAGTGTTTGATATTACAATCCAATGTAAAATGTTAAAATGGATTTATTTACAAGTGCTGCGTGGCTCACCTTATCTCTGACTCTTCTGATATGGGGAGCTAATAAATTTATTGATAGTGCCTCCTCTATTGCAGGGAAATTGGGTATAAGTGATTTTATTATCGGATTGAGTGTTATCGCCTTGGGAACTTCTTTTCCAGAAATATTTGTTGGAATATCATCTATTGTTAACAATAATGAAGAGCTTGCACTTGGTGCTATTGTTGGATCCAATATTTCTAATGTTGCATTAATTTTTGGTGTTTCATGTATTGGTTATACTGCTGCAATAAATCCATCTTCGAATAAAAATTTTGTTGCTCTTGCGATGAAGTGTCATTATTGCTATTTATGCCCTTAGCGACCTAAATATTAGTCAGCTTGATTCTTTATTGCTTCTTTTAGTTCTTGTAGAATATGCATTTCAGTCTTTAAATCTGAAACTATTTTTTTATAATTAAAATAAAGTGTAGATGATGCAACTTTTTTAAATCTTTTTACTTTTCTTGTTATTGGTCTGATTGCTCTTGTAATTGGTTCAAATTATGCAGTTATTCATGGAGAAAAAATTGCCTTATTGATGGGAATACCGAAATTAATAGTGGGTCTTACGGTTCTAGCTATAGGAACAAGCTTGCCTGAGCTTGCTGTAACGATAAGCGCTCTAGTTAAGAAGAAGAATCAAATGGTGCTTGGAAATATAATTGGTTCAAATGTTTTAAATATTGCAGTTGTAATGCCTATTTTGGGTCTATTCTCAGATCAAACTTATGATGCCTCTATAATGACAAGAGACATGATTGTAATGTCTTTTACAACTCTGGTATTTATTCTTATAGCTTTAAGCTTTAACTATAAAAATATATCTACCAATGTGTATCGATTCATAGGAGTTGCTCTTGTAACTGGCTATGTTATTTATATTGCAGTTCTAAGCGGACTTCTTTAGCGGCTTAAAGAGCAATAAAGTAACTAAGCAAAAAGTAAAAGTTAAAATTTCAAATAGAAAAAAGGTATTAACCAGAGGTGGTGTTGAGGGTATTGCAGCAAATATTATTCTTCCTGCAGCAATACTTCCTGTAAGAAACATTAAAAGTTGGAGAGAGATTTTCATATAATTTAATGAAAAAATACCAATAAAACATAAAATTCCAACACCAAGATTCAGACCGCCATATATACCAGCAAGTTCAGAGTAACCAATCATGCTTGAGATACTTAGACCAATATATTCAGTTATTGAAGGGTAATCTGCATCTACTGCAGCAAATAGTGGCGATAGTATTGCCCATACACCAATACCAAAATACATAAGTGTCATTGATAAAAGAAATAATCTAATAATCCAAATCATCGTAAGCTCCCTATTTTATATCTATTAAGCTATATTACATGCTTATGAATTATTCTAATATAAATGTATAAATATTTAACTTATTTATTAATACTGATTATAAGCATGAATGGATATACAGACTTTAAAAATCTAGGACCTGATGATGTCTTAACAACGCCTCTGCCCTTGCCTTATGATGAAAAGGTAGTTGATTCATTGCAACTAGATGAATTTATTGACCTGTCTATCAGCAAAGGTAAGCAGCCTGTTGTTATATTTGGTGGTAATTGGTGCCCTGATTGCAGAATTTTAGATGGGACTTTAAAAATGCCATCGATTGAAAGCTTTATGTCAGAGCACTTTGAGATTATGCATATTGATGTTGGAAGATATGATAAAAATATGGAACTTATGGATTATTTTGGAGTTGCTAGAGAAAAAGGAGTGCCTAGAGTTATTGTATTTGATAAAGAAATGAATATTCTAAATAGCTCATCTACAAAAGAGTGGACCACCGTAAGAGACAGAAAGATGCAAGATGTATTTGATTACTTTCAGGAACTAGTTAAATAAGTTTTAATATTTAAAATGCTTGATTTCTTCTCCACTTTGACCAATATCTGTCATTGCCTTTAATACCTTTTCCAGATGAAGATCTACCCATTCCTGGGTAACTGCTTTATCTGATTCTTCTGTTTTGACTCCATCTAGAGTAAGAGGAACATCTGATACCAGCAATAAAGCACCTCTTGCTATTTCATTGTAATGACCAACAGAAAAATTAATTGCTATTTATGTAGTTTTTAAAATAATAGTCTCTTTGCTTAAGAAATTTCTTATCATGCTCCCAGACTCTTCTATTAGTTGTGAAAATAACTCCTGTTCTGTAGTCACTTTGTTTTTCAATAATAATATCTGAAACAAATTTATGAAGTTTAAATGACGGAAGTGCTGGAACTTCAGGTGGAAAGTAATCATTTGATGTTCCATCACCTCTAATTGCTCCTATAGGAAGGATAAAGTTACCAATTTCTGAAGAGCCTTTTTTTAAACCTCCACATTTACCTAAAAATAAAACACCTTTTGGCTGAACTGCTACCAGTAAGGTCCATAATAGTTGCTGCATTTGGAGATCCCATTCCAAAGTTAATAATTGTTAATCCATCTGAATTAGTCGCAGCTTGCATCGCGCGGCCTTCCCCATGAATTTCAACAGAAAATCGTTCAGAGAATTTCTCAACATAATTTTTAAAATTCGTTACGAGGATGTACTCGCCAAATTTTTCTAAAGGCATTCCTGTATATCTTGGAAGCCAGTTTTTTGCTATTTCTAATTTTGTTTCCATCCATCATTATAACTCCATACGACTTTCTTAAAAATTAAAGAATGAAGAAAAAAGTATTTATAAGAAATATTATTACTAAAAATCTTTAATCAAATTGCTTAGTTGTACTCGCGAAAGTTAAATAAAAGATACCGCCAAATAATAAAATAGCAGATGAAAGATAAAATACACTATCAAAAGAGCCAGTAAAATCCACTAAAAACCCTGATAGAGCAACACCCACTATCCCAGGAATCGTTGCTATAGTTGCGCTGATCCCCATTATAGAGCCTGTATGCTTAGGACCTATATCAGCATGATTTACAGAGTAACCTCCAGTACCAAGACCTGCACAGATATTAGTAATAGAGAGCATTATCATTACGCCAATAATAGAATCAGTAGATGGAAGAAGACCTAACGCAAGTGAAGACCCGCCAAACCCAATAACTGTACAGGTTCTTCTGACAGTTAAGATGCGGTGCCCTTTTTTAATAAAAAGATCTGACAAGTAGCCACCTAGGTTAACAAAGACAACAGATACAATTGATGGGACTAATATGAGTAAAATAAATGTAGCAGTATCCTCCTGATAACTAATTCCAAGCCCGTCTCTAATAAAAATAGGTAGCCAAGATATAAGAACAAATAAGGGCCAATTTACACAAAAATGGGCAACAATAATTGCCCACAATGGTTTGTTTCTTATTAGTTTGTTAAAAGCAGGAAGTTTTGCATTTTTTTTATCATGTGCTCAGATAAATGACACCTAACTCCAAGCTCTTTTTGAGAAATATCAGGATGATCGGTTGGAAGCGAAGTAATATTTCTATGCCAAAAAAAGAACCAAACTAGCCCAAGAGCTCCGAATGAATAAAAAGCCCACTCCCACCCAAACATAATCATAATGATCGGGGTCATAACATATGCAAAAATACTTCCAAGAGGTATGCCGCTATTAGTAAAAGCTATGGCTCTTGTTCTTTCTTGATATGGAACCCATCTAGCATAAAGGCTATGCCAAGCTGGAAAAGTAATACCTTCACCTAGTCCCATAAGGACTCTGGTAGTTAATAATAAGAAGAAGCTATGATGAGCAGCAGCCGGAGTCAGAATTGTAAAAAGAGACCATAGTAAAACACCATATCCAAGAACTCTTTTGCCACCATACCTATCAGCCAAGAACCCACCCAAATATTGAGTAAATATATAACCTACAAAAAAAGAAGAAATTAGTATTTTAAGCAAAAAAAAACCCAGCAAATGGCTGGGTCTAATTTACAAATAGATAGATCCAGCTATATTGGCAGTACCCGTCTTTCTTGTATTTTAAAGTTATTCATTTCGGGTCAAGTATATCTAAATAAATTAGATTGTAAACTTAACTAAATAATCAAATGGTAGGGATGGAGGGGATCGAACCCCCACGCCTTGCGGCACTAGGTTCTAAACCTAGCGTGTCTACCAGTTCCACCACATCCCCAAAAACTTGTTATCTTCAAAAAAAAGATTAAAGAATATTTAAAAGTTTATGAAAAATTAAATAATATTTTTAATATATAAATTTAATTTTTTATTATCGTTAATTTAGATTTGGTATTTTTTGCCTCAGCTTCATTCTGTACTTTTAATTTAGAGAGCATAGAAGATGCACTTAGACCTCCTCCGCTTGATCGAGTCTTAAGATATACACTCGTAGCCTCAACATCACTATCAATTAGAGTAAAGAATTCATATTGTGATGTAACCTCAGGATACTGCTCCCAAATCTCTCCTGTGCCTCTAATATAGCCATCGCTATCAATATTGGTAGAGAAAAGCCAATAATAACTTCCTATATCAATATCACTAACGTTAAATGTTAAGCCACCAGCACCTAGTTGAACTCTCCAACCCCTATAATAATCACCATTTTCATCATAAAGATATGCTAGTACATATCCAATCTCCGGACTAGTTCTTTCTGCACCAGATGAATATGTGAAGGTAACATTCGATTTAGTACCGTCACTTAATTCAGCAATAATGCTTCCAGTATAAGTGCCATCAGGAACTTCTCCTCTTGTAAGAGTAACTTTATAAGTTCCATAACCATCGCTATCAACATCGATTGTTGAAATTGATGTTAATGAAGAATTTGATGAAACTAATTGAGTAACAGTAAGATCGCCAGTTCCCACTTTACTTACAGTTATTATCTTTTCAGTGTCTGTATAACCAAACACAAAAGAACCAGGAGTGATGGTTGCATATGTAAAATCAAGCCCGCCATCAATTAGATTGGTAAAGGCTTTATCAAGGTTTATTAACCCATAACCGAACTCATCATCCTTGCCTTCTGTTCCTATGTCATCAGTAAAGAAACCAGATTTAATAAATGCTTCCATTTTAATAAAATCATTGACAATACTAACTGCCAATTTTCTACTCCAAATGGAAGTCTTACCATCATAATTACTGGAGATGTAAGAGGAATAATTGACAGCCAAAAAGCAAGAATTCCATCAGACTGACCATCACCATTTAAATCAGTACCTGTAGTTCCACCTGGAGCTGCTACATCTACCGCATCATTGTAAGTTGAATAATATGCTCTTTGTGAAAGAGGATTAACTGCTGCAACTGAAATAACATTATCGCATGATGCAGGATAACCCTTAATTCCAGGAGATTCTTCAGCACTATTACCAGATGAAGCAACAACAGTTACACCACTATTAGTAACATCTAGAATTGCATTTCTATAAGCTGTGCTACAGCCACCACCTATACTTCCTAAGCTCATATTTACTACTTTTATAGGTACTGAGCCTCCATAAACTTGGCCAGTAATATTAGGAAGTCCAGCGGCAAATAACATAGAGTTTGTAACATCTGACTGTGAAGCTCCTCCACTAGGACCAAAAACCCTAAATGGAACTGTATGAATTCCAAATCCGTTTATATTATTTCCATCATTTGCCGCAGAAATAGTTGTAGCTACATGGGTTCCATGAGAGTTACTTGCAACATCAACAGCATCAGTAGGATCAAAATCATTATCAATAAAATCAAACCCGCCATCTAGGAAATGAGAAGTTGTCCATGCAGAAGATGTTATCAGTGGAGAGCCAGAATCAATTACTGCAACAGCAACATCTTTAACCTCTTGACCTGATGCATTTAGAACTTTCTCCAAGCCCATTAATTGAAGACCCCACTGATAATCCCAGTATGTATCTTTAGTAAAACCAAGTTTTTGGTAAATCTTATTAAACTCGAGATTTAATTTAGGATTAATATTTTTATAATGCTGTAGAATTTTCCATTGTTTTAAATATAAAACTTGTTCAGAATTATTGGCTATTAAATCTTTAGAATCTAAATATGTTTCACTTCCAAATATAGTTGAATATTCATTCTCAAGATTGAATTCAATAACTCTCAATCCCATGAAATCTGAATTATCGATATAAGAAAGTTTTTGATTTAAATCTTCATTCTGATTAAATTCAGGATATATATCCTCATAGGTATCAAGTTTACCTGAGAAGGATCTGTAAGATATAAACTCTCCTTTAACAAAGGCGTCTTTGGAAGGAGTAAAGCTTGTACTGGATGCAGAGCCACCTGGAGCTAGCAGTAAAGTATATTTACTAGCGCCTTGATCTTTAGCAACTACTGCATAAAAAATACCTGTATCAGGAAGGTTAATTTTTTGGTATTGCTCTGATGAGCCTACTGTATATGAGAAATCAGTTAAAACTCCATTTGAGTTATATAAAAGAAGTGTGGCTTTGTTAGTAACTGTTGAAACATTTCCATCAGCATCAGTAACCTCTTCTTGATAATCTTCAATTGCTAATTCAATTTGAAGTCCTGGAACTGTATTTAATTTATACCAATCTTCTGGATCAATTGTCTGAAGAGCTGTGATAACAGCATTCCCCTCTGCATCAAAAATAACATTACCATCTTCGTCTCTACTATAAACATCTATAAGCTTGTCTCCAATAAAACCAGTAACCTCACTAGGGGTTATTAATGCTTTAGCATCCTCAATTACGTCATTAGGTGTTTTTGTGTAACCCACTCCATTATTCATTGGTGTTGGCACATCCCCATCTAAGACTGTTGTATTAGAGGTAAGAATGGTTTGTGTTAACGAGAAGGTATCTTTTAAATCTGTAACCTGAACTGTAAGATTTTGTTCTCTTGTTAAGCTATTGGTGGTGTCTGTTACTGAAAAAGTAAGTTCGTAGTTATTATCAGCATCAGCATCTGTTGGACCTTCATAATTGGCGCCTTCCAGAGCATTAAATCTTAAGAAGCCGTTAGAGCCAAGTAAAAATTCAGCTGCATCAACACCAGTCATGGTTACACTTCCAAAGTCATCACCCTCAGGATCGGCAACTTCTAAAGTTAGAACAGTATTATCATTTTCCTCTATTAAGAAAATAGCAGGAAGGCCTACAAACTCTGGTGCCTCTGAAACATCAGTAATAATTATGCTAACTGCTTGGGCAACTTCATTACTTCCATCAGAAATAACAACATTAATTTCATATGTATTATTTGTATTAGCATCTGTTGGAACTTCATAATTAGATGTAGCTGCAAAAGCTAAAACTCCACCTGTTGATAGAGTAAAGTCATCCGCATCATCACCAGTAAGTGAGAATGTTATTGCATTGCCATCGGGATCTGAAGCGCTAACAGTAACAACATCAATGGTATTTTCTTCTAGCGTATAAGAGGACTCTAAATCAGAGAATGTTGGAGGATCATTTGTTTCAAGAACAGTAACAGTTCCTGATTTTGTTGATGTATTAACTGAATCATCTGCTTTTACAGTAAATTCATATACGTTATCACCATCAGTATCAGTTGGTGATGCAAAGGAAGGGCTTGAATTAAATACTATGACTCCTTCTGAAGAAATAGATAACGCTGCAGCATCTGCACCAATAAGTGAAAGCGTTGGGGTGTCGCCATCAGCATCTGTAACTGTTACTGTTAAGACTGAAGTTTGTCCGTTAGAAACTTCTGTATTTGCAGCAAAGTCTGCAATAACAGGAGCATTGTCAATAGGCGTATAAACATTAATAGGAATAGTTTATTTAAGGTTAAACCTATTATAAATAGGAATAATAATTTTGTGTTATTTTTATAATAACTCGGCTTCAGTTAATGCAAAGTCAGCTGCATCTGACTCCAGCTAGAGTTGTACTGAAAGTAGGTGTTGATCCATCTGCATCAGTAGCTGTAACTGTTCCAATAGCTGTTTGGTTTTCCGCAGCGCTAAATGAAGCAGATGAAGTAAATACTGGTGAATTATCATTTAAGTTATTAATACTTACTGTAATATTTTGTGTAGCTGAAGCTACACCATCACTCACAGTAATAGTTGCTGTATATGAAGATTTAGTTTCATAGTCAGGTGCTGATGCAAAGGTTAAGACGCCTGCATCTGTAATAAGCAGCTCTGATCCCGATACGCTAAAGCTTAACGAGCTATCATCAGCATCACTTGCTGTAACTGTAGCTATGGAAGTTTGATTTTCATCTGCGCTCAAGCTTGTAGAAGATGTGAATACTGGTGCATTGTCATTTAAGTTATTTACATTAACAGTTATAGCTTGTGTAGCCGACAGATCACCATCAGATGCAGTAACTGTTGCTGAATATGATGTTTTTGTTTCATAGTCAGGAGCTGTTATAAAAGACAAAGTTCCATCTGAGGTTAAGGCTAAATCTGATCCTGAAACACTAAATGTTATAGATGAGCTATCAACATCATCTGCTGTAACTGAACCAATAGTTGTTTGATTTTCATCTGCATCAAAACTCGCTAAAGAAGTAAAGGTTGGCATCTCATTAACATCGGTAACATTTACAGTAATACTTTGAGTAGATGAATTAATTCCATCTGTTGCTGTGAGAGTTGCTGTGTATGAAGGAGTTGTTTCAAAATCAGGCGCTGTTACAAAAGTAATAACACCTCCTGAAGTTACGGCTAGATCTGTCCCTGAAATGCTGAATGTTATAGATGAGCTATCAACATCTGTTGCAGATCGCAGTTCCAATAGTTGTTTGATTTTCTGGTGCACTAAAGGTTGCAGAAGATGTAATCACAGGAGCGACATCATCCACATCTGTAATTGCTACTGATATAGCTTGAGTAATAGTGGTTGCTCCATCAGTTACTGTTACAGTGGCAGAATAGCTTGTTGTTGTTTCATAATCAGGTGCTGTTACAAAAGTTAGGATTCCTGATGAGGTTATAGCTAGCTCAGAACCAGTAATTGAGAATGTTAATGAAAGATTATCAGCATCAGAAGCTGTAACAGTGCCAATGGTTGTCTGATTTTCAGCAGCACTAAAACTGGCTAAAGAAGTAAATACTGGAGGGTTATCATTTAAGTTGTTGATACTTACTGTTAGATTCTGATCAGTTGTAGCAATTTCACCTGTAGCTGAAACTATAACTGAGTAAGTAGATTTTGTTTCATAGTCAGTTGCTGAATTGAATACCAACACTCCAGAACTAGAATCAAGAGTCATTACACTAGCGTCAGTTCCTGAAAGCGCGTAGCTGACAACTGCATCGAACGGATCGACTGCTAATACTGTACCAATTTCAGTTTGATTCTCATCAGCATTTAGAGTTGCTGGTGTAGAGAAAACTGGGCCCTCAACATCAACATCAGAAATGTTTACCTGAATATCTTGATCAGTTGTATTTACTCCATCAGAAGCAGTAACTTTTGCTGAGAATGAAGCTAGAGTTTCAAAATCTGGTCTTTGGCTAAATGTTAAAGCTCCTGAGTTAGAGGCGCTTATTGTAGGAAAGCTGTTAGAACTTGAGCTTACATCGCTACCCATTCCAGGATGAACGCTACAGTAATAATATAAAGCTGCAGGTGTATCTGCAGATACTGTGATAAGAGTAACTCCATCTGTTGAAGTATCAACACCGGCTGTATAAGCCTCACCACTAGCATGCGTTCCATCAGAAGTTGTTGAAAATCTAAATGGGTGAGCTGTTGGATGTTCGAGTCTATAAGTTTTACCAACTTCAAGGAAAAGTTGTTTCTTTTGGGCTCCACTAATTACATAAACATTGCCAGAGCCACTTGCATTAGCGGCTACAGATACTTCTATTTTTTGAGTAACAGAGTTATCTACAGAATAGGTAATTGTATCTCCATTATCAGCGTCAGTAGTTGTAACTGAACCAATATCTAATTGATTTTCGGGTATGCTAAATGTTGTTTCAGATGTAAATACAGGAGCATTATCATTAACATCGATAACGCTTACAGTAATATCCTGAGAACCTGAATTTACTCCATCTGATGCAGTAACCGTTGCTGAATATGAAGTTTTGGTTTCATAATCAGGAATATCTACAAATGATAAAACTCCATCAGATGTAATTGATAGCTCAGAACCAGAAATGCTATATGTCAGTGACTGGGTGTCAGCATCTGTCGCTACAACAGTACCAATTGAAGATTGATTTTCATTTGCGCTAAACGTTGATGAAGAAGTGAAATTAGTTGGGTTGTCATCTAAGTTCGTTATATCAATAGTTATATTTTCAGTTAACTGATTTAGACCATCGGATACCGTTACCGCAGTTGTATATGATGATTTTGTTTCATAATCTGGAGCAACTAAAAATGTTAATAATCCTCCATTTGAAATAGATACTTCAGAAAAACTGTGAAAGTTACACTATCCTCATCAGCATCAGAAGCAGTTACTGTTCCAATAGCAGTTTGGTTTTCAGCAGCACTAAAGGTAATAAAGCAATAACAGGATTATTATCATTAAGATTATTTAAGTTAACTATTACATCTTTACTTAATGTATCTATTCCATCTGTAACAGAGACAGTTATGGCATATGAGCTTTGCTGCTCATAATCCGGTGATGATGCAAAACTTAAAACATTTTCAGAAGATAAATTGAAACTTGTAGCATCTGCTCCATTGATTGAAACCGTAAGAGGCTCACTTTCTGCATCACTTACATCAATACTGGTAACTGCTGTCTGATTTTCGTCAACTGTATAATTTGTAAGTAAATTATTAAAAGTTGGGGCATCGTTCACAGAAGTAACAGTAATTAATATACTTGAAATAGAAGTTTGTCCTGCCTGGTTTAAAGTATATTTAATCTTCGATCGCTTAAAATTATCATTTGGTGAATAGGTTACAACATTATTTAGAATACTTATTGAGCCACTTGAAGCTGCACCTGCAGTTAAAGTAACTGGCAAGGATGTCTGATAGGAATCATTTGCTAGAACATTTAATGTTACAGAAGTATCTTCAGCTGTAGTTGCTGAATCGGCTAATGATGCAACGAGATCATTCACATCCACATTTTGATCAGTGGCAACATAATTAAGAATATCTGTTTGATAACTAACAAGAGTTGCATCCGAAGCTGTTCCATTGGCTATTGCTTGAGCATCTGTTTGTAGGGTACTGGTTGCAAAATCAAATATAGCAGTCGTATTCTCATTATTTGCTTTGACTTGAACTACAGGAAGCACAGCAGCTAGAGCACTTATAGTATTAGCTTTATTTGTGGCATCTAAGGTTAAAGATTTAGATTCAACAACATTATTTAGAACTTTAGTTATAAAAGCTTCCGTTTCAATATTAACTCTGGTTTCAGTAGCTGTATATTCTGTATCAAGCTCTTCGGCTATAGCTTTAAAATAATCCTGAGTAGTCTCAGTTGTGGTATTCAGATTATTCGTAATATTTTGCAGTGCGTAAGCAAGAATTGTGAGCTGGTTACCTTTTTCATATAGATAATCATTGATGCCGCCATCACCCTTTCCTACAACCGGATCAACAACACTAATATCAAGACTTGAATCTATACCAAGAGCTGCATTAACTAGACTGGCATCAGTCATAAATGCTGCAACTGAGGTAACTGGAGTAACAGCTTTAAAATCTGAGTGACCAGTCAGTTTATGAACAATTAAAAGATTATCTAAAGCATTACCAGAATCAAGATCGGTTCCACCTAAACTAATCAGATTTCCATCTGAGTATTTAATGGTGAATTTACCATCATTATCTGAAGTTGTTGAATCTTCATCACCATCAGCAGTATAGGAATCATTGGTATCAATAAAAATATCAGCTTGACGAATATAACCATCAACAGAAACACCATCAGTATTTCTATAACCTTCAACGATAGCTGAAGCAGATGCAGAGCCGCCAGCACCAGTACAATTAATTCCAAAAGTATTATCACCTGGAGTCGAGATAGTTACATCCTCAGTTCCACTAATAGCTTTAGTACCTGTCCAGGTTCCAGAAGCAGAACATGAAGTCGCATTAGTAGAAGACCAAGTTAAGGTAATAACCGTATCAAGAATAACAGAAGAAGATGATGCGGAAAGGCTTGCAGTTGGACTTGGTTCTGGTGCTGGACGCCACCGCCACCCCCGCCACCGCCACATGAAGCTATAAATACTAAAGTTACTTCATCTATTAAATTATTTTTAAACATAAAAAAGACTCCTGTAAGCCTGATATTTTAGAAAATTTTATAAGTAATAGTCTATCTTATTTTTTCGGTTTTTGTGTGCAAAACATACCAAAATAAGGAGACATAATTCAAGCATCCAAGAGTAAAAAGTAAAAGTAAGATAACCTTCATAAAAAAGACTAATAATTCTTCCAATATTGATGCAAACCAGGATATATATGATTACTGATGAAACCGTTACGTTTGATGATGAAGTAAGAAATCTAAGTAATAAATAGCCAAATGCTAGCAAAGATCCGCCAAAAACAGCCCTTAGCTCACCTGCAGTCTCCAGATTGTTAATAGTGAAGGGAAATACAGTTGAAGATAGGTCGCTTTTTAACATTATGTAACAACCCATAAGTAGAAAAAAACAAGTAAATAAACCTAATAAGAATTTAACTATTTTTTCCATTAAATAGCTCCCAGCATCTTGAGTGCAAGAAGAAATGAAACAAAGCCAAGAGCAATCCAGAAATACATTTCTTTGGGATTCTGAAATCTATAAGAATTTATAGCTTTAATACAACAAAAAATAGGTGCAAAAACTATCACCCCATAGCCTATTAATATAGCTAAGGGTATAAAAGCTAAAAAGAGAAAAAGATAGTAATTTACTAATCTTTATTAAAAACGCTTCTCATTACAATTTGTATGATATCCGGAGTTCCAGAAGTTGGTTTAATTAGTTCAACTGGTGTATACTCAACTTCTTCAATTATCTCTAAATCGACCAAACTATTATTATTATTTGTAGATGGGTTATTTGAGGTAATAATTGATGCTTTCAGCAATCTAATTTCATTTTGTAACTGAAGTATGACTGCATTATTTTGTTTTCTATAGTTATTAAAGGCTTGAATAGACTCTTCCATTAGTAATATATCGGTATTTAATGATTTAATATCTTTTTGTAGTTGAGGAAGTGATTTAAGTGTGGACGCTACTAATTCTAATTGTTTAATGTGATCGTTAAGTATAGAAACAAAATTTGGTATGGAACGATTTATCAGAGGGTTTTTAGATTTAAGCTTATTTTTTAACTACTGAATCATATTTTATAGTTTCCTCAATTTTAACTTTGTTTCTTTTATTACTTAGGTCCCAAAGCTTCCTTATCTCTTTATCTAAGAACTGTAGTTGCGATGCAACACCAGTCATAGAGTCAGCATTGACTGAATCAACAATGCTTAATTGTTCCTCTAGTAAAGCAATTCTATCTTCGTAACTATTTACAAGCTCTTGACTACTGGTTGAGATTTGATTGACCCATAAAGCCAGGGCCATAATGCTTGAAAGCATAAGAACAAATACAAAACCTAAAAATAAGCCACCAGTTTGCTGACGTTTATCTAAATAATTACTATCTTCCTTGTTTACTTTTATTTGTGAATCTTGGATTGTCATCTTTATTTAAATGAATATAAGTTTAATGAAAATATAGTAATTAGAATTATATTCTATTACCATTTATTAACATTATATTACTATAAAAAATTATGAATTTAGATTTTTCAAATGACCAAAAAGTTCTTCATGATGAGGCTCGAAAGTTGTCTAATGGACCAAGAGGGTTCATCTTAAAAGAAATAGATCGGTACTGGATGATAAAAATAGTCTAGATAAAGAGTTGTGGGAAGATTATGCTGATGGGATGGACTGGCATCAGAATTCCAGAAGAGTATGAAGGATTAGGTTTGGGACATTTAGAGCTTTGCGTGGTTGCTGAGGAGCTTGGTAGATCTCTAGCTCCAGTGCCCTTCTCGTCATCTGTATACCTCTTTACCGAGGCAATCATTAAATATGCAAGTGAAGAAATCAAACAAGAGATATTACCCAAGCTTGTTTCAGGGGAATGTGTTGGAACCCTTGCGGTGACTGAAGATTTACTTGCTCCTACTGAAAATAATATAAGCGTTACATCTTTAAATGAAGAGATTAATGGTAAAAAGATTGCTGTTCCAGATGCTGGAATTGCAACTCATGCAATCGTTGTTTGCAGAGGTGATAGCGGGATTGAGTTAAGGCTTGTTGATCTCAATCAATCAAGTTGTAATATTGATAACCAAGAAAATATTGACGAAAGTAGAGGTCATTTCTCTATTGATTTTACAAATACCAAGAGTCAAATAGTTGGTGAAGCCGGAAATGGTTGGGAATTATTACAAAGTATTTTAAATCAAGCTGCAGTTTTATTTAGTTTTGAACAAATTGGTGGCTCTCAAGCCTCATTAGATATGGCAACAAGTTATGCAAAAGAGAGATTTGCATTTGGACGAGCAATTGGATCATACCAAGCTATTAAACATAAGCTTGCAGATATGTATATATCAATAACTCTTGCAAAATCTAACTCTTTTTATGGAGCATGGGCACTCTTAACAGATTCATCAGAATTAGATGATGCAAAAATGGGATGAAATTTTAGATGCATTTAATTATGCTGCCCAAGAAAATATTCAAACACATGGTGGTAATGGTTATACTTGGGAGTATGACTGTCACCTTTTTTAAGTTTAGATTTATTAATATCCTCTTTAAATATAGGATCATTATCTACATGGAAAGAAAAGCTAGTCAGCGGTTTAGAGAAATCAAACTTAGTTAATTCAAATTAAAGGGGTATTCAATGGATTTTAATGATTCGAAAGAGCAAGCAGAATTTAGGGCTGAATGTAGAAGTTGGTTAGAGCAAAATGCTGAACTTAAAACCGCAGCGCCTAAAGATAAAAGAGAGGGTATGGTAGGCGAGGAAGCTTTTTTAGACTCTGCTAAAGAATGGCAAAGAAAAAAGTTTGATGCTGGCTGGGCAATGCTTCATTGGCCAAAAGAATATGGCGGAATAGCAGCTTCTGCTATTGAAAGAATTATATGGGGACAAGAAGAATCAAAATTTAGTGTGCCTAGAGGTATTTACGAAATTGGTCTTGGAATGGCTGGTCCTGTAATGATGCAATATGCATCAGAAGAACAAAAAGCTAGATATTTACCACCTATGGCAGAAGGTAAAGAAATTTGGTGCCAATTATTTTCAGAACCATCGGCTGGCTCAGATGTAGCTGGACTTAGAAGTAAAGCAGTTCAGGATGGGGATAAGTGGATAGTTAATGGTCAAAAAGTTTGGACATCTGGAGCTCAATTTTGTGACTATGGAATTTTAGTTGTTAGGCATGATGCCAATTTAGATAAACACAAGGGTTTAACTTTCTTTTTTGTAGACATGAAGTCACCGGGAATAACTGTGAAGCCGATTAAGCAGATTACCGGTCAATCTGGCAGTGGCTCTGGTTTTAATGATGTTCGTATTCCTGATACTCAAAGATTAGGTAATGAGGGTGATGGTTGGAAAGTTTCTTTAACAACGTTAATGAATGAAAGACTTGCAGTGGGAGATCCTGCAGGACTAGATTTTGATGAAATATTTGAAATAACTAGAGACTTAGAAGTCATGGAGAACCTTTGATTCAAAGTAGAGCTGTAAGAGAATCTATTGCGGACTGGTATTGTCAGGCTAATGGGCTAAAGAATACCAAGTTAAGAACAATGTCAGCACTCTCAAAAGGAGATACCCCTGGACCAGAGGCATCTATTACTAAGGTGGTTAGTGCTAATAAACTCCAAGCAATTGGTAATTTCGGAATTGATTCCCTTGATATGGCAGGAATGCTAAAAACAGATGACTCTGATGTTCATGGTTTTCAAGGAGCGTGGCTAGGATCACCAGGATTGCGAATAGCTGGGGGCACTGATGAGATTTTAAGAAATATTATTGCTGAGAGAGTTTTAGGTTTGCCACAGGATCCAAGAGCGGATAAGGGCGTGGCATATAAAGATATACCATCAGGCACTAGTAAAGATTAATTTCTAAATTTTGATAAGAACATAAGAAACTCTGCTGACTTACCGTTAGTATTAATTTCTCCGGATGCAACCTTGCTTATAGGGTTATGAATTCCAGCTAAAGTTTCTTTAAATAAACTATCATTAGTCTCGATATTTAAATCGCAATCAGTTGATGCAGATGATATTTCAGCAATTTTGTTTCTTAATGTAATAGTTTTCTTAAGACCTGAATCAAAGGCAAAGCATGCTCTATATATACCAGTTTCAACCTTTTCAGGATTTAAAGTAACAGACAGGATATTAAAAAAGTTATCCATTGATAATTGCTTTAATAGGTATGCATCACTCTTAATTATATTTTCCAATTCGAATCCTGGCTCTAGTTCAAGAGCAGAACTAAGTAAATAATTTCTCTTATTGGGATTGGGTGATCGCTGACCAATATACTCTGCAGCAATTGATCTTAATTTATTTACGTCATTAACTTTATGATTAAGTGCTATCAGATGATCACTGAGTTGAAGCGCCCATTGCATATCTTTTGCTGTGACTGCAGCTTCAAGTTGTAAGTAGATATTCTCAACACCTCCAACCATTAAAGCCAATCTTGAAGCTTCTTCTTTTCTTGATAAAGGATCAAGATCTGAGATATTGCCATTAAACCAACCCAAATATCCATTAAAAATACTTTTTACAGACCACCTGATAGTTCCATAAAATTCATTAAGAAATGGGGAATCTGCAATCTCAGATGGCAACTCGATTAATTCAATAATTTGATCAGGATACAGGCCTTGATTCATTAATCTGATTGTCTGATCATGGACATACTGAATAGCATCTCTGTAAATAGTCAGAGTTGCCATTACCTCATCGCCCTCTAGAGGTTTAGTATGGCTTGGAAATAGAAATTCTGGATCTAAGGATCTCATGTGATCAAGGCTATTTACCCATCCCGCAACATCTCTATGAGTAGTTCCTCTTATCGTATATAAGTTAGGAAAGGTTTTATATATATTATCTCCTGGCATAAGAGATAGATGATCTGGAAGCCAGACAAAAAGCTGATCATTAGTTTCTCCAGGAGCATGGTAAAGCTCAAGATTGATACCAGCTATATTTAACAAAACCATCAATATCCATACTAGCTCTTGCTCTTCCTAATGCACGCATTGGAAATTGACCTTTTTTAAATTCAATTCCATCATTAATTAATTGCTCTTCTGTTTTGCCAACTGAAGCTACTTCAGGCCATGTGTAGATTACATTTGGAATTAAATTATAATTTATATATAAAATGCAGTGGTCTCATGCGCAATGATCTGCGGTTTTTCTTCACTAATGCTGTCATAGTAGGCTGCACCAAATGTATGATCGCCATGATTATGGGTATAAATAACTGCTTTGATTTATTTTTTATATTCTTAAAAAATTTATATATTTTTTCTGCCTCAACAACACTATCGGCAGCATCAATTATTATATTGCCACCCTCGCCTTCAACCATGATTGAATTAGCTATGCCGAAGCCAACAGCAATATGAATGCCATTATCGTATGAGTAAACTGTAGGAATAAACTCTTCGCTATGTTGAACGAGTTTTTCAACTGAGGATGTATACTCAACAGGCTGGGATCTAGTGACATCATCTGAGCACGAGCTTAGTAAAAATATTAATGGCAGGATAGAAATATAATAGAGTTTTGTATTCATATTTTTTTAAAAGAGTTAAAAATTATTATAGAACATTGTATAAAATAATTAATAGTAGAATGCTAAAGATAAATAATGAATAAATTACATCCTCTTAAAATAAATTCTAGAAAGTTGAGCTGGGAAGATAATCAGCCGCATAGTCTTGATTACGATGACAGGTTTTTTCAAGCAAATGTTATAGATGAAACTCAAGAGGTCTTTATCACAGCAAATAATCTTAAAGATAGATGGCAAAACCTAGAAAAAGATAATTTTAAGATAGCGGAACTTGGCTTTGGCTTTGGCTTAAATTTTCTAATTACAGCAAAATTTTGGCATGAGCATAATTTAAATAATAAAAAATGGTTGGATTATGTTTCCATTGATTGCTTTTCATTAAATATTGAAGACTTTAAAAAAATTGTTAAAAACTATCCGCTGCTTAAAGAGTATGGTGATGAGTTGGTCCTAAATTTTCCTATTGAATGTAATGGCTTTACTAGAATAGATTTTCCTAAATTTAAAATTAGGTTAACTCTTATCATAAATAATGTTGATGATGCCTTGGTCTCATTAGTCGGAAATGATAATAATAAATTTGATGCCTGGTATTTTGATGGTTTTGATCCTAGTAAAAATATATCCATGTGGTCACCAAATGTATTTAGTAACATTAATTTACTTAGCAAAGAAAATACAACTTTTGGAACATACACTGCTGCTGGCTTTGTAAGAAGAGGTCTAGAAGAAAATAACTTTAATGTAAGTAAAGTTAAAGGTTTTGGTAATAAGAGGCATAGATTGCAAGGAGTTTTTTCCAAAAAGGACAAGACAACACAATTAGAACTCACACCTAAAAAAGTAGCTATTATAGGAGCAGGACCAGCGGGAATAGCTTGTGCTTACAAGCTAGCAAATCAAGATATCAGTGTTGATATTTTTGATAAAAAAAAGGATTTAAATTTAAATCCATGGGCTGCTATGTATCCTAAGTTTTCACTAGGACTAGACCCTAGAAGTGATTTATTGGTTCAAGGTTACCTTTACGCTCATAGATTTTATACAAAAGTACTGAGTGGATATAAAAATACAGGTATTTTATTTTTAAATAATGGTGAGGATAGAGATTCTTGGATTAAAAGAATTTTAAAGCTTGATAGGGATGATCTTTTCGTAAAATTAACTGCAGACGAAATAAATACTCAAAATAAAGTTAGTCAAGATTACGATGGGATCAAGATAAATATAGTAATTCACAATCACTTAAATTATTATAATCTACAACATTTTCTAATATAAACTTCATATCTGAAAGTGGCGCTTGATAATTCAATTGGATTTACAAGTGAATATACTGTTAATGGTAAAACTTTTAATGGTATGAATTTATATGTATGTGGAATTCTTTAAAATCAGCCATACCCAATATTAGACTGAAGCATGGAGCTATAGCTGGCTTTGACAATAAACTTCTTAAAAATATTCAATACCCAATTAACAATAATGGCTATGTGCTACCAGAATGTAATGGCATTAATTGGGCTGGTTCCATATATAGCAATGATGAGATGAATACTGGGGATTCAATTAATTATCAAAATATAATTGAAAAAAATAATCATCTTTTAATTGATGAAGATATCTCTCATATTAAATCTAGATGGATTGGAACAAGAGCTTCTCTTCCAGATTATCTGCCTGTAGTTGGACCAATCGATCAGGATAAAGTTTTTGTGTTAGGCGGCCTTGGGTCAAGAGGTTTAAGTCTAGCTCCCTTGTTAGCTGAAACAATCATGAATGATATATGTAATATACCAAGCCCTATCAGCCAAGAAGTTAAAGAGGCTATAAGCCCCTTAAGATTTAATGATGATTAACCAGAAGATTTTCTATCAATAACTCTGCTGAAGGCATATCTACTGGAGCAAAACTTGATCCCTTTCTCCATTTTGTTAAACCAGTCCATAAAGTTTTTTGGCACTAATATCTTTTATATTTACTCTTAAGATAAATTGCTCAGTGGTTTCAAGCTCATTTAGATTCCAAGCATCATAACCATACATGTATGCATTATCTGCTCAGGTCTTCCTAAAACTATTAACTGAGAATCAGCAACCAACTTTATATTTGCTTCTGGATTTATAAGATACTCTTTATCTGGATTTCTAAAACCAATAACTGTTTAACTTTTCAAATTTAATAGGATTTACTTCAGCACTTAAATTAGATTGGTTCATATTTAATGAGAATTCGTTATAATCTGCCAAGTTGAAACTTTCAAGAGAATCAGTTTCAAAATCATAAGTATTTAGATTTAAAGCACAACTTTGAATAAAGACTAAGCTTATAATTATTGAAGTTTTTTTGAATTGTTTTATTTTATTATTAATCATTTCTTTATTTTAAAGAAAAAAACATATTTAGCCAATGTTCAAATTAGAAGAAAAAAAGTTTATCCCTTTATTAAATCTCGAAGCTCAGGTTTTTACTGAAAATGAGTTTAATTGCCAACATATTCATTTAGCATCTGAGTCTACTGAAAATGTTTTTATGGTTGCATTTAGAACAGTCCCTCAGGATTCTAAGGGTATTGCACATATTCTCGAACATACGGCCTTGTGCGGAAGTGAGAAGTTTCCAGTAAGGGACCCTTTTTTCATGATGATAAGACGTTCTTTAAACTCATTTATGAATGCTTTTACCTCAAGTGATTGGACGGCTTATCCATTTGCAACTCAAAATAATAAAGATTTTCAGAATTTACTTGATGTTTATGTAGATTCAGCTTTTTTTCCTAAATTAGATCCATTGGATTTCTCTCAGGAAGGTCACAGACTCGAATTTGCAGAAAAACTCGAAATAAAAGGTGTTGTTTACAACGAAATGAAAGGTGCTATGAGCTCAATACCTAGTCAGCTTTGGCATGGTCTTTCTAAATACCTATATCCAGACTCAACATATCAATTTAATAGTGGCGGTAATCCAGAAAATATTCTTGAGTTAAGTCATGAAGAGTTAGTAAATTTTCATAAAAAACATTACCACCCTTCCAATGCAACTTTTTTTACATTTGGTAATCAATCATGTAGTAATATAAATCCTCCTTCATTTAAATGTTTTAAAGAATTTTGAATATCAATATCTACTTGAGTTGTTTCGTGTAACCCATCTATAAAAATTACATCATATTTTTTATTTTGTATTTTTTCTAATGCAAAAAACTCATTCGATGTCATTTCATAATTTATTTCAGGACACCTAACATTTACTTCAACTACTGGATCAACTGCATCACCATTAAGGAAAGCTCTAGAAAGTTCTGAATTGGGCATAGCGCCCTCTCCTTTAACTGGATTAGAGACAAGCCATAAAGAAATTGTATTTGCTGCTGGTCTTGAAGGGGTGTCTGCTGGCAATCAAACTGAGGTTGAGAATTTAATTCTCAATACATTAAATGATCTCATGGAAAATGGGGTTTCAAAGGATGTTATAGATTCTTCAGTTCATCAATTGGAGATTAAGCAAAGAGAAGTTTCAGGAAGTGGAATGCCATATGGTTTAGAGTTAATGCTAGGCTGTCTTCCTGCATGCATTCATAGAGATGATCCGCTTGAGATTCTAGATTTAGATAAAAGTTTTACTCAGCTAAAAGAAAATCTAAAGACTGAAAGGTATCTTGAAAAATTTAATTGAAAAACATCTTATTAATAATCCTCATAGAGTAAATTATGAATTAAAGCCAGAAATTGGTTTAAATGAAAAGAAGGAAGAAGAAATTAAAAATTTTCATGAATCAAGAAACATGTATTTAAGTGCTATTGAAAAAGATGAAATTAATACACTCGCAAAAGATCTCAAGAACAGACAGGATGCAAAAGATGATCCTGGAATTCTTCCGCAAGTTACCGTTGCAGATATACCTTTAACTAGAAAATTTCCAACGGCTATCCTGAATGATGTAACTGAAAAGAATAGAGACTTTTATTACAAAACTGGAACAAATGGAATTGTTTATCATTCACTAATATATCCGTGTGAAGATCTAAATCTGGATCAATTAAGTGCTACTCACACTTACTCTGACCTGTTAACGGATCTTGGATTAGGCAATAAGTCATTTGAAGAAATTCAAAAATGTCAGGCATCTATAACTGGTGGCATTGGTGCATCATTTATTTTACTTCCTGGTAATGAAGCTGAAACAAGAAAAATGGGTCTAAAGATAACAAGCAGTAGTCTGGAAAAAAATGCAGAAGCTATGCAGGAACTTATGATGGAAACTGTAAGTAATGCTAATTTTGCTAATCCAAAAAGAGTAAAAGAAATTATTGAATTTAGTTCTGCAGACGCTGAAAAATCTCTAACCCAAGGTGGTCATAGCTTAGCAATGAGCAGCGCTGCTGCTCAAATTAGCAAAAGAGCTGCTACTAATGAGCTTACATCAGGCCTTACCTTCGTAAATAGTCTTAAATCACTTAAGGATTCCGTTAGTGATGATGCTAATCTTAATAGATATATTGATTCCCTAATTGATATACAAAATAAAATTTCAAGCACTCCTATGTATTCATTTACAGCCTCCTCCTTGGAGCAAAAAGGGCTAAATTTAGGCATACCAAGCTTTATGTCAGAGATGCAGTTTGATAATCAAGTATTAGCCCCTACTCAGCAAAGAGAGCTTGGGTGGATAACTGGATCACAGGTATGCTTCTGCGCAGAGGCATTTCCAACCGTAAATGGCTCTCATCCAGATGCTCCAATATTGAGTGTATTAGCAACAGTTTTAAGGAATGGATACTTACATTCTGCAATTCGTGAAAAAGGTGGTGCTTATGGAGCTGGAGCTTCTCATGATAGCAAATCACAAGTTTTTCTTTTCTACTCTTATAGAGACCCTAAATGCAAAGAAACTTTTGCTGAATTTTCTAATTCAAGAGAATGGGCTCTTGAAAATATTTCAAGCGCTCAGCTTGAAGAAGGTATTTTAGGCGTTATTTCTAGTATTGATAAGCCTATGTCACCTGCAGGAGAAGCAGGCAATGATTTCTTAAATTTAATTCAAGATAAATCTCAAGATGAACGTTTAGAATTTAGAGCTAGGGTTAAAGAATGTTCGCTAAGTGACTTAAAAAAATATGGCTGCAAAATATTTTAATACTGATCCTAAAAGAGCAGTCTTGGCAGGTGAAGGTTTCCAGAAAATCTTAGAAGAAGAAGGATTTGAAATTAAAGTAATTTAATTAAAATATGTTCTTTCTCTTTAGTTCTTTTGCGCAACCCCAATATTGCTGTTGATATTTAGTTGATCTAGCTTGAACTCTATCTGAAACTTTTACTAGCCATTGTTTTTTTCTATAAGTTTTTTTCTTAAACCCGCCATAACCTCGTGATATGCAAGATATAAAGATCTAGCATCAGTCTTTTCAAAACCCTGGTAGTAACCCTTACTTGCATACCATCCTATAAAATCAGTTGAATCTTTAAAGTTATTTCTTTTAGCTCTAGAGTTTCCAGTTTCATCTTTATAGTCATCCCATGTCATAGTGAGAGCTTGAGAGTAACCAACTGCGGTTGATGGCCTAAACCATGGAATAAATCCAAGAAGCTTATCTCTTTCTGGTCTAGCATCTGATTTAAAACTAGATTCTTGGTAAACGAATGACATTAAAACATAAGGAGGAATCTTCCACCTTTTTTCAGCTTGCACAGCCGCTTTATACCAACTCTTTTTTTCTTTAAAAATTTTACAAATATTATCAGGACTTTCTGGTGGCGCGGTTGTACATGCCTGAATAAAGCAAATACAGACAATTATGCTAAATATATTGCGATGGGTTTTTAAGAATTGATTCATACTCATTTTCATCATAGATTTTAGGATTAAGTTCAATTGCTTTTTTTAATTTTGATCCAGCATTCTCTCCCGCTATAACAAAATTAGTTTTAGATGAGACGCTAGAGGAAACTTTAGCTCCTTTTAATATAAGATTTTCTTTAATTTCATCTCTTGAATAATTATTTAGTTTGCCTGTTAGTACAACTTGAACTCCATTTAAAGGCATATTTGCTATATCAACTTCAGCTGTTTTTATTATATCTAGCTCCAGGATTAATCTTGGTAATAAAGATTTAGCAAAGTCAGTTTTGATGTAATTAATAATATTACTTGCGACTTTAGGCCCTATATCATCAATACCCAATAAATGATCAAAATCTGCATTGAGAAACAAATCAATACTTGTATATTCCTGAGCTAGGTTTCTAGAAGTCGCTTCACCAACCTCTGAAATACCTAAAGAATATATGAGTTTGTGAAGATTAACTCTTCTTGAGCTCTCAATTGAATTGAGAAGTTTTGTAATGGATTTTTGACCAAACCCATCCATTTCCATAAGTTCATTTTTAAAAGCTTTTAGGTTATATATATCTGCTACATCTTTTAAAAAACCTTTTTTATTAAAAGTATTAATAATTTCTTGACCTAAGCCTTCTATATCAAAAGCTTTTCTGGAGACAAAGTGCACAATATTTCCTTTAACAATTTCAGGGCAGGTAAACTCTGCAGAGCACTTAACAAATGCTGCCTTATTTTTTATCTCTTTAACTGAATAATCATTAGCTTCTTTAGAAATAAAGTAATTAGCTTCAATCTCTGAACCAAACTTTTTAATCTGCTGATTATTATTACCTTTAACCACCACCCAATCCGAAGCATTTTCATTTAAAGTGCTCGAGCCACATGCTGGGCATTTATTTGGAATATCTACTCTAGAGGAATTAGAAGGCCTTTTAGATAGTACAACTTTAATAATTTGCGGTATGACATCTCCAGCTCTTCTTATGATAACTGTATCACCTTCTTGGATCTAGCCTCTTCACTTCATCTATATTATGGAGAGTGCAATTACTTACAATAACACCTCCAACCTTAACTGGTTTTAATCGAGCAACTGGAGTTAGTATTCCAGTTCTCCCAACTTGAAAATCAATTGACTCAATTGAAGTTGTGGCTTCCTCAGCAGGAAATTTGTGAGCTATGGCCCATCTAGGAGATCTTGATACTTCTCCAAGCTTGGATTGATAACTAAGGTTATTAACTTTATAAACAACGCCATCAATATCAAAAGGTATGCCCTCTCTATTTTTGAGTATCTCCTCATAGTATTTAAGACATCCATTAATATCTGAAACTTTTTTATTTAAAGGATTAATAGGTAAACCAAACTCTTTTAACATTGTAAAAAACTCATCCAAGCTACTAATATCAATATCTTTAATCTCGCCAATGCCGTGTGCAATAAAAGACAAGGGTCTTTGGCTGGTAATCTTTGAATCAAGCTGCCTTAGACTTCCAGCAGCTGCATTTCTTGGATTAGCAAATATTTTTTGATTATTAATGGATGCATTTTTATTAAGGTTAATGAAGTCATCTTTGGATATATAAACTTCACCTCTTACCTCTAAGTAACTAGGTATTGGAAATTTTTTACTGGTTAAAAGTTTTTGAGGAATAGATTTAATGGTTTTAACGTTAGATGTTACATCTTCACCCTTAATTCCATCTCCTCTTGTAGCTCCAGTGGTTAATTCCATTTATATATATTAATGAAATTGCCGCCCCATCCATTTTAGGCTCGCAAAACACCTTATAGCTTTTAATATCAATAAGACGCTTATTTACTCTAGTAAAAAAATCAACTAGCTCGTCTTTGCTGAATACGTTAGCAAGTGAGAGCATTTGTTTTTTATGGTTATAGCTATTGAAACTCTCTAAGGGAGTAATTCCAACTCTTTGACTTGGAGAATCAGTTGAAACAAGATCAGTTTTTCTAACTTTTCTAATTCTTTTAAAGTTCTATCAAAATCAAAATCTGAAATTGTTGCATTATCTAAAACATAATAGTTATAATTATGGTTATTTAACTGCTCTCGAAGTTCCTTTATTTTTTCCTCTACCGTCATAATATATCTCTGAAAAAACTTGTTTTTAAAGTTGAAAAAACGTACTTTATCTGATATGGGAGATCATTTGTTTAGTTAAAGGGAGTCTGTTTCCGTCACAAATGCTCGCATGGAAGTTTTCACTAAACTGTGTTGCAAAATCTAACATTAAATTAACTGTAAGAATGGCATCATCAACATCATTAAGATCAGCCACAAGCAAAATAGCATGGGAACTAGTGTCTGTATCAAAAGTTCCCGGCTTGAGTGCATTAGCTACTCTAAAAATCTCTTTGTTATTATTTGTATAAGAAAAATATCCATTACGAAGTTTCGCATTATAGTTCGCTAAAAATCCAAATAGTTGGTCCATCGCATACAAAGAACCATCCATCGAAATTAGATTAAAGACAATCAACTCTTGCTCATAATCCTGAGAATCTTTAGATTTTTCTGAGAAATTAAAAGATGATTGAGAGCGACGTTCAGCCTCACTTTAAATCTTTTAAATCATCAGGAATTTCTTCAATTTTAACTTTTAAATCATTTAAAGCTAGCAATTTTTTTAAGAAAAAAGAAAGTAATAACTAAAAATAGTATGATCGAAAGACCAATTAAGTATATATCTGAATTCGCCTGCATTTAATCTGAATTAGCTAACTCAAGTGCTTCATTAACATCGACTGAAACGAGTCTTGAAACGCCTGCTTCTTGCATAGTAATACCCATAAGATGATCGCTTGCTTCCATCGATATTTTATTATGGGTAATAAAAATAAATTGAACTCTATCCGACATTTCCTCAACCAAGTTACAAAATCTTGTTACATTAGCATCATCTAGCGGAGCATCAACCTCATCAACATACAAAATGGTGCTGGATTCAATTTAAAGATCGCAAACACCATGGCAATCGCGTTAAAGCCTTCTCTCCACCTGATAGTTGTGAGATAGATGCATTCTTTTTACCTGGCGGTCTTGCCATCAGAACAACACCACCATTTAAAGTGTCGTCATCTTGAAGGGTTAATTCAGCAAATCCACCTCCAAAAAGAATTGGAAAAACTTCTTTTAATCTGTTATTGACTGCATCAAAGCTATCTTTAAATCTTGATTTTGTTTCAACATCAATTTTCTTAATAGCTCCAGTTAGCTTATCCAATGCTTCGGTAAGTTCATTGTATTGCTCTTCTAATTTCTTACCTCTTATAGATTCTTCTGCAATCTCGTCAGGAGCAGCAAGATTAATTGCGCCAAGTCTAATAATTTTAGCCTGAATATCTGTAAGTTGATCTTCGATATCTTTAATAACAAAATCTTCATAATCTTCATAATTTATATCTTCTATATTGATTCCAGATTTCTTTATTCTTGCATTAGCATTTTCTAAATTAATCTCATAGGTCTTAAGTTCTAGTTTTATATTGGTAACTTTTTCAGAAATAGCTCTTAGGTCTAATTCAGCAATGGATCTTTTATTTTCAAGATCTCGAAGCTCTTGATCAACTTTAGATTGCTCTTGTCTAATATTTACAAGCACTCCTTCGGCAGAAGAGCTTTTTTGCACAAGCTCAGCAATACTTTGCTCTAATTTTTGTTTTTTACTTTCAGTTTCAGTAATTATTTTAGATAGATCATTTTGTCTTGTTAAATATTCATCAGGTGAAGCAAGGTTAATAGAGCCTAGAGCTGAAATACTTTCCTGAATTTTTTCTAACGAACCTTCTAGCTCTAATAAATTCATATCTTTAAACTCAGAGGAGTTAAGCTCAGCTGGATTAATTCCTTCTTTAGTTAAGGCGTGAGAGGCATTCTCTAGATTTACTTCAAAAGTCCTTAATTCTAGCTTTAATGCATTTATTTGTGCTTCAAGAGTCCTTAAGTCAGCTGCTGCAACAGAGCGCTTATTTTCCATTTCTCTTATAAGATCATCTGCTTGTGTTCGCTTGCCTCTAAATTCCTCTAACTCAATCTCAATAGTTGATTTGCTTTGAACTAATTCACCTAACTCTCTTTCGGTTATAGACTTTTTCTCAGCATTATCTTTAAGAAGTTCAGATAAGCTATTTTGTCTATTAAGGTACTCATCAGTTAGAGATTTAGATTGAGCTGAAGCAATATTTAATATTTGAGTTAATTGATCTTTTAACTCAATAGCTTTTTGATAGACTCCATCACTTCCAGAACCCATAGCTTTGAGCGTATCAATAATCATATCTAATAAATTAATAGCTTTTTCTTTAGGACTTAAATTATCAATATTAGCTTCTTCTTCTAGTGCGTTTGCATAACTCTTTTTAGCCTTCTCAAGATCTATTTTGCTTTGAACCTCAATCTTATTTATATTTCTAAGATCAGCTTCATGCATGGCTATATTTGAACTAATTGAAGATGCGGAAGATCTGGCTGCCTCAAATCCGGATGCAACTGAAGCATAGCTTTCTTTTACTTCTGTTAATCTTGATTGCTGCAAATCAAGCTCAGCGGTTTTTTCTGCAATACCTAACTCTAGTGGTGATATTTTTAAATTAAGTTCTGCTTTTTTATCTAAAGCTTCTAATGCTTTTAAAATAGATATATTTAACTTTAATTCTTTAATATATTTTTTTGATTCAAAAGTTGATTCTTTTTCTATAGCTTTTGCATAACTCTCTTTAGCTCTTTCTATATCTGATTTGCTTTGAATAAGTGTCTTAGTTTCATTTTGAAGGTCGGCTTCTTGCCTAGCTATATCTGCTCCTACTGCATAAAAGTTCTTTTGAGCTTCGTCATAAGATGCCCTTACAGACTCATGTTCAGTTCTATATTTATCTATCTGTGATTGCTTGGTATTAGCTTCTGCATCCTTAATAGTTTGATCTCTAAGAGTTACATCTAATTTTTTCTGCAATGCATCTCTATTGTTTTTAGCTTCAAGGGAAAATAATATAGCTACTTTTAATTCATTTTCTTTTTCTTCAGCTTTGAGTTGATTATATTTTTCTGCAGCTTTTGCTTGCCCTTCTAGACGACATCAGCAATGACACGCTTTCGTCCTTACTCGAGATAAGTTTTCTTTAGTTTTCTTAATTCTGCTCTCAGTCTCTCTTCGTCTTTCTCTATATTTAGATACTCCAGCAGCTTCTTCAATATGCGCTCTTAACTCTTCAGGTTTTGCACTTACTAAATTTGAAACCATACCTTGTTCAATAATGGCATAGCTATTAGGTCCTAAGCCAGTTCCAAGAAACAAATCCTGAACATCCTTACGTCGACACTTAGTGCTATTTATAAAATATGTTGACTGACCATCTCTAGTCATAACCCTTTTAATGGATATCTCATTAAAAGAAGCATATTCACCACCAATCTTTCCACTTGAATTATCAAATAGAAGCTCAATACTACATTGACCAGAAGCCTTTCTATTTTCTGAACCATTGAAGATGACATCTGACATAGAGTCGCCTCTAAGGTTCTTAGCAGATAGCTCTCCGAGGACCCATTTAACAGCATCAATTACATTAGATTTTCCACAACCATTTGGACCAACAACAGCCACTAAATTTGTAGGAAAAGAGATCCTCGTGCTGTCCACGAAGCTTTTGAAACCAGCCAGTTTAATATGTTTAAGCTGCATTGATATGAAAAATTTATTAAGGTTTATATTAAACTATTGTGAGTTTACAAACCAATCTTTTTCACTAATTTTTACCCCAAATAATGCTTTAGCTGGTTAAAAAATTTAGGGAATATAGATGAAGAAAAACTCATACTATTTTGACAATTTACTAGGGAATTTAGAACAATATCCTCATCATTAATCAAAGCTGAAGCTAAATCAAAACCAGGAATTAGTGCATCCTGATTTGTAATAGAAATACTCATTATTTTTGAATCTTCTGATTGTATTTGTGCAATTGGAACAGCTGGACCCTCATTTTACAGACGTATCAACTTGAAGACTTAAATAACTACTCGAACCTGCTGTAATAGTCATTGGTAAAGTCTGAGCTAAAGTAAGGTCTGGAAATTTTTTATCTCTAAGAATACTGTATAAAGCATAAAAACGAATTTGTAGGTCTGCATCTTTAAAAATTGGCTCTGCAAATTCTACAAGCTGCTCAGCTGTAATTAAGCTATTGTTGTTGATAGCAAATAAAATAATCTCTTCTAACCAAAGAATCTTTTTATCATCCTCAATAGATAGACTAAAATCATCAAAATATTTATCTTGAAGCTTGGTATTTTCATACACAGCGTCCTTTAACTTATCTGACAGCATTTGCTCATGAACAGACCCAAGGATGGAAAACTTACTGATAAAACCAAAAAGAGCTAAGCCTAATACCATGAAAGAAAAACTAAAAACAAAGGCTTTATTGGAGGATTCTCTTGCAAGCAAAAAGCCAGCTACTGGAAAAAATGCTAAAAGCATTATTAGATAAAAAATTATCATCCTAGCCTTCTTCTAAAAACAAAACCTATAAAAATAATTGCAAGAAAGATGAAGGGTCCAAACCATAATATATAAGTTGAGGTATTTACTTCAGGGTCATATAAAACCCCACTTCCAAATCTATCTTTTGCATACTGCTTAATATCTTTATCTGAATAGCCATTATTAATAAGTTCTGCAATCTTATTTTTTAGATCTTCTGATACAGGAGCATTTGAGCTTGCTATAGATCCACTAGTGCATTTAGGACATCTAACCTCATGAATTAACTTATAAAATCTTTGCTCATCAACTTCTGAATTAAATGTATAAACTTCAGATGTGAAACCAATAAATGATAAAAATATAAAGCTTAATAGAATTATTTTTTTCATTTAAACATCTCATTTTCAGTAATAATTGGTATGAAGACTTTATCCCAAATAGTTTGATTTACTTCACCACTGTAGTGAACCAAAACAACACCATTTTTAATAAGAAAAGTTTCAGGAGCGCCTGTTACACCCATGTCTAAGGCCAATGAGCCTTTTAAATCATGGAGATTAAAATTATAAGGATTACCATAGGAGTTCAGCCAATTGATTGCATCAATTGATTCATCTTTGTAATTTAGTCCTGTTACCCTGACGCCTTCAGAATTTAATTTCATTAAAAAGTCATGTTCAATTCTGCAAGTTATACACCAACTAGCCCAAACATTAAGTAATAGCTCATTTTGTAAGTCTTCTTTTTTGAAAGATGAGGCCGAATCAAGACTTTGTAATTTGAAATTGGGAACATTGAAATTTTTAAAATTAGCCCCTGGATAAAATTTATCTTCTGTCAATAAATTATAAAAAAATAAAATACCCACAATTGGAATAATCAAAATAGAAAATCTTAACAAGGTATTCATTTTCTTTTAAGTCTCTCCATGAGGGCTGCAAAACCACCAATACCCATGATTGCAGCTGCTATCCATATCCATCTAATTAGATAATTGTATTGTATATTTACTACCCAATAACCATTATCAAGCTGATCTCCAAGCGTCATATAGATATCTTTATAAGGTGTTATTTTGATAGCTGATTCGGATGTAATCTGTCCTCTTATAAAATATTTTCTTTTTTCAGGAAACATGGAGAAAGTTTTATTTGGAGTGTATTACCTATTGACAAAAATATTAGTGTTTCTGCATTCAAGTCGGGAGATAATTTTCAAAATCTATTAAATAAAATTCATAATCGCTGTCTTTATAGATTTCTCCAGGCTTTATATTTATAATTTTTTCATAACTCAAAGAAGCATTTAGAGCAGTTGCAAGTATAAGAACTCCGAATCCGATATGAGCAGTTGCACTTGATTTATTAAAGTAATTTTTCTTCATAAAGCTATCAGCTATAAGAAAGAAATATCTTATTAAAATTAAAAATCCTGAAAAAATACCGCCAATAAACCACCACTGATATTCTTGATATATATATGAGATGCAAATCGATGCAGCTGCTGCAAATAAAATAGACATTGATAAAAAGCTTTTAAAATTTAATAGTTTTGAGGTTCTCTGCCATAAGCTACCTACTGAGAAGACTAAAAAAATTGCTGCTAAAAATGTTAATGGTGCAAAAATTGTATTGTAATATGGCGGTCCAACACTAATTCTTTCATCGTAAAGATAATCAAATATTAAGGGATATAAGACACCAAGCATTACTGCAAAAATTGCGGCAGCAAAGAGAATGTTATTAATAGAAAGGAATGATTCTTATAGGACTAAATACAGCACTTGAACGTAAACTATTTGCTCTAAATGCATACAAGGTTAAAGCACCACCTATAGCAATAATTAAGATAAGCAAAATAAAAACACCGCGCTCAGGATCATTAGCAAAGGCATGAACAGATGTAATTACTCCTGAGCGCACAATAAATGCTCCAAATAAACTTAAAGAAAATACTGAAATAGATAATAAAATTGCTTCTATGATAGAAACTAATCTAGCTGAAACATAAAGTGAATGGATTAATGCAGTTCCAGCAAGCCAGGGCATGAGTGCAACATTTTCAACAGGATCCCAAAACCAGTAACCACCCCAACCAAGCTCATAATATGCCCACCAGCTTCCAAGAGTAATTCCTATAGTGAGGAAGACCCATGCAGCTATAGACCAAGTTCTAACCAAAGATTCCCATTTTATAGAAGAATTACCTTCGACCATAAAAGCTATCGCATGAGCAAATGCTATAACAAAGCCAATATAGCCCATATAAAGAAATGGAGGGTGTATTGCCAAGGCTGGATCTTGAAGAACTGGATTGATATCAGCGCCATTGATTGGTGCTATTGGCAATAATCCTAAAAATCCTAGGTGGGAAATAATAAGAAGATTAAAAAATCGTAAGCCGATTACTCAAAATCTTTAGCTGGTGCTTTTAATAAATCATTTTTAGATAATAAATAATTAAATAATTGACTCCACCCAGCTAAGAACAAGATCCATAAAAACATTGAACCCTCGTGTGCAGTCAAATAGAAGAAATTTTATAAAAAGTTGGTAAGTCTTTATTGGAATGTTCGGCTATGTATCTTATGGAGAAATCGCTTTGAATTGCTAACCAGACATAAAGAAGAAATGAGATAAAAATAAAATAAAATCCATAACTAAAGATTCTGTTTACAAGCAATTCTAGATTGTGATTCCCTTGATAGGTTCGAGTAGAAAAAATGAATGCGAGAAAAATCACCAAGGCAGATGCTAATGCTAGAAAATGAGCTATTTCTCCTATCATTTAGGCTCCTGTCTTGTTAGCTCTGGAGGCATATAGTTCTCGTCATGCTTGGCAAAGATATTTTCTGCAATAAGCCTATTATCAACAATCATTCCATAGGCAACTATGCCACTACCCTCTTTAAATAAATCAGGCACAACCCCATTATAGGAGACATTAATTGAATTACTAAAATCAGTGATATTAAAAGATATATTTGTACCATCCCTAATTACGGACTGCATTTGAACCATTCCACCAAGCTTTACTCTTTTATTATTAGGTATTTCAGCATTGATAATTTCTGAAGGTGTATAAAAATAATCCAAGTTCGAATTAAGTGCTGAAAGTATTAAGTAAACTCCTAAAAAGGAAGTTGCAATCAAGGTCATCACAGAGACTAATCTTTTTTTTCTTATCTTATTCATTAATATGCTTTTTTTTCAATTTTTTCAGTTTATTTCTAACTTTTAGTTTAGATTTGATGCTAGTATCATTCCAAAAAAAACTGACCAAACATATATCCCATGACCATCCATGTAAATAAAAGTATCAAAACTATCAAAAGCAAAATTAAACATGATCTTTGACCCAGGACTTATTTCCTTCACGATTAAAAATCTGGACTTTTGAAGATAAGATTACTAAGCAGATTATTAAACCGCTAAAACCTATCATTGAAAAGAATAATGGATATAGCATTGATGGGTCTATAGAAGGCTTGTCAGTCAATGTTATTGAAGCAGGTTGATGAAGCGTGCTCCACCAATCAACAGACTTTTTAATGATTGGTATATTAACAAAACCAATTAATACCAATACAGATATAAATTTATCTGCTTTCTCAAAATTAGTAAAAGAGCTATTTTCAAACTTTCTTCTTGAATAATAAATAGAATTAAAGTTCTAGTAATTCTTGCATCCCATTGCCACCAAGTTCCCCAAGTTGGAATCCCCCATATAGATCCAGAAACAAGTGCAATAAAGGTTACAAGAGCTCCAATTGGAGCAATTGATTTAATCATATAGGCTGCTAATTTGACCTTCCAGACCAAAAAGACTGCTGCGGCTATAGCCATTACAAGATATAGACTCTGAGATAAAAAGGATGCTGGGACATGCAAATACATGATCCTGAAAGAATTACCTTGAAGATAATCAGCAGGAGCGAATGCCAAACCCCATATCAAAGCGACAGTATAGATACATAAAGAAATGTAAAAAACATAGGGGTACATCTTATTAACTAAAACAATGTAGGTTTTTGGCGATGCAAATTGATGATAGAGTTTCTTTAACACAATTTTTTTAAATTTTTATCTGATCCCGATGCAGTCCGAATAATGAATGAGATTATAAATGGAATAAATACAATTATAAGCAATAAAACACCAAGCATTAACAATAAAAGGTTAGAAATTTCAAAACCAAAGTTAGCATTTAAAACGATCTTGCCTAATAAAATTAAAATTGGAAATAAATAGATTATTGATATGTTAAATACTATAAATACAACCATTTGTTCACTTAAGCCTTCTAAAAAAGGTTAATAAAAATATATGTGGAAATGAGCATAGATGGAAGAGCTATATAAAAAGATGACATCTCCCCTGTCATACTTACAGAAAAAAATGTTCCTAACAATGATATTGGGATACCAATTAATAGCCAGTAGATAAATATCTTGATTAGTACCATTGAAAATAGCGAATCATTTGCAACGCTGAAGTTTTCTAAAGTGCCATCTTCATAATCCTCTAAAAAGATACCTTCAACTGAAACCATTACGGTCAAAAGACTTGCAATCCACAAAATAGAATAAAAAACATTTTTTAAATCATCACTTGCTAGCTCAACGGTTAATGGAAATGAGATTGTAATTAGAAGAAAAACTAAAATAGGACCAAGCCATGCTCTTAATTTTTTACGTAACTTAAATAGTTCTAATTTAAATAAATCAAACATTACAGGATTCCTATTATCACTTCACTACTAGATAGTTCTAATGGTATATGTGATGTATAAATAATTGATTTATTTTTACCTAGTTCTGTTGTTAAAAAAGTAGTAATCAGGCGCCTTGTTTGATCATCTAGACCTATACCTGTGCTATCGGTAACAAATCTACCTCCTGCAAGAGGTGATTTACCTAATTTTTTTTGCTGGCCATTGTAAACATTAAGTCTTATAGCTTCAGAAAAACCTCCATTATTTTGTTGACCACAGGATGTGCTACGTCTAATCCATGAAGATGTAAATTATCTGCTACTGATAGATGGTTTTTAAGAACATTTTTATGACCTAAGCAGATAAACTTTCAACATATCTTCTTTGTCCCTCAGCATAGATAGTGTCAAATGCTAATGAAGATTTTCCAGAACCGGAAAGTCCAGTAATAACAACAAATTGATCTTTGGGTATTTCTACAGAAACATTCTTTAAATTATGCTCCTTTGCACCCTTGATAACTATCTTTTTGATCATAATTTTAGTTGCTTTAAATTAGAGCAATGATACCTTAGAAGCACTTCTAGATGTTAATGAAGCGGAGGCTTTTGCGGATCAAGTCTTGAATATAATCTTTTTGATATTTCAGTAAAATAATCTGCTTTAAATTTACCCATTCCACCTATAGAAAAGTAGAGATCTTTAGTAAAGTAAATTCCTTGCTCAATTGATGGAGTTGTTCTGATAAACGTATTTAATTTTTTAAGATTAGATGACACTTTGTCCTCTGAATTAGGTAGATCAAACCATCCCCAAACAGGATAATTAATCATAGCCATTTTTTTTAAAGATATTCTATTTTTTTTCTTAGGTATTGAACTTGGTGGTAACAATACAATTATCGAGCCAAGGCTATCAGCAACAACGTTATCTAGTGTTTCTACAAATGATGCGTATTCCTTAAAGCTTAAAAAGATATTCTTCATATTTATTAGCTGATGGCAGTTTAATATTTTTTAATCTAGATTCTGAACCAAGAACTATATAAGTTACTAATTCTTGGCTCAAGATGTTAGATCTTAGCTAAAGCTTGCTCGTAGTCAGCAATAATGTCATCAATGTGTTCTAGACCAATGGATAACCTGACAAAGCCAGGTGTGATACCTGCTGATAATAGCTCTTCTTCATTGAGCTGACTGTGCGTAGTACTTCCAGGATGGATTGCTAGACTTCTTGCATCTCCAATATTTAGCAACGTGATATAACAGCTCTAAAGAATTGATGAATTTTTTTCCAGCTTCAATTCCGCCTTTAATTTCAAAACCTTGAAGGCCTCCATTGCCACCGGATAGATATTTTTCAGCTCTCTCTTTTGGCTGGCCTGTTGCAATGCCTGGATAAGAAACTCGTTCAACCATTGGGTGGTTTTGAAGAAATTCTGCAACTTTTTGGCCGTTAGATGAATGCTCTCTGATTCTTAGATTAAGAGTTTCAAGGCCCTGAATAAACATAAAAGCATTAAATGGACTCATTGCTGCACCCATATCTCTTAAAATCGTAGTTCTAGCTTTTAGAATGTAGGCTATGGGACCAAGAGGTTTAACAGCTTCCGTCCATATAGCTCCTCCATAAGAAGCATCAGGTGTATTAAGAGCTGGCTGTCTGTCAGGAAATAATTCCCAGTCAAAATTACCACTATCGACAATTATTCCGCCAATTGATGTGCCATGACCGCCAATAAACTTAGTTGTTGAATGAATTATTATCGCAGCACCATGGTCAAAAGGCTTACAAATGACAGGAGCAGCAGTATTATCAACAATTAATGGAATTCCAAGAGGTCTGCCTAATTCGGCAACTTCAGAAATAGGGAATACTTCAAAACTTGGGTTGGGAAGAACCTCGCCATAATATGCTCTAGTTTTATCATCAGTAGCATTAGCAAAATTTTGAGGATCGGCAGGATCTACAAAACGCACATCAATACCCATATCAGACATTACATTTTTAAATTGATTATAAAATAATTCTAATAAATTATTAGCTGACAATATTATCACCTGCTTTTGCAAGATTCTGAATTGCAAATTGCTGATGCTGCTTGACCAGAAGCCACAGCCAGAGAGCCTACACCACCTTCTAAAGCTGCAATTCTATCTTCTAGAACTGCGCATGTTGGATTCATGATTCTTGAATAAATATTTCCTAATTCAGATAAAGAAAAAAGGTTAGCTGCATGATCACAATCATCGAATTGGAAACTACTAGTTTGATGGATCGGGACTGCTACTGAATTAGTATTTTCATCTTTTCTCCAGCCAGCATGAAGTCCAATTGTTTCTGGGTGTATATATGTTTTACTCATTGCTTATCTCCTAAATAATAAATTTATTAAAGATGCAGCTTGCTAAAACATTAATTAGCAAGATTTAATTATCTGCACGCTAAATTATTTGATATTTAATTATATACAATTTTAAAACATTAAAAAAATTATTATTAGAACTAACAATAGCAACTTAATTTCAAATCTTTATAATGATAAAGTTAATTAATATTTAAAAATAAAAATGGCTAAAAAATATGTAAATTTCCGAGTTGGTGGAACGCCGCAAAGAGAAACTGAAGACTACACTGTATGGACTAATGATCTTTTAAAAAGAATTATTGCAAGTAAGACAGTTATTCAGCCTGCAAAATCTACCACTGGGCATAAATTAATAAACTCTGATGTTGCTTATGTCATAACAAATGGCAGAGGAACAATGGAAATAGTTGAATATATGAATGATGAAGATGGTCACGGATCAAATCCATCTTATGGAATTGAACATAAAGACTCATATGACCTTTCTTCAGGTGATGTAATCCTTATAGAGTCAGGTGACTACTGTAAAGTGATGAATGACTCTGACCATGATCAGCTTACATATCTTAGAATATTTGATAGAGGCGGATGGAGAAAATAAGAATTCTTTTCTAAGATTATTTCATGAAAGATAAACTAGGGATATTTTTTTCAGGACTCTGCGTTATTCACTGTGTCCTTTTTAGCTTATTGATATGGGGTGGAGTTGGATCTGCAAGTTTTTTAACCCTATCTGAAGAGCTAGTTCACCCAATATTATTAGTATTAGTGTTTATAGTAGGCCTTGTTAGCTTTCCTTCTGCTTATTATGAGCATAAGAGGCTAGAGCCAATGATTTTAGGATTAATTGGTACATTGGGCCTATTTATTGCACTGTTTCTCAGCACGACGCTTGAGGTTGTTACAACGCTACTATGTGGATCGATGCTTATTGCAGCGCTGGAACTACAAATTATCTCACTAAAATTTAGTTGCCTTAAAAATTAATCTTGGCAACTAGCGGAATGTGATCAGAGACTCCCTCTAACGTATCTACATCAAAACCTACTGGCTTAATATTGTCTTTATCCATGTTAATAGATGTCGTATGAAGCTTAATACTTTCAGGCATAAATGAAATATTTCTTCCCTTAGAAACAAGGATTGCGTCTAGAAATGACCAGTCATTATTGGGAGCGTAATAGTAGGTACCTTCACAAGTGCTACACCCAACATGGTGAGAGATTTCCCAAAATATTTCTTGATTAAAAAAGGTATTTCTACTTTTTGCCTCTGTTCTAATAACATTGAAATCACCGAGTGCAATTGAGGGCTCTTTATTATTTATAAGTAGTTGATTTAAGGCTAAAAATGCTGATTCTCGCATTTGAAAATTAAGATATGGAGCGGGGAAATGAACTCCGTAAAATCTTACATTTGTACCATTTATGTCTATCAATACATCTAGAATAGGTCTTGAATCTTTATTGCTAAATTCGCCGCTAAACTTAATGTAATGAAGCCTAGAATCTTTAATTGGATATTGAATATAATTGCGTTATCTATACCCCTGTAATCATTACCTTCTAATAATTTATAGTCAGAATAACCGTAAGGTTCTAATAGATTAAACAACTGCTGGAGAACATTATTATTCTCTATTTCCTGGAACACTATTACATCCGGACCAGAGTCTTCATATGCAATTATTAAGTTTAATATATTAATTAATTTGGCATCTTTAACTGTCTCATTCCAGTCTAAATATAAGCAGGTCATTATATAATGAATCTTTATTTCTTAGATTTTCTAAGTTATTTAATTGTTTTTTTGAAAGCGGTAAGAAAGCTTTGTCATCTTTTTTATAGTCATCTTCGGTATCGAAAAGATTTTCTACATTAAAAGACATGACACTAAAAGAATCGGAATGAACATTCAGAATTGGAAAAATAAGAAGAGTTAAGTATATATATTTGAGCATTTTGTAATTAATAGTTTAATTTATAAAATTCAGAATTAATACATGATTTAGCTCAGCCATAAATCTTGCTCCTTCTGCTCCATCAATAACTCTATGATCATATGAAAGTGCTAAGGGTAGAGTTGGGGTTATATCTCCATTCATTAATTCTAAGGACTTAAATGTTTTTGAAATACCCAGTATCCCAACTTCAGGAGGATTGATAATGGGAGTGAAGAATTTTCCACCAATAGCACCTAAAGAGGAAACTGAGAAAGTTGAACCCTTTAATTCATCTACTTTAAGCTTACGATCTTTTGCTGCTGTAGCCATACGCCCTATTTCATTTGAAATCTCTGTTATAGATAACTTATTAGCGTCTTTTATATTAGGAACAATAAGACCTTTTGGTGTATCAATTGCTATACCTACATTGATATAGTCCTTAAAAACAATATTTTCAGTATTTTCATCCAAAGAGGAGTTCATTAGAGGGAATTCTTCTAAAAGACTTGCCGCAGCTTTAACAAAAAAAGCTAAAGGAGATATTTTGAGACCAGATGCTTTATTTAGCTCAGTTCTTAGCAGCATTAATTCATCTATATTAGCTTCATCATGCTGGGTTACATGAGGAATATTCTGCCAAGACTGTTGAAGGTTTTCAGCTGCAGTTTTTTGGAATTTTGTGAGGGGTTCTGTATTAATTTCCCCCCATTTTGCAAAATCAACACTTGGATTCTTAGAAAAAGTTTGAGCCTTAGGATCTAATCGTTGTTTTACGAAATGGTGAAGGTCCTCTTTTAAAATCCTTCCTCTAGGGCCTGAAGGTAATACTTCATTTAGATTGATTCCAAATTCTCTGGCTAATTTTCTTACTGCAGGACCAGCGTAGATACTGCCGGTATAATTAATACTAGCATTAGTCTCATTAGGCTTGCTTGCAACAGTTTGTTCTTCAATCGTAGGTGTTGCCTTTTTGGCTTCTTTTTCAATTAGGGTTTCTTTTCCAGCAACTTCCTCAACAACAACTTCTGCAGCTTCAATCTCAAGAAATATTACTCCTTCATTTACTGTATCGCCATTGCTAACTTTTATATCGATAACTTTTCCAGCAACTGAAGCAGGAATTTCCATGGCTGCTTTTTCAGACTCTAAAACAATAATAGAGTCATCTTTAGAAACTGTGTCTCCAGGTTTAACGCATATTTCTATAACCTCTACATCTAATGCATCACCTAGATCTGGAATTTTTATCTTCTCAATTGTCATCTAAACTTCCCATGGATTTGGTTTAGTAGGATCAACTTTTAAGTCTTTATAAATTTCATCAAGTTGTTTTTTTGATATCGTAGATTCTTTATATAAAGTAAATGCTGTTAACCTGACGATATGATTTGTATTGATTTCAAAAAATTCTCTAAGCTCTTCTCTTGTATCGCTTCTACCAAAACCATCAGTTCCAAGACATTATATTTAGCCTTGATGTAAGGCCTTATTTGTTCAGCATATGATCTCATGTAGTCAGTTGAGGCTATCACTGGAATAGACTCACCATCAAAACACTCTTCTACATAAGATATTTTTTCTTCTAAATCGGGGTTTAATTGATTGAAACGCTCAACTTCCATTCCGTCTTTTCTTAATAAGTTAAAACTTGTTGCGCTCCAAACCTCAGCATTAATTGAATATTTTTTAAGGACTTCTTGAGCTGCTATAGATTCTTTAAGAATAGCTCCTGATCCAAGCAAGCGAATTTGTGGATTAGTGCATGAACTTACTTTATACAAACCTTTTATAACATCTTTCTCAATGCCTTTAGGTTGTTCAGGTTGTTCATAATTCTCATTGGTAACAGTGATGTAGTAATAATAATTTTGTTGCTCAACAAACATTTTTTGAATGCCATCCTTAATTATGACTGCAACTTCGTATGCATAAGCTGGATCATAAGATAAACAATTGGGAATTGTGGCTGAAAAAAGATGGCTGTGGCCATCTTGATGCTGCAACCCCTTCTCCATTTAAAGTAGTTCTTCCTGAGGTTGCGCCAATAAGAAAACCTTTAGCTTGTGCATCACCAGCTGCCCAAGCTAGATCCTACTCTTTGAAACCCAAACATTGAATAAAAAAGATAAATTGGAATCATAGGCAGATCATAATTCGAATAAGCAGTGGCTAAGGCAAGCCAAGCTGAAAATGAACCCGCCTCTGTAATTCCCTCTTCAAGCATTACGCCTTCTTTTGATTCTTTGTACCACATAACTTTATCAGCATCTTCAGGCTCATATTTTTGTCCTGCAGATGAATATAATACCTATTTGCTTAAATAAACCTTCCATTCCAAACGTTCGAGCCTCATCAGGGACTATAGGAACAATCCTTCACCTATATTTGAATCTTTTAATAAGCTTGTCATAAGCCTTACAGTGGCCATAGTAGTGGAAACCTTTCTATCCCCCATACCTTGAATAAGGGGTTCGAAATGCTTTTCATCAGGCATCTTGAGTTTCTTTATTTTATTTCTTCGTCTTGGTATGAATCCACCAAGTTTTTTACGAGTTTTTTTCATATAGACTATTTAGATCTAAGCCTCGATTGATTGCAAATTCAGTCATTGATTCAATTTCATCATCATTAACTGGAATATCAAAGTTATCTCTAAATGCCTTTATATTTTCTAAAGAAAGTTTTTTGACTTGGTGGGTAGTATTGTCAGCCTCTCTTGAGCCTATGCCATAACCTTTTGTAGTTAAAGCCAAAATAACTGTTGGTGCTCCTGAGGAATTAACAGCTTTATGATATGCAGCATAAACTTTATAAGGATCGTGGCCGCCTCTATTTAATTTATATATATCTTCGTCGGTAAGATCATCTACCATTTCTAAAACATCAGGATTTTTTCCAAAGAAATTTTCTCTTGTGTAAGCTCCGCCTTTGGCTTTGTAATTTTGCAGTTCACCATCGACGACCTGATCCATTATTTCTTGGAGCTTCCCTTCTTTATCTTTCGCAAATAATGCATCCCATTTTCTACCCCATACAACCTTGATAACATTCCAGCCTGAGCCTCTAAAGCTTCCTTCTAATTCTTGAATGATTTTTCCATTACCTCGGACTGGCCCATCTAGTCTTTGAAGATTACAATTAATTACAAAAATTAGATTTTCAAGCTTTTCACGTCCTGCCAGCCCGATAGCTCCCTTGGATTCAGGCTCATCCATCTCACCATCACCACAAAAAACCCAAACTTTTCTATCATTTCTTGGGACAAGGCCTCTTGCAGACATATATCTCATAATATGAGCTTGATAGATACCCATGATAGGACCAAGCCCCATAGAGACCGTAGGGAACTGCCAATAATCTGGCATTAGCCAAGGATGTGGATATGAAGAAAGCCATAACTACCAGCTTCTCTTCTAAAACAAGGTGTGAACCCCGTTAACTTTATAGAGAAATTCTCATCTGGCAACATTCCTGGAGAGCAGTGACCTTGATAATAAATAAGATCCTCTAGTTGCCCTTCAGAACCTCTAAAAAAATAATTAAAGCCAACATCATACAAAGTGGCAGCTGAAGCAAACGTACCAATGTGTCCACCTAATTCATCATCACCCTTATTTGCTCTTAAGACTAACGCTAATGCATTCCATCTAATTAAAGACCTAATGCGTCGTTCCATAAAAAGATCACCAGGCATAGCAGCTTCTTCGTTTGAGGGAATAGTATTTCTAAAAGGTGTTGTTAAGTTATATGAAGGAACTTCGCCTGCTGCAGTAAGTTTCTTCGCAAGCTCTGTAAGAAGATAAGAAGCTCTTTCTGGGCCGGCATTTTTAATAACAGAATCAATTGCTTCAGTCCATTCCTGCGTTTCGATGGAATCTATATCTTTATTATCTTTATTATCTTTATTCAAAAGTACTCCTTTTTAAAATACAAAATCATGGTAATTAATATGTCATTAATTATAATACTTTTAAAATTTAATATTAAAAAATTATGTCAGACATTTCATCAAGAGTTAAAATAGTATTTTGCCTGGGTTAAAAATAACTGAAGAGATGTTTTGGTCTTAATGGTCATATGAATGTTCTTTATTATAATCAAATAATGTTTTGCTTTTGGAAATTTTTTCATCAATTGATTTTGATTTTTCTGATGAGTATTTTGATTCAGGATTCTCATCCTTTACCTTAGAAGATAACTATAGATATATGAAAGAATGTCTATTGGGAGAAAAAATACTACCCAGATACAGGCTGCATAATGTTAATAAAAAGCTTATTCATATAGCTGGAGTTTTAACTAACGAAAGTGGAGATGTATGCGCATTGTATGAAACTGTTCTTGGACATATTGATATGAAGTCTAGAAAAACTTCAGAGATGCAAAATGATTTTCTAAACAACCTACTTTTAATCATGAAAGACAATACCAAGCATCCAATTAATATGGAGCTTAGGCTTAAAATAAAAGATCTTACATAAAAAAGCCCGACATAAGCCGAGCTTTTAATTTATCTAATTTTAATTTAGAAATTCAATCCAAACTTGATTCCATAAGTTCTAGGATTAGCAAATGTGATATGAAACCCATACTCATCTTCCTTTTCCTCTTTGGAGTAAATCTTTTATCAGCTATATTCGTGATAAAACCACCAACATACCATTCTTCAGATGCAGGTGTGAATGTAGCTAATATATCCATATATTGTGCTTCAGGAAGTTTAAATCTAGCAGAATTAAAGAGATCTCCTTCTCTTTCACCTTTATGAACATATGTTAATTTAACGTCTGTTACACCACCTGATGTAGGGAATCTTTGTGAGATTGATAAGTTATAATCAAGATCAGATACCAAAGGAACTTTATTGCCTTCAAGTTGCTGCATAGCATCACTTGAGAAGCCAGCTAATGTTTGAACATCTCCTTGAAGATTATAAATAATACCAGCGTCTGTTAAGCCCCATTGCACCAGTGATGCGTATGAACCAAAAGCATTTCCAACAGCTGCTGCTGTTCCAGCTGCTGTAGCTGCATCCATACCAGTTGCTTGAAGAATTCCTGCTAAAGCAGCATTACCAAAACCAGAACCTAGTATTTGAGTCGCTCCATTTGGATTATTTGGATCTCTTGCAAAACCTTTGCCCATTGCTGAATCAGAGGCTAAGAAATTGAAATCAAGTTGAGTATTATCAGTTATAAAGAATTTCATTTGACCTTCAAAACCTTTGTTCATATAGTCAAAAGTTCTATTAACAACACCAGCTCTTTCAAGCTGACCATATTGACCATTAGTAACATCAAATTCAAAGTAAGTAGCATTTATAAGCAATCTTCCGTCCATTAGAATATTTCTAGTTCCAATTTCTGTATTGACAGACTCTTCTTCACCGTAAGGTAAATTTACACCTAGCTCATTTGGAGATGTTCCACCAGCTTTTAGACCAGTTGTATAAGATGCATAAACCATGCTGTTATCATTAATAAAATGCTGAATAGCCATTTTGTATGTAAAAGCACTATTTTCAGATTGCTCTCTAGTTTGACCAGCATTATTTCTGCTGTATGTAGGGTTATATACATAATTAGGATTAGTTGCATCACTTAGAGTACTAAATATAGTACTTTCATAAGTATCGTCGTTATATCTCATACCTAAAGTTAATTTAGTAGCATCATTGATGTCATAGTAGTACTCACCAAATAAAGCATTTGATTTAACTTTTGAATTTTGACTTGTGATTAATCCACCTAATTCATTTGGAAGAGTTCTATCACATAATCCACCATAAGCAGCACATGTGCCTAAAGTATTTTGAGTGATTAATCCTAAAGCAGCCGGAATTCCAATCGCAGGAATTGCAGGAGCTACAGCACCAAACACTCCACCGAATACTGACCAAAATGCTATTCCGCCTTTACCATTCAAAGCTCCACCAAATAGAGAAGCGCTGTAAGGGTGAAGATCAAAAGATCTTAGCATTTGATAACCAGCAGTTTGAAGGATGTAGTTATTAGCATTATCATTTTCTCTCATATAAAGACCAGCAGTAAAGTTATGTGGCCCATCAAAATCTGAGATTAAATTAATTTCTGATTGTCTATTAATGTCATAGTCTTGTGAGCATTCTACAGACTCTGAACTATCAACCATTGCAGCATTAAAACACTGGAATTGAAGTTCCATTGCAGGTACAGGACCTAAAGCCATAGAAAATGTTTCACTTGCAAACGAATGATCTTGATCATCTGTATGCTGATAGTCTCTTACTGAATAAGAATATTTAGCTTTTAAAGTTATATCATTGATTTGTTTTATTGTACTCAATCTGAGAATTTTGAACAACCATTTGTCTATCTGGATCATGGTTTTTATTAACCCTATCAAGAGTTGCGAACTTTGTAGTATTTGCATAAGAATCAAAGCTAGATGATGGTCTTAAAAACGTTAGAGAATCAATAAATCCAATAATAGTTCCAGCTTCATGCGCTACTTCACCTAATTGACCTTTTGCAAAAGGTGTGCATCATCCATTGCTATTACCACCAATATTCATTCTGTTGTCATCTGAAGAGTACTCAGCAGTATTAAAACGAATTCCGCTAGTATCAAGGAAGATCAACATCAACTGAAAGACGCACACCATAAGCATCTCTTCCATCAATATCATTACCAGTCCCTATGTTTTTTACCCATCCGTCTTTAACAAAAGAACCATAAGCAAGTCTTGTTCTTACATTGTCACCAAATGGCATATTTAGAGCTGTAGTAACTCTATTGGATCCATAGTTACCCATTTCAAAATTTTTATATCCACCAACTTCAGCTTCAGGTCTTGCAGTTACTAGATTAATAAGTCCGCCAACAACGTTTCTTCCATAAAGAGTACCTTGAGGTCCTGCAAGAATATTAACTTGCTCAACATCAAAGAAACCAATTTCACCAAAAGCACTTCCTGCTAATGTATGGCCATTAATAGCTGTTTGAACAGAAGTAGCAGTTCCTGCACCAACCGCAGCACTAGAAGCTCCTCTTATAGTATATAAAGATCCTGAGCCAAGAACGTTCTGGTATGAAAAACCTGGAACTAATTCAGCTAAATCCTGAACTTCAGTTACTTGAGCATCAGCTAAAACATCTGCTGAAAGAGCTTGAACTGAAAGCGCGACATCCTGCACTGACTCAGCTTTTCTTGTAGCTGTTGTAACAACCTCTTCTATTTCTTGAGCGAAAAGATTTGTCGGTGTTAATAAAAAGATTGATGCTGTAGCACCCATTAAATATCTTAATGATATGTTCATACTTGGTTTTCCCTTTGTGTATATAAAAATTATCGCTATATTCTCATAAAAAGAGCTCTTAGTCATAATAAAATAGATTTAAATTTTAGGTATAAAAGATAGGTTTAAAAACTACACTAATGGGTCATATCCGTTTTTGCTCCAAGGGTGGCACCTTGAAACTCTTTTAATACTTAACCAGCTGCCTTTTAAAGGGCCGTACTTATCTATAGCTTGAATTGAATACTCTGAACATGTTGGGGTGAATCTGCAACTTGGTCCTGTTAAAGGAGATATAAGATACTGATAAGCTTTAACAAGCTTTATAAAAAAACCTTTAATCATTGTAATTGCTATTGACTACTAGGCGATTTGGACTCATTTGAAATTTCATCAACGATAGTTTCTAGATTATAGGAAATATTTTTATCACTTCCAAGACGTCTTACTGAAAGACTTCTTTCCTCAGCCTCTTTTTTTCCTATGACCATAATAACTGGAACCTTTGCTGCACTATGCTCTCTAACTTTATAACTAATTTTTTCATTTCTTTTATCAGTTTCTACTCTTACGCCTTGCGCTTTTAATAGTTCAGCGACTTCATCTACATAAGAATCAACATCAGATATTATTGAAGCTATAACAACTTGGCGTGGCGCAAGCCATAAAGGTAACCTACCTGAATAGTTTTCAATTAAAACACCAATAAAGCGCTCAAAAGATCCCAGAATTGCTCTATGTATCATTACAGGTTGATGTTTTGAGCCATCCTCACCTATATATTCAGCATCTAATCTATCTGGTAGATTGAAATCTGCTTGAAAAGTACCACATTGCCATTCGCGACCTATAGCATCAGTTAAAACAAAGTCGAGCTTTGGTCCGTAAAAAGCACCATCCCCTTCTTCTAGGGTATAAGGAAGACTGAGTTTCTTAATTGCATTCTCTAATGCTGCTTCAGCTTTATCCCAAACCGCATCAGAACCAACTCTCACTTCGGGTCTTGTAGATAACTTAATAGAGAAGTCTGCAAAACCTAAGTCTTGATAAATGCTTGATAGAAGTTTTATGAATATGGCTGTCTCTGATTCAATTTGAGATTCAGTGCAAAATATGTGGCCATCATCTTGAGTAAATCCTCTAACTCTTGTAATCCGTGCATAGTTCCTGATGCTTCATATCTATGACATGAACCAAATTCAGTTATTCTTAAAGGTAGATCTCTATAGCTTTTTAAGCCCTTGATTATAAATTTGAACATGGCATGGGCAATTCATTGGCTTAAGAGCATTTACTCTTTTTTCATTGGCATGCTCTTCATCTATTTCAGTGATAAACATATTCTCTCTATACTTATCCCAATGACCTGATGCCTCCCAAAGTTTTCTATCAACGACTTGAGGTGTTTTAATTTCTTGATAGCCATATTCTGCAGCATCAGGACAAGCTCCTCTTTCGTCTGCTAAATCTTTATAGTCCAACCATTTGGATGCCAGAAAACCATGCCAGGTGCTTCCTCTTGAAAATGGAATAAGTCCATTTCTTTTCCCTAGTTTTCTATGATCGCGTTTTTCAGCCTCTTCTAGCCTAAGAAGATAAGCATTTAATTCTTTATCTGATTTCCATGCAGTTCCATAGACTCTAGTCAACATCTCATTATCTGAATTACCACGCCAATAAGCTCCAGCTACCTTAGTAAGTTTGAAAGCGCCTATATGCTTTAAATTAGGTAAATGTGGCCCTCTGCACAAATCAATGAAGTCTGATTCGCCTTGCTGATATATTTGAAAATTATCTTCTTGGTCTGAGTCATTAATAATGTCTACTTTATAACCTTCTTGTTTTGCCTTAAAAGTCTTTATAGCTTCTTTCTTTGTATTTAAAGATTTACTAATCGAATCACCTAAAGCAATAATATTACGCATTTCGTTCTCAATTTTAGGCAAGTCATCAGATGAGATAGCTTTTTCAGTTAAGAAATCATAATAAAAACCATCATCAATGGTTGGTCCGATAGCTAGCTTTGAATTTGGATATAGGTTTTTAATTGCTCTTGCTAAAACTTGAGCAGTTAAGGTGTGACGCATTATTTCTAATCCCTCATTGGAATCTATAGTTACTATAGATACTTTTGAGTCATCAGTAATGGGGTCACATAAATCTCTTTGAGCGGTAATGATTACCGCTAATCTGCCTGCTTTTGCTAAACCTGGTCAGCGTATTGATGTCACCATAACCAGTTGAACCCTTTTCTAGTTCACGAATACTTCCATCTGGCAGTGTAATGTTCATATCGATAATATTATATAGGTAAATACACAACTGTATTAGTTGAAAGTATCATTATAAAAACTAATGTTGTCACCATAGGCCCAAGATAAACTCTGCCCGTCATATAAAAAAAATATCTATTAAAGTAAGGAAGGATGAACATCATAGGAACAATAGCAAATAGTAAATTTACGCTTAGCCAGTTTGTTGTCCAAAAGACAGTCCCAGTTTTTGCAAAAGTTACATATTGAATAATTATTATTAAAAATAAGCCCAATGAATTTGCAATACCTGCAATGAGCATCGATTTCCATTCTGGTTGCCCTTCTATTCTCATTGCACCGTTGACTCTTAGTGAATTAGAAAAAAAGAAAATAAAGAATAACGGAGCATACATTGCTAATACTAATAACATTTCGGGCTGGAATATTCTTACACCCATAAACCAAAATCTATAATATCAAAAAATAGAATAAATAAAAAATAAAAATATGTAGTAAATACTAAAAACTAAAATAGATAAGGCTAATGTTTTTATTATGTACTTAAAATCTGCAGCTAATCCCCATGATGAAGATACAACACCATGTTTTTTTCCAAAGAGTTGGTAAGAAAGTGTAAATAGAATTAAACCTACAATGCCATTAAAAGAAGCCCATAACATAACTGAATTGTTCATACGCTGAGGGAAGAACCATGTCATTTCTCGGCTTGCAGCTGCCTGAAAAATACTCTTTGCAGCATCGACCATCGGTATATAAGACAAGCAAGCTATAGACGCTCCTAAGAAAAATATTAACCAGAAGACTACTTTTGAATTTCTGGTTTGAACTGGAAGAGGCTTTGGAATATCTTTGACCAAGGAGCTAAATGGTTTAAGAGATAATAAAACCCTCGATAAAGGCAGAAGCATTATCATGGCAGTAATCATGGATATTAAAGTCATTAACTCTTTGAATTGCCAAATCTGATTAGAAGAATCTATATTTGACTTAAGATCAAAGACTTTTTCAAAGTACTCTATTTGATTTGCAGTAGCTATATTGTTGTATGGTTGAAAAGGATGAATTAATTCTTCAGCTATATTGTCACACAATATATTGTAGTGCTCTTGAGATATTATAGGTTTGTTAACCTCTTTAAGATCTTGCTTAGCTTTATTAATTCCCCAATTAATAACTCTTAACGATTCAGGAGCAATCTTCATATTTGATGCATCCCAACCATTTAATTCATTTCTAAAAGCTCCTTCATCATACAAAGCGTAGCTAACGCCTACATTGGAACGAATATCCTTAAGAACCTTATCTTGCAGAGTTAAAACATACCCAGATACAAAAACAGAATGAAGTTTACTTAGCTCATTATTGTTTATAGCCTCTTTGCCAAAATAATTTGCTCCCCTAATAGCAGCATTGCCACCCATAGAGTGACCAGTAGATGCAATTTTACTAGTATCTATATAATTTAAAAAATTTCCAGAATGCGCTTGTTCAACTAAGTGAAACATTCCATAACCCTCGGTGGTTGCTGATCGTTTGCTTCTTGAGGAACTAGAAAGACCCTGTGCATAGGGATCAATAAGAGCTATAACCATACCTCTTCGAGATAATTCTATTGCAATATTTGATAAAGCTTCTTTTGATCTTTGGAATCCAGGTACCACCACTACAAAAGGAAGTTTATTTTCTTCAGTTGCAAGATTGGGTTTGTATAAATCAAAAACTAAATGTTGCCCTTTTTGGGTAGACAATTTTACTGAATTAACTTCTACGCGACCAAAGTCTGATTGAATTAATGAGGCAATTAAGCTGCACGTCAATATGATGAAGAAGCAGGTAAAAAGAAATCTTGTATTTGAATATTGTTTCATTTTATTTGTAGTTTATTTTACTTGAATTCATGAATACGCACTGCTAGTCTTAGTTAATTATATTATTTAGGAGACATTATGGAAGTTTATATTATCTTAGCTTTGGTTCTAGCACTACTACAAATTTGGATTATTCCAATGGTACTAAATCTAGATAATTTTGATTGGTTGCTCTCAAATAGAGAAGAGCAGCTTGAGGACTCACCAGTTCTTGTGAGGTCTAGAAAAGCTTATGCAAATCTTTTAGAGAGCTTGCCTGCTTTTTTAGCTTTAGCTCTTCTATCAATGATAAAAGGAATTGATGTAACAGATATGGCTTGTTGGTGGTTGGTCTTTAGAGGGGTTCATGGTATTTCATATATGGCAGGAGCAACCTACATGAGAACGCTTTCTTGGTTTGGAGCTTTAGGAGCACTTATAGGTATGGCAGTCCAAATTATTCAATTCTCATAAGAGATATGTACTTAAAAGGCACCTCTAGGGTGCCTTTTTTATATCTAATGGGTTTATTTATTGGCATGTAAATTGCATCTATACATGTGTACGTTGAGCATTTAGAATATATAATAGACATTAGTATTTTGTGTATACATCATTTTTTGGAGAAACAAATGAATAAATTAAACACTAGCCTAGCGCTGCTATTTGTAACTATTTCTGGAGTAAGTTTTGCTCAGGAAGTAGAAGAAATAATAGTGACAGCTAATAAGAGTGAACAAACAGTTCAAGAAATACCTATGAATATCTCAGTGATTACAGCTGGAGATATTGAAGATAGAGGCATTTCAAATCCTGAGGATTACTTGAGGACCCTTGCTGGCGTTTCAACGCCTGGAGGAGATTCATTTTTTATTATTAGAGGCTTAAATACCTTCAGCTGCTCAAAGAAGTTCTGGAACAACCAATGTCTATACCGATGAAGTTAACATGGCCATGGTTAATATTTTTGATGTTGAGAGAATTGAGTTACTTGCAGGCCCTCAAGGTACCCTTTATGGATCTAATGCAATAGGTGGAACATTGAGATATATAACTAAAAAACCAGATCCTTCTGGTTTCGATGCTTCGGTTGAAATGATTGCTGGTAGTAAAAAATTTACTTCCAAGGCTATAAAAAATCTTAACGCAATGGTTAATATTCCATTAGCGGATAATTTAGCTATGAGAGTTATTTCTACTTCATCTTTTGATGCTTGTATTTATCAAAATGTTATGACTGGTAATAAGTCTGTTGGTGATGAGAAAGATGATCAAACAAGTGCCACTTTAGGGTTATATGGATGGCCCTCTTAGTGTCATGGTTAGGTACAGTGAAAAATCAAGAAAAGATAATGGTGTTCAGGAGACAGGAAACTCTTCCAAACCTGGCTCAGCAGATGTTTATGACCCAAATTGCACTTCAGATCTTTCTTATTGGTATAATTTTGATGGCTTGCCTAATTGTTCAAGAGTAGCTTCAATAGCAGCATCCCTTGGAGTTGATACATCTAGCTATAATCCACTTTTATGGTTTGCAGATGCAGCTGATGAAGTTGGAATGACTGATATGAGTATGCTTGCAACAACAATAACTTATGACTTTGATATGTTTTCTGCAACATTAGTTAAATCAAGCTCTGAGACAGATGTATTTGAAAAAACTGAATGGGGAAGAATAGATATGGATGATCTTTATAGCGCTCCGCTATATAACGTTTCAACTGATGAAAGAGATACAACCGAAATTAGAATTTCTTCTAATCCTGGAACTTTAGAGTGGGTTATTGGTTATTATAAAGATGAACAAAGAGGTCTTCCTGGCAATAGACAAGATCAATTTGGAACATCACCTGAAGCATATGACTATATTGCAAATATAATTATGGGCTGGACTGGGTCATCGCCTACTGAATATCTGCCTTGGCAAAATTATAATCCTGGCTATCCAGGTTGGGATAACTCGAGGTTATATTATGGTTTTTATAGTTATGGTAATTATGCAGATGAAGAAGCTATTTTTGGTCAAATTACCTACAACATGGATAAATTCGAATTTACAGCAGGAATAAGGGACTATGAACTTTCTGATGGATTTAAATCAGAAAACTATGGTGTATTTTATGGTGGTGAATATGCTTGTGATGATCCAGATCAAACAGGGCCTGACGGTATTTCATGTGGTGAAGAGTCAGGATCTGAATCAGACTCAAGACCTAAATTTACAGCTAGCTATATGCCAAATGATGATCTAACATTCTTTGCAGTCAGTTCAGCTGGGTATAGAACAGGTGGAAATAATGCTGCCTTGCCTTATTTTTGTGCGGAAGATCCAGAGGCTGCCGCTTCATTCAATAGAAGATATACTTCTGACAAAGCTGAAAATACTGAATTTGGTGTTAAGGCTAGAGGAGATGGTTTTTCTATAAATGCTACATATTTCCATATTGATTGGACCGACATTCAGATTATTTGGCATCGTATGGATTGGATGGAGTTACTACTTTAAGTCCAGGAACATGGGCATAAAAAGATTCAAAGCTTTGCGAATCTTATGCCTTGGCTGATAATTTATATCTAGACTTCACTGGAAGCTCAATGACAGCTGAAACAAATACTGATATTGAGAGCTTGGGTGCATCTAAAGGAGACAGACTCCCTAATACAGTAGAAAAACAATACAACATAGGCCTTACCTACGAATATTCTTCACCATTAATGGGGTTAGCTTCTTTTGTAAGAGCTGATTATCTTTATTATGGCGATAGTTTTGCTACTTTTGAGCAAAGTGAAAGTATGTTTTCACCTGACTACACAAAAATTAATATTAACTGGGGTATGCAAATAGATGAGAATAATAGCATTCAATTATCTATAGATAATGCAACTGACGAAAGGACTGAAGCATTTAAATATTCAGTAAGCTCGCCTAGTTGGAGACCTAGAGATTATATGCAATGGATACCACCAAGAAGTGTTACTTTTACTTATAGATATAATTACTAAGGAGTTGTTTTGATTTTAAATGCCGGCGCTAGCCGGCATTTTTTTGCCTATTAAATACTTTTCCAGATAGTTCCAGAAGATGTATCTTCTATGTCTATTCCCATTGAGCTTAATTCATCCCTTATTGAATCAGCTAATTTAAAATCCTTATTAGCTCGAGCTTTATTTCTAGATTCAATTAGTTTTTCTATAACAATTCTTCGATAGTATTTTTAGTTATGCCGATTTTTAGCCAGCTACTTGGGTCTTCTTGAAGTATCCCCAATATATTTCCGGAGGATAAAAGACTGATCTTGATATTCTTCTTTTCATCATCTGTTTTATTAGAAATATCACCAAGCAAGGTATTTAATTCCATCAAAACTTTTGGTGTATTAAGGTCATCACAAAGGGCTTCAATAATTTTCTTTGGGGGATTTTTTAAATCATCTTCATTTGGTTCTATACCCTCAAGATCTCTAAGTACTCTATAAATTTTATCTAGTAATTTTTTTGCTTGATGAAGAATTCCATCGTTCCAATCAAGACCTTGTCTGTAATGAGATGATAAGAGAGCAAGCCTTATAACTTCGCCAGGATAATCCTTTATGAGATCATCAACTAATAAAATATTATTTAAAGACTTAGACATTTTTTCTTATGATACAATTAAAACAGGTAAAGGTCCAGTAATTAGAATAAGAGTTAGGATTCTCTATATCAGCACTAGAGCAGCAGCTTTGTGCAATTTCATTTTCATGATGAGGAAAAGTAAGGTCTCTTCCTCCACCATGGATATCAAAAGGTAGTCCCAGTGTTTTCTCAGACATTGCTGAACATTCTGTATGCCAACCAGGTCTTCCAAAACCCCAAGGTGAATCCCAACCAGGTTGATCTTTTGAGCTAGGCTTCCAAAGTACAAAATCTGCAGGATCTTTTTTAAATGGAGCAATTTCAACTCTACTTCCGGCTATTTGCTCATCCCTGTTTCTATTTGATAAGAGTCCATAATTTGGATATGAAAGAACATCGAAAAGAACATGCCCTTCTCTCTCATATGCATGATCTTTATTTATTAAGTCTGAGATTAATTCAATCATTTCTGGAATATATTCAGTTGCTTTGGGCTGAATATCTGGAATTAAGACTCCAAGTTTTGCCATATCGGTATTATAAATATCCGCATACTTCTCAGTAATATCTTTAAAAGGAACATTCAGTGTATTTGCAGCATCAATAATTTTATCGTCTATATCAGTAATATTTGATACATAGGTTACCTTTGGATATAAATATCTAAGCAGCCTCACAAGATTATCAAAGACTACTGCCATTCTGGCATTACCTATATGAGCAAAATTATAAACAGTTGGCCCACATGCATAAATTTTTATGTGTTCAGGGTTTAAAGGATTGAACTCCTCTTTTTTACCAGAAAGAGTATTATGTATTTTTAAAGACTGCACTATTTGCACCATGTTCAAAGACTTCTACAGAGAGTAATTTAACTCTTCCATTGGTTTGTTCATTTATATATTGGTTTGAAAAGTTATAGGTCATTTCAGCAAATTTTTCACACCCTACTGCATCTAGCTCAATGATATTTGCAACTCCTTTATTACCAAGTTTTCCACCAGATCTATTTAGCGATCTTCTCTGTCAATAATTGTTTTATGATCAAAGTGATCTTCAATCCAGTTCTTAATATTTATAAAGCCACCAAAATCATAAACCCAAGACTTATCATCAAGGTCTCTCCTTCAAACCACAGTTTAAAAGATACTCCATAACCATGTACGAATCGACAGTGAGTTGTTTCTGCTTTCCATTGTCTAAAGACAACTGAAAAACCATCGTATACTTTTGATGACTATTTGTACCATGTTCAAAATTTTCAATAGTCTCTAAATTTATTATATCAAGTTCTCTCAGTTGATTGAGCAATGGTAATTGCAGGAGGCATCCCTCTAGCTGGATCTGCAAGAGCCTTGCTACTGATTTAAATCAATTACAACCATTTAGAGAGTTCACAATTTGTATGCGCCAGCAGCTCCAATTGGATTCTTCTGCTCTGAACATAATTGATTATCTCTTGATCTGAAAGTTCATGCATTGTCATAATTGCATATTCTGAATACTTCCATATAGGTATATTATTTTGATATATACAAATACCACTGTATTGAAAATGTGAAGTACCAGAAAGTTTCTTTAAATTATTAATTGCATTTTGATGTGTTCCTGGCTTATCAAATATAGTTTCTCAAACACACATCTGATCTCCACCAATAACAAATGCTTCGGGAAACTGGGAGCTGACTACAGATGCTTTTGCTGCAGCTAATGCAATAACTTGTTCATTAAAGGGCAATGCGCATATTTTTTCTTTTAAGATTGCTTCATCAACATCAGAAGTAACTACTTTAAAGTTAATGCCTGCATCTTTAAGCATAACTTGCCTGCTGGCTGAGCCAGAAGCAAGAATGAGAGGCTTTTTAGTTTGAATAAATAAAGAAGCAGACCTGCTGGTCATTAACTTGAAGCATTACCAGAAGCTATTAAGTTCATAAACTCAGCTCTTGTTTTAGGATCTGCTTTAAAGAGCCCTAACATTCTACTGGTTACTGTGCTTGCTTCTGTTTTATGAATACCTCTTGTTGACATACATTCGTGTGCAGCATCAATTACCACCGCAACTCCTCTTGGCTGAAGAACTCTTTCAATGGTATCTGCAATTTGAGCAGTCATTGTTTCTTGTGTTTGAAGACGTTTTCCAAATATATCAACAACTCTGGCTAATTTACTTATACCAACAACTCTTTTATTTGGTATATAACCCACATGAGCTACTCCAACTATTGGAACCATGTGATGTTCACAATGAGACTCAACTCGAATATTTCTAACTATAAGTATCATCATAACCCTCAACCTCTTCAAAAGTTTTAGCTAATACGGCTTCTGGATCAATATTGTAGCCTTCAAAAAACTCATTATAAGATCTTACAACCCTATCTGGAGTTTCGAGTAATCCTTCGCGAGTTGGATCATCTCCTGCCCATGAAATTAAAGTTTTAACTGCTTCCATTGCTTCTTCTTTAGTAGGCCTGATCATATCTGACATATTTTTTCCTAAATGTGTAATCGGTTTGATGCCATTTTATCTGATATGAAATTAAATAAAAGTCTAAATTACATACCTTTACTAATAATTTATATTAAATAAGGTTTTTAATAGGTTTTTCATTAATAATATTTAATAGATTTTCACAAAATAATGCATTCATCCTAATAATTGCATGTAATGAATGCGCTGAATCGTGAGGTGAAATATAACAATTATTAGCATTCCATAAACCTGATTGACTGGGTAATGGCTCTATTTTGGTTGTGTCAAGAGCGGCGCAGGCTATTTGGCCTGAATTTAGCGCTTTTATTAGATCGTCCTCATTTACTGCATTTCCTCTGCCTACATTAATAAACATAGCTGTATCTTTCATTAAAGATAAAGTTTCTTTATTTATAATATTGTCATTTTCTTGAGAAGATGGAAGACAGGCAATAACAAAGTCTGCATGCGGTAAAAGCTCTAATGTTTTATCTGGGTGCTGAACTGAGTCGGCAAAAGCACATTCAAAACTAGAGCGCTTAGTTGCAGTTACATTCATGCCAAAGCTTTTAGCTAATCTTCCAACTTCTTGACCTATGCCACCATAACCAAGAATTAATATGCTTTTGAAGGTAAGTTCACCATCTCCACCCCAAGCCTCCCAATTGGTATTTTTTTGCAGTTCAATATGTTTATCAATTCGTTTTGTCCACCTGAGCATTTGGGCAAGAACATAATTAGCAATAGGTATTGCATGTATACCACTTGCGTTAGCTACTTGTGCTTCTGTTTTAAGGATAGTCTGTATTAAAGGGCTGTCTGTTCCAGCATAGCCAGTTTGAATAAAATCCATTTGTTTACATAAATCAATAAGGGGCTCGGTCAATTCAGGATTAAGATCGACGGCAAACATGAATTCATATGTAAGATAGAAAACATCACATTTGTCTGCGTCTCTCCATGCAGGACTTTCACAATTATTAGGATCAATTGCAATTAACTCTATAGATGAGTCAATTTGTTTTATTTGATCACCAAAGAATTGCTTAGTGTTGTGACTAAAACTTTCATAATTAATCTGTATCGATGTTCATGCTAATTTGTTGCTCAACCTTAAATCCAGCCTCTATATTAATAGGCTCAATTGCGTTAAGAGATTTTTTAGCCAAAACTAAAGAATGTCTTTCTTTGCCCGCTATTGTTTCTGCTAATATAAAAGCAGCTTCATGAAGTTCCTGTATAGAGTTATGCAAAGAGGTAATAGCACCATATTTATTTGCCTCTTCAGCAGAAATTGGTTCACCAGTTAAAATCATCTGTCTGACAACATTTAAAGGAAATAATCTTGTCATATGGGCTGCACCTACGATGACTCTAAAGTTAATACCAGGAAAACCGAAATAGGCATCCTTCGATGCTAATATAAAATCACCGGATGCAGGAATAAAAACTCCAGCACCTAACGCATAACCATGACAGGCTGTAATTACTGGAATATTGCACATATGAATACTTCTTGCTGCTTTCCATAAATGGTCCATCAAAGTAGGTACTTGTTCGATATTATCTCTGGTTTCACTCTTATCAGCTCCCCCACAAAAACCTTTTCCTGATGCAGTTATGACTATAACGTTGACAGATTTATCCTCAGATAAATCATTTATAATGTGATAAAGATCAAGCCATTGCGTTGAGTCAATTGCATTAACTGGGGGGCAATCAATATTAATTTTGGCAATTCGTCCTTCTTTAGTATGATGAATTGGCATATAACTCTTTAAATTTTAATAAAGTATTTTAATTGTAACAATGTCAAAGATAAAAGCATTAATAAATCCAGTAACACCTTTCCAGCAAAATGCACCTATTATTTACTGCACAGAAACAAAAAAGTGTGCATTTGTAGATCCAGGTGGGGATATAGAGATCCTCCTTGAAGTGTAAATTACCGGTTGGTTGAATACCTGAAAAAATTCTTTTTAATGGTGGCACATAGACCATGCTGGGGGAGCTTCAGAACTAGCATCCATGCTATCAATAGAAATTGAAGGTCCGCATAAAGAAGATACTTTTCTACTGGATTCCTTAGAATCACAGGGGAAAATGATGGGAATACCTGCCAAAAAATTTGTTCCAGATGTTTGGTTTGAAGATGGTGATCAAGTAAATGTAGGAAATTTAACGCTTCAAGTATATTTTTGCCCAGGACATACACCCGGTCACATCATTTTTTTTCATGCAGAATCTAATCTTGCCGCAGTTGGGGATGTTTTATTTCAAGGATCAATTGGAAGAACCGATCTACCAGGTGGAAATCATCAAGACCTTCTAGATTCCATTGCTAAGAAATTATGGCCACTTGGCAATGATGTTGAATTTATTCCTGGGCACGGGCCAATGTCAACTTTTGGACAAGAGAGGATAAATAACGCATTTGTAGCTGATAGAGCTTTGAGTTAAAAAGTAAATCTAAAGCCAATCTCAAATGAGCTATCAAGCACATCGCTTGAAATAACTTTAAAGTTCACGGCGCTATGTTTACTCATATTAAATACTGCCTCTGCTCCAAATTTTCTATCTTTTTCATCATTTAAAATAAATGAGACTTCTTGTGTGCAGACATCGCCTTCTGCGCATTTAAAGTACGCAATTTCAGTTTCTTTTGAGAAGTCAGCAAAAATTTTACCTTCCCATGCATTGCTATTACCAAATCTAATTCCTGCGATAACATTTGCTTGAGTATCATCTTCAGAAAAATTATTAATGTCATTTTCAAGACTTGTAGTTTTGATACCTATCTCTGCATAAATATCTAAGAAATTTTCTACGCTAAAGGTTATGCCTTTTGCTGAAATAGAATTCAAAATATCACCTATGCCCGCATGTGCTCCAACTCTAAAAGAGTTAACTACTTTGTCATAAGTTTCAGTATCTAAATCTACGCCATCTGCTCTTCTTTCAAAAACAGCATACAATGGACCAGGCAGGGCTAAAGAAGCATTAAAAGCAATACCCTCATCTTCAGCTTTGTGCGCTAACATCCAAAGGATGTATATTGATAATCATTTGTATCTCTTCCAAACCTTCCTTCTTCAGCAGCTGCTGTCGGAGCTTCAATTTTAACTTCAGTGTTTCATAATAAGATTATATCTTGATTTAAAGCTTAAAAGAATCTGTTCTAAAAACCATTATTAGTTAATTCTTCTTGTAAGGCAGTCTTTCTTAACTCAATAAATCTCTTAATAGAAATATCAGCATAATCACATAATGCAGTTCCCGCATCTGCATAAATAGCAGCTGGATTGTAAATAAGCTCGCACCCATCAGGTAATCCCGCTTCCGTTTCATTGATGGCTCTTTCAACCAAAGCATTCCTTGCAGATAAGATGCTTCTAAGATTTTCCCAATCCATATGATTATTTAAAATTGACTTTATCTCTTTATAAAGTAAATCTTTATTCACTTGTTCAGCAAAAACAATATTCCATAAAATAGGATCAACACTTCCTAATTCTCGGCTCGCCCAATCAATCTTTCCCGACGAAGGAAACGCATAAGTCCCAGCAATATCTCGAAACGCAGTAAACCAAGACGGCAGTCCCATGGAGATGTCATGACTGTCTCTGAAAACAAAATCAAAATCATTAACCATATAAATCCATTGGTCCGTCAGCGGATTGAAATAAAGATAATAATTGTTGGCAACCCTCACATAATGATCAACAGCGCCGAAGGCAATCTCTGCGGCTTGAGCTTTAATGAAGCCAGGAATATCAAACTGCTCAGCTAACATTGAAGCGCTGGGGTAGGTTTGTAAAAAACTCATAAACTCTTGTAATAAAGCCCTACCAGTAGCAATACTGCTCTTTTTACTTTTTAAGTCATAGGCTGGTTTATAAGGTCTAAATTGAGAGACTTCGCCTCCATCATTTATATCAGAATTCACAAAAGCAGGATTTAAATAATTATTACTTCCAAGCCACTCTTCTCTAGACTCTGGATCGGATTTTTCAACCCCTATTTGGCAAAAGTTACTGTCAATATAAGAGATTGCATCTTCATAGAATACGCAACTTGGATTTACTTCAGTTGATCCGGCTAAATCTCCTCCACCTATTTTAAATAAAAAACCATTTTTACCAAAAAATCTTTTTAAAAAAGGTTTATCAACTTGCTCTACCATTTGAAAAACCCCCATATTAAAACTTTGAGGTAAGGGTGCCAAGAGCGAGCTGGCTACCATAAGTAATTGCTGGAATTATAACATAGTTAGCAAGAACCACGATAGAATTTAAAATATCAATCATTATTATCCACCTAAGAATGATTTACGAACTTCAGGATCTGCTAGAAGGGCAGCGCCTGTATCAGTGAACCTATTTGTTCCTTGTACCATTACATAACCCTTATCGGCTATTGAGAGGGCTTGACGCGCATTTTGTTCTACCATCAGAATAGAAATTCCAGTTTTGGCCACTTCTATTATTCGATCAAAAAGTTCATCCATTACTAAAACGTTTGGGTTTTGCAGTTAAGTTTCCGTCATCGTTGTAGTAAAAATATTCTGGCCATTGCCTGCTAGTATTGCCTTTCATCTTAAAGCCTACCTTGTCATGTCTTTCAAGCGTATTACCCTCAGCATCAAGATATTCAAAATCAACTTGTCTATATATTTCACTATGGCTCCATCCGCTGATTTTGAAATATTTCCATTAGCATCAAATTCTATACGCGAGTCTTTATCTAAAACAAACCTATTCCATTCATCAATGGACATAGTTAGTCGGATTTTATGCATTTTATCTAGAGCAAATAATGCAGCTGATGCATCAGGCTGACAAGTTGCCACTACAGTTTGATCTTCTGATCCAACAATACCCTCTTCAATCTCTAAAGTGCATTCTTGTCTTCCAGGATCTCTATCTACTTTGAGTTCATATAAAGATCCAGTTTGAATTCCAGCTTGAAATGAAAAAACGCCATTTTCATCTACCGTAAGAAGTTCGTCACCATCTATGCATTCAGTATCACCATTAGTAATAAAACAGCCACTGAGCTCGAAATCCATATTTCTATAAGCATCAATCGTATCCACTCCAATACTTATAAAAAAAATAGGCTCTGTAACAGTAAGATTAAAGGGCCCAATTGAGGCATTAAATTCTCCATCTGAGACAGAAATCGTTATAGCAGCTATAGAACCAAGATCTTCAGCTAAAGGTATCCCAGTTAACAAGCCTGAAGAAGAATTAAAACTTGCCCATGCAGGCATGCCTGAAATACTAAAAGTTAATATATCGCCATCAGGATCATTAGCAGTAGGTAAAAAATTTAAAGATTCGCCTACTCTGATTTCAGATATGCTCCCAGAAATACTAGGTGAAGAGTTTTGAATAACTGGAGCTGCAGTGCTTCCGCCTCCTCCACCTCCACAAGAAATAATGAAGATTGAAACTAAGAGGATTTGAAAGAAATTATTTTGCATTAAGCAGGTCTTTTGCAGTATGCCTCAAAGTTATTTGCATAATGTGAAGCCATTTCTGCCAAGTATTTCGCAGCAGCGGCTGTTTGATCTGCTTTTAAAGGATGTCCAGCTTCTCTATGTTTTCTACTTTCTTCTAGCTGCATACCTGCAGCGTAAAGTAATTTACCCGAAGACTCACTGATTTTTCGGCAGTCTTCTTTTTTCCAATAACCAAAGACTCCAACTTTAGATTCCTGCTCTAAAGCCTTCTTAGAATGTGAGTCTGCTGAGATTGATGGTAAAAAAGTAAAAGTAAGTGCTAAAAGAAATATATTTTTATACATAAGTAATATGTTAATTGGTTCTAATGAAGTTTAGAAAAAAACTCCTTCTTTTGCAAGAAGGTCTTTTTTAGTTTGAATGCCTCCAACTCCGCTATATCCGCCAATGGTTCCATTAGAATTTATTACTCTGTGGCAAGGTGTATTAATTGGGTTTGGATTTTTACCACAAGCATTAGCTACAGCTCTAGCTGCATTTGGTTTGCCTATTTGTATAGCAATCTGTTTGTAGGTAAGAGTATTACCTTTGGGTATTTTGTCTATCTCATCCCATACAAGAGTTTGAAAAGTTGATGCCAATTAGCTTTTCTCTAGCGCTACTAGACCATGCTCAATAACAAAGAAGATAACAGCTTCTAAAGATTGGTTATGATTGTCTGATAGATCTTTCATCCTTTGTAATTGTTCTTCTGTAATATCAATAGTCTTAATTTCTGGATTAATAAATTTATTCGACATTATTATTTAAGCCATTCACCAATCTGAGTTTCAGCAGTGGCTGCATCTGTCACATCTCGCATATTTAGGAACATCCATACTTATCATATGCTCAGCAATTACTGATACTTCTATATCAAAATTAGCTAAGGATTCTGCCAGCTACAGTATTGAGTTTATTTAATTCTTTAGAAGTAAATTTTGAAGACGTATTAGTATTAAAAACTATTTGAATAGATTGATCAGTATTGTCATAAACAATCATCATATTCGTCTATAGAATTTAGAATCCAGTAATGGGGTTTAGCAACTTTCTTTTTTGCATCCTCAAGATCTGGATAAAGCATTGCATGTGATTTATCTTTGTACCAAGTATCCTCATGCTGAATAATACATAACTCTTTTATAATAGAGATATATTCTTCAGTTGTTTCATCATTAGCTTTAAATGGAAGTCTCATAATTTTTTCTTAAATGTTTGTATTTTATTTATCTTAACAAAGATCAAAATAAAATTAATGGGTTATTTGAAATTTTCTGTATGAAAGTCCTGAATATCAGGATCTACCATGGCATCACTTATTCTTAATTCTCTATAAAGATTAAGAGTATTCATGGTTTTACATCTACTTAAAGCTACATAAGCTTGCCCTGTAGCAAATGCGCCAGTGCCTAAATCAACTGAACAGCTCTCAAGAGTTAATCCTTGAGCTTTATGAATGGTTACTGCCCATCCAAGTTTTAAAGGAAACTGTTTAAATGACGAGACTACTTCTTCAAACATTTCGTCATCATCGTCATCATAAATATATCTGACTTTATTCCATTCCTCTCTTTCAACTTTATGGATATCTTTACCAACTTTATCTTTAATATATTTTTTAGTTTTTTCTGAACATTGAGTAACTACACCAACTGTTCCATTTACCCATCTGATTGCCATTTTTATAAATTATACTTATTTATTTATCAACTTTTATTTTTAATTCTTTGCCAGGTTTGAAATGCGGTACAAATTTCTCATATTCTTTAGACTTTGTAGATACTTGAGTGCCTTCTATTCTATTTAACATCTCCTCATTAATATGTTCCGCTCTATTCTTTCTTGAGGTTATGATCATAGATGATTCGGTTTCAGATTCTGGACTAAAGCAAGATCTATTAAAGCTATTAATAGTATTTTCCAAGTCTTCGCCTAAACGAATATTATTAAGAAGGTCATAAAAATCACTATCATCTTCTTGTCTGAATGATTTTGTTAATTCAAAAAATTTGGGTTGAGTAAATTCTTTAAAGCTATGACCACTAAAAAAATAGATTGAATCATATTTATCAAAAATAATTTTTTCTTCGTACTCTTTTACTACTGGTGGTAATTGAAATAAGTCTCCACAGGCAAGAACGCTTACACCGCCAAAAGGCTGCTCATTACCTCTGTGTATTTGTAAAGTTTGTGAAATAGCATCAAGCATCGGCGCTCTAACCATTGACACTTCATCAATAATAAGCACTTCAAGTTTTTTTAAGAGTTTATTAAACCTAGGATCTTTAGATTTAGTAATTTCAGGGAAAGTATCAAAGCCAATTCTAAAAGCAGAATTAATGGTTGTTCCACCTATATTAAGTGCTGCTATACCTGTTGGAGCAACAACTATCATTTTTTTATCTAATTCAGACTTTACAACCTCTAGTAGAGTTGTTTTACCAGTTCCAGACAAGCCAAAGAAAATTGCAGTTTCGCCGTTGAGTAGTTCAATAACCTGATCTTTTATATCATCAAAACTGTCGAATGTTTGATTATGATTATCCAAGTAAAGATTCCTTTTAGATTAAAAAATATTAAGGATAGTATAGAGATATATAAATGTATTCCTAGGCTAGAATACAAGAATCAACCCATCAATGAACTTGATGGATTGATTAAAGATAGAATTATTTTACGAAGCGTCTGACATTAAGCTTCTGAATTCATAGCTATCATATAGATCAGGTGATCTGCATGAAGCAACTTCATCAAAACTTGCTTGCATATCTGCACCATTTTGAGCAAAGTTTGTATTTCCTGCCTCCCAACCCTCAAAACTCTGATGGAAATTTGCCCATAAAAAATCAAACATACATTACAGTTGAGTCGCTATTTAACCTTAAACGAGCTCCATCGTATAATCTTCCATATTGAGTGGTTCTATTTTTACCTCTGTCTGTTACTTTTCCACATTTTCCATCATTTAAATTACAAGTTTGCGTTTCAGTTGCAAAATAACTCATATCGAAATCAGGAGATTCAGCTCCAGGCATAGTAAATTTCCATGAAGATACAACAGAATTATCACATGCTAATACTGAATATTTTTCAGACCATTCTATAAACTCTGGATTGGATGTTGACCATGCCTTATCAGCAGCTTCTTTAGATGACCATTGAAGTTCCCACCAACCATTATCCTGTCCATTATTATCACCTTTAGGTGCATAGCCACCAGCCCATACTAAATTATCTGACATAGCTTCAAGCTCATTCCATTCTGCAATCATCTTTCTCATATTTTCTGGAGATGCATCAGGTCCCCCAGTACAAGGTAAAAATTGGTTATAGTATGAAACAGGAGCTGATTCAGCACTTGCAGTTTCTTGATCCATCGAATTATCAGAACAGCCAGCAATTATAAGCATGGCAGTAATTGAAAAAAGCGAGGTATATTTAATTTTATTCATTATTTGTGTCTCTCTGTATTTTATTTAAATTCTTTTTTAAATATAACAAAGAAAAGTTTTAATGGAAGCAATATTATAGATATTTAACAGACATAAAATACTGGCGGAGAGTGAGGGATTCGAACCCTCGATACAGTTACCCATATACCTCCTTAGCAGGGAGGCGCTTTCGACCACTCAGCCAACTCTCCGAAATCGATGAAGGATTATAACCCTTTGCAGGTATAAAAAAACTATCTAATTACCTATTAAATTCAATTTGAGAACCAAAAGGTAAGTTTTGATTTACTTGTCCATCTCTAAAAGCAATATTGCCGTTTATAACAGTCATGAAAACTGAAGATTTAAAAGTAGTATCTGTAAAAGGCGACCAACCACATTTATATAAAATATTGGACTTGTTAACTGTATAAGGCTTATCTATATCAACAATTGCAAAGTCAGCATAGTAGCCCTCTCTTATAAAGCCTCTGTCTTTAATTTGAAATCTTGTAGCTGTGTTATGACTAGTTTTTCTTACAATCTGCTCAAGTGAAAAAATTCCATCATGATAAAAATCTAAAAGAATTTGAAGTGAGTGTTGGATTAAAGGCAGTCCTGCTGGAGCATCAACATATTTCATACTCTTCTCATCCCAAGTATGAGGTGCATGATCTGAAGCAATTACATCTAGTAAACCTGAATTAAGCCCTGCCCACAGGGCATCACGATCTTGTTTGGTTTTAATCGCAGGATTCCATTTAATATTAGTTCCCTTTAAGGAGTAATCATCTGAAGTAAACCACAGATGATGAACACAAACTTCAGCTGTTATCTTCTTATCCTTCAATGGGATGTTATCAAAAAGTGAAATTTCTTTTTCAGTTGAAAGGTGAAAAACATGAAGCCTTGTATTGTGTTTTTTAGCTAGTTCTACAGTGTGTGCATTGATTGATAACAACTTTCAGCATCTCTTATATAGGGATGATGTATGGCTGATAATTCATCGCCGTATTTTTCAAAAAAAGCTTTTTCATTTGCTCTTATTCTTGGAGTATCTTCACAATGAGTAACAATATTTAAAGGAGAGTATTTAAAAATGCCCTCTAAGGCATCTATGCTATCAACAAGCATATCTCCTGTGGATGCTCCCATAAAAACTTTTAAACCAGCTGCTTTATTAATATCTACATTTTTAATATCTTCTATATTGCTATTTGTGGCACCAAGGTGAAAAGAGTAATTTGAAAGAGATCTTTGGCTAGCTAAGTTAAACTTTTTATCTAAATTTTCAAGCGTTGTGGTTGCTGGGTTTACATTTGGCATTTCAAAATAACTAGTAACTCCGCCTGCTAGTCCTGCAAATGATTCTGATGCTATATCACCTTTATGAGTAAGACCTGGCTCTCTAAAATGAACTTGATCATCAATCAATCCAGGCATGACGTATCGTCCATTAATATCTATAACTTCTTTAGCTTCTGCTTGTATATCAGTGCTTATTAATTCAATCCTGTCATTTTTAATTGCTATATCTGATTCATAAATTGAATCTTCATTTACGATATTACAGTTCTTTAAAATTAGGTCATACATATTATTTATCCAGCTCAAAAGAGTTATGAAGACATTTTACAGCAAGCTCTAAATATTTATCTTCAATAACAAGGGTTATCTTTATTTCCGAGGTACTAATAACTTGAATATTAATACTTTCATTAGAAAGAGCTTCGAAAGCCTTACTGGCAATGCCAGCATGAGATCTCATTCCAGCTCCAACGATAGAAACTTTAGCAATATCTGCATCTATCAATAAATCTATATAGTCTAATCCTGATTGCTTGCTTTCTAAGATAGATTTTGCTCTTTCATAATCTTCTCGACGCACTGTAAAGGTAAAATCAGTTTTTCCATTAACACTTATATTCTGAACAATAACATCGACACTTATATCTTGATCATTAACTGGTCCTAAAATCTTATAAGCAATTCCTGGTGTATCTTCAACACCGTGAAGAGTAAATTTAGTTTGATCTTTATTAAATGCTATTCCTGATATTAATGCATTTTCCATATTCTCCTCCTTAAGAGATATTAGTTCCATTTCCATCCTTAAAACTTGAAAGAACTCTAACGGGAACTTGAAATTTATTGGCAAATTCTACAGCTCTAATCTGAACAACCTTTGCTCCCTGTCCAGCCATCTCCAGCATTTCTTCCATCGTTATAGAGTCTAATTTTTTTGCTTCAGGTACTACTCTTGGATCTGTAGTATATATTCCATCTACATCTGTATAAATATCACACCTAGTTGCATTAACATGCGCAGCAATAGCTACTGCTGTTGTATCAGAGCCGCCCCGACCAAGAGTGGTGACATCACCACTTTCTGTAACACCTTGAAATCCAGTAATAATAGGCACAACATCTTCCTCTAAAGTTGAAAGAATTTTTTCTCCATCAACATCAATAATTTTGGCTTTAGAATGCTGATCAGTTGTTTTCATTGAAATTTGAGATGCTGAAAAAGATTTAGCCTTTACACCTATTGAATTTAATGCCATTGCTAATAAAGATGCACTTACCTTTTCTCCAGTTGAGATCAATGCATCAAACTCTCTTCTATCAGGATTATCACCAAAACTTTTTGCAAGATTAATTAAGAGATTGGTTATCCCACTTAATGCAGAAACAACAACAATTATCTTTTGATCAGTTGAACTTTTTATAATCTTTGAGCAACTTTTTTAATTCTATCTATACTTCCAACAGAAGTTCCACCAAATTTTTGAACTATGATATCTGACATAAGACTATTTATTATTTAGCGAGAGATTTTACGATATCTGAGATAGATGTCACGAACTCATTAATATCTTTTGTTTCGCCTGCGCCTTGAGCAAAATCAGATCTGCCGCCACCTTTGCCACCTAAAGATTCTGCAAGTGACTTAACAACGTCGCCTGCTGATATTCTAGAAGTCATGCTTTGAGTGACTCCACATACTAATGCTACTTTTAAATCTATAACATTTAAAAGAACAATAACTCCATTTTCTAAAGCGGCTTTCTTTTTATCTACTAAGCCTCTAAGTAATTTATTGTCAGTTACAGCTACCTGTTCAAGAACAAGGCTCCAATCGCCGTGATCAAAAGTCTCTGTATAAATAACCTCTACAGAGGATGATTGAACTCCACCTTTTTTAAGTTTTTTATTCTCATCTATTAAGCTTTTAATTTTATCTTCTAAAGAATCTTGTGGTGAGTTTAATAAGCTTTGAATTGAATCATTTACCGCCCTTAACTCTTCTAAATAGGAAATAGCTTGTTTGCCTGAAAGTGCTTCAATTCTTCTTATGCCTGATGCCACTGCGGATTGACTAATAATAAATAATCCCATATCTCCGGTTCGATCAACATGAGTTCCTCCACAAAGTTCAACTGAAAAAGATTTTTCACCCATACTAAGAACTCTTACCTCGTCATCATATTTTTCACCAAATAGCGCCTGAGCTCCAGACTCCATGGCTTTATCGAGTTCCATAATTTCAGTAAGCTACGGAACACGCATTCATATGACTCTCTACTACTTGAGATATTTCTTCTTGTTCTAATGATAAGTCTTTCTTAAAATTAAACAGTTCTAGTTTAAGGTTTAGTGACCCTTTTTGTTGGACATGATCCCCCAGTACTTGTTTAAGAGCTGCATGCATTAAATGAGTAGCAGAATGATGTATTGCTACAGCTTGTCTTTTATCCTTTTCAACACTCATATCAATTACATCGCTTAAATTTAAGGTACCTTTATCTAAAATAGCTTTATGAATAAAGACTTTTCCTTGTTTCTTACAATCTATAATAGCACCACTAGAAGCCTCTGATGAAAAGGTTCCAATATCTCCAACTTGGCCACCAGATTCTGCATAAAATGGAGTTTCTTCTGTGGCAAAGAAGATCTCGTTATTTTTTTCAGTACTTTCGACAGCATCTAGCCCTTCCCATATAGCTATAACTTTGCTCTGAGCTTCTAATAACTCATATCCCAAGAATTGAGTTTCTTTTACTCCCTGAGGCAGCTGGAAGTTTTGAGGTAAAGCTACTTGCAGCTTTAGAAGCCTGCTTTTGCTTAGCCATACATTCATTGAAGCCATCTAAATCTACTAGTAGATCCTTTTCTCTTGCAATATCAGCAGTCAAGTCAAAAGGAAATCCAAAGGTGTCATGAAGTTTAAAAATAACATCGCCTGGAATAATTTTGTCATCCATATTATTAATAGCATCTTCTAATATCTGAATACCTTTCTCTAAAGTTTCAAAAAACTTCAGCTCTTCATTAAAAATAGTAGTGGTGATAAATTCTTCTTTCTCTTTTAAGACTGGGTAAGCATCTGACATCAAGGAGGCTAATGTTGAAACTAGGCTATTTAGAAATGGTTTTGTAGCGCCCATTTTATAACCATGGCGAATCGCCCTTCTTAAGATGCGTCTTAAAACATAACCTCGACCTTCATTTTCCGGCATAACACCATCGGCAATTAGGAAGCTGGTTGAACGTATATGATCAGCAATAACTTTATGAGATACATTGCCGCCATTACTTAAAAGGCTCTCTGATGCATCGATTAAGCTTTTAAAGAAGTCAGTATCGTAATTTGAATTTACGCCCTGCATTACTGCAGCTATTCTTTCTAATCCCATACCAGTATCAACAGAGGGTTTTGGTAAATCAATTCACCAGAGCTATCTCTGTTAAATTGCATAAAGACTAGATTCCATATCTCTACATATCTATCGCCTTCATCACCATCACTACCAGGAGGTGTTCCTGGAATATGGTCTCCATGATCATAATAAATCTCTGAACATGGCCCGCATGGCCCCGTGTCCCCCATACTCCAAAAATTATCCTCTTCACCCAAACGAACTATTCTGTCAGGATTTATCCCTATCTCATCCCTCCAAATAGCTGCGGCCTCATCATCATCTTTGTATACAGAAATCCAGAGTTTATCTTCAGGAAGCTTTAGTACATCCGTAAGAAATTCCCATGCAAAGGCAATAGCATCATGTTTAAAGTAATCACCAAAACTAAAATTGCCCAGCATTTCAAAAAAAGTATGATGTCTTAATGTGTAGCCAACATTTTCTAAATCATTGTGCTTGCCGCCAGCCCTTATGCATCTTTGTGAAGACGTAGCTTTTACGTATTTCTTTTTTTCTGTTCCAAGAAATACATCCTTAAACTGAACCATTCCTGCATTAGTAAACAATAGAGTGTCGTCGTTAGCAGGGATCAAAGAACTAGAATCAACAACAGCATGATCTTTTGATTTATAAAAATCTAAAAATGCTTGTCTTAACTCTTTAGTGTTCATGATGATTAAAATTTATTTAATATTTTTATATTTTTTATAGTTCTCTATATAATGATGTGCATTAAGTGCAGGCATCATTTGCTCTTCTTCGGTAAGTTGTTTTTTAATCTTACCTGGCATTCCTAAAACCATAGAGCCATCAGGAACCACCATATTTTCTGTAATAAGAGCTTTTGCACCAATAATACAATTTTTACCTATTTTAGAATTTAAAATATATTGATAACTACTACCAACAAAAGAACCATCTCCTATCTCACATCCATGTAGCATTGCCATATGACCAATAGTTACAAATTTACCAACAGTGCATTTAAAACCAGGGTCTGTATGAATAATAGAACCATCTTGAACATTAGAGCCCTCTCCTATAATGATTGGCTCATTATCTGCTCTTAGAGTGCAATTAAACCAAACACTAGCATCTTTAGCTAAATGAACTGAACCAATGATATTGGCATCTGGTGCAATCCAATAATCTTCATTATCAGTTGTTAATTTCTTGTCGCCTAAGCTTGTAATCATCTTATTACTCCCATCCCAATATTCGCATCAAAGCATCTATTTAATAGATCTGCAGTGATCATAGCTGTAAGTCCCCATATCTTTTGATCATTATAATACCAAGTAGGCATTTCTAGCTTCATATTATCTCTTTGAAATGTCTGAGTAGTCATATTATTTTTGTTTAACAAGAACTCAATAGGTACTTCAAATATTTCTTCAATTTCTGAATTACCTTCTAAATTAGGTTTTTCATCGATAACAGCAACAAATGGATTAACCTCGATATCATATCTTGAAACTAAATAATCCAATCTGCCAATTTTATCTACTATTAAGGGATCAAGATTCATCTCTTCACTAGACTCCCTTAAAGCTGTTTGATAAAGATCTGTGTCAATATCCTCCATCATGCCCCCTGGGAAACTTACTTCACCAGAATGCGTCGAAACTATAGAAGATCTTTGTGTGTATATGATAGAAGGTGAATCAATATATTCATCATAATTAAGTATTGCTATTAAAACGCCTGCTTTTTTTAAATTTGTAGGCTTGCTAGGATTTAGTTTTTCAAGCTTTTGCTTTATGCTATCGATCATGTTGATAAGTTTAACTTTTTAAACTTACATAATCTTTTTTTTAGGTAGAAATTTGAAATACTGTCCAGATTGCGGAAGCTCAAAAATAGAATTTAAAGTTCCAGCAGATGATAATCTCAAGCGTCATATATGTGCTGATTGTGAGGTAATACATTACACCAATCCTAATATGGTTGTTGGAGCGCTTTGTATAAGAGATAACAAGATATTGATGGCAAAAAGAAATATTCATCCTCGAAAAGGTTATTGGACTTTGCCTGCAGGCTTCATGGAAAATGCTGAAACTGTTAAGTTGGAGCTCTCAGAGAAACTATGGAAGAGACTATGTCTGAAGCAAGTGTTGTCATGCCATATACGATGTTCAGCCTGCCACACATCAACCAAGTTCATTTATTTTATTTAGCTGATTTACTTGATGATAATTATGGCCCCACATCAGAAAGTATTGAGGTCAAATTATTTGATGAATCTGAAATACCATGGGATGAACTAGCATTTCCGACTGTTAAGAAAACTTTGGAATATTATATTGAAGACAAAAAAGATAATAACTTCAGCTTTAGAGAAGAAGATATTACTATTTGGTAATTAAGATCCCTCGCTAAATAACCTAGCATTTAAAAACATTTGCATCCAAGGAGAAAAATCCTTCCAATTGCTCGGCTTCCAAGAAAATTGCTGAGCTCTAAATACCCTTTCAGGATGAGGCATCATAATAGTAACTCTGCCATCTGCTGCAGTGATTCCAGTTAACCCATCAGTAGATCCATTTGGATTTAAAGGGTATTGTTCGGTAGGCTGTCCCTCTGAATTAATATATTTCATAGCAACCTGACTTGAAGCATTCAATAAAGCTATTTGTTCTTCATTTACAAAAGAAGCTCTGCCTTCACCATGAGCTGAAGCGATTGGAACTTGCCAGCCATCCATCGAATTAAGTAGAACTGAGTTACTTTTATTTATTTCAACTTGAACTAACCTAGCTTCAAATTGATCAGAGCGATTCTTTACAAAACTTGGCCAATTGTCTGCTTCAGGAATAATATCTTTTACAAGTTAGAAAGCATTTGGCAGCCATTACAAACACCAAGGGTGAAAGTAGAATTATTTATAAAGAATTCTTCAAATTGATCTTTAATTCTTTGATTATGCAATATTGTTTTTGACCAACCTCCACCTGCTCCCAATACATCACCATATGAGAATCCACCACATACAGCCATGCCATTAAAAGTTATTTATATTTTTAGAGCCATCTAGCAAGTCTTGCATATGCACATCGACAGCATTAAATCCTGCTAGGTGAAATGCCGCTGCCATTTCCATTTGACCATTAACACCTTGCTCACGAAGTATAGCCATAATTGGATCGATTAACCAAAAGGTATTTAAATCAGTATCCATCTAGGAATCTTTAGAAAATAGTCCTGAATAACCATCACTTACAAGACTTAACTCTGAGTCAGCTGATTCTTTGTTATCACGAAGACCTTGAATAGCATGAGATGTTTCACGCCACATAATTTCTAAGCTGGAAATAGATTCAGAAAAAATAGCTTCATTTAAGTTAATCTCTAATGCGTCTTTATTATTTAATTCTCCTATAACATGAGCATTAAGACCTTTTGCATTAAATTGATTTGTAATATCACTGACCTTAGATTTATTGATCTGAAGAATTAATCCAATTTCTTCATTAAATAACACTTCATTTAATAAGCTCATATCCTTAACTAAAGAATCCAAGTTAATGCACACCAATATTAGCTGCCATAGCCATTTCTACAGCTGCGGTAGCAATCCCACCATCAGAAATATCATGAGCTGCAGTTATAAGCTTTTGCTTGTGACAAGCTCGAACAAAGTTTCCTGCAATTTTTTCTGCATGAAGATCAACTGTTGGAGCATCGCCTTCTTCTCTATTAAATAGTTCTTTCATCTTTATTAAGATTAATTGTGAATCAATATCTTTGTTAAGAAGTGTTGTGACTGCATCCCTTACATCATCAACTGGTGCCATGGCTGTAATGACTCCAGAAAGTGGACTTTTAACAACATACTGATCATTATTCTCTTGCCATTTTGTTCTCATAGATAAAGAGTCTTTACCTACTGGAATAGAAATACCTAAGTCTATAGAGAAATTCGATAAAGCCTCGACTCCCAATCTTAGAGCATAGTCATCCTCGTCGTCCCCGCAAGCTGCCATCCAATTTGCAGATAGTCTCACCAAGTCTAAGCTCACAATTGGAACGGATACTAGGTTCATCAAAGCTTCTGCAAGTGCCATGCGCATAGAGGCAGCAGGATTATTAATAGCTAGCGTAGGCTTCTCACCAATAGTAACAACCTCACCAGAAAAATCAGTAAATGAGCGTAAACTCATTGAGAAATTTGATGTTGGAACTTGCCAAGGCCCAACAAATTGATCTCTAGCTGTCATGCCTCCAACAGTTCTATCGCCAATAGTAATCAAAAATGATTTACATGCCACAGTTGGATGTTGAAGCACTTGGTGAATAGATTCTTCTAATGCATAACCTTGCATATCAGAAGTATGAGTAGGATATGATTCAGATTTAACCTCCATATTACTTATAGGCAGTTCTCCAAAAAGCATGCTTAAGGGAACATCAACTGGGTAGGTGTCTGTTGAAAAATCATAAAGCTTTACAAACTTTTCTTCTGTTGTATATCCAACTAAAGCATAAGCGCATCTTTCACGCTCACAAATTGCAACAAATGCATCTTTGTTATCTGGATGAATAGCCATCACATATCTTTCTTGAGATTCGTTTGACCAGATCTCCATAGGAGACATAGATTCATCAGAAGAAGGAATTGAATCAAGATTAATGAGGACACCTAGCTCTGAATCTTTAGCTAGTTCTGGGTATGGCGTTAGACAAACCTCCAGCTCCGACGTCATGGATAAACTCTATAAAGCTATTGTCCTGTGAGGAGCAGACATTGATAACTTCTTGGCATCGCCTTTCCATTTCCGCGTTATCTCTTTGAACAGATGCAAAATCTAAATCTTCATCACTATCGCCTGAAGAAACAGATGAAGCAGCTCCTCCGCCAAGGCCAATAAGCATGGCTGGGCCCCCAAGCACCACTACAATATATCCATCTTCAATTTGTAGTTTAAAATTATTTTTATCTCTAATCTCACCAATTCCGCCAGCCAGCATAATTGGTTTGTGATAACCAAAAGCATTTTGTGATGTATTGAAATTCGTTTCAACATGTTCTAAAATAACCAAATATATTAGGTCTTCCAAATTCATTATTGAATGCCGCGCCACCTAGTGGGGCTTCAGTCATAATATCTAAAGGTGATGCAATTCTTTCAGGAGAATGTTCATCATTTTCCCAATCTCTTGAAAGATTTGGAATTCTTAGTTGGATACTGAAAACCCACAAAGACCTGCTTTTGGTTTAGAGCCCCTTCCTGTAGCTCCTTCATCTCGGATTTCACCACCAGAACCTGTAGCTGCTCCAGGATAAGGAGAAATAGCAGTAGGATGATTATGAGTTTCAACTTTTATCGTTGAATTCAATAACTCACTTTGCAAAGAATAAAGGTTTTTTTCATCCTGATGGAGTCTTTCAACCTCTTTGCCTTTTGTAACAGCAGCATTATCTTTATAGGCTGATATGATGCCGTTTGGAGAATTTTTACTTGTTACTTTAATAAGGTCAAAAAGAGAATTTTTAACTTTAACTTCATCAACAATCCAATCTGCATTAAAAATCTTATGGCGACAATGCTCAGAATTAGCTTGAGCAAACATCATTAATTCTGCATCAGTTGGATTTCTATTTTCAGCTGAATAAAAATTAAATAAGTAATGTATCTCATCTTCGCTAAGAGCAAATCCAAAAGTTTTATTAGCGCTAACCAGCGCTCCCTTTCCATTAGCTATTATGTCTATAATATTTACAGATCTTTGTTCATCGACATGCAAGAAATCTACACAATTATCTAAGTTGGGATAAATTGATTGAGTCATGCGATCAAAGAACATCGAAAGATCTAGATTTGAGTCCTTATTAAATAAAGGAATATCAAAACCGTAAAATCTTTCAACTCTATCTATATCTGCGACACCTACATTTTTAATAATATCTTCTGTTTTTGAAGACCATGGTGAAATAGTTCCTGATCTTGGGCCTACGATGAATGAAAATGATTTGATTTCATCATCAGCACTTAAGATATCTTTGAGCTCATCAAGCTCTGTATCTAGAGCTATTTGACTAGAAATTAGATATATCTCATTACAAGAAATTAATGCCTCTAGACCATTGGCTTTATTAAAAGCGCGGTTGAGTTGGTCCAATTTGGAGATAGAAAAACTTTTTTTACCTTGAAGAATTAGGCAACTAGTCTTTGACACTTGTTCCGGTCTGAAATAATGTATGCAGTAATTATAGTGATGTTTTGAATTAAAAATATATAAATGAGTAATTTCTTTCAACATTTTTTGATTATTTTAATAATTGTTAGGTCTCTCTAGCTGTTCTAAGGTGGAGGAGGTAAATCCTATTATTAGTGAGTGCGCGCAATATACAAAAACTGCAGCTGAGACTTTAACCTTAAATAATTTTGAAAGGAATAAATTTGCCGAACTGCTCGATACTAGGTTCTATAAATTTAAAGATTTATTTCTCGAAGCAGAAGAACTTACTCAACTTGATTGGGAGTTCTTGGCAGCAATTTCTTTTCAAGAGTCACAATGGGATCCTAGGGCTAAGTCTAATATGGGAGTTCGTGGAATGATGATGTTGACCCAGCAAACTGCTAAAAGTCTTGGAATAACAAATAGAATAGATCCAAGAAATAGTATTATGGGTGGCTCAAGGCATCTAGCTGACATAACAGCCTCAATAAATTATGGCCTTACAGAATCAGATAAAATTAACTTTACTCTTGCTACTTATAATCTTGGTGCTACTGGTTCTAATTGGAATGCATTACATGTAAGAACACTTGATAGTGATACTGGTGTTGTTACAATAAACTAGAAGACATTGTTGGTCACCAATTGGTTCTAGAAAATGGAGGTACTGTTCAAACCATTGATTTTGTTGAAGGCTTTTCAAGCTCAAAATTATGCGAGTATTTTCGTGCAAAGACTCTATAAATCAATTAACTGCCGCTTCAGGTACTTAATCTTATCTCTGCATAAGGCAGCTTTTTCAAATTCCATTTGTTTAGCAAAAATATACATTTGATCTTCAAGTTTTTGCACACTTTCAGATAAATTTTTAATTGAATCATCTTTAATTTTAAAAGGTAAAGATTTTTCAATATCTTCCTTGTTTTTAACTTTACCTTTTATGCTTCTAGCACCTTCCATAATATCTTTAACATCTTTAATGATTGATTTGGGAGTAATGTTATGTTTTATTATATTCTACTTGTATGTTGCGTCTTCTTTCTGTTTCATCGATAGCTCTCTGCATTGAGCTTGTAATTTTATCTGCATATAAAATAGCCCTTCCATTGATATTTCTAGCAGCCCTTCCAATAGTTTGAATTAATGTAGCTGATCTTAAGAAACCTTCTTTATCTGCATCTAATATAGCAACAAGGCTTACTTCTGGGATATCCAACCCTTCTCTTAATAAGTTAATTCCTACCAAGACATCAAACGCACCTAAGCGAAGATCTCTAATAATTTCTACTCTTTCAACCGTATCAATATCTGAATGCATATATCTAGACTTGATGCCATTCTCATTAAGGTAATCAGTTAAGTCTTCTGCCATTCTTTTAGTCAAAGTAGTTATGAGCACTTTTTCTTTTAACTTTACTCGTTCATTACATTCACCAATAACATCATCAACTTGTGTGCCAGCTGGTCGTATTTCTACATCAGGATCTGTTAAGCCAGTTGGTCTTACCAATAGTTCAACTAAATTATCTTTACGCTCCATCTCATACTTGTTAGGAGTTGCTGAAACATAAACTCTTTGGGGAGCTAACTCTTCCCATTCCTCAAACTTTAAAGGACGATTATCCATGGCAGAAGGTAGTCTAAAACCATACTCTACAAGGGTTTCTTTTCTTGATCTATCGCCTTTATACATAGCGCCTATTTGTGGAACTGATACATGTGATTCATCAATAAATACAATGGAGTCTTTTGGAATATAGTCAAATAAACAAGGTGGCGATTGACCAGGGTTTCTGCCTGATAAGTAACGTGAGTAATTTTCAACTCCTTGGCAATATCCAAGCTCTTGCATCATCTCTAGATCATAACGAGTTCGCTCCTCTAATCTTTGAGCTTCAACTAATTTATTAATAGATCTTAAATACTCAAGTCGCTCTTTAAGCTCACTCTTAATATCGTCAATACATCCAAGCACAGTTGATTTTGGAGTTACGTAATGTGTTTTCTGGAAGGTTCTCTGTAATTATTTCATTAATAAGACCTCCTGTTAGTGGATCAAACCATGAAAGGTTTTTCTATCTCATCTCCAAATAACTCTATGCGTAAAGCCTCGCTATCTGAGTCAGCCGGATAAACATCAATGGTATCGCCTCTAACTCGAAAGGTGGCGCGTCGAAAATCTAGATCATTACGGGTGTATTGAAGTGTAGATAATCTTCTTAAAAGATCTCTTTGATCAATAATGTCACCTCTGTCTAAATGAACTACCATTTTTAAATAAGACTCAGGTGCACCAAGACCATAAATAGATGAAACAGTTGCAATAACAATAGTATCTTTTCTTTCTAGCAAAGCTTTTGTTGCAGAGAGGCGCATTTGCTCAATATGCTCATTAATGGAAGCATCTTTAGCAATATATGTATCTGACCGGGCAACATAAGCCTCAGGCTGATAGTAGTCATAGTAAGAAACAAAATACTCAACTGAATTATTAGGAAAGAAATCTCTAAACTCTCCATAGAGTTGAGCTGCTAGAGTTTTGTTATGAACCATAATAATTGCAGGTCTTTGAGTTTCCTCAATAACCTTAGCCATAGTGTACGTTTTACCAGAACCAGTTACTCCAAGTAGCACTTGGTGCAACAATCCATCATTTAGACCTTCGACTAAACTTGATATAGCTTCTGGCTGACTGCCTGCTGGTTCAAAGTCAGAAACAACCTTTAATGTTTTTGTCATAAATATTTGTACTTATTTCTTAAAAAATTAATTATAATGCTCAACGCGTTCCCCGATAGCTCAGTTGGTAGAGCAGTTGACTGTTAATCAATTTGTCGCAAGTTCGAGCCTTGCTCGGGGAGCCACTTCTCTTTTCTTATTAAATCAAACCTTTAGCTTTTAAATGCTCAGCGGTATCTACAATTGCATCAGCAGCTTTGGTTGGTTGCCATCCTAAAATATCTTTTGTTTTTGAAATATCATAAGTGCCAACTCTTCCAAGTAAAGGAATAGTCCCTGCTAAATCTTTATCCCACAGAGCAATAATTTTTAAAACAAAGTTGGGAATATTTCTTTTTGGAGCTTTATCAAATCCAGCATCCCTTAATATGGTTGCCATCTCAGATAACCACAATGAGCTTTCAGATAAAATAAATCTTTGCCCTGCTGCACCATCTGCTGTCATAGCTGCAACATGCATTTTTGCAACATCTCTCACATCTACAAATCCCATTTGAAGTTTTGGGGTACCTGGAGTTGTGCCATCAAGCATTCTTTTAACTACGGTATTAGATTCACCAATATCGCTTGAAAGCGATGGTCCTACAACTAGAGCTGGGTGCATGGTACAAATCTCTAATTTATCATCGCCGCTTAATCCTGCTACAAATTCTCTTGCAGCTTTTTCAGCAACTGTTTTACTTTTATTATAAGAAGGAATTCCTGGATCATTAATGTCTGACCAGTCTGTATCATCAAAGTGGTCTTTATGATGATGAGGTCCATATGAAACTGCTGCAACTGATGATGTAATTACCACCCTCTTCACTTTATGTTTTGCTGCTAATTGAACTACCCTCATAGTTCCCTCTTTTGCAGGCTTGACTAAAACATCTTCATGATCTGGTTCGCCCATCATCACTGGGGATGCAACATGCAATATATAATCACAGCCCTCAATAGCTGAGTCCCAGCCTTCATCTGATAAAAGATCAGCATTCACTAAACTTAGATTTTCATGACCAATCGCTTCCATGACCTCATCGTGCTTACTTGAAGAACGCGTAGTTCCTACAACCTGATAGCCTTGATCCAGCAACTGTTTTGCACAATGCATGCCAATAAAACCTGATACGCCTGAAACTAAAACTTTTTTGCGTTATAAAATCTCCAAAAAATATATATCAAGTATATGGTTTGGTGTCGATTTATTCTATAGAATCTAGCAAGTTCAGGTATAACAAAATATGGGGAAAAGATTACTCTAATAAAGTAGCTATTATTACTGGAGCTGGAAAAAAATTCTTTTGAGTAAACCTCTTTGTTACTTTTTAGAAGATAGGTGCTCACGATGGAGTTGCTGATCCATTAGATGCGACTACGTTGGAAGAAACTATGAATTTAGTTTCTCACAAAGGGTTTTAAAGATAATCCAAATGGTACTGAAGTATCTAAAGAAGATGCTATTAAGTTTGTTAAAGCTGGTGGTGGATGCAATGTCGGCACTTTACGATCATTTGTATTTAACAATGCTGGACTTGGTGGAGCATTCCTATCCTTCAGTGATATTGATGGAGATGAATGGGATCAATCTATGGTCATATTACTTAAGATCAGTCTCTTATGGGCATTAAGCATGCATCCAAAGTAATGAAAACTAATCCTAATGGTGCATCTATTATTAATACTGCCTCCATTGCTGGGATGTCAGGTGGTGGTGGTCCTCAAGCTTATTCGGCAGCAAAGGCCGCAGTTATAAATTTATCGCAAACTACCGCTTTAGAACTTGGTGAATTTAAAATACGAGTAAATAGTATTTCTCCAGGCGCTATTAGCACCCCTCTTCTTAATGGCCTTTCTGAAGATTGGGATGATCGGATTAAAGGACTGCAACCCATTGAAGAACTTGGGCAACCATTAGATATAGCTTATGCAGCTTTGTTTCTAGCCTCAAATGAATCTAGATTTGTTACTGGGCATAATCTTTGTGTAGATGGCGGTTTAACTGTTGATAGAACTGGTTTAATTAAAGGTATGCGTGAGGCTGCAGCTGCAGAATTGGGTGATACACGCATTAGTGGTATGTCTATGGGCTCAACAGGCATTGAAGAGACTTTAAGAGAAATTGAGGATTAGTTATGGGTCTTTATAATAAATATGTGCTGCCAAAAGTTTTAAACTGCACTTGTGGCTCAAAGCCCATTAATTATCAAAGAAAAAAAGTTGTGCCTTTAGCCAAAGGTTTAGTATTAGATGTTGGAATTGGTTCAGGTCTTAATATTCCATTTTATGATATGACAAAAATTGATAAGGTTATTGGTCTTGATCCTTCAGTATGGCCTAAGCAAACAGGGAATAGATGTTGCTAAAGAACACGATGTTTCGCTAATTATTTGTGTGGTGCAGAAGAAATACCTCTGCCCGATAATCATGTAGATACTGTATTGATTACTTACACCATGTGCACCATTCCAGAAGTCATGGAAGCAAATAAAGAAATGCTTAGGGTATTAAAACCAGAAGGAAGATTAATCTTTTGTGAGCATGGACTTGCTCCAGATCCTAAGGTTGCTAAATGGCAAAAAAGAATTGATCCAATTTGGGGAAAGATTGCCGGTGGCTGTCATCTAAATAGAAATATCCCAGAACTCATCACCTCTGCAGGTTTTGAAATAGAGAATATGGAGCAAATGTACTTACCAAGCACTCCTAGCTTTGCAGGCTACAACATAACAGCACTTGTCTTATTTTTATTGAAAAAATTTTTTACAAAAAGAAATTTAGCCAGGTTTATAGATTAGATTAATTTTCTTCATATCTTTAAAAGATATATGTATAAAGTAAATTGTAGATTTTACTGTTTAATAGTATCTTATAGGCAATAGAGGGATCAATGAAGTGAAGCTTCGATTATCAAAGAAATCCATACTCAAGGGTCTTGAAGGTCGCTTGGGCGAAGATGATTATGTGGAGCCTTTAGATTTTTTAGTTGAATCCTTTAAAAAAGAAGCTCGCTTTAATTTAGCAGGTAATTTTGCTGTTCGACATCAATTAGTAAATCGCTTAAAAGTTCGTGCTCAGCTTAACGAATTTATTCAAGATAAAGATTTACCAAATCCAGCAAGTCCATTATTTGTGATGGGGCTCCCACGTTCTGGTACAACCTTTTTATTTGATCTTTTAAGTTGTGATGCGCGTTATCGCTCACCTCTATTTTGGGAAATTACTCGTCCTTTTCCATTAGTTAAAAAATCTAGTAAAGAAGCTAAAAAAAGAGTGAAGCAAACCAATAGAGAATTAGGTCTTGCGAGAAAATTTATACCCAAGCTTTTGAGCATGCATCATATTCATGGCGAGATGCCAGAGGAATGTTCGCTTATTAATACAATGAGTGTGAGAAGTTTTATTTATATGTGTATGGCAAACTCGCCAGGCTATGAGGATTACCTAAAGACCTGTGATTATACTGCTGCTTTTATGTGGCATAAACGTTTTCTCCAAGCACTAGAAACTCAGCATAGGCCTGAGAAATGGCTGCTTAAAGACCCTAGTCATATTAGCCATACGCCAGAAATATTAGCTACCTATCCTAATGCAAAGTTCATTCATATCCACAGAAATCCTGTGAAGGCTATAGGATCTTTATCAAGTCTTACAACTAGTGTGCGCTCTGGTCTTTCTAAGCATGCAGATCCGCATTTAATTGGCAAGCGAGTTTTAGATTTTTGGCAGTATGCAATTAATAAAAGTATTACAGATAGAGAGGAATTTTTAAAACCTGAGCAAATTATAGATATTGATTATCGTGAATTTGTTAAAAATCCTACCCAGCAAATTCAAGCAATTTATACGCACTTTGGTTATGACTTAAGTTCAAAAAGCCTTGATGCAATGGAGGCCTTTATTGAGAATCAATCAGAAGAAGAACATACGCCTCATCATTATAAGTTAGAGGACTTTGGTTTAAGTGAAGAAAGAGTTCAAGAAGCTTTTTCAAACTACAACCGCATCCATAACTTTTGATGATAAAATACCTCAACTATTAAAAACCTATAAAGCTATACCATGAAGAAAATACAATTATTAAGCATCCTTATATGTGGTCTTGTGTTCTCATCATCAATAGAAGCTTCATCTCAAAGCAAGGAGACTGCTATGACATCTGTAACTATTAACACTACTGTTGGCGCTATTCATTTGGAGTTAGATCAAGACAAAGCTCCTATTACAGTAGCAAATTTTGTAGCTCTAGCTAATGCTGGATACTATGAAGGCACTATATTCCACCGCGTGATCGAAGGCTTCATGGTCCAAGGTGGCGATCCACTTGGCACTGGTACTGGCGGCGAATCCAATCCAAAATGAAGCAAACAATGGACTAGTAAATGATCGTGGAACTGTTGCTATGGCAAGAACTATGGAACCTCATTCAGCTACAGGTCAATTCTTTGTAAACCATAAAGATAATGATTTCTTAAACCATACCGCAGAAAATGCTCAAGGCTGGGGTTATGCAGTCTTTGGTAAAGTAACTGATGGCATGGATGTTGTTGATACCTTAGCTAAAAGTGCTACTGGCATGGTTGGCGGTTATCAAGATGCACCACTTGAACCTGTAACTATCGAATCGGTTACTGTATCTGAATGAAGCCTCGCTTTATATCAGATATACATTTAAGCGATAAACATCCTGAACTTACTCAAGCCTTTTTTACATTCTTAAACGAATCAAAAGAGGCTTGTACTCATCTTTATATTCTTGGCGATCTTTTTGAGGCCTGGATTGGAGATGATGACACAACCCCTCTTGCACAAGAAGTAAAAAGCGCCTTGCGTGCATTTACTGACAATGGTCCTGCAACTTTTTTTATACACGGCAATAGAGATTTTTTAATCGGAGAGACTTTTGCTAAAGAGACAGGCATAACCATTTTGCCCGATCCTTATTCATTAGATATAAATGATCAAAAAGTCGTTATTAGTCACGGAGATTTTCTTTGCACTGATGACGTTGACTATATTACGTTTAGAAACCAAGTTCGTAGCGATGAGTGGCAATCTGATTTTCTAAACAAACCTATTGCTGAGCGTGAAGAGATTGCAGCATCAATGAGAGATGCAAGCCAGGAAGCTACTGCTGAGAAATCTAATGCCATCACCGATGTAAATCCTGCTGCAGTTCATGATTTCTTACATGAACATACTCCAGATTTGTTTATACATGGGCATACTCATAGGCCCAATATTCACAATATTGAATTGGAGAATATTGCCGCTAAACGTATTGTTTTGGGCGATTGGGGTGCAACTGGTTGGTATCTTGCGCTTAATTCAAATAATATCGATCTGCAAGAATTTAATATATAAATCCTATTGTTCTAATTGAAATACTACTGTATATTTATACAGTAAATTATTAAAAACCCTTATGAAAGTTAACTACATCGGAAAAATTTCTGAAGAAAATCTGCCGGCGATATTTGTGCCTTATTTTCTTGAGTCTGTGCATGCAGGGTTCCCCAGCCCTGCAAGTGACTATATAGAGAGTCCAATAGATCTTAATAAACATCTTATTAAAAATGGTGCTGCAACTTTTCTAGTTCGTGCTCAAGGGCAATCAATGCTTGGATCAGGTATTACAGATCAAGCTGTACTAGTTGTAGATAGAAGCATCAAGCCAAAACATGACAGTATTGTTGTTGCCTCTCTTGATGGTGAGTTTGTCTGCAAGCGATTAAAGCTCAAGCCAAAAATGTGTTTAATGCCAGATAATCCAAGTTACCCTCCTATCTTTATTAATCATGGACAAGAGTTAGAAATACTAGGAACTGTCACAGCAGCAATTAATAAATTTTAATGCCGCTAGCTCTGGTAGATTGCGATAGTTTCTATGCATCCTGTGAAAGGTTATTCAGACCAGATTTAAGAAAAAAACCTATTGTTGTGCTATCTAATAATGATGGATGTGTCATTGCTAGAAGCAAAGAAGCGAAAGCAATGGGAATAAAAATGGGTGTTCCCTGGTTCCAGATTAAAAAGGCTTATCTTGCTAATGGTGGTCATGTTTTTTCTTCTAATTTTGCCTTGTATGGCGATATGTCTGCACGAGTCATGAATATATTAGAGTGCATGTTTCTCCAAGCGTATGAGGTTTATAGTATTGATGAGGCCTTTTTAGATTTAGATACATTAGATAAAAATTTTAATCTGTATAAGTTTGGTTGCCATGTCAAGAGGTGTTATTAAACAATGGACCGGGGTGCCTGTTCGTGTTGGTATAGCTCCAACTAAAACCTTAACAAAAGTAGCTATCTATCAAGTTAAAAAGAAAAATGTAGCTACAAGAGTTGTGCAACTCATTACACCAAAAGAAATTGCAGAAGCTTTATCACTAACTCCTGTAGGTGAAGTTTGGGGAGTGGGCAGAAGACTAAATCAACACTTGCAACAAATGGGTATCGTTTCAGCTTTAGATTTAGCCCAATGTGATCCTGCTTATATTAGACAAAAATTCAGCATAGTTTTAGAGCGAACTGTCAGAGAGTTACGTGGTGAAAGATGTCTTGAGATAGAGCATGATGTGGCAGCAAAAAAACAAATTGTTGTCAGTCGAAGTTTTGGTCAAAGAGTAGATCATCTATCTACACTTCAACCTATTGTGAGTAATTTTGTTGTAAGAGCTACAGAGAAATTAAGACATGAAAAACAAAAATGCTCACAGGTTTCTGTCTTTGTCAGAACAAGCCCTTTTAATGATAAAAAACCTCAGCATAGAGGCTTTAATAGCTTCCAATTTCATAGCCCCACCAACGACACCAGAGATATATTACATGGCGCTAAGATTGCGCTAAAACCTATTTTTAAACCTAATTACTCCTATGCAAAGGCTGGAGTTTTATTGAGTTTATTTTCAAGCGAAGACATAAAACAATACTCATTATTTCAAGATCCTGATAAATTAAAGAATTTAGCAGCAAAAACAATGATGGATCGCAACGGAGAAGAAACAAATTTACTTCGCATCACAAAACACATCACTCTATTCTCCCATGCGGCAAAATATGGTTTCACCAAAATATACTACTAGTTGGTATGAGATGCCTTTGGTCGATTAGATCTACAAAATATACTTGATTTAATTACATATTCATCTACATTTAATATCTAATTAATTTTTTAGGGGATAAAAAATGAAGAAAACAATATTTACTATCTTAAGTTGCTGATGGAAGTATTTCATCTGCAATGCATCATGAGGCTTCAGGACATAAAATATCAGAAGCAGAAGTTATCAAAATAGCTCAATCTGCTGCTCCAGCTAATGTAAGTGGCGATGCAACAATCATGAGTTCAGATGGAACTATTTTAGTTGAAGGAACCAATGGTTGGACTTGTATGCCAGGCACTCCGCCTAATGAGAATGTAAATCCAATGTGTGTTGATAAAGCATGGCAGAGATGGCTTGCAGCTTTCATGGCACAACTAAAATATGATTCTGAGGAAGAAGGCTTTGGTATGTCTTACATGCTCCAAGGTGATGTTGCGGTAGATAATGATAATCCTTTTAATACTGATAAATCTTCAGGTGTATGGATTCAAGAAGGACCACACATAATGATGCTGATGCCAGCAAGTTTAATGAAAGATATGCCAAGAGATCCTTATGCAGGTGGACCTTATGTAATGTGGGAAGGCAATGATTTTGTTCATGTCATGGTTCCATTAGAAGTTACTGTAAACCCTAACAAATAATGATTACATTAATACTTTATACAGCTCTGCTGTATCTGATACAAATGATAACTGCGGCCGTATTAAGAGAGCGTGCTAGCGCAGCAGTCAAAAGTAGAGCTGATAATGCAGTACATAACCTAAGAGAATCTTTGCCGGTATTTTTTGCTCTGGCAATACTCTCCATTCATCTTGGTGTGGATGCAAATTTCTATCTAGCTGCCTATTGGTTAATAGCAAGAATTATCTATGCAGTCATTTACATTACTGGAATTGGCTTACAGTCACCCAAAGAAGGTTCAACTTATGTGCCACAGCCAGTTAGAGGACTTGTCTGGGGTGTCTCAATTGCCTTACTGGTTAATATGGGTATAAATCTTATTTAGATATATGAACGAGCGACTCAAAGGTCTTTTAATTTGCTTTTGGGTATATTTAATAGCCTTTGTTGTTGCGATCTATTCTGCCAATCAAATTATTGGAGCTCATCAGTGGGTCGTCGTATCTTTTGCCCATTTCGTTTCAACTTGCATTGTTTATATTGGAGTTTTATTTATAAAAACTCTAGTTTGTATGATCCTTTTTGGTCGTTTGCTCCTGCTCCTATTGCAGTCTATGTAGCTCTTTGGCCAGAATCAGGCGTGGTAGATTATGAGAAAATTCTCTTGGTATTAATCCCTGTAATTTTTTGGTCATTTAGATTGAATTTAAACTGGATTAGAAAATGGCCAGGATTAATAGAAGAAGATTTTCGCTATGTAAATCTTAAAAAGGGCTCAAGATTATGGGTTAACTTTGTTGATTTCTTTGGTATTCATTTATTCCCTACCTTTCAGGTCAACCTATCCTTGCTGCCAATTTACTATATTCTTTCCAAAGATATAGGTGATGTAACTTGGCTCTTGTATTGTGCAAGTATCTTTACTGTACTCGCAGTAACTTTAGAAACTCTTGCTGATAAACAAATGCGAGCATTTGCTAGCGACTCATCTAATCATGGAACCACGATGCGTTCTGGATTTTGGAAATTCTCTAGACACCCTAATTACCTTGGTGAAATTTCATTTTGGCTAGGCTTATTTTTAATGGCTGTAGCTGGAGATAATTATCCTGTCTGGTTATTTATATGCCCTTTAAGTATGTACCTGATGTTTGCTTTGGTAACTTGCAAGATGATGGATGATCGAAGCCTGGAAAGAAGATCAGATTATGCTGAATATATGCAGAAAACTTCTCAGTTATTTTTATGGCCACCGGCCAAATAATTACAGCGCCTTAAAGTATCTCTCGTGATGAGCTTCTGATAGTTCTAATTCTTTATTAATATCTTCTACTGACCGCATCTGAATCTTTAATAAGAGTTGTAATACCAAACTCATTTAAATCTAATTCTTGAGTTCCTGATGCTCTTAATAAATCAAAAATCCAAGTTAAAGGGTCTAAACTATTATTAAAACGTATAGCATTGTCTTTAAGTTTCTGCGCCAAAACAGTTTCATCATTAATAGAAAATCGGCTTTTTAGCACAATTTTCTTAAATTTCTCTAATCGAATATTTACTAACTCTTTTTCTTGAGAATTAAATTTATTCCAATCAATTACCTCATGAACATAGCGTTTACAGCCCTTACAAACGTTATCACCGTAGGTAGTTGAGCAGATTCCTAAGCAAGGAGTTGTAGATCGAGTCATGGCCATAATATTTGTAAAATAATACCTTATTTTTAGAAATATTATCAGTCATTTAGTGGCTACTGAGACGTAAGAGAAGTAAAATAACGTGGGAAACACTTATGATTAATGAATATAGACTGCATGCTCAAGAGCGCGCAGAACAAAACATACCTCCACTGCCTTTAGATGCAGAGCAAACTGCTGCTTTGGTTGATCTTTTAAAGCAAGATAATGATGAATCAGAGTTCTTATTAGACCTTTTAAAAGAAAGAGTTCCTGCAGGAGTTGATCAGTCTGCTTATGTAAAAGCTGCTTTTTTAGCTGACTTAACTACTGGTAAAGCTGAGAGTCCTTATATAACAAAAGTAGAAGCGGTAGAGATACTAGGCACAATGCTTGGTGGATACAATATTGCTCCACTTGTTGAATGCCTAAAAATAGATGGGCTTGGAAATGCTGCTGCAGATGCCCTAAGGAACTTTATTAATCTTTGACGCTTTTAATGAGGTTTTTGAATTATCAAAAACTAATCCTCATGCTAAAAAAGTTATAGACTCATGGGCTGAAGGTGAATGGTTTACCAACAAGCCTCAAATTCCAGAGCAAATAAAGTTAACTGTTTACAAAGTTACTGGTGAAATTAATACAGATGACCTCTCGCCTGCTACAGATGCTTGGTCAAGACCTGATATACCACTTCATGCTTTGGCTATGTTTAAAATGCCACGAGAAGGTCTTAGAAAGGCCTCTTGAAACTATTGAAGAATTAAAAGAAAAAGGAAACCCTTTAGCTTTTGTTGGTGATGTTGTTGGAACTGGTTCATCAAGAAAATCAGCAACTAATTCAGTTTTATGGCACATGGGCGATGATATTCCAGCTATTCCAAATAAAAAAGAAGGTGGTTTTTGCTTTGGTGGCAAAATAGCTCCTATTTTCTTTAATACTTTAGAGGATTCAGGCGCTTTTCCAATAGAGTGCGATGTTTCAAATCTTTCTATGGGTCAAGAAATTATCCTTGAGCCTTTTAATGGCAAGATAACTGATGCTAATACTGGAGAAGTTGTCAGCACTTTTGAATTAAAGACTGATGTTTTGCTTGATGAAGTTAGAGCTAATGGTCGCATTCCATTAATTATAGGTAGGCAGTTAACCGATAAAGACCCGTGAAGCTTTGGATCTTGAACCTACAGATGTTTTTAAAAGACCTGATGATGCAGATGATTCAGATAAAGGTTATACCCTAGCTCAAAAAATGGTTGGTAAGGCTTGTGGAGTTGCTGGTGTTAGACCTGGTACTTATTGTGAACCTAGAATGACAACTGTTGGTTCACAAGATACAACTGGACTTATGACTTCTCAAGAACTAGAAGTTAGCATGTCTAGGCTTCTCTGCTGATTTAGTTATGCAATCATTTTGTCATACAGCTGCTTACCCAAAACCAGTTGATATAGACACTCAGCACAACTTACCTGATTTTATTATGAATCGTGGTGGAGTATCCCTAAGGCCTGGAGATGGAATTATTCACTCTTGGTTAAATAGAATGCTTTTACCTGATGGAGTTGGTACTGGTGGTGATAGCCATACCAGATTTCCAATAGGAATAAGTTTTCCTGCAGGATCTGGGCTAGTAGCTTTTGCTGCTACCTTAGGCGTAATGCCTCTTGATATGCCTGAATCAGTATTAGTACGTTTTAAAGGTGAAATGCAACCCGGTATTACCTTACGAGACTTAGTGAATGCAATTCCTTACACAGCTATACAAAAAGGACTACTTACTGTTGATAAAAAAGGGAAGAAAAATATATTCTCTGGTAAATGTTTAGAAATTGAAGGTCTGCCTGATATGAAGGTTGAGCAAGCGTTTGAGTTATCAGATGCTTCTGCTGAAAGATCAGCCTCAGGATGTTCTGTAAGATTAAACAAAGAGCCTATCATTGAATATCTTAAATCTAATATAGTTATGTTGAGATGGATGATTGCCAGTGGCTATGGTGATCCAAAAACTTTAGAAAGAAGAGCTCAAGCAATGGAGGAATGGATTGAGAATCCAGAACTTCTAAGAACCTGATGCTGATGCTGAATATGCAGAAATAATAGAAATTAATCTTAATGAAATTACAGAGCCTCTGCTTGCATGTCCAAATGATCCTGATGATGTAAAGCCTCTATCAGAAGTTTGTAATACTGAAATACAAGAAGTCTTTATTGGATCATGTATGACAAATATTGGTCACTTTAGAGCAGCTGGACATCTGTTAAAAAAATACAATACAACCAAAGCAAGACTTTGGGTTGTTCCTCCAACTAAGATGGATGAAAAACAGCTTATGGAAGAAGGTATTTATAATATCTTTGGCACCTCTGGTGCTAGAACTGAACTTCCGGGATGCTCATTATGCATGGGAAACCAAGCAAGAGTATTAGCTAACTCTACTGTTGTATCAACTTCAACAAGAAACTTTCCAAATCGACTAGGTGATGGAGCAAATGTTTATTTAGCATCTGCTGAATTATCAGCTATCGCAGCAATTATTGGCAGACTTCCAACTCCAGAAGAATATCACCGGTACATGGAAGATATAAATCCTCTGTCAGATGATATATATAAATATTTAAACTTTAATGAAATAGATACTTATGTTGCCAGTGCAGAGTCAGCTGAAATACCGGCTATTAATATAGTTAATCCATCTTAATTTTATGAAACGAACTTTTATTATTGCCTTTGTAGCAACTGTTCTTATTGTTGCCTGGTTCACTAATTCTAATTCTGATGATGATGTGGGTTTAAATCAATCCATTTTGCATAATGGAATTTCAAGAGATTACATACTATATATTCCTGAAAACTTACCTACTAATGCACCTTTAGTAGTTGTATCTCATGGCTATACTTCTAGCGCAAAAACAATGATGTCCTATTCAGGTATGAATAAAGTTGCTGATGAAGAAAAATCAATTGTTAAACCTCAAGGAACGAAAGATCAAAGAGGTAATAATTTTTTTAATGTTGGTTATGATTTTCATTCTGGTGTAACTGTTGATGATATTGATTTTTTAGAATCATTAGCTAAGGTCTATTTCTCAAGAATTCAATCTCAAAAGAAAGAAAGCTTTTGCTACTGGTATGTCTAATGGCGGGGACATGAGTTATCTATTAGCCTGTACTTCTTCTGATATGTTTCAAGCAGTTGCTCCTATTGCAGGCAGTATGATGCAAACAACAGTTGATACTTGTAAGCCTGAGGGAGCTATGCCTATTTTTGCAGTTCATGGCAAGGCAGATAACGTTACCTATTTTGATGGCGATATGGCAAACAAAGATGAATGGGGTCCCTATCCAGGTATTCCTGCTGTAATTGAGCATTGGGTGGATTTAAATGCGGTTGAAATTTCCAAACAAGTAGACTTAGATAATATAACTAACTTTACAGCATCTAATGAAGCATTAAGTTTTGATAGATATCTTAGTGAAACCTCAGATCATGAAGTTTGGCTTTATATTCATTCTGGTGGACATGATTGGTCGCTTAAGGAGCTAGATACTAGCTCAGAGATTTGGAGCTTTTTTACAAGATATATTAATTAGCTTTTAGTCTAGTTATTTTTGAGCTGTCATCTCTCGTATTTTCTAAATTTTCTAAATAACCGTCAATATTAATAAATAATTTATAAAATACTGATTTAATATTCAAGAAATTCTTTAATAGCTGGATTGAAAATAAAATCTTCACCCCTTAAAGGTTTTGATAGATTAACCAATCTGCTCCAATCTCAGCACAAATTTCTTCATCAGTTTTTTTAGATGCAACAAGCTCCTTGGTTGCAGGCATATCGATGCCATATAAGTTTTGGTATTTAACAGGAGGTGCAGCTGAGGCGAAATATACTTTATTAGCACCTGCTTCTTTTGCCATTTCAATAATTTTTCTACTTGTGGTCCCTCTTACAATTGAGTCATCAACTAAAAGGACATTTTTATCCTTAAACTCAAGATCAAGAATATTAAGTTTTCTTCGCACAGATTTTTTACGCTCCTCCTGATGAGGCATGATAAAGGTTCTACCAATATATCTATTTTTAACAAAGCCCTCTCTGTAAGGAATCTTAAGCTCGTCAGCTAGCTGCAATGCAGCGGTAGTTGAGCTATCTGGAATAGGAATTATTACATCAATATCATGATCAGGAAAATCACGAACTATTTTCTCAGCTAATTTACTTCCCATTCTAGATTTATATACTGATATTTCGTCTATCTTGGAGTCAGGTCTTGAAAAATATACAAACTCAAAAATACAGGGTCTTTTAGTGGATTATCAGAACACTGTTGAGAAAAAAGCTCGCCCTTCTGGTCTATGAAAACAGCCTCTCCAGGCTCAACATCTCTCAATTTTGTAAAGCCTTGAGAAGTAAATAAAGCATCTTCAGATGCAATGATGTATTCGTTTCTAGTCTTTCCCTCTCTAATTCCGATAACCAAAGGACGAATTCCGTTGGCATCTCTAAAGGCTAATAGACCAAAGCCAGTAATCAATGCAAGAACAGCATAAGCACCATCGCATCTTCTATGCGTCTTGGTTACAGCTTTAAATATATGTTCAGCAGATGGGTAGATCTCTCGCTGCTTTCCAAGTTCATGTGCAAATATATTTAATAAAACTTCGGAGTCTGAGTCAGTATTGAGATGGCGCATTTCTGCATGAAATAATTCATTAGCTAAAGCTTCAGAATTAGTTAAATTTCCGTTGTGAGCCAAGCTTATTCCATAAGGAGAATTAACATACATAGGTTGAGCAAATTCTTTTCCTGCACCGCCAGCTGTTGGATATCTAACATGGCCTATTCCATAATTTCCAATTAGTTTTTCCATGTGACTTTGTTGGAAGGCATCGCGAACATAACCCATGGATTTTCTTGAATTTAATTTACCCTCAGAATCACAGTCACCATTCCAGCAGCATCCTGACCACGGTGCTGCAAAAAAGTCATCGTAAATATCTCCAGCTACATTAGCTTCTGCTGATATACCAACTATTCCACACATTATGCTTCCTCTTCGGTAGTGATAATTAAGTCTTTGGCTTTTTTTATGGCGCATTATCTATCAAGTCTCGAATATATGCTTCTATTTCTGGTGCAATTTGTTCAATAAACGGAGAAATTTTTGAATTACCCATTAAGTCTGAGTCTTTTATGCCTGAAGGCATTAATAAAAAAATAACAAAAATAAAATTTGACCAAACAACATACCAAAAATAACTCCAAGGGTAAGCATAGGTAAAACGCCTGACCATTTGATGAGCTTGCTAATCATATTGATAGCAATTCCACCAAGAAATATCGATGCAACAAATATTACAACATAAGCACCAATCTTAGATATCTCTGGATTACCTATGTAGCCGGTAATAAATGGAGAAACTAGATACTCAAAACTAATAGCTGCTAAAAATGAAAATACCCAAAGAAGTAATGATAAAAATTCTTTAGTAAAGCCACGAAAGAGGGAAATAATGCCTGACACTGTGACTATGACTAGAATAGCCCAATCTGTAATATTTAAACCTAAGGCATCCACGGTGTTATGACTCCTGTTTCAATTCCAGCAATTTCATTAATTTTACTCTTATTATTTTTAATTTCCTCTTCATACTTCTTATAACATAAACAGCATGTTTGTTTTTATCATTTTCTAGCGCCTTAACTTCGCCCATATAGCCGTTATCATTTATTTTAATAAGAAGTTCTGAAGCTTTATCAAAGGAAGTAAAAATTCCAATTCTATATAAATACATCTTAAAGTCATCTTTAGTAATTGTGGCTGCAGCTTCCCCCATATCTTTTGGCATTTCTAAAGATTCAAAGCTTGAATCTATATCTTTGACTGGCTCAGGTATGAGTGATGTATCAAAAACAGGCTGCTCAATATCAGGAATTTCTATTACTAAGGGTTTGGCATATTTTGGTTGCGGCGATAAGACGTACAATAAAATAAATAGCAGTAACGCTACTGAGAATAAAATACCTGTTAGTCTTTCGTTAGTCATTATTTGTTGTATATTTTATTTAATAGTCCAGACACCTTAGCTCGCAAATCTTTTCTATGAACTATCATATCAAGCGCACCATGATCTAATAAAAATTCTGCTTTTTGAAAGTCATCTGGCAATTCAACTCTTACTGTATCCTCACTACTCGAGGGCCAGCAAAAGCAATTAGGGCTTTAGGTTCTGCAATATTAATATCACCCAACATAGCTAAACTTGCTGAAACTCCTCCAAAGATTGGATCTACCATAATAGAGATATAGGGTAATTTATGGCCTTTCAATTTTTGTATAGCAGCTGACGTTTTTGCCATTTGCATTAACGAAATCATTGATTCTTGCATTCTGGCGCCTCCACTGGTTGAAAAACAAATAAAAGGTATTTGGTCTTCTATAGCCTTATTAATACCAGCTACAAACTTTTCACCTACAACTCCGCCCATAGATCCACCCATAAACCTAAATTCAAAAGCAGCAATGACAACAGGGATATCTTTGAGGTGGCCTTGGCCTATGACAATAGCATCATTCTCACCAGTGGCTTTCATGGCCTCTTTAACCCTTGTGGAGTAGTATTTAGTATCTTTAAACTTAAGGGGATCTTTGCTTTTAATATCAGCTGCTAGCTCTTTAAAAACAGCATTATCTAAAAATTGCTCTAATCTAGTTCTAGCTCCAATTCTTAAATGATGATCGCATTTAGGGCAGACATGAAGTGATTTTTCTAACTCTGGTTTATATAAAGTTGCTTCGCATGATGGGCATGAAATCCAAAGTCCATCAGGAACTTTGCTCTTATTGGTTGAAGTGTCTATTCCAATAGATGGAATAAGTCTTGTTAACCAGTTCATTTAATTAATTGCCCTATGTAAATCCTTTAAATATTCTTCTATTTTACTAAAGTCTTTTGTCTCTTTAGCAGCATCAATCATCTCTACAATTGATGAACCAACGATAACACCATCAGCACACTTTGCAAGAATCTTGGCATCACTTGGTGTCTTAATCCCAAAGCCTGCAAGCGTTGGAATCTTTGTGTATTGACGAATCTTGCTGATATTTTTTTCTATTTCATTCATATCTAGATTTGATGAGCCTGTTACTCCTCTTAAATTTACGTAATAAATAAATCCTGAGCTATTTTCAGTTATTTGCTTAATTCTGTGATCGCTAGTTGTCGGAGAAATTAATGAAATGGTGTCAATATTTGGATTAGCAATGCCATAACTATCCAATTTAAGCTCTCCAGGAATATCTACTACTAACAGTGCATCTATACCTAGATTATCTGAATTTTCAATAAGGTCAGAATGAGCAATAAAGGTATTTAAATAGCCCATAAGAACAATAGGCGTTTGAGAATTAGTTTCTCTAAACTTAATAACCATATCGACTATATTTTTAAGTGATATATCTTTTTTTAAGGCCCTATCATGAGCTTTTTGGATAATTGGTCCCTCAGCAATGGGATCAGTAAAAGGCACACCTATTTCAATGACATCTACACCTGATTTAACAAATAAGTGCATCAATTCAAGCGTGGTATCAAGATCAGGATCACCTGCTACCAGGTAAGCAACTAAAGCTTTTTTATTATTATCTTTTAAGTTTGGAGTTTGGTTTGAAGTTTATTCAAAATTTAATACCATCTATTTCTGCAACTGTATTAATATCCTTGTCACCTCTTCCTGATACATTAACTACGACATTAGCTTCAGGACTAAGTTCTTTCATTAAAATTGGAAGGTAAGCAAATGCATGAGCTGTTTCAAGTGCAGGCATGATACCTTCAAGTTCAGTTACCTCATGAAAAGCTTTTAGAGCCTCATCATCATTTACTGCAACATACTCAGCTCTACCTATATCTTTTAACCAAGAATGTTCTGGACCAATGCCGGGGTAATCTAATCCAGCTGATATAGAATGAGCATCTATTATCTGACCATCATCATCTTGCAGTAAATAAGTTCTATTTCCGTGCAAGATACTCCAGGTGTTCCGTCATTAAGTGGGGCTGCATGTTCGCCTGTCTCAACCCCCTCTCCACCAGCTTCAACTCCAATTAATCTAACATCATCCTCTTTAATAAAAGGATAAAAAGCTCCCATAGCATTTGAGCCACCACCGACAAATGCAACAACTGCATCAGGTAATTTATTAAAAAGTTCATTTGATTCTGCGGATCCATTTGTTTTATCAGAATTAAAATCTCTTACAATCATGGGGTAAGGATGAGGTCCGGTAACACTTCCAATAATATAATAAGTATTATCAATATTAGTTACCCAATCACTTAAGGCTTCGTTAAGAGCATCTTTCAAAGTTGCTGAGCCTGAATCAACAGCGTGAACATGGGCTCCAAGTAATTTAATTCGATATACATTTAGTGATTGTCTTCTGACGTCCTCAGCACCCATATATATATGACATTCAAGACCTAGTCTTGCTGCAACAGTTGCAGAGGCAACTCCATGCTGACCAGCTCCAGTTTCTGCAATGATTCTTTTCTTACCCATATGTTTGGCAAGCAGAATTTGACCTACTGTGTTATTTATTTTATGCGCACCTGTATGATTTAGATCTTCTCTTTTTAACCAGACATTGCCACCCCCATAATGCTCGGTAAGTCTTTTAGCAAAATATAGAGGTGAAGGTCTTCCAACAAAATGGGATAAATCTTTGTAGAATTCTTCTATGAATGCAGGATCATCTTTTAGGCTCTTATAGGTAGTTTCAAGCTCATCAAGCGCAAACATAAGAGTTTCTGGAACAAACTTCCCTCCATACTCACCAAAGAAGCCAATAACAGTTGATAGTTTGATTTGACTATTCATGCTTTAATTTTTTTAACCATATTATTGATTAATACTATGTCTTTAATACCAGGTTTTGACTCTACACCTGAATTGATATCAAGACACCAAGGTTTAACAATTACTGCATTATCGATGTTTTCAAGATTAATACCACCTGAAAGCACAATATTGGCATTTTCAATTACTTCATTACTAATGTAACTCCAATCAAAGCTCTCACCTGTTCCTCCGATCACTCCTTCTTTAAAAGTTTCCAATAAAAATGCATCAGCTGAAGAATAATTATTAATAGTGGTTAACGAATCTTTAGACTGCATATGAATAGTCTTCCAATAATCTAAACCAAAGGATTCACAGAACTCGCAGGTTTCATCTCCGTGGAATTGCAAAATAGGATTATCAAAAAAAGATATGGCTCTATAAACATCTTCTTCACTTGGGTTTACAAATACACAAACAGGTCTGGTAGCTCCAAAATTAATGCCTTCAAGCTTCTCTAAGAAGTTCGAGGTAACATTGCGAATACTTTTATCATAAAAAATAAAGCCGCTATAATTTATCTCAAGTTCAAGCAGTCTATGCAGAGTTTCAAGTTCAGAAATACCACAAATTTTTATATTTATATCACTCATATATCAAATCTTGAAATAATATCTTTGATGGGCTCTTGATTGCTACTTCTGAATGATAACGTGGTCCAAGAAAAAATAAACCTTTAGCGGTTAGAGTCTTTCCAGCTAACCTTCTATCTCTTGCTTCCAAGAGTTCTGGGATTGTTATATCAAGCTCGCCTTTAGAAATGCCTATTAGGGTGCCTGCAATAATTCTAACCATGTTATGTAAAAAAGCAGTTGCTGAAATATTAAGAATAAGAAAAGGGCCTTCTTGAATTAAAGCTATGCTTTTAATTTCTTTGACTGGATTCTTGGATCCGCAGCTTGAACTTCTAAATGATGAAAAGTCATGTTTGCCTAATAAGGCTTGAGCTGAATTAATCATTTTTTCAATATCTAAAGAATTATTGTCCCAATATACAAAATTATCAAAAAAGGTTGGTTTATTGGCAGTGTTATAAATAACATAAGAATAAAATCTTTCTTTAGCTGAGAATCTTGAATGAAAATCATCATCAACTTCACTAATGCTTTTGATAGATATTGTTTTAGGTAAATTAGAGTTTAAACCTTTAAGCCATTCCTCTTCACTTCTTTGAACGTGATGTTTGAAAATCAAATACTTGGGATAATGCATGGACTCCTGCATCTGTTCTTCCGGCATAATTAAATGAATCAGCCTGAGCTGAAACTGCTTCTAAAGCTTTCTCTATACTGCCTTGGACTGTTGGTAAATCAATTTGATTTTGAAAACCATGATACGAAGTTCCCTTATACTCTATCGTGCAAGCTAATCTCACTTTTATAAAGTTTTTAAAAGCAAAGCTTCTGCTTCTGCTTTAACAGAATCACTATCAGTCGATTTTACTAAGGCTGTAAGTATTTGCTTCGCATCATCTAGATTATCCATTTCGATATAAGTTGCAGCTAAATCTAGTTGCTGAGTATCAGTATCGTTTTTAACGCTTAAGCCTTTAGGTAAGCCTTCAATACCACCTTCATCAGCAGGGTTATCGAAACCATAAATATCATCATCTGAAATTATTAGAATAAAAGTTCCAAACCACTTACCAAAAATAAACCCAGCTAAAAGTGCAGCAAGACTGACTAAAAGCATATCAAGAATACCTATTGAGCTTGAATTGGAAACTTCTTTAGATGTTTCTTGAAGCGCTTCAAGCGGTTCATTATCAACACCTAACTCTATTGTTTTTGTATTACTTTGAATAAAATCATCTGGACTTAAATCCCCTTGATTTTTATTTATAGGAAGGGGTAAATCCTTTTGAGCTATAGCCTCTTTGGGAGCTACTGCTGGGGTGGGCGTAATTTGCGTGTTATCTATTGGAGCAGTTAATGTTAAAAGAGACTGAATATTCTTACTCACTCTGAGTGTTTGCCTAGTAGAGTTCATTTGTTGAATACTATCTTTAGCAAGCTGAGTTGAAATATTAGATAAGACATCATTACTTGGAATAACTAAATCAATATCAGCTCTTACAAGATTAATATTGTTATCTATAAATGCTATTTCGTTAGCTAAAAATATTGCCCACATGATTTGGTAGATATCAGCATCGGTTTCTTTCGCTATTTGCGAAGCTAGACTCCATATTGTTGTAATTTCAGAACTCTCAATAATAACTTCCTCAACCTCAGTCTCTGCCGCTATTTCACTTTGAGTATCTGCTAAAACCTCTTCAATAGGATTTAAGGGCTCTTCAATAAGAACTTCTGCTTCTGCTAAAGGCTTGCTTTTGACTATCTGTTTTTGAGGGGCTGAATAATTTGGTTGGCTAGTAAAAGCTTTGTATCTACTCGGTAGAAAAATAAAAACATTCTTTGTTAACTTATTTTTGATTAATAGCTGAAAACTAAAATAATCTTCTGGATAATTATTACCAAGTGCTATGGTAAATTTATCAAAGGCACCCTCTTCTTCAAACAAGGTAAAAGCTAAAAGATCTTCAGCCAAAGGAATGTCTGATTGATATTCATTTAATACAATATCCTTACTTCTAATTTCTAGCGTCTGAATTTACAGTAAATAGAATTAAGAACTGGCCTTGTTCATTTACACTTACCTTAGGTGAGGATAAAGCTATATCCGCTTGAATGCTGGTACTAATAATAAAGAGAAGAGCAAGAATTTTTTTCATTAGAATTTATTGGTATTAAGTAAAGTTTGAGCGATTTGCACAGCATTAAGGGCTGCACCTTTTCCGTAAACATTGTCAGCAACTACCCAAAGCGAAACCCAGGTATCCCCAGCTAATTCTTGCACTCTGACTCTACCGACATAAACTTCTTCAGTATCGTTAGCATGCTCAACAGGAGTTGGATATTCAAGTAAGTCAGGGTTATCCAAGACTTTAATTCCAGGTGCATTTAAGAGTAATTCTATAACTGCCTCTCTTGATGATGGATTTGATACTTTGAAAAAAACAGCTTCTGAATGCCCGTTAAATACCGGCACTCTTACACAGGTAGCCTGGACAGCTATATTGGGATCTAAAATTTTATGTGTTTCCCACACCAATTTCATTTCTTCTTTAGTGTAGCCGTTTTCTAAAAAAACATCACATTGAGGAATGGCATTTCCATATATTTTATAATCATAAGCCATTTCACCCTCAATATTATTAAGTTCATTTTATTCCTCCACTGCCGCCTTACCAGTCCCGGAGACTGCTTGATAGGTAGCTATATTAATAAACTCAATTGTAAGTTCATCGTGAATCGGCTTTAAGGCCATAAGAAGTTGAGAGGTAGAGCAATTTGGATTTGCAATTAGAGCTGGAGCCTTGAGAGCTTCAACCAAACTACCATTTATTTCTGGAATTATTAAAGGCACATCATCCTCATATCTAAAATGCGAAGATAGATCAATCACATAAGAACCAGCCTCTACAAAATCTTTTGCATAGGTTTCAGCAACACTAGAGCCTGCTGAGAAAATAGTTAAATCAGCCAAGCTGGCATCAAAACTACCAGTATCGGCAATGGAGTATTCAGCTCCATTTAAGGTAACTGCTTGGCCAACTGATGCACTGCCAAGTGGGTAAAAGTTATTGATAGGGAAAGCTTTGGTTTCAAGCAGCTGCATAATCTTAGTGCCAACAACACCAGATGCTCCGACAAGTGCAATATTAATTGGCTGAGTCATTTTGTAATATCTCAATAATTAAAGGTGCAACTTCACTGGTATTTAAAGAATTATTATCAGTACTGATGTCTTTGGTTCTATGACCATTCGCAATAAAAGTTTTAATTGCATTGTCTATGCGCTCTGCAAGTTTTGCTTCATTGAGTGAATATTTTAAAGCCATAGCTAATGATGCAATCATTGCAATCGGGTTGGCTATATTTTGTCCAGCAATGTCTGGAGCGCTGCCATGACATGGTTCATACATACCTTGAGAAGTGCTATTTAACGAAGCAGAAGGCAGCATTCCAATAGAACCAGATAAGGTTGCAGCAATATCTGAGAGAATGTCGCCAAAAAGGTTGCTGGCGACTATAACATCGTATTGATTAGGATTAAGTACAAGCTGCATAGCGGTATTATCAGCAAGTTGATGGGATAACTCCACATCTGGATAATCTTTTGCCATATCACTTACTATAGAGCGCCAGAACTTAGATACTTCAAGCACATTGGCCTTTTCAACCGAACACAGTTTGCCATTTCTCTTTTGAGCAGCTTCAAATGCAACTTTGGCAATACGTCTGATTTCATCTTCGTTATAAATCATAGTATTAAAAGCATAATGAGGTGATTCTGAAGTAACTAAACCTCTAGGCTCACCAAAATAAATTCCGCCAGTTAATTCTCTTACAATAAGAATGTCTAGATTTTCAATAATATGATTTTTAATGGGTGAAGCTGAGGCTAATTCATTAAATAAAAATGCTGGTCTTAAATTAGCAAATAATTCTAATTCTTTTCTTAAACCTAATAATGCTTGTTCAGGTCTATGATCCCAATCTAAATCATCCCATTGAGGTGCTCCAACTGCACCAAATAAAATAGCATCAGATGCCTTTGCTTCTGCAAGAACATCAGCGGGCAAAGGTGAACCATGCTTTTCATAAGCAGTGCCGCCTACATCCATATGGGTGACTGAAAAATCTAAAGCATTTTCAACCATTAAATAATCAAGAACTTCTTGTGCAGAGCTTGTAACTTCTTGTCCTATTCCATCTCCAGGAAGGATTAAAATCTTTTTAGTCATTTGCATATATCCAAGGTTTACTTTTCATCCTGCTATCTTCAAATTCTCTAATTACATCTTTATCTTGTAATGTTATATCAACATCATCGAGACCATGAATAATTCTTTCCAATAAATTATCTTCAACCTCAAACGAATATTCAATTGAAGCTGTTGTTAGTGTTTTAGCATCCAGACTCACTGTAATTTCATTACTTGTATCTTGAGTTTGAGAAAATAATTCTTCTATCTGCTCTTTGGATAACTTTATAGGTAAAACACCATTTTTAAAGCAGTTATTATAAAAAATATCACCAAAAGAAGAAGCAATCACTGTTTTTATTCCAAAATCTCTTAGCGCCCATACAGCATGCTCTCTTGAAGAGCCGCAACCAAAGTTATCTCTAGTTAAAAGAATGCTTGCTTGATCATAAGGTGCATTATTTAAAATGAAATCTGTATTGATTTGTCTTTGCTCTTTTGTAATACCTAGTCTGCCATCGTCGAGATACCTCCATCCGTCAAATAAATAATCTTCAAATCCAAATTTTTTAATAGATTTTAGATACTCAGTTGGAATAATTTGGTCTGTATCAATATTGTCTCTATCAATACATGCAACTAAGCCTTGGATTTGTAATTCGTTGCCTTGAAGTTTCATGAGGGATTACTCACAGTGCCATGAATAGCTGTTAAAGCTGCCATCATTGGGCTCATTAAATGAGTTCTGCCTAAATTACCTTGTCTACCCTCAAAGTTTCTATTTGAAGTGGAGGCACATCTTTCATAAGGCTTTAATTGATCTGGATTCATACCTAAACACATAGAGCATCCTGGATCTCTCCAAACGAAACCAGCATCCTCAAAGATTTTATCAAGGCCTTCTGCTTCAGCTTGCAGTTTTACCATCCCAGAGCCTGGGACAACAATAGCCTCAGTAATTGAATCTGCAACCTGCTTCCCCTCAACAATACTTGCTGCCTCTCGGAGATCCTCTATGCGTGAATTAGTACAAGAACCTATAAAAACTTTATCAAATTTAAGATCAGTTAATTTTTCATCCTCGCCTATGCCCATATATTGTTTGGCAAGTTGGATATTTTTCTTTTTATCTTCTGGAACAAGTTCCGGATCTGGAATATTGCCATCAAAATCAACCACCATTTCAGGAGAAGTTCCCCAAGTAACTTGAGATTTAATACTCAGAAATATCAATAATAATTTCTTTATCAAAAACTGCATCTTGATCAGATTGTAGAGTGCTCCAGTGTTTCTCTGCTTGTTCAAGCAAATTTGAATCTAGATCACTATGTTCTCTTACATAATCAATAGTAATTTCATCAGGTGCTATTAAACCTACTTTTGCTCCGGCTTCAATTGCCATATTACAGATAGTCATCCTTGCTTCCATAGAAATACTTTCTATGTATGAACCTGAAAATTCTATAGCATGGCCATTACCGCCTGCTGTCCCAATTTTTCCGATCAAATATAAAACAATATCTTTTGAAGTAACTCCAGCTTGAGGCTTGCCATCAAAACGAACATGCATATTTTTTAATTTTGATACTTTTAAACTTTGAGTTGCTAATACATGCTCAACCTCAGAAGTTCCTATACCCATAGCCAAGCATCCAAATGCTCCATGAGTAGAGGTATGTGAATCACCACAAACAATAGTCATACCAGGCAATGTATATCCAAGTTCTGGGCCTATAACGTGGACTATGCCTTGCTCCTTAGACTCAATATCAAACTGTAAAATTTCAAATTCATTGCAGTTTTTATCAAGCTCAACAACTTGTATCTTTGAAATTTCATCTTCAATAGACTCCATATTAAAAGCGGTCCAGCGTGGTTGGAACATTGTGATCAGGTGTTGCGATATTAGCGTTAAGTCTCCATGGCACTAAATGTTTTTTAGCTAAGCCTTCAAAAGCCTGAGGAGATGTGACTTCATGCAAGTAATGTCTATCAATATAAAGCAGTGATTCGCCAGAATTAAGAGTAGTGATATGGTGCTCATTCCAAAGCTTGTCGTATAAAGTCTTTGGCATGTTACTTAGTAAATGGGAGTTCTTGCTTAATGTCTCCACATTGAGCTCGGTTGCGTAATAAGTGATCCATGATCACTAAATTAGCCATGGCTTCAGCAATTGGAACTGCTCGAATGCCAACACAAGGATCATGTCTACCGGTAACTTCTATATCAACTTCTTTACCATCAGTATCAACGCTTTTACCTTTTGATTTAATGCTAGAGGTAGGTTTGATTATAAAATCGATATTAATAACATCACCATTAGAGATGCCACCAAGAATTCCGCCGGCGTTATTTGAAGTAAAGCCATCTGCTCGCATTTCATCTCTAACCTCAGAGCCTTTTAAATTTAAAATATCATCCGTATTGCCTATGGATACTGATTTAACAGCATTAATACTCATCATAGCTTTAGCTAAATCTGCATCTAACTTATCAAAAACAGGTGCTCCAAGTCCTACAGGACAATTTTCAATAGATACTCCTAATTTAGCGCCGACTGAATTACCTTCTGCTAATAAGCTCAGCAAACATAGTATCTAAATCACCTAATTTGGATGTGTCGGCAAAGAAGTACTTATTAGTATTCGCATCACTAGGATTAATAGCCTCGCCTTTAATGCTTCCAATTTGACTCACATAGCCTGTAGTTTTCACTCCAAGGCTTTCAAGATATTTTTTAGCAATAGCGCCAGCTGCAACTCTCATTGCAGTTTCCCTTGCGCTTGATCTGCCGCCACCTCGATAATCTCTATGACCATATTTAGCTTGATAAGTGATATCTGCATGATTAGGTCTAAAAGTATCTTTTATATCTGAATAGTCTTTTGATCTTTGATCTTGGTTTTCAATTATTAAAGCAATAGGTGTTCCAGTAGTTTTACCTTCAAATACACCTGAGAGTATTTCTACAGCATCATCCTCTTTTCTTTGAGTAGTAACGTCTGATTGGCCTGGTTTTCTGCGGTTTAGCTCACTTTGAATATCAGCTTCACATAGTTCAATTTGTGGAGGACAGCCATCAATTATGCAGCCGAGTGCCTTCCCATGGCTCTCGCCAAAGGTCGTAACTTTAAATAATTCTCCAAATGTATTGCCTGACATGGCTCTGATTATAGTCCAAAAATGCTTTAAAGCAGCAATTATAGATTTTCTAAAAATTAAATACTAATTTAGCTCCTAAATTTCCATAGGGTCGGTCAAAATAATGTTCTGTTCTTTGATTAAACGTAATCTGTTCAAATCCAATTAAATTATTTTTAGTTAATTCTACAGTGAAATACTACTATGGTCAGTATCAAGTATCATGAATAGATATTCACTACCCGCTCTTAGCAAAGCATGATTTCTGTAATCGTAATAAAAAGTATATCCGGCAACACTAAATGAGCCTTGAGTACCTTGTGTTATCGAAAGGTCAGAGAAAGTTAAATCATCATCTAAGTGAATTTTATCAATTCCATCTTCAAAATCATGAATAACGCTTGTTCTAGTAAATCCATCTGCACCATCGCCTTTACGAGTAATAAAAATATCTGAGCCGCTGCCGCCATAAAGCTGGTCTTTGCCATCCCCAGCATCAAGAATATCATCACCACTCCCGCCATATAACTCGTCGAAATTATCAGAACCATATAAAATATCATTGCCATCGCCGCCATATAGTAAATCTTGACCACTTCCACCGTATAGAGTGTCATTCCCAGCTTCACCATATAAAGTATCATCGCCATCTCCACCATATAAAGTGTCATCGCCATCTCCACCATATAAAGTGTCATCACCTTCTCCAATATTTGAAGTGATATCTGCAGGATCAATATTCTGATCAGTAGCTATATAATTTATGATGTCGTTACGGTAACTATTGATTAAAGATGCGCTTGCTGTTCCTGCAGCAATTTGCTGTATATCATTTTGAAGAGTTGTAGATGTAAAATTAAATATAGCTGTGTTTATGGAGTTATTAGTTTTTACTTTTAAGATTGGAATGACTGATGCTAATGCTTCTGCAGTATCTAACTTGGCTTGATCAGAAATACTAATATTCTTAATATTAATTACGTTGTCTAAAAGTTTTGTTATAAAAGCATTTAATTCAATATCAACTTTGCTAGAAGTTAATGCAAACTCTGCCTCTATTTCTTCTGCAATAGCTTTATAAAAATCTTGAGTGGAATCAGAAGAGCTATTTAAATAGTTAGTTACATTCTGAGCAGACATTACTAGAACACCTATTTGGTTTCCCTTTTCGAATAAATAATCATTAATCCCTGAATCACCTTTGTTTACAATAGGATCGAAACTGAAAATATCTAAAGAGGAGTGAATACCAAGAGAGTTATTAATATCTCCAGCATTTATCATAAAGGATGCTACCGAAGTTACTGGTGTAATTACTACAAATGCAGAATGTCCTGCGAGTGTATGAATTGCTGATAAATCGCTGAGAAGCACCCCTGAATCTAGATCTATTCCTCCTAAACTCACTAAATTTCCATCGGTATACCTCATTGCAAAACTTCCATCATTATTAGATGTAACTGAGCTCTCTGAATTATCAATAATATAATTATTATTAGTATCTATAAAAACTTCAGCTCCACGTGTATAACTCGCATATGCAACCATACCCTGTGCATTGCGATAGCCTTCAATAGTTGTTGAAGCTGATGATGAGCCACCTGAGCCTGAACAAGAAATGGTAAATTGATTATTTCCTGGAGTTGAAATTGTTATATCTTCAGTTCCACTAATTGCTTTAGTGCCAGACCAGGCACCAGAAGCGCTACAACTAGTAGCGTTGGTTGAGTACCAGGTTAATGTAATAACTGAATCTAATGAAACCGATGCTGATGAACTAGAAAGAGTAGTAGTTGGGCTAGGCTCTGGAGTAGGAGTGCTTCCGCCAACTCCTCCGCCTCCACATGCTGAAATGAAGAGTAAAATTCCAAGTGAATATACTAATAGTTTGAAGTTTTTAAAAAAAATAGTTTTATTATTAAGTGTTTTATTAAGCACTCAATTAGATAATTTAGATCTACCACCATCAACAGCAATAACTTGGCCAGTGATCCAGTTATCTTTTGCATCAAGCAGGTGGTAAGCGGTCTTAGCAATAGCTAACGGATTACCAATAGTCTTTAAAGGATGTCTTTCTGCTGATGCTTCTTTCCGCTCATCGGTAGAGAGGATATGTGAAGCTAATTTAGTGTCGACAATTGATGGGGCTACACAATTAATAGCAACTCTTGGAGCAAGCTCTGCTGCTAAGCTAATTGCAAATCCTTCGAGTGCACTTTTGGATGCTGCTATTGATGAGTGCATTGGCATTCCTGTATTGGCTGCTACAGTTGAAAATAAAACTACAGATGCACCATCATTCTTTTTTAAATTGGGTAGTACTTTTTTAATAACGTTAAAGGCGCCATAAAAAGTTTACTTCCATTTCAGCTTTTACATCTTCTAAAGTAAGTCTTTGGAGTGATTTAAGGTTTATAGTTCCAGGGCAATATACCAATCCATGGATATCCTCAGGGATTTCATCCTAACGCATCTAAGTTTTGGTTAGGATCTAGATGAATGAAATTATCATAATTATCTGAAACAGCTTCATCTCTTGAGGTTCCATAAACACTATGGCCCTCTGCTCTAGCAAGATTATTTATTTCAAGTCCAATATCTGAACTTCCGCCAATGATAAGAATATTTTTAGTCATAATTTAAAAATTGTTGTTTTGTAAAGTAAATAATTCTTGGAAATCTGTAACAGAAGTATTTTCTAGTGCTTCCTGATTAGTGCAGAGTAAATCAAATTCCAAAACTGCAGCATCAAAAGTTATTTTTAGATTACTCATAAATTTTTGTTCAAGCACTGGAATACCCTCTTCTCTTCTGCGTTTATGCCCAATGGGATATTCAACCTCTATAGCTTCGGTTGAAGAACCATCATTAAAATGAATTTGAATTTTATTAGCTATAGAGCGTTTATCAGCTTCATGATATTCAGTTGAATATCTTGTATCTTCACTTATAACCATTTTTTCTCTTAGGGCATCTACCCTAGGATCATTAGCAACATCATCCTCATAATCTTCAGCAATTAAATTACCTTTTAAAAGACCTATTGCAACCATATATTGCAAACAATGGTCTCTGTCTGCCGGATTATTAAGATCGCCGACTTTTGAGATAATTCTTATAGCTGAATCATGAGTTGTAATTTCAATTGACTTAATGTCATCTAATCTGTCTTTAACTTCTGGATGCAAAGTAACGGCTGCTTCTACAGCAGTTTGTGCATGAAATTCAGCTGGAAAACTAATTTTGAAAAGCACATTTTCCATTACATAAGTTGCAAAAGGTTGAGGAAGTGAAAGCTTTTGTCCTTTAAATGATACATCCTCAAAACCCCATACCGGAGCAGATAAAACTCCTGGATAACCCATTTCTCCTGACAGAGTAATCATAGCCAATCTAACTGCTCTGCTGGTTGCATCACCTGCAGCCCAACTTTTTCTAGAACCTGCATTGGGTGCATGACGATAAGTTCTAAGGCTTTGTCCATCTACCCAAGCATGACTAACTGCATCCATAATTTGCTGCTTAGTTCCACCCATTAATTTTGTAACTAATGCTGTTGATGCTACTTTTACTAGAACAACATGATCTAAACCAACTTTATTAAAACTATTTTTAAGCGCGAGTATTCCTTGAATTTCATGAGTCATTATCATCGACTCAAGTACAGTCTTCATCGTTAAAGGATCTTTGCCTTCAGCTATATTTTGTTGAGAAATAAAATCAGTTATGGAAAGAATGGCACCTAAATTATCTGATGGATGTCCCCATTCGGCAGCTAGCCATGTATCGTTGTAATCAAGCCATCTAATGGCACAGCCTATATCAAAGGCACCTTTTATAGGATCTAATTTAAAATTTGTACCAGGAACTCTTACACCAAAAGGTACTGAGGTACCTTCAGGACTAATGGACCTAACATTTTTGTGCAGGCAGGAAATGTTAAAGCTAACAGCCCACAACCAATAGTATCTATTAAACAGTTTCTTGCAGTATCTAAAGCAAGCTCAGATTCTATTTGAAAATTGGTAACGTAATCAGCAATTTCTACAATAACTGCGTCATAGTCTGGTCTGACATTTTGATCAACATTAGATGACATAGTTACGACCTATCTTCTATATCAATCCATTCAGAGCTTTCAACTCCAATATAATCAGCGCTTGGTCTAATAATTCTATTATTAGATCTTTGCTCCATACAATGTGCAGTCCAGCCTGATACTCGTGACATCACAAAAATAGGCGTGAATAGTTTTGTAGGTATGCCCATATAAAAATATGCTGGTGCATGAAAGAAGTCAGCATTAGCAAACATTTTCTTTTCATCTGCCATAACTTTTTCAACCTCTTCGGCTACTTGATACAAATCATCATTCTCATGTAATAAAGATAGTTCTTTGGCATATTCTTTAATAACTGCATTACGTGGATCTCTTATAGAGTAAACAGCATGACCAAAGCCCATAATTTTTTCTTTATTAGCAAGCATAGCTAAGATCTTTGTCTTAGCTTCATCTCTGCTAGTCCAATTTTCAATTAATTCCATAGCTTTTTCATTAGCGCCGCCGTGCAATGGACCTCTTAAGGATCCTATGGCAGCAACTACACAAGAATGAATATCTGACATAGTTGAAGCGCAAACTCTTCCAGTAAATGTTGAAGCATTAAATTCATGCTCAGCATATAAAATGAGAGAAACATCCATAACCCTTCTATGAAGATCAGATGGAGTTTTTCCATGAAGAATATGCAAGAAATGTCCTGCCATTGTTTCTTCATCATTTACTAAATCAATATCTTGTCCATCGTGAGTAAACTTATACCAGTAAGTAACAATCGAAGGCATAGTAGCAATCATTCTGTTGATTGAATTAAGCTGATTTTCAAAATCACCCTCTGGCTCAAGATTACCAAGCATAGAAGTACCTGTGCGCATGACATCCATTGGATGAGCTGAAGCAGGAATCTTTTGCAAAACTTCTTTTAAGGTTTGCGGTAAATCTCTTTGACCTTTTAATAAGGCTTTATATGCATCAAGTTCTGTTTGATTAGGTAACTTGCTATAAAGCAATAAATAAGCGACCTCTTCGAATGTTGCCTTTTCTGCTAGAGTTTCAATTTTGTGTCCTCTGTATGCAAGACCTTCAATTTGACCAACAGTTGATAGTGAAGTTTCGCCTGCTACCTGACCCCTAAGACCAGCACCTTCTAATTTTTTAACCATTATTTGTCCCCTTCTTCAGAAAATAATTTATCTAATTTTTGTTCGAACTCGTGATAATTTAGACGCTCATATAGTTCTTCGCGTGTCTGCATTATATCTAAAACATTTCTTTGAGTCCCTTCTTTTAGAAGAGATTCATAGACTTTTTCAGCAGCCAAACTCATGGCTCTAAATGCTGATAGTGGATATAAACTCATATCAACTCCCACTGATGCTAATTCAGCATTCGTAAAGAGTGGCGTTTTTCCAAATTCAGTTATATTTGCTAATAAAAGAGCATTTACTTGGGATTTAAATTTCTTATAGTCTTCTAAATCAGTTACAGCTTCTAAAAAAATTCCATCAGCGCCAGCTTCAAGGTATTTAGATGATCTATCTATTGCAGCTTGCATCCCCTCTGAGGCAAAAGCATCAGTTCTGGCCATAATAAAGAAAGAATCATCCTCTCTAGCGTCAACAGCAGCTTTTATTCTATCTACCATTTCATTACAAGATACCAAACTTTTATTGGGTCTATGGCCACATCTTTTCTGAGAAACTTGATCTTCCATATGAACTGCGGCAACACCTGCCCCTGCCATCTCTTTTATAGTTCGAGCAATGTTAAAAGCGCCGCCCCATCCAGTATCAATATCTACCAATAGAGGCAATGAGCTCGCAGCTGTGATTCTTTTAGCGTCTACTAAAACATCCTCCATAGTAGTAATTCCAAGATCTGGAATTCCATGTGAAGCTGCAGCTACTCCGCCACCAGATAAGTAAATTGCTTTGTGATTTTGCTTTTCAGCTAGAATTGCTGAGTATGCATTTATAGCGCCCACAATCATAAGAGGATTGTTATCCTTGATTGCTTGTCTAAATTTATTTCCAGCTGTCATAAAAAGTGAGGCTATTGTACAAGATGGTATGGTTGTTTCCCAAATAAAGACTTATGAGTAAAATTTTACGCCTCTTATGATTCTGTCTTTATTATTTTTACGTCTCCATCTATTTGTATCTCTTAGACTATATACGCACCCACAATATTCTTGTTGATAAAATTCTTCTCTCTTAGAAATTTCAATCATACGAGATGAGCCACCTTGTTTTCTCCAGTTAAAATCCCAATAAGTAACCTCATCATATCTTTCAGCTGCTCTATCTCCAGAGCTGTTAATTTGATCCATATCTTTCCAACGAGATATTCCTAAAGTAGTAGCATAAACGCCAAAATTATTTTCATGAGCATACAAAGCTGAACGTTCAAACCTCATATCAAAACATTGAGTGCATCTTGCTCCTCTTTCAGGCTCATTCTCAAGGCCTTTAATCCTCTCAAACCAATTATCTTTATCGTAATCAGCATCAATAAATTCAAAACCTAGCTTATCGCAAAATCTTTTGTTCTCTTCTTTTCTAAGCTCATACTCCTCAAAAGGATGAATATTTGGATTATAGAAAAAAATTGTTGTCTCAATTTCTGATGCGGCCAAAGCCTCCATAATCTCTCCAGCACAAGGAGCACAGCATGAGTGCATTAATAGTCTTTTTTCACCATTAGGAGTCTCTAGCTTGGGTCTCTTATATGAGTTAAGCGAATAGTCTATTTGAGACATTGTTTAACCTTTTTTAAAATCTCCCAAGATTCACGCTTAAGAGTTGGATTCTTTAAAATATCTCTTGGGTGATGCATTAAAAAAAGAGCTGATTTATTTGACTCATAAGAAGAGCCCATTACCATTACAACCTCTGATGGATTATTTTTTATATACTCATCAATAAGGTTTTTTTCAAGTGACACAATATTGTCTTCAGCATCAACTGTTAAAGTATGGCAGAGAAGCAATGGATGTCCCATTTTTTCCATTAAGGGTGAAGCAATTTCGTGAAAAGTATCAGAAAGAATAACAATTTGAAAATTTTTTCTAACCTCATTAAGGAAGTCGAGCGCACCATCGAGTAAATCTAATTTTGTGGCAGCAGTCATGACATCTGCCAGCTTGATATTATGCTTAGCCATGACTTCAAGACGATAATCCATAAGGTCGGAATACGAAGGGATATCTCGTGTAGTCTTATTGAGCTCCTCTAAACCAGAGTCTACTGCAACTTGCTCCCATATTTCTGGAGTAAGCGTTCCCTCCATATCAAAACAAACTAAATCCATTTTATTTCCTATTTTTAATACCGAAGGAACATGGCCGGATGCTGTAGTTTTTGAAGCTTCTATTATGTTTGTTTCTTGATCATCAAAAAATATATCTGCCTGGAATGACTTTAAAAATTCTTGTTTAGACATACCACCTAAAAATAATGACTCATCTATTCTTACTCCCCATTCTCTTAGAGTTTTTATAACTCTTTTATCAGATGGAGCAGATCTTGCAGTTACCAAAGCAGTCCTTATAGGACATTCATTAATTAACTCAGATTGAAGTTTATTAAGCTCGACTAAAAAAGATTTAAATGGACCAGCTTTCAGCATAGATTTTTTCTTTCGCTCATTATCCATAAAAGCCTTGAGGCCTTCTTCTGCATAAATTTTCTCAGATTCATCTGAAAAAATTACAGAATCACCATCAAAGGCTATCCTCAATAATTCGTCTGACTTAACTGATTTCTTCATCTTTGATGGAATAATTCTTGCAGATGGGACTCCATTTTCAATGGCCATTTTTACGTCATCTTTGCTGCTAGATAAAAATAGATCTACCCCAAAAGCTTTCACATACTTGTATGGACTCTCTCCACCACAAAAAACAGCCCTACTAATATTAAGATTATGTGCTTCAATTGAATTTCTGATCCTAAGACCTGTATCAGATGTATTTCTTGATAGCAAAATAACTTCTATGCGATAATAATACTAAATAATGAGAATTAATATTTAATATTTTTTGTACCAGTGGAAATGCTTCTCCTGGTTCTAAAGTTTTATCTTCATTATCTATTTGATATTTTTGATAAGCTTCAAGTCCATCTTTAAGATAAATCTCATGACTATCATCAAGATTAAATAAAGCTCTTGAGGATATACCTATAATTAACTTTGATTTTTCCATTTAATAATTCTTGCTATATGTATGATTTAAGTAATATACTGTATATACATTCAGTATAATTTAACAATATTATGAAAGAAATAACAATCCAACAAAATAAAGTACTTGATTGTATTCAAGAATACATTAATAAGACAGGATTTCCTCCAACTAGGGCTAATATTTGTAAAGAATTAGGTTTTAAATCCCCCAATTCTGCAGAAACACATTTAAGAGCTTTGGAAAAAAAAGGTTTTATTAATATCGAAAGCGGCACTTCAAGAGGTATATCTTTAGTTAATCCAGTTGAGATTGAGGAAAATGGTTTTCCAATTATTGGTTTGGTTGCTGCTGGATCTCCAACACTTGCATCTGAAAATATTGAAAAGACAGTTAATTGTCCACCCACCTTCTTTGGCAGTGGTTTTGATTATTTTTTAAGAGTTAAAGGTTTAAGCATGAAAGATGCAGGAATTATGGAAGACGATCTTATCGCTGTGAAAAAAACACAAGACATTAGAAATGGAGATATTGTAGTTGCTAGAATTGAAGACGAAGTAACTGTTAAGTATTTTGAAAGAAAATCTCCAAGTATTATTCATCTTCAGCCTGCTAATAATGACTTTTCAGATATTGAAATTAATTTAGAGGAAACAGAGTTATATATTGAAGGAAAAAGTATAGGTCTTATTAGAGAAAACTAATGAAGAATAACTGGCTTTTTAGCTAGATTCTCTTTTTGATTTTCAAAGAATTCATCAACATCATTAACATTTCCACTCACGCTCTCTATTCCAGCCCTTATCATCTCTTTTGCTACTGCTAACTCTTGTCCTTGTAAAAATTCCTTAGATTCTTTTGAGAAATCAATCTTAACAATTGGGTTTTCATGATCATCTGATCGCCTAAGAACGATAGTTCCATCTGGTAATTGAGCAAGTTCTAAGTAGTTTGACATTTATTCTCCTGATTTAGGTAGCTTAACATTCATCTAAGTTATTACGAAGTAAGCTTATCCATCTATATGACCTATCTAATAACTCATTTAATTTTTTCAAGTCAATTGAGCTATCAGTTGAGATTAAATCATCTCTTTTTGGTGAAAGAAGCAATATTTGATATGAATATATTTGTTCAATAACTCCTCCATGACTTATTTCAGGAATAATAATATTTTGAATAGTGGTATTTTTTGAAAGGCTCTGCCATTTAGCTTTACATGAAAAATTAGAAATTGACCTCATGATCAGCTGCTTGAATTTTTTCAAATATTTCATCTGCAAAGTAACTTAGACTTTTTTCAAGCGAGATTAAAAAAAGATAGTTTTGATTATCAAGGTTATTTTGCTCTAATAAATTTTTAGCTATATCTTGATAAAGTTTAGCAAGTTCACTTGAGGAAGCTATTTCTTTAATTGCTCTCTCCATTCATTATTATCATAAACAGCTGTACTAATTTCAGAGCTTGGTATTGGAATTATTTTACCAAATAATGAGTATCTCTGCTTTGTTATACCTAATCACATATGGATTTTTATCTTTCATAACATTTATAGCAGCTGTAACAGTATTAGACCCCGATATACCTGCAAGCTTCTAATAAATTATCCTCTGTAACTATGGTTAAAAATTCTGCTAGCTTGGGGGCTCTGTGTTTCTCTATTTTTTGGATACTTGCTTGCAGCCAAAAATAAACCTTTCATGCTGTCTCGTAATAAATAAAAGTCTTCAAATTTTATGCATGCAATTTCAGTAACAATTGGTTCCATAACAATTGGTTTAGGCTCACCACTTCTTTGTAAGTTTCTTGTGGTTCCGCAATTATCATTTAGACATCCAAAAGTATTTGCCAAATTTTCCAGTTTTAAGCTGCATTTCAGAGCCGCATTTATGACATTCTAATAAAGGGCCGTCGTATCCTTTTATTTTAAAGGCGCCTTGTTCTATTTTATAACCCGAGCAATCAGGATTCATTCCACAAACATGCAGTTTACGAGTTTCATCCATTAAAAAGTTATCCATACTAGTTTCACATAGCTGACATCGCTCTTTAATCATTAGGTTTGATGCTTCGTCTTGATCATCAAGACTTATAGCCTCATCACCGGATATGAGGTTTAAAGTGCCTTTACACTTATCAACACCTTCATTGTTATATCCATTGCAACCCAAAAACACCCCGGTACCGGAATTTCTTATAACCATTTGGTTTGATTCACAGGTAGGACAATCAATATCGGTTTGTGTGGGTGTATTTTTTCTCATACCTTCATCGGTAAAGGCAAGAGTTAAATCTTTCTTAAAGGCTGTATAGAAGCTATCTAATACAGATTTCCATTCAAGCTCGCCTTCGGCAACCCTGTCTAATTGATTTTCAAAATTAGCAGTAAAGCTATAGTCCATAATGTCACTAAAGCTTTCTAATAATCTATCAGCAACAAATTCGAAATATTTTCTTTACAAAAAATCTTCTATTTTCAACATCAACATAACCACGATCTTGGATAGTTGAAATCTCTTCTGTCTTTTTTTGTTGGTCTACCAATTCCTTTTTTTTCTAATTCTTTAACTAAAGCTGCTTCAGAAAATCTTGCAGGTGGTTTGGTAAATTTTTGCCCAAAAACTTCTTCTAAATTTAAAGAATCGCCTTCAGCCAGAGGAGGTAGAATTGCCTCATCAGGGTCTTTTGATGCATTGCCTGAAATCTTTGTATGACCATCAAAGACAATCTCTCGGCCTCTTGCAGAAAATACATAATCCTCTAGATTAATTTTTACAGAAGTGGATAGGTATTCAGCATCTGGCATTTGAGATGCTATGAACTGATGCCATATAAGCTCATAAAGTTTTGTTTCTTCTTCACTATGATTGAGTAACTGGTTACCAGTCATAAATGCGCTTGTTGGACGAATAGCTTCATGAGCCTCTTGAGCATTTTCAGTACTTGAATATATTCTTGGTGCATTTGTTAGATAATTATCACCAATTTTTTCATTAATATAATTTCTGGCATCTAGAATTGAATCTTTACTTAAACTTGGAGCATCAGTTCTCATATAGGTTATAAGTCCAACTTTTGTGCAACCCTCATTGTTCTTTTCACATTAAAGCTTAATCTAGTACTTGCAGCTTGTTGCAATGTTGAGGTTATAAATGGAGCCTTAGGTTTAACTTTTACAGGTTTTTTGGAAACATCATTAATTAAAAGATTTGAGGACTTAATAATATCTTCTATGCGCTTTGCTTCATCCTGTTTTAAAAGAGGTTCTGATTTTTTTCTATTTAAAGAAAATTTAATAGTCTCATTAGAAGCATTCATCACAGTAATCTAATTTGCCATTGTATTCACTAAAGGCTTGAATTAAATGCTGCAATTGTTCGTAATAAGTTTTAAAGCTACAGATTGAACTCTTCCCGCTGAAAGATTTCTTGCGATCTTATCCCACAATAAGTGGTGATAACTCAAACCCAACTACTCTATCTAAAAATCTTCTTGCTTGCTGAGCATTAACAAGATCTTGATCAATCTCTTTGGGATCAGCGAATGACTCAAGAATAGAAGTTTTTGTAATTTGATTAAAACGAACTCTTGAAAATTCATATTTTTTTGGACCCAAGGCTTCTTTTAAATGCCATGCAATAGCTTCTCCCTCTCTATCTTCGTCAGTTGCAAGATATATATGATCAACACCTTTAGCTGCTTTTTTTAATGCTTTTATAACTTTTTCTTTTTCTGGAATAATTTGCCAGTCAGCAACCCATCCATTATCTGGATCAATACCCATTCTTCTAATCTAGCCTTTTGCGCTCATTAATCTTTTTAAGCAGGAGTTTTTCATCCTCAGGTAGATCTTTGGGAATAGTATTTCTTTGAGCTGGTGTTTTAGATTTACCTTTAGGAAGATCTCTAATATGGCCCACACTCGATTTAACAATATATTCTGAGCCCAAATACTTAGATATTGTTTTAGCTTTCGCAGGTGATTCAACAATTACAAGAGATTTAGCCATAATAAAAATATATTCCTTTTTTTATAAATAACATCTGCATACTTCTTTTGGCAAGAGATATTTATAATTTTTTTAAATCACTATCAATTCTTCTTAATTCTTCAATACCTAAATTCTCGTTCCATAGAAATACTATTAATGCTTGGGAAAATATTATTTCTATAATAGATTCTGGCAGAGACCTTATGCTCAATAATAGCGTTTCATATTCATTAGAATATTTAAGCTTGGAGGGGCATCTATTAATTCATTAATTTTACTTATATCAACATTATTAACTGTAATATTTGATGAATTTTTTATTTGATAACTTGCTAGTTTTATATCGTCACTTTTAAATGAAACATTTGAATATGCTAGTGATGAAATTTTAAATCCTAGCTTAACAGCATCTAATCTGAGTTGAGCTATGTGCTTAGTTCGCCTTGATGGAATCAAAAAGCTTGCTGAGCCTATAAAGAAGATCACAACCAATGCACTTATTATATATCCCACTAATATTCCCTTTTTTTGATAGCTACTATTAATCTAAAAGCTCAGAGATAATATCTGGCCCTTTTAATATAAAGCCTGTATATATTTGCACAAGATCAGCACCAGCATCTAGCTTTTTAACATAACCAGCCTTATCTATAACTCCTCCAACTCCAATAATAGGTATGCTGGGATCAAGCTGCTTAATTGATTGAACTAATTGAGTGGATTTATTAAACAAAGGTTCTCCGGATAAACCCCCGGCCTCATTTAAAAATGATTTATCTTGAAGAAGAGATTTATCTATTGTGGTATTTGATAAAATTAATCCTGAAATATTAAACTCTCTAACAGCATCTAAAATAATTTGAAGAGTTTCAGGTGATTCATCGGGTGATATTTTAAGAAAGACAGGTTTTTTTGTATTAAATGATTGTCTTTGGCTATCTAGTGATTTTAATAAATTATAAATATTTTCTTTACTATGCAGGTCTCTAAGATCAGGGGTATTAGGCGATGAAATGTTAATAGTTATGTAATCAGATAATTCATAAACTTTATTAAAACATTCTACATAGTCAGCAATTCTTTTTTCACCTTTTAATTCTAAAGAGCTAATTTTTACGTAAATCGCATTCTCATTTATTTCTAATTTTTTTACTAGATAGTATTGCTTCATTAGTTTCCATTGAAAATCAGAATCCATTTTTAAATACTCTAAAAATTCTTGGTTTTGGGTTTCCGTCTTGTGGTAACGGGTGTAACTGTTCCAACTTCAATAAAACCAAATCCTAGTTTTGCAAGTGCATCTATAAAGTCTCCATTTTTATCCAAACCTGCGGCGATTCCCAATCTATTAGTAAATGTAAGATTATTTAATGTGTATGAATCTAAATGAGTATTCTTGCTTGTAAAAAAATTAATTAACCCTAAGTTATGAACAATCTTTAAACCATTCAATGAAATAGAATGAGCTATCTCTGGTGAGAAGAGTCTTAAAATTGAAAATAGAAATTTCAACTTATTAATGCTTGAATGGATTTAAGGATATCTTTATTGATATCTTTATTGGCTAGAGCTAATGAAATGGTTGCCTCCACATATCCCTGCTTGCTCCCACAGTCAAATTTTGCACCCTTGTAGGATGAGGCTATAACCTTCTCTGAATTCAATAAATCCCTAATGGCATCTGTTAGTTGTAATTCTCCACCTGATCCAGGCAGTATTTTTTTTAACGAACTGAAAATTGCTGAAGTCAGGATATATCTGCCACATACAGCTAAATTAGATGGCGCTTCCTCAATTGTTGGTTTTTCAATAATTTCATGAATTTTTCTACTTTGTATTGAGCCTATAAAGTGAAGCTTTATATTGTTAAATTGATTTTTTAAACTTCTTTATGATTGATGCTGGGTTGTTGACGAGATTTGTTGTAATGTTATTAAAGTTAAGATTCGGACATGAAATAAATCATCTGGAAGAAGAGCTTTTTAATATGTGGCCAAAAGAAGATATGTTTAACTTTATAGACAAACATATTAAATTGGTAAACGAATTAGCAGATACAATTGCTCAAGTAATTCCTTTTGTACTATGTGGACAACCATCATTAATTCATATGCTTGACTACCACTTGTTCCAAAATATCGTTCTAAAATGTGTACAACAAATTCCATGGGTGTGTAATCATCGTTTAACAACATAACCTTGTACATTTTTGGTTTTTTTGTTTTAGGAATGGCTTTTGTTGCTAAACCTACATCAATATTTTCGTCATCTGACATAATCATTTAGTGACTGGTTTCATTAAATTACTGTTTTTCCTAAAATTTTTATAAGCATACCAAAGATTAACCCAGATATGAGCCCCCCAAGATGGGCATAGTTTGCAATTGATCCAAAGCCAAAAATTTCTAGAACTCCCATAAATCCTAATGCTAGCCAAATGATCATAAATATATATATTGCAGGTGGAAGACCGTAACGTTCTTTGTTTGAATCTAGCTCTATTAAAAAGCAATATCCAAGCAATCCGTAAACTACTCCTGATAATCCTCCAAATAATGAAACTCCACTCCAAAGATATTCAATATAATTACTAGTAATGCCTGAGAAAATAACTAAACAAAGAAATAAGAGTCTGCCATCAAGCATCTCAATTTTAGATCCTAATATGAATATCCAGAGCGCATTAAAAGCTAAATGGCTCAATGAGAAATGAATAAATATAGGCGTTATAAGTCTCCACCAATCATTTTGAATAAAGTAAGTCTGATTAAACGTTACAAACTCTAAATAAAGTCCTGATCGTTGAAAATCTAGAAAAGATAAATTTCTAATAATTTCAAAATTGAGTCCAAAGTTAGAAATAACTGTTATGAGTGTAGCTATAACAATTATAGGAATATGAAAATTTTTTATATTCAAGAAATAGAATTGTTTTTAGTGATGTCTAAACTCCATCCAAGTTTTTCTCTGCAAGCCTCAAAGAAATCATTATCATTTGATGCAAAAGCAATTTGTACACTCACAAATAGTGGATATACCGCTTTTCAAATTTCTGCTTGGCGACCATCTGCACATATTTTAGTTTTCACCTGAACTCATTAATAATTTTATTTCTATTTTCTGATCAGAGGAGATAATAAATGGTCTTGATGAAATACTCTGCGGAAGCATTGGTAATATTGTCCAAACGTCTAAACTTGGATGAATAATAGGACCGCCAGCAGATAATGCATATGCAGTTGATCCTGTTGGAGTAGCAATGATAAGACCATCTGATCTTTGTTCATAAACAGGCTTGTCATCTACACTGAGCTGATAACGCATTAATTGTGCATATGATCCTGAATGAATAACTATTTCATTAAGTCCAAATAATGTTTTATCTAAAAAGTTTGCTGAGACTAAAGACCTTTCTTCTATCTCATAATTACCTTGCAGAATATCTTGAATAATAGATTCAAAGTTTTCGATATTAATATCTGTTAGGAATCCCAAAGTACCTAAATTAATTCCTAGTAGAGGAATATCAGAAGTAATGAAATTTCTTGCTGCTCCAAGTAAAGTTCCATCTCCACCAAAGACAATCAAAACATCAATTTGATCTTGAAATTCCTGATAGTTTTTCTCTATAACTAAACTCAGTTTTGTGCCCTCTTCAATAAAAATTTTATCTGTATATTTTGAAAGAATAGGTAATAGCGAATCAAGGAATTTGATGTCTCCATCTTCCTGATTTTTTTTAACTACGATACCTATATTTTCAAACATAATGAGGCATTATACTCCTTGATAGATTGGAAAATAAATATATGCAACTAACAAATAAAATTAATGAGTTTTTAAGTCTTATTCAAGAAGCTAATAAGATTGTTATTTTAACTGGCGCTGGTATTAGTACTGAGTCTGGTCTGCCTGACTTTAGAAGTGATGATGGTTTTTGGACAAAAAATAAACCTATATTATTTAAAGAATTCTTAAAAGATGCAGAATCTAGAAGACTTTCATGGGAGAGAAATTTGGAGTTAAAAGAAAAACTTAAATCAATAAAACCAAATACAGGACACTTCTTTGTTAGAGATTTAATTAACACCTCAACAAATCATCATCTTATTACACAAAATATAGATGGCTTGCATTCAATGGCGGGCCTTGATGAGAAAAAAATTATTGAAATTCATGGGAATGCTACTAAAGCATCCTGCCTAAATTGCTTTAAAGAATTTGATCCAAGCATATTTCATAAATCTGTTATTAATCATCTTGAGGTTCCAGATTGCAGTGACTGCGGCTCATTAGTAAAGGTTTCAACTATATCATTTGGTCAACCGATGAATGAAAAAGACCATACAAATGCAATGTATTTAACCCAAGCAGCTGATTTATTTATTTCAATAGGAACTTCATTAAGTGTGCAGCCAGTGGCTAAATTACCTGAATTGGCAAAAAAAAATGGATCTAAACTAGTTATTCTTAATAGGGACGCTACCCCATTAGATCATCAAGCGGATGTGGTTATAAATGCAGAATTGCAGGATATTTTTTTAAAAATATCTAAAAATTTATCAATCGTGCATTAAAGCTGCTCTTCCAACTATCTTACCTTCTTTTAGATCAATTAAAGTCTGATTTGCTTCTGATGCATGCCTTTTTTCAACAGGAATAGGATCAATTTTACCCTCTCTAACTAATTTCATAAGCTCTTTTAAATTCGATAAGCTACCCACATAAGAACCTTGAATATTTCTTTCCATTAAAACCATCATTGGTAGCGGATGATTTAACTCACCTCCAAATAGCCCAACTATAATATACCTGCCGCCCTTTCTTAAAAGATTAGTAGCAAATCCAGTTGATAAATCAGAACCAACAAAATCAATTACTGCGCTAACACCTCCGGTAATTGCATGAATTCTTTGTGCTGCATCTTCATCTCTTGAATTTATTGCGTGAGAAGCTCCACTTTCTAAAGCTAAGTTTAGTTTAGCCTCATCAACATCAACAACAATTGGCTGAACGTTAAAAGCTGCTTTAGCAATTTGGATACCCATCAACCCAATCCCATTATAAGAATATGATCGTCAGCATTTACATTTACTAATTTTTTTAAAGCACCAAATGCTGTTAAGCCAGAGCACATATAAGTTGCCGCTAAGCCTGGTCTTATACCTGTATAATCTAGAAGATACTTTGAATCAGGAATTAAACAAAAGTCGGAAAAACCTCCAGGTAGTTGAATACCTAATTGCTGAGGTGCATTACAATAATGTTCATCACCTGTTTCGCAGGTAGAACATTCCCCGCAACCTATCCAGGGATAAGCAACAACACTTGATCCAATCTTTACATCAGACACATCAGGCCCAACACTTACAACCTCTCCTTCAATCTCATGTCCAAGTGTATGTGGTAAATTCATTGCCGCACCAACAGGTAATTGATTTCCACCACCAAGATCAAAATAACCATCATGAAGATGGACATCTGAATGACAGACACCGCTATATGTGATTTTTAATAAAACCTCTTTGCCCTTAGGCTTAGGTGTTTCGCTTTCGATAGTTTTAAGAGGTTTTCCAAACTCAACAATTGCTTCACTTTTCATTTACTTCTCCTTTATTTAAATAAATTAATTATTATTTTTATTATTATCTAAAGCACCCTCTTTTTAACATTTAATTTATTGCCATAGTTTTGCTTAGACTAGAAAAATCTATATTTGTCCTTACAATGGGATTGAAATTAAAAATTTAGGAAACTAGTCAAATGGAACATTTAGAATCTTTTAGAGCAGAAGTAAAAGAGTGGCTTGAGGAAAACTGCCCTCCTTCAATGAGAACAGGATCAAAAGTTGATGCTAGTAGTGCAACTGATGAGGTCTGGGGTGGAAGAAATGCTGTTTATAAAAACCCAGAATCTAAACTTTGGTTAGATAGAATGGGGGCTAAGGGTTGGACAATGCCAACTGTTGCAAAAGAGTATGGTGGTGGTGGTCTTTCTAAAGAAGAAACTAAGATTTTAAATGAAGAATTATGGTCAATAGGTGCTAAACAAGCATTATTGAGTTTTGGTATCTGGATGTTAGCTCCTGCACTTTTAGAGTATGCAAGCGAAGAGCAAAAGAGATTACATATTCCAAGAATCATCAAAGGTGAAATTAGATGGTGTCAAGGTTACTCTGAACCTGGTGCTGGGTCTGATCTTACAGTGTAAGGCGGAAGATAAAGGTGATCATTATTTAGTAAATGGTACAAAAATATGGACAACAATGGCACAGCATGCCGATATGATTTTTTGTCTTGTGCGAACATCAAAAACTGATAAGCCACAAGCAGGAATATCCTTTTTGTTAATAGATATGAAAACTGAAGGAATTGATGTACGTCCTCTTATTACATTAGATCAGTCACCCGAGCCTTACCAAGAGGTTAATCAAGTATTTTTTGAAGATGTTAAGGTTCCGAAAGAAAATTTAGTGGGTGAAGAGAATAAGGGTTGGACATATGCCAAATATCTTCTTGAATTTGAAAGAGGTAATACATATTCACCTAGTCTCTATAGAGGCGGTAATGACGTTGTAACTCTTGCTAAGAAACATTTTGGTGAAGAGGATGGAAAAATTGCTAATGGTATTTTTAGAGCAGATGTTACGAGTCACAAAATGAAAGAACATGCATTTGGATTAACTCTAAAAAGAGCTGGTGATGAGGGTGGTAAAGCTTCAGCTGTTGCTTCTATGTTTAAATATTACGGAACTGAACATAATAAAAAAACGTCATGAATTAATGGTTGCTGCTATGGGAACTGATGGGGTTGCTTGGGATGGTGATGAATATGATCAAGAGGAAAAAGACCTCACCAAAGCATGGCTCAGAACAAAACGAAATATGAATTCCTCTATGTAGAACTTCTCTTACCAAACCAAAACCAGAGGCCCAAAAATGATAGACTGACATTAAGACTAATAATAATGAAACTAATACTTCGAGTTTTACAAATGCTTAGAGATTCTGCAAAAGATTTTGCAGAAAATAGAACTCCTGTAAATCATTTTCGATCTCTAAGAGATAACAATAATGCTCAAAATTATGATGAATCTCTGTGGAAAGAGATGGTCAATTTAGGCTGGTCAGGAATTTTAATTCCAGAAGAATTTGGTGGATCAGATTTTGGTCTTGCTGGTATAAGCGTAATTATGCAAGAGATAGGGAAAACTCTTACTCCATCACCCCTTCTAGCAACAGCAGTCTTGGGAGCATCAGCTATTAATACTTTTGGAACTCAAGAACAAAAAGCAGAATATCTTCCAAAGATAGCGTCAGGAGAAATTACCATAGCATTAGCAGTTGATGAAGAAAGTCATCATGCTCCTGCAAATACAGTTACTAAAGCAGAATTAGTTGGTGAAGAATGGGCTCTAAATGGTAAAAAGAAATTTGTAGTCGATGGTGCAAGTGCAAATATTATTATTGTTTTAACTAGAACATCTGGGTCTAAAGGCGATAAAACTGGTTTAACTTTGTTTATTCTAGATTCAAATCATGAGGGTCTTAAAATTATTAAAACAGATATGGCTGATTGTAGGAACTACGCAAATATAGTTTTAGATAATGTTAAATTACCTAAAAATGCTTTGCTGGGAGATCAGGAATCTGGTGGAGAGGCTATTGATAAGATTTTAGATGAAGGAAGAATAGCTTTATCTGCTGAAATGCTTGGTAATTCTGAAGCAGCTTTTGAAATGACTCTTAATTATTTAAAAGAAAGAAAACAATTTGGAGTTTTAATTGGAACCTTCCAAGCACTTCAGCATAGAGCAGCTGAAATGTTTGTTGAAATAGAGCTCACTAAATCAGCTGTTATGGCAGCTATGCAAGGCGCTGATGAGAATAATAATGATCTTCAAAGAATGGCAAGTCTTGCTAAATCTATTGCAGGAGAAACCCTATACTTAGTCTCTAATGAATCTGTTCAAATGCATGGCGGGATAGGTGTAACAGATGAGTATGATATTGGTTTTTATATGAAAAGAGCTAGAGTTGCTGAAGTTATTTTTGGCGGAGCTAACTTTCACCAAGAAAGATACGCAAATTTAAGCAATTTCTAATAAATCTAACAGCAATTTATCTAATTGTTATAATAAATATCTCTTTTAGCCGAGAGATTAATTATGAATTATTTTAAATCTAACTTAATTGGCATTATTAGCCTTGTTTTAATTCTTACTGAATTAATTATTGGGTTTTCAACTCTAGCAATAGTAAACATTCCTAGAATTGTTGTGCGCACCCAGCGTTTTAAAATTTTTCTGCATAATGTATCAAATACAATAGGTGAGCTAACCGTGCTCGGTCTTAAGTATATTATGCAGTTCATGTATGGAAAGCACTCTATCCAAATTATTAGTAATGATAAATTATCTACAGATGATTGGTATTTAGCTATGTCAAATCACAGTTCTTGGGCGGATATTTTTGTCATTCTCGTAGCTACAAATTATAGAATTCCATTACTTAAAATATTTATGAAAAAAGAATTATGGTGGATACCTTTTGTATTTCTTGCAAACAAAACTTTAAATATGCCTTTTGTCCATAGGCACTCTAGAGCCGAAATAGAGAAAAATCCTAATCTTAGGTACAAAGATTATGAAAATACTATTAAATCTTGTAAACGCTTTCACAGATCACCAACTACAGTTTTTAGTTACGCTGAAGGCACTAGGCATACTGATCAAAAGCATCAAGAACAAAACTCGCCTTATAAAAATTTACTAAAGCCTAAAGTTGGAGGGATTGCTACTGCTTTATCTGCTATTCCACAAATTAATAAATTATTAGACTTTACGATTGTTTATGAATCTAAAAAGAAAAGCTTTTGGTCGTTTTTAAAGGGTGAAATGAAAAATGTTAAAGTTCATATTCAAGAGTATGAAGTGCCTGAAAATCTTAAGAATAAAAATTACTTAAATGATGATCTTTATAGAAATAATTTTAAAGATTGGATCGATAACTTATGGATAAAAAAAGATAATATATTTGAAGAGCTAAAGTTCTAATTGCTTTTTTACAATAACCCAGCCATTGGAGTCTATGTAAATCCAGTTGCCTGATCGTATCATCACCCCTCCAACAAAAATATCAGCTCCAAGAGTTCCTAAACCATTTTTATTTGTTTTTTTAGGAATAGAACCTTTTGCATATATTCCAATCGGAAGGGTTTTAAGGACCTCAATATCTCTAACAAAACCATCTACAATAATTCCATTCCAATTCCTAACAATGCTTTTGCTGCAATTTGAGATGCACGGCCAAGACTAACACCTGTATTATCTAAAGCTGTAATAGCCGCATTTAAATCAGACACTATTTGTGAATAAACGCTATTTACAGGTTGTCTTGCAAGTATTGATTGATCCGAAGCACTTGGAGCGCCAGATAAATTTATAGTAACATCACCAACTTGAATCTTATCCGCATGCTCATCGCAAATATCAGGTACTGAAAAATTTAAACTATTACTCCTTCCAATAATTTTAATACAATTAATTAAGATTTGTTTATTTCCATATCGATTGAATAAGTACAGAAGTTAATTAATCTAAGATAGAATAAATTATTAAAGATTAAAGTAGGTATAAATTAGGAGTAAAAATATGAAATCACCAATTTGTGAAATGTTTGATATAGAATTTCCAATTAGTTGCATTTAGCCACTGCAGAGATGTTGTTGTTGCTGTTTCAAAGGCAGGTGGTTGTGGTGTTTTGGGAGCGGTTGGGCATACTCCAGAAATGCTTGAACAAGATTTAAAATGGATTGATGATCATATTGATGGAATGCCTTATGGGGTTGATTTACTTGTTCCAAATGCATTTGAAGGCAAAGGAACAAATAAAACTTCAGAAGATTTAAGAGATATGATTCCTCAAGAGTATAGAGATTTTAGAGCTGATGTTCTAAAGCAATATGAAGTAGATGGCGAAGCTCTTAGAGGTGGAAGTGAAGCTAAAGATGTTGAACTTGCGTCTGATTCTAGATTTGGTAAAAACTTACGACAAGATGGCGCACAAAAACTTTTAGAAGTTGCTTTTTCTCACCCTATTCAACTAATAGCAAATGCATTAGGAGTTCCGCCAAAATGGATGCTTGATATGGGTAAAGAAAATAATGTAAAAGTTGCGGCGCTATTAGGTGCTAAAGAACATGCTATCAAGCAAGTTCAAGCTGGTGTAGATATTCTAGTTGTTTCTGGGACCGAAGGCGGCGGTCATTGTGGAAGTGTTTCTACAATGGTGTTAATACCTGAAGTAAAGAGAGCTATTAAAGAGCTGGGTGAAGTTCCAATTCTTGCTGCTGGAGGTATAGCAACTGGAGAGCAAATGGCAGGAGTTATGGCTATGGGTGCTGATGGGGTTTGGTGTGCCTCGGTATTCCTTCCGACAACAGAAGCCGAAACATCAGAAGTAATTAAGGAAAAAATGGTAAATGCTTCATCAAGTCAAACTGTAAGATCCCGAAGTAGAACTGGTAAACATTCAAGACAACTCAAATCTGCTTGGACAGATGCCTGGGAATCTAAAGATGCTCCTGAGCCTCTACCTATGCCACTTCAAACTATGATTAGTGAGCCAGCTTTAGCTGTAGTTAATAAGCAAGCTGAAATTGGTCATGAAGGTGCTAAAGAACTTGCAACCTATTGGGTTGGCCAGGGAATTGGATTAGTTGATGAAACCATAACTGCTGGTCAAACGGTTCAAAAATTCAAAGAAGAATTTATAGTGGGTTATGAAAGAATGACTTCACTCTTTGATGAATAGTTTTAAGATTTAACTAATAAAAATTCTATAGTTTTAAATAGTTGCCATTACCATAAAGCAAAGGGTCAGGCTCCTCGCTATTTAAGACTACATTATCTATAGATAAAATTAGGATTGAGTGAGTTGCGTAATCAACCATTTCTTCTATTTTACAATCCTATTATTGCCTGAGAATCACTGAGAAAAGGAGTTTGATTTTCATCATAAGACCAATGGTCATTGTCAAACCTACTAACATCTAAATCACTAGAGCTGCAGATTGTTGAAATCTCTTGTTGAGAAGAACTTAATAAATTTACATTAACCAGATGACCATTTTTTAGAGTTCCATGAATGCTTGCTGATTTGTTTATACATGCCAATAAAGATGCTGGATCAATAGAAAGAGAAGTCATAGAGGATACTGTTATAGCATTCTTATTACCATTTTCAGCATTAGAAATAATGCATACAGGATATGCTAAATTTCTAAGAGCCTTAATAAATTTATCTTGATTATTCATGCAATAATTATATATAGATATATTTTTAAAGTTATATATTTTTTCTTAAAACAAATTCCAAAACCGTTGCGTTAATACAATATCTAGGCATTCCATTTGGTCCATCGGGAAATACATGGCCAAGGTGAATACCTGAACTCTTAGATCTTATTTCTGTTCTTCGCATTCCATAGCTATTATCCGCAAGCTCATATGTTGAGTCTTGAACTGGTCTGGTAAAAGAGAGCCAGCCAGATGAAGAATTAAATCTATCTCTTGTATCAAATAAAGCAGCTCCACTTAATTTATCTATAAATATTCCATCAGGAGTATTCTTAAAAATTTCATACTCTTGGCAGAATCTTGCATCTGTGCCTTCATTAAATGCCACATTATAAGCTTCACTTCTACCTAATTTAAAAGCTCCAAAAAATTTATAAAATGCTTCTGGCTCGAGGTAGCCCTGATAACCAAATACTTCAGTTCCATCTTCTAAAAAGAGAATTGTAGGAGTGGCCCAAGTTGGAGTCTTAAGATTCAAGCCTTCAAGATTAGAAGCTAAACGAAATGACATAGCTATACTTCCTTTGTAGTCATTAGCGACATCTGCTTTAAAACTTTCACAATAAGGACAAAAACCTTCTGGCTCTATAATGACGATCTGTTTGCCTACTTGCAGCTTGCTATTATCTAGCTTAGCAATTTGATCATTTGTATTAAATTTAATTCCAGTAGAGTGATCAGGGCAATAGCCATTAGGATTTTTAGCTAAATAATCTTGATGATATTCTTCTGCAACATAGAATTTTTCAAACTCAACAACTTGAGTGGTTACTTTTTTATAAGTCTGGTTTTTTAAAAGACTTTTAATCTCTTCTTTAATTATTTTTTTTTCATTTTCATTTTTGTAAAATGCAATTGATCTATATTGGGTTCCAACATCGTTGCCTTGTCTATTAAGTTGAGTTGGATCATGGTTTTCAAAATAATGTTGGAGTAAGTCTTCTAGATTGATTAATTGAGAGTTAAAAGTAACTTTTACAACTACTTCTGTATGGTTGGTATTTTTATAGCAGACATCCTCATAGGTTGGATTATCTGTATCACCACCCGCATAACCTACCGAAGTTAACCAAACACCATCGAGTTGCCAAAATTTTCTTTCAACTCCCCAAAAACAACCAGATCCAAATAGTACCTTTTTAAAATTTTTAGGATAATCCCCGTTTATTGGGTTTCCAGATATGTAGTGATTCATTTAATAAATTATTAATAAGAGAGAATGTTTTATAAAGCTATTCATTTATTGTTATACCTCCCATTTAAAACTCTTAGCCTTTTGAAAAGCCTCTCTTTCAAATAGCATATCTGTCCATCGAGTAATATTAGGCTTAAAAGCCTCCTCTATCCCTAAATGTTTTAGCTAAATATATTGCATAACTCACACATATATCAGCAATAGTGAATCGATTTGAGCAAAGATACTCTCTGGAATCTAAAGATTTCTCTAATAGTTTTAATCTAGCAACAAACCAACGCCTGTAACCCTCTGCTGCTTTATCAGCAACTCCAACTTCTTGAAGTGTATATCTCAATACAACTGTTTGAGGAAAAGTTAAGGTAGCGTCTGAATGAGAAAGCCAATTGAGATAATTACCATAATCAGCCTCATCAACATTTACCTTAAGATCAGTTGGGCCATAGCTATCTACAAAATATTGACTCATTCCAACTGACTCAGTCATACGAACATCACCATCAATCATATAAGGTATGGTTCCTAAAATATTAATATCCATAAACTCTTTATGCAGAAAACGAGGTGGAAATGGCATCATCTTAGAACCGAGTAAACCCATTTCTTCAGCTGTCCATATTGGACGCATTCCTCTTGAACCTTCACAACTATAAATTTTAATTGTCATATAAACTCCTTGGGCATTTTAATAGGTTAATAGTACTCTTTTTGAGTGGTAATATTAATAATATTATATTACCATATTGTGAATTATTTCTAATTAATATTATATGCATTCTAAGAATATCGCCCCTCAACTTCGAAGTAATTTAGATACAAAATCAGAAGAGTATCAAAAAAATAAACAAAGCATGCTTGAAAAGCTTGATTTTATTGATGATCTGCTAGATCAAGCTGAATTAGGTGGTGGTGCTTATCACCATGAGAGATTAGCTAAAAGAGGTAAAGATGCCTATCCGTCAAAGAATAATGAATGTTATAGATGATGATAGTCCTTTTTTAGAGATCAGCCCTTTTGCTGGCTATGGAACAGATTTTACAGTTGGTGGCGGATGTGTTTCAGGTGTCGGAATTGTTGCTGGTACTGAATGTGTAATTTTTGCTAATGATCCTTCAGTCTTAGCTGGCGCTATGACGGTTTATGTTGGAGAAAAATGGAATAGAGCAATGGAAATTGTAGAGAAAATAAAATTCCATTTATAAGTTTCGTTGAATCTGCTGGTGGAGATTTGAGCATGGGTACCGGAAGTAAAAGTGGTCAAGCACCTATATCACCAACAATTCAAAACACTCATTTTGCTGCAACTGGAAGATTCTTTTATGAAATGACTGAGCTTTCAAAATTAAGAATCCCAGTTATTTCTGTTGTCTTTGGATCATCTACTGCTGGTGGAGCCTATCAGCCTGGAATGTCCGATTACAATATTTTTATTAAAGATCAGTCTCAAGTTTTTCTTGCCGGGCCTCCTTTGGTTAAAGCGGCTACTGGTGAGGAGTCTGATGCTGAAACTTTAGGTGGCGCTCAAATGCATTCTGAAATTTCTGGCTTATCAGACTATTTAGCAGAAGATGAAATGGATGCTCTTAGAATATGTAGAGAAGTTGTATCTCATCTTAATTGGAAAAAAGGTGGTGATGAGCCTTCAAAAACTTCTATGGAGCCTGTTTATGATCAAGAAGAGCTTTTAGGTCTAATTAGTGAAGACCTTAAATCTCCAGTAGATATAAGAGAAGTAATTGCACGATTTACAGATGGCTCACAATTTGAAGAATATAAATCTTTATATGGCCCTACTATGATATGTGGCTGGGCAAGTGTTCATGGCTATCAGAATTGGTATAGTTGGAAATAATGGTATCGGAAAAACAACTCTTCTGAGACTACTTTTGCAGGAGATAACGAGAAGAAACATACCGTTAATTTTTCTTCAAAATGTCACTGGATTTTTAGTTGGAAAGGATTTTGAGAGACAGGCTATTATTAAAAAAGGCTCTCAATTAATTAATTCTGTATCCAATTCAATGGTTCCTCATATAACGATTATTGTGGGTGCGTCATATGGAGCTGGAACTTATGCAATGTCAGGAAGAGCATACAATAATAGATTCACTTTTTTATGGCCTACAGCAAAAATTGGTGTCATGGGATCAGAGCAAATTGCTAAAGTTATGTCTATTGTAAGGAGAGCTAAAGCAAAAAGAACTGGAGAAAAGTTTGATGAAAAAGCTGATGCGCAAATACGAAAAATGGTTGAAGCTGCAGCAGAAGGAATGTCTCATGGATTAGTTGCTAGCAGTATGGTTACTGATGATGGAATTATTGATCCAAGAGATACAAGAACAATATTAGGATTTTGTTTATCAGTTGTCAGTAACATACCTATTGAAGGTGCAACAGAATATGGGGTATATAGACTATGATATTTAATTCACTTCTAATCGCTAACAGAGGCGAGATTGCTTGCAGAATTATAAGAAGTGCTCATGAAATGGGCATTAGATGTATTGCTGTCTATGTTGATGCTGATGCTGATGCTCCTTTTGTAAGGGCTGCTGATGAAGCTTTTCGTCTTCCAGATGGAGGTTATCTTGATGGAAACCTTATTCTTGATGCTGCAAAGAGAACTGGCGCACAGGCAATTCATCCTGGCTATGGTTTTTTATCTGAAAATGCGTCTTTTGCAAGAAAAGTTCTTAAAGAAAAAATTGTTTGGGTTGGTCCTTCTGCTCATGTTATTTCTGTTATGGGAGATAAATTAAAAGCTAAAGAACTTGCAGAAAAATCTGGTGTTCCCACTTTGCCAATGACCTCAAATACCTGCAGATGCAAAAAATATTGGCTACCCTCTTTTAATAAAAGCAGCTGCTGGAGGTGGTGGAAAAGGAATGAGGATAGTTCAGTCTCAAAAAGATTTAAAAGAATCAATTATTAGTGCCCAACGAGAAGCTAAGTCTGGCTTTGGTGATGAAAGAGTTTTTATAGAAAGATATGTAGAAAAATCTAGACATATTGAAATACAGATTCTTGGAGATTCATATGGAAATATTGTTCATTTGGGTGAAAGAGAGTGCTCTATTCAAAGAAGGCATCAAAAAATTATAGAAGAATCTCCATCAGATTCATCAACATTACAAATCCTCATCAATGGCAGTAAAATTAGCAAAAAAAATAAAATACAATCAGCTGGAACTGTGGAGTTTCTGTTTGATGATAAAACTGGAGAATTCTGGTTTCTTGAAGTTAATACTAGGTTGCAAGTAGAACATCCTGTCACTGAAGAAGTTACAGATATGGATCTTGTTTATGAGCAGTTAAGAATAGCTAGAGGCGAAGAGTTGGGCTATGAGCAAAGTGACATTAGTTGGAATGGACATTCCATTGAAGCCAGATTATATGCTGAAGATCCTGACAATGACTTTCTACCAGAAACAGGAACATTAATAGCTTTTGAGGAAGACTATGAAGCTGAAGCTCGATGGGATTCAGGAGTTGAATCTGGCTCAATAGTTGGCACATCCTTTGACCCAATGTTAGCTAAAGTTATTTCATATGGAGCGACAAGAGCTGATGCAGCTTCAAAACTTGCTAGAGCATTAGAAGCAGCTCATATTGGAGGTCTTACTACTAATAGAGATTTTTTAGTTGCAACCCTAAAAACAAAAGAATTTTTAGATGGCGATACTACAACTGACTTTATTAATAGAGTAAAGCCGCCTAGGGCATTGGTTTTAAGTGACGAACAAATCAAACATGTAACTGCTATAGCTGCGTTATGGATACAGGAATTAAATAGATTACATGATGATGTTTTAGGTCACTTGCCTTCAGGCTGGACGAATGGAAGAACACCAAGACAGAATATTAAATTTAAATATAAAGATGAGGAAATTAATGTAACTTATCAAGCAAAAAGAGATGGATCCTTTAAGATACATGATTCCTCGGTAGCATTTATTTATGAATGTTACGAAAATGGAATTGATCTTGAGTTTGATGGCAGAAGACATTTTTCGAAGGTAACTATTCATAAAAATCAAGTCCTCGTGCATATGCCTTTTGGTGATGTTTTGCTCGAGATTCTTCCAAGATTTATTGTTCCAGGATTCGAAGTTCAAGCTGGCGGACTAGTTGCCCCTATGCCGGGTAAAGTTATTGATTTAAAAGTAAAAAAAGGTTCTAAAGTTAAAGTAGGAGATCCTATTATTATTTTAGAAGCTATGAAAATGGAACATTCAATAAGAGCTAGTGAAGATGGAGTAATAAGTAAGTTGTTTGTAAGTGGTAATGATCAAGTCGAAAATGGTGCCCTCTTGATGGTTTTAGATTCAGATTAATAATGCATGCAATTGAAAATATACAAACTATCGCAGGTAAATCTATAAAACCTATCAGTCAAAAGCATAATCAAGTTATTGATAAGCTAGAATTAATGTTAGAAAAAGGCATACCTGACCATACAATGTCTGAGTTGGCAGCTAAATTAAAAGTATCATTGAGAACTCTTTATGAGATTGCTCCAAGCAAGAGCAGTTGAAGCTGGAAAAGGTTGTCCAGTATTTTTAAAGAGAACTCACAAAAATACTCTTAAACATTTGCCAATTGAAAAATTAAAAAAATATTTACAGATGAAATGTGCACTTATCAAAGCGCAAACTTATATTATTCATATAGAGGTGAAAATAATACTGGTAGAATTGCTTCGTTAATATGGATAGAATAGGCAATAACATGGATGAGTTGAGAAATGCTGACTAAAATCATACATTATGTAAAATCTTTAAGTGTATTTAAGGTTTTTATATTCAGTTTGCAAAAGAAAAAAATAGATTATTAATTACAGTTTCGCCCGAAGAATCTGCCAATTCTATAACTAATGTAATTTTAGAAGGAATAAGACTGGAGAGTTAAATTGAATAAGGAAGTAATAAAAATAGCTAATTGTAGTGGCTACTATGGAGATAAGTTATCTGCAGCTAAGGATATGGTTGATGGCGGTCCTATAGATGTTCTTACAGGTGATTATCTCGCTGAATTAACTATGGCAATTCTTTTTAATCAAAGAATGCAAAGAGGAGAAGAGATTGGATATGCTGGAACCTTTTCTTAAACAAGTTAAAGATCTTGATAGTATTAAAAGATAAAAATATAAAAATTGTAACTAACGCAGGTGACTCACCCCCTCCTCTATGGCATTAGAAATAGAAAAAATACTAGAAGAGTTGTCTATAGATTTAAAAGTTGCCTATATCGATGGCGACGATCTTATGCCAAGAATTGCTGAATTGCATAATGAAGGAGAGTTATTCAATAATATGGATAAAAAGATACCTCTTGAGGATTCTGGCTGCCAAACACTCACAGCAAATGCCTATCTGGGCGGTTGGGGCATTAAAGAAGCCTTAGACCAAGGCGCGGACATTGTCATTTGCCCAAGAGTCACAGACGCCGCCGTGGTCATTGGGCCGGCTGCATGGAAGTTCAACTGGCAGCGCAACGACTATGATGCGTTAGCTGGCGCACTCGCCGCAGGTCATATTATTGAATGTGGATGTCAGGCAACTGGAGGAAATTATTCATTTTTTAAAGAAGTTCCAAGTTTTGATAATGTTGGTTACCCAATAGCTGAAATTAAAGCAGACGGAAGTTTTTATATAACAAAACATCCAAATACAGGCGGGCTAGTCTCCACCGGAACTGTTACTGCTCAACTTTTATATGAGATTAGTTCGCCGGCATACCTTAACCCAGATGTAATTGCGCATTTTGATACTCTTAAAATAGAACAGGAATCTAAAGATAGGGTCTATGTTTCAGGCTGCAGAGGGAGTTCTCCACCTTCAACCCACAAAGCATGCATTAATCTTGCTGGCGGATATAGAAATGGCATGGATCTTGTTCTAACTGGTCTAGATATTGAAGAAAAAGCTGATGCATTTACAAATGCTTTGTTTAACTCAGTCGGAGGAAAAGAACAATTTGATGATGTTTCAATTAATTTACATAGAACCGATAAAGAAAATCCAAATTCTAACGAAGAGGCTATGGCAACATTATCAATTGCAGTCAAATCTATGAATCCAGATTTAGTTGGTAGATTATTTAGTGCAAAAATAATTGAGTTATCTTTAGCAAATTACCCAGGATTCTTTTCTAGCGGGGGCGGTAAAAAACCAGGTCCTGTTATTGTTTACTGGCCAGCTCTTGTTGATAGTAAATTTATTAATGAGTATGTACATATAGACGGTGAAACTATTGAAATAATCCCTACAAGCCAAATGGGATTTGAAGAAAGCTTTTATCAAAAAAATCTAGTCGAAATAGCGCCTGCTCCAGAAGGTAAAACCGATAAAGGCCCTTTAGGATCATATTTTGGAGCTCGATCAGGAGACAAAGGTGGTTGTGCTAATTTAGGAGTATGGGCAAAAACTGATTTATCTTATTCATTTTTATATAATTTTCTTACTGTTGAAAAGCTTAAAGAATTACTGCCAGATCTCAATAATTATGAAATAGATAGATACGATCTTCCAAATATTAAATCACTAAATTTTTATATTCATGGAATACTTGAAGATGGAGTCTCCTCTAATAATAAAAAGGATGGACAAGCTAAATCACTAGGTGAATACTTAAGAGCAAAAATAGTGGATTTACCAATTTCAATAATCAAGGAAAGTAAATAATGTCTAATAAATTATCTTTAGAGCGTATTAGGAATAGATACAGAAATTGATGTTTCAAAAAATATTTTAACTATTACTTTAAATCGTCCAGAAAAAAAGAATGCAATAAATAACCATGCGCACCATATTAACTATGCTTTGGCTTATGCAAAACAAGAAAGATCTGTAAGAGTAGTAATTATTGCTGCTGAGGGTGATGTTTTTTGTGCAGGGGCTGATTTAAGAAGAGAAAAGTCAGAATCTAACATTCCAAAATTAGAAGACTCAGATGATATTAGCTTGAGTATAAGACATCTATACAAGCCTGTTATATGTAAAATTCAAGGGTTCTGTATTAGCTGGAGCGCTTTTAATGGTTGCTAATTCAACTCATTCTATAGCAGTTAAAGAGGCAAAATTCTCAGCTCCAGAAATTCACAGAGGTCTTTGGCCTTTCATGGTCATGGCTGGTTTATTTAGAGTTATGCCTAAAAGAGCTGGGTTAGATTTTGTAATGAGAGGTAATTATATTAACTCTCAAAAAGCTGAGGAATGGGGTTTAATTAATCAATCTGTGGATAGTAAAGATTTGAATAATACTGTTAATAGTTTAGCTAGTGAGCTGGCTAGTTTAGCTCCAGGAACTATGCGATTTGGTCTAGAAGCATATGAGAAACAAGACGCTTTAGAATTTGATGAGGCTCTGCCTTATCTGCAAAAACAAATTGCTAAATGTTTTGAAGGTGATGATGCTAAGGAAGGTATTGCTGCATTTTTAGAAAAAAGAAAACCTAATTGGAAATAAAAATAATGAGGTAAATTATGGATTTAGAATACGGGCCTGAATATCAAGATTTCAAAAAAGAAGTTCAGGCCTTCTGTAATAAATATAAAGGTATTCAATTTAGTGATTCGGCTAAAGTGCCTCTAGCTCAAAATAATAAATCTGGCGGCCCTTCAATGTCGAGATCAGATTGGCAAAAGACTCTAATTGAAAACGGCTATTTTGCAAGATCTATTCCAAAAGAGTATGGCGGATTTGGTGGGGAGTCAGATGTAATAAAGAGCAGGATTGCGGCGACTGAATTTTCAAATAAAACTCCAGGAGCAATGGGTGGTCAAGGGATTGATATGCTTGTTCCAACATTGCTAGAACTTGGAACAGAAGAGCAAAAAAATAAATACATAAAGCCGACGCTTTATGGAGAAATGATATGGTGCCAAGGCTATTCAGAACCTAACTTGGTAGTGACTTAGCTAGCTTGCAAACTAAAGGCGAGTTAATTGATGATCAATGGGTTATTAATGGGCAAAAGATTTGGACTAGTACAGCACAATATTCTCAAATGATGTTTTGCCTAGTAAGAACAGAGCCAGAAGCTTCAAAGCATGCAGGAATTAGTTATTTATTAGTTCCAATGGATACACCTGGTTTAGAAATAAGGCCTTTAGTAGATATGACACTTAAAGCAGGATTTAATGAAGTATTTTTTACTGACGTTACTATTCCTGGAGATAATATAGTGGGAAGTAGAGGTGAAGGTTGGGCTGTTGCAAATGCAACTTTAGGCCATGAAAGAGGATCTCTTGCTAACCCAAATGCAACTATGAATAGATTAAATATGCTAATCGAAAGGATGAAAAAAGAAACAATAAATGGAGAAACTCTAATTGAAAACCCTATCTACAGAGATAGATTGCTCCAAGTGCAGGGCAAAGTTATGGCATTTCAATCTCATGCCTTAAGGGTATTGTCTGCAAAATTAAATCCTGGTCAGGATGTCAAAGTTGGCAAAATGATTCAAAAATTAATTGGGACTGAATTAAGACACGAACTTGAGGGTTTGGGTATAGACATAATGGGTGAATTAGGAACTTTATATGAAGATAGTCCCCACTTGAGAGATGGAGGATCTTGGCAGTTCGCTTACATGTATTTTCTAGGTTTAATAATAGGTGGCGGAACTAGCCAGATTCAAAAAAATATAATTTCAGAAAGAGGTTTAGGCCTTCCAAGAGAACCTAAGGTTCAAGGAGTTTAAGATGTATTTTGGATTATCTGAAGATCAAGTATTTTTTCAAGACAATGTAAAAAAATTTCTTGAAGATCAATCATCGCTTGATGTAATAAGAAGGATTACTGCCGGAGAAGGTGAAGAGCTTCAAAAAGAAATTCATCAAGGGCTTATTAATTTAGGTCTAAATGCCCTATTAATTCCAGAAGAGTACGGAGGATTAGAATTAGATCTTCTTTTTGCTGCAGCAGTATCAGAAGGCCTAGGATCAGGTGTTGCACCTATTCCTTTTATTGGATCCTATGTAATGGCTCCTCTTGCAATCATGCATGGTGGAAGCAACTCTCAAAAAAAGGAATATCTTAATAAGATTGCATCAAATGAAATTAGTTTTGGTGTGGGTTTAACAGAATATATAGCAGCTCGTGAGGATGCCGGTATTGAGATTGATGGAAGTAAAGCAAGTGGAAGAGCTTTATTTGTTATTGATGGAGATCACGCAACACATTTCATACTGGCAGATAATGAGGGAGCTATGTGCATAATAAATGTTAGTGACCCAGGTATAGAAATCGTAAAACTAACAGCTATTGATAAGACTAGAGGTTACTTTGAAATCTTGCTTAAAGATGTAAATGCAGAGGTTTTAGAAAATTCTGTAAATAACAAAGATCCAATTACAAAAACTATAGATGCCGGAAGAATTATGCTGGCTGCCGATAGTGTAGGCGCTTCTCAAGTTATGATTGATAAATCTGTAGAGTATGCAAAAGAGAGAAAGCAATTTGGAAGAGTTATTGGATCATTCCAGGCTGTAAAGCATATGTGTGCTGAGATGGCAGCAGAATTAGAACCTTGCTATGCAATTGTTTGGCATGCAGCTCATTGTTTTAATAATGTTCCAGAAGAAGCTAGATTAATGGCTTGTCATGCAAAAGCACATGTTTCAGAGATGGGTAAAGGTATAGCAAAAAAAGCAACTGAAGTTCATGGTGGAATGGGTTTTACTGATCTTCTAGGCCTACATTATTGGTTCAAGAGAATTGGTATGAATCGACAATTGCTCGGTTCACCAGAGTTAGTAAGAGAGGAAGCTGGAAGAATTCAAGGATTCTAGATTAGATCTTTATTTAATAGGCTGGATAACAAATCTAGCCTATCGTTTCCAAAAAACATCTTATCTTGATAAAAGAAAGTTGGTGAACCAAAACCACCCTTTTCAATTAGATCTTCAGAATTCTTAATCAATTGAAGTTTTGTTGATGGCATTTTGATAAATTCAAAAAACTCTAAAGGATCTAATCCTCTATTAAGACAAATATCCTCAAGCACTTTATCTGAACTTATATCTTTATTATAAGTCCAATAAGCTTTAAAAATGTCTAATGCAAAATCATAGGAGATATTCTTAGATTCGGCATATAAACATCCCCGCATTGCTTTTACAGAATTAATGGGAAATATACTTGGCCAATTTATAATAATATCCCTGCTCATTGCCCAATTTTGAATATCACTTAAATAATATTTTTCTTTTGCAGGAATGGGGTTTTCTCGACTTTTGTAGACTGAAGGATTTACAGTATTAAATATTCCACCAACTAAGATTGGTCTATATTGAATTTCAATATTGTTCTCTTCTGCTAGATCTTTTAGAGCACTAAAAGATAAATATGTCCAAGGACTTGAACAATCAAAGAAAAATTCGATATAGTTAGCATTCATCATACAAAACTATACATCTAAATAATAAATTGAACATTAAAAATATAAATTTTGCTTCAAAGCTTTTAGATCCTTCCAGACAGGTCTCATTATTGGCAGGAAATATTGCCTTTAAAGCCGACGAAAATAGAGTTTTATTAAGTGATGAGATTTTTACAAAACTCACTGAAGAGCATTATGCTCAAATCTTAGATGATGATTTTAATTATAAATATATTGAGCATCTTATTAATGAGCTTGATAATAATAAACGGTACTTTACTAAATATGAGGTTAATCGTTTCTTAAATTCAGCGAAGCTTTTTAACCCATCAAAGCAAACATTTGATATTAAGTCCGCTTATAAAATAATTAATCTTTATTTTAATAGGCTCCTAGAATTTTCTGATTATCAAATAATGTTGATTGAGAAAGAGGCATTTATTTATAGCGGTGTAGACTCTTTAGATATTTATTCCGATGATAATGAGTGGCAGGCCTCTAAGTTAGCACTTAAGAAATTATGGAAAAAAATTACTAAAAACGACATGCTTACTTCTGAGTTAGCTGATAAGTCAGATGATAATTCTATTGAGAATATTAAAAAAAGATACACCAATAGAATAAGAAGAATTAATCAAAGAAAAGATGAGGATATCTTTTCGTTAGCTATGAACTCTTTAACCAGTCAATTTGATCCTCACTCAACATATTTTTCACCGCGATCAGCTGAAGATTTTGAGTTAAATATGAGTCTTAAATTAGAAGGTATAGGCGCTCTTTTAACCACAGAAGATGACTATGCAGAAATTGTTAGTCTTGTTCCAGGAGGCCCTGCAGAAAAATCTGGACAAATTGATCCCGAAGATAAAATTACAAGAATCAAACAAGAAGATTCAGAAGAGTTTATTGATGTTATTGGCTGGAGAGTTGATGAAGTTGTTGATTTAATTAGAGGAAAAAAAGTTTCTGATGCTTTAGATAGTTTATACCTTCAAATTCTGAAGATAATAGTAATAGAAAAGTTGTAAATCTTATTAGAGAAGAAATTAAGTTAGAAGATAGAGCTGCAAAATCAAAAATTCATTCAGTAAAAATAATGGATCAAGAATATAAAATTGGAATAATCGATTTACCTACATTTTATATTGATTTTGAGGCTTATCGAAATAGAGATCCAAATTACAAGAGCAGCAGCAATGATGTTAAAAAAATATTAAAGGAATTTAATAATTAACTGTTAGGTTCAGTTTCTTTAAGAGGTAACTCAGGAGGTTCGCTCTATGAAGCAAATAAACTTACAGGTTTGTTTGTATCATCAGGCGCGACAGTTCAAGTTAAACAAAATTCAGGGAAAATAGGATCTTGGGGAGACTACTATGCAAAGCAAGCATGGAAAAAACCTGTAGCTGTTCTAGTTGATAGAGGCTCTGCTTCTGCATCGGAAATATTTGCAGCAGCTATACAGGACTATCAAAGGGGAATCATTGTGGGGCACCAAACATACGGAAAAGGCACAGTACAGAAATTAGATGATTTAAGTGATGGCCAGATAAAATTAACTGAATCTAAATTTTATAGGATCACAGGAAGTGGGACTCAGAATAAAGGAGTAATTCCAGATATTGAATTACCCTCTTCATGGGATATTGAGACAAGTGGTGAAAGTTCTTTATACCTATCTTTGCCCTGGGACACGATACCGCCTGTTAGATATAGAACTTTTGATATTGATGAGGATATTCTTGCAGCTGTAAAAAAATCTCATCTAAATCGCTTAAATGAAAGCCCTAATATGAAATATATTCTGAATCTAAGAGAGAGATATGACCTTGTAAAAAATAAGAAAGAGTTGTCTCTTAACATTGATATTAGCAATTAGAGATTATGAAATAGAAAAGATTGGATTTTTGACATTGAAAACACACGAAGAGAAAATGTTGGTCTTACTAGATTTGAAACATATTCAGATATGGAAGATTTTAATAAAGAAAAGGATGAAAGATGAAGATATAGATGTTGAATTTGCCAAACAAAAAGTAAAAGACGAAATAGAAACTGAAACATCTAGTTTTAATCACTAAACTAGGTCAATAATTATGTTAATAGTTTCCTTTAATATTAATAGTATAAGAGCAAGACCTCATCAATTAGAGTATATAAGAGATGTAATAAAGCCAGATGTTATTGGATTACAAGAAACAAAAGTAAATGATCCTGATTTTCCATTGGAAGTAATAAAGGAAATTGGTTATCACACTGAGTACTGGGGCCAAAAAGGTCATTATGGAGTGGCTATTCTTAGTAAAAAAAAACCTATTGCAACCCAAAAAGGTTTTGCAGATGACATAGAAGAAGATCAAAAGCGTTTTATACAATGCACTTATGATTTTAATGGTTCAGAGATTATTGTTATGAATGGCTATTTTCCTCAAGGTGAGAGCATTCATCATGAGACTAAATTTCCAAAAAAAATTAAATACTATGATGACTTAAGCAAGCACATAAAGGCTTTAAAAAAGAAGCAAGAAAACTTAATAATTATGGGTGATTTTAATGTTGCTCCTGAAGATATAGATATAGGCATAGGGCCTATAAATATGAAAAGATGGCTTAGAGATGGAAAAACTTCATTTCAGCCTCAAGAGCGTGAAATGTGGAATAGTATAAAAAATTTAGGCTTTCAAGATTCTTGGAGGTGCATTCACCCCTGAAGAATCCACAATTTATTCATGGTTCGACTATAGGTCAAGGATGTTTGATGATAATCCCAAGAGAGGCCTTAGAATTGATCATATAATGCTTTCAAATAACCTTGTGGATGGTATATGCAAGAAACTGGGATAGACTACGAAGCAAGGGCAATGGAAAAACCCTCAGATCATTGCCCTGTATGGGTTGAATTAGGTAGTTAGTGTCTTTTTGTTTTAAAGAAATCCTTTACTATTTTGCTAGGCGCTTGCTCATAGGAGACTTCCTTTAGCTGCCACAATCGATCTTTGATTAAATGGTTTATCTGTAAAGGTTGTCTATTGAGGTAATAGCACCAGTTTTTGGTTCAAATGAAGAATAAACAAGCCTCGATACTCTTGCATCAATTAAAGCTTTAGCGCACATGTGGCATGGCTCTAAAGTTACATAGATACATGTAGTGTCTTTCATCTATCAGTTTTGTATAGTTTGACTTGCATCTTTTATGGCTAAGAATTTCAGCATGCGCTGTTACATCGGTCAGTGAAATAACTTGATTAAAACCTCTACCAATAATTTTATTATCTAGAGTTATTACTGCTCCAACTGGGACCTCATCAACTAATGCTGCCTCTTTTGCAAGCTGAATAGCTTCCTGCATAAATGCACGATCAAGTTCAGAAAACATTAAATATATTAATAAAGTTCGATTTTAGCTAAATCAACTTCTGCGTAAAAATCTTTTCCATAAGCTACAACAGCAATCCAGTTTACCTTTGAAGATTTAACTTTGCGTGGAACGTAAGCAGGACCAACTCTTTGAAAAGAAGTAAAAGGAATATCTAAAATTTCCCAATTGTCATTGGCAGTAAAGGTAGCCTTGTAATATTGCCAAGGTAGAAATGTTGCAGGAGTTCTAAGATGAATCTCATAAACCTCACCATTTCCTCTTGTTTTAATTCTCACCCCTTCATAATCATCTGAACCTGCATCAACTCTTGATCTAAATTGAATAAAGCCACCATTATTTTTTGTGCTAACTTCACCTTCTAGTCTATAAAAATTAATATCTTCATCAGATAGTTTTGTAAATTTAATCTCTGAGAGTCCGCCCATAACCTGGTCTGAAACAGGGTCCCATTGAGCTCGATTATTGTCAAAATCTTCAATAACTAAATTATCAGCCATTAAAGATGATGAGAAAAGTAACGCGTTTCTTTATAATTTTCCGTCTCATATTATTTTAAGTTTTTTTATTAATTGTCTCAGCAGGAAACCAAGGCCATTTACATACAGTAGCTTCTTTTTGACCATCTGGGGTTACTACTGAAGAATCCACAATTTATTCATGGTTCGACTATAGGTCAAGGATGTTTGATGATAATCCCAAGAGAGGCCTTAGAATTGATCATATAATGCTTTCAAATAACCTTGTGGATGGTATATGCAAGAAACTGGGATAGACTACGAAGCAAGGGCAATGGAAAAACCCTCAGATCATTGCCCTGTATGGGTAGAATTAGGTAGTTAGTTTCTTTTTGTTTTAAAGAAATCCTTTAATATTTTGCTAGTCTCTTGTTCATAGGAGACTTCCTTTGCTGCCACAATCGATCTTATGATTAAATGGTTTATCTGTAAAGGTTGTCTATTGAGGTAATAGCACCAGTTTTTGGTTCAAATGAAGAATAAACAAGCCTCGATACTCTTGCATCAATTAAAGCTTTAGCGCACATGTGGCATGGCTCTAAAGTTACATAGATACATGTATTCTTTAATCTATCAGTTTTGTATAGTTTGACTTGCATCTTTTATAGCTAAGAATTTCAGCATGCGCTGTTACATCGGTCAGTGAAATAACTTGATTAAAACCTCTACCAATAATTTTATTATCTAGAGTTATTACTGCTCCAACTGGGACCTCATCAACTAATGCTGCCTCTTTTGCAAGCTGAATAGCTTCCTGCATAAATGCACGATCAAGTTCAGAAAACATTAAATATATTAATAAAGTTCGATTTTAGCTAAATCAACTTCTGCGTAAAAATCTTTTCCATAAGCTACAACAGCAATCCAGTTTACCTTTGAAGATTTAACTTTGCGTGGAACGTAAGCAGGACCAACTCTTTGAAAAGAAGTAAAAGGAATATCTAAAATTTCCCAATTGTCATTGGCAGTAAAGGTAGCCTTGTAATATTGCCAAGGTAGAAATGTTGCAGGAGTTCTAAGATGAATCTCATAAACCTCACCATTTCCTCTTGTTTTAATTCTCACCCCTTCATAATCATCTGAACCTGCATCAACTCTTGATCTAAATTGAATAAAGCCACCATTATTTTTTGTGCTAACTTCACCTTCTAGTCTATAAAAATTAATATCTTCATCAGATAGTTTTGTAAATTTAATCTCTGAGAGTCCGCCCATAACCTGGTCTGAAACAGGGTCCCATTGAGCTCGATTATTGTCAAAATCTTCAATAACTAAATTATCAGCCATTAAAGATGATGAGAAAAGTAACGCGTTTCTTTATAATTTTCCGTCTCATATTATTTTAAGTTTTTTTATTAATTGTCTCAGCAGGAAACCAAGGCCATTTACATACAGTAGCTTCTTTTTGACCATCTGGGGTTACTACTGAAAAAGTAGTATCGATATGACTTAATTCAACAGGTACATTAGCAAAGCCTATATTTTTATTTAATCTTGGTGAGAAGATACATCTTGAGATATGGCCTATCTTTACATTATTATCTTTAACTGGCCAAAATTGCTCTGGTGGAGTTTTAATAGGATCTCCATCGATAACTACACCTACTAACTTTCGCTTAGTGCCCTCTTCTTCTATTTTCTTTAAAGCTGCCTTGCCTATAAATTCAATTGATTGACTGGTATCAACTAACCTATCTAAGCCTATAGTGAAAGGACTATCCTCTCTTAGCATATCTGAGGAATACGATAATAAACCTCCTTCTATACTTCTAATAGCATTCGGAGCTATAGGAACTATATTAAATTCTAATCCAGCTTCTCGGACTAATTCCCATAATTTATTTCCGAGCTTGTGATCTCGAAGGTAGAGTTCGTAACTAATCTCGCCACTCCATCCAGTCCTTCCTAATACAAGAGGTATACCTTGCAAGGATGTTTCTCTCGCTCTATAAAATCCAACATTTTTATGATCTTCATCAAATAATTTTTCTATAAGCATGTGAGCTTTTGGACCGCCTATTTGTAAAGGAGATACATCAGGCTCAAATACATTAACGTCCATGCCTGAATTAATTGCAGTTCCTTGCAACCATAACAGTACATCACTATCTCCAGGTGAAATCCAGAACTGGTCTGGTTGAAGTCTTAATAAAACTGCATCATTAATGATTCCTCCATCTTCATCAGTAATTAGCGCGTATTTCCCTTGCCCAATCTGTAATTTTGAAAGGTCTCTTGATGTAATGTATTCGACAAATTTAAAGGCATCATTTCCAGTAATTTCTACTTGACGTTCTGCTGCCACATCCCACATAGTCACATCATTAACCAGACTATGATATTCGCTCTCGGGCACTTGTATAAACCGTTGGCATATACATATGGTTGTAAATAGTAAAAGCTTTGGCTCCATATTTTCTTGTTGAATTATAAAATGGTGATTTTCTAATTCTAGAACCAAACGAAATGTATGCTGATGGATCAATATTGTTCATAAATTTATCCTATAAGTCTATAAATATGCTTAGCTTAATTCCTTAATCATTACTTTTTCAAGCTTTTTATTTTCTTTATATGCTTTGAAAATTGGTAGTTTTAAATTAGGGGCCAAATTATCTCCCATTCTCTTGATTTGTATATAAAACCAAGCCTGCTGAGAGAAAGCATTAAGGGCTTGAATAATTAAAAATGGACTATGAGGTGACAGCCACCATTTACCAATTTGAAGGGATTTTTCATAGGATGGTAACTCTTGAATAGAGCCAGCCAGCAAATCATTTAATACTAATGGTTCAGCACATAGGGGCCTTCCTACACCTATCAAATCGCAGGCTTTTGCATTTAATGCAGCATTCATTCCAGCTGAAGTTCGAAATCCACCTGTTACCATTAAAGGAATATTAATAGCTTTTTGTATTTTTTCTGCATAATTTAAAAAATATGCTTCTCTGGCAATAGTGCTTGGCTTTCTTATTTCACTTCGCTCTTTATTAACACTTACATCATCTAATCCAAGTAAACGAGGTTGTTCATATGTTCCACCTGAAATTTCAATAACATCAACTCCTGCGTCATCTAATAATTTAGCAACTTTTATTGAATCTAAATCACTAAAACCACCTTTTTGAAAATCAGCAGAATTTAACTTAACAGCTATTGGAAAATCATTACCCAATTCAGCGCGACAGCCTTCAATAATTCTTAGCATAAGCCTGGATCGATTCTCGATTGAGCCACCCCACTCATCGTCTCTTAAATTAATGTCCGGTGAAAGAAATTGTGAAAGCAAATAACCGTGGGCTGCACTTCCTAAAATGCCAGTAAAACCAGATTCTTTTGCAATTTTAGCAACAAAAATAAATCTTTCGATCACGTCCTCTATATCATCAACTGTCATAGGAACTGGAACCCCGTAATTAGCAGTTGGAATTATTAGCTGGACTGAGGATGGTGAAATAGGATTTGGATTTATTGCGCCAGGTGTCTGTCTGCCAGCGTGGCTTATTTGCATCCAAAATTGTGTATTATTTTTGGTGCCTGCTTCAGCCCATTTTTTAAGCATATCTATTTGATTGAGATAAGAATCTTTTTCTATAGCGACATTTCCTGGACCCTCGAGATATCTTCTATCTACTTGAACATTTCCAGACAAGAGGATAGCAGCTCCACCTGAAGACCATTTTTTATAAAGATTAATATGTCTTTGGGTTGCAAAATTATTTGAATCAGCAATGCCTTCAGTCATAGCAGCTTTGCAAAGCCTATTCTTTAAGGTAACACCACAAGGTAATGTAAAATTAGATCCTATTGTCATAAATTATTATATTAATTAAATTAAATTATTAACATTTTCAGGAGGTCTTCCTAAAACTGCATCAAGATCTTTGATTATAATTGGTCTTTCGATTAATTTTGGAAATTTAATCATGAAATTAATGATGTCTTGGTCTGATAGTTCTAAATTTCTTAAATTATTTGATTTATAGTCTTCTTCATCTATGCGAAGTAATGCTCTAGGCTCCATTTTTAGTTTAAGAAGAACATCTTCTATCTCTTTAATGGTTAAAGTCTCTTCTAGATATAACTTAATAGTATATTCACAATTATTATCTTGAATAATTTTTAATGCTTGTCTAGATTTGCTGCATCTAGGATTATGGTAAATAATAAATTTACTCATTATGCTAATTCTTCTAACATCCTCTGCATCTGCATATGAATAATATTCACAGCTTGTAATGGTCTTATCATTACTTTAAATTCTGAAATCTTTCCCTCGTCATTAAAAGTAATAATATCAACGCCATTTATAGATTCTTCAATTTTGGTCTCGAATTCAGGTAACTCGCCTGGTTTCCGTCATGAACTAGCTTATCATGCTTTTTCAGCTAGACTCTTTTAATCCATCTGCTTCTTTTGTATCATCGCCACCAAAAGTATTCCCAGCAGCCATAAGATATAACTTCGTTAGGTCTTTACCTTTTTGGGGTGTAAAAACAACAGGTGAGTAAAAAATAACATCATCAGCTAGCAATTCATCTAGCCCACCTGGGAAATTTCCATGCGTATGATCATGCCATTTCTTAATATTCTCTTTAATCATTAAGCTTCTATTTTAAAGGTAAGTCCCGCCATTTGCCTGAAGTCTTGCAATGAGTTTTTCCCCCATTGCTGGTGCTGGAGTATAGATACCTCCAGCAAGATCAGGACATTCTTTAACCAAGCAGATTGCACTTTCAGCAATCATCTTAGATGTTGAGCCGTAGCCTGGATCCATGTCACCGGTAACAGCAGCGTGCATAGTTGATCCATCAGACAGGTCTGCACAAAACAGAACATCGTAATTTCCATTGTCTCTAGATTCTTTAGAAGGACCTTCGCCGGGAGCTGGCGCATCAGCCAATGGGTTCATGCTACCAACAAATTCTGCTGCAGCTTTGCCCTCTTCGCCTGGCCCTTGAATCCACATCTCGTTGTAACAAAAATCTTCTCCATACATATGACCCATTAAGGCATTAGATCTATGAACATTCTTGGTATTTATAGGTGCCATAAAAAATGGAGCTACCCAAGTATCAAGTTTTTCATCAAATATAGGCTTGCTATCTGCTGGCTGCTCAGGACCTGAAAAACCATTAGATAATGCAAATGGGTTTACTAAAATTTCAAAAAGTTCAGGCTTATTTTTTAATGAGCTCATAGTCGCTGCCATTGAAGCTGCTGTTCCTCCAGAGAATTCACCATTCATTGCTCTTACTCTGCCTCTAACATTTGCAGCAGGGATACCAAATCTTTTAATCACTTCTTTTTGTAAACACCTAAATCAAAAGGTATGCTGTCAAAGCCACAGGAAAAGACAATTCTTGCTCCAGTTTCCTTGGCCTGTGCAGCATGCTCATTAATCATTTCATGCATCCAACCAGGCTCTCCACATAAATCAACATAATCAGTACCTAAAGCTGCGCATTCTCCAACAATATCGTCTCCATATAGCTGATAAGGACCTACTGTAGTTAAATACGCACTGGGTTTGCTGGACCATCTGGGTGATACTTTCTTCGTCATCGCTATCCACCGTTAGCAAAGGCACATCTTTGGATACGCCCAAGGCATCTCTCACTGCAACTAATTTTTCATGGCTTCTGCCGGCCATGGCCCAAGATATGGTTTCATCATCTCCGTATTGATTAAGCATGTATTCGACTACCAGCTTTCCAGTAAAGCCAGTTGCTCCATAAATAACTACATCAAAATTTCTTTCACTCATAAAATTCCCCTTTTAAATTTTTAATTATTAATAACCTGCTTCACAAGAATTAATCTTGTTTAACCAATCTTGATCAAGTAATTCATAGGTATTTGAAGATGGTTTTAAACAATAAACTATGTCACTTACTTTATTTAAATCAAATGACTCGTCTCTTAATTCATTTTTCTTTAATTTAAAAGTTCCTGTAGTATCCATTTCTTGAATAATTCTAATAAAAACTGGGCGGGCATATTTGGGGAGATTGCTCTCCACGTATTGAGAAAATTCTTGCCAATCAAAGCTACCAAAATCTTCAAGGCTAAAAGCTGCCATCCCTGCTCTGCCCTCACAACCTGGAACTTGAACTCCATAAACATTCGACATATTTACATCCGTAAAACCATTTAATATCTCACCAACCTCATTAGTTGAAACATTTTCTGATCTCCATCTAAAAGTATCACCAACTCTGTCTACGAATTGATAGTGTTCTTTACCAAAAGCAAATCCAACATCAACTGTTTTAATAAGATCACCCGTGTTAAACCAAGCATCTCCATCTTTAAATACATTGCGCAGAATTTTCTTTTCACTTGCGTCTTTATCCGTATAACCATTAAAGACTGCATTTGGTCCAATCTCTATAGCTAGCAGGCCAGGCTCATGATTAGAAATCTTTTTACAATACCCATCTTCATTTTTAAGAATTTCATCTTCAGCAACATCATATTCGAGTAAAGCAACATCAGCACTTGTCATACCTATAGTCTTATTTTTATTAAAAAGATTCATAAATAGAGCATTTCCTTCACTTGCTCCATAAATTTCAATTATTCTGTCTACATCAAATCTATCTTTAAAAGAGTCCCAAACATCAGGCCTAAGACCATTGCCAACCATACTTTTTATTGGATTATTCTTTTCAGCTTCAGAGGGCTCTTGATTATCAAGGTATCTACATAACTCACCAATGTATACAAATGCTGTTGTATTGTATTTATGGGCATCTGTCCAAAAAGAAGAGGCAGAAAATTTTCTTTTTATAAATGATGAAGCGCCTACATGTATAGCTCCACATAAACCAAGCATTAACCCTGTTGAATGATATAAAGGTAAGCAGTTATACATGCAGTCTTCATGATTAATTCTATATCCAGCCTGAGTTATATTTGTAGCAGCTGCTATAAGTTTTGCATTAGGTAAGACTGCAGCTTTTGGCACTCCTGTTGTGCCTGAAGTGAAAATATAAAATGCTAGTATCTTTAGATGTAACTAAATTAGTTTCCTCTAGATTCTCATCATCATTAAAATCTAGGTTACTTTTTAAATCTGTTGCCCCTCAATAGAATTAGGCATATATGCTGCAACCCTATCTTTTTCTTTAATCTAAAGGCTTAGCTCTTTCAGCTCCAACTATGCACTTTATAGAATCAGACGAATTTATGCAGTGGATTAAAGGATCACCTGTCAAACTTGTATTAATTAGAACACCTATAGCTCCTATTTTATTTAATGCAAGAAGTGAAATTACATAATAAGGACGATTTTCCATAAAAAGTACAACTCTGTCGCCATGCTGCACGCCATTTTTTACAAGATACCTCGCAAAACTATTGGCCGCCTTATTAGCCTGAGAGTATGTCCAAGTCTCGTCTTCAAAATATACAAAAGGGCGTTCTCCAAATTTATCCGTTGAGTTCTGGAAGGTGTGAGCTAAAGAGGTATTACTCTCTAAATCAGGCCATTTGTATCGAAGAACAGGAATCATATATTTTAACTCCCCCAGCATTCTAATAAATTCTTTCATATTGTCCTCTTAAAGTGTATTCAAAATTATATGGCATTACATATGCCATATATAAATTAATTATATCGTGAAAAAATAACTTATTTTAATAATGATCTTAATTGATTTGCCATTAAATCATTAGCGCTCTTATTTGACATATTTTGATGCGCTCTCAATCTATACCAAAATTCAAAGGAGGTTATAGCATGAATCATTTCTTGTTTTTCTTTAGGTAAGTTAACCATCTCTGGAAACCATTCATGAAGATTTTGTTTGAGTGTCTTTATGACAGCTTTATATTCTTGATCAAGAAACTTATATTTCCATTTTGCAGCTGCATTGGCTAGAATAAAATTCTGCATTTCTGCATAGCCAGTTGTTCTTGTTTTAAGAAAATTTTTAATTCTCAGTTCAAGTGTTCCTGTTTTATCAGCTTCTAGAAATAGTGCGCTGCGTTGCTTGGCATTAGTTTTCCCAATTTGCTTAAAAAGTGTCTCCATATCATTTGCATGGCGAAAAACTGTTCTAATTCCAACTTGGGCAGTTTCAGCAACCTGTTGCGCAGTTGGGCTTAAGATGCCTTCATCAATAAGGTCACGCATAGCTTGGATAATAAGATCTCGGCTTTTTTTACTTCTTTCTAGCCTGCCATCTTTTTTATTAGGATCTTTGGAATCACCCATGTTGCAGTTCGTTATTGTGACTATTGGATACTTTACCTAATAAAGGAAGGGCTAAAATATTTATAAATATATAAATTAATAAAAATATTGCTGCTGCAATTCCTGCTATTCTTGTTCTACCACCAGACTTTACATTAATCATAGAAGTCTTGAGGCTTCCATATATATTGCAGGTCTGCCTTCTAGCCATCTTGAGGTTGAAACCATAGTAAAAACAAGCATTCCAACATATATAACTCCCAATATATAATTTGAAGAGCCGTATTCAATAATAAGAGGTCCGACTATGGCTAATACTATTAACTGAATAAACCCATACAGACTTATTAACTTGCTAACCACTGGGTCGAATTTGATATAAGTTGCATAATCATATTTCTCACGTGGATATTTTTTAGCAACATCTTTAGGTTGCCAACCAGTTCTAGCTATCAAAACATGAAATTTATCTTTTAATTTTTCTGCACGCAGAAAATCTTTGATAATTCCAAGATAGATATGAGTATTTGCCCAAAGCGGATTAAAGGTATTTAATGTACTTCTAATTCCATATATACAAGCTTCGTTTTCATCTTCTACTTTATGAGTTCCAAACATCCTATCCCAGATAATAAAGACACCGCCATAATTCTTATCAATATATTGTTCATTTTGTGCATGATGAACTCTGTGGTTTGATGCAGTTACAAAATAGTTTTCATACCATCCAAGCTTAGGTATATGCTCACTATGAACCCAAAATTGATAAATGAGGTTTAAAGGAAGCAACACTTACAAAAACTTTTGCAGGAACGCCTATAAGAAATAAAGGTACATAAAATATCCAATTTAATAGAAAGCTACTGCTGGTTTGTCTTAATGCGGTTGATAAGTTGTATTCTTCACTTTGATGATGCGCAACATGAGAAGCCCAGAATATCTGACGTTCATGGCCAATTCTATGAAAACAGTAATAACAAAGATCGTATGCTACAAAAGCAAAAATCCAAGTAATTGCCAAACTATCATTCATTCTCCAAAGCGCGTAATAGGTTTCAATAGAATAAAAAACTGCACCGCCGACACCGATAAGAACTAATTTAGAGGCGGTACTTAGAGATCCCATGAAAAGACTACTAACAGTATCATTTAAACGATATGTATTTTTGTTCTTAACCCAGCCAAATATAAATTCTAGCGCTATAGCTAAAAGAAAAAATGGGACTGCTAAAGGAACATAATCCATTAAATTAATCCTATCTCTTTAATCATAGATATTGTATTTAATCTTCTTGGATGATTCTTAAGTTCATTCCATTCTATTTCATTATTTTTTAACATAGTATTTATTTCTACTATTTGGTTATCACTTAAGGAATCTTCGTAATCCAACATTATGAGTGCTAAGTATCATATCGCATCCTGCCTCCAAGGCCATCCTTGCTTTCTCAGAATAACTTCCAGCAACGTCAGCTCCTTTCATTGATAGATCATCACTAAAAATAACACCATTAAACCCTAATTGTTGGCGAAGAATAGTAGTAAGCCAAAAAAATGAGAAGCCCACAGAATCAGAATCAATATTTGGGAAAGTTAAATGTGCTGACATGATTCCACCGAGCAAATCTTGTAAAACAATATATGGCTTTAAATCATATTCAAATAATTCTTCTAATGCTCTATTGTCTATAGGAGCTTCTATGTGACTATCCTCTGCTACACCACCATGCCCTGGAAAATGTTTTCCTGTTGCAGCCATGCCTGCATCCTTCATACCCTTAATTAAAGCCTCTGCTACATCTATTACAAGCTGAGGATCATCTCCAAAGGACCTATTACCAATAATAGTACTTCTATCTCTGTCTATATCTAAAACAGGTGTAAAGCTAATATCTATTCCAGAAGAAATTAATTCTGAAGCAAGTAACCAGCCAATATCTTTTGCTAGATTAATCCCATCAATAGGATGTTTTTTTACAAAATCTCCTAAAGATTGCATCGATGGAATATGAGTGAAATCCTCTTTAAAGGGATCTTGATAAAGAGTTAATGAGAAAAGCTATTAATATTTCATCTTTAATATTTTTAATATCTGCGCATAAGGAATGTAATTGTTGACGAGATTGAAAATTTCTTTCAAAAAGAATAAGCCCGCCTACATGAGGGTTTTTAATTAAAGCAATATCATCATTAGATAGAGATATGCCTTCGATATCTACCATGAGTCGACCATATTCTTGAACTGACATTTTTAATTAAATTTATTTATTTTTTAAATACACAAATTGAGCTATTACATGTACTAAAGACTGGTGAATATCTTCAATAATTCCATAATTATCAATGGAAACATGAATGTTTAAACTTGATTTAATCTTAGCATCACCACCATCAAAGCCAGTTAATGTAATACTCTTAATACCTCTTTGATTAGCGTAATCAATTGCATGTACTATATTATCGCTATGTCCTGATGAAGAAATGAGTAGAATAACATCACTATCATCTAGATAATATTCCAACTGCTTTGAGAAAGATTCTTTATAAGAGAGATCGTTAGATATAGCTGTAAATAATGGAGTGTTAGAATTTAAAGAGAATGATTTAAGTTTTGAATTATCGGTAAAACATCCTTTTGTAAAATCACATACGAGGTGATCTGCAATAGCACTGGAGCCACCATTACCCATTGAGTAGACAGTTGAGCCAGAATCTATTGTGTCTTGAATGACTTTAATTATCTCAGGCAGGTCTGATAAATCTATTTCCTTTTGAGCATCACTCATAGCCTGAAAATACTCTTGGGTAAATTCAGTAACAGATGAAACATTAAATTCTATATTTTTATCTCTTGTATCACTCATATTTAATATATTTTATTAAAATAATATTTTAATAGATTTACTGATTTTTAGATATTATAAAAAATATGGAAGTCGAAGCCGGTGCGCTACTTCTCAGCTAACTAAAACAGCTAATCAGTAAGATTTTCTATAAGATAATTTAAAATAAAGATTTTTTTCATTCTTTATTTCAATTAAATTTTGGGAAGTTTATCAATAAATGCCTCTATGCCCTCTTTTGCGTCATCTTTTAAAATATTGTCTAACATTACTTTAGAGGTGTATTTATAGGCTTCAGATAGCTCTAATGAAGATTGGACATAGAAAGCTTGTTTACCTACTTTGAGAGTCATAGAAGATTTGCTCGCAACTTTTTTAGCTAATGTTAATGTTTCTTGCATTAAATTTTTGCTGCTTACATTATTATTAATTAAACCAATATCTGTAGCTTTTTTTGCATCTATCATATCTCCTGTAAGGAGCATTTCCATTGCATGTTTGTTAGATATGTTTCTTGATAATGCAACCATTGGAGTTGAGCAGAATAAACCTATATTTACCCCAGGAGTAGCAAACTTTGCTTTATCAGAAGCAATAAGCAAGATCACAACTCGCAACTAATTGACAGCCTGCAGCAGTAGCAATTCCATTCACTTCAGCAATAATTGGTTTAGGGTTATTAACTATTAATTGCATTAACTCAGAGCAGGTATTAAATAACTTTTCAAAATAAGCATATCCTAGGTCTTCATTATTTCTTGCTTCTGTTATCTCCTTTAAGTCATGTCCTGCACAAAAAATGGGGCCATTTGCAGCCAAAATAACTACTCTAATAGATTCATTGATTGCAACATCTGATAGTTCTTTTTTTAAAGACTTCATCATTGCATCAGATAAGGTATTTTGATGCTTTGAATTATTGAGAGTGAGGCGAAGAATACCATTATCAATTTTATCTTTTAGTAAAAATATTTGTGTTTCCATATATATTATTTAAAGCTAATTAGTCTTACTAGTCCAATTTAATTTCTTGAATTCTATTTTAGGGCATCTATCCATAACAACTTTTAAACCTGCGGCTTCAGCAAGATTAGCGGCTTCATAATTTATTATTTTAAGCTGTAGCCATAAAACTTTAGCATTAATTTGAATTGCGTCTTCAGCTACTCCCATTACTGCATCTGGTAAACGGAATACATCGACCATATCAATAGATTGTTGAATTGACTTTAAATTAGAATAAAAATTAAGCCCTAGAACTGAGTTACCTTCTTCATTAGGATTAACTGGGAATACTTCATAGCCATTATCTAACAAGAATTCTATGACCTTATAACTATCTCGTTCAGGCTTAGAGCTTGCTCCTACAACTGCAATAGTTCTTACCTCGGTAAGTATTTCTTTTATAAATTTATCTGAGTAGTCCATTTTATACAACTAACCCTGCGCTATAGCCAGATGCCCATGCCCATTGAAAATTGTAGCCTCCAAGATGACCGGTTACGTCGAGAACCTCTCCTACAAAAAATAAACCAGGATGATCTTTTGTTTCCATAGTTTTTGAATTAATTACATCAGTATCAACCCCACCAAGTGTTACCTCGGCTGTCCTATAACCCTCTGTGGCTGCAGGTTTCAAACTCCAAGCATTTAGAAAATTGCCAATATTTTGTATGTTTTCTTTACTAATCTCAGCAAGCATATGATCTTTATAATCAGGCCAACACATTTCCTCTAATTCAAGGACAAGAGCTTTTGGTAATAAATCATTTAAATGCTTTTTGATAGAAGTTCTAGGATCTTCTATTTTTTTAATTAATAACATTTCAGATGCATTAATCTCAGGAAGAAGATTAATAGTAATTTCATCTCCGGGATTCCAGTAATTTGAAATTTGAAGAATTGCTGGTCCACTTAATCCTCGATGGGTAAATAACATTGATTCTGAAAAATTCATGCCATTGCTAATAATATCTACTGGCGCAGATAAACCGGTTAATCTTTCACATAAGCCTTTAATTTCATCAGAAAACATAAATGGAACTAAGCTTGCTCTTCGAGGAACAAGTGGTAATTTAAATTCTTTAGCCAATTCATAACCAAAGCCACTCCCGCCTAGTGTTGGTATTGAAAGAGCTCCAGTTGCAACTACTAGAGATTTGCATTGAAGAGCAGTTTTTTCTGTAGATGTTTTGCTATTAAATACTGAAGTGACCTCATATAAGGGCTCAGCACCTTCCTTATTAATTTTTACTACTTTTTCATAACTTGTTTTAGTTTTACGCCTAAATCAGTACACTCTTCTAAAAGCATATTAAGAATATCTTTTGATGAATTAATACAAAATAATTGATGATGTTTTTTTTCTTCATAATCAATACCATGTTTTTGAACCATGGCAATAAAATCATCGGGGGTATATCTTTTTAGAGCTGATTTGCAGAAATGAGGATTATTGGAAAGAAAGTTCTCAGCTTCAACATAAAGATTTGTAAAATTAGAACGCCCACCGCCAGACATTAATATTTTTTTTCCACCTTTATTAGATTTCTCTAATAAAAAGTTAATACTATATTTTTATCCAAAAGATAATGATGACCAGTTCCAAAAGACATCTCGGGATTAATGATAATATCGAATTTTTTATTAGATTTAGATATAAGTCGATTTTTTTAATGAAAAGTATTTCTTTATCACTAAAAGAGGAGCCATCTTTTCTATAAATATCATGAAACCAAACCTCTGGCTCGATGAGCTGGTCGCCAACTTGAACTAATTCACCTTTGTCTCTTCGTTCATTTAAATAAAAAATTGTTTCCCAGCTAAAATGAGTTTGGCTCTTTCCTGCAACTAGTCCCCAGTTATAGCATGCAATATTTTTGTCTTTAAATATGGGTAAACAAAACTCAAAAGTAGTTCCGTATTCCCTTGCCATATATTCAGTACACATGAGCGGTCGGCCAATCTTACTTAATTCTTCAATGGAAGGATTTAATTTATCAGCCTCGTAAGTATGAAAAGTTATTATGTCGGAATTTTTTTTATTCAAAGCAATAATATTATCTCCAATAGAACCATCAAGACAGGCTGTGAGTGGCTGACATGGTCTAACTTCATGAGCCCAATCCCATACATATTCCAATAAAGTTAAAGAAGTTTCTCCTATTCCAAATTGTCCAGGCTCATTGTATAAATCCCACATCAAAATTCTTTCATCGTCTTTATATAAATCTAAAACTTCTTGAGTAAACCTTTTCAACCTAGGGAGATGCACTGAAGAGTTTGAGCGTGATATTTCTGCAACAATTGAATGGCCTGGACTTTGCCTCCATCCTGAATTATGAACCCCTTTAACAGGAAGTGGTTGCTTGCCTAATTCGGCTAGCGGGTAATGGCAATCATCAAATAAAACAATCATTGGTTTTATTGAAAACTCACTACAGATATCCAGAAAAATATTAAATGTATAAATAAATTCGTTTTTCTCTTCCCATAACAAATCATGCAAATATACTCTTAGGGTATTAAACCCAAGATTTTTTGCCCAACCAATTTCTCTCTTTATGGTTTCAATATCAAAAGTATCTTTTTGGAACATTTCCAATTGATTAATTGAAGAGCTGGGAAGAAAATTACAGCCTACTAGCCAATCCTGGTCCTTGTACCAGCTATTTGCTAAATCAGCAGACCAAATACTCATATTAAGTTATCTTTTACCAATATAAGCCCAGCATCTAATGCCTGACTTTAAAGTAACTTCAGCTCTTTTATAATCTGCATGTAATAGTTCTGATGAAGTGATTTTAAATACTGTGCCGTTTATCTCATCCTGAAGACTATTTGATGAAAAAATAATTGGATGGGATTTTTTTTGACTAGTCTTAAGTACAAACTCATCTGTAATTTCTAATTCCTCTGGCTGATAACCTTGCAGGACATCTAAAGTACCATCAAGAACTCTATCAAAACTTTCAAGTTGGATATTTTCTTGCTGCAAAGTTCCATAAGAAAACAGATTTTCCATAGTTAAGAAATTCTAAAATTAAAGCTAATTAATTCTTTCAACTAAGCAGAAGGTTTTTTCATTAAATTTATACTAACAATAAGCATAATTGCAAAAAGAATCTCTGATATTATTCCAGGTACCCAAAATTCAGTACCATGCATAACGCCTGCAGTTAATCTAAATATAGCAGCTGACCCTAGTAAGACTAAAGGACCATAAAGCCACTCATGTTCATTTTTATAAGAGCCAATACAAGACAAAATACCAGCTGTAAAAAAGAAAGAAGTGAAATCGCCTATTAATGTATTTTTTCCTAATAAAGTTTCACCACCAACAGCCTTTAAACTTTCTTTAATCTCAAGACTTGCTGCAGCTGCAACTGGATCAATAATCCAATTTATAGCTGAAATAAGCATTACTGCACCAACTAGACCGGATAATATTCTTGCTACCATAACTTTCTCCATAAAAAATGTATGTTTCTTTGTTAATAATACATCATTAATAGATTAGACAAAGAAAGATAAGCTTTAGGTTATAGGGATATTTTTTGTGTTGTCTTCTAATAAGGCTACACTAGATCACTAAGTCTAAATGAGGATTTTCTTTGCTACCTGTCAGATCTGATGCTTTTCGAAGCTATAGTCAGCTTGCACTGATTGTTGTTGCTGCTGGAGCCATATATCCCCTTCTTTATCTGAGACAAAATTTTGAGATTTCTATATTGGAATCCTTTGATATTACTCAGACACAGCTTCGTTACTGTAGCTCAATGCTTGGACTTATTTTTATGATTAGTTATGTTCCAAGTGGCTGGCTTGCAGATCGCTTTTCATCTCGTAAATTACTTGCCTACTCTTTATTAGCAACTGCTTTATTGGGTATTTGGTTTTCAACAATGCCCTCTTATTCTTCGTTACTCATTATTTATGGAGCATGGGGTATTGCTACAGGACTTACTTTTTGGTCAGCGCATATCAACTGGGGACATACTTGCAAAAAAAGATCAACAGGGCAAATTCTTTGGAATTCTAGATGGAGGCCGAGGTTTGGTTGAAGCTATTTTAGCTACAATTGCTATCACTCTTTTTGCCTATGTGCTTAGTCAGGGTTCTGGATCAACAAGCATGGCATTAAGACAAGTTATTTATCTCTATATAGGAGTTTTACTTGTGGTATCTCCTCTTGTCTATTGGCTTCTTGATGACTTTGAGGATGATAATACAAAGGTCACTAATACTAATTTTATAGCTGATTTGAAAACTATATTAAAACATCGTGAAATCTGGCTATGTGCAATCTGTATTATTTGTGGTTATCAGTTATTTTATGCAACATACTCTTTTTCAGCATATTTGCAGCAAAATTTTGGTTTAACAGCTGTCGCGGTAGGTACGATCACTGTAGCTAAATTATGGATGAGGCCTATCGGGGGAATTACAGCTGGATTTATTGGTGACTGGAGTAGTCCAGAAAAAGTTCTCTCCATACTACTGATACTTGCATCTCTATCACTTGGAATAATGGCATTTTTACCTGCTGCTTCATCAGTAATATTTGCTAATTCTGTATTGTTGATTGGATTTTTGACCTATGGAGTAAGGGGTGTCTACTGGGCTACATTAGCTGGCTGTAATGTTCCTAATAAAACTAAAGGATTAGCTATCGGTGTCATTTCAATGATTGGTTACTTTCCTGAATTCTATCTCCCGTTAATTAGTGCGCCTCTTCTAGAGCAATTTCCTGGAGTACTTGGTTATCAGATTTACTATTTAATAATATCTGGTTTTGGGCTTATTGGAGCTTACGCAGCCTATCTATTGATGCAGCCTAAATCTTAGTCAGTATAAACAGGTGTATATGCTTCGTATTCGCCTGTGTACCAGTATTTAATGATCTTTTCTGCTGGTTTCCCTCTAATTGACTGAGAAATATTGGGGAATCCTTCAAGTGGTGTCTTGTTAGGATGCTGATCAGGCTCTGCATACAATGTGTCAGATAGCCAGTATCCAGTGGTTGTAGTCGTACCTAACGCCTCAAACACTGCTTGATTATCGACTGCTCTCAATACTGCTTCTGTAAGCATTGCTTGAGCCGAGAAATCAGTTTGTATCTCATATTGTGTACATTCATAATAGACACCATCAAGAGTTCCTGCTGTGCAGTATCCATCTTCCCACCAGCCCTTTGACAAGTATCTTGTATTACTTTGACTAAAAAAGTTGAAGATTATCTTTGGGTATAGTCGTACTTGAATTATGCCAACAAGGGTATTGAGTTAAACAATTCCATTCCTCATACGTATTTTGAATCGACCATGCCGCTTTTTCTTGCAGCAGATCAACAGTTGCATATGCAACTTCTTCAGCAGTCAGTCTCATATTGACAGAAAGCCCAACACCATCCACCTTGTCAAATACACGTTTGTCATTCCAGACCAGACCTTCACCCATATATACTTTGCCTGAGAATCTTTCTCTAATTTTGTCGATAAGGCGCCCATTCTTTCCATGTAATAGTCTTTGAGTTCATCAATCTGAACTTGGGTGTGACCTTCATCGTTCACACCACAATGCCAACATAACCACATAGCACTCCAATCAGCCGATATTACATCTACACTAATTCGTTCTAAACGATCGGCTTCCCATAGTATGTGTTCTTCGTGGGCATCCATAATTTTTATTAACAGCGGCATGTCAAGCCTAACGTTCCCGTCAAACGGAAACAGTAATTGATCAGTATTTGCAATACGCATGTTAAATTGCCATGCATAATGCAAATCTAATCCTAGATCATTTGCTATTGCAGTAATCATATCAATATCAGCATCAGACAAATCTTTGGTATCATGATTTACTTCCCATGCCCCATCATTAGTCACGTCCCAATAACCATAGTTATAAATCGATGCAGTATTCACGCCGTGATCTTTAAGTCTACGTAGGGTCATCCTATACATGAGTTTTTTGTATTCGATTTCAGTACAATCAGCTATCCAACTAGTACCAGCTCTTTGGTGGGCGCCGTAAACTTGTCCTGCTGAGTAATCCTTCAATCCTATGCCTTTATAAAGATGATCATCGCCAAATGAATTTTGAGCCATCGGCACTTCGTATTCTCCTATGTAAGACTGTGGGATATCTGGATTGTGTGGATTAACACACGAGCCTTCAGAATCTTCTGTGTTGACTGTAATTTCGACACTTGAAGAGGCATCTCCGCATGTGATAGTAAAACCTTGATCACCATAACTAGTAATAGCAATAGTTTCGCTTCCAGATGTAGATTTAGTACCAGACCAATACCCTGATGCCGAGCAAGAAGATGCGCTAGTACTACTCCACGAGACTATAGTAGACTCGCCCAGGAATACAGTAGTTGGATTTGCTGATATAGATGCGGTTGCTGAATTAGTCTCTGAAGTTAAGTCATTACTTGCGCTTCCTCCGCCTCCTCCGCAACTCGACATGGTGATTGTTATAAAAATGATTACCAAGATATAACTTAGTTTGCTTATCTTCTTCGATAGTTTCTTTCTTACCTATAATTTTAATTGCCACTCAAAGCATTTCAATCTTTTGATTTACAAGATGCTGAAGCTGTAATTCCATCAAGCGAAAGGATACCTTTTGAAAGACTCGAAAGAGGTCTGTAGTTTGGGTGGGTAAATATATAAAATTCGCCATCATTTAGAGCTTCTACAACCCTCTTCCCAACAATGGAAACTTCAATCCCATTTTTTACCATTTCTTTGGCTTTATTAAAAAAACTATTTTCATTATCTGGTGTCTTTATCAGATTTATACTGAGCTGGACGATTTCTTTCAGAATCATAAATACGTGTTTGCACAAAAGCTGGACATAAAACAGAGACATTGATACCTTCGCTCTCAAGCTCTCCAGCCCAACTTTCCGATAACGCTACTACGGCAGCTTTGGTCGCAGTATAGGCTCCACTATAAGGAACGCCTCCCATGCCTGCCATTGAAGCAACATTTACAACCCATCCACCTTCATCATGTTGTTTTATCAATGGAACCATTACTTTGGCTCCATAGACTACTCCCATCAAGTTAACGTCTAATGCCCATTGCCATGCTTTTTTATTCTGACTTTCGATCGATGTCGAGTCTCCCCCAACTCCAGCATTATTTACAAGCATATGTACTTTTCCAAATCGAGCTATTGCTTGCTCTGCTACAACCTCCCACTGATCCTCCTCAGCAACATCGAGGACAACAGGCAATACAGAAACTTTATTTTCTTCAAGTTCTAAACAAGCTTTTTGAAGATTTTCTTCATTAATATCTGTGAGTACAATATTCATATTTTGCTCAGCCAATGCTTTAGCAATTGATAAACCTATACCCTCTGCACCGCCACTTATAACAGCTGTTTTTCCAGTAAATTTAGACATATTAATTTTCCTTTAAAATCTTTTTATTTTGAGTATCATACATTAGTTGAAGGAATTTCAACACTAGACTTATCACTTTCAATCATTATATTAATATTAAGGTTTTGTTGGTCCAGGAAAAAAGCGATTTGTTTCCTTTTGATAATCCTTATAGCCAGGTCTTTTTTGTGCAGAGAAATATTCAGATGGCACTGCTCCTGTTGTATAAACTAAAGTGGTATACATAAATTTGGAGGCTAGTAAAAGTCCTATTCCTAAAAAGAACCACACCAAATCACTTTCTAAAGGATCAATAGCAAGCAATGAAGGAATTGCTGCAATTAAGACACCATTCCATACCATCCACTCTGCAAAATAGTTAGGATGACGGGAGTATTTCCAAAAGCCAACTTTGCACACTTGACTGTGTTTACCTTCTTTCTTCATTCTCTGAAGAAAGCTGACCTTCTGGAAATCAGCAATAGATTCCATTGCAAATGCCAGAATCCAAATAACAAGACCTACCAACTCTAATACTAAAAACTCTTTACTATTATTGGAGGCGATAATAAAAACAGGAAATGCTAAAAAGGATGCATTAGCTAAGCCTTGTGCAATGGCATCTATCTGCAGAGCTAGAGCTGTATTATTTTTACCTTCTTCTTTCCAGACTATTCGCTGATATTGATACCTAGGAAACTCTTTTTCTAATAAGCCTAATTGCCACATTTTTAGAGCGCCTAAACCCATACGAAGTCCAATCAATATAACCACACCACTAACAACTAAAGACCTCAACCAATAACCATCGCTAAAACAAAAGCTTATTATGCCTAGTAAGACTAAGCCCCAAGGCCAGCCTATATCTACATAGCTCATTCTCCCAGTTCGCCAAATAGGTATGCATACTACAAAGGTAAAAAGGACTAACTGGCCCAAGCTATTTAAAAGAGCTAATTTAAAGAATGTTGCAGTCCATAAGATAAGACCCAATCCTATTAAAAAAGGGTAAACAGGGCGAAAATAATTAATCATTTAAAATCCCTTTATTATTATGTGCAATAGCTGTTGCAAGAAAGTAAACATATTACCACCCATCACTTTTCTAATCTGTAAGTCACTTAAGCCTAACTCAAGTAATTCATGGGTTATAGCTACGAGCTCTGAGCTATCAAAACCTGGGGTAATAGCTCCATCAAAATCTGACCCTAGCGCTACATGATCAACGCCAACAAGATCAATTCCATAAACAATAGCTTCTGCAACTGACTTGGGAGTATTGTCACAGACTGCTCCATCCCAAAAGCCAACGCCAATTAAGCCACCTTTTTTAGCAATTGATTGCATTAAACCATCGCTAATATTACGAGGAGATTCACAATGTCCATTAAAACCTGTATGGCTAACAACAATTGGTCTATTGGTGATATCCAGAACATCTTTGACAACATTTTCAGAGGAATGAGATACATCAATGATGATATTTAAGCGAAGCATCTCAACTATGGACTGCTTTCCAAAGTTAGTTAGCCCTTGTCCAGTTATGCCATGCAATGATCCTCCAAGCTTATTATCAAAGAAATGATGCAGGCTCATCATTCGAAACCCTTTGTTATAAAGTCGTTCTATATTATTTAAATCTCCATCCAAGGCATGGGATCCTTCGGTGCCAATAAGTGCGCCAATAAGTGTTGGATTTAATTCCCTTTTAATCATAAATTGCTTCAGGTCAGATTGAGACTCTATTAACATTAAATTTTTAGAATCACGAAGTGATAGATCGCGAATTTTTTCGGCCTGAAAAATTGCTCTTTCTGTAAGGCTTGACCAAGTTTTAATTGGCCAACCTTGAACAATAGCCAATGAAGTAATGTTATCTCTAGAGGCCGTTTCATTGCTGTCATAGTTCTGACCAGAAGGTGATTTAGTTACCGTTGTAAACATCTGCAGAGCTATATTTCCTGTTTGCATTCTCGGTATATCTTCATGGCCATAATCATAGGTCTTACTTAAATTTCGATTCCATAAAGCACTGTCTGAGTGCCAATCGCCTATTAATAATGTTTTGTGTAAATCTCTAGCCTTGTCTGAAACTACAAAAGGTAAGTGATCTGAGACTGGGTTCATTTGTTTATCAAGCCAAGAAGGAAGAAAAATTCGACCTGAGACAAGTAAAAGAATTATTAAATAGTTTTATTATTTTTTTAATCATCTTAAACGTTTGAATATCTCTTTTCTAAATCCATCACATATTGTAAAGGTTATCCTGAATCATATGAAAAAGGATTTTTTTGTAATGAAATCAAATATTCATATTTAAAAGAGGTTTTGTAGAGTTTCCATTTGATAAGAGCTAAGTTTGCCCTTACTTTCTGCATCAATACATTCCTGTAATTCTTTTCTATTTTTAATTCCTAAGATTACAGAACTTACTTTTTGAACACTCAGAGCGTACCTATGCGCTAAAGATGCAGGAGATTCATCCCATTCCTTGGCAAGCTTTCTAAAAGGCAAGGCTCTTTCAAAGTCCATGAAATCAGCCTTATCTATTCCTGAAGGATGTGGTTTTCTATCCATATTAGAAGTAAGCGCCCCTGCTTGAACAGCTCTAATAGCTAAAATCGGTATATCTTTTTTTTGACATTCTAGTAACACTCTACTGGGATCGGGTTTTTCACTCATATACCCAATAGCACCAATTGAATTTAAAATGTTTACAGCACACTGCATAGCTTCAGGAGGATATTCGTGATGTATAGCTTTTATAAGAGCTTCCTCTTGCCCTAATCCAATGCCCCAGTGATCAATCTTGCCTTCTTTTTTTAACATTTCAAAAGCCGGAATTACTGCATTGTAATAACACGAAAGAGTTGTGGCATTTGTAGCTCTGTGTTCATTAAAAAAAGGTAGTTGATAGTCATCCTCTATGAGTTGGGAGTGAAGAAGGAACAAATTAACCTTATCGACCCCCATTGTATCTAAACTTCTGCAAAGAGAATTATTTAGTCTGGTATAAACTTCTGAGTCTGTAACTGTTCCAAGCCTGCATTTGGTTGTTAAGTTTATTGCTGAGTAATCTTGGCCTTTAAAAACTTCCCCAACAACTCTTTCTGCTTCTCCTTTGCCATACATTGGAGCCATATCAAGATGGTTGATTCCTGAGTCAATCGCCAAACTCACAGTAGAAACTCTTTCAGATCTAGTGGTTTGCCCCCAAACATTACCGATGCCACCACCTCCCAAACTAAGAGCGCTTACAGTGCTGAAAGGTTTAAATTCTCGTTGTTGCATTATTTATTTCTGATTGTCTCATTTTCTTAAATACCCTCACACTTCATAAGTCCTTCTATTTGGTCTAAACTCTAAGTAATGAAAAAATATTTACCCATAGTCTCTATAGTTATTATGTTTATATTACTAATAATATCAGGTAATTTATTCATCTAAGAACTAGTTTTATCTAACTCTCTCAAATAGATATCAAAGTCATCATCTTCCATAAAGATTCTGCACATCTCTTTTCTTATTATGACAGAGGTTGTTATAATATTTTTCTAATAAACTGGAAAAAAAATGAAGTATAACTATAGAATTATATGTGCACTTATTGGATGGCTAGCGCTATCTCTTAGACTTGTCGATGTGTTATTAATCGGTCAGTACGCTAGTATCGCTGAAGAATTGTTTGTCTATTTTGGGTTTTTCACAGTTTGGACTAACATCCTGATTGCGCTTGCGTTTACGGCGCCATTACTTGATCAAGATAGAAAGTTATATAATTTTTTCATGCGTCCTGCCGTTCGTGCAGCTCTTGCATCTTATATTCTTATGGTGTCCGTTGTTTACCATGTGATGATCGTGCCTTATTGGAATCCCCAGGGTTTCACTTGGTTGACCGCCACAGGCTTGAATACAGTCATGCCCATTCTCTATATTATCGATTGGTTATTCTTTGCTGAAAAGCGACCAATTTTCTATAAACACCTTCCCTATTGGCTTATATTTCCTGCCGTGTATGGAGCGACATCAATCGTCCGGGGGTTATTAACCAATGTTTACCCTTATCCATTTTTGACGTATCTCTCATAGGCATTGAAAAAGTATTAATGAATATGTTCGGATTAGTTGCAGTTTTTGCGGTGGTTGGCCCTATTTTTATCGCGGTAGGACATCTGATTTCTAATAGAACCAAAACCTAGAGAACAGTTTGATGTTGATAAAACCTCATAGATAAAGGTTTCAGGCAGCTTAGCTACTCCCACTCAATAGTTGCAGATTTACAGAGCCTTATAGACGAAGGGCTACAAGCACGAAAATAAAAGCGTGTAACTTTCGTGTAACTCTTACCTTCTATTTCTTGTTCTGCCCATGTGTAACTTCATTTCAACTCTGTGTTTCGCACCTTAATGCATTACTGGTGTTACTTAATGCTGTTGGATGAACCCACCATATCCACATCAGGTTCAATAGTTAGACATTCACAGACTAAGATACAGCGGTAATCACTGCAATGGTTCCACCCATCATATTGCCAAGTGTCTTCCTATTCTTTCTTTTCCGATGGCTGTTTTGTTCTTATGACTCTTAAAATCACCGTAACCCAAAGTAATAGATAAAAATCCGAAAACCAAAAGCACGATATATTGCGTATTACTATTCAAGAAATAGATTGCAGCTAATACCCACATTCCTATTCCTGAAAAAATCATTAAACAAATAGCAATCCAATCCAAAATAGTTGCAACTCCTTTTCTATTTCTTGCAAAGCGCATTCCTGCAAAAGCCAAATAGAAAGAAAAGATAGCTATAAGAAACAAAAAGATATTACTGCTGATAATTGACATTGGAATAGCTGTTAAGAAGATAGTAGCCATACCCCAGAAATATGTTCTACCTGAAAGCACATGGAGTTTTTTACCTTTCTCAGATGAAACTGCCAGAGCAGCACAAAGCAGAGCAATTGTTCCAGCTAGGATATGTATTGGTAATAGAATTTGTATTTTCATTCCCACTCAATAGTTGCAGATTTCGAACCCCTATAAACAAAGGGATACAGAGGTGCAAAAAAGTAGTTTGTCATAAGTTTGTCACTACATTTCTTTGTTTTCAATCTCATATCCCTCATTTTAACCCATTTTGTGACAAGGTTTGTCAGGAAGTAAACAAGGTTTTTCCCACTTTGAACCTATAAACCGAAAGGATAACTATCATTTTGGTATGAAGACTAAATAAAAATGAGACCCATTTGTTCTACAGAACAAATATATTAACCAGTTAATTTTCGCATTAGTGATTCAAATATTCCTCGACTAAACCATCGCGACCAAAAAAATGCATATATAGTTCCTAAAATACAAAATATTAGTGCAGCAAAGAACGCTTGTGATGAAGTTTGGCTGCCAGTCAGTCCAAGAGCATCAACAAACCCTAAACCGACAACGATATGAAGGATGTATAAAGTAAGTGTTTGAGTCCCAGCAGGAGAGATTAAATGATAAACGTTACTATCTTTAAATCTCTCGGATGCCATTAGACAAAGACCAATAACAAGAGAAGCTGCGCCAGTAGCCGCTAAAACATAAAGTGGCATTGGTGGCATCGAATCAGTCATAACCAAAAACTGAAGTTCCGAATCAATAGGGATTAAATAGCTTGAGAGTATAAAACTCATAACTTCTGCAAATAGAATGGCAGTCAACCCCCATGCAATCATCTTAACCTGGACTTGTCTTTCTCTTAATGAAACGCGACTCAAAAGAATGCCAAACAAGAAAAATCCTAACCACGGTAAAATTGGATGGAATCCATTAAAAAAAAGATTGCGGATGAATCCGTCAATTGTCCAGAATCCAGAATAGGTAAGTTCTTCAAAATTCCAACCTGCTTCGTAGTCAATGGATAAAATCATACAAAAATAAACTACATTGAGAAGACCTATAACCCCAATCAACATTCGATTACTTAATGGGAGTAACAAAACACCAAAGAAGAAGTAGAAGGCATAGTAATGCAAAATATCTCCCTCGAAAATAGACATATTTAAAAGACCTAGAATCAGTAAGAATATTGCTCTCTTTATAATGATGTTTACTGTCTGACTCTCTCTCTTAAAACTAGATAGTCCACCCAATACCTGCGAGAACTACAAAGGTAGCAGAAGCACGACCCTGTAATTGCCCTATAAGTTCATTAAAGAATCCCCCATTGCTTTGAACTCCATATGACATGGCAACATCAAAATTAACAATAACCATACCTATAAAAGCAAAGTATCGAGCAATATCTAAACCAATTAATCGAGTGCTCATAAGATTCATTTTATTACCGATCAATAGTCGCAGATTTACAGAGCCTTATAGACAAAGGGCTACTGCTATTTGCAACTATTCCCACTCAATAGTGGCTGGAGGTTTGCTGGAAATATCGTAAACCACCCTACTCACATCCTCTATCTCATTAACAATTCTGTTTGAAACATGTTCTAAAAAATCATATGGAAGATGAGCCCATCTAGCTGTCATGAAATCAACGGTTTCCACTGCTCTTAATGCAATGACTTCAGCGTAGCGTCTTTCGTCACCTACTACACCGACAGATTTAACGGGCAAGGTAGACAGCGAAAGCTTGGCTAACTTTGTCATATAAATCGGCTTTAATAAGCTCTTGTATGAAAATATGTAGTCTGCTTCTTGAAGGACTGCTGTTTTCTCTTTGGTTACTTCACCAAGAATTCTGACACCTAAACCAGGACCAGGAAAAGGATGGCGATAAAGCATCTCAGGAGATAACCCTAATGATTTTCCAATTTTTCTAACCTCATCTTTAAAAAGATCTCTAAGAGGTTCTACTAAATCCATTTTCATTTCCTCTGGCAGTCCACCAACATTGTGATGAGACTTAATAACCCTCGCTTCTTTTGATTCAGATCCAGATGATTCTATAACATCAGGATAGATAGTTCCTTGAGCTAAAAAATGTACGTCTTTAATTTTTATAGCCTCAGCATCAAAGACATCAATAAAGGTTCTTCCAATAATCTTGCGCTTCTGTTCAGGATCTTCAACGCCTTTTAAGTGACGTAAAAAAGCTTCTTCGCTGTCAGACTTAATAACATTAAGGTTCATATTCTCTTTAAAGGTTTGCATGACTTCAACTGCCTCACCTTTTCTTAACAAACCATTATCAACAAAGACACATACCAACTTCTTTCCGATAGCTTGATGTAATAAAGCTGCGGTAACTGATGAATCCACCCCGCCAGATAAACCTAATAAGACTTTATTGTCACCAACTTGTTGTTTTATCTCTTCAATTCTTTGGCTAATAAGGTCATCCATCTTCCAGTCGTTGCGAGCGTTACAAACTTTAAAAATAAAGTTTTCTAAAATCACTTTTCCAGACTCTGTATGGGTAACTTCAGGATGAAATTGCAATGCAAAAATAGGCTTAGAGTTATGTTGCATAGCAGCTATAGGGGCTGATGCTGTCGATGCTACTAAGGTGAAATCATCTGGTATATCTTGAACCTGATCTCCGTGACTCATCCAAACATTTAATGTTGTATCTAAATCTGAAAATAAAAAAGTTTTTGTTTCAATCAATTAAAGTTTTACCAAACTCTCTTTGATTAGATATTTCAACCTTACCACCCAATTGATGTACAATTAGTTGCATGCCGTAACATATTCCAAGAATTGGTATCTTTAATTCAAATATTTTTTGATCAATTTTAGGTGTGCGAGATTTGTGAACACTAGCAGGTCCTCCAGAAAAAATAATTCCTGAAGGTAAGTTCACTTTAATTTTACTTATAAGATTTCTATTACTTACAATTTCACAGTATACACCAGCTTCTCTAACTCTTCTTGCTATCAGCTGGGTAACCTGTGAACCAAAATCAACTATGTAGATCAAAAAAAACCTCTTTTATTTGCTATACGAAATTTTTGCTTTAGCATCCATAATTAAAAAAATTTAAGTGTTAACTTCTCTGATAATTAGGTGCTTCTTTTGTAATCATTACATCATGCACATGGCTTTCACTCATTCCAGCATTAGTAATTTCTACAAATTGGCTCTCATTTTGCATAAGCTTGATTGTCTTACAACCTACATAACCCATGCATTGACGAACTCCCACCATTTGATAAAGAACTTCAGAAACCATCCCTTTGAAAGGCACCCTACCGACAATGCCTTCGGGTACTAATTTTTTTATAAGAAACATCTTCTTGAAAGTATCTATTTGCATCTTGTCTTTCAGACATAGCACCAATTGACCCCATGCCTCTATAGGTTTTATATTTTCAATTAGATCATTGGCTTTTTCTATATCAACAAAGACTACCCAACATAACTGTATCGGCTCCAGCAGCTATAGCTTTGGAAATATCACCAGAATAACGAATACCACCATCAGCTATCACAGTAACTTTTGTGTCTTTTAAGAGCTTCTTTAATAGTAAGAATGGCTGTAATTTGCGGAACTCCAATACCTGCAATTATTCTTGTAGTACAAATAGAACCTGGACCCAATACCAACTTTAACTGCATCTGCTCCAGCTTCTTTGAGAGCTAAAGCGCCTTCGGGAGTTGCAACATTGCCACCTATAACATCAATATTTTTATACTCTTGCTTAATTTTTTTAATAGTGTCAATAACATTTTTTGAATGGCCGTGAGCACTATCAATTGCAAATAAATCAACTCCAACTTCTTTTAAAGCCCTGGCTCTTTCCAAGGTATCTGAGCCAGTACCTAATGCAGCTCCAACCAATAATCTTCCAGATGAATCTTTTGTAGCATTAGGATGTTCAGCTGATTTCTCTATGTCTTTCATCGTGACCAGACCTGTTAAAGACTTTTCATCATCAAGAACAAGAATCTTTTCAATTCTATTCTCGTACATCAATTTTTTAACTTCTTCTTGAGAAGTTCCTTCTGTAACTGTTACAAGCTTTTCTAATGGAGTCATAATTGATGAAACTGGAGCTGCCATATCATCTGCATATCTAAAATCTCTGCTAGTTACGATTCCTTTTAGAATCCCATCATCAACAACAGGCATTCCAGAGATATTAAGCTCATCTGTAAGCTGCTTAAGCTCAGCAATAGATCTGCTAGATCTTATTGTTGTTGGATCTCTAACAACTCCACTTTCATGCTTCTTAACTGCTCTCACCTGAGCAACTTGCTCATCAGTAGAATTATTTTTATGAATTATTCCTATTCCACCAGCTTCTGCTAATGCAATTGCCATTCTGGATTCTGTAACAGTATCCATAGCCGCAGATATAAGAGGCATCTTAATAGAAATATTTTTAGTTAATTTAGTTTCCGTTGAAGCTTCACTTGGAATGAAGTCGCTATACCTCGGCAAAAGAAGTACGTCGTCGAATGTTAATGCTTTTAATTTTACTTTGTCCATGAAGGATTATAACCAAGACCGAGAAGAAAAAAAAGTACCTAATCGATTCCTAATAACTTTATGTTGTTGCAGGCTTAGTTTCCACTTAGGGTTACTCTTACAATAATTGATAGTGTCTAGCGTATTTTGCTCACTTTTCTCAGAGTCCATAGGTTGTAAAAAATAATGGTCAAAAATAAGATTTTGTAATTGATCTAGCTTTAACTCTTCTTGAGGAAAGACAACTTTTAATTCATTACCTTTAAAAACTTTTAATACTGAGCCTGATTTAGGAGAAACACAGATCCAATCTATAGCAAAATCTATTTCAATAGTTCCATTAGTTTCAATTGCTGTTTCAAATCGATTCCCTTTAGTGATTAATTCTTTATCTAGCTGAAGCATAGGCTCGCCGCCAGTAAAGACAATGTAGCCATTTTCTTTTGAAGACCAGATCTCATTTATTTTTTTGCCAAATCTTGGGCCTCATAACGTCCTCCTAGGGTGCCATCCACCCCCACAAAATCAGTGTCACAAAAATCACAGATGCTAGTACCGCGGCGCGCCTCACTACCAGTCCAAAGATTACAGCCTGCAAAACGACAAAAAACTGCAGGTCGTCCAGCTTGTCGGCCTTCACCTTGGAGGGTATAAAAAATTTCTTTAACAGCATACATCATCAGATTTGCACGTAAGGCACTGGGTCTGTGAGACCCATTTTAGCAAAAGCGTCTAAACGCTCAACACAAGAACCACATTGACCACAGGCTTTTTCTTGACCCAAGTAGCAGGTCCAAGTTTGGCGGTAATCTAAACCCATGTCTACGCCTGCTTGCAGAATAGCTTGTTTAGTTGCATGTAAAAAAGGGCTGATGATTTGCACCAATGTTTACTGCATTCATTGCAGATAAAAACTCAGGTCTACAATCTGGATAAATAAAATGATCTCCAGCATGAGCTCCATACCAAACTTCGTCAATATTATGAGCAATAGAGTAGGCAATAGCATATGACATAAAGATCATATTTCTATTAGGAACAATAGTGGACTTCATAGACTCCTCTTTGTAACTCCCGTGCGGTATCTTATTATCTTTATCTACCAAGGATGATGATCCAAAAATACTTAACGGATCGCCAATATCAATCAGAGTATGTTCTAAGCCTAACTCTCTACAATTATCCTTAGCAAAGTTAATTTCTTTTATATGCTTTTGACCATAAAAAAATAGACAATCCATACAAACCAAAAACATACCAATAGTCCAATACAAAGGATGACATCCTCCAGAATAGATAAGGGTTATTTTTTTCACTTTTCTGAATATAGACTATCTGTTTTAGAAGCACATATAAAATCATTTTTATGCAGTCCTTCTATTTTGTGAGACCACCATAAGACAGTAACTTTGCCCCACTCTAGGACTATTTTAGGATGATGATCTTCTTCATCAGCTATTTTAGTTAGGTTATTGGTAAAATTTATAGCGCCTTGGTAATCCTTAAAACTAAATACTTTTTTTAATTGTTGCATAGGGCTGTGAAGTAAAGTCCATCCCATAAGATCAGGTATAAGGGTATTAATTTCAGCTTCAGATAACTTTGGAGCATCTATTCTGCATGCCTCACAAGATTGTTCAGATAAATTAACCACCAATACCGCCTTTAGTTAGTTTTGCAGGATTAAGTAATTTTTTTAATTCAGATTTGCTCATCCCTGTTTCCTCATGTGCAACATCAATAATTGCTCTTTTTTCTTTGTAAGCTTTTTTAGCAATTGCAGCACCACTGCTTTTGAATCCGCCTAGCTTCTCGCTGTAACTAATATTGGATTTTTAGATAGGGACTCATCTATATTTTTTGAATTAACTTTGAATGTCTTGATGGCCTTATTTGCAAGGAGAGGCATAGCATTTCCAAGCAGATTAATGCTTTTAAGAAGATTGTAAGCAACTACTGGCAGCATGACATTTAACTGAAAATTACCACTTTGTCCTGCAACAGTGATGCTAGTATCATTTCCAATAACATCTGCGCAAGCCATTGTAACAGCCTCAGGAATAACAGGATTAACTTTGCCTGGCATAATGCTACTTCCAGGCTGCAAGGCTTCTAGTTCAATCTCACCAAGACCTGTTAATGGGCCGCTATTCATCCATCTCAAATCATTAGAAATTTTCATTAATACAATACTTTGTTTTTTAATGCTGAAGATAGTGATAATTTTTTAAACTCAACTATTCTTGAAAGAAATTTTTGGCAGTGTTTTGTTTAAAATTACTAAGTTTTATTATTCATTATTTCGACCATACATCTGTGTAGCATACTCACGCCATTCCTGTGCCAATTGCTGTTCCTCCTTGAGGCTATTTAAATGATCTCGATTACTGTTGATAATGATCTTGATTTTAAGCTTCTAATTGAGCCTTCCATCCAGATAACTCTTGAGAAAACTCAATAGGCATAGCATCCATAAGATGTGTACGACCGGTTTTAATATGGTGGTCTACCGTCTTTGCCTTTGCAACGATTAGATGCTCTAGAGCCGGCATCAATAATCTTTGAGTATCTAGAAGCGCAGAAATACAGATTGCGGTAGGTATAACATCATTACTGCTCTGGCTCATATTCACATGGTCATTAGCATCAATTGATAATTTTGAAGCTTTTGAAGCAACATTTGCAATAACTTCATTAGCATTCATATTAGTACTGGTTCCTGATCCGGTTTGAAATACATCTAAAGGGAATGAATCGTCATAAAGACCCTTAATTACATCTTTTGATGCTGCTTTTATTGGTGCAGCTTTTTTTGCAGTTAATAATTTTAATTTCTGATTAGCTGAAGCTGCAGAAAATTTGATAATCCCAAGAGCTTCAATAAAAGATCTGCCAAAAGGAAAAGCAAATTTAATTCCACTAATTGTAAAATTATCTAAAGCTCTTTGTGTTTGAGGTCCCCATAAGGCGTTTTGAGGTACCTTTACTTCTCCTAGACTATCTTTTTCAATTCTATATTTCATAATAATGTCTTTATTTGTTATCCTATTTTAACATTCATTAGTTCTAAGGGGGATATACAATGTCAAATGTTACACCTATAAAAATTGATATCGCAGACGGAAGGCTTCCTGTAAAAGGCAAAGGTCTAGAAATGACTGAATTTGCTAATGTTGCAGAGCTTAGAAGAAACCAATTAGAAAAATTAGCTGCTGGATTCAGAATGTTTGCTTATTTTGGTTTTAATGAGGGTGTTGCTGGGCATATTACTCTTAGGGATCCAGAATTTAATGATCATTTTTGGGTTAATCCTCTTGGTGTGCATTTTTCTCAAATATCTGTTTCAGATTTAATATTAGTTAATCATGATGGAAAAGTAGTTCAAGGAGACAAAGACGTTAATGTTGCTGCCTTTGCTATTCACTCAAGATTGCATGCTGCTAGACCAGATGTTAATGCAGCAGCTCACTCTCATTCAATGTATGGAAAAACATTTTCAACCTTAGGAAAGCCTCTTGATCCTATATCTCAAGATGCATGTGCATTTTATGAAACTCAAGGATTGTATAAAGACTTATCACCTATAATCAAGAAGTTAATGAAGGTGATGAAATAGCTAAAACACTTGGTGACAATAAAGTTATTATTCTTCAAAATCATGGAATTCTAACAACAGGGCCATCTGTTGATATAGCTTTATGGTTTTATATGTCTATGGAAAGATGTTGCCAAGCACAGCTTATGGCAGAAGCCTCAGGGAGTCCTATATTAATTTCTCACGATACTGCAGTAAAAACAAGAAACTTTATAGCAAATGATGTGGCAGCTTGGGCAAGCTACCAACCAGCATTTGATATGATTGTTAAAAAAGAACCAGATTTACTAGATTAGCCTACTGCGAATAATTACAGCTTTAGTCTCTAGGCATTCATCAATGCCATGCAACTCCGTGCTCTCTTCCGTTACCTGAGGCTTTATAGCCACCAAATGGTGCCGCACTTCCTCTTGCCCCGCCATTAATAATAATTTGACCAGCTCTAATTTTCTTAGCAACCTCATGTGCATGACTTGCTTCACCTTGAATGTATCCAGCTAGCCCATACTCAGTATCATTAGCAATTTTAATTGCTTCCTCTTCTGTTTCATATTTGATCACACATAAAACTGGACCAAATATTTCTTCTGTTGCTATAGTCATATCATTGGTGACATTTGCAAATACAGTAGGTTTCACGAAGTAACCTTTATCACAACCTTCTGGCTTTTCAGGCCCTCCTGCTACAAGAGTTGCACCCTCTTTAATACCAATCTCTATTAATCTTACAACTTTTTCATATTGAGCCTTGTTTGCTATTGGTCCCATTCTAAATTCACCCTGAGGATCTCCAACCGTCGTACCGTTTGCGGTTGCAGCGGCAATTTCAACAGCTTTATCATAGTTAGTTGATGAAACTAGCATCTTTGTAGGTGCATTACATGACTGTCCAGTATTGTTGAAAACAATGGCCAGCTCCACCTTTAACTGATTTTTCTAAATCAGCAACATCATCAAGAATAATATTTGAAGATTTACCTCCAAGTTCTTGATGAACTCTTTTTACTGATCCGAGGCAGCTTTAGAAATAAGAGCTCCTGCTCTTGTAGAGCCTGTAAATGACATCATGTCTACTTTTGAATGCTCAGACAAAGCTGCTCCAACTGTAGGCCCATATCCATTCACAAGATTAAAAATTCCTGCTGGAACACCTGCTGCATCGAAAACTTCTGCAAGCAACATTGCGCAATAAGGAGAAATTTCACTTGGCTTGAGCACCATGGTGCATCCACTAGCTAATGCTGCTGAAACTTTAGTGGTGATTTGATTCATAGGCCAGTTCCAAGGTGTAATCATTCCAATTACGCCAATTGGCTCTTTTCTAAGTATGTATGTACCTTCAGTTTTTTCAAATTCATAAGCTTCTAGAGCTTCTAAAGTGTCTTGAAAATTCCTAAGTCCCGTAGTGGCCTGAGCTGCACCTGAAAGCCACAAAGGGGCGCCCATTTCTTCAGAGATAGTGTCTACAAAATCTTGCATTCTGTTTTCGTATTCTGCGATAACCTTTTTTAATAGATCTATACGCTCTTCTTTAGAGCTATGAGAAAATGTTTCAAAAGCATTCGAGGCTGCATTTACAGCAGAATCTATATCTTCTTTTGTTCCTGCTGCTACATGACCAATAACTTCTTCATTAGCAGGATTAATGACTTCAATCTTCTCATTGGATGAGGATTGAACCCAAGCACCATTAATATAAAAATCTAATTTATCTTTCATAACCAAAACTCCAAGGTATTAAATTAAAGGAATAAAATTATAATTCATTAACACGCATGCTATAAAGCAAAAATGCTAAAGAATTAAAATAAGCCTTCTATATTTTTATCTTTATCGATGCCTATGTTTTCAGAAGCAGGTTTTCTTGGAAGACCGGGCATAGTCATAATTGCGCCACAAATAACTACAATAAATTCTGCACCAGAACACAAGCGAACTTCTCTTATTGGGATATCATGTCCAGTTGGAGCTCCCATTAATAAAGGATCTGTTGAAAAACTATATTGAGTTTTTGCCATACAAATGGGATAGTGCCCGTAACCATTTTTATCAAAATCAGCTAATTGCTGGCTAACTTTTTTATCAGCAATAATATCGTTTGCACCATATATATTCTGAGCAATATATTTTGTTTTTTCTAACAAAGGCATGTCATCTTCATACAAAGTATTGAAATCTGAATCTTTTGAATCGACCATGTAAACCCATGCTGATAATGTCTTGGTGACATGGCTTCAGAAATTTTACATTCAACATTTAACTGCTTACAAAAATCAATAATAGCCTGATGCTCTTCTTTGGTATCAGTTACATATTCATTAATTCCCACTACTACCGGAACCCCAAATTGACTAATATTCTTAATATGTTTTTCTAAGTTTTTGCAGCCTTCAGTTATGGCTTCAATGTTTTCAGCTTTTAAATTATCTTTTGATGACACCACCATGCATTTTTAGTGCTCTAATAGTTGCAACAATTACAACGCATCTGGAGTAAGGCCTGCTTTTCTACACTTAATGTCAAAAAATTTCTCTGCTCCTAAATCTGCACCAAAGCCTGCCTCTGTAACCAAATTTTTCAGCTAATTTTAAAGCTGTTTGACCTCCAAGCAACTGAATTACATCCATGTGCAATATTTGCAAATGGTCCTCCATGCATAAAAGCAGGATTATTCTCTAGCGTTTGAACAAGATTTGGTTGAAAAGCATCTCTAAGTAATGCTGTTACTGCTCCATGAACATTTAACTCACTTTTATTGGTTCTAGCTTTCTTGTATAAGCAAAAACAATATTGCCGATTCTTTTTTCAAGATCTTCAAGATCACTTGCTAAACAAAAAACAGCCATTATTTCTGAAGCAACCGTTATATCAAAACCACTTTGTCTGGGAATTCCATTTCCTGGACCGCCTAAACCACAAGTAATATCTCTTAGCGATCTATCATTCATATCAACCACTCTTTTCCAAGTAATCCTTCTTGGATCTATATTTAAAGAATTTTCCCAATGAATATGATTATCAATTAAAGCAGAAAGAAGATTGTTTGCTTTTTCTATAGCCGAAAAATCTCCAGTAAAGTGAAGATTAATATCAGTCATAGGAATAACTTGAGCATAACCACCTCCAGCAGCCCCTCCTTTCATTCCAAAAGAAGGTCCAAGACTTGGCTCTCTGAGGCAAATCATAGCTTTCTTATCTAGATGACATAAACCATCAACCAGACCAACGCTTGTAGTAGTTTTGCCCTCACCTGCTGGAGTAGGAGATATTGCTGTCACTAAAATTAATTTGCCGTTTTTAGTATCCTTGAGTTGGCTAAAAACAGAAGCTTTCGAAAGCAATACTTCCATTGAGAATTAAGGCATCGCTTGGAATCCCAATTAAATTACCAATATCTGTAATATCATTTTTTGAGGCAGCATTTGCTATCTCGAGGTCTGTAAGAAACTCTTTCATAATATTTGCTCCCCTATAGATAAGCTATTATTTGTAAAGTATACATAAGAAGAAATAACTAGACTATAGACTTTAAAGAGCTATGTATTCTTAGCTTTATTAAAGACTTCAATTGCTCTAACTCTAGATTCTTTTAGATCTAAAATTTGCAAAGGATAATTACAGTATTTTCTATGTTCAAGAGGTGGGTCATGGATAACAGACTTATCTAGATCTAGAAGTTCAGGTACATATTTTTTAATAAATAAACCTTCTTTATCAAAATTTTTAGATTGAGTTACAGGATTAAAAATCCTAAAGTAAGGCGCAGCATCTGTTCCAGTTGAACTGCTCCACTGCCAACCTCCATTATTAGATGCAAAATCACCATCTATAAGATTTTGCATAAAATAGGCTTCTCCCAGCCTCCAGTCATGAAGCATATTTTTAGTAAAAAACATTGCTACGACCATTCTTAATCTATTGTGCATCCATCCCTCATGAAGCAATTGCCTCATAGCTGCATCAATTAATGGAAAACCTGTATTACCATTTTTCCATGCATTAGATTACACGGTGATTTAGAAATGTATTTTTTGTATAATCCTGAATTCATAATTTTTTAAATGGATAAATAAAGAACATAATATTTCTATAAAATTCTCTCCATACAATCTCATCAATCCATTTAGTTATCCCAATATTCCCGGAACTTAATTCAAAATTATTTTTTTTGAGCCCCTCTAAAATACATCTTTTTGAAGAAATAATGCCACATGCAAGATATGGTGAAATTCTGCTAGTTCCATCTAAGATAGGATCATTTCGATTCTTAGAATAGTCTATAGCTCTATTATCAAGAAAATCATTCACTCTATCCAAAGCGCTAATCTCACCTACTGGCCAAAGACTCATATCAACACCATGAGTAGCACTCAAACCAAAATTAAAGTTTTCTACATTTGAATCAAAATTAAGTTTGTCTTTAATTGGATAATCAAAATCAATATCTAAAAATTTCATATCAAAATTTTCAACCCATCTTCTTTTAAATGGTGTAAAAACAGAGAATGGATTGTCTTGACCTGTTCTTAAAAAACCAGGCTCATAAATAATTTGATCATTAAATATCTCGATCTCAGATCCGCCTGCTTTTATAGCATCATGAACATGCTTATCTCTATTAATCTCGTCTAATCCAAATTCTTTATTCCAATAAATCTTATCTATAGAGTGTTCTTTTATAAGTTTAGCAATTTCATTTTTTACATTATAAAAACTTTTACTCTCAATAATCAGTAGCGGCACATTTACTGCATTTAAATTTACACCTAAAGATTTAAGATTTTGTATTAAAAAATCTTGTTTAATATTTGCTTCATTATGAGAATTGAGTTGCTTTTCAGAGTATATAAATACTGCTTGCTGAGTCACACTCCTCAAACGCTGTTTTAAGAGCAGGATTATCATCCATTCTTATATCATTTCTAAGCCAGACTAGTCCTTTCATATTTCAATCCTTGTAAAGATACTTCTTTTTAAATCTTCTCTAATTAAATTAATTTGATCAATTTCTTTACCTTCTTCAAGACTTAGTTCGGCTTTAATACTTTGACTATCAATAAGATTTAAATCTCGGTACTTTTGAATATGCTTACTATAGCGATCAGGTGTATCTATAGATGCAGGAAAAAGAGTTGTTACCTTTTTTCCACTACTTATCGATTCAGAAATCATCATTGCACTATCTTCGGTAACAAAAATTTTAGCAGCATTTCCAAATAATTCAGCTAAGTTAGCATTGGCGCCACCATGATGAAACCAAATGGAATCCTTTGTATAACAATCACTTAAACTGTCTCTTAATAAAGCTTCTATAGAGGGATCTGTTCTTCTGGAAGTGACAATTGTAATTTTTGAATGCATTGAGTTAGTAAAGTTACTAATATTTTGAACTAATTGGTTCCATTCACTTGCTTTGTAAGAGTAACCAATTCCCTTGCCGCCAATAAGTAAAAGAGCTGAATTATTAGATGCATTATTATTTGAAGCATTTTTACATATCTCTGGTGAATAGAGGTTTGGAGTTATATCTAATACCAGATTATTAGGAGTATCAAAGTATCTTTCAATTGTTAAATGTACATCAAAATTATTAGAATGAATGCCTCTTGGAGAACCTAATTGAATATTTGGAACTGCAGTTATTAGCGATAAGGCTGCAGAATAAGCTGCTGTATTTCCGCCTGCTGCAATAATAATTTTTTAGAGGAATCTATTGATTTAAATAAATTTATAATGATTTTAGCTTTAAATTTAGTAAGGTTGTTACATAAATATCTTGCAAGTAGCTTAATGGGTGACCTGAGTAATCTAATTTTTACTTCAAGATTTTTTACCTCTTCGTTAAGAAGAATATCTTCTCCCAAAAGTAAGGCAACTCCTCTGGATTGATTAAAGTGTCCGGGAATACCATCACTCAGAATTAATGCTTTCATATTATTTTTTTATAAAAAGTTTAGACCATTTTTGACTGATTCATCATCAGCCATAAGCAATTCAACTTTTTTAATATCTTCTGGATGATCAACTCCAATAATAGATTTATGAGTCATAAGAGAGCTTATTGCAATATCATTTTCTAAAAATCGCATCATATCTATGGACTCTGTAATTTCTAGTGTTGTAGGCTCTAACTCACAATATTTTTCTAAAATTTTTGCAGTAAATCCAATCATGCCAAGCTGCCTATATCCTGAATTTGATTTATTGGGTATATGCGCTCTGCTAAAAAATAAAATGTTGCCATGAGAGTCTAAAATAGACTTAACAACACTCGAATTGGTCATATCCTCTCCTTCTATGGGATGGATAATATTTACAACACAATTTGAGCTATTTTTAAGCGCTAAGGCAAGATTATCTATCTCTTCAGGATCAATTTGCGGCTCATCTCCTTGAAGTAAAAGAACATAATCATATTCTTCACCCTGTTTCTTGTATATCTGAAGAGCCTCTTCAGCTCGCTCAGTAGCCCTTTCATGTTTATCAGAAGTTAAAACTGTTTCTATACCAAAATCTTTACCAAATTGCATAATTTCAGCATCGGGTGTTGCAAGAACTACTTTGGTAACTTCTTTTGCTTTTAAGGCTCGAAAATAACAATGAGCTATCATTGGTATGCCGTTAATTGTCTCTAAGGGTTTGCCTGGAAATCTTGAGGAGCTCATTCTTGCAGGAACTACTGCAAGAATTCTAGTCATTATTAAATGGTGTTCTCGCCATTACATCTAACATTCTAAAATCTACACTAAAAGCAATAAAGTTATAGCCTTGTGATTTTCTTAATTCAAGCTGTTCTAAATCAGGCTCCACTATGTGATAGCCTCTTTTAATATCATATTTTTTTGCTGTCTCTAATATAGACTCTTCTGCATTAATAAAATCCAGGGTTTAAAAAATCTCCTGGTATGCCCATGGATGAAGATAGATCATAAGGCCCAATCATATAACCATCTATGTCTTGAGAAAATATTTCATCAAGATGATTCAAAGCTGCTTCTGATTCAATTTGAATATATAACTCAATCTGATTTGAAGTATTTTGAATATAATTATTTTTTGCTTTAGCTTCGCCATAACCTTGAGCTCTTGCAAGCCCCATGCCTCTTGTTCCTTTAGGAGGATAGTTTGTTGCATTGATAGCAGCCAAAACATCTTTTTTGGATTCTACCATTGGGACAATAATGCCTTTTGCTCCAGCATCTAGCACTCTTTTAATTTGAACCTCGTCATTACTTGAAACTCTCACATAAGGCTTTGCGCCAGCTAAATCTATTACTCTTATAAGCTTTTCAGCTTGATCAATGGTGATTGCGCTATGCTCAAGATCAACAGTAACCCACTCATAACCTGCATTTACAAGAACTTCAGCAATAGCTTCACTATAAAGACTAAGCCAGGTTCCCAAAGATGTATCAGTTTTGCTCATAGTATAAGTTTATAGAGGTATTCTATTTTCATCCAGTCCATTAATTGCAGCAATACCCATTGAGATAACCCCTTCTATTGTCATGCTACCAAGGTGAGATGTTGCATAAAAATTATTTAGCTTTAACAAAGGATGATTAAAAGCTGGTTCTTTTTCAAATACATCAAATGCAGCAAATGCATTCTCATTTTTATTTAAAAATTCTTCTAGAGCTTTTTCGTCAACAATTCCGCCTCTCGAGGTATTGATAATCCTGGCATCCTTTTTAAGGCAAGCTAATTCATCAGAGCTTATCAAATTTTGCGTTTCTTCAAGTAGTGGAATGTGAATAGAGACTATATCGACCTCTTTAAGAACTTCATTTAATGAACTTTGCTGCAGACTATTTATAAAATCTTCAGATCTTGATGGGAATTTAGTAACTAAATCTTCCTTAGAGAACTCAATATCATCATAAAAAATAATTTTGCATTTAAATGGTTCAAGCAACTCAGCAAGCCTTTGACCAATATTACCAAACCCTATAATTCCTATAGATTTACCAAAAAGTTCATGACCTTTACTTTGACTCCAAATATTATTAGAAATATCTTCTTTGCTTGATGGCGCTTTTCTAAGTGCAATAAACATATGCATTAAAGCTAGCTCAGCAACAGATTGTTTGTTAGTTCCAGGCTGAAAACCTAAAGAAATAGAATGTTCTTTCATTGATTTAAGGTCAATATTATTGAGCCCTACTCCAAACTTACTAATAACTTTTAATTCAGGCAGTTGATCTATCAAATTTTTATCAAAATTTTCTAAGCCTACAATAACTTTATTTTGCCCATCTAAAAATTCAAGCAGATCAGCACCAACAAGAGTTTTGCCAGAATTGTTTAAAGTAATATTTGTATATCTAGATCTTAATTCGTCAACTAAATATTTATTAGCTGAAAAGGATCTAGAGGTTATAGCTATTTTATCAAGAGTGTTCATTTTCTAAATATTCATTTGAAAAAAATGCATCCACTTGGTAAGCATCATTTTGATTTAATAAAGAAACTTTACCTGCATCGTTTCTACAATTGCTGCTCCCGCTGCGATATCCCACAAATAAATACCAAATTCCTTATACAAGTCTGCTTTACCTGATGCGACATAGACTGATGCCATTGCTGCAGAACCAATCATTCTTACTTTTTTCCATGACTGAAAATCATTGATCATTTTTTGCATTGCTGTATCAGAAAAATCTGTTTTTGCTGGCAAGCCAGTAACTATCGTAGCTAAACTTTTTTCTTGAACTTGAGAAACTTTAATCTCAAGATCATTCATTTCGGCTTTATGATATTTTGATCCAGAGTACATATCATCATGATTAAAATCATAAATTACCCCTAAAACAGGCTGATTATTATCTATAAGAGCAATCGAAACACAACTAATTGGAATATTCCTAGCAAAATTAGCAGTTCCATCCAAAGGATCAACAACCCAGTAGGTTTCACCTAATTCTTTTATTGAAGCACCCGACTCTTCGCCTAATATTGGAAAACTTGAATCTTTTTCTAGAATAGATTTAATTAGTGCTTCAGTCTGAATATCGGCTTGAAGCTTTATATCTTTATCTTTAGAAAATATGAGTTAATATTATCTTTTTCACTAATTAAAAAATTTCCAGCTTCTTTGGCTGCTATTTTTGCTAACTTATACTCTTTATCAAGATTCATTGTAATATTTTGCTCTCCACTCTGGATCAGCTTTATAAATTGTTTCAACAAGTTCCATAATTTTTAAAGCTTCATCAATAGAACCATTTTCTATATTATCAGAATTTAATAATACCCCAGCGAAACACTTAATCTCTTCATCCCAAGATATATCCTCATCATAACTTCTCTCCTCTACTTGAGGCTTTGTATTAAGCTTTCCAGAATCAGATGAAATAATTCTTAGGGTTTCTTCACCATAGCTTTTTGAACTCGTTCTAAGACCTCCTAAAACAAGAGAGCCTTTTTCTAATGTAATGTTTAAATTAAAAGTATGTTGCCATTGGGTGGCAGATGACATTAACTGAGCAACTATTCCAGTATCTGATTTCATCATCACATAAGCATTGTCCTCAACGTCAAAATTCCAAAAAGAATTGCTTATAAACGAATGCACACTAGTAAAATCTCCAGCAAAATATCTCATTAAATCCAGCATGTGAATACCTTGATCTAAAAGTATTCCACCTCCTGACTCAGATCGCTTAGTTCGCCAATCAGTTTGATTAAAGCTAATCATTTGCGATTTACCATAAACGCCCTTCATATTAATAAGTCGACCTAGAAGAGCCATCTCTGATAATACTTATAGCATCTATAATTGATGCATGGAATCTGTGATTAAAGCCATACATTAATTTTAGATCTGTATTTTCTTGTAGAAAATCTCTAATTGGATAAAGTTCTTCTAGGCTTCTTGCTGGCGGCTTTTCACAAAAGACATGTAAGCCCTTCTTTAAACCTTTAAGCGTGGCTTCTGAAGCTAGTTTATTTGGAACACTTACAAACAAAACATCTAAATCTTCTGTATTAATTAGATCTTCATACTCACAATAGGTATGAATATTGTCTAATTCAATAGGATTTTCTTTAAAGTTAATATCAGAGACAGCGATAACATCAAATGCTTCATGTTGAGCTAAAACTTTGTGTCTTGTCTTACCAACTATTCCATACCCAGCAATACCGACTCTCAGAGACATTTTATGATTCTGGGTTATATGTAACTCGATAAATTACATCATATTTATCATCAGAAACTAAAAGTGAACCATCTGACAACATAAATGGAGCTGAAGGTCTGCCCCAGGCTTTTTTACCTTGAAGAAATCCTGTAATAAAATCTTTGTATCCAGTAACGTTACCTTGCTTGTCTGTGGAAACAGCAACAACGGTATAACCAGAGGGGTGAGACATTCTATTCCAAGACCCATGAAGAGTTATAAAAAGAGTATTTTGATACTCATCAGGAAAATGATCATTTGAATAAAATGCTACACCTGTTGGTGCTACATGAGCTCCTAGTTCTAATACTGGGGGTATAAACTCTTTGCTTGAGTCTCCGTATTGTGGATCAATAACATCAATCGAATGCATAAAAGGAAATCCATAAAAACTATCATCTTCTTTTACTACATTTAATTCACATGAGGGAGAATCATCACCCAACCAATCTCTACCATTGTCGGCAAAATAAAGTTCTTGTGTAACAGGATGCCAATCAAAACCAATACTGTTTCTAACGCCTCTTGCAACATGCTCCCAATTTCCATCATTAAGACGCATGATTGATGCAAATCTTGAATCTTCTTCTAGTTCCTCAAGACATGCATTGCATGGGGCTCCTACAGGCACATATAGCTTATTGTCAGGACCAAATTTAATCCATTTCCAACCATGCCATGGATTTGACGGTAAATTATCTGTAACTAGCTCCTTCTCTGGCATTCCTTCTTTATTAGAATTCAACCAATCTTCGATATTTCTAATGACCCAGACTTTGTTAACTTCTGCAAAATATAAATCACCATCTTTATAGGTAACACCCCTAGAATCAAAAAGATCTTTAGCAATTATTCTATTTGTATCAATAACGTAGTCATTATTTAAATCTAATAAAGCATATATCTGGCCCTGGGAGCCAGATGCTGTAAAAATATATTCCGTGCCTTCTGCCATTTGTCTTGGGCTAGATATATCTTCAGCAAAAATTTCTATTTTAAAGTTTTCAGGAACAGATAAGAGTTTTAAATTAGAGTTTTCACCTAACAATAAGCCAGGAAAAGCTAAAAGTATGTATAACATTGGTACACTTTTATGCGTTATTTTATGTGATATTGGTTTAATAAATGTATTATGTATAGCTTGTATCATATTAAATTGTAAAATTAGGAATTAATAATTAAGTGAATATTAACATACTTGTAGATTATCTTATTCTTAGTGGCTTTGCTTCTTTGGGGATTAATTACATTTTAAATAATATTGCTAAAAAAAATAATGTTTTAGTAGATATACCAGATAAAAGTAGAAAATTTCATAAAAGACCTACTCCTTTAACAGGCGGAATAGCTATCTTTTTTAGCTTATTGATTTCAGGCAAAATATATATTGATATTAATGATCTCAATGACTTTATTCCTCTATTTTCTATAATGCTATTTGTTGCTTCATTTTTTATAATTATTGTTTTTTTGATTGATGATGCTAAGGGTATAAAACCAGCCTATAGATTAATTGCACAAATTGCAGCTGCTTATTTTGTAATCCATTCAACTGGTATTTATCTTGAAAACCTTGGTAATTTATTTGGATTTGGAGAAAAGTATTTTTCAGTTTATGGGATACCTATAACCATATTTTGTGTTGTTGGCGTAATGAATGCTTTTAATATGATAGATGGAATTAATGGGCTATGTGCTGGATCCGCTCTAGTTATGATGCTTTTTACTGGAGTAGCTTCAGGATTTATATTTGATTCAATGTTGGTTCTGCTTATAGGCTCTATGGCAGGATTTTTAGTCTTTAATCTTCGAGTAATGGGTAAGAAAAGAGCAGTATTCTTAGGTGATCATGGGTCGAATTTTATTGGTTTTTTAGTAGCTTGGATAGCTATTCACTGTTCGCAAATGGGGTCTTATTCAATTAATCCTATGACAATAGTATGGTTTATAGCAATACCACTCTTAGATTGTATTGGCTTAATAATTTCCAGGACATTAAAAGGCTTAAGCTGGGCAGATGCTGGAAGAGATCATATTCACCATAAACTGCAAGCTTATTTAGGCAGCTCATTTAAAACATTAATGTTGCCAATGCTATTATCGTTTCTTGGTTGATCATTAAATCGTTTTAGTGAAAGTACATCTTTTCTTGTGCAGCACACTCTCATAGTTTTTCCAAAATGCTTGAATTGACTTATTTTCAACAAGCTCTGGATTTGTTTCTACTTCTTTAATTCCTCTTTTATTAAACATGCTTTGAAGGTCAGAAGGCACTATGCTTTAGCCTACGAGGTAGCAATTGCAGACGGTAATATTGATGATGATGAGCTAGCTAGAATTAAGGCAGGTCTTGAAAATATTTCACTTAAATTATCTCAATCTAGTGATGAACTTTTTCAAGTTATAGAAGAGCATATTCAAAATAGTGTTTCTTTTCATGACTTTGTTGAAGATATCAATAGTAATTTTAATAAAGAACAAAAGCTTGCTTTTAGCCAACAAATCATATGGGCAAAACAATATGAGATAACGTGCTTGAAGTTAATGAAGAAAGATTAATTAGAAGAGTTGCTGATCTCATCAGAATTAAATCCTCTTTAGTTTTAAAGCTTAAGGAAGAAGTTCGCTCAAGCTAAAGCTCTAATACTCCACTATTCTCTTCTAGAAATTCTTTAGCTAAATCTCTTGTACACTTTCCATTAAGTCTTTCTTGATAATCATCAAAAACGTCCTCTCCAACAAAAGTGGTAACTTGAAATAACAAAGCGCATTGTTCTCTAAAATTAATTACGGAACTTAATTCAAGCTCTGTAATTAAACTATTTAAGTCTTTATTAAAATTTTGCATTCCTATTTGAAAATCTTCTAAAATCATAATTGATTTTTTATTGTTTTCATTAATAAAAGGAGTCCACTCTTTATTAAAATAGAATATTATAGGAATACCATTTTTTGCAAAATTAGCCCAAAACCTCATCATATTTTTTTCAGTAAACCTTTTTGAAGGTCCTTTGGGATATAAAATGAAATCGAAATAACTATGAGGAGACAGCATGAACAATTCAATGGAATTTCTGACGCATGATTTAGAAGAGTTTTGCAAAGTCTGCAAACAAGTATCTTCTATGATCATCCCAATCAAATCTATAGGCAAAAATATCCTTATTTCCTGCTTGATACATTGATGATAAGGGTTGAGTAACTCCTCTTAGCTGCCAAGCTGTTCCTCTGAAATAATTAAAGGCCCGATAAGATTTTTTATCTCTTAAAACTGGTTTTGGTATTCCTAATATATTTCCTAAAAAGCTTTTCTCTAATTTAACAAAATATTTTGCTGATGCTAGCCACAATCTTCACTTCATCTCTATTTGATCCAGCAATTGTTGGAACTATATTAAGATGTTCTGGATTGCCTAGGGCGGCCTTCATGCCTTCATAGGGCATTGTAATACCAGTGTTGTTGTAAGTAAATAGGAATCAAAAGAGTAGTCTTTATATAGTAAAAATAATTGTTATCGCAGTCTATTTCTTTTAAGATTTTTCTTTGCTCTGTTATATCAATTAAGATCTTCTGACTTAGAGTATCTAATTGACTGAAGCAGGCTGAAAAATCTTTGCTAGATGCATTTGAGTGTATTTGAATCCTTTTTAGGTTTATAAGCTTCCTCAATTGAATAAGTTGTTGTGTAGCCTGATTGAGAAATAGCTTTATGAAATAGACCTTTCGCTTCTTTTGATACATGAGCTGTCTAACCGCATGACCGCCAGCAGATTCTCCAAAAATTGTTACATTTTCTGGATCGCCACCAAACCGATCAATATTTTCCTGAACCCATTTCAAGGCCTGCAATAATATCTAAAGTTCCAAAGTTTGATGATTTATCAAGGCCTGATTGTAAGCTCTGAATTGATGGGTGAGTAAACCAACCAAAAGCACCTAATCTGTAATTAATTGAGACAATAATTACCTTTTCCTTTTTTACTAATTTTGAAAAATTATAGCTATCTTTTGATACCTGAGGTATTGCCTCCTCCATGGATCCAAAACATAACAGGTAATTTTTTATTAAGCTTATCTGTAGGAGTTTTAACATTCAAGATATAGACAGTCTTCTGATCCGCTAACGTCTTCATCTCCAGGAGCTCCGCCTCTTTCATAGGGCTCTTGTACGCAAAAATTTCCCTCTTTACTTATTATCTTTTCATTACTTTTAAAAATTAATTGAGGTGCTTTCCACCGCAGATCTCCCACTGGAGGCTTTGCATATGGTATGTCATTCCAATTCATAACTTTATCTTTTTCAAAACCGCTAATAATTCCCGAAGAAGTCTTAATTATTTCTTCGCCAATTAATAAAAGATTATTAGTAGTTAAAAGAATTATGAGAATGTATTTAGAAATTTTTTGCATGATTTATAAGTTTGTACCTTTCATTGAAGGGAGATTGTACATTATTAATTGATGAGCCTATTAAAGCGTAATTTTTATCATTTTTGAAGGGTTTCCATGTAAAATTATTTGCTGATGGGTCTCCATTTTTTGCAAAATTTGTCCATGCATCTTGCATCAAACCAGAAGTGCTATCTCGATAATTTGGAGTCCATTGCTTATATGTCTCACTATTTTGCACTCCAAATACATAAGGTAGTTCAGAAGCATGAAAAGCTCCAAGTTCTCCATTTAGAAGTGGGCTTTGTGGAGTGAAAATATATCCATAAGAATCTTTATTTCTAGATAATATATCATCTACAGGACTTCCGAAAGTAAGATCTGTCATAACGGCTGATAATAAGTGACCGTAGTTATTATCTTCAGAATAGTCTGAATAAATTTCAATAATTTCTTCAATTGAAGATGTGACATTTTTTGTTATAATTTTTTTTTTAGATTTTCTTTTGTAAGATTTTTATAAAAAGGATGGAATGCGCTCCATAATCGGTATTCATCAAGATTTGCAATGTTATCTAAATCAACAAATTCTTTTTCATCTTCTTTAATAGGATCTTTTAAAATAACATTATCAAGTTGTGCAATTCTATCTGCATCCCAATGCTCCTTGGTTTTGCTACTTTTTTCACCAGTTCTCTAATCTCAATTAGCTGGTTTGGCGAGGTATTCACGAGATCTTTTATGAAGACATTATTGTCATGACATTTTGATATAAATAGTTCGCCCCATTGATTTGCTGAGTTAATTGATCTAGCTGCATCACCTCCTCCACTTTGACAAATAATCTTTTGGAAATCTCCATCAATACCCATACCAACTTGAAGAGCGCAACTCCATGAGCCTGCAGATTCACCAAAAAGAGTTATATTTTCAGGATTACCTCCGAATGCTTCTATATTTTCTTTTACCCATTTTATCGCTAACCTTTGATCTAAAATTCCTTCATTACCAGTAGATGGTATTAATCCGTTAGTAACTTCATCAAGCTTTAAAAATCCTAATGGGCCTAATCTATAATTAATTGTTACTAATACTACTCCTTTAGAAACTAATGACTCCATCTTATAAAGAGCTCCATTGGCGGATCCTGTTAAATAAGCTCCACCATGAATCCATATCATTACAGGCAAATTAGAAGCTGATTGAGGGGATGCAATATTTAAGTTTAAACAGTCTTCGCTAGGTTCCGGAAGACTGGGATCATACATAAAGGATTTGTTAATAGATGTTTGATATGCGCTATGGCCTTTAATAGATTTTTTGTGGTTAACATTACCTTCTATTTCTCTTGATCTTTTCCACCTGTTTCCACTCCCACAAGATTGTGCATATGGTATACCATAAAATGTATTAATATTATTGCTGCATATTCCTGAAAATGATCCAGCTGAAGACTTTATATTAATATTTTCCATAGGCCTAATTATATCTAAATTCTTTTTATAAAGGTCTTAACTAAAGCATTCAACAGATCAATATACATAATATACGAGATGTAGTACATTTTGATAACGCACTTAGCTGAGGGTGAAGTGGTCTTTGGTTTGAATCGGGCCATCACCACTAATAATGAGAATTAATTTATTTTTTCTTTTATCTTGTTTGATAAAACAAGATTTAATTTAGTTCTTTCTAAGATTTCAAACTCTTCACCAGTTTTAGGATTTCTTCCAATTCTAGATGGTGTTTTTTTTCTAATAAAAGTTCCAGATTCTCTAACACTTTCAGGAGTTCTAGAAGCAGAAACAACTACTTCATGAATTTATCAAGTAGCTGTTTAGCTGATTCGTTTGATATTGATGTCTTTATTGCAATATTTTTAGCAATATCACTCTTTGTAAAAGACATCAAATAATATTAAGTACTTGTTCCTGTGCCAGTTCCTGTTCCTAGTTCCTGTTCCTGTGCCAGTTCCAGTTCCAGTTCCAGTTCCAGTTCCAGTTCCTGTGCCAGTTCCAGTTCCAACATCATCATCAGACCCACCTACATCATTTACAGTAACTGTAATGACTTGTGTGGCTTTATTAGAGCTTGCATCAGTTGCAGTAACAGTAGCTGTATATGTCGATTTACTTTCGTAATCTGGAGCTGAAGCAAAAGTTAAGACTCCTGCTGAAGTTATTGCTAGTTCAGACCCAGAAACTGTGAAAGTTACACTATCCTCATCAGCATCAGAAGCAGTTACTGTTCCAATAGCAGTTTGGTTTTCTGCAGCACTAAAAGTTGCGCTTGAAGTAAAGACAGGAGCTGTTGTATCAGTAACAGTTACAGTTCTT
>CAJIYN010000003.1 GCA_905181645.1 uncultured SAR86 cluster bacterium
GGAGGAATTAAAAATGTTAATAAAGCTCTATCCTGGAAGCAAGAATTTTCTAAAAGAACCGATGCTTCTATGGCAATAGCTACTCAGTTTTGTTTTGATGCCGATGTTGTAAAAAAATGGGCAGACAACATCAAAGAGAATGGAGTCGATATCCCCATTCATATTGGTATAGCTGGACCAGCAAAACTACAAACGCTATTAAAGTTTTCGGTTGAGTGTGGAATAGGTGCTTCAATGAAAGTTCTCACTAAAAGAGCAAAAGACCTCACAACACTATTATTGCCATACAAACCAACACAAATTCTAAATGAATTGGCTGAGTATAAATCTAAGGACCTCGAATCAAATATTGAGCAAGTTCATTTTTTTCCAATTGGAGGTATTAAACAAACCGTTGATTGGTTAGAAGACTGTCAATAGAAATCATCCGATTTCGTCGAGCAAATACATTTTTAGATCTCTGTTATGCGCAAAATTATGTGCAAAATAAAATTATTTCCAGAGGAATAAAAAGGTGATAGCATTCGGGAATGTTCAAGACATCCAAAGTAGTTTTTAGTCCCCGCGTAAGAAAGACACCATACTTTGATTCCACCATAAAATATGGTGCCCAATCTTTCTCAGTTTATAACCACATGTATATGCCTGTAAGTTATGAGGGACCTGTTGAAGACTACAAAAAACTTTTAAATGGAGTTCAGCTTTGGGACGTTGGGGTAGAGCGACAAGTCCAAATTAAAGGTCCGGATGCTGAGGCCTTATCTCAGTTTTTAACTCCTAGAAATATTAAAAAATGTTCAATTGGTCAGGCGATGTATACACCTCTTGTAGACTTCAAGGGGGGTTTGCTCAACGATCCAGTCATGTTAAAAATTGATGCAGATTGTTTTTGGTTTTCTGTTTCTGATGGAGATTTAATCTTATGGGTGCAAGGCATAGCGGCAGGATATAAATTTGATGTAGAGGTTGATGAGCCTGATGTATCACCACTTCAAGTCCAAGGCCCCAATTCAACAAAATTGATGACCAAGGTTTTTGGAGACTGGGTGAGTGACTTAGGCTTTTACAAGTTTAAGGAATTTAATCATCAAGGGATTCCAATGATAATTGCTAGAATGGGTTACAGCAAAGAACTTTGTTATGAACTGTTTCTTCAAGATCACTCTAAAGGAAATGAGTTATGGGAAATTCTTTGGCAAGCTGGACAAGATTTAAATATTAGTCCCGGCTCACCAAATATTATTTTAAGAGTAGAGGGTGGAATACTGAGTTATTTAGCAGATATAGATAGAACTAATAACCCCTATGAGGTTGGGTTAGATTGGGCAATTGACCTTGATCAGGAGGATGACTTTATTGGAAAAGATGCTTTGCGTGCAATAAGCCTTAAGGGTCTAGAAAAGAAACTAATAGGGGCTGAGATTCAAGGCGATCCTATGACTGTCTTTAATGAGGAATCTTGGCCTGTTTTGATTGATGGTAAGAGAGTTGGATCTATGAATGCTGCGGTCTATTCACCAAGACTAAACAAGAATATATGCTATGTCATTTTAGATATCGAGCATGCTGCGAGCGGTCAAGAAATAATTATCTCCTCTCCAGAGGAAGAACTTATAGCAATAACAGTTGATATTCCATGGTTAAACAGGGTTAGAGACTAGTTAAGAACGAACCCTGCTGTTATCTGGGTCGTATATGGACCCCTTGCCAACTATCTGAACGGTCATTGGATAAACACCATCACCACCTTCATTAAAGTACTCCAGCGTAGTTGATACCCTACTACAGCTATATTTTTAGGTAGGTAACCCATGACCACATGTTTTTTGATTGATGGGCAGTAGGACATACTGGTGCTATAGGAACGACGGCCCTTGCTATCTACTGGCACTTCCCCAGTATCAGGGTCAATGATTGGTGAGATGCCGACCGGATAGCGCGTAGCACCCGATACATTTAGGTCATCTAAGGTCATGGTGCATAGAATTGTAATCGGCTCTTCTTCTCGATGCGCAAGGTGGGCTTCTTTGCCATGGAAGTCATCCGCTTTGACTAGGCGCCTTTCAATCGCCGATTCACAGGCATTATAGTTTCCCTCTAGATCTGCGCCTTGAAGTCGAAAGCTTTTTTCAAGGCGTCGACTGTTAGCGTAGGTCTCGATACCAACTGGTACAACCCCAACCTCAAGCAGAGAGTCATAAAGTGCTAGACCTTCTTCACTGTCATTGTTCAGATATATTTCCCAGCCACTTTCACCGACATACGAAATTCGTGCTACCCAGACATCAATCGTTTTTCCGCCAGACAAATTGAGGGTCAGATATTTTGCTGTAGCAAAAGGAAAATTTTCCATGCTTATTTCACTCGGATCAACAAGATTGCCCAGGGCATTTTTTGCTTGAGGTCCCCATAATCCTAGGGTTACTATGTCATGGGTCCGGATATTAATATCTACTTCCAGTCCATTATCATCACGATAATTGCGCATAGTCACCCAGTCCAGGTTGCCATCGGCACCACCGGTAACTACTCGATAACGATCCGCACCTAAGCGGGAGATTGTTAGATCCGCATGGACACCACCATCTTCATCTAAGAAATTTGTATAGACGATTCGCCCTTCAGCAGTTTTACCTCCAACCTTCGCTACAGAAAGATATTCCAACATGCGTTCTGCATCTGGGCCTTCTACATCCATGATCGCGAAGTGGGATAGATTGATCATCCCGACTGACTCACTCATAGCCAAATGTTCTGCGTTAGCAATTTCATAAGGTACGTGACGTCGGTCCCATTCATTTTCTCGGACCGGAACTTCTTGTAAATAATTGTCGAGTTTTTCTCGATTGCTCTCATAGGCAAGAGCACGTTCCCAGCCTGCAACCTCGTTATCAAAGTAGCCTCCAAGCTCTTTTTCTCTTTCATAAAAGGGACTTACAAATAATTCTCTATGGCTAATGTAGGGTTCTCTTGGATGAACAGCCGGAGTATAGATGGTTTGTGCATTTTCAAAAGCTCGGGTTTTAACAAAGTCCCTTTCCTTTTGTGCTGGATAAAATCTGGCAATATCAAAAGCGCGCATGTCCACCTGAGTTTTGCCATTGATCATCGATTCAGCACAGAGCCTCGCACAACCAGGACCATCTTTAACCCAAACTGCTTCGCATAACCAAAAGCCTCTAACTTCTGGACTTTCGCCAATCAAAGATCCGGCGTCAGGAGTCACCGATAGCAAACCATTAAATGAACTTTTTTCATCCCAGCCTAACTCAGCAAGTATGGGTGTTGTTTCGAATGCTTTTTCTAGAGGTTCAGCAACTTCTTCAAGTTCAAGGTATCGCATTGAGTCAGAGCCCATTGTCTTCTCTGGATTGCCGATATCCTCTGGATCAACAAGTCGAGGCTCTTTATCTTCGTAAAACCCCCATTCAAGCATCCCACCATGGAGCCTGCCTGTGTCTCTAACATAAGCTGAATTTCCTTGATCACGAAGCAGTGGGTAGACGAGCAATTCCTTTGTTCCTTGAATTTCTGGAAGTGGGCCAAAAAATAATAAAGGATGCTCCACTGGCATTAGTGGGATTGGAACGCCAGCCATTTTTCCCATTAAAGGTCCCCAGATTCCCGATGCAATTACAACTTTGCTAGTTTTGATTGTCCCTTTGTCTGTTTTTACTCCAGTAATACGACCGTTCTCAATTTCAAAGTCTACGGCTGGTGTGTCAGTATAAGTAGTCAAAGCACCTTTTTCTTTGGCGCTTTCTACGGCAAAGTGAACCACATCCTGAGAGCGGGGCGTTACTAAGCCGGCATCTGGATCCCACATAGCGCCGCGTATTGATTCTTCATCTAATAAAGGAAAATTTTTCTTTAGCTTCTGACGCAGAAATTAATCTAACGTTGGTTCCAAAGGCTTTACCTGATTCAACCTTTCGCTTGAGCTCCTCCCAGCGAGCATCGTCATCTTTCCGACATATTTCTAGACCTCCCTTTTTTAGAAAGAAATCATTATCTTCATAAAACTTTCTACTAAAATCAGTTGCCCAACAGCCTAATTTGTCATGAGTCGTGTTGTAAACGAAGTCTGAAGCATGCGCGGTAGATGCTATATCTGAAGGAATGATGGTAGATTTTTCCAATCCCACAATATTTTTTTGGCCAAGTTCTGTAAGCCAATATGCCACCATTGACCCTACGATTCCTCCCACACCAACAATTACTACCTCGGCTTCGGCAGGAAATTTAGAGGATTGTTTTGTCATTTTTTATTACCAAAAAACTGTTATATTTTTGATGATAATCTTTGCAGATATAACTGTCCAATACTTTATTTTGTTTCCTGTGCAGTAAATAAACGTGCTTTGTAATTTTCGATTTACAACAACAAAAAAAAGGCGTTTAATTCGAAATA